>NZ_OZ245810.1:1885000-3756164 GCF_965228385.1 Hyphococcus sp. | reverse complement strand
AACGCATGAAGGCGGCCTTGCGTTCATCGGGGACAGCGCCTGGCGCGCCCGGCCCCCCTGCCTGTTGCGGGCCCAGATGCGGCCGCTGGCTTTTCAGCGCGATACGCTCGACAGCGGCCTTTTGCTCGCTCACCACGTCGTTGATGCGCTCAACCTTTTCGGCGAGGACGACATCTTCCTTGTGTTTCTTCTCAAGCGCGCCGAGGCGTTCGTCATTGGCGTTCTTGAACTCTTCGAACGCATTCAGAAAGTCGCGCATGGCGCCGCGAATTTCCGCATTCGGCGCGCCGGCGTTGGTTTCGATACTCATACCTGATGTACTCCTTAAACTGATAGAATGGTTTTTGCGGTTGTTAGGGTTTTGGCGAAAAGACAGGCGTCCGGTTCCGGGGGAGGAGAACCGGACGCCCTTGTTACGGCCCGCACGTCTTCGAGAGGCTGGGGGACGCCCGTGCGAACCGATCTCGTGAAGGCATCGGCGTAATCGCGCGCGTCATATTCCGGACGCGGATCGCCAATGCGGGTAATGCGCGCCTTCGGCGCCATGGGAAATGTCACGACCGAGACTTCCCACAAATCGGCCTCCACGATGCGCCGGCCGCCCTTGATTTTCTGCGCGCGGCGCGTCTGGTAGCCGATGGAGAGCCCGTCAATGGCGCCGCCTTGCAACAGCGCATGGACTTCACGCGCGCGCGGCGAGGCCAGGAGCATTTCGCCCCGGATAAATAATCCGTGTGCGTCCTGGCGAAAGCCGGTCCAGCGGCCAATCGGCGCCTCCACCGCGTGCTGATAGAGCATGCGCACGGCGGCCGGCCGCATGGACATTGCAAAAGCCTCCGGCGCAATCACGTCGCCATTGAGGTCCGGCGCATGAAACACCGCGGCGTAGCCTTCGATGTCGGCGATGAGCGCGGCGGTCATGATGCGAACCCCGCTTGTTCGCCGGCCCCTCCTCCCCCGCCTGCGGGGGAGGTGTCCCGAAGGGACGGAGGGGGTGCGAGCTGCTTCGCCATCATTCGCCCTCCCCGTTGATGCGGTCGAGCTTGCCTTCGATGCGTTCCAGCGAGGCGGTCATGAAGCGGGCCTGTTCCTCGAGCCGCGCGGTGCGCTCGATGATCTGCGCATTGTCGCCGGCGCGCCGTTCAAGCTGCGCAAGCCGTTCGGTGGCCGCGCCCGCCCAGACAAGACCGAGCCCCGTCTGCACGATGACCGCAGCGCCGATGGCGACGGTGATGCGCAGTTCCTGCGGCTTGTCGCCCGGCGGTTTCGGGAAGGTGACGCTATGCATGGCGCTCTCCCGCAGGCAGGCCGAGGGCTTCGCGTTTTTCATCATCGGTGAGGAAGTCCGCGCGGGAGACGCGGGCCCACATGGCGTCGCGCTCCGCCGACAGCGCGTCGATATCGGCGGCGTGACAGACAATGGCGGCGCCGGGCCAGACGGGCGCAAGCCAGTTCGTCAGCGCCGCTGCGGTTTTCTTCACCAGCGGCAGGACGGTCTGCTTGTAAAAGGCGAGATTGGCCTCTTTATAATTCGAATACGTATTATCGCCGGGAATGCCGAGCAGCATGGGCGGCACGCCGAACGCCAGCGCAATCTCGCGCGCGGCGGCGTTTTTCGCCTCGATGAAATCCATGTCGGCGGGGGTGAGCGACATCGAACGCCATTCCAGCCCGCCGTCGAGCACCAGCGGGCGTCCCGCATTGGCGGAGCCCTGATAGGCGTCTTCCAGCTCTGACTTTAACCGGTCGAACTGTTCGCCGGTGAGGTTTTCAGCCCCCTCCGGCCCCTTGTAAACGAGCGCGCCGGAGGGCCGCGCGGCGTTATCGAGGAGCGATTTGTTCCAGGCCGATGCGGCGTTGTGCAGGTCGACGCTCGCGGCGGCCGCCTCCAGCGGCGACGCGCCGTAATAATCATTGACCGGATGAAAAAGTTTCAGATGCAGGATCGGCGACAGGGAACCGTCATCCGGTTTCGTGAACGTCACCGTGCGTCCGCCGACGGAATAGTCATAGCTTTCCGCCCAGCCGGACTTGCCCGGCCGCGCCTTCATCCGGTCCGGACGCAGGACGTATAATTCACGCGGCGTTTCGTCGAGTGCGACGGCTTCCAGATAGGCGTTGCCCGCCGTCTGGAGAAAGCCGTAAAAACTTTCAAAAAGCTCCGCGCCGGACTGTTCCGGGTTGGGGCGGGCGAGCAGGTCCGCCAGCGGATGATCCGCCATGGCCGCGCCGTCTTCGAGAATGTGCAAGGGCGCGGCGCTCGCCGCTTCCGCCACCAGCCGCACGCAGCGATAGGCGATGACGTTTTTCACGTATCCCTCGCGGGCGAGACTGGCATAGTCGCGCGGCGTCCAGGCCGGGGCGCCGAGCCTGTGCATGGCGATCAGCGCTTTTGCCGCGGAGGCTTTGGCTTCGGGGGCTTTTTGTCCGGAAGCCTTGCGGAAAAGGTTGGGAATTAAAGGCATATGTTACCCCCTTCCCCGGCTTCGCCGGTACTTCCCCCGTAAACGGGGGAAGAAGATGCATTCTGCAAACGGGAGGACTTTCCTCCCCCGTTCACGGGGGAGGTGTCTGCGCAGCAGACGGTGGGGGTGTTACGCAACATCAACAACTCCTAATTCACCCGCTTCACGCCGGGCTTTGGCGCGGGGCTTTTCAACATCAATTCGGTGAGCGCCCAGACGAGGGCGTCGAGGCGGTCGGGACTCTTCGACGACGCCGCCCCGGTGTAGGAAACCATCTGGTCTTCGAGCCCGGGAAAGGCGCCCACATGGCGCACGCGGCCCTGTTCGTAGAGCGCGGCCACGGGCTCGGCGCGCAAGCGCTTGCCGCGCGTCGCGTGTACGCCTCGGATGGGCGCCGCCGCATCGATCTGTGCGATCACGGCCTTCGCCATATCGCCGCCCTGATTAACCTCGACGACAATGCGGTCGGCGGAAAATTCGTGGTAGGCGGCGACGGTTTTCTCCGCCCACTGACGGGGCGACAAACCGCCCGCCGACCAGTCGGCGAGAACGAATGCGGTCATCGCGCCGCCGCAATATGCAACGCCGGCGACGACAATGCCGCATTCGTCCGCGCCCGCGCCGCTCGTCGCGGGGGGATCGACGGCGACAACGACACGGGAGAGCGGCGGCGCGGCGGTAATCCGCGCGGCCTCGATCATGTTCCAGGTCCAGAGCGCGCCGGCGACGTCGTCCACCACCTCGCCCATCAGCTCCTGGCGGCCAAGCGCCGTGCCCTCGTAAAGAGCGGCGATCTCAGTGAAAAAAGCGTCCGATAAATGCGCGCGGTTCTGATAGGTCGAGGCGCGCACAAGCCTGGTTGTCGCCGCGTTTATCAACCGCTTGATCAGCGCGGACGGGCGCGGCGTTGTGGTGGCGATCTGGCGGGGGCGCTCCCCGAGCCGCAGCGCGAGCTGCAGGTTCGACCAGGTTTCCTCCGCATACCGCCATTTGCACAGCTCATCAGACCATGCGGCCGTGAACTGATAGCCGCGAATACCGTCAGGATCCTCGGCGGAAAAAGCATAGGCGACCGCGCCGTTGCGCCAGACGAGCCGGCGGCGCGAGGCTTCATAGACCGGGCGCGCCGGTTCGGGTGTGATACTGCGTATGCCGGAGGGCCCCTCGATCATGACTTCCCTCGCGTCGGCGTATGTTTCAGCGACCAGCGCGATACAGGGCCTGACGGCGTTGTCGTTCGCCGCGCCCGCAGGCCGGCCGGCCATGGCGCGCACCCATTCGGCCCCGGCGCGGGTCTTGCCCGCGCCGCGCCCGCCGAGCAGCAGCCATGTGGTCCAGTCGCCTTCGGGTTCTGTCTGGTGGTCATGAGCGTTGAGTCTCCACAGCGTCGCCGCCACCGCCGGAAAATCCCGTTTGAGGATTTCCGCGACCGACAGTTCCACCGCTTTCTTTTTCAGCGATGTCTGTGACTTGCCGTTCGATCTTTCGGTAGATCGCGGCGGCGCGTTCGTCGCTGACGACGGGCTCTCCGGTTTCGTTGTCATCGGGTTCCTTTTCTTCATTGCGGAGCATCCGCTGCGCGACTTCCGCCGAACTCATCAGCGTGCGCAGCACCCTTGCGCCGCGATCGAATGCTTTCTCGTCGCCTTTTTCCTCGAGCAGCGTTTCGGAGCGATGCAGCGCCAGCTCGCGAATGTTGTCGAAAAGCCGGTTCCAGCTTTTTTCATCCGTAGACGGCGCGTTTAGCGGCGTTTGGTTTTTCAGTTCGTTTGTCATCATGGGGCGCATTATGGGGGCGCCCCGGCAGGGGGTGGATATCTATCCACCATCACTGGGAAATATTGAAGAATTCAACAGATATGTTGTATTTTCGAAGATGCGATTCGCGTTATTGGGGTATAAAAAACACCCGTCACGGCTGCTGTTTCAGAGGGCTTCCGAATGAAGGCGCATTTGCGAGCTTTTTATTCGTGTTGATCATAGTTGTTGCTGGCGTCATCAGTTTTGCCTGCTAAACAAATCCTGGCGATCATCCGGTTTCACCTCATTTTCCTGAAATGAATTCCTCATCCTGAGGCGCTTTTGCGCAGCAAAAGCCTCGAAGGATGTGCGGCGAACGCCGATTTCGCATCACATCCTTCGAGGCCCGCCCTTCGGGCGCGCACCTCAGGATGAGGTTCCCGGATGAGTCGGGCGAAACGCGTGTCCGCGCTGGGTAAAAAACAATACCCATTGGGAACGATTGGCGATAAAACGGTCCCCGGTTTCAACATTTTCTGGAGGGCCGGCAGGGGCGGTTATGGGACAAGTTTTTCCGGGCGATCCGGCGCCGTGGTTTCAGCAGCGCTCCTTCGCCAATCCGCGTTATGTTTTCGACACGGCGGCCGGCCGTTATCTGGTTCTGTGCCTGTTCGGCTCGGCCGGGAACGCGTCTTCGGCGGCGGCGATAAAGGCGGCGCGCGCGCGGGCGGACTTTTTCAATGACGACAGGGGCTCGTTTTTCGGCGTCAGCATCGATCCGACCGATGAAACGGAAAAACGCTTCGCCGATTCCTATCCGGGCTATCGTTATTTCTGGGATTTCGATCAGCGCGTCTCCCGGCTTTACGGCGCGCTCGGCGAGAATGAAACTTACGCGCCGCGCTGGATCGTGATCGATCCTTCCATGCGCGTCATCCGCAATATCCCTTTTCGCAAAGACGGCGCCGACATCGCCGAACTGAACGCGCTGCTCGATGCGCTGCCGCCGCCGGAAGCGTTCGCCGGCCCGGTCCTGCAGGCGCCGATCATTTTCCTGCGCGACATTTTCGAACAGCCATTATGCCGTAAGCTGATCGATCTTTACGAGGCCAATGGCGGCGAGGAATCCGGGTTCATGCGCGATGTCGGGGACAAGACCGTCGGCGTGCATGACCACAGGCATAAAAGCCGCAAGGATTATTACATCAAGGATGACGAACTGATCCGGCTGGTGCAGGCGCGCGTCATCCGGCGCATCGTGCCGGAGATCGAAAAGATTCACCAGTTCAAGGTCACGCGCATGGAGCGCAATATTATCGCCCGTTATTCGGCGGCGGAAGGCGGGCACTTCCGCGCGCATCGCGACAACACCACGCGCGGCACGGCGCACCGCCGCTTCGCCGTGTCGATCAATCTCAATGACGATTTCGAGGGCGGAGAAATCTGCTTTCCCGAATACGGGCCCCGCAGTTTTAAACCGCCGGCCGGCGGCGCGGTGATTTTTTCCTGCTCGCTTTTGCATCAGGTGTCGAAAATGACGCGCGGGTCGCGCTACGCCTTTTTGCCGTTCCTCTATGATGACGCCGCCGCAAAAATCCGCGATGAGAATCGCGGGTTTCTGTCTCAAGACGCGCCGGCGGAGAAGGCTATCGCGCCTTTGTGATCCGGCTTTCAAGAAGGCTGTCGTCGATTTCGTCTTCGGGGATCAGGTCCGGCGAGACAGCGATGCGCGCACGTTCGACCGATTTCGGATCGCCGGTGATCAGGGGATGCCAGTCGGGGATGGGCTTGCCGTTGGCGAGGCGGCGATAAGCACAGGTTTCCGGCATCCAATGCAAGTCTCCGGCGTTTTCCGGCGTCAGCCGCACGCAGTCGGGCACGCGCGACGCGCGGTTTTCGTAATCGGTGCAGCGGCGGCGCTTCGCGTCGAACAGCTTGCAGGCGACGTCGGTTTCGAAGACGTCGCCGGTTTCCTCATTATGCAGAATATAAAGGCAGCAGCGCCCGCAGCCGTCGCACAGCGACTCCCACTCCGCGCCGGTCATCTCGGATAATCGCTTTCGCTCCCAGAACGGTTTTTCTGCTGGCGTGTTCGGCATGTTTGCTCGAAATGGCTACTTTAGAACGGGGCAATAGCAG
Organism: Hyphococcus sp.; assembly: GCF_965228385.1. Classification (GTDB taxonomy): domain Bacteria; phylum Pseudomonadota; class Alphaproteobacteria; order Caulobacterales; family Parvularculaceae; genus Hyphococcus. Next base: position 3,749,820 of record NZ_OZ245810.1, on the reverse strand, counting down.
ATATGCGGCGCAAGTGCTAACAGACGTACGTATTACCAGTCGTTTTGCGATTGCAATCGCGAAATTTATAGGGAAAAATATCGAAAAGGGGGATATCCGCGGACTTAAATTCGCGGCTCTAGGGGCTTTGCGGACAACCGCATTGCGGAAGAATGACAGACAAAACAGATTTTCTGGATGACGGCGGCGAGATGGGGCGCCGGATGCGGGAGACTGACTGGACCGCCCACCCGCTCGGCGCGGCCGGCCACTGGCCGCAAGCCCTGAAAATCACCGTGCGCCTGATGCTGACGACGGAACACCCGATATTCATATTCTGGGGGCCGGAGCTTTTCTGTTTTTACAACGACGCCTATTCGCGCTCTTTCGGGCCTGAGAAGCACCCGTCGGCGCTGGGCGCGCGGGCGCGCGATGTCTTTCCGGAAATCTGGGATATCATCGGCCCGCAGATCGATCAGGTGATGGCCGGCGAAGGCGCCACTTGGCACGAAAACCACCTTGTCTCCACCTGGCGGCACGGCGAGCGGCCCGAAATCTACTGGACCTACAGCTACAGCCCCATCCATGCGCCGGAGGCGGCAAACCGCGTCGGCGGCGTGCTCGTCATCTGCCATGAAACCACGAAGACGGTGGAACTGGGAAAACGGCTGGAAACCAAGGTCGAGGACGCACACGCGGTGCTGCGAGAGACGCATCATCGCGTAAAAAACAATATCGCGACAATCATCGCCATGGTGCGCCTCGAAGAGCGCCGGATCAAGGACGAGGCGTTGCGCCGGCCGCTGCAGCGCGTTCGCGCGCGGCTGGAAAGCTTTGCGAAGCTTTACGAGATGATGCTGCGCAGCGCCGACAGCGGCGTCATTGACGCCGGCGCCTATCTGCAAAAACTCTGTGACGCCATAGACGAGTTGAGCGCGGGTTCCGCCGAGGCCGATATTACTTGCAACACGGCTTTGGACAGGCATGAAGTGCCAGCGGACAACGCCATCGCGCTAGGGGCGATCGCAGTGGAATTAATCACAAACGCCCGCGAACATGCTTTTGAAGGCCGGACAACAGGCGCCATAGATGTCACGCTGAACACATTCCCGGACAAGATGATCCTGAAAATCGCCGACAACGGCGCCGGTTTCGACGCGGCGAGGGTCAAGCCTTCATCCACGGGGATCGGCATGGAGCTGGTCAGGCATTACGCCGCACTGCTCGGCGGCGAGATCGATCAGCAGACAGATGAAAATGGAACTGTCGTGACGCTGGCGATGCCGCTGGCGTGATCCCTTATTCTCGCTGCTTGAGCCGGCGCACGATAAAGTGAGGCTTTGCCGGGGTGAAGCGTGCTTGCCGCACCGGAAAACTCATCATAACGTTGCAGGTTCACTGACATGAGGGGCGCTCCTATGCATTTTCGCAGACTGGCCGGATTTTGCGTTCTGGCGATGGTTTTTTCCCAGGCGACGGGCGCGGCGGCGCAGACGGACGAGGGGGCGGGCGCAGCGGCGCAGACGGGCGCAAACGCCGGCCGGCTGGAAGCGGATATGCGCTTTTTATCCGATGATCTCTTGGAAGGGCGCGCGACGGGAACGCGCGGCTACGATCTCGCCGCAGCTTATGTGGCGGAACGCTATCGCGCGCTCGGTTTTTCACCGGGCGGCGGCGACGGGACGTATTATCAGCAAACGCCGCTGCTGGAAGTTTTCTCCGCCGATGCGGACAAGGCCAGCATGCGCCTTTCCGGGCGGGATGCGCCGCGCCGTTTCAAGCGGGGCGAAGATTATCTTGTCAATCCGTCCTACAAGGACGCCGACGTCGATATCGAGGCGCCGGTCGTATTCGCCGGTTTCGGGTTCGTTTCCGAGGCGCATGGACGCGATGACTATGAAGGCCTTGATGTGGACGGCAAGATCGTTGCGGTTTTTTCCGGCGCGCCGAAATTTCTGAACAGCGAGGAGCGCGCCCATTACAGCTCGACGCGCGCGGAACGCGCCTCGGAGCGCGGCGCAATCGGCGTCCTGCGCGTCTGGACGCCGGCGCTGGAAGAGCGCTACGCCTTCTCGCGCGCCGCGGCGCGGGCCGGTACCGGCTCCTCCATGACCTGGATCGACGCGCGCGGCGAGCCGTTCAGCCGCGCCGAAAACATTATCGTCAGCGGCAATATCAGCCTCGAAGGGGCGCGCAAGCTGCTCTCGAACGGACCGGTTCCGTTCGATGAGATCCTCGCCGCCGCCGAAAGCGAGGCCGGGAACCCGCCAAGTTTTCCGCTGGACGTTACGGCGCGCATCAGAACGCAATCCGTTCACGAGCGGCTGGAGAGCCCGAATGTCGTCGGCGTCCTGCCGGGTTCGGACCCTGCGCTGAAGGACGAATATGTGGTCCTGACCGCGCATCTCGATCATATGGGCGTTCGCCCCACAGACGAAGAAGGCGACGACGAGCTTTACAATGGCGCGCTCGATAACGGATCGGGCGTGGCCTCAATGCTTGAGGTCGCGCGGCTGCTCGCGCTTGATCCGCCGCGCCGCTCGGTCATTTTCATCGCGCTCACGGCCGAGGAAAAAGGCCTCGTCGGTTCTGAATATTTCGCGCGCAATCCCACCGTGCCGGCGCAAAGCATTGTCGCCAACATCAATCTCGACATGGCGATCCTGACTTATCCGTTTACGGATATTGTCGCCTTTGGCGGCGAACGCTCGACGATGTTTCCCGTCGTCGAGGCGGCGGCGGCGCGCGCCGGGCTGACCCTCAGCCCCGACCCGCAGCCGGAACAGGGCTTTTTCACCCGCTCCGATCAATATTCCTTCGTGCAGGAAGGCGTGCCGGCGCTCAATATCGATCTGGGCTGGGCCAATGGCGGCCAGGAAGCGCAAGAGACATTTCTGGAGGAGCATTATCACCAGCCCTCCGATGAAATTTCACTGGTGAACTGGGACGCGCTGCGGCGCTTCGCGCAGGTGAATTACGAGATCGCGCGCGGCGTCGCCAATATGAATGAACGACCGCTCTGGAAAAAAGGCGACTTCTTCGCCGAGACGTTTGGCGGCCCCATGGAGGAATAAAGCCGGCGGAATAACAAAACAGGAAAGCTTGCTTGACCCATGGGCGTCGTTAGGACGCGGGTGAAAAGTTTTTCCCTTGTTTTTGAAACTATTCGCGCCGGGCTCCCGTTACTGTTCATGTAGCAGTATCAGGAGTTATCATTGAAAATAATAATCGGCGGCATAAGCATCGCCGTTCTCGCCGCAACGGCGCTCCCCGCGCAAGCGGCGGTCGTCTATACGGACCGCAGCGCATTCGAAGCCGCCTTGAGCGGCTCGGTCGTCACTGACGATTTCGACAACGACATTGCGACGGCGGACAGCATTACGTTCGATTCCGGCGTTGTCGCGACGAAATCCAGTTCGGGCGTCCCCCCGACGCTGAACCGCGTCAGCAACGGCGATTATGACGGGTTTGTCCAGCGCGACGATTTTCGAAACATTACGTTCGATTTTCCGCAAAGCGTTTCCGCTTTTGGTGCGGATTTTTCCGAATTGAGCTCCCTGTTCATCAATGGCGATTTTGACGGAACGGGCGAGACACAATTTTCCATCAGCGATATTGTCGGCTCGGACGCCGGGTTTTTCGGCATTATCGGCGAGGCGGATTTTTCCTCGGTGTTTTTCACGACGCTAGCCGGAACCGTCCTGACGCCGGGCGCGGCGCCCTTTGGCGGCGAGACCTTCAGTCTCGACAATCTGACGCTGGCGGGCGGCGTTAACGCCGAAGTGCCTGTTCCCGCCGCCCTGCCCCTGTTGCTTACCGGGCTCGGCGCGCTTGGCTTCGCCGGCAGGCGCAAGAAAAAAGCCGCAGCGGCGAAAGCCTGACAGGCGACAGACAAACAATGACCATTCGCCGGCGCCGCTGAACATCGCGCGCCGGCGTTTTTTATTTCGCCCGCACCCGATAGGCGCAGCGGCGCGCGCCTGAAAGAATATGTTCCTCGCGCTCGACGCGCACATCTTTGCCCAGCACATCGGAAAAGACTTTCAACTCGCCCGCGCAAAGCCCGGTGCATGATTTTGCCGCCGAACAGATCGGGCAATGATTTTCAATCAGCAGCCAGTCGCGCCCGTCCCGCTTCGCTTCGGCCATATAGCCTTCGCCGGTGCGCGCTTTGGCGAGACGTTTGACGCGCTCGCCGAGCGTTGTTGCGCCTGACAGCTTTTCGCCATAGACGCGCCGCTGCATGTTACCGTGTTTTTTCACGACTTTCGCCAGCCCCTCGACGCCGAACAGTTCCTCCACGGATTTTATCATCTCTACCGCCAGCGACTGGTGCGCGTCGGGAAATATCCGCGCTGAGGCTTGCGTCAGTTTCCAGAACTTTGTCGGCCGCCCGCGCCCCTTCGCCTCGGCGAAGGATTCAACCAGCCCTTCTTCTTCCAGTTCGAACAGATGCAGGCGCGCGGCCATGGCCGTCACTTTCAGCGCCTGCCCAAGCGCGCCGGCCGATTGGGCCCCGCGCCGTTTCAACAGCTCCAGGATCTGTTCGCGCGTCGCCCTTCCGCCCGCGCGCCCGCCGGTATCGGATTTTCCGATTGTCGCATTCGATATTTTGCTCATGTGATCTTTTTAAAAGTTATTGCTTTCAAAAACAAGGGGTATTATTGAAAGATTATTCTTTCTTAAATAGGGAGTGAAATCCATGACCGGCGAAACATCTCGTACCACCACCGAAAGCCCCGCCGCCCAGCGGCTGGAGCATGTCAATGTCATCGTCACCGATCTTGACCGCACCGCGCATTTTCTCATGACGGCGTTTCCGGACTGGCGCATCCGGGGGCAAGGCGGCGGCGAATGGGCGGGCGCGCCGCGCCGCTGGGCGCATGTGGGCGACGACGCCAATTACTTGACCCTCAACGAGTTCAGGCTTCCCGCCGCCGCGCGGGGGCGCCATCGCGACCTGCAAGGGACAGAACCGGGTCTTGCGCATTTCGGATTCGAGGTCGCCGACCTCGACGCGGTCATGGCGCGGCTTGAAAAGGCCGGTTATGCGCCGGATCATCAGGGTGAGGATCACCCCCACCGGCGCAACATCTATTACGTCAACGAAGAAGGCCTTGAGTTTGAGTTCGTGGAATATTTTTCCGGTAAACCCGAAGAAAAAAACCTTTATCAATAGGGCGCGCCATGCATACGCACCGAACCTGTAACGACGGCGGCGAACTCGCCGAATATCTCCGGCGGATTTTCGAAAGAGCGAAGTCCGCACGGACGCAACGATGACTGCGCCGGGCAAAAGGGGCGCCGGTGTATGACCGGCCACGCGCAAATTCTCGGCGTCCTGGGGACTTCCCGGCCCGGCGGCGCGACCGCAACGCTGGCGCGAGCTGTCTTCAGCCATTTTGACAATGCTGCGCTGATCGACCTCTCGACACTGACGATCGGTCCTTATTCCTACACACACGCTTTCAGGGATGATGATTTTCACGCGCTGGCCCTACGCATGGGCGCCGCCGGCGCTATAATTTTCGCCAGCCCGGTCTACTGGTATTGCATGAGCGCGCAGATGAAAACTGTGTTCGACCGCCTGACCGATCTCACCGGCGTTTACAAACCCATCGGCAAATCGCTCGCGAGCAAGGCGATGTTCGTTGTGGCGACGGGCGGCGCGCCCGCGCCGCCGGAAAGCTTTACGCGGCCCTTCGCAGATACGGCCGGGTATTTCAACATGCGCTGGGGCGGCTTTTTGTATGCGCCCGGTCAGGCAGTAAGCGCGCCGGAAACGCGCCGTGCGGCGCAAGCCTTTGCGCGCAATATTGTCGCCGCCCTGCCCGGGCCCGCCGGAACGTGACCTGACGGCTCCTTACTAGGCGGCCGCGAAGTGTAAAATCATCTCCCGGCATGTGTTCTGCGTCACACCGCGCGGCCGCGGCCTTGCGCTAAATTCAAGGCGTCATCAGGGAGAGAACCATGAAATTTCTGGCGAGCCTTAGCGTGTTTCAAACCGTTTTACTGGCGTTTTTGTGTCTGCGGATGATGGCTGTGGACGCGCGCACCGATGAAGTTGCGCAAATAGCGCTCGCCGCCGCTGCAGAACAGGAAGCCGCAGAGCGGCGTATGGCTCATCGCAACACGCAATGGACGGCGCAGGCCCGCGCTGCAAATGCGAAGCCGGCGCTCTCGGGCGAGGCGCAACCCGGCCTTAATGCAGAAGATATTCGCGCCATCTTTCGCGACGAACTGGCGGCGCTGCCGCAAGGGACAACGCCCGTCCGCACGGGCGCCGCTGCGCAGGCCGTCTCGCCGTCGCAAGTCCAGCGCCTGCAAACGCAATTCGCACAGGAACTGTCATACTTGCGCGCATCCGGCGGCGGCGATGCGGCAATCTCGCAAGTTGAATCCGTCATTGCACAATTACCGCCGGCAGAGCGCCGCGAAGCCTTGTCCGAACTCGCCAGAACCATCGCCAGCGGCGACGCCGACGCCCGACTCTAACGACGACGCCTAAACCATTCGTTTTTTAACAAGAGGGAGACGCTAAAATGAAACTTTCAAAGAAAATGCTGAGCTGCGCGGCCGTTTTCGCCGCCTTTTCCGGAGCCGCTATCGCCGGGATGGTGCAGCCCCTGCCGGTCGAAGTCAATCTCGCCAGTCTTTATGCGCAAGGCGACATGCTGAGCGCGCGCTATGCGCCGAACAAGAATGAATTTATCGGCTGTGGCGTGCGTAAATATGACGACGGCGCCGGCGGCGCCATCGCCTTCGGTTTCTGTCAGGCCGAAGACGCCAAGGGCAACCGCGCATTCTGCAATACCGACAACGAAGATCTGCTCGACGCCATCGAAGCCAGCGCCGATTACGGCTATGTTTCTTTCAGCTGGAATGAGAAAACCCAGGCCTGCACGCGGATCGGCTTTTCCAACCAGTCCTTCTACGTACCGCCGAATGTGGGAAGCAATCTCTAAGACCTGGCGCCCCCGCGACGCGGGCGGCGCATTGAGAAACCGCGGATCGCCACACCCTTCCACCGATCCGCACAGCGCCGCCCGTTCATGACGGGCGGCGTTTTTTTGGGGCGGGTCGCTGGCCCCCGCGTCTTGCCGGTCGCCACTTGCGAAAAACCGTGCTATAGCCCGTAATCGGGCGACGGGGCGAGAATGCACAGGCTTTTCAGACAATATGCGCGAACAGGCGCGGGCTTGCGCTGTATCCGCACGGCTGAAACATGCCGCCGGCGTTGACCGCTTTTTGTTGCGTACAGCTTTAAAAGGGAATCGCGCCCGCGAGGGGCGAACACAACGAAGGGGAATGTGCGTGCGAATTATATTGATGATGATCGGGCTGGTCGGCCTTGCGGCGTGCTCGTCGCCGTCGAGCGATCAAACCGCCGGGAGCGAAGCGAGAGCGCTTGTTGAACAGGTTTATGCGGGTTTTGCGGCCGGCGATATGGACGCGGTCACCGGCGCCATGGCGACGGACATTGTCTGGAATGAAGCAGAAGGCAATCCTTATGCGGACAATAACCCTTATGTGGGCCCGGAAACGGTGTTGACGGGTCTTTTTGCGCGCCTCGGCGGAGAATGGGACGGCTTTGCCGCCATGCCGCAGGAATATGTGACGCAAGGCGGCCGCGTGATTGTCTTCGGGCGGTACAGCGGAACCTATAAAGCCACCGGCAAGTCAATGGACGCGCCGTTCGCGCATGCCTGGACGGTGGAGGACGGCAAGATCGTCGCCTTCCAGCAATATACCGACACGGCGGAGCATGCCGCGGTTATGAGCGACTAGGCTTCGGACCGGGAGCGGCGCCATGGAATTTGAAGCCTTTCGCGTGATTGCGCAGATTGCGGCGGGGCTCGCCGGTTTTGTGGGCATTCTTCTTGTCATGCAGGACCGGCTGGCGCGCCTGCCCCGACGGCAGATGCTCGGGTTTTTGCAATCGAGCATCGGCACCCTCGCCTTTGCGCTTTTACCGGACCTTGTTTTCGGACTGCCGATTGCGAGCGAGCTTGGCTGGCGCATTCTCGGCGGTCTTTTCGGCGCCTATCATCTTTTTATTTACGTCTTTTTCCTCAGCGGTTATGGCGATTTCAAGAAGATGCCGCCTATCCAGATCACGGTCTGCATCGCGTCGATCCCGGTGATCGGCGCCAAACTGGCGCTCGGTTTCGGCCTTTTTCCCGCCTACGCATCGAATATCTATCACCTCGGCCTTTTGTGGACCATCGGCGTTTCGATCTTCTTCTTTGTGCAGGTGATTTTAAACGAGGCCAGTGAATGACGAGAAATATAAACTTTGACAGCGTGAACAAATGGCTGATGCTGGGCGCCAATATCGGCGTCGTCCTGGGGCTGATCATTTTGATCATCGAGGTCCGCCAGAACGCGGCGCTCACGCGCATCGGGATGGAGGGGCAGCTTTCCTCGTGGCAGGCGGATTCCGAATTCAAATTGACGACATCGGACTTGGCCGAGATTCAACTGAAATCAATTTACGCGCCGGAGACATTAACGCTTGAGGATATCCGCCGGCTTGACGCCATGTTCGTCAATATACAATTCCAGTTCGACTATCTTCTCGATCTTGAACACGCCGGCCTTGCCTCGCGCCAACGGGTCGAGACACACATTCTGAACAACGCCCGGTTCTATTTCGGCAGCCGTTACGCCAAGGCCTGGTGGAACGCCAACACGGTCGGGTGGGAAGGCACGCGGCTTTATGAGATCGCCGATCCGATCATCCAGTCCACCGATGACGACTTTTTGGCGAAACACTACAACAAACTTCACGCCGTAGCGCGCGGCCTCTCGGCGCCGGAGGTGTCCGAATAATGCGCCAGCGCTGCATCAACGACACGCACAAAGCGAAAGACCGCCCCGCCGCGCAGGCAATGTCAGCGCGCAGGTCAACAGATTTCTCATGAAGGGAACGTGAACCATGACAACGCCGTCGCCGCAGGAACAGATATTACAGATCGTCACCAATTACTGGCAGGGCTGCGCCGTGGGCGCCGCCGCCCAGCTTGAGCTCGCCGACATGCTGGCGGACGGTCCCTTGCACGTGGACGACATGGCCACGCGCGCCGGCGCGCACGCCCCCAGCCTTTACCGGTTGCTGCGCGCGCTCGAAAGCACCGGGATTTTCACACAAGTCTCGCCGCAGACTTTCGCCAACACGCCCGCGAGCGAATGCCTGCGCCGGCAGGCGCCGGGTTCGCAATGGGCGTGGATCCGCCTCACCTTGAGTTCCGACGGCATGGTGCGCGACGGGTGGAGCGCCCTGATGCGCGCGCTCGACAACGGCGAGCCCGGCTTTGACCAAAAACATGGGCGGGACAGCTGGGTCTATATGCAGGACAACCCGGAACAGGGCGCCATCTTCAACGAGGCCATGCGCGCGCTCGCCGCTGCGATCACCCCGGCGGTCACCGGCGCCTACGACTGGAGCCGGTTCCCCGTGATCGCGGATATCGGCGGCGGCGTCGGCTCTCAGCTCATTGATATCCTCGACGCAAATCCTTCCGTGAACGGTATTTTGTTCGACCAGCCGCAGGCGGTCGCGCAAGCCCCCGCGCATGACCGGATGGAAGCGCGCGGCGGCGACTTCTTTACCGAAACGCCGGAGGCGGACGCGTATGTCCTGCGCTGGATCCTGCATGATTGGGACGATGAAAAGTCACTCGCCATCCTGAAAAACATTGCGAAGACAGCCAAACCGGGGGCCGTCATCGCTGTGGTGGAATCGGTGATTTCCGAAACGCCGGAATTCGACATGGGCAAATGGATGGATGTGAACATGCTCGTCATGGCCGGCGGGCGCGAGCGCACAGCCGCCGAGTTTGGCGCGCTGTTCGAGGCCGCCGGGTTCGAACTGGAAGAGATTGTCGCCACGCCCTCGCCGCTCAGCATCGTCGCCGGCCGGAAGCGAGGGTAAGGCCGCCATGCTCCTGCGCCGCATCACCGAACACGTAAAGGCCCAGAACTGGACGGCAGTGGCGATCGACTTCGTCATCGTCGTCGTCGGCGTCTTCATCGGTATTCAGGTGGCGAATTGGAATGAGGCGCGTCGCCTTAACCAGACTACACAGACCTATTACGATCGCCTAATTGACGATCTGCGCGCTGAACAGAAAATGCAGGCCGAACTCGCCGGGTATTATGATCAGGTCAAACGTCACGGCGTCGCGACATTGGCGAGACTGGAAGCGGGGGAGCTACAGGCCAGCGAGACGTTCTTTATTGACGCCTACCAAGCGTCTCAAATTCGTTATTACACAGCACAAAGAGCAACGTATAACGAACTGCTTGGCGCCGGAATTGCGAGCGCCATTCCTGACGCCGAGCTGCGCAGCCTGTTGGCGACGTATTACCTCACGTTAGGAAACGCAGAGCGCCTTCATGAAGAGACGACGCCCTATCGTTCGAATCTTCGGATTTATATGCCGTACCGGTTGCAGGCGCTCATACGTGAAAAATGCAAGGAGAAATTCATTTTGCAGGAAGATGGCTCCCTGGTTGTCGATCTGACGGATGAGTGTAGCTTGAATGCGGACCCGGCGTTGTTGCAAAAATCATTATTGGCGCTGCAGGATTATGACGCAATGGAACGTGAGCTTGGGCGCCATTTGAGTAATATCGATATCAAAATTATCTCGTTGCAGATCTACCAAAAGTCGACGGAAAGTATTCTTGAGGCCTTGCTTGCGGAGCGCGAGAAATGATCCTCCGCCGCATTGCATCCGCCTTGAAGCGCCAGGACTGGGCCACCGTCCTTATTGAGTTTGTACTCGTTATTCTCGGGGTGCTTATCGCCTTGCAGGTCAATAACTGGAACGAGGAACGCCAGGCCCGCAGCGAAGAGCGTCGCATTCTTGAGCGGCTGCATGAAGAGCTGATATCAGTTCAGGCGACACGCAGCCGGATAACCGACGCGGAACACGAAAATTTGCGACGCCTTTACACGGCCCGAAAAGTGCTTTTCGAAAAGATTGACCGGCAAACCCTGACTTCCGCGGAATGCACGTCATTGGGCAATTCCGATTGGCCTTTTGTGCAGAGAATCAGCGTTCCCATTATTGAAGAATTATTGGCGACGGGCCGCCTCAATCTCATCACCAATGACGATATTTTAACTGCTATAAGCGCGCTTTTAGAGCGCCAGTCGATCACGGACAGCCTGCTCGACGACTTAAGACCGCTCCGGCATGAATTATCAACGGAGTTCCCTGCACTCATTACTTACGCCATCGTACCCATCGACGACCCTTTGGATGAAGATGGATTTGACGTTGTCTACACTTGCGATGTTGCGGGCATGAAGGAAGACAGCGCATTTCTCAATGCCGTCGGTGAAAACATAACCACTTTCGTCGATTCATTCGGGAGCGGATATCTACGCTCACGACAGGTATTCGCGGACCTTCACGACGCCGTCGATGCAAGCCTCAATGTGACCCATGAGGACGAGCAATGATCCTCCGACGCATCACTGAACACGTCAAGGCGCAGAACTGGACGGCGGTTGCGCTCGATTTTTTAATCGTCGTGGTCGGCGTGTTTATCGGGGTGCAGATCGGCAACTGGAACGCCTCGCGTCAACAACATCAAATCTATGAGGAAGCGTTCGACCGGACAATTGTCGAGCTGCAAACCAATCTCGAATCGCTGGAGTCGACTCGAGAAACAGTTGAAACAAGTCTTCCCCTCGTTCAGCAGGCGATCGAGGATCTGCGCGCTTGTCGCGCGGGTGACGAAGCCCACGCCAATGTGCAGGCCGCCTTTGCCCCGACAGGCGTATTGGTCAGCTTTGCTCTGGACACAAAAGCCCTCGACCAATTGATCAATAATGACAATTTTCTGCCCTTCCAGACGCCGGACACCCGAAAACGCCTGATGGCGTTGTCGACAAGGCTCAATACGTTGCAACAAAAGTCCATGAGCATGAATGAACGCACCGCCATGACGGCGAAAGATGTCTCTCACATCGTACAGCCTGGTCCGCTGGTGATGGAAGGCCCGGATCAGATTGTTGACGCGCTGCGACAAGGCGTTATCGGAAGCCCGGAAATGGTTCGGAAAAGCACGCTAATGGCGCCGCTGGCGCAAGTCTGTGAAGACGAGGCGTTGCGCAATAGATTCTACGCTTGGGAAGACGAAGCCTATTATCATTCGGTGATGGCGGCGTTGGCGATAGAACGCATCCGCGAAAACCTTGAAGCGTTTGGGCGCCCAGTAAAGGCGACCGGCGATGTGACGGAAGAAACGCAATGATCCTGCGCCGCGTCATCGAACACGTAAAGACACAGAACTGGACGGCGGTGGCGCTCGATTTTGTCATCGTCGTCGTCGGCGTTTTTATCGGTATTCAGGTGAGTAACTGGAATGCGGCCCGTGCGGATCAAGAGGTTTTTGACCGGCAACTGATCGCAGTTCGCGTGGAGATGAATGATAATTTGGATCGCTTCACCAATTCTCGCGCTCGCGCTGAACAGCAATTCGAGGATATCGCGCAACTGCGTGAAATTCTCGCTGATCAATCAATCGATGCGGAAACCTCAAGGATAGATAACCTGTTATGGCAATCGGTTCGCGTGATGGGTATTTATCCAAAACGCAATGCGCTCGATGTGGTGCTTGCGTCGGACTATCTTTCCCTGCCGAAGCATAAGGAAATTGCCGACGCGTTCGAACAATGGGATGGAACGCTTGCTGAACTCCGCCGGGAGCAAAGCGACGAGTTGAATTTCCGGGATGGATTTCAAAACCCTTACTTTTCGACGCAATTGTCATCCGCGGCGATTTTCCGGCAAAGCGATGAAACACTTTCCCTTATCGCGCCGCCAAGATTTGGCAACTCGCGTGAGGTGTTAGCGAACGATCCAGTACTTGAAAATATTCTTGTCGCCCGTCAGCTCACCGCAAAACAGGACATAAACAACGTAACCGGCCTGATCGATGTGACAGAAACGATCATTCGGCTTGTTGATGGGAGAAAAGAAAACTAATGATCCTCCGCCGCGTCATTGAGCACGTGAAAACCCAGAACTGGACCGCCGTCGCGCTCGATTTCGTCATTGTCGTCGTCGGCGTGTTCATCGGTATTCAGGTGGCGAACTGGAATGATGCGCAGGCTGAAAACCGCCGATCCCTTCAGTCTCTTGAAGAGCTGCGCTCCGATTATGAAGATATTTCGGTGGTCACAAACGAGCTTGTCGGATTTTATGAGGGCGTTATCGGCGATCTGCAGATTGTGGTCTCATCTCTCCATTCCGGCGAATTCAATGACGAAGCGAGAGGGGCGGTGATGAGGGCGCTCAGTTATGGGGACGTCTTTGGCGATCCGCCGCCGCCCTCCGGCACATTCCGCGACCTGCAAAGCGCCGGCGAACTACGCCTCATTACCGACAAGGCGCTGCGTCTTCGTCTGCTTGAATACGACCAGAGTCTGGAGACGATCAACCTGTCGAACGCCGCAATCACCGATATGATGACGCCTTTCGTGCCGGCGTTTCGGCGTCATTCCCGTCTTTCGACCCGCTACCAACTGCCGGACGACGATGACTTCAACTTTATTGACGCCGAGCTTCCCGCGGTTGTCGACGCCGATTACGCAGCGCTTTTGTCTGATCCCGACTTTCGCACCGCTTCGGAGCAATATCTGCGGTTGCAGGTGGGAAGATACTTCAATGCAAAGGTGGCGCAGAGCAAAGTCCGGCAGATCCAGGCGATGATCGACAGCAACCTTGCGGAGGCCCGATAATGCTCCTGCGCCGTATCACCGAACACGTAAAGACGCAGAACTGGACCGCCGTCGCGCTCGATTTCGTCATTGTCGTCGTCGGCGTCTTCATCGGCCTGCAAGGTCAAAACTGGGTCGACGAAAACAACCGCCGCATTGGCGAACAGCGCTATCTTGAGCGTCTGCACGGCGAAATCGTTCAGTTGACGCAAGACCGAAGACGTTACCTCGAGCAGCGCCGCGCCAACAACGCCGCGCTTTACAGCGCCATGGCGACGTTCTTCGAAAAAGGCGAAACGCGCGCGTTGACGATCGGCGAATGCGTCGCGGTGGCCGAGTCGCATATCTATTCCAACGCCACCGCGGAATTGCCGACGCTGACCGAACTGTTTTCCACCGGGCGACTGGATACGCTGTCGTCGGCGGCCGTCCGTGAGGCGGCGCTTCGGTTCGCGCAAAGCGCAGAACGCGCTGAAGACCTGATCAGCGCGACCAATAGCGGTGTGCTGCCGATACCGAGAAAATATCCGGATCTCATCGTCGTATCGGTCGAGCCGCGTACGGATAACCCCGGACGGACGAAAACAGTCTATGATTGCCGGACGACGGCCATGAGGGCGAGCGTCGCTTTTTTGAACGACGCAGCGGATAATCAGGACAGGTACCAGGCTTATGTCCTGGGCGCAGTCGAGCCCGTCTCGGCCGGCCTTGCCAACCTTCATGCGGCCGTCGACGAACAATTGGATCTGCAACACGACATAACGGAGTCTGACTGATGCTCCTCCGCCGCATCACAGAGCACGTCAAAACGCAGAACTGGACAGCGGTGGCGCTCGATTTCGTCATTGTCGTTGTGGGCGTCTTCATCGGTATTCAGGTGGCGAACTGGAATGCGGCGCGTGAACAGCGCACGCAGGAGGCGGTGTATCTGCAACGGCTGGCGCAGGATTTCGCTCTTATTACGGAGAATCTTGAGACTGGGCTGACGGCGTCACGCGCCAGCGTCGAGGCGGGACAGGTTTTGCTGGATTATATCGAAGCTTCCGGGGCGGGCGTCAGCGAACCGATGAAACAGGACGCCGCCGCCGCCATTGGCCGGATTGGCGCGAGCGCCGCGCCCGCCGGGCCGTCCGCGACCTTTGTGGAAATGGTGTCGACCGGCAATCTCAGCATCATCCGCGCTGAAGCGCTGCGCGATGCGCTGTTCGAATATGACCTCGCCGTTTCCAGCAATCGCGAAAGCTGGCGCGTCCTGCGCCAGAATGTCGTTGACGAGCAGCGCACGGTCTTCAGCTATTTCGAAGGCGAATTTAATACCGACACTGAAGAAATATCGATGCAGGTCGTCGGTTTCGATGAGGCGGGCTTTCTGTCGGACCCGCGCATTCCGCCGGCAATCGGAATCATTGCGGGGATTTCCGTCAATGAAAATCAGCTCTTGCGCCGCCAACTGGAACTGGCCCGCCAGGTCCGCGACCATCTAGAAGAAAGAGATTAGCGATGCTTCTCCGCCGCGTCACCGAACACGTCAAGGCGCAGAACTGGTTCGCCGTCTTCCTCGACTTCGTCATTGTCGTCGTCGGCGTTTTCATCGGTATTCAGGTGGCGAACTGGAATGATGCGCGCTTGCAGCGCCATACTGAACGAGAGTTTCTTGTTCAGCTTCGCAATGAAATCGCCGAGAGCGTTCGCGTTCTTGAGTTTCAATCGCGCTATGTAAACGAGGTCGTCGCCAGCGGGCGGCGCGGTCTCGCTTTTCTAAATGGCGGCGATGATTGCGTCAGCCAGTGTGAGGCGCTTCTCGTTGATTTCTTTCATGCCTCACAGGTCTGGGGCACGCCTTACGATTATACCAAATATCAGGAAGCTAAGCGCATTGGCTTTCCGTCGAGTCCAGTCGTTTCGACGAAAGTGCAGGAGTTTTATTCCTATTTAAACGGATGGGACACTGTGAACGGCGCGGCGCCGCCCTACAGAGAGCGCATACGGAGCTATTTCACGCCGGAGGCCGCCGAACATTTATGGACCGGCTGCATGCGTTTGCCCGGCTCTGTCATTGAAGAACTGACCCGCGACTGTATCGACGACCTTAAGGCGCTGGACGTAAAAGCCATGTTGCAGGACATTCGCGCCGATCCGGCATTGGCGCGGGAGCTACAATTCTGGCTGGGCCAGAACATCTTCGCTCTGACCGGCTATCCGGACATGATCCGCTACGCTGAAGCCGCAAACACGGCCATCGCCGAGGAAATCGGACTCGCGCCATGATCCCGCGCCGCATCACCGAACACGTCAAAGCGCAGAACTGGACAGCGGTGGCGTTTCGGTTTCCTTACTGTCGTTTGCGCTATCGGAAAGTTCCGCACAGCTTTAGATTCGGGAGAACGTGATGTTCAAAATCGTCTGCGCCGCACTCATGGGCTGCGTTGTCGCTAGTTGCGCCAATGAAGACGGCGCGTCGGCGCGCAATTCTCCTTACGCATTTGAGGACGGCGCGCTTTTTCCCGCTGACCGGTCGCTGACTCACGCCGAGGACGGCGTCGTCCTTTCCGGCGGGCGCGTGCTTGTGGGCGACTGGGATCATGGGCTCGTGGTGCTGGCGCCGGACGGAACGAAGCGCGCCTTCGGCGATTTCGCCGCCGCCGGCTTCAAAACGAAGCCTGCGCCTGACTGGAACAGCCCTAACGGCGTTTCCTGGGAACCGGACGGGCGCCACGTGCTCATCGCGGACATCACCTCCGGGCACATTTACCGGGCGGACGTTTCGACGGAAACCGTTACACGCATTTACGATCATCCCTTCGGCGTCAATAACCTCGTCCGTGATCCCTCCGGCGCCGTCTGGTTTACGCAATCGACCGAAAACGCCGCGGGCGAAGGGTCCGAAGCGCGCATGTTCGCCGCCGCCGACCGTCCGTTAACGGACGGCGCCGTCTATCGCATCGCGCCGGATGACATGCACGGGGGCGAGCCGGCGGCCGAACGCGTTGTCGGCGATCTCGCTTTCGCCAACGGGATTGCGTTCGACGCCGATCGCAACCGCCTTTATGTGGCGGAGCTTATGGCGAACCGCGTCCTCAGCTTCGATGTGGACGCTCAAACCGGCGCCCTCAGCAATCGCCGTACGCTGATTGACGTGACGACGCCCGACAATATCGAACTCGACGAAAACGGCGATCTCTGGATCGCATCCCCGCTGGCCAACGCCGTCTTCATCGTCAATCCGGAAACGACCGCCATGCGCACCTTCTTCGAGCCGACGCCGGCAGCGAGCCGCAAACTCGTGGCGGAAATGGAGCGGCGGCGAGAAAAAGGCGAAGGCGTTCTCGATCTTGTGGGCCCCGGCGCATTTGGTCCCATGCCCGGCCTGTTGACCGGCGTCATCCTCTCGCCGGAGGGCGGGCCGGTCTATATCAGCGGGCTCGGCGACGCGCTCGTCAAGATTGACAGAGAGTGAACGCTGACATGCTCCTCCGCCGCATCACCGAACACGTCAAAGCCCAGAACTGGACCGCCGTCGCGCTCGACTTTGTCATTGTCGTCGTCGGCGTCTTCATCGGTATTCAGGTCGCCAACTGGAACGACGCGCGCGCCGAGCGGCAGGATGAAGCCGCTATCCTGGAACGCTTTCATGACGAGACGGTCGCGGCGATCGAAGACCGTAAGCTGCACGAGGCGGCGACCGAGACTCAGATGTACAGAATGTATGAATTGCGCAAGATGTTGCTGGGCGTCGTCCCGCCGCGTCCGGTGACGCAAGTAGAATGCACCGCTCTCGCCCATTCGAATTACCTGCCCTTCGCGACGGGCGCCATCCCCGTGCTTGATGAATTGATCGCCACGGGAAGATTTGGGCGGATCTCCGATCCGGACGTCCGCCAGTCTGCGGGCGCTTTGATGCGCCTGCGCGATGAAATAAGGAGCGTCGTTGACGTCATTTCGAACAGCGCCCTCGATCTGCCTTTCGAATTCCCGGATTTGATGCGCGTCGGCATCGAGCCAACTGATGCTCCCGACGACATCGACGGTTTTGTCCCCGTCGCGTCCTGCGACGGCGAGGCGATGCGCGCCAATCAAAAGTTTCTCAACGGGTTCGGCGCCAATGTCGACAATTACAATGTCTATTATCTCGCCAGTTTTATTGAGCTCACTCCCTCTTATGATGCGCTTCACCGTTCGATTGACCAAGCTCTTGGGATGACGCATGACGCCGGCGAAGAAGGAGAAGAGTGATGCTCCTGCGCCGTATCACAGAGCACGTAAAGGCGCAGAACTGGTTCGCGGTTTTCCTCGACTTCGTCATTGTCGTCGTTGGCGTGTTCATCGGTATTCAGGTCTCGAACTGGAACGACGCGCGCGCCCTGCGCGAACGGGAACAAGTCTATCTCGAACAACTGCTGATCGACCTTGAAAGCGACCGCGCAACGGGCGCGCGCGGCGTCGCGTCAGCCAATATGATCGACGAAGCGGCGGAAGATTTGCTCGCGGTTCTTGAAGGCGCCGTCGGCGCTGAGAAAATCAGCGACGGCGAACTGATGAGAATTGTGCCGTCTGCAGGCTACGCCTATCTGCCGCAAGGCAACCCGACGACCTATAATGAAATGATCAGCACCGGCGCCCTCGGCCTTCTAGAAAGAGTCGAGCTGAAGCGGGCGTTTGGCGAATATTACGGACGGCTTTCCGCCGGGCGCCAATGGGACAGCCTTATGCGCGAGGAACAGTTCGCCTATCGCGCGGCGATCCGCGGATTGCTGACGCGCGAACAATTCGCCTGGGCGCGCGCGCATGCGGCGCTGGCGCCCGAAGCGTTGCCGCCGCCGCCGGCGTTCGACCGCGCCGCATTCCTGGAAGAAGCGCGCAGCCGTCCCGAAATCGTCGATTCCCTGCGCTCCATGGGCGCCGTGCAGCAGCGCTTGCGAGACGACTCACGCGACATGGCCGCCCGGGCCGAAGCGCTTGCGGCGCTGGTAAAAGCGGAGATCGAATAACAATGCTCCTACGCCGCATCACCCAACACGTCAAAGCGCAGAACTGGACCGCCGTCGCGCTCGACTTCGTCATTGTCGTCGTCGGCGTCTTCATCGGCATACAGGTCTCGAACTGGAACGATGTGCGCCAGGGACGGCTCAGTGAAACGCAATATCTTGATCGCTTCGCAGATGAGATTGAATTGACGATCGCACATATTCGCGAAGAACGCGCATTCGCTAAAAGTTCTATCCAGGCGATCGAGGATTTTACGACCCAGTTATATAGCAGCGGGGTGTCGGGCGAAGACCTCGTCGCGGCGACGAATGGCTATCTCACAACGGGCGCGTTCTTTGCGAATTTCAGGCCCAATCGAACAACCTTTGATGACCTCATCACTACCGGAAACTTCGACATCATCGCAGATGAAGCGATCCGCACTGGCCTCATAAAGCTGCACGCGCGCTATGACTCGGCGCTATACATCATCGAAAGCAACATATCGTGGGTGCAACAGGGCGAAGACCGAATTTATTATGGTTTCGATGCCTTTCGTTACGATGTGCGAACGCAGAAATTGTTCGAAGATAGAACGCAGGAAAGCCTCGCCGAAGATATCCGCGATAACCGGGAGCTTCTCCGCCGGCATGCTTCGTTTCACTACTGGTTAAAGGACAGGTCTATCGAGTTGTATGACGAGGTCGAACCACAGGCGCAGGACGTCCTTGACCTGATCAACGCAGAACTGGAGAAACGCTGATGCTCCTCCGCCGCATCTCAGAGCACGTCAAAGCGCAGAACTGGACGGCGGTCGCGCTCGACTTTGTCATCGTCGTCGTCGGCGTCTTCATCGGTATTCAAGTCGCCAACTGGAATGAGGCAAGAGCCTTCAGGGCGCAGGAAAACGCGTATCTCGCACAACTGCGCGATGAAATCAGGTCCAACACCGCGATGATCGACTATCAGGCGCGGTTTGTGAAACGCGTGGTCGAAAGCAGTTTGAAAACCCTGTCCTTTATCGAGCGCGAGCAGGATTGCACCGACGCCTGCGCGTTAGCGCTGATTAACGCCTTCCATGCGTCGCAAGTGTGGGGCACAGGATACGCCACATCGAAATATCAGGAAATGAGCCGGCTCGGGCTGCCGTCAGATGAAGATGTGC
Organism: Hyphococcus sp.; assembly: GCF_965228385.1. GTDB lineage: Bacteria > Pseudomonadota > Alphaproteobacteria > Caulobacterales > Parvularculaceae > Hyphococcus. The sequence goes on along the minus strand of NZ_OZ245810.1, from coordinate 3,729,973 downwards.
GATCCAAGGTTGATGCTTTTTACAACTTCATCGACGGCTGGGATGTGGTCAACGCTACGCCGCCGGAATATCGCGAGCGCGTGCGCAGCGCCTTTTCCCCCCAGGAATCAGCGATATTGTGGAAACGATGTTATCGCATCACGAGCGGCACGTTTGAGGAACTCACAACCGACTGCGCAGAAGACCTCCAAGCGCTGGACATTTCGCCGACCTTACGCCGCATGCGCGACGATGCGGAGATCGCCGGCATGCTGCGTTTCTGGGCAGGACAGAATGAATATGCGCTTCAATTCTATCCCGACATGCTCGGGCACGCGGAAACGGCGATGAACGCAATCGATCAAGCCCTGGAGAAACGCTGATGCTCCTGCGCCGCATTCGCCGAACACGGACACATCCTGGAACCGAACCGCACTCGCGGGCGCCGTTACACTCATCCATACAAATAACTTTGAAAGAGAAACAATTATGAATCGCCTGATCGATCTCAAATCCGCTTTGTGCATTCTGGCCGCCTTCTCTGTTGTTTCCTGCTCCAATGCTGAGGAACAGGCTGCGCCGGCGGAAGACGAAAATGTCCTCGGCTACGCAACCGGTAATCCCGCTGACTGGCCCGCCGAACTCGATGCGGTCGCCGCCGCGCCGGACAATCATAAAATTCTGCTGGAAAACGACGCCGTCCGGGTGCTGGAAGTCACCGTAACGCCGGAAGAAGTCGAGCCCTTGCATTCGCATCGCTGGCCCAGCGTTCTTTACATTCAGGAGGCCGGTCACTTCACCGATAACGATGCTGACGGCAATACGATTTTCGACACGCGCGAACTGGATACGCCGCTGACTTTCCCCCTTACCATGTGGAAAGAACCCGAAGCGCCGCACTCTGTCGTCAACCTCAGCGATGACGTCCCGATCAGGTTGATCCGGGTCGAGATCAAGAACTAGCGCGACGATGCTCCTCCGCCGCATCACCGAGCACGTCAAGGCCCAGAACTGGACCGCGGTCGCGCTCGATTTCGTCATTGTCGTTGTCGGCGTTTTTATCGGTATTCAGGTCGCAAACTGGAATGATGAGCGTGCGGAGCAACGGCTTGGCAACGTTTACACTACCCGTCTTATCGTTGACCTTGAACAAGATCTCGCAGACGCGCGGTCACTTTTCGGGTACTATGCTCATGTACTCGACAGCGTGGTTGAAACGGATCGCTTTCTGTCCAGTCCCGAAGCTGACGCGAAGATGCTCGTCGTCGCGGCCTATCGCGCGAGCGAGTTCAACAATAATCCGCCAAACAGCGCCACATGGGACGAAATTGTCTCATCAGGACATATCGGCCTCCTGCCCGGCGTCGCCATCGAAAGCGGGCTTTCAGAATATTACAAGTTTCAGGATTCGAATGATGACGTGAACACACGACTGATCGACTCGCCCTACAGGCTGGCTGTGCGGTCGCTTATTCCCCTGCCCCTCCAGCTCGCCATCAGAGAGGGATGCAGCGACGTTCTGGACGACCTTAACGTCGCGAGAGATTTTATGTCTGAATGCGTGCTCAATATCGACGCGTCTATGATCAATAACGCGGCGCAGTCGCTGCGGTCTTCAACGATGATCCGCGAAAGCCTCAGGCATCAATATTCCATGGTCGCCTCTGTGCAGATCAACAACAGGGGCAACATTGTCTTGCTTGAACGGGTGCTTGGCGCGTTCAGCGCAAAGGAAACCGAATAATGCTCCTCCGCCGCATTACCGAACACGTCAAAGCGCAGAACTGGACGGCGGTCGCGCTCGATTTTATCATCGTCGTCGTCGGCGTGTTCATCGGTATTCAGGTGGCGAACTGGAACGACGCGCGGCGCGAGCGCGCAAGCGAAGCGACCTATCTGAAGTCGCTGCAAACAGATATCGCGGTATCGACCAGGCTGCTCAATGAGCACGTCGCGCATATCGGCGATCGCCAGCAGGCGCTCGCCATCCTCGCCAACGCCGGCAAAGACGCAATTGCGCGCCGCGCCTTTGACGATCTGGTGCGCGTCGGCCTTTATGAACTTCAATTTCTCAATGTTCAGCGCAACACCTATCAGGCGCTGGAGAACGCCGGGCGCATCGGCGTCCTGCAGGATTTGACGCTGCAGCAATCCCTGGTGGATCAGAGCGTTCAGATTGCGGCGATCCGCGAATATGAAGCGGACATGGCGCGGTTTCAGCATCGCTGGGTCGATGAATTTCTGCTCACTGATTATCATATCGCCAATATGGTCGACTTTGAAGCGGCGGGCGCAAAGCCGCGCCGTGACGATGCGACAGATTATCCGGCGCTCATGGACGAGAAGCGCATACGGAATCTGTCCGCGTTTCTTTACGACATACTCGATGAACAGCGCGCTCATGCGGAAACGTTGCGCGAGGCCTATGCGGCGTCCGCAGTGCAAACAAGATCGAGGCTGGAAACATTGGGCGAGAACGAATGATTCTTCCCGGTCCTGACCAGTTTAACGGTCTTTACGCCGCCGCAGCTTCATCGGAAATCTTGCGCGAGCGCAGGCGGGCGCGCAAATAAGTCACCGGCGTGAAGAGCGTGCGCAGAACTGCCAGCACAAACGCGAAGCCGTAAAGCCTGACGCCTGCGAGGAAAACATCGCCGTCCGTTGACGCTGAGACGAGGTCTTCGGTCATGATGGCGCCGGTGATCGGTTTCAGATTGTCCGGCCCCAGAAAAAACAGAAAATACCCGATAGACCCGGCGACGCCCTGACGGATAAAGGCTTCTATCGCTTCAATGGCGGTGAAATCGCCGAACAGATTTTCCTGGGCGGCTTGCGGCGCCGCCGCATAGCTCGCCCCCAGCGCCGCGAAAATCGCGATGAACAAAAACACGCGCGCGGTATAGGCGCCGGACATGAGCGCCATGGTCTGCCCCGGGCGCAGGCGGCCGATCAGCCGGGCCTTTTTCCGGTCAGCTTCATTCACGTCGGGTACGAGGTCCGGGAATGTCGTATTCAGGATGGTGATGATCTTGGCGATGATGTCCGCCAGTACGATGGCGATCATCAGCAAAAACAGGATGGAGGGGATGCTACGCTCGGCGAGCAGGATGTTTATGGTTTCCGACGTTCCCAAAAACGCCGCCACGGCGATAATCGCCATGGCGAGGAGCGAGCCCTCTATCGTCCGGCGAATAATTTTTACAATTTCCAGCATTCAACACCCCACGCTTGAACTTTTTACCATGCGCGCATTGTGCGCAACGCGCTTTTTTACGTCTGCTTTGCGGCGCGCCACCCACGCGCCCATCGCGCGCCCTCCGCGCCTATTTCATCAGTGTGCGCCTGACCGTATAAAACAGCGTGATCAGCACCACATAGCCGAGATAAAGCACGGCGAGATATTTCCAGTAATCGCCCTCGAGGATCGGCGGCAGGTTCGGCGCCGTATCGTTGACGATCGCCGGCAGGAGAAAATCGGCGATGGCGTGCACGATGCTGGCGCTGACAGCGACCACGAAAACGCGGCTCCAGTAAGCCATTTTCGATGTGGCGTATAAGGCGATGATGAGCCCCTGCAGAGCGTTGATTTGCTCGTACCCCTCGCGCGCCCAGTCCAGCAATTCGGCAAAAAACGCAGATAGTTGCTCCATCTCCCCCGACCCCTCGTATGTCTTGCGGGCCCGGCGCCGTCCCCCGGCGCTGCTCACCGCACCCCGTTAACCATGCTATTGTTGGCCCGAATAGCGTCATGAGGCAACAAGGGGCGCTGAAATTTACGCGGGCGTCCGGTTTTTCACCTTACCCTATTGTCATTGAAGCCCCGCCCTCTCGCCGCGTTGACGCCATTTTTGCGGGCGACGAGGGGCACTATGGCGCGCCGGGCCGGTGCGGCCTATAAGGCGGCGCAATATCTGCGCAGTATCTGCAAGTTGAGTGACTATGGGCGACGAAAACAAGAACAGGGATGACAAACCGGCCTTCGACCCAAGCGGGCTGCGCGCTGTGGCGCTCGGCGTCTGGAAAGATTTAAAGCGCGGCGCGGGCGCGGTGCGCGATGATATCAGCGGCTTTATCAAAAAACGCAAAAAGAAAGCACGCGACCCCTACGCCGAGGAAACGAAATACCCGAAACGGCCCGGCGATGGTTTCGCATGGCGCAGACTATACGGCTCGATCGCGCTGGCTCTCGTCTCCGCCGGGCTTGTCGGCGGCGCCGCCGCGCTCGGCTTTGCATTTATTTATATGGCCCCGCGCGTTCCGGCGGACGCCGATCTGTGGAACGTCAACCGGCAGGCTGCGATCATCGTGCTTGACCGCAATGGCGCGGAAATCGCCGCGCGCGGCGCCAAATATGGCGAGCATGTGGATCCCGGCGAATTGCCAGACCATCTCATCAAGGCCATTCTGTCTACGGAGGACCGGCGGTTCTTCGATCATTTCGGCGTCGATCTGCGCGGCACGCTGCGCGCCGTCATGACCAACGCCAAGCTTGGCGGCATCTCCGAGGGCGGCTCGACCATCACTCAGCAGCTGGCGAAGAACCTTTTCCTGTCGCCGGAGCAGACCTATGAGCGCAAGGCGCGCGAGGCGCTGCTCGCCCTTTGGCTGGAAGGCCATTACACGAAAGACGAAATTCTGTCGCTTTATCTCAACCGGATTTATTTCGGCGCCGGCGCCTACGGCGTTGAATCAGCGGCGCAGACCTATTTCGGCAAATCGGCGCGCGACGTGACGCTCGCCGAAGCGGCGATGCTGGCGGGGCTGCCGAAAGCGCCCTCCACCTATGCGCCGACGCAAAACCCGCAAGGCGCGCAGCGCCGGGCCAACGCCGTTCTCGACAATCTGCTGGAGATCGGCGCCGTCGAACCGTTCGAGGCGCGCGAGGCGCGGCTGCAGCCGCCGGTTATCATGAACCAGAATGTGGACAGCGACCTCGGTTACTTCTTCGACTATGCGGCGGCGAAAGCCAAAGCCATGGCGCCGAACGTACCCGGCGATCTTATTGTCACGACGACGGTGGACCAGAAGCTGCAGCGCGACGCGGAAGCCGCGGTGAAGGCCGCGCTCGACGTCGATGCGCGCATCAAGGGCGCGGATCAGGCGGCGCTCGTCGCCTATGACGCCAACGGCGCCATGCGCGCCATGGTGGGCGGCAGAAGCTATAAGGAAAGCCAGTTCAACCGCGCCGCGCAATCAAAACGCCAGCCGGGCTCCGCCTTCAAACCGTTCGTATACGTCGCCGCCATGGAAGCGGGCTTTACGCCGAATTCGCGATTTGTGGATCAGCCCATCGACATCGCCGGGTGGAAGCCGACCAATTACACCGAAGGGTTCGCCGGCCCGGTGCGGCTTTCAGAAGCGCTGGCGAAATCCATCAACACGGTCGCCGTGCAGGTGACCGAACGCGTCGGGCGCGGCAAGGTGGCCGAAGCGGCGCAACGGCTTGGCATTCATTCGGACATCCAGCCGCACCGCTCGATCGCGCTCGGCGCCGTGGACGTCACGCTGGAAGAGTTGACCGGCGCCTATATTCCGTTCGCCAATGAAGGTCTCGCGCCCGAACCTTACGCCATCGAAAAGATCGAAACCCGCGACGGCGAGATTTTATTTCAGCATGAAGACCGCGCGCCGGGCCGGGTGATGAGCGAGGACGTGGCCAAGAAAATGAACCACCTTCTCTATCAGGTGATGCTGTCCGGCACGGGCCGGCGCGCCTATCTCGGCCGGCGTCAGTCCGCCGGCAAGACCGGCACCACCAATGACTGGCGCGATGCGTGGTTTGTCGGTTACACGCCGCAGCTTGTGGCCGGGGTCTGGGTCGGCAACGACGCCTACACGCCCATGGAAAAGGTGACCGGCGGCTCCATTCCCGCGGCGATCTGGAAAGAATTCATGCTGTCGGCGCATCAGGGCCTGCAGATCGCGGAAATGGACGGCGCTTATCCGGCGGCGACTTATGCGTCCGAACCGGTGCTGCTCAATTTTTACGACCAGGTGGCGCGCGGCTTTTCGCGCGTGCGCCGCGACGGCGACGAACGCCGGGGCCGGCGCATCAGGCGGTAGGTTTTTAATCCCCTTCGGCGATTTCTTCGCGCATTGTGCGCACCATCGGCAGGGCGTAGCCGTAGCGCACGTCGATCGCCATCGCTTTTTCGAAATTCTCTATCGCCGCCTGTTTCTCCTCAAGCGCGCGATAGGCGTGCGCCAGATTATTGTAGACTTCGGGCGACCACGGATAGTGTTCCGCATTCAGCTGAAATACGGCGAGCGCCTGTTCGTAATTCTTGTCATTCAAAAACAAATCCTCGCCGATATCGCTCAGGATCGCCTCTTCGAAAATATACCGGCCGGCTTCGTTTGACTTGATATCAAGATAGGTCTCACGCAGCGCCGCCGCCCCGCCCTCGCGAAGGGCGCCTTTCAAGACAGCGCGTAAATCATCCGTTTCCGGATCATATTGTATGGCGGCGTCCAGCACCGGGTCGCGCCCGGCGCGGATATCCGCCGCGCTCGGCCACACCGCCAGATGCGGGGCGAAGGCGGGACGGTGCTCGCGCGAGTCCGTCGTGGCGGCGATAGAAAAGCGAAACTCAAGCTGCGTGCGCGGCAGGCGAAACCGGCCGAGCTCTGCAAAATGAGCGGGCCGTCCCGCGCCGGCCATCCCGACGATTATCGGCGCCATCCAGTTTTCGAAAGCTTCCGTATGCAGTGATGCCGCAGAGAAGGTCATGGGGCTGGTCAGAATATAAAGATCCCCGCGTTCGCCGAACCGGCCCGTTGCAATCAGGGCGGGCAAGACCTGCTTCGTGTTGTTGTAACTGCCGCCTGCGTTCCAGCGCATATCGACAATCATGCGCTCGATCGACGGATCGTTTTCGATTTCCGTAACCATCTCATCGATGAAATTGCGGAAATCTTCAGCATTGCGCTCGTCATCCCTGCCCGTGTCAGCGCTGTTAAACTGAAAATACATCGCGCGCCCATTGTCGAGACGGTCGCGCAGCCACGGATTGTTGCGATCGCGCAGCCAGCGCGGCGCCGGATCACCGCCGGCCACGACAAATCTGGTGTCTGCGACGCGGCCCATAGTCTCGAATTTTGACATTGGCTGAAGCTGCACGCGCGTGCGTCGGCCATTTTTCCGTATAGTGATGACATGCGCGTCCTGCGCGCTGTCGACAACGCCGGCCCCTTCCAACAGCGCGGGCGCGCGGGCCAGCGCCGCGACGCCCTTGGGCAAGGCGGCGTCCGTATCGCGCGAATAAAGCGGCGCCATGGCGGCGGCGATTTCCTCCATGGCGACGCCGCCGATCTCCATGACTTCGGCGCCGAGAATAACTTCATAATCCGGATGCGCAGCGATCAAGGCCATGCCGTCACTGACCGGAAAAAGTTCGACGGGCAGGATCGGCAAATCGAGCTGGCCGTCAAAAGCCGGCATGTGCCCGGTGTGGCCCTCTTTCAGACCGGCGCCGATGCGCGCCAGCGCGACGATGAATTCATTGAATGTAATGTCGCCGGCGCGCGCAGCGAGCGCATCGAGCTCAGTATCGAATTCGGCTTCGCTCAGATTATCAAACGGCGCCACGTGACGCTGTTTTAAATTTTCGCGGAGGAACTGAATATCGGCGCGGTAATCTTCGGCGGAGAATTCAGGCGCTGCTCCAGCCGGCCCCGCGGACAGGACAGCGATTGCAATAACAATACGCAAAGAAATAAACCGAAACATGTAACGCTCCCGTCGACCGTGGCGAAACCTTATCGTGCGGCGCAGGCGGGTCCAAACAATTCGTCGCGTATATCCTTCGTTTCACCGCGCTGAGGGCCGGGGTTTGTTTGCAGAGGCGTATGTCAGTTTCTCAGTCTGCAGCGGCCTCACGCCGCGCGCGCAACAACGCCGCGCCGCAGAGCGCCGCGTCCAGCCCCGCCAGCCAGGGCGCGGCCTTCGCCGCCCAGACATGCGCAAGCTCTAAGGGATCGTGAATGACCGGGACTTTTCCCGTGGGCGTCGGGATGACGAACAGGTCGAAAACCTTAAGGTCCGAGCCGTATGTCCACACGACAATGGGACCCGTGACGATCAGAAAGATAATGACGGCGGCGAGCGCCCAAAGGACGAATTTACCGAAGCGTTCGAGTGCGCCGCGTTGCGCATACGCCGCGCGCGCCGCGCGCCATCGCAGGACGAGATACCCCATGATGAGCGGCGCCGTCACAACGCCCCAGCCCACGTGAGACCAGATGGCGGCGATGATCGCTTCGCGCCCCGCCTCGCCCGCAATCGCGGCGCCGATCGCTTCGCCGTTCAGATAGAGCCAGATGGTGAGGGCTGCGCCCGAGGCGGCGGCCAGCAAGGACGCCGGGTTTTTATTGCTGCTTGTCATTCAGGCGGCTTTCCTGGTGGAAAGCGCGTCTATCTGCTCGGCGAGCCAGCGATGATGCGCTTCCAGTTTTGCGATGAAATCGGTTTCGCGCGGCGCGGCGGCGAGCGTTTCTTCAATCCACATACGGATGATTTTTTCCTGCAGGGTCAACCAGGAATAAAGCGATCGGTCTTCGCCGCGGGTTCGGTTCATGCTTTTCTCCAGTTTGCGGTTTAAAATCCCTGCCGCCAGCTCACGGCGATCTTGTAATTGCGGCCCGGCTGACTGACGCCCGCGGCGACGACCTCGTAGTCTGCGTCCGTCACATTATCGACGCCGAGATCGACGCGCAGCCCTTTCAGCCCAGCAATTGACGGCTCCCATACGGCGTAAATATCGCCCACCGCATAGCCCTCTCGGGCGTTGACCGGATCGTTGACTTTGGTGAAATCGTCGGCGACGAGCACGCGCGCGCCGAGGCGCAGATCGGCCTCCGGCCATTTTACCCCGCCGTCGACAAAATAAGTGTCCGGCGTCAGCACGCCGACAAAATCGCCCATATCCGTATCGCGGCCGTCAATGGTGGAGAAATTGCCGCGCAGATAGAAGTATGTCGAATCATACTGCGCCTCAAGCTCCACGCCGTCGAGCGCCGCATTGGTGACATTGACGTTGCGCGAGAAATTGCCGAACGCCTGGCCGGAGCCGCAAGGCGGCGCGCCCGGAAACAGCATGTCCGGCGTCAAAAAACAGGTGAAGGGAATGTTCACTTCCAGGTCGATGAGGTTGGTTACGTCGGACTCGTAATAGGAGCCCTTGGCGGTGAAACTGTCGCCGTTGAAAAAGATATTCTCGAAATCAACGCCGGCGCCGACTTCCCATGTTTCGGATTGCTCCGGCACGAGGTCCGGGTTCGGTACGAAGAAATTCGTGACAAAGGCCGGCGGCCCAAAGGGGCCGAACGGTCCCGGTACGGAAAGGTTCGGAATCTGGAAATGCACATTGTCGGCGTAGATCTCGTTGAAGGACGGCGCGCGAAACGCTTCGGCCCAGTTGCCGAAGACGATCAGTTCCGGAACCGGCTTCCACGAAGCGCCGATTTTCGGCGAAACGGCGTCGTCTTTTGTTGAGGGATCGCCCGGCGCGTCATTTTCGAACCGGTCCCAGCGCACGCCGGGGATAAGGGTGAAGACGCCGAACGATCCTTCAAGCGCAAGCTCCCCTTGCGCGAAGGCGCCGTAGAACCGGCTTGTGGCGTCGGGAACGCCGCCGCGCGTGCCGTCCGCCGTCATGTTATCGCGGCCGATCTGGTCGTCGCGGTAATACTCGCCGCCATAAGTCAATGTGAGCGACGCGGGACCAAGCGCAAATGTGGAGCGGTTATCGAGCGCGACGCCGAGCGTCTCCACTTCGCGCGAGACGATGCGGGTCGTGTCCAGTTCGTCTTCAGTAACAACATTGCGGGTGAAATAGCCCACGAGATTGGCGTCGATCAGCGTGCTGGAGGCGGGGTTGAAGTTCAACGTCCCCTGGAACGTGTTAGAATCGATGTCGCGCTGAACTTCGCCATTGCCGGGCCCGCCAATATTATTCCCTTGCGGATTATTCGGATCGATGGAATCGCCGCCATAGCGCATCCACTGCGCGGAAAACGTGACATCGTCGCTGGGGCGCGCCGTCGCCTTGATCAGCGTGGAAAGGATCTGATCATCCGCCGGGAGAGAGAGCCCGCTGCCAAGATCGATATCGCCGGAATCGCGCAAGGTGAAGTTCGTAACGAGATCGAGTTTTTCATCGCTGCTGCGCCAGACGCCGGTTCCGGAAATCCGGAGCTCGTCATTGACGCTCTGAAATCCGCTGGACGCCTTGACGCCGGCAGTCTCGCCCTCTTCGAGCAGGTCGTCCGCCGTAATTGTGCGCAAGGCGATGACGCCGCCGAGCGCGCCGGAGCCGTAAAGCGCCGATGTCGGTCCGCGCACAACTTCCACCGCGCGCACAAGGTCAGGGTCGATGAAAAACCGGCCGTCGTGGCCGGAAAGGAAACTCTGACGCGCGCCGTCAAACAACACCAGAACGCCCTCGCCCGACAGGCCGCGAATGTCTGGCGTGTCGCCGGTGCGGCGCGGCCCACTGGAAAAGTTGGCGCCCGGTACAGCGTCAAAGATGTCGGAGATGGTCGACGGATTGAAATCATCGATCACGTCTTTCTCGATGACGGTGACCTGCCCCGGATAATCGAAAGCGGGAATTGGATTGCGCGTGGCGTAAACCGTAATCCCGTCGAGCTGCGCCTCGTCCGCAAATGCGATGTCGTAAGGCTCGCCGCCGGCCGGCGCGCCATCATTCTCGCCGGGTTGCTGCGCCGCCGCCGCGTTCAACAGCGCCGCCGCGCCTGCGCCCATCAAAAAAAACTGTTTCACTGCGCCCCTCTTGGATCCTGTTTGTAATTGCAAATCATTCTCAATTGCTGTTACCTATCATCGTAAATACGCGATTGCAACTTAGAATCATTCGCAGTATTGAAAAAATGACATCGCCTTGAACATCAGGAAAGCGGCCGGGCCGCTTTCCGGCGCCGGCTTTCATGGCGGCGACAAGACCGACCAACCAACGGGGTATATCCATGCTGAAGACAACAACGATTTTCACCGCGCTTGCGGCCCTCGCCATGGCGGGGTGCGCGACAGCGCCGACAAACCAGACGAGCGCCGCCGCGCCGGCGGCGCAAACGGCGCCCGCAAACGCCGCGCGCCAGACGGCGGCGCAATTCGAATCCGACCGCAAGGCAATCCTCGCCATGGCCGGCGATTACAAGGTCACGTTCGATTTCATCGAGACCGTGTCATTCGATGAAGATTATGCGCTGAAGGACAGGAAACTTTCCGGCGGGCATGAAATTGTCCGCGTGATCGCCGACGAGGGCGATTTCATCAGTCTGCAGCATATTCTGGTTGTCGGCGGCGAAGACAAGTTTCCCGTCAAGCACTGGCGCCAGGACTGGGCCTATGAGCCGGAAAGCGTTCTCGTCTTTGTGGGCGGCAATACCTGGGAGAAGCGCCCCGTCGCCGCTGAAGACGCCAGGGGCCAGTGGAGCCAGGTCGTCTACCAGGTGGATGATGCGCCGCGCTATGGCGCGCTCGGGCGCTGGACGCATCAGGACGGCGTTTCCGAATGGACGCCGCCTGCGGAATGGCGCCCCCTGCCGCGCCGCGACGCCACAACGCGCGACGACTATCACGCCGTGGACGCCGTCAACCGCCACACCATCACGCCGGACGGGTGGGTGCACGAACAGGATAACACCAAACTCGTATTGACGGACGGCGTTCCGCGCGCGCTGGCGCGCGAAATCGGCGTCAACACCTACACGCATTTTGACGATTTCGATGTGGCGGTCGGTGATGATTACTGGACAGAGACACAAGACTTCTGGGCCGCGGTGCGCGATGAATGGACCCGTATTGAAAACCAGAACGCTGAATTCGGGCTGACCATACAGGGCGAACCGGAAGATCTTTATATGAAAGTGCTGGATCTCGCCGGCGCGGTGAAAGACGGTGAAAAAACAAGCAGCGAAGCGGCGGGAGAAGCGCGCGCGGTGATCGCGCAATACACGACAACAACGCCCGACGCGCTGGCGACGCGCGTCGCATCGACCCCGGCGCTGGGTGCGCAGTAACGCCGGCATATGGCGACAAAATTGAAAAAGCGGCGGCGGTTGCAATCGCCGCCGCTTTTCCCGTTTCTAACGCCGAGTTAATGGGCGCGCGGCAATTCGCCTGAAATTCGACGTTATTTGAACCATTGGCGGTCATATCTGTTGGCTATGTTAACAACACAGCAAAAACAGAAAGGCGTTCTGTCGTGCCGCCCAACGCAAAAGTCATCGTCAAAGAAACCGTTTTTTACAAATGCGGCGATTCCTGCGAGCGGGCGCCAGCCGGTCGATACAGGCTTGAGCGCCGCAGCGACTGCATCGGCTTTTGCAAGCGCTCAGGCGCCAGCGCCTTCACCCTGTCGCTGGATTCATTCATACAGCATTTAAACGAAGGCCGCATCGCGCTGGTGTAAGCGTCCGAGACGTTTCAGGGTATGCCCATGCAGCTGCAATAGATCAAGCGATCGTTGCACGGATCAGTGGAGCCAAGCCCGGCGGAGCCGTAATCCGCGATATTTTCAATGACCGGATTGCCTGAATAGACGCTGAATAGACGTATGCCGCCGCGAACAGGAGGCAAACAATATCCAGACCGTTTTCTTCATCCTCGCGCGCAATTACCTAGAACTCCAGCAGATCTTCGGGCGCATTTTCATCGGGCGCCGGCGGCGCGGCAATCCGCCACCCGTCGCCGTCATTGCACGCCGCGCCTTCCCATTCGGCTCTTTCCGAGTAGATATTGATCCGCTGACGGAATTTCCGGCACAGAACGGGCCGCCGCATGGGCCCGCCCGCAAGCTCCAGTTCCGAGCCCGGCGCCTTGATCAGCAAATCGCCGAAAACATACCCGCGAATAACATTATCCGCCGCCACCAGCATCCAGTTCTTGTCGCTGACGCGGCCGACCACATCGACGCCGGTGCCGGACGAGAGGACTTCGGCGGCGCGCGCATCCGTGCCCGGCCCGAGCCGAATGTTTGAATTGCGCGTCAGCACGTAAAGGCCCATTTCGGTTTCCACCGTGTGCGCCAGATCGAAATCGCCGCGCGCAGCATCGATGCGCGCCGCGGGATCGCCTTTCAGATTTCCAAGCGCGTAGCCCATGGGCTCGACAACGCCCGTCGCCCGCGAGCCGCGCCACGCCCGGCTTTCTCCCGATCCCATGGCCGCTGTGAACGCCGCCGCAAGGGCGTCGCGGTCCGCGCCGGAAAGCGCAAGATTGACCGGCGCGCCGGCGGCGTAATCGGGAGCGCCGCCGTCAAAGGGGTCCATATCGGACAATGTCGAACACGCGCTGACCGCCGTGAAACCCGCGACAATTAAAATCAACTTTGCTGCAAATTTCATGAAAATTATTCCCTGTGCATGATCGCCGAAAAATACACCGCTATTCTTGCGATAGGCTTGATTGGCGCCAATGCGGCGACAGATTTTTTACCTTTGTTGCACAGTCTGACCAAATTGTGGAGGGCGTTGCATGACGGCGAAACTGTCCGGGTTGGTTCAGTTAATAGAAAATGTTCGCAGCGGCTCGGCGGCGGCGCGCGCGTCGCTGTTGCGCGATCTTCTGGATATTTATCTTGCGCAACCGCAGGCGCTGACGCCGAAAACGCGCGAGGAATTCGGCGCCATTCTCGCCGCATTATACGCGCAAGCCGACGATGCGACGCAACGTGAAATTGCGGAAAGGTTGATCCCCTCGCCTGCGGCGCCGGGCGCCTTGTTGGCGGCCCTCGCCGCAAGCGGCCTGCACATCGCCGCGCCGAGCCTGCGCGCAGGCGCCGCCTTCACCGACCGGGCGCTCATCGAGGTGATCAAGACCGGCGGCGAAGAGCGCCGCTGCGCCATCGCCCAGCGCAAACAGATTTCCGAGGACGTGGCCGAGGCGCTCGCCGTTCATGGCGAGACGCCCGCGCTGGTCATGCTGGTCAGGAACCAGGCCGCCGCCATCACGCCCGGCGCCATGAGCCGCCTCGTCGCCGCCGCCCGGCGCAAGACCGAGCTGCAAAAACCGCTGACCGAGCGATTCGACCTGCCGCCGCATCTGCTGATCCGCATGTTCTTTTTTATTGCAGCGCCGCTGCGCCGCGAAATTCTGGCGCGCGCCGAGGCCATCGACCCCTCGCTTGTCCGCGACGCCATGGACGCCATCCGCGACGCCCTGTTGACGCCCGGCGACGAAGACAGCGCGGAAGTCAGCGATGCGCGCCGCGTTGTCGAGGAACGCGCCGCACAGGCGCAGATCGACCAGACGTTTCTCATGGCGTTGATCGAGGCGCGCGAGAACGCCTCCATCCTGTTCGCGCTCGCCTATATCACCGGCGTCGACACGCGCGCTGTCAAAACCATGTTTAAAGACGCAACCCTGGAAGCGCTGGCCGTCGCCTGCCGCGCCAGCGCCCTGTCGCGCGAGACCTTCGCCGCACTGGCGGCGTCGCTTTCCAGCGCGCCGCACAACGGAAACGCCCGCGCGCCGGTCATGCTCGATATGTATGAGAAAATTTCTCCTGAAATCGCGGAAAAACTGATGCGGTTCTGGCGGTTGCGCGCGCGCGCCGCCGCGGACGCGGCGAAAATCGCGTCGCTCCTGCACGGCGTTGAAGGCGTATCCGCGCAAGCCGGTTAAGCGCGCGGCGCCAATCACGCGCCGCCTCAGGCCCTAATCCAGAAACGCCCGGCCCTCGCGATCCTCAATTTCGACGATCCACAGATCGGGATCGATCGCGGTTTCCCTTGCCAGCCATGCGTCGATCTTCTCTTCCATATCTTCCGTCTGCTGATCGCTTTCAAACGGCTCGCGCCAGACCGCATTGCCGTCCATGTCGCGGCTCTGGGTGTAAAGCCGCGCGTCGCCGCGCGCGATATAGACCTTCACCGCCACGGCGCCGGCGTCAGGATCGCCCCGGCGCACGATGGTTGCAAAGGCGCCAGCGCCTTGCGCACGGCGCAGATGCGCCGAGACGCGGATTTCGGTTTTCAGGCGCGGTTCGGTCATGATATTTCGGCGATAGCTTCGGATAATTCCGACCACTCCGGAAACCGAGCGGATAATTTTTTTAACGCCGAAATGTCATTTTCCGTCTCATATAAATAATATTCTATTTTCAGCTTTATGCTTTCATACGTGGTGAGCGCTGATAGCGCTTGGCTTTTCTTCCAGCTTTCATAGAATGTGAAAACCCCATCGTACCTAATATTGCTTTCGAGGAACATTCGCCAGATTTCCGGAGAGTCGTAAATTTTCTGCGGCATAAAAAACCAGTCGGCATATTCAAATGAAATCACTTCAGCGTTTTTAACGATTGCTTTCCAGGCTTTAAGATAGTCGTCAGTCTGCGATTGCGCGCCTAGAGCACAAGCGAGCGCTCGTTTTTCCGTATCAGCCCGCAGCCGTTGCGCTATTACAATTGCCTTGTTTGTTTCATTGCGGGCCAAAGCTTCAAACACTTCCCATTCGATGTCATTTTTTTCATACAACGGGACATAGTCGGCTTCTGTTATAAGTTGTCGAATCCACTCATTGTCTCCAGCAGCGTGCCGATCCTTCGGGTCTATTACCAGAGCCCTATCTGAATTTTTGATTGCACTTTCGAGATCGCCGAAATTTAATTGCATACTCGCAATTTCACGAAAAGCAGCAGCGTTTTCGGGGTCCAGCTTTAAACACTTTGTGTACTCTTCAATGGCGGCAAGCGGTGCATTATTAAAATCGTGAACATCCCCCGCCACATAATAACAGTCGGCTAACAAATTTTTTTCATCTTCCGATACAACCAAGCGATATTGAAGGGCAGGCTGAAACTGATCCCAATACCAATCAAAGCCCTGGGCATGCGTTCGTCCAACGCCTTCTTCACTCACAAAGTCAAGCAGCTGTTCTGAAGTGTCGAATTGCAGGGGCATGGTGGAACTCCAACCTGGCGACAGGTTTTTTCTCACTACTTTTCTTGCACCATTGAGAAAAAAGCGAAATAGTGTAATTCGTAATATCTGCACAATCGGGCGCATTACCCATGGCGAAAAATCCGGACCGCAAAACGCTGACGGAACTTGAAGGCGCCGCGCTCGCCTTCATCACGCGGCGGGGGCCGTGCACGTCCTATGCGGTGAAAGAGGCGTTTCGCACCTCGCCGTCGGAGTTCTGGTCCGGCAGCGCCGGCGCCGTCTATCCCCTCATGAAACGACTCGAGGCGCGCAAGCTTGTGGAATCGCGCGCCGATGAGTCAGACGGGCGGGCGCGGCGAGAATTTTCCACCACCCGCGCCGGGCGCGAGGCGCTGAGGGCCTGGCTCACCGATTCGACCCGCGCCGCGGGGCTCGGTTTCGATCCATTGCGCACGAGGCTTTTCTTTTCCGATCTCATGCCGGACGCTGCGCGGCGCCGCTTCATTGAGGAAACCCGGGAAAAAATGGAGGCGGCGGATCCCGCCCCGCCGGCGGCGGATCTCGAATATGGTGAAATGCTGCACCAGACGTGGACTGGACTGCGGATCAAAGCGCTGAAAAGCTTCGCCGCCGCATTAAAAAAGTAATCTTCAGCATTAGCGCATACAACAACGCTGCAGCGCTTTCGCGGCGCCCTGAATACGCCTAGACAGGCCGCGCGCATATTTTTTTCAAGACGGTCCTCAATGGCGAAAACAATCCGCACCCTGTCGGCGCTGCTTGTCGCGGCCTTTATCCTGATCGCCGGGAACGGCCTGCAAGGGACGCTTTTATCCGTACGGGGCGATATTGAAGGCTTTTCGCTGACGCTGATCGGACTTTTGATGTCCGGTTATTTTGCAGGCTTCATCGCCGGGTGCCGCTACGCGCCGCAAATGGTTAAGCGCGTCGGGCATATCCGCGCCTTTACCGCGCTCGCGTCCATCGCATCGGCGTCGGCGCTGACGCATATTCTCGCCATCGACGCTGTCTTCTGGGTGATCCTGCGCGCCATCACCGGCTTTTGCGTCGCCGGTCTTTACATGATCCTGGAAAGCTGGATCAACGAGACGGCGACCAATGAAAACCGCGGCCGGGTGTTGTCCGTCTACCGGATGACGGATCTCAGCGCCGCCACCATCGGCCAGATGCTGCTGGCGGTGGGCGATCCGTCGGGCTTTGCGCTGTTCGCGGTGGTTTCGATTCTGATTTCGCTGGCGCTGGTGCCGGTGGCGACCACCAGCGCCGCCGCGCCGCGCCCGATCTCCAACGCCACGCTGAATATCGGCAAAATTTTCCGCATCTCGCCGCTGGCGGCGGTTGGCTGTATCGCGGTCGGCGCGGCGAACGGCGCGTTCTGGGCGATCGGCGCCGTCTATGTGCAGCGGCTCGGCTATGACATCACGACCGTCGCCCTGTTCATGAGTTCGGCGGTTATCGCCGGCGCCGTTTCGCAATGGCCGCTGGGCCTATTGTCTGATCAGGTGGACCGGCGCGTTATCATTATCGCCGTTGCGGCGGCCTGCGCCGTGTCGAGCGCCATACTGGCGCTGACTGGCGGACTTTCCGTCTTTATGCTGATCGCCGGCGGCGCTGCATTCGGCTTTTTCGCCATGCCGCAATTCGGGCTTTCCATCGCGCACGCCAATGACCGGGCGGAACCGGATGAATATGTTTCGCTGAACGCCGGTCTGTTACTGCTCTACGGGGCGGGCGCCGTGATCGGTCCCGTCATCGGCCCCGCAATCATGCAGGCGGCGGGACCGCAGGCGCTGTTTTATTATACATCGGTCATTTACTGTGCGTTTGCAATTTACGGCCTGATCCGCCTGGCGCAGCGCGACGCCGTCAGCGAGGAAGACCGGGAAAGTTTTGTCTCCGTACCGCGCACTTCGCCGGGCGTTTTTGAAATGAATCCGAATGCGGAGGAAAATACCGAAGCGACTGCGACAAGCGAGCCGGAAGCCGTGACAAACGCCCCGGCGGAGCGTTAAGCCGCCCCTTGCGCCTAGGCCGCGTGGCGCCCTAGCCGTTCGCGGCGGAATTGCGCGACCCGGTCGAGCTGGCTTTGAATATCGCCGGGGTTTTCGGCGATTCGGGCGTTGGTCATGTCTTTCAGGGATTTCCGCACCGGCAGGACAAAGCGCGCCGTCGTTCCCTCGCCCGGCGACGAAGTAAGCTTTAATGCGCCGCCATGCAGCCGCGCCAGGGTGTGCGCCATGGAAAGACCAAGGCCCGTTCCCTTTGTTCCGCGTACGCCGTTCTTGTGCAAATCCGTGAAACGCTCGCCGAGACGGGCGAGCGCCGTCTGGCTCATGCCGACGCCGGTGTCGGCGACGGCGAATTCAATCAGGCCGTCCTTTTCGCCCACCCGCAGAACGACAGCCCCGCTCGCAGTGAATTTGACCGCATTGTTCAACAGATTGACGAGGATGCGCCGCACCGCGCCTTCGTCGAGCATGGTTTCGGGCAAATCGTCGTCAATCTCGATGCGCAGATCGAGACCGGCGCGCTCCGCATCGCCGCGCACCATCTCCGCCGCGGTCCGGGCGAGCGGCGCCGGCGCGGCAAGCGCCGGGCGCAATTCGTACCGGCCGGCGTCAAGCTTTGCGCGGTCGAGAATCGCCGCGATCAACTCGGACGCATGCCCGCCGGTGGCGTGGATGAGATCGGCGTATTCTTTATATTTATCATGGCCGATGGGGCCGAAGCTTTCCGCGCGCATGGCCTCGGCGAATTGCACGATGGCGTTCAGCGGAGTTTTCAGCTCATGCGCAAGATCGGCGAGCATGTCCGCGTCGGGGGCGGCGGGCTGTGGGCGCGATGCGTCCTGCGTATCGGATGCGTTGGAGCGTGCGCGAGACGCCCGCAGCGCCGCAAGCTCCGGACCGCGGTCGCGCAACAGGGCGCTGAGCGCATTGCCGTCGGTGACGAAGGCGATTTCAGCAAATACCGGTCCCGCGCCGGGCCGCAACAGCCGGAATTTCAGCCGCTGCGCCGGCGCGCCGCCAGGGGCCGCCACGGCTCTGGCCATAGTTTCTTTTAACAGCGCGCGATCTTCCCGGCCTGCGAAATCGAAAATCGAGCGGGCGATCAGCCGGTCATCGCCGCCGATCAATTGCTTCGCGCCGGGGCTGGCGGCCAGAATTTCTCCGTCAAAGGCAAGCCGCAGGACCGGATCGCCGGCGCCGGACCGCCATTCGGCGCTGCTTGCGCGGGCCGCGCGGTTCAAAGAGGAAAAAAGGCCGTTCACCATGGCGAACCTGACATGTTGCGCCGCGAGCCGCCCGGAGCGCGGTATCGGGGCGCGGGATCGGGGCGCGGGGAATCAATTCGTTAACGCCCGTTCACCATGGGCTAATTCCCGTTAATAAAAGATAAACCGCCGGTTGGCGCGCCCCTCTCAGGTCAAAAGCGCCCGAATACGCCGCGGCCCTGCGGTTCCGGCGGTTCAAGATTGAAGTTTTTTAAGTCCGCCGCGTTAAAAAATCAGCCTTTAGTGCGCCCGGACCGGTCGAATTTGATAATAATTTGGTTAAGGTGATGAGCGCTGTGTTAATGGGTAAGGCGATATCGTGGCGGACGCTGTTAGCGCCGTCATTTCCGGGAGTAAAAATGTCTCAGTCGCGTTTGATAAAGGGGCCGCGTCAATTGTCCAAATCACTGAAATCAAAGAAAAGCCGGCGCCGTTTGCGTCCTGCGGCGGCGATCACCGCGCTTGTCGCCGGTCTCGCCGCCTCCGCCGTTTCGGCTGATACGCTGGCTCAGCCCAAAGACAACACGCTTGAGCGGGCGGCGGCGAACTATATCCGTTTCCGCGAAGACGTCGCCGCGCTTGAAGCGATCCCTTTCACCAATGAGGAAGTCACCCGCGAAGCGCATCGCCGCCTTTCCTCGCACGACACCAAGTCGCTGTCGGATGGCTGGGTCGCCTATGCGGCGCTTGTCGCCGCTGATTCGCCGGCGTTCGCAGAAGCCATTCAGGAACAGATCAAGATAAAATCGAACCGGCGCAAAGGCGTCATCGGCGGGGTCGACGGGCTGATGGCGAATGTCGCCGCCGACCCGACATTCCTGCGCAATTTGCCGGGCGCGCAGGAAGCGGTGAATTCCATTGTGGCCATGACCGTGCAGGACGGCGCGCGCATCACTGAACTGGGCGAGGCGTTCAAGACGCAGGCCTACGCCATGCAGAAAACCAGCTGGGGTAAAAAACGGATTTCCCCGCCGCAATCGCGTCTCGATGAAGCGGCGACCTATTTCCGCAGCCGCGCCAAACCGGCGACGCCGATTTTCGAACGCGCCGTGGATGAAGGCGTCGCGCCGCCGGCGCTCGCCAGCGCCAAGGCGGAATGGGCCGCCGACTGGGGCGCCGAAGGCGGCCAGGGACGCATCACCGAGAAAACCGCCGAAGCGGTGATCGACCGGATTCTGAATCTCGCGGCGCGCTATTCCACCGACGCGCTGAACCCCCGCCTTGTGGAAGTCTATTCGCAGAACACGAAATCGGAGCGGTGTCTGTCCATGGCGAAGCTGACGCTGGACCAGTGCATCGCCGCAACGCGCACGCCTTATGAAGAAGCGTTTTGCCTCGGCGAGCACGGCCTGAAAGACGTCGCGACCTGCAATGGCTGGATCGCCGATGCAGGCGCGAGTTAGCGCCGGGCACGCCCCCGCAAACATGTCTTCCAAAAAAGCCGCCGCAAAGGCGGCTTTTTTAACGCCGTCGCGAATTATGAAATTTGGAACGACGCCGGGGCGGTCCGTGTTGTTTTGATGTCCTCAAATATTCATCAAGCGCCCAGGCAAGTCGCCCGGCGCGCAACAAACACGGAGGAAAACCATGAAAATCAGCGAAGTCATGAGCAAGGACTGTAAATATTGCGGACCTGACGACGCGGTGACGCAAGCGGCGCAATTAATGGCCAGCGAAGATTTCGGCGCTGTGCCGATTGCAAAAAACGATCATCTTGTGGGCATGCTCACGGATCGCGATATCGTCATCCGCGGCGTTGCGAAAGGGCGCGACGTCACCCGCGTCAAGGCCGGCGAGCTGATGAGCGATAATATGTATTATTGCTATGACGACGAAGACACGAAAGCTGTCGCCGACAATATGGGCGAATTGCAAGTGCGCCGCTTGCCTGTCGTCAATCGCGACAAAAGGCTGGTTGGCATCGTGTCGTTGGGCGATTTGTCCACGGAAGCAAAACAGCGCCACGCCGGTGAAGCACTGAGAGAAATTTCCGAACCGGCGCATTAAAACGATGACCGCCGGATATGCCGAACGCCGCCGGATGGCGGACTTTATCGGCGAACGTCTTGATCACCCCCGGGTGGTCGAGGCGATGGCGGCGACGCCGCGTGAGGAATTCCTGCCGGATGATCTGCGCGCCTGCGCCTATGAAGACGCCGCTTTGCCAATCGGCGAGGATCAGACAATATCGCAGCCATTTGTTGTCGCGCGCATGATTGCGCTCGCTGATCCTTGTGCTGATGATATTGCCCTGGAGGTGGGCGCAGGCTCAGGTTATGCGGCGGCAGTGCTTGCGCGTTTATGCGCGCGCGTATTTGCGATTGAACGCAATGCGCGGCTCGCACACACAGCACAGCAAACGTTGTCGCGTCTTGGCGTTGACAATGTCAGCGTGGTTCATGGCGACGGGACGCGCGGACTGGAAGACGCGGGACCGTTCAACGTTATCATTGTTTCTGCGGGCGGACAGGACATTCCCGGCGCTTTGCGACGCCAGCTCGCCATCGGCGGAAGGCTTGTCATGCCCGTAAGCGCCGGCGAAACGCAGATTCTGACGCGCCTCAAGCGCAATAGCGATGATGATTTCGCGCGCGAGACATATGAGCGCGTGATGTTCGTGCCGCTGGTGGCGGACCGCCCGCCCGGTGCATGAAGCTAGTCTTGCGCCCGCGCTTTTTCCTCCACGCGAGCGAGTCCTTTGCCGAGACGCTCCAGATGAATAACGTTTGGATGGAGATCGCGGTCTTCCGCAATTTCGATGGCGCGCGCATATTCGCTGACAGCGCGATCAAATGCGCCGTTGTTTTCAAAAGTCTGTGCGGCGAACGCGGCGATATGCGGACTGTCAGGGTAAATCATGATCAGCCGCTCAATCAGCGTTTCGGCGGCTGCGTTGTGCTCTGCGGCTGAAAGCCGGATGGCGGCGACGCCGAAATCGAACCAGGACGGGTGAAAGCGATAGCCAAGCGCCGCCTCTTTTTCTTCAAACCATGCATCAACGCCCGCGGCGCTGTCTTGCTCGGCGCGCGCCGTCATCTCTTCCACAAAGCCCCAGGCGGGAAACAGCGCCATGAACGCATCGTGCATGCCCGATACGAAGTTTTTAAAATGATCCGTCTTCGGTGTAATATCGAATGTCCATTCAAGCGTTTCCGGCGCTCTTTCCGCGAAAATCTCCGCCAGCGCCGCGCCGGACGGCGTCGTCGGACCGCCGTCGCCCTCTCCCGGCGCCATATAGACGAACTGGCCGGCGGCCTTGTCGCCGTCAAAAAACGCTTCCGCCTCCTCGAACAGGACCCGGTCCGACATCCATGCGCTGGCGCTGAGCGCAATATAGGCGTCAAACAGATCCGGCTTTGAAAAAAGCGCATGCAGGGCGATGACGCCGCCAAATGAATGGCCGATGAAAATGCGCTCGCCGCTCGCCGGATAGGCGTCTTCCACTGCGGCAATCCATTCCGCTTCTACAAATTCGAGAAATGCGTCCGCGCCGCCGGTGTCCTCGAAATTCGGATCGGGCCGGGGAATGAAATCGCGATTACGATTGATATTGCGCGCGCCCGTGACGATCACGTTCGGATAAATCTCGTTATCCATCATGTAATCGAGATAGCTGGCGACGAGTTCGAAATTCCATTCGCCGTCCGGCACATAGACGACCGGATAGGTCTCGTTTTCATCGAAAACCGGCGGCGTGCGCACGAAGATTTCACGCGTCTCGCCGAGAATATCTGATTGTATGTCAAAAGCGCTGGTGCGCTCGGCTGAATTATAGGTGTCGGCGGCGGCCGGCGCCGCGGCGATCACGATCAAAAAACAATAACCGGTGATGAATTTGAAAAATCGCATGACGCCCCGCGCGAAACAAAAGAAACCCGCGCCAGCCTAGCGCCATCCGGCCCGGCGCGGATTCCTTTCATCGCGAAAAAGCAACGGCTTGCGGAATCACCGCGCCGCTGCATCAGGTTGGTTCAGCCAGGCTTTTTCATGGTCAGGAGCTGCACCGACATCTGTTCGCCATTGGCGATCAGATTGAGCGTGGTCATCCTGTCGTCCTTGGTGAAACCGATGCGGTGCATTTGCGGCACGGGATTGTCCACAGTTTCTTCGGTCCAGCCTTCGGCGTTCAGGGCCTTGCGCACGTCTTCGATAATCGCATCGGCGCTGTCGCCGGACATCGCCTGGATCATGTATCCGCCGGGCGTCGGCGTTGTCGCCATGATCGACCATTCATCGGACACGGGCACATCGGCGGGAAACCCATCCGGCAGATCTATATTCTGGCCGACCACCGCGCCGCCGAGACCGTTATTGATCTTGACGCTTTTGACCTCGCCCTTGTCGTCGAGCTCCACATCGGCGTCGACGCCGTGGCGCTTGGCCATATCTTCCATCTGTTTCTCGCGCGCTTCCTCACCGCCGCCGCAGGCCGCGAGCAGAACCGCACCCGCGCCGAGCGCTGCGAAAGATAAAACTTTTCTCATGATGTTTGCTCCCCTCGTGTTCGATAAAGCTGATAAACTAGCCTGCGCCGCCCGGCAACGCCAGCTGCCGCCGCCTTTCTGGACGTGACGAAAACTGACGCATTGCTCTTGCCGCCCCCACCCCTTATCTCCGGCCCATGGCCAGTTTTGAAGACATCCGCAATGATTTTGAATTCCTCGACGAATGGGATGATCGCTACAAATATCTCATTGATCTCGGACGCAACCTCGAACCCTATCCGGAAGCGTATCGCGACGACGCTCACAAGGTGCGCGGCTGCGCCAGTCAGGTCTGGCTGCACGCTGAAGCGGACGGCGGCGCTATCGTTCTGCAGGGCGATTCAGACGCGCATATCGTGAAAGGTCTCGTTGCGCTCCTCATGGCGCTGTATTCGGGCAAATCGGCAAACGATATTCTCAATACAGACCCGGAAGCGGAACTGGCGGCGTTCGATCTGACCGATCACTTGACTCCGCAGCGGTCTAACGGTTTGCATTCCATGATCGGGCGCATTCGCGAGATCGCAAAAACACAGGCGGCCTAATTCTTTGGCGCCGCCATAGTATGAGGACCGGAACGTCATGGTATTGAAGACATCCGCCGCGCTGGCGCCCATTGCATTCGTATTTTCAACGGCTGCGGCGTTCGCGCAGGCGCAGCCGGTGACCGCTGACGCCGGTTTCGCCCGGCGCGGCATTACCGAATGTAAAACCGACCTGCATTACCTCAATCAGGTTTCGGGCTGGCAGACCTCATGGCCGGGTCAATGGTCCGGTCTTGTGCGCGCCGGCGCCGGTTTTGAGGACGCCGCTGCGCGATGGGAAGACGCCCCCGAAGCAATCGATACATTTATCGATAACCTTACCCAGGGTATCGAAAACGAACAGACAGCGCCGCACGCGGTTGTATTGCGGGTGCTGCAGCAAACGCGCGATCTTGCGCAGGCGCTGGGAGACCGCGACGCGCGATATTTTTCCGACGCGGACGGCGCGGATGTCTGGAACGAACTTCTGGAAAACGCCATTACGCCCGCCGTGCGCGCGGCGAGCGATTTTCTGGAAAACGATTATCTTCCGTATGCTGCGCAAACACCCGGCCTCTCAGCCATCGAAAATGGCGAAGCCTGTTTTCAAAACACCATCGAATTCTGGACGACGCTTTCCACCGAACCGGCGGAGATTAAAACTATCGGCGCGCGGCTTCTGGAGGATACGCGGCGCGATCTCGTCTCCACCGGTGAAGACGGCGAGACCTTTGACAAGATCATGACGCGGCTCCGGACCGGACAGGAAAATGATAAAACCACGTCTGCTGAATTAATCGCGCTTTCTCAGGCCGCGCTGGACCGGGCGCATGAACACGTCACAAAGGCGTTCTCCAAATCGGCGCCGCACCGGGTTGTGGTGGAAACCATGGCGGCGCATCTGCAGGACTCCGCGCCGGCCGGATATTACAATCCGCCCGGTGAAAACGGTACAGCCGCCTATATCATCAATCCGGCCCGCCCCGGCGAGCGCCGGCTGATGGCGGAGGTCATCGCCTTTCACGAGGGCGTGCCGGGCCATCATCTGTTTTTCGATTATCCCCGCGAGGTTGAAAGCGAAGGCTTTAATGCGGGATTGCTGGAGGGCTGGGCGCTTTATTCAGAATATGTCGCCGATGAGATCGGGCTTTATTCATCGACGCTCGACCGGCAGGGCATGATGGCCAAACATCTCTGGGCGGCGAGCCGGCTGATCATCGAGCCGGGCCTGCATCTGGAAGGCTGGTCGCGTGAAGAGGCTGTTGCATTCATGCTGGACAATACGCTGATGTCGCGCGCCGAAGCCGAGATCGAAGTCGATCGCTATATCGCCATGCCGGGACAATCGCTCAGCTACATGCTCGGCGCCGACTTCATCATGTCGGAACGGGAAACAGCGCGCGCCGCGCTTGGCGAAGCGTTCGACATCAAGGCGTTTCACGACGCCGTACTGCTGCCCGGCGTACGCCCCTTGCCGCAATTGCGAGAGGATATCCGTGCGTGGACGGAGAAACAGGCGGGCTAGAACCATACCCGGCTGAAAAAGCTTCAGCTTCTTTTGCGGCAAAAAACCCTCTCATCCGGAGACGGCCTTCGGTCAATGCGAAGAATCAATGGTTGAACGGCGTTGAGGGTTGTGTTTGCGATGTTCGGATAAGCTTAAAACGTTCCGCTGAAAGTCAGTTCTATGCCGCCGCCATTTTGCGTATCGCGCACTTCGCGAAAGAGCGGCATATTGAACGCGCGCGAGCCGTCGAAGACCGTGCGGTCGCGCCGGCTCGTGACATTGACGATGTCGTTGACGGCAAGATGAATTTTCACGCCCTTGAGCGCCGTCGTCTCGATAAAGGCGTCCACTTCCGTATCTCTTGAGAATATGGAGACCTCATCGAGACCGAAACCGGACTCATCCCCCGCGCCGCCGACGCCCCACCCCCAGCTAATTTTGTGAGCCGGCAAATCCTGACGGAAATCCACATTGAAAAAATACGGTTCAAAAAACGAAAAGTCCCGGTCAAATCCCGTCACCGGATCGGTGACAGACGTTTCGCGCGCCGTAAAGCTTGATTCAAGGCGGGCATTGGTCAGCCCCAGGGCGTCCAGCGGCATCGTCAGGTCCAGCGTTGCGCCCCAGATCGTCCCGTCGCCGATATTGCCCGGCACCTCGATCACGCCGCCGATGGGCAAGAGATCTTCAACATCCTGAATGTAGTTGTAAAACCCTGTCAGTTCGACCACCCCGATTTCGCCGAAACGCTGTTCTATGGCGGTCTCAAACGCCCAGGTGCGCTGCGGCTGCAGATCGGGATTGCCGAAATCCACATCTTCGTCGTCGAAATTCACGGAACTGACGAATTCGTCGAAAGAAAGCTGGTTGACCCGCCGCTCCACCGACGCGCGCAATTGCGTTTTCGGCGCGACATTATAGGTCAGCGCAAGCGACGGCTTGGGATACGTAAAGAAGCGCGAATTCGCATTATCGCCTGACTGCGAAATGCGTGAGAATTCAAACCTGAAACCGAGATCGACGGTCAGGTCAGGCGCGGCGCGCCAGCTATCGGTGATAAAGGGCTCGCCGCGAATTTCCGACACCCGCGTATTGGCGCCGTTCAGCATAACAGGCGCCAGCGGGTCCGCGCCGGTTGCGGCCAGTAGCTCAGCTTCGCTGTCGATGAAGTTGCTCGCTACTTCGCCGCCGAACTGCACGGCGTGACCCGTCCAGCCGCCCCAGTCGAACTCAATGCGCCCGATGGTTTCACCGGATGTTTCATCGGACAAAAACACCGAACGGCGCGGCCCCATGGGCGCCGAAGGCGCAGGCGCGAATGCGAAGGCGCTTTCGAAACTTTCAAACTCGCGTCCGTAAAGCGCGATGAGTTTGACGCCGAATTGATCCGTAAACTTATGTTCGTAATCGGCGCCCAGCTCATATTCAAAATTCTCAAGCGGAAAGTCGAAAAACGCCATATCCGGGCCGCCCATGGCCGCAAAGCGCGTCTCGTCAATCGATTCGCGGTATTTGAAATATTGCGTTTCAAAACTGAACCGCGCCGTATCGCCGTTCAGAAAGGATTTCTCAAGCTTGAGATTGGCGCTCCCGCCCTGCTCGCGAAAGGCGCCGTCGCGCCGTCTCGTTTCATCCGGCCCGGAAAAGCGCGTGATTGTTTCATCGGAATTGAATCGCAAAGACGTGCCGAAAACGCTAGCGCCCAGCGTATATTCAACGGTTCCCGCCCGCCCGAGATATGAAATTTCCGCGCTCGGGCGAAGCCCGCCATTGGGCCGGCGTTTCACCAGCGTAAACTCCCACGGCGACGGGCTGACGCTATCGGGCCCCTGCTTGCGCACAACATTGACGACAACCGGCTGACCGCCCACATCGAGCCCGCCGGCGCCGCCGCGAATAAGCTCAATGCGATCGACATTTGCGGCGCCGATGCGCCCGAGCGTATCGAAAATATCCGCCGACTTTGTGCTTGGCCGCTGGGCGTCAATCAGCACATTGCCCGCCGCGCCGCCAAAGCCGCGCACATCGTCGCCCTCGTCAATGGAAAAACCGGGAACCCGCTCCACCATGTCGAGCGCCGTGACCGGATTAAACTGGTCGAAAAATCCGGGCAGATAAATAACCCGTCCGGCAATCACGCAGGTCTGCTCGCCTTCAGCGCATGTCTGGGCGACGAACGCGCCGGCGTCTGTTGCGTCTTGCGCAAATACCGGCGCAAGCAGCGGGAAAGCGGCGGCGGACGCGAAGAATGCAGCGCGAAGACACCGCCGCGGCAACGGAAGACGAACTACACTCATTAAACCCCTCTACGCGAACAATCCCGCTTTACCCGCATGCCTGCATATTGTGACAGGTGTCGCAGATTATTGAAGCTATTCGGAATAAATGAAAACCGCAGCGCCGATAAGACGAGCCAATTCCGGGTTAAGTTGAATGCGCGCGGTGCGTAGATTTTGTATGCGGCGCAACACGTTTACCGTCGCGTTTTGCTCGCACACCGCCGCGCCGGCATGACGCCCGCGTCCTTTAAGGATGCGATGCGCTCGCGCAGACGTTTTTCCATGTAGTCCAGTTGAATTTCGATGATCGGACTGTCGCGGCTGTCCTCCACATTGATGCACGCATGCGAGACAGTGGAGCGATCGCGATCAAACTCTTCGGAGACTTCATTCAGCGACAAGCGCCCGACCACATGGGCGAGATACATCGCCGTCTGGCGTGCGCGCGCCACGCACACATCGCCGCGGTCGGGTCTGGTCAGCTCGGCGTGAGCCAATCCAAATGCTTCGCAGGCTATCTCTTTTGACATACGCGCCAGCAGCCTCGCATTCCGGCGCGCAACACGATCCGATTTCTTCGGCATGCCGCCCCTCCCTCAACGCCCGGCGCCTTCTGGCGCGGACTTCAGGGAATAACGATAAGAGCGGCGAACGCCTTGAGGATAAGTTTAAGGGTCTGGTTTATGCGCGATTAAGCAGTTTACCGTTAACGCTGTCAGCGCACGATCATGCGAGAAAAGACAGTATAAGGACCAAAGCCAGCAAAACCGCTGTCCACAGCGCCATAAAACCAATAGGCCATGAGCGCGACATCTGCCCTTCGGGCCCGTGAACAAGGTAAATGCGTTCCATTATCGCTTGTATATGGCCGGTGAAAATCCCCCATAGGGCGTTCCATGTTGCGCGCGACGCACCAGTTACCCAGCCCAGGAAAGCCCTGCCCGGCACGCGCCAGAACCAGTCCGTATCGAGATTTGTGGACGGGATTTCCGCCGGATACCACCGGATGAGCAGCAAAACGGCGAAGGCGAGGACCGCCCAGAGAAGGAGCTGCAACTGTTCGACAATATGATAGGCCGAATAGGGATGATAACCGGCGATGGCGGCCTGATCCGGCATCAGCGCATAAAGCGGGGCCGGATAAACGCCGATACCGATGCACAGAACCGCCGAAACGCCCATGGCGATCAGCATCGGCATTGGCGCTTCTTTCGGGCGCTTGCCGCTGTCATGGGCGAAAAAAGTAAAGAACGGAATCTTGATGCCCGCATGTTCGAGAACGCCGGCGGAGGCAAATAGCAGCACCAGCCAGATCCAGAACATATGCGCTTCGCCGGCGGCGTTGATGATCAGCCCCTTGGTCACGAAGCCGAGCGTGCCTGGAAATGCTGAAATGGACAGCGCCCCGACGATACACAGCCCCATGGTGATGGGCATGGTCCGGTAAAGCCCGCCAAGCTCGGTTGCTTTCGACGTGCCGGTGCGGAACATGGCCGCGCCAAGCGCCATGAACAGTAACCCCTCAAAGATGATGTTGCCGAAGGCGTAACCCGCCGCCCCGTTGATGGCGCCGAAACCGATGGCGACCACCATGAACCCGACCTGGTTGTTGATGGAGTAGGTCAGAACTTTTCGAAGATCGTTTTCGATGAGCGCAAAGAAAATCGGGAACAGCGTCATCACCGCGCCGATATAGACAAGCTCGATCTGGCCGGGAAAGGCGCGCGCCAGCGAATAGACCGCAAGCTTGGTGGTGAAGATCGAAAGCACAATCGCGCCGGTGATGGTGGATTTGGGATATGAGTCCTGCACCCAGTTATGCAGAAGCGGGAACGCCGATTTGATTCCGAAAGCGAGGAAGATCGCCAGCGCGGAGAATTTGATCGCGCCTTCGCCGTCGCGCAGGCCGATGAAATCAAACGCCAGCGAATTGTTCTCGCGGAAAAGAAGCACGATGCCGCCGAGCAGCAATACGCCCGACAGGATCTGGATCGACAGATAGCGCATGCCCGACAGATATGTAACGCGCGTACCCGGCGCCCAGATGAGGAAGACGGACGTGATCGCCGCCATCTCCCACCAGAAGAACAGCGTGATGAGATCGCCGGCGAGCACTCCGCCGAGACAGGCGGCCGGATAGGCGAGCATGGCGAAATTCTGCGCGCGGTCGCGCTGGCCCCATGCGTAAACAATATTGAGCGCAATCGCGATGTGAAACACCACGGCGAAAATGCGCGAGAGCGGATCGACGCGCACCGTCGTCAACTGTTCGCCGAAAACCGACAGCGCGCCATAATCGCCAATCCCCAGCGCATAGAGCTTGATCGCCGAAAAAGCGGTGACAAGCAGCAGCCACAGGCAGGCGAGATGGCGCGGCAGGGCCAGCACCACGAAAGCGCCGACCGTCAAAATCACGGCGGGGTTGGCGAGAAGAGCGTCGAGGAGCGCCGTCATCTATTCACGCTCCTCGTAATAGTCTTCCTTGCGGCCGACGAGCTTGCGCAAATGCTGGCCCGCAAGAACGATGAACATGAACGCGGCAAACCCCCATACGGCGAAGAATACGCCCCAGTGTTCCTGTTCGAAATGCGGCTTCGGGTTCTGGAACGCCGGGATGAAACCGGCAAGCGCCGCCAGTACGCAGGAGACGATCAGCACGCCGAGAAACGCATTGCGGAAGGACTTCTTGTCGGCCCAGCCGGGTTTGGATGAGTGGTTGTGGTCGGTCATGACGAAATCCCGCTTTCACCTTGCGCCGGAAACAGGTCGATAAAAGGAAAATCCAAAAGAGCCGAAGCAATCATATATACAATCCCAGCCCAACCGATGATCATCAACAATTTAGGCGCATTGAATAGGCCGCTTAAAAGCTTTGGCGGTTGCCATCCGAACCAGATGAACAATGACGTGGCAGCCAAACTCAACACGAAAAAGAACGCAACGACGAACGCTGCAAGAAGAAGATACGATTGGTAGTTACCTGCTTCCATCACTAACCCCCATCCCCGTCCCGGATCATGGACAGTTTATAACGTTCGCCGCTTGTGATGGCCTGTTCCCTCTCCCGCTGGCGGGAGAGGGTTAGGGTGAGGGTGGATGAGGCGACATTGATCGGCGGTGACAAGTTTTCATCATTGCCTCGCCCCTCACCCCCGACCCCTCTCCCTAAGGGAGAGGGGAGCGCAGTCGGCAAGCACAAGAAAAATGCGGCTTCGGGGATGAGCGGTGCTATGTTCATCCCGCACCCCCGATCAGCGGCGTGAGGAACTGGTAAAGCGGGTCGGCGAAGAAAAAGAGCACGAAAGCGCCGGTCGCCGTAAACAGCGGCGGCAGGACGCACAACAGCGGCGCTTCTTTCAAACTCCCCCATTGGATGCCTGCACCGCCCGCCCCTTGCGGTTTGGCGCCCTCTTCCGCCGGGTTCATGTAAAACGCCTGCACGGGAATTGAGAGCAAATAGATCACGTTCAAAATCGACGAGATCATCAGGATAATGATGATAAGCAACTGACCTGCGTCAGCCGCGCCGAGCATCAGGAAAAATTTCGGCCACGACCCGGCGAGCGGCGGCAGGCCGATGATCGACATGGCGCCCAGAAAGAACGCGCCGAAAGTGAACGGCATCACCCGGCCCATCCCGCGCATTTCAGAGACAAGCGTTTTATGATGGGCGACGTACACGGCGCCGGCGCACATGAAGAGCGTCATCTTGCCGAGCGCGTGCGCCGCAATCTGCGTCGCGCCGCCCATGACGCCCATCTGCGTCGCCAGCATAGCCCCGAGCGTCACGTATGAAAGCTGCGACACTGTCGAATAGGCGAGCCGCGCCTTTAAATTGTCCTTGTGCATGGCGATGGCGGAGGCGAGCAGGATCGAGCCCGCCGCAATCCACATAAACGGAATACTGGCGCCGGTATCGCGCAGGAAATCGACGCCGAAAATATAGACGGCGACTTTGAGGATCGAGAAAACGCCCGCTTTCACCACGGCGACGGCGTGCAGGAACGCCGATACCGGCGTCGGCGCCACCATGGCGTTCGGCAGCCACGGGTGCGCCGGCATCAGCGCCGCCTTGCCGATGCCGAAGGCGTAAAGCCCAAGCAGGATACCGGCGATGGGCTCCACCGCTTCGGCGTGGTCGGCCATGATCCCGCCGAGAACGAAATCCGACGTGCCCGTGAGGGCGTAGGTCCAGACGATCGCCGGAAGCAGCAAGCCGATGGACGTCGCCATCAGGACGCCGAGATAAATGCGCCCGCCGCGGCGCGCATCGTCATTGCCCTTGTGCGTCACCAGCGGGAAAGTCGACAGCGTCAGCACTTCGTAGAAGATGAACAGCGTGAACAGGTTCGCCGCGAAAGCGACGCCGACGGCGGCGGAGATCGCCACGGCGAAGGACATGTAAAACCGCGTTTGGTGCTGTTCCTTGCCGCCGCGCATATAGCCGATGGCGTAAACGGAATTCACCGCCCAGAGACCTGAGGCGATGAGCGCGAACATGGCGCCGAGCGGTTCAACCTTAAATGCGATAGGCAACCCGTCGATAACGTCGAACAGTTCGAATTCGGGCCGCGCGCCCCCGGCGACGGCCGCGAAAACGGAAATGGTCAGCGTCAGGAGAATGGCGGCGGTGATGAGCGTCGCGCCCTCACGCAGGTTCGGCGACTTGTCGAGCAGCCATATGGCGATGCAGCCGAGAAGCGGAACGGCGAGCGCTAAAGGAATGGCGAGTTCGGGAGCGATCATGGCGCGCCTCCCGCCGTCAGCATCAGCGCTTCAGCGGCGCGGGCGGCAAGACCCCCGGTCAGGCCTGTGCGCATGCCGAAATAGATATTGGCCAGCACCAGCACCCACATGGGAACCAGCATGGCGAGCGGCGCCTCGTTTTTCGGCACGACATACCGCCCCTCTTCAGCCGGCGCGCGCAGCAGCATCGCCTCCGCGACGCGGCCAAAATACAAAAGCGCGATCAGCGACGAAGCGACGATGAGAAAACCGGCGTACCAGTGACCGGCGGAGAACGCCGCATCGAGCAGGTACCACTTTGAAATGAATCCGACGGTGAGCGGCACGCCGATCAGCGAAAGTCCGCTCAGGATAAACGCCCATGTGGTCACCGGCATGCGCTTGGCGAGACCTGCAAAGGCGTGAATGGAGCTGGAGCCTGCGCGCAGCACAACGCAGGCGACAGCCATGAAGAGGGCGCCCTTCATGAGCGCATGGTTGAAAATGTGAACGAGGCTCGCCGTCAGCCCTTCCACCGTGGCGAACGACAAGCCCAGCAGCATATAGCCGATCTGCCCGACGGACGAGTAAGCGAGCATGCGTTTGACGTCGTCCTGAAAGACGGCGACGAGCGAGGCGACGAACATGCCCGCTAGCCCCAGCGGCAGGAGCACATAGGTGAACGCCGCGCTGATAAACGCAAAATCGAAATTGAAAACCGAAAAGAAAAACCGGATCAGCACATAGACCGCAACCTTGGTCGCCGTCGCCGCCAGAAACGCCGATACGGCTGAGGGCGCATAGGTATAGGCGTTGGGCAGCCATAAATGCATGGGGAACATGGCGAGCTTCAGGCCCATGCCGACGAGGATGAAGGCGAACCCCGCCTGCACCATGCGATTGTCCTGGCCGATCAGGCGCTGGTGCAGGTCCGCCATGTTGAGCGTGCCCGTCGCCTGATACAAAAGACCGATGCCGATCACGAAAAACGTCGCGCCGATGGTGCCCATGACAAGATAGTTGAACGCGGCGGTGAGCGCGCGCCGGTCGCGCCGGGCGCCCATGGCGATGAGCGCATAGGTCGACAGCGATGAAATCTCCAGAAATACGAAAACATTGAACGCGTCGCCGGTGATGGTCACGCCCATCAGTCCGGTCATGCAGATAAGCAGCGCGCCGTAAAACAGCGGCGTCTGCGCCGCGTCGACTTCGGCGCGTACGGAATGATAGGAAAATGCAAACACCAGCGCCGCGATGCCGGAAACAAGAAACAGCACCAGCGCATTGGCGAGATCGACGCGGTATTCGATGCCGAGCGGCGGCGCCCAGTCGCCGAGATGATAGGAAATCATGCCGTCATTGGCGACGACCGCCAGCAGCCAGGCGCTGGCGGCGAATGTCACGCCGCTGACCAGCGAGGCCCACATCCAGGGCAGACGCGGCTTTGGCAACAGCAAGGTCAGGGGCGCCGCTATCAGCGGAATGATGATGGGCAGTACGGGAAGCTGGGCGATCAGGCTCATGACGCCCTCGTCTCGGCGATGTCGCCGAACTCGGCCACATTGTCCATGGTCTCAAGGTCGTCTTCCTCGATCGTGCCGTAGGCCTCGCGGATGCGCACGGCGAGCGCCAGGCCCACCGCCGTCGTGGCGACGCCGACGACAATCGCGGTGAGGATCAGAACATGCGGCAGCGGGTTGGAGTAGATGACTTCGCCGAGGGCGTGATGCGCATCGGGGGCTGCGGCGCCCGCATCGGACCCGTGCGCGCCGGCCACGTCAAAGCCGCCCTGCGCGCCGGCGGGCTCTACGCCTTGCGCGTCATTTAAGATGTCATTGGCGATTTTCGACGTGTCGCCGGCTGGCGCCGCATGCAGCGCTTCGCCGCCCGCGCCCGTTTCAGCGGGCGGGCGCAAGGCGCTGGTGTCGATGGTGTTCTGAATTTTAGACGCCGTATCGGCATCGGCGGGCGCTGCATGCAGCGCATCCGCGGCGCCACCGTCATGACTGGCCGTATCGGCGCCGTGATCGCCGCCATCCGCCGCGCCATGTCCGTCTCCATGACCCTCAGCCGCATGGTCCAGCTCGCCGCCGATATAGATCGGCGCCGTGCCGCCGGCGATTTTGCCGATGGTGATGTAAAAGATGAAAACCGACGTCTGGAAGAGATTCAGCCCGACGACCTTTTTCACAAGGTTGCCGCGCGCATAGACAATATAAAGCCCGGTCATCATCAGCACAATGACGATCCAGTAATTATACCGTTCAAGAATAAATTCGATCCAGGGTTCCATCAACGCCGCCTACCAGTCTTCCTGATCGATGTCCGGCTCGCGGCCTGTAAAATGATAGAAAATCGTCAACATGGTCGAGGCGACCGTCACGCCGACGCCCCACTCCACCAGCAAGATGCCGTAGTGCTGACCGGCGTGATGGGTCGATTCCGGATCAATCTCCGTATACCCCAGAAAATTACCGCCCAGCAGCATGGTCGCAACCCCGGTGCCGGCGTAAAACATCAGGCCCATCACCATGGCGATGGTCAGCGCCTTTTGCGGCATCACTTTTTTCGTTTCCGCAATGCCGAAACAGAATGTGTGCAGAATGAACGCCACGGCGAAGATCACGCCCGCCTGAAATCCGCCGCCGGGGCCGTAATCCCCGTGAAACTGCACATAAAGCGCAAACAGAATGATCGGCGCAAACAACAGCTTTGTCGTCACTTTCAAAATGAGATGATCCATCAGGCGGCCCCGCTCTCATCTTTTTCGACATCGGAAACCTCGCGCCCGCCGCGCACCGAGCCCGCGCCGAGGAGCAGCATGACGGCGACGCCGGCGGTGAAAATCACCATCACTTCGCCCAGCGTGTCAAAGCCGCGATAGCTCGCCAGCACCGCCGTGACGATGTTGGGCACGGCGATGTCGTTGGGCGTTTCTTCCACATAGGCCTGGCCCACATGGGCGTTGGCCGGCGCATTCGGATCGCCGAACGCCGGCATGTCGATGGTCGCATAGATCAGCGCCGCGCCGGCGGCGAGCACCACCGCCAGCGCTACAGGCGCGCGTCCCGCCGATTTCGGTTTTTCGCGCCGCGCCGTCAGCAGCATGCCGCCCAGCATGAGCACGGTGGAAATGCCCGCGCCCACCGCCGCCTCGGTGAAGGCGACATCGACGGCGTCCAGCGAGACGAAAAACGCCGCTGACAGGAGCGAATAGATGCCGGACAGCATGACCACCGCAAACAAGTGGCGTGAGCGGAGCATGGCGATAGCGACCAGCACCAGCATGGTGAGGAGCGACAGGTCCAGCCAGGTCGACGGCGACAGTTCAACGTGAAAGGGCGTCGTCATCGGCCGTCCCCGTCATAACGAAGATCGGGCCCCTGCATCGGCTTGAAGCCGGTGCGCCAGGCGGCGTGGGCGATGGCGTGGGTCGCCACCGGCGACGTCAGAAACAGGAATGCGCCGATAAAGGCGAGTTTCGCCACATGCAGCCAGGTCGGCGATTGCAGCATCATGCCGATGATAATGAGTTCCGCGCCGCCTGTGTCGGTGACGCCCGCCGCATGGATGCGCGAGAAAAAGTCCGGAAAGCGCACGAGGCCGATCGCGCCCGACACAATGGCGATCCCGCCGGTGATCATCAGCGCCCATGAGACGATATCGCGAAGGATATAGAGATCGATCATGACGCCGCCTCCTTGTCCCGCATAGGCTCCAGCGGCGTTTGCTCGAATGGTTCGGCCGGCGCGCCCTTGGGATTGCGGTAGGAGAAAAACCGCAAAATCGCCAGCGTCGCTGTGAAGTTGATCAGCGCATATAAAAGCGCAATATCGAGAAAATCCGGCCGGCCGGTGATGAACCCCATCAGGCCCAGCAACAGGACGGTTTTGGTGCCGAAAGAATTGCCGGCGAGCACCCGGTCATAAAGCGACGGGCCCGCAAAGGCGCGTACAAGCGCTAAAACCATGGCGGCGATGACGGCGGCGATAGCGGCGGCGAACATTATGCAGCGCCTCCGCCTTCGATTTTGGCCACGCGCGCGCCCATATCCGCGATTGCCGCGACATCCGCGAAGTCTTCGCTCAACGCATGGACCAGAATTTCGTTTTCGCGCAGATCGACCGTCACCGTGCCCGGCGTCAGCGTGATGGAATTGGCGAAGGTCGCTTTGCCGACGCTTGATTTTGGCGGGTTGGGCACAAGGAACAGTTTCGGCGACAGTTTCGGCTCTACGGCCAGCGCCTGGCGGATCACGGCCATATTGGCTTTGCCGATCTCACCGCCAAGCCAGATCCAGTATCCGAGAAGACCGGGAAAAAGGCTGGAAGGCACGCTGTCATTGTCGATGATGTTCGCCCGGTGCGCCAGATACGCAGCAAACAGGACCGAGCCTGCGCCGAAAATCAGCAAGAGCGCCTTGTCGAAATAACCCGACAGCAAAAGCCACAGGCCGGCAAGCGCAATAACGAGGATGATCAATCGCCCCATCAGCCCTCTTTCAAGAACCCTGTTCAACACAAGGCCCGCTGGAATTGCGGACCCGACCCGTCATGATTGGCCGTCGCGGCATACGCGAAACTGCGGCGCGGCGCCATTGGACATGCGCCAAACCACCGCGACGACGGCAAGATGGCCGCGAATTTCGCAGAATTTGCGCGGAAATCAACGGGTTGACGCATGAAACCGGCTCAAAATCGGCGCCGGTGCGCCGCCTGTCCGGTTCGCCGCGGCGCTTCGGGATCGAATTATTATTGTCTGGTCAGCGTATATTGCGTCTCCGGCCGCCATGCGCCGCCTTCGCTCTCGCGCGTCTCAACGCGCCAGGCGATATCGTCCGCTGTCATCGCCTCCCATACGATCCGGCGCAGCGCCGCGTCCGGCGAATAGCTTTCCGGTTCATTATAGGTTGTGAATTCATCCTTGATGGCGAGATCCGCCGCCTCGACAAAAGTTGCGCCTTCGCCGGCGCCGTCCGAAACGAAATATGAATGCGCTGTACCCGGCTGGTCGTCGAGTGTGAAAATCACCCATTTTTCGAAACGGGGATGATAGCCGATGGCGAAAAAGGTTTTGACGTCGTTAGCGTCAAGCGCGCCGATAACGCCGCAACCGTCGAGCGCCATGCCGGCCGCAAGACGCGCGCGTCCCGTGTCGCCGTCAGCAGTCGTCGCCTCGCCGGTCCACACGCCCTGAAGCGCGTTAAAGGCGCCGTGGGGTTCTTGCGTACACAGCGTTTTTTCATGAACGCCGGGCAACGCGCTTCCCGCCGCGCCGTAAGGATCGAGATCGCGCTGGCGCAGAAAATCAACCACATACCATGTAAACCATGTCGCGCCTTCGTCGGGCGTATTCGAGCCGTCCCAGCGAAAGCTGACGCCGGGACGAATATCGGTGAAATTATAGCGCCGGTGTTGCGTGTCAAAACCGCCCTCGCCATCGGGCCGCCTTGATACGGAATACATGCTGAGCCGCCCCAGATGCTCATCGCCGATAAGCTGGTCGGTAAAAGCGCCGCCCTGGCTGGTTCCGTTCGGCCAGTTCTGCGCCATCACCCAGCGTTCGCGCGCCTCGTCGAAATAACGGATTGAAAATCCGCGCTGGCCCGGCTCGTCAGGATTGTCCCGCGCCCAGGCAAGCTCGACCAGCGCTTTGCCGCCGAGAACCGGAAAGACGCGCTGGCGTGTCCAGCTTCCGTCTTCGGCGTGGTAAAATTCGCCTTCGGGCCGGGGCCGCCAGTTCGCCTCCCATTCGCCGATCCAGAAGTCGAAATCGCGGTATTGCTGCGCCGACCAGGCGTCGTTGATCTGCGCGCCGAACGCTTCGTCCCATCCAGGGCTCGCTTCGTCGGCGGATTGCGCGCCGGCAATGGATGCGCACGCCCCCGCCGCGTAAACAAGAGATGCGGAAATGAGCAGTTTTTTCATGGGGCCTTCCGATATAGACTTTCGCCGATCATAGCTTTGGGGCGCGCAGGATCCTAACCGCTTGGCTGTGACACGGCTTAAAAACGCAACACCGGCAACATTTGCATGTATCTTCTTTCAACCACGCCCGGTCCGGAAACGGATTTCAATATTTTTTATGAACGCCAGGCGAATGAGGGGCTGGTGCATTCCGGCCTGATGCACGGACATCGTTTTGATATTGCAGAACAGTATAATGAAGACTGGGCGACGCCTGTTATCGCCTGGTCGGCGGGCGGCGAGGAAGCCTATCATCTGCAAGGGACGAAAACCATTACGCTGCGCTCCGCCGGCGCGCTCATCATCGCCGCCGGGGCGCGCTACGCCTACGCCGCCTCGCCGGAATATATATTCCGCTCGAACATGATTTCGTTTCCGCACTGGATTGTGCGCGAGGCCGCGCGCGATCCGCTGGACCCGGCGCATGAGCGCGCGAGCCGTCTCGAAACGGCGCTCTTTTTTCCGGATGCACAAACGCAAAGCTTGATGGACACGATCGCCGCGCGGTGCGCCGCGAGGGTTGTCGACGCTACCTGGTACGCGGAACAGGTCGCCTTGCTCTATGCGCGCCTGCTTGACGCGCAGCACCGGCGCGCAGCGGCGCGCGATGCGTTGAAAGCCTGCAAACGTTCGACGCGTGCGGAACTCGCCCGGCGGGTCGATCGCGCACAGGAATATATGCTTGAACAGTTCCACGATCCGTCGTTAACGCTGGGCGAAATTGCGCGCACCGCGTGCCTTTCGCAATTTCACCTGATCCGCGTTTTCAAAACCGTGACCGGCGCAACGCCCATGCGGCGGCTTTCAGCGATCCGCATGCAGGCGGCCCGGCGTCTCACCGGGCACACACAAAAATCCATTAAGGAAATCGCCGCCGCGGTCGGCTATTCTGACCGGACCGCATTTTTCAAGGCGTTTAAAGCAGCTTACGGCGTCGCGCCCACGGCGATCGACAAATAAACTGACGCCGCAACATGCCGCTCAACCAGTGAAATCGGTAAAACCGCCAAAGTCGCCGAATTGCACGCCGAGACAAATAAGGATGGCCAGAAGAATCAGCCCACGGATAATTGTTTTTAATCCATAGGCGAGACCCGCGCCGACGGCGCCTGCAATCAAAGTGGCATTCATATCGAGACCGCCGGCATAGGCGAGATAAGACGCGCCCCCGGCGCCCGCCAGCACCAGGAGGGCGTTGATCCGCAGGAGAACCCACAAAACAATCAGGTTGACGAGAATGGTTCAACTCCGGTTTTATCCGCGCCGCCGCTGAACGGCGCGAAGCGGGCTAGGACTTGCGCGCGGCCCTGGCCAGCAATCGTTCGACTTCGGCCTGGATCGCGTCATCGGTTGTCGCGGGGACGTCGTTTGCGTCCAGATAGCACTCAAGCGCTTCAAGGATGATCGCCTGGCACGACATCTCCATATCGCGCGCCGCAAAACGCAAACGCACGAGATCCGGCGCCGGCATGCGCAGCTTGCAGATGGCGCTGCGCCGCGACGATGCAGCGGACCCGTTCGCCTTTGTCCTTGACGGCGGCGAGAGCCGGCGCTGCGCGCCCATGCGGCCGGCGGAACGGGCCGGCGGGGTAATGGTCCAGGCTTCCGGCGCGCGCGTCGCGGCCGGCGAAGATGCGGAATGCACGAGACGCACGGCGCTGCGGCGCTGGGTTTCCGTTTCGCCTGGCTGGCCGGTTTCGCGCCCCTGACCGTTTTCACGTAACGTTTCAATCGTTTCTTCACTGATGTTTTTCGGCGCGCCGGGTGAATTGGCGGGTTGCATCGGGCGCATCTCGATATCGACGCCTTCATGTGCGACAGCGTCCACGGCCGGCAGCGCCTCGCCTTTGCGCGCCAGAAGGCTGCCCGAAAGCGATGCGTAACCGCCGCCGCCCCCTGCGGAAGCGTTTTGGGCGTAGGCGCTCATTATTGCGCCGCCCTGCGTCCAAAGACGCGATTATGCGGATTAGCCATTGCGCCATGCTCATCCTGCGCGCGATAGCCGCCGTCGGCGCGCTGCAACCGTTCGTACAGATACTTCCAGAGCGCGGATATTTCCTGCGAGGACTGGCAGAATGGATCGATTTCCATCACTGAGCGCCCATCGATCATGGATGCGGCGAAGTCGACGCGATGATGAACCGTTACAGGCGCCACAGTGCCGTGCTGTGAAAGCGCAACCGCCGCTTCGGACGTGATCCGCGCGCGCTGCGTGGCCCCGTTGACGACGAAGATCAATTGCTTGCCGCGCGCCTCGGCGATATCGACCGTGGGGCCGACGGCGCGCAGATCATGCGGGCTGGGGCGCGTCGGCGCCACGACAATATCCGCAAAGCTCACCACTTCGGAAATGGCGCGCGTCACGGCCGGGGGCGTGTCAATGACCACCAGCCGGAAACCTTCCTCGCGCGCGCTGTCGAGGTCGTAAAAAAGATTCGAAAAAACCGATTGAATGAACGCCGGCGAAGCATCCTTGCGCACGTTCCACCATTTCGCCAGAGACCCTTGCGGGTCTGTGTCGATCAGCGCAACGGGCCCGGCCCCCTGGCGTTCAGCTTCCACCGCAATGTGCCCGGACAAGGTTGTCTTCCCCGAGCCGCCCTTTTGCGATGCAAATACAATAACACGCATCGATGACAGCATGCGCCCTCCAAAAAAATACCCTAGCGCGCGATCAGAACAGAAAGGCACTATGCGCAAAGCCGCGTTAACGCCGCGCGTGAAGCGCGATGATAATTTTGTTCAAATTGGAAGAAAAAAAGCGCCGCATAAGCGCGCGCATCAAGGCGGCGCCTGTCTCAAATTGACACTGCCGTAGCGCTTGCGGGCAATGCTTAACACTGTTGGAAAAAACAAAACGTCGGCGGCAACCTAGATACGCAAGGCCGCCGCCAACGCTGCCCCCTCTATAGGACAAACCTCTTAATCGAGATTTAAACCTGCGGCGTCGTCGAATTCCTGAGGATCGAACGCATCCGCATCGCTGATCGGACGAAGCCCGATTTCATCCTGCACCTTGGTCATGAGGCGCGTGATATGCGCAATGCGCGGGTTGGTGTCCCAGTCCCAGTAGCGCAAGACAGCGCGCGAAAAGTCACGCGCCATGGAATCGAAAATGGCGAGCAGCTTTTCCGCTTTGGCCTCGGCCTCGTCCACGTCCGCGGCGCGGGCGTAAAAGTCATAAAATTCATCGCGCGGGACGCCGAGACTTTTACAGAGCACGGCCAGCGGCTCGCCCCCCGCATCGCGCACAATCCGCCCGGCGAGGTCGCGGCTGACGCCGCCGATCATGGCGACGGCGTCGATCACTTCCTGCGAGGGATATTTGCACGCCGCCGCCAGCGTTCGCTTGACGATATCCATGGACACTGGCTCGCCGTTGACGCCGCGCGGGCGATGCCGGCGCTCGGCCAGGATGAGGATCTCTTTAACGACGGAGTCATTATCGCCGCCGCGGAAAACGCGCGGATATAGATCAGCAAGCGCGTCCTGCACAGTGGAACGGTCAAGGGAAAACCGCGTGAGGATGCGCCGGCGGCGTTCGCCGTCGACCCACCAGAACATGATGAAACCGTGCGCCGGCTCCAGCTCCCGGCGGCGCAGCAGCAGAGACTGGATATCCTTGTTGACGGCGGACAGCGCCACCAGCTTGTTCACCGCCGCCGGAGAGAGTTCGCAATCTTCCTGACGCAGCACCTGTTTGCACACATCCATTTCTTCAAACGAGAGACAGGCGTCGGCGATGGCGGTGGTCATATCGATCCGCCGCGCGATCGCCATGCGATGCGCCATGGCGCCTTCGCGCGCGGCCTCAATCAGCAGGGCCGCGGGCAGGCTTTCGGCGCCGCCGAGAATTTTTTCCGCAACAGCAGGTTCGTCCAGCATCAGCATGCGCACGAGCGCAGGCGGACATTCAGAAACCCGCGCCACGCGCCGCGCCACTTCGGCGCGCAAATCCGGCTCCACCTTGTCCAGCACCTGAAGCAGAATATCGGCGACAAGAGAGCGTTCATTCGATGAGATGCGCCCGCTGGGCAGGACGACAATGTCGGCGAGTTTTCGCACCATCAACGCGCGCACGCCGGCGCCCGATGCGGAAAGCGGGGTCAGCATCGCGCCTACATCGCCTTCAGGCGAAAGGCGTCTGGCATCGTCGGCAGCGTCAAATTCGGTCATTTTTCGCGGATTTCGCCTTTATCACGAAAAACCGTTGTAACCGGAACACCGTTAACGGGGGATTTCACTTTTCCGGCTTGTTTTCCAAGACCTCGGGCGCTGGCGATGCTAGGCTCACCGCAGCATCCGGCGCAAAAAAAGGGATTTTCCGTGGCTCGACCGTATTCATCATTTGGAATTTTTTCGCTTATCGCCTTGTCTGTCGCGGCTTCCGGCTGTGCAACACAAAGCAATCTGGCGCTCTTGCGGGAATCGCCGGGCTTCGCCGCGGGCTATGGCGACG
Source organism: Hyphococcus sp. (assembly GCF_965228385.1). GTDB lineage: Bacteria > Pseudomonadota > Alphaproteobacteria > Caulobacterales > Parvularculaceae > Hyphococcus. The sequence goes on along the minus strand of NZ_OZ245810.1, from coordinate 3,686,849 downwards.
GCTGCACTACCGGAACGGAAGAAGACAAGAGCTTTTCCACCAAGCGCACGCGCGACACTTATTCCTTCGATAATGACGAAGCGTACAGGGCCGGATGGCGCCAGGGTTATCTGGAATGTTCGCACCAGACGCCGGAGGCCAAGGACGGCGGACGCATTCTGGGCGAGCGCAACGAATACTGACGGGAAATTGAGCGCAAAGCTTAACGAAAGCTGAACGCGCCGCGCCGCCGGGCGCGCAATGATCACGCCATGACAGCCCGTTTCCGGTTATCCGGCATCAAATCCGGTTATCCAACATGAAAAAAAGGCGGCCCGTGAACAGGCCGCCTTTTTATGTGCGTTCGCATAAAGAACGAATTGTCTATTCTTCGTTGGTCGCCTCGGCGTCTTCTTCAGGCGCATTTTCCTCTTCGGCGTCTTCCGCATCGCCGGCGCCGGATTCATCGTCTTCGCTGGACGATTCCGCCGGGGCGGCGCCGCCGCGCCGCTGGGAAGGAATTCCCGCCGCTTCGAGTTCATTACACGCTTCAATCCGCTCAGCCTCGCGCTGCTCCTCAGCCGGATCGACCGCCCGGTTCTGCAGATCGCGGATACGCCGGTCACGCTCGAAACGGGCGATATCGGCCGCGCACGCTTCCATGTCCTGACGATACTGAAGATCGAGGCCGTCCCAATAGGTGCTTTCAACGGCGTTGATGTAGGAAATCCATTCAGTTGCACGGCGGCGCGCGCCGGAATAGCGCTGCGCATTGCGAAACGCCTGGCGCGCCGTGTTCCAGCGGCCGGTGTCGGACGGGCCCGCCTGGCTGAAGCGCGCAGTGCCGAGAAGCAGCCAGGCGTCGCCCGTATCCTTCTGGTCCATGCCGCCCTTGTTGATGGCGGCCTCAAGCGCACGCTGGGAGGCGGCGTACTGTTCATCGGCCAGCAGCACCTGGCCGAGCCGGTAGGAAAGCTCGCCCTGACTGGAGTTCCCGGCGGCTTCTCGCAGGATCGGAATTGATTTTTTGTGCTCGCGCGCCTGACTCCAGAGTTGCGAAAGCAAGATCAAGTTGTCCTGGTCGCGGTCGATATTGCCGGCGTTCATTTCCCGCTCGAGCATCGTTGCGCCGCGAAACGGATTTTCAAAAAACGAATAATAGTTGATGAGCGTGATCAGTTCGCTTTCCGTTTCCAGAAGGCCGGCGCGATAGGCGACCTCCAGAACGGAGAAGGCGTCGCGGTCGCGCTCCATGGTCGAATAGGCGCCGGAAAGCTGCGTCCAGTAACCTCTTTCGTTCGGCCACAGATTGACCATGCGTTCGAGAAGACCGACACGCTTCGTATTGTTGTTCAACTCGGAATAAACAAGGTTCGCCAGATCGAAGTAGCTCTTGCGCGGCTCTTCCATGCCTTCAAGCGCATTTTCGATGGGCTGTTCGGCCGAGCGGTAATTCGGCGGTTCGACCGACGCATAGGCGGCGGCCAGCAGATACCACGCATTTGGATCGACGGAGACATTGCACTGGCGGGCGAGGTTGATCCAAGTGTTCAGGCCGGTGATCGCCGTCTGGTAATCCTCAAGCTGGAAGTTCAATTGCGCAATAAAATATCGCAACTGATTATTCCGCGCGGGCGGCAGGCCGTTGGCCTGCAACGCCCCTTCCATATCGCGCAGGGCGCCGCGAAAATCGTCGGTGTTGACCTTAACGTTGGCGCGAAGCTCCAGCACGGTGGAACGCTCATAGGCGCTCATGGAATCGCCGCGGCTGCTGACCAGATTATTGAAACCGGCAAGCGCCTCGTTCCACTGGTCGTTCTGCATGAACTCGTAGAGTTCCTGGATTTCTTGACCGATGCGCGGCGACAGGGTTTTGGACGGACCTTCCTCTTCGGTGGCGCATTGCGCCTGCTGGGCGAGCACCGCGGTCGGCGCGACGCTTGTCAGCAACGCCGCCGAAACCGACGCGACGGCCGACAAACCAAAAGTACGAAATTTCCCACGCATTTTCTTCATCCTGACGTCCCGGGTCCCAGTTTCGCAAATGTCTCGCCCTGCTTGCGCCGCCTTGCTTTCAGGCTGCGCCGGACTTGCACATCCGCGCCTTTATTCCTCAAGTACGAACGTAACCGTCGTTTGTACGCCGCGGCGCCACTGCGCCTGGTTTTCAACAATCTTCGGCTGATACTTCCAGCGCTCGACCGAACGGATCGCCGCCCGGTTAAGGCAGCTGTTGGAGCTGTCTATGACGTTGATATTGGCAGTCTGCCCATCCGGCGTCACGTCAAACTGAAGCGCCACGGATTCTTGCGCCTCTGCGCGGCTCATGCAGCGCTCCGGATATTGCGGCGGAATACGCACCAGCGGCTGAGCGTCCCGGTCCGGATTGAAACCGGAGCCGATATTGAGATTGGCGTTGATCGTCGGAATTTCCGCGCGCACGCCGTCAAGCGAGGGGCGGTTCGACGGATCGTTCACCGCAGGCGGCGGCGGCGGCGGCGCATCCAGCGTCGGCCGTTTGAATTCCTTGTTCGCCTGGTTGATATCCGTGTCGTCAATCTGCGCCGTGATGTTGAGATTGATCGCATCGCTTTCTTCATTGAGGCGAAGATCGTTGCTGATCATGGCCGCCATGAACAAAAACAGGCCGACGGTCACCACGACCGCGCCCGGCACGCCGATAATCATCCGAATGAGTGAACCCATGATCGTTCTCCCTAGACGTCTTCCGTCGAGACGGCGACGTCGGTAATACCCGTAGCGCGGATCTGGTTGACGACTTCGACGAGAAGCCGCGTTTTCGATTCAGCATCGGCCTGCACGACCGCCGTGCCTTTCGGATTTTCGCGGCGCAATTGCTCGACGGCGGTTTTCACGCCTTCCAGCTCGACCCGCTCTTTATTGATCCAGATTTCGTCTTCACCGGAAATCGCGACAATAATGGAGGCGAGCTTGCGCTCCGACGCGGTCACTGCATCCGGCCGCGTAATCTCAACGCCCGGCTCCTTCACGAATGTCGACGTCACGATAAAGAAGATCAGCATGATGAAGACGATATCGAGAAGCGGCGTCACATTGACGTCTTCGTCATTGTCCGCTTGTGAAAAACTGCGTCTCGCCATAATTTATCCGCCTACAAACTTATCCGTAACAAGGGCTCCTCGCCCGCCGCTACTGGGTTTCCTGTTGCAACGCCAATGTCACCGGGCACGCCGAATTACAGCCGTCGCGCGCCTGGTCCATCACCTCAACCACCGTGCCGGATTCCGATTCCGGCGCGGCGCTGACGAGGACCACGCCCTGCGGTTCGCGGGCGTAGAACTCCTGCACCACCGGCGTCACGGAGCCCGGATCGATCACGCGCACATTATTGACGCGGACGAAACCGTCCTCCTGCACCGCCAGCAGGATTGCAGGCGGCGGCACGGTATTCGGTTCGTCCTCGTTATCCTCCGGCGTCTGCACGTCGATGCCCTTCTCGCGCAGGAACGTCGCCGTGACGATGAAGAAGATGAGCAGGATAAAGACGATATCGAGGAGCGGCGTGATATTGACGTCCGCCGATTCGTCCGCATGGGTCGCCTTTTTTCTCATATCGCTACTCGATCAACAGTTCGTCTGAAATCTGATGGGACGCTTTCTGTACGTTGCGGTCGAAAGCGTTGATGAAAATCAGTCCCGACAACGACGCCACGAGGCCCGCCATGGTCGGAATTGTCGCTTTTGAAATCCCGGCGGCCATCAGGCGCGCATTGGAAGAGCCCGTCGTCGCCATGACGTCGAACACCTCGACCATGCCGGTCACCGTGCCGAGCAGACCAAGCAGCGGCGTCACCGCCACCAGCGCGCGGATGACATTGTTGAAACGCGACGCTTCCTGCGTGGTTTCGGAAATCAGCCGCTCGCGCACCGCATGGGCGTACCAGGATTTATGGTCGCTGCGCGCCGCCCAGGCGCGATGCGCCCGCTTGGAGACGCCGCCATGAGCGCCGGACCAGTACATGAGACGCTCGATAATCAGCGCCCACATGAAAAAGGTCGTGAACATGATGACGACAAGCACATTGCCGCCGGCGCCGAGAAAATCCATCAGCGCATCGAGTGGGTTTGCCAGTAGCTCGAGCATTTCTCGAGACCCCTTTTCCCTGAACGGCGCGGCCTGACGTCAGACCGCAGACAATTCACGGGAGGCGGAGCCGGGCTGTTTAAGCCCGGCCGCCTTCCGCATGTTCAGCAATAATGCCCGCAGCCTGCTCTTCGAGGATCTGCGTGACGCGCTTCGCCGCGCCCGCCGCAAAAGCGTGCAGCAGAAGAAGCGGGATGGCGGCGATAAGACCGAGCACCGTGGTGACCAGGGCTTCGGAAATACCGGACGCCATGATCTGCGGGTCGCCGGTGCCGAAAAGCGTGATCGCCTGGAAGGTGTTGATCATGCCGATAACCGTACCGAGAAGGCCGAGCAGCGGCGCGACCGCGGCCAGCACCTTGATCAGGTTCAAACCGCCCTCGAGTTTGGGCACTTCCTTCAGGATCGCGTCGTCAAGCTTCAGGGCCACCGTTTCAACATCGTTGGAAGCCGTGTTTTCGTAAGCCAGCATGACGCGGCCCAGCGGATTCGACTTCGAGGCTTTCTTGCGGCGCACCTGACCGCGCACGGCGCCGGCCGTCATGGTCAATGTCACCCATTTGTAAACGCCAAGGAGAACGCCGAAGATCGCAGCGGCGATAATCACCTTACCGATGAAACGGCCCTGATCGATCCGCTGGCGGAGCGTCGGCGCTGCAACGTTCAGATCAAGGAGCGTACCGAGCGCCGGATCGATGGCGCCGCGCACGAAACCGTCGCCGGAAGCGTTGGCGACGCGGCTGGCCGCGCCGGTGATGTCGCCCGCCGGCTGCTTGGCGAGAAACTCAAGCTGGCCCGCGTCGTTGAAGGTCAGATACTTGCCGTCGGAGAAGGCGACAAACGGGCCGATGCGCGTCACCGACGCTTCGGTCGCCTCGCCATTGGCGCGAATAATGTTGGCGTTGAAGGTCGCCGTTTTGCCCTGCTCGGCCATCTGCTGGATCATGATTTCCCACAGATCGCGAAGCTGTTCTTCCGTTGGCAGACTTTCCGTCTGCGCCAGTTCGCGGAGCGTTTCATCGCGGCCCGGGAACTGTGCGGAGATGATGGAATTCTGAATTTGCGAATTGAGGTCCGCCGCCGCTGTTCGCGCCGCGCCGAACAATTCCTGGAATTCGCCCTGCTTGGACGCCAGTTCCTGATCGAGCTCGGCGATGCGCGCCTGGTTCTGCTCCATGACGCCCTCGAGGCGGGTCGATTCGGCTTCCGCCGCGGCCACCTGATTGCGCACGCGCGTCAACTCAGCCTGCTGCTGGTTGCGCTGTTGCAAAAACCGCTGCTCGCGCTCGCGGTTTTCGGAGCTGACTTCGCGGCGCTCCTGACGCACCGAAGACAGCACCTGGTCGAGCGTGACCTGCGCGTTTGCGGAAGAAAATCCGCCTGCTGAAAAATCCATGCCCGCCGCGGCAACGCCGGCGATCAGGGAAAGAGAAGCAAGTTTGAAAAGTTTCATGACTTGTATTTCCTTTTAGCCTTGTCTCGCCGCTACTGGGCCTGAACCGGGGGTTTCACCGGCGCGAAGAAGATGTTCGGCGCAGTCTGCTCTTTCGCCATGCGGATCGCGAATTTCACGTCCTGCAAATAGCTGCGATTGAGATCGACCCAGCCGTTCTGCGCCGTATCCCAGATGCGGAGCACCGAATCGTCCGGCGTTTTAAAGATCAGCGCGATGCGGCCGATGCGCAGGCATTCGCCGGCAAGCTCGCCGCCGTCGCCGGCCACGGTGCATTCATCCGCGCCGATGGTGCGGCCGAATTCATTTTCAATCTGATAGGCCTCGACGATCAGGCGATAGCGCTGCGCCGCCGACATATCGGGATTGGAAAGAACGCCCTCAAGCCGCTCGGCGCGTTCGGTGCGCTCGGCCAAAAGGAACGGCAGATCAGCCTCGACCAGCGCGCCGAATTGCGTGGCCATGTCTTCCATCAGGGGCTGCATCGCGCGCTGAAGTCCTTCGACATTTTCAATGTCAGCTTCAAGCTGCGTGATCTTGCGCTCCTGCGCTTCGATGTTGCGGTTGAGCGAAGCGTTATAGCGGCGCGCCGCCTCGAGCTGTTTCAAGTTCGCCCGATAATCGTTCAACAGCCGCGCTGTTTGATCGTCAAGCTCGTCAATGCGCTGCTGTGACGTTGCGGTTTCGCGCGCAGTCGCCTGCGCCTCATCAAGGGCGGAGCGGAATTGCGCCTCAGCCGGCGCGCTCAAGACAGCAAGCGCTGCCGCCGCCGAACCCAAAATCGCTGATCTTTTCATAAATGCCTCACCTACCGGAATGTTGCGGCTGATTTGAGCGGCCTTTCGACCGCGGAACAAAGACGCAAGGCTGCGCCTATTCGAAACGCGTGCGCGCGTTCTGGAAATCTGTTGACCGATACTCGTCACCCTGAATGTCCCCTTTTCCCCCGACAATTCGAATCATTCGTATATTTAACGCAGAATTGCAACGCTGTTGTAACCCGTATGGTTCCAAAAGCATTTTTATTCTCTGCTGACAACAAAGTGATTTTACCCTAATTGCGCGGCCAGACGCCGAACCGATTTCGACAGCCGCATACACACCCCGTTAATTTGTAACAACACTCGCGGGCGCTGGCAATTCTTTATTTTAACGAATATTTCTCCGCGCGGGTATGATGTATAATTTTTGACGCATCAGTGGACGATTCGTCTCAAATACCGGCCGCCGGACATTTTAACCCTGTTCTATTCGCAATTTTTTCAACCAGATCGCGAAGCGCACCAGACGCTTGCCGCCAGCGCGTTATAGCCCGCCCCTACGACAGGCGCGAATAACCGGTTTTTCACATCACATTTAGATGAGTGCGCGGATTGCACCATGGAGTTTCGGATGGCTGGGGCGCCAGGATTCGAACCTGGGAATGTCGATACCAAAAACCGATGCCTTACCACTTGGCGACGCCCCAACGGCCGGGGCCGCGCCCCGCCGGGAGCAGGCGGGATAGCGCTTTCGGCCCGGCCTTGCAATGGGGCGCTGGGCGAAAATTGCGCCGCTCAATCCGGGGCGGAATCACCGCCGTCCGGCGGGCGGCGCGAAACCCGGTTCGGGCCGTAAAAATCATGCATTGCGCGGCGCGCGCCGCATCGGTATAGAGACGCTCCCGCGCGGCCCCGAAAGCGGTAATTTCGGGGTCTTGTTTTCGGAGTGTAGCTCAGCCTGGTAGAGCACTGTCTTCGGGAGGCAGGGGCCGGGTGTTCGAATCACCCCACTCCGACCATTTAATCAGATGGATTGTATAATATGCGCCTGCGCACCGTGTGTTGCTCATTTTTTTACGCAACCGTTTTTCATCCTTCTGCGCACGCAATTGAAATAACAAATTTCAAATCAGGTTTGGCATGCGTCGAGAAAAACGCCGACCAATCATCTCCCGGTTGGATTTGTCACAGCACGGAGACCATCCCGATCACCGGTCAGGGACTGTGTGTCTATAATCGTGAGGAACATCCGTGCACGTGGTACGGTTTTGAATTCGAATACGACAATGCTGGCGAAGACGCAAAAATAAAGTGCGCTCTAACCAGCAGCCGCGAAGGCACGTATGGAAACCCGAACGAAATCGAGCATGAAGACGTCAAAAATTACGAGTATCAAATCGAACTTCAGCCGGGTTCCGGCAAATTCTTTAATCCTCAGTATTCGATCATAAATTATTCAAAACAAGGTCCGAAAATAAAGAATGAGAACACAGTTTGTTCGGCGGGCGGAATAGAATTATTTCGCTTTAAATTCGAATTTATCTATCCGCAGTCGCGCGCGGATTAAATACCTTACAGCGATTCTTGATAGAAAATATATGAACCTTTCTCAAGCGCTCAGCTTTTCCGGGTCTAACCTTGGCAGCGCGCCGGCGAGCACCGCGTCGGTGAGGCCCGCCGCTTCGGTGAGATAATTGTCGGCGAAGAATTTCGCGATGGCGATGCGCGATTCCAGATAATCCTTATCGCCATCGCCGCCTTCCATGGCGTGCGCCGCGGCCAGCGCGCTTCGTCCCAGATAAAGCCCGCCGGCCACATTGCCGAACTGCTTCAGATAGGGGACCGCGCCCGCCAGCACGGTTTCGGGATCGGTCTTCGCCGCGCCAAGCAATCCTTCCGTAGACGCATGAAGCGCATCCGCGCCCGCCAGAAGCGTCGCGCCGATATGGACGAGGTCGTCGCGCGCGGCCTCTTTCAGACGCGCGGCTTCATCGCGCGCTTCGGCGAGGAAGGCCATGGCCGCCGCGCCGCCGTCGCCCTGCAGCTTGCGGCCCACAAGATCCATGGCCTGAATGCCGTTCGTGCCTTCGTAAATGGCGGCGATGCGCGCATCGCGCATATGCTGGGCGGCGCCGGTTTCCTCGATATAGCCCATACCGCCATGCACCTGCACGCCGAGCGAGGTCACTTCATTGGCGCGGTCGGTGGACCAGCCTTTGGAGACCGGCGTCAGCAATTCTTCCAGCGCTTTCGCCTGTTTGCGCTGGTCTTCGTCCGGGCCGTAGCGCGCCAGGTCATAGGCGACGGCGTTGGCGTAACAGATCGCGCGCGACGCATCGGTCAGCGCTTTCATGGAATAGAGCATGCGCCGCACGTCCTGATGCGCGTAAATCGAAATCATGTCGCCCGATTTCACCCCCGGCGAGCGACCCTGTTTACGGTCAAGCGCGTAGGCGAGCGCGCGCTGAAAGGCGCGCTCTGCGACGCCGACCCCTTGCGCGCCCACATCGAGGCGCGCGGCGTTCATCATGATGAACATGTTTTTCAGACCCTTGTTCTCCTCGCCCAACAGCGTGCCGTAGCATTCGCCATTATCGCCGAAGGCCATGACGCAGGTGGGCGAACCGTGCAGGCCCATCTTTTCCTCAAGCTTGATGCAGCGGGCGTCATTACGGCTTTCCAGCGAGCCGTCTTCATTGACGTGAAATTTCGGCACGAGAAACATGGAGATGCCGCCGGTGCCCGCCGGGGCGTCCGGCAGGCGCGCCAGCACGAGATGGACGATGTTCTCCGTCAGATCGTGATCGCCATAGGTGATATAAATCTTCTGCCCGCTGATTTTATAGCGCCCGTCCCCAACCGGCTCGGCTTTCGTGCGCACGGCCGAAAGATCCGAACCCGCCTGCGGCTCCGTCAGGTTCATGGTGCCCGTCCATGCGCCGCTCACCATTTTTTCGAGGTAGAGATTTTTCTGCTCGTCAGTACCCGCCGCCTTGATCGCCTTGACCGCGCCGGTCGTCAGCGTCGTGCCGATGGCGAAAGACATGCACGCCCCGTTCAGCGCATCGACCAGCGCCACGGCGAGCGCCTGCGGCAGGCCCTGTCCGCCGCTTTCCTCCGGGAAGGATAGTGAGCCCCAGCCGCTTTCCACATATTGCGCATAAGCCTCCTTGAAGCCGGGCGTCGTGCGCACCACGCCGTTTTCCAGCGCCGCGCCGTTGCGGTCGCTTTCCTCGTTCAGCGGGGCGACGACCTGATCGCAATATTTGCCCATCTCGTCGAGGATCGCCGAAAGCAAATCGTCGGACAGATCGGAAAAGGCGCCGGTCTTTTCCAATGCGTCAAAACCGGCGGCGTGTTCCAGAATAAACCGCATGTCTTTGGTGGGCGTTGCGAACGTCATTGGGAAGCTCCTGTTGGTTTCGTCTCTTATGGCGCAAACAGCCGCGCAATCGAAGGGTCAAACGCAGTTTGCGGCGCGCAGATGAACGGCGCCGCTTTTGCTGGTATGATGGAAACGAAAAGAACAGGGGCGTTCAGCCATGCAATCCGGCGCTTTAATGTTTCTGGCCAGCGCAGTAATATCCGCAATGACCGTTGCGGCGACGCCGGCTGAGGCGCAGCTGATCGCCTATCATTATGACGGCGTGTACAGCGGCGGCGCGCCGCCCGCGCCCGGCCTGTCCGATCGTTCCTGCCGCGCCCTGCCGCTCACCCGCATCGATATAGAAAATGGAATTCTGCGCGCCTGGGATGGCGGGCGCCAGTCCGTTAAAGGGTTCGTCACCCATGATGGTTTTTTCAACGCCGACTATTATTTCCCGGGCCGGCGCGGCGTGGTTTTCGAGGGCGTCATCGATACGGGCGGGCGCCTTTCCGGGGGAATATTCGACGGCGGCTGCGCCTTTGTCATTGAGATGACGAAAGCACAATAACCGCGGATAAAAGAACGGCCGAATTACTCTTCGGCAGCCGCATCGCTTTCCACGACTGAAATTCTGGCGCCTTTCCGCGCATCGTCGATCACGATGCGTCCGCCGGCCCTTTCAGCGAAGCCTTCGATCAGCTGCATGCCGAGGCCTTTGTGCTCGCCGTTCAGGCCGCGTCCATTGTCGGCGACGCAAAGCCGCCAGCCCTCCGGCGAGGATGTGAACGAAATCACGATCTCGGCGGGCTCTTTGCCGTCAAATGCGTGCTTGGCGGCGTTGGTGACGAGTTCGTTGACGATAAGCCCGATGGCGATCGCCTTGTCCCGGGGCATGGCGGCGACTTCGATATCCGTGGTCATGTAGATATCGCGCTCGAATATAGCCTTTTTCAGATGGTCGGCGAGGCTTATCAGATAGGCTCGCATATCCACCTGCTGATTGTCTCCGCGCTTACCGTAAAGGAACTGGTGAGCGGAGGCGATGCTGTGAACACGCTCCGACGCGTCGGTCAGGGCCTGTTTCACTTCGGCGTTCTGATGGCGGCCCCGTTGCAGATTCAGCATACTGATGACAATCGCGAAATTATTGCGCATGCGGTGGTCGATTTCGCGCAGCAGTAATTCATGCGTTTCAACTTCCTGATCGCATTCGTTCATCGTGGAGCGCATGGCGTGCCGGAAAATTTCGGCAAACAGCACGATGACGAGCGCGGAAAATCCGTTAACGACCGTGCGCGGAAAATCGCCGTCATGCTCAAAGCCGAAACCGCCCGGATTGGGCAGCACAAAATACCAGACGAACAAAAATGACGTGGCCCAGGTGATCAGGCCCGCCTGCCAGCGGCCGAACAGGGTGGAGATCAATATCGCCGGATAAATCAGGGAATAGGGCCCGGCGCCAGTTGATATAGCATCCACGCCCCATCTGGCGATCACCGCCGCAGCTGAACAGGCCGCGCCAAATACAGCCTGCACGATCAAAGGCGGCGCCGGTGCGAACCGATCGACAACGTCGATTTCGCTAAGACGCCTTAATTTTCTTCGCATTAACGCCGACCCGTCCCTCTTCCCCCGACGTTACCGCGCCTGAATATCACAAAAGCAACGTTCGCCAAGCGCATATGAGGTAGACGGCGATAAAAATCGCCATTCCATGACGCTTTACTCTGGGCGCTGGCGTCCGCCCGGCGATCGGATTATGGCTTTCGCCGATGACCGGAAACGAAAACAATAACGGGCAAGCTGTCCTTGCGGACATGAAACGCGCGATCAAATCGGCGGCGAAACGAATATGCGCGGGCGATCTTGTCGCCATGCCGACGGAAACGGTTTACGGCCTCGCCGCCGATGCAACGGATGACACGGCCGTCGCCCGGATTTTCGAAGCCAAGGCCCGGCCGCAGTTCAATCCGCTGATCGTCCATGTGGCGGGCGTTGAGATGGCGCAGCGTTACGCCGATTTCTCGCCGCTGGCGCTGCAACTGGCGCAGGCGTTCTGGCCAGGGCCGCTGACGCTGGTCTTGCCGCGACGCGCCGGCGGCGGGTTATCGCTTCTGGTCGGCGCCGGGCTGGATACAGTCGGCCTGCGCATGCCGGATCATCAACTGGCGCGCCAGTTGATCGAAACCGCCGGGCGCCCGCTCGCCGCGCCCAGCGCCAACCGCTCCGGAACCGTCAGCCCCACCACGGCGGCGCATGTGCGCCGCTCTCTCGGGCGCGACGTCGACATGATCGTTGACGGCGGTCCCTGCCCGGTTGGCGTTGAATCGACCATCATCAGAATTGACGGCGAGCGCGCGACGCTTTTGCGGCCCGGCGGTCTTCCCCGCAGCGACATTGAACGGGTGACGGGGGCGCCGCTTGAAAACGCTGCAGGCGGATCAATTGAAGCGCCGGGCATGATGACCAGCCATTATGCGCCGTCCGTCACCGTAAGGCTGAATGCGCGCGCGCAGAACGCGGGCGAAGCGTTTCTCGGGTTTGGCGCGGTGAGTGGCGCGCGCCACGCGCTTAATCTCAGCCCCGGCGGCGACTTGCGCGAAGCGGCGGGCAATCTTTTTGCGCATTTACGTCTTCTAGACGATCTTTGCACGGAACATGCGCTTCACACAATCGCCGCCGCGCCTATCCCAATGGAAGGTTTGGGGGAAGCCATCAATGACCGCCTTCAACGCGCCGCCGCGCCGCGATAAGCTGGCTTCAAAAAAGTTCACCCTCGTCAGCACTGCTGCTTAAGCCATGGGGGGTCTATCGTATCGAGACCCGTGACGCCTTTGAACGCCGCCGCCCGAATAAAGGGAACCGAGAGCAGCGCATTAGCTGCATGATCGCGCAGAAAACGCGTAAAACTATTGAATCCGAGCAGCGCCCTCGTCTGCGTCCTGGTTTGCGTAACCACCTTTCGCACCACCGGCATGCGTAGTCCCGAATAATCGCCGGTCTTTCCTGCTTCGATCGCCCAGGCGAGCCAACAGGCGTCCTCAATGCCGAGATTCATGCCGCGCGCCCCGACAGGGGAATGCACATGCGCCGCATCGCCGGCGAGAAACACGCGGCCCCGCGCCATCTGCTCAACATGGCGGAAATTAATGTGAAACGATGAACGCCAGACGATGCGTTCGATTTTCAAATCATCGGGCAATGCTTTCGAAATGTTGGCGCGCGGCGAAATATACCGAACGGTTTTCCCGCCCATGGGAATGCGCGCCAGAATGTCTGCGCCATTGAAGTGTACGAACAATTCTTCCGTGTCGATGGCGTCGCCAAGATCAACATCGGCAAGCCCGAATTCCGTGGCGAGACTGCTCCCTTCGAAAGAAAACCCGAACGATTTCCGGATCTGCGACCCTGGACCGTCAGCGCCGATAACGATGTCGGCGCTGACGCTTTCTGCGCCACCGGGGCCAGTGAGGCGAACTTCCGGCCGCAACGCATCCCCATTCGCGTCCGTAACTTGCGTATTCCATTCAATTGAAACGCCGTGGGCGTTCAGCGCTTCGCCGAGCAATCTTTCTGTCCGCCCCTGCGCGAGGACCAGCATAAATGGATATAAAACGCCGGGATACGCAAAAGGCGTGCGGATGACATCGCGGCCCTTTTCGTTTCTGATCCGCAGATGCGTCGCGCGCGTTCCTTTGGCGAGCAGTTTGTCGGTCACGCCGGAGGGTTGCAACAATTGCAATGTCCGGTTGTTCACGCCCAGCGCGCGCGATTGCTCTACCGGCGTAAACCCGGCGCCTTTGTCGACAATGCGCAACGCAAACCCACGGCGCGCCAGTTCAAGCGCACAAGCGAGACCTGTTGGTCCGGCGCCGGCGATCAGAATTTTCGGCGCAGCAGGCGCCGTCATTCCGGCTTTGTGAACTTCATGAGGAAACGGTCTGTTTTCCGCCGTACGGACGGATCGAAAACATTTGTGTCGTAATTATCGTCGGCGTTTCGCAACACATCGCTTTCGCCTGCGAAGACAAGGCCGGCGTCTGTCGCGAGCCCGCGCACGATCGCCGGATCGATACGGTGCGTCGTCCCGCCGGTCGTTTCCGGCGCGCCGGATGCGGCCGCATGATCGAGCGCAACAAAGAGGCCGCCTGGTTTCAGGATGCGTACGATTTCAGCATAGGTGTCTTCAACACCGCCGAAGGACACGCCTTCGCTTGGCGAGAAATAAAGCTCATGCGGCCCCAGCATCCAGGTCACTATATCAACCGAGGAATCCTCCGCATCGAGATTGTCGAAATCGGTTTTGGAGATGCGCACATTATCGAGACGGCCGTTGACGCGATTGGGGACCGCGTCCCCCAGAAACTGATCGAAGCGCTCCGGGTTCTGCATGACGACTTCGCCTTCGGGACCCACAAGGCGGGATAAAAGCTCGGTGTAGTATCCGCTCCCCGCCTCCATTTCAAAGACGGTCATGCCGGGCTCAACGCCGATAAAGGCGAGCACGTTGGCCGGCTTTCGAAGCGCATCGTCCGAATGGTCGTCCGCGGGACGCGCAGGATCGTCGAGCACGGCGCCGGCGCGTTCGGCGTAGTCCATGCCGTTGCCGGCGGCGGTGTTGTCGCCCCGGATTGTCTCGCCGCTGCAAGCCGTGAGCAAAGAAAGGACGCCCACGCAACATAAAAACCTGAACGAACCCATGCCTGTCTCCCTGCCGCGGCTAGCGCCGCCCTGCTCGCGATTGCCGAACGCGAAGTGTTAGACCGCTTTTCCTTGAATGCAAAGCGCGCGGCGGTTGCTATAGTCCTGCGCATTCGCTTGAACGGCTGAGTATCGCTCGTTACACCAGCAACAGCAAATACGGACAGACCATCCATGGCAGCGCAAACATGACATCGAAGCAGCGCGCCGCGCCGGCGCAGGCGGCGCTTGACTCTATCCGCAATGCAGTGGGACCGAAAGGCGTTGTAACTGGCGACGACGCCGCGCCGTTTTTATCTGAATGGCGCGGGCGCTGGCCCGGCGAGGCGGCGATGATCGTCTGTCCGGCGTCCACGGAAGAAGCGGCCGCGGTGGTCAAAATCTGCGCTGAACATAATGTCGCTATAACGCCGCAAGGCGGCAATACCGGTCTTGTCGGCGGACAGATTCCATTTGGCGATGAAATATTGCTGTCTTTAAAACGCATGCGGCGCATTCGCGAAATCGAACCGCTGAACAACACAATGACGCTCGACGCCGGCGTGGTTCTGGCGCAAGCGCAGGAAACGGCGAAAGATGCGGGACGCCTGTTCCCGCTGTCCATCGGCGCGGAGGGGACCTGCCAGATCGGCGGCGTCATTTCCACCAACGCCGGCGGCGTCAATGTCCTGCGTTACGGCAATACGCGCGATCTCGTACTGGGCATTGAGGCTGTCCTGCCGAGTGGCGAGATCTGGAACGGATTAAAACGTCTGCGTAAGGACAATACCGGATATGATTTGAAACAGCTTTTCATTGGCGGGGAAGGCACGCTCGGTATCGTCACCGGCGCCGTGGTCAAACTTTTCCCCCTGCCTGCGGAGAAAGTCACCGTTTGCGCCGGTCTTGAAAATGCAGAACAGGCCGTGCGCCTTTTGTCACATGCGCAAGGCGCGACCGGCGGCGGCGCCACAAGTTTCGAGCTGATGCGGCGCATCTGCCTGAACCTGGTGCTTAAACATATTCCGGGCGCGCGCGATCCGATGAACGAACCGCACGCCTGTTACGTTCTGATGGAGTTTTCCTCCGGTCAGAAATCGGGCCTGCGCGCACAAATCGAGGCGATGCTGGAGGGTGCGCTGGAAGCGGGCCTTATCGCCGACGCGGTCATCGCCGAAAACGACGCACAGGCGCAAGCACTGTGGCGCATCCGCCATTCGATTTCAGAAGCGATCAACGGCGAAGGGCTCGGCGCCCGCCATGATGTTTCGGTGGCGACCAGCGACATCCCCGCCTTTCTGGAAAAAGCCGACGCCGCCGTGCAGCGCCTGTCGCCCGGCGCGCGCATTGTCGCCTTCGGCCATATCGGCGACGGCAATGTGCATTACGATGTGATCGGGCCGGAAGGCGCGGGCCCACACGCCCTCGACGACAAACGCGTGGAAATCGAAAGCGCCGTTTACGATGTGATCGGCTCGTTTAACGGCTCGGTCTCCGCCGAGCACGGCGTCGGCCGCCACCGCCGCTTGACGCTCGCGAAACGCAAGAGCGCCGTCGAACTCGACATGATGCGCGCCGTTAAAAACGCGCTCGACCCGCAAGGCATCATGAATCCGGGGAAGATGCTTTAGAATCATGGATGTTTGTTTCACCACCAACATATGCTTAGCCCTTCATCCTGAGGAGCAAAAATATCTTCGCCCTTCGAGACGCGAACTTCGTTCGCCCTCAGGATGAAGATATTTTTGCGTCTCGAAGGACGAAGGGCGTAACTAAAGGGATGTTTTCTACATGCTCATGCTTCTCTCCCCCGCCAAGGCGATGAATTTCGACGAAGTCCCCGGCGCGCCGAAGGCGACCGCGCCGGCGCTGAAAAAAGACTTCGCGGAAATCGCCGGCGTCGCGAAGCAGCTCAAAAAAAGCGACATCAAAAAGTTGATGGGGATTTCCGACAATCTCGTCGATCTCAATTACGAACGCTTTCAGGCGCTGAAGACGAGCGGCAAGGCGCACGGTGCGAAACAGGCGGCGCTGACTTTTGCAGGCGATGTTTATCGCGGCCTCGACGCAACAACGATGAAATCCGAAGACCTTGAATATGCGCAGGACCACTTGCGGATTCTTTCCGGACTCTACGGCCTGTTGCGCCCGCTGGACGGCATCCAGCCCTATCGCCTTGAGATGGGCTCGCGCCTTAAAAATCCGCGCGGGGCGAACCTTCATGAATTCTGGGGACCTGTCATCGCAAAAGAACTCGACAAGGCGGTGAAGGGCCATGACGACCCGACTATCGTCTGTCTCGCGTCCAACGAATACGCGAGGGGCGTCGATAAAAAGGCGCTGAAAAGCCCCTTCATCATGATGAACTTCAAGGAAATCAAGGACGGCAAGACCCGCGCGATCATGCTTTACGCCAAACAGGCCAGAGGCATGATGGCGCGCTGGGCGATCCAGAACCGGATCGAGACCGCCGAGGGCCTGAAAAAGTTCAAAGCGGACGGCTACAAATTCTCGAAAGATCTCTCGTCGGACGGCGAATGGATCTTCACCCGTCCACAGCCGGCGCCGGTAGCTGCGAAGAAGAAAAAAACCGCCTGACGCGGCGCATACCTGACGCAGCGCATATCCGAGTTTTATGACACCCAGCCCCCTTTCGGGCGGTCCGCTTTGTGACATTGGCCTTGTCACAAACGGGATGTCTGTATGACGGTCTGATCGCCAAAATCCGCATAAAATATGGGCTTCAGCCAATCCAAAACATTACATTTTTGTGTCATAGGCGCAGTTTTTGCGCTTTTTGCTTGACAATGTGCAACTTGTGCGCGAAATAGAGTGACAGTTTTGTGACAAGCCGCAAAAGAACCCGCCGGATGTGTCTCCGGCCCAAAAAACCAGGCTTGAAGGAGTATATTATGGCTGTTGTTTCCCATCCGGCGGATTACGCCGCCCCATCCGTCAAAGTCGGTCCAAAAACGGCGATGACGGCGCTTTATGTTGTGATCGGCCTCGCCGCCATGGCGGTCGCCATTCCGGCCGCGCTCGCCACGGGCGCAGCGGAGCCTGGCATGTTCGAGGAATGCTTTACCGCCTGCGCCGCGGCGCAATAGTGAGCGGCGCTTGCCCTTGCAAGCGCCCTTTCATCCGGTCCTGTAAAGACTATAGGTCAGCCCCAGCGTAATAATCAGCGTTAACAGAACGAGATAAACGGTGACGGATACCGCCCATTTCAAAAAGGCGGATATCCAGCCCGATCCATATGCCTGCCGGAACACAAGAAACGGCTGCAGCCACCCCCAGGCGAGCGGCAGCACGGCGAGCCATCTGACGCCCGGGATCTGCGCGATCAGCATCGCTATCAGCAAGTATGTGTAGAGCGCGCCATGCATATAAAGGCTGACGACAAAATGGTCGTACACGTAGTATTTTCGCCGGTAGGCGTATAACAGCAAGAGCAATAGCGCGTAGACAACGGGCGCAAGCAACAGCGTGCGCGGCAAATTCTGGCGCACTTCGGCGATAAAAAGACGGGGGTCGTGGACGGCGAACTGGCCGGCGGCGTAAATACGCTGCAGATAAGGTTCCAGCCAGTCAGGACCGTTATAGTCGGCCTCTTCCCACGGCGTCTCCTCGAATGACGCGCCTTCGCTCAGCGCTCCGTCTGCTGTTTTGTCGGCTTCATCGGCCTCTTCGAGGGCGCGGCGCAACTCGGCGGCCCCTTCCGGGTCGATCGCCTCCATTTCGGCAAGCCGCTCTTCCAGCGATGCGCTAGCAGCGCCGGAGGCCTCTTCTTCTGATTTTCCGTTCTCCAGCGCCGTTAATGAAAACGCGATGATGAAAAAGAACACGCTTGCGAACAGATACAACCGGAAAGGCGGCGAATAGCGCACGCGCTTGCCGTCGAGATACCGCCGTGCGAGCCGCCCCGGCCTCGACAACAGCAGCCAGATCGTGCGTGCGAGTTTGCCGTCAATGGCGAGCGTATCGACAAAAATATCCTGAACAAGCCCGATCACGGCGCGGCGCGGCTCGTCGGCGCGCTGCCCGCACGTATGACAAAAGGCGCCCATGAGTTTTGTATGATCGTTCTGACACTCGCTTTGCAATTGCTTCGCGCCCATGCCCTCGCCCCTCTTCGCCCGGAAGGCTTTTACGCCGTTTTTCACGCAAGAGGAACGTTTTATGACAGATCAGGCGCGCGCTAGCCGGGCAAATGTTCAAGAAAAAAGCGCACCGCGTTTTCCCCCATCACGGCGCTGATCGTTGCATCGTCAGCGCCCGCATCAATAAGCGCCTGCGTGATCGCCGCCAGTTCTGAGGCGTCGAGAGGCGTTGTCACCGCGCCGTCGAAATCGGACCCCAGCGCCACATGTTCGACGCCCAGCAAAGCCACTGCGTAAAGAATAGCGTCGGCGATACCCGCAGGCGTCGGCTCGCACACCGCCGCGTCCCAGAACCCGACGCCGATAAGGCCCCCATGATCGGCGATCATTGTCATGGTTTCATCGGAAATATTGCGCGGGCTGTCGCAGTGGCCCTTTAAGCCTGTATGCGAGACGATCACCGGCTTTTCGCTGCGCGCCAGCACATCGCGCACGACCGCCTCAGATGAATGGGCGACGTCGATAATCATGCCTTTGGACACGGCGCGGTCCACCGCTTCCGCGCCGAACGCCGATAGCCCTGCTTCCGATGTCCCGTGCAGCGAGCCGCCAAGCGCGTTATCGAAAAAATGCTGCAGTCCCATGACGCGCAGCCCCGCATTATAAAGCCGGTCGAGATTTTTAATTTCGCCTTCCAGCGGATGCGCGCCCTCCACGCCGTAAACGCCGGCCAGCGCGCCTGCGTCAAGCGCGCGGCGCAGATCACCGCTTGTCTTTACAAAGATGAAATCGCCGCCGGCGCGCGCTTCGAGCCGGTCGAGACGCGATGCCTGATAGGCGGCGCGCTCGTAAATCGAATTCCACGTTCGCACCGGCCAGGCTTGCGCGACCATCAACAAGGTGAGCGCATCCTTGTCCGACGTGTTCTCGTCGTAATTCTGATCGGGCGGCGTTTTGGTGACCGCGGTGAAGACCTGCAGCGCCACGCCGCCCTCGCGCAGCCGCGGCAGATCGGTATGACCGCGCTGGTGGCGCTTTAGCGGATCGCGCCGCCAGAGCAGCAGGTCTGAATGTAAATCAGCAATTGGAATAGTATCGTGCAAGGTCCGAGCGCGGTCTGAAATTTCATACGGCGCATGATCGATGACCGCATTATTTTCACGGTCAAAGCGCTGCGGCAGGACGCCGTAGAAAACAGCCGCGCCGGCAATAATCAGCGCCGCGATCGCCAAAGCAATCCATCTCATGAACGCCCTCCCGGTTTTTTATGAGCGTGCTGCGGGTTTTTTACAGCGTCAACATGGATATTGATTTCTATCTGCAAAAAGCGCGTTTCTGGCGGGAATCAACGCCGCCCTCGAAACATCGCCGTTTCAAGATCCGCCGCCTCGTCCACATCGCGCAACGTTTCCAGCATGCGCACATCGAAACTTTCCGGCAGCGTTTTCAGCGTGTCGGCGAGCGTATGTTCACTCGACCATCTGACGCTGTCGAACAGGTCCGGCGCGGCGCGGCGGCGTGCGAGGCCGATAAGCCAAAATCCGCCGTCCGCCGCCGGCCCGAAGACGGCGTCGGCGCCGCGCAGGCGTTTGAACGCCTCGCGCAAATGCCGCGCGCGAAGACCCGGCGCGTCGGCCCCGATGATCACGACCGGGCCGGGCGGCGCGGTGCGAAAGATCCGCGCCATGCGCGCGCCGAGATCGCCCGGCCCTTGCGCAACGCGGCGAAAACGCGGTGGCCAGAAACGCGCGCGCTTGTGCGCCGCAGCGGGCGGATCGACCGCGAGCACTGTTTCCCACGACCCTTTTTGCGCTTCGGCGATCGTCCAGTCCGTCATGATACGGAATAACGCCGCGGCCCGCCCCATGCCGACCACCGCCCCGAGACGGGTTTTCACCCGACCCGCCACCGGCGCTTTCAAAAAGATATAGACAGTTTCGCGCATCGGTTTTCTATTTCAGCCTTCTTGGGGTGAAGACAGCTGTTTTTTCGTCTCATGAGATTTCTTTTTTTTGCCATCATAATCCCGGGCCAGCGCCTCCGGCTTGCTCCCCAAATGATACCGCATCAAGATCGCCGCATTTTTCATCACCCGGCGAGCATAGCCGTCGCGCGCGTAGCGTTCAGCGGATGTCAGCGCTTTTGATTGCAAGATGTGCAGCGCGCCGCGCCCTTTCACCCGGATGAGCCGGCGAATAAAGTCCACATCCTCCATCAGCGGCAAATCCGCATAACCGCCGGTTTCATTGTAGAGCGTTTTTGAAATCAACAGCCCCTGATCGCCATAAGGCGTCCTGAAAATGCGCGCGCGCGCCATGGCGCCGGCGGCGACAATGCGCGGCGCAGCCCCTTGCGTATCGAACCGCATCGTAAAGACAGCCGCTTTGTCAGGGTGCGCATCAATAAACCGGCGCGCTTCATCGTCCCAGCCCCCCTCCAGCACGGTGTCCGCGTGCAGGAACAAATACCATTCGCCTTTCGCGGCGAGCGCCCCGGCCATCAGTTGACCGCCGCGGCCCTGCGGCGCGGCGATAACGCGCGCGCCGAACCCTTCCGCGATTTCAACCGTTTTGTCCTGCGATCCGCCATCGACGACGATCACTTCGCGCACAAGCTCCATCATTGCAGCGGGAACGATCGCATTCAGGCATTCGGCGAGACGCGCTTCGGCGTCGAGCGCAGGGATGACGACAGAGATCATGCCATCTAGTTACCGGCGCCCGGCGCGCTTGTCGCCTCGCCGTGCGATAGAAATATCGTGAACGCCGCCTAGCAGCGGCGGTTATGGCCCAGCATGCTCAACAACAAACCGTTCGAAAAAATAAAACCCGCAACAAGCCAGAGAAACATGTTCTCCGCCCATGCCTGATCCTTGAAAATAGCCGGCAGCCCGAGCATCGCGCCGGCCCATAAAATAGCATGCGCAATCAGCGCCATGCTGGTTCTTTTTTTGCCTGGTTCTTGCATTTTTCTCTCTCCTTTATTCACTACCGCCGTCTCGCCGTCCGGCGAACAGAAACGCAACAAAGACCGCCGCGCCAATGCCTGCGCCTACGGCAATGTCGTTGAGCGCGACGCCCGTGGCCGCGCCAACGCCTGCGCCCACGCCGATCGCCAATCCCATATTCTTCTTCATGCTTCAGCCTCCTTTTCATCCGGCGTAAAAATCGCCTCAATCGGCTCTCCAAACACTTTCGCAATTTTGAAAGCCAGCGGCAGCGACGGATCGTATTTGCCGCGCTCGATGGAGTTTACTGTCTGGCGCGAAACATCCAGCCTTTCCGCCAGGTCGCTCTGCGACCATTTCATCTGCGCCCGCAGCGCTTTCAAGCGGTTCTCCATTTCAGCAATCATCGCCCATGAAGCGGCGCGCGAGCGACCACACGACAATCAGAAACGGCGTGAACCAGATGAAAT
Organism: Hyphococcus sp.; assembly: GCF_965228385.1. Lineage (GTDB taxonomy): Bacteria > Pseudomonadota > Alphaproteobacteria > Caulobacterales > Parvularculaceae > Hyphococcus. The sequence goes on along the minus strand of NZ_OZ245810.1, from coordinate 3,664,966 downwards.
CGTCTTCATAGGCGAAGACGCCATAGGTCTTCAGAAAGCCGAGTACGGACGATGCGACAATCGCGATCACCAGCGTCGCCGCCGCCGCGTTCGCCTGAATGCGTTGCTGGCGTTCATCCATGCGCCTGTAAAAACGCACCATGACATAACACGCAGCAGCGATAGCGATGGCCGGAACCAGCGCCACAAAGGCGAGCAGCGGACCGTTATCCAGAATCCGCGCAAGGCTGCCGGCGATGAATACGGCGGCCACGTAAACCGCCATCACCGAAAACAGTTCAACCATGTGACGGCGCCTGGCTTTTTTGATGCGTTCGGACATGTTCCGCACCCCTTTCTGATCTGTAACCGCTTTGCCGGCGGCGCTTTCGCGCCAGAAAATTGTCAAGTAGCTTTGACATAAGGCGGCGTCCCCGCGCTGTCAAGTGTCCTTGTCATTGTAAGATGAGGAAAAAATGTTCTTGCTTTGTTCTGTTCCGGTGATAGCGTCCGGCCATGGCCCGCGCCGCGCACCTTTCCTTTACCCCGCCTCGCCGCCCGAAAATGGGGGAAGACCAGGCTGACCAGCGTTCCTCCGCCCGGGACGCCGCCCCCGCCGCCATTCAGGGGCCAGCCGATGAACGGGCGAGCATCAAGGGAGCCGCCAAGGGAAAGGGGCGCGGCGCGCGGTCAAACGCGTCGGGCCGGTATGAAAAGGACCGGCGCGAAGATCTCGACGACGGCTGGGATAGCGACGAAGACTTGGCGCCCCTGCGCACCGATGTGACGCTGGAAAAGCCGAAAAAGATCATCACCTTCAACAACTCGCCTTATGTGGGCTTTGACCGGTCGATCAATCCCTATCGCGGCTGCGAGCATGGCTGCATTTATTGTTTCGCACGGCCGAGCCACGCCTATATGGGCCTGTCGCCCGGTCTCGATTTTGAATCGAAGCTGTTCGCCAAACCGTCCGCTCCCAAACTGCTGGAAAAGGAGCTTTCCGATAAAAATTACCGCCCGCAGGTGATCGCCATGGGGACGAACACCGACCCCTACCAGCCAATCGAGCGCAAGTTCCAGATCATGCGCGGCATCCTGACGGTTTTTTCGCGCTTCAATCATCCCGTCACCATACTGACGAAATCCCAGAACATCACCCGCGATCTTGATATTTTATCGCCCATGGCGGAAAAAAACCTGACCCGCGCGATGATTTCCATCACTACCGAAGATAAAGCGCTCGCCCGCTCCATGGAGCCGCGCGCCTCGGCGCCGCATGGGCGGTTCGAGGCGATCCGGCAACTTGTCGGCGCCGGCGTTGTAACGGGCGTCATGACCGGCCCGATGATCCCCGGCCTCAATGACGACGAAATGGAAAGCATCATGGAAAAGGCGGCTGAGGCCGGCGCAAGTTTTTCCGCTTTCACGGTGCTGCGCCTGCCGCTTGAAGTCTCGCCCCTGTTTCAGGAATGGCTGGAGACCTTTGCGCCCTCCCGCGCCAAGCGCATCATGCGCCATATTCGCGAGATGAACGGCGGGCGCGATTACGATCCGCACTGGTCGCGCGGGCGCGAAATCAAGACGCCCTACGCCAAGCTCATCGGCCAGCGCAACGCCCGCGCCCGCGCGCGCCTTGGCTTCGACCGCGAACGCACGCCCCTCGATTTGTCGCTGTTTCGCGTGCCGGCGGAGGTTTCCGGGCAGATGGATTTATTCGGGTAAAATCCAAAAAGCCGTGCTATAATCGTCATCTTTTCAAGGGGGCGATCGACATGGACAGAAGAAGATTTGTGGCCGGCGCCGGCGGTTTGATGTTTTCAACCACCGCCGGAACTTTTGCATTAGCGAAAAGCGACAAGACGCTCGTGATGCCGAGCGACGCCTGCAGGCCGACGGTGCTGCAGACGCCGGGGCCATACATCACCGCCGACAATCCGTTGCGTTCCGACATTCGCGAAGGATTGCAGGGCGCAGTCCTGCAGCTCGATATCAAGGTTACGGAGCCGATTGCTTGCGCGCCGGCGCCGGGCGTTGTTGTCGATATCTGGCAATGTGACGCCATTGGGCGCTACGCCGGTTTCGTGAATGCGAATTTCGATCTGAATTCGCTGCGCATGACGGGCCCGGGCGCGGATTACACCAGCGAATCCTTCCTGCGCGGCCGTCAGGTTACGGATGAAAACGGCGTCGCGCGCTTCACCACGATCATCCCGGGCTGGTACGTGCCGCGTCTGCCGCATATTCATGCGCGCGCGGTCATGCCCGATCTGGACTGGACGGCGATGTCGACGCAACTTTATTTCCCGCGCGATCTCGAAACCGCGGTTTTTGAAACTGCGCCTTATGCGTCGCGCGGGCCGAACCCCATCGGACCCGACCGCGACATTGTCATCAAAGGCGACAGCCGCGCGCTGAAAGCCCTGACCCTCGACGTTAAAAAGGATGGCGACAGCTATAAGGCTGCATTCGATCTCTCCATGGGGTAATTTTAACCCGTAGGCCTCCGGCGAATTTTGGTTTGGCGCGACTCGCGGCAGAAAGCCTTGTCGCTTAAGGATACGATCATGCCCGCCGTCACGCCCTCATTTGAAATCGAAAACACCTATTCCGGCCTCATCGCCGGCATTGACGAGGCGGGGCGCGGACCATGGGCGGGACCGGTTGTCGCCGCCGCCGTCATCCTCGACCGCGACAATGTTCCGGCGGATTTGCGCGATTCCAAAACGCTCGCCGAAAAGCGCCGCGAGGCGATCGCCGCCGATATCTACGCACGCGCGACTGTAAGCGTGGGCGTCGCCAGCGTTGCGGAAATCGATGCGCTGAATATTTTGCAGGCGACCTTCCTCGCCATGGCGCGCGCCGAAGCCGCGCTCGCGCGCAGACCCGGCGTCTGCATAGTCGACGGCTCGCAAAAACCGAAACTGAAAACACGTACGGAAATGGTCGTGAAAGGCGACGCAAAATCGCTTTCCATCGCTGCGGCGTCGATCATCGCCAAGACGGCGCGCGACAGGATGATGCGCGATCTTGCGATTGACCATCCGCATTACGCCTGGGAAAAAAACAAGGGCTACGGCGCGCCCGCGCACCGGGCGGGACTGGAGGCTTTTGGCGTCACACCACATCATCGCAAAAGTTTCGCACCCATCCACAATATGTTGTATGCGGACTCTTGATTGCGGGGCTGCGTTAACCTTGGTTACTAACCTCTTAACGCGCTGACTCCATTGAAACATTCCGCTTAAGGCTTGACGGCGGAATCGCGCCGACTCAAAGTGCCGCTCCAGTTTTTACGGGCTGCGCGAGCGAGGGGCGACACCATGCCGGCGAAAAAGAAAAACACGGCGGCAAACACCGTCGAACCGTTTCTCGACAAGATTATTGCGGGCGACTGCATCGCGGCGATGAAGAAGCTGCCCGATGCCTGCATCGATCTGGTCTTCGCCGACCCGCCCTATAATTTGCAGCTTGGCGGCGATTTAACGCGCCCGGATAATTCGCGCGTCGACGGCGTCGATGACGACTGGGACAAGTTCGATTCATTCAAGGCGTATGACGAATTCACGAGAGAATGGCTGACGCAAGCGCGGCGCGTTTTAAAGCCGCATGGCGCGATCTGGGTGATCGGCTCATACCACAATATATTCCGTGTCGGGACGGCTATTCAGGATACGGGTTTCTGGATTTTGAACGATGTCATCTGGCGAAAGACCAACCCGATGCCGAATTTTCGCGGCACGCGCCTGACCAACGCCCATGAAACACTGATCTGGGCGGCGCGCGATCAAAAATCGAAATACACGTTTAACTACCGCGCGCTGAAAACCGCCAATGACGATTTACAGATGCGATCCGACTGGGAATTGCCGATCTGCACCGGCAATGAACGCATCAAGGGCGCGGACGGCGTAAAAACCCACCCGACACAAAAGCCGGAATCGCTGCTCTACCGCATCCTCATCGGCTCGACCAATCCAGGCGATGTGGTGCTCGACCCGTTTTTCGGCTCCGGCACCACTGGCGCGGCGGCGAAATATCTGGGGCGGCGCTTCATCGGGGCGGAACGCGACAAGACTTATATCGCGGCGGCGAAAAAACGCATCGCACGCGTCAAGCCGCTGGCGGGCGACGACCTTGTCACGCAGCCTTCGCCGAAAGCGGCGCCGCGCGTGCCCTTCGGCCAGGTGATTGAAACGAAACTGATCAAGCCGGGCGCGAGCCTTTATTCGCGCAACAAGAACCACCGGGCGAAAGTGCGCGCCGACGGCTCGCTCTATGTCAAGGACGGCGAGACGGAAATTCAGGGCTCGATCCACAAGGTCGGCGCCGCCGTGCAGAAAGCCGAAGCGTGCAACGGCTGGACCTATTGGCACTATGAAGAAAAGACGGGCCTGAAGCCCATCGACTTTTTGCGCGACAAGATCCGCAAAAGCATGGCGGGGTGAGTCGCCCGCAGGCATCTTCCCTTACTCGCCCTCAAGATCGGATGATTGCCAAACGTCACAAGCCAAGTAATTTGGCAATATGCATTCGGACGAAGACACCTCACGCATCATCCGCCGTCTTTTACGTGTCAATCACTCCGGCGAGCACGGGGCTGTAGCGATATATTCATCCCAAATCGCCGGAGCGAAAAAACGCTATCCTGAAATTCTGCCCTGGCTGGAAGAAACGCTCAGTCATGAGATCCAGCACAGAGCCGCCTTTCTTGACGCGATGCCGGCCCGCAATGCGAAACCTTGCAGAGCCATGTACGTTTGGAAACACGGCGGCGCCGTACTCGGCTGGATCACCAGCCTGTTCGGCAAGTCCGGCGTGATGATCTGCACCGCTGCAGTAGAGCGCACTGTCCACGGGCATCTTGTCGAACAGATTGCTTTTCTCAGAACCAATGACCCGCAGCTTGCAGAGACTGTTTCATGCATTCTGAGTGAAGAAGATCAGCATCTTGAAGCGGCGGAACGACAGCACAATTCGAATTCCTTTTTTGCGAAACTGCTTTCCAGCGTAGTTTCACTGGCTACGGAAACCCTCATTCTTGTTTCAACGCGCGGAGATTCTTTGAGGTTACGCGCAAAGCTCTCAAAGTCGTGATCCGGGATTTGATCCGGTGTCTAGAATGACAATTCGGATTTAAGTTGAATTGCGGGTTAAGTCAGCAATAGTCGACTGCTCTAGTTTGCAGGCGGCTGCTCCGTCCAGTAAAGCGCATCCGTGTTATACCCCATCTCTTCCAGCGTATTCAGCGCGTCCGCGCGGGTCTCGACCGAAATCGTCGGCGTACGGGATAATATCCACAAATACCGCCCTTGCGGTTCGCCGACCAGCGATAGCGAATAATCCTCCGCCAGATCGAGAATCCAGTAGTCGCCCCAGAACGGTCCGAAGAAACTGACCTCCAGTTTTGCGTTAGTGGTTTCATCGACGATGCGCGCGCGGCCTTCCGCGACTTGCCTTTCGCCGTCCGTCGATCCCTTGCGGCAAGTGTTCGTCACAGAAATAAGACCGTCCTCGCGCCGGCCGTATTCGGCGGTGACGCCCTCGCAGTTTTTTTCGAAATTATTGGGGAAACGTGCGATTTCATACCAGCGGCCGAGATAGCGATCGATATCTACATCATTGGCGGTCTCCAGCGGGCCGGCGTCAGCCGCGCGGTTCACCGGCGGCTTGGAGCAGGCGGCGAGCGCCGCCGCGGACATCATTACCGTCAAAATTTGCAGCGCGGCTGTCTTCATCGCGTCCCCTCGCATCGAACATGACTCATCGTTCACCTGATAACACGCCGACTGCGCAATCATTGCAGGAACAAGTCCCGGGCCGCCAGTGTTAACCATGCTTAGTTTGCAAAAAAGGAGTCTGACATGACAAAGACAATGCAATTTGCCGGCGCCGCCATGGCCGCCCTTCTTGCGGCGTCCTGCGGCGGTTCCGACAACGCCGAATACAGCGAGAACGACAACGGCGCGGCGAACACGCAATATTCGCAAAATAACGATACGATGAGCGATGACACTATGAGCGATGACGGTGCGGCGGATAGTAATCGCGCCGATAATCGATATAGCGACACGGCGTCGACAACGTCTGCGGCTAATCGCGGCTATACGGACAACGCGACTGCGGCTGACGCCATGAACGCTGAAGGCGATAGCATGGCCGCCATGGCCGAAGGCGAAACGCTGACCCTCACCGTGGCGCAAAGCGATGAATATGGCCGCTATCTGGCCGACGGCGAAGGCCGGCCGCTTTATATCTTCACCGCCGATACGCAAGGCGATGTGACGCGCGAGGCGCGCATGTCATGCTCTGGCCAGTGTCTTGACGCGTGGCCTGCGGTGACCAGCGACGGCGAGCCGGCGACCGAAGGCGCGGTTCAGCTTTCGCTGATCGATACGATGGAGAAAAACGGCGAAACGTATGTGACCTATGACGGCTGGCCGCTTTATTACTTCGCCAGCGACGCCGCGCCAGGAGAGCCGAAAGGCCAGGAGATCGAAAGCTTTGGCGGCGAATGGTCGCTTGTCACGCCGCAAGGCATGAAAGTCGCCAGTACGCAGTAGCAAGCTGCGGCGATCACGATTCTAAAAGCGGCGGCCTTTTATAAAAGGCCGCCGTTTTTGCACCCGCGAACAAAATTCGCTGGCGCTATTTCATGTGCACCTACTGCCCATGCCGCGATGATTGCTGATCACCGCTTCTTTTCTGAAGCGAGACCAACCGCCTTTTTCATTACCGTAGGGAGTTTAGCCTTGGCCGGCGCGATCCACTGCTGCTGCGCAGTGCGGCGAAACCCCTTTGGCGCGGGCGCGGTATAAACATCAAGGGTCAAGTGAAAATGCGTAAAAACATGCGTGATTTTACCGATATAGTTCCAATTCGCGCTGGCGGGGGCGGCGGTGAAAACGTCCGTGGCCTTATCCGGCGTCCATGCCGTGCCCGGCAGCCCCAGCATGCCGCCGAGGAGGCCCTTTTCGGGACGGCGTTCAAATAGCATTGCGCCTTTTGTATTCACCAGTGCGAAGACTGCGCCTTTCCGGTTGGGTCTCGGCTTTTTTTGCGCCTTTCGCGGAAACTCCGGCTGACGTCCCAGCGCTAACGCTTCGCAGACGGATGAAACAGGGCACAACAGGCAAGCCGGCGATTTCGGCCTGCAGATTTGCGCGCCGAGATCCATCATGGCTTGCGCAAAATCACCGGAGCGTTGCGCCGGCCAGATTTCGCCTGCGCGCTCTTTTATTTCCGGTTTCGCCGCCGGCATCGGCGTATCGATGGCGAAAAGGCGCGAGACGACGCGCTCAATATTGCCGTCCACAACCACCGCACGCCTGTCGAATGCAATTGCAGCAATCGCCGCCGCCGTATAATCGCCAACCCCGGGAAGGCTTTTCAACTCTTCTTCAGTATCCGGAAAACCGCCGCGCGTCGCGACCTCTACCGCGCATTTGTGCAGATTGCGCGCCCTTGCGTAATAACCAAGCCCCGCCCACGCCCCCAGAATATCGTCCAGCGGCGCAGCCGCCATGTCTTCCACCGTTGGCCATCGTTTTAAAAATTCGGCATATCGCGGCGTGACTGTCGCAACGGTTGTCTGTTGCAGCATGATTTCAGAAAGCCAGACAGCGTAAGGATCCGGGCGCCCGTTTCTTTCGGCGCCGCTTTGTCTTGCCTTCGGCCCAACCCGCCAGGGCAGATCGCGCGCGTTTTTATCATACCAGCGCAGCAGACGGCGGGCGACGAGATTTCGCGGCGATTTTTTTTCAGCGTTTTTGTGTGCAAGCGTATCGGATGCCATTCGCGGTGTTATGATAGCCTCACAGAAAAACGCCAAGATAGAAATTGTCATGCAGCGCCACATGAAAACCAGACCAGCCCGGCGCGCGCCGCCGAAACTCGCCCGCGCCAGCGCCAATATTTTTGCGGCGCTCGCGAAGAAAACAAAATTTATCGACCCCTCGCTCGCCGAAAGCTGGCCAGCGCTGGCTGGCGAGCGGATCGCGGCGCTGTCGCGACCGGGCCGGATCACCGGCCAGGGCCGTGACAAAACTCTTGAAATCCATGTTCGCGACGGCGCCGCCGCTTCGGAAGTGCAAATGCAGTCCGATGAGCTGATCCGCCGTCTTAACGCGTATCTGGGCCCGCGCAGCCTCGCGCGGCTGCATATTCGCCAATCCGGCCGGGCGCGCGCAACGCCCCCCCGGCCCGAAGCCCGAGAAGCGGACGACGACAGCCCGCTAGGCGCGGCGCTCGCGTCTTTCCGCTCCGCCGTGAAAAGGCGCAATCCGGACCGCTGATTGGGGCGACACGGCTTGCTATTCGCTGCGCCATCGGCGATTTTGCAGGTCAACCCGCTTTTGTTTTGAAAAGGTTTTCCCGATGTCTCTTTCGCTTACCCCGTTTCGGTCCGCCGCGCTCGCCGCCAGTTTTGCCTTCGCCCTCGCAGCGTGCGGCGGGGCCAATTCTTCCGGATCCGGCGACCCTGCGGACGGGGACGCGCCGGCTGCGGGATCAGCGGACGCCGAAATCACAGAAGGCGACGGCGCACTTTCCGACATGACCGTCGGGTCCGCTGATGCGCCGGTGACGGTGATAGAATACGCATCCACCACTTGCCCGCACTGCGCGACCTTCCACGAGACTGTTTATCCGGAAATCAAGGAAAAATACGTCGACACCGGCAAGGTTCGCTTCGTCTTCCGCGAATTCCCGACCGCGCCCGCCAACCTCGCCTTTGCCTCATCCATGCTGGCCCGCTGCGCCGCCGACAAGGGCGGCACGGACGCCTATTTCGTTGTGCTGGACGCGCTTTTCAAAACCCAGCGCACATGGATCGGCAGCGCCACGCCGCGCGCGGAGCTGTTAAAGATCGCGGCGCAGGCGAATATGACTGAATCTGACTTCGATGCTTGCGTAAATAGACAGGAATTGGTTGATTTTCTTAACGAAAACATTAGCGAAGGCAGCCAGAAATACAATATTTCGTCCACGCCGAGCTTTGTTGTTAATGGTGAGACCCGTCACTTTTCATCGGCCGAGGATTTCTCCGAAGCGATCGACGCCGCTCTCGCCGACGCTGGGGAATAAACCGCAACGCCAAATCGTCTTTACGGTCTTGGCCTTGGGCCAGAATCGGCGATCATTGACGCTTGGGAAGCTTGGCTTGGAGTAGTGGGCTCCGCGCCAGCATTTTTAGTCGGGAAAAGACGCCTTGAAGTTTACCAATGTCCGCCTTGTCGGGTTCAAATCTTTTGTAGAACCGACCGATTTTGAAATCCGCGACGGCCTGACGGGAATCGTCGGACCGAACGGCTGCGGCAAGTCCAACCTTTTGGAGGCCCTGCGCTGGGTCATGGGCGCCACATCCGCCAAGGCGCTGCGCGGCGACGGTATGGACGCGGTGATTTTCTCCGGCACGTCCATGCGGCCGGCCCGCAACTGGGCGGAAGTGATCCTGACGCTGGACAATTCGGACCGTTCCGCCCCCGCTGAATATAACGAACACAACACGCTTGAGATTTCGCGCCGGATCATCCGCAAGGAAGAGGGCACGCAGTCGATCTACCGCATCAACGCCAAGGAAGTGCGCGCCAAAGACGTTCAGCTTCTTTTCGCCGACGCCTCGACCGGCGCCAACTCGCCGGCGCTGGTGCGTCAGGGGCAGGTCGCGGAACTGATCAGCGCCAAGCCCCAGAACCGGCGCCGCCTTCTGGAAGAGGCCGCCGGCGTGACCGGCCTGCATTCGCGCCGTCACGAGGCTGAGCTGCGTCTGCGCGCGGCGGAAACCAATCTTGAGCGTCTTGACGATGTGATGGGCGAGCTTGAGACGCAGAAAACGGCGCTTGCGCGACAGGCGCGTCAGGCGACGCGTTATCGCAATGTCTCCGGCGATATCCGGCGCACCGAAGCGATGCTGTCATATCTGCGCTGGAGCGAGGCCGTCGATGCGCAGGAAAAAGCGTCAAGCGGCTTGTCAGACATCGCAACGCTGATCGAAGAGGCGACGCGCGTCGCCGCCGCGGCGTCGACGGCGCAGGCCCAGGCGCATGAAGCGCTCGACCCGTTACGACTGAAAGAAGCCGAAGAAGCAGCGGCGCTGCATCGCCTGACAGTGGCGCGGGAAAATCTCGACGAGGAAGCCCAGCGCGCCGAAGCGGAACTGGCGCGGCTTTCAGCCGAGATCGACCGGTTCAAAACCGATATTGCGCGGGAAAAAGAACTGCTGACGGACGCGGAGAACGCCCTTGGCGCGCTTGCGCGCGAGGACGAAGACCTGAACGCGCGCGAAGCCAGCGAAGGCGCGCGCCTTGACGAAGCACAAGACGCGGTTGCACAAGCGGCAGCCGCACTGGAAAAAGCCGAAGCGGCGTTCGATGAAAAATCGAAAGAGGCCGCCGACGTCGAAGCGCGGCGCAAAACCGTTGACGGCAATATCGCCGCGGCGGAACGGCGGCTTGAGAAAATTACCGAACAATTGCGCAGCTATAAGGACGAGCGCGACCTGATTGCGCCGACCGAAGAACAGGCGCGCGCGCTTGAGGACGCCAAAACAAGATACGACGCGGCGGACAACGCCGCAAACACCGCTGAAACCGCCTTTCATCGCGCTGAAGAAGAGCGCCAGGAGGCGGAGCGGGCTGAAACGTCCTTACGCGGACCTTTGCGCAACGCCGAGCAGAGCCTCACCGAGCTCGATGCAGAGCGCGAGGCGCTGCGGCGCGTGCTCGCCGCCAATGACGCGCAGGATTTCCCGCCTCTCATAGAACTGATTGATGTCGAGCCGGGCTATGAAAACGCCCTCGCGGCCGCGCTTGGCGATGATCTTGGCGCGGCTGTCGATGAGGCCGCGCCCGCCCACTGGTCGCATCTGGGACAGGCGCCGGTTGACGCCGAACGCGGCTCGCCGCTGCCCGAAGGCGCGGCGCCGCTCGGCCGTTTCGTGCGGGCGCCTGCAGCGCTGACCCGCCGGCTTTCCGCCATTGGAGTTGTGGATGCGAGCGATGGGGCGCGGCTGCGCGATCAGTTAAAGCCCGGTCAACGGCTAGTTTCCCGCGATGGCGATCTTTGGCGCTGGGACGGTTTTACAACGCTTGCGGATGCGAAAACAGCGGCCGCCATCCGGCTGGAGCAGCGCAACCGGCTTGCGGTGCTCGACGGCAATTATGAAACAGCGCAGGCCGCAGCAGAAACAGCAAGACGCGATCATGACGGCGCCAGTGAAACGCTGAAACGCAAACAGCAGAATGAACGCGAAGCGCGCGGCCTGTTCATAGACGCAAGACGAGCGCTTGATTCTGTCCGCACACGGCTGAATGAACTTGAGCGCGAAAGCGAGCGCGCCGGGGCGCGCATCGCCTCCATCGATGAGAACCTCGCCCGTCTCGCCGAGGAAGAAACAGAAACGGCCCGCGCCCGCGCGGCGCTGGATGAAGAGCGCAGCGCCCTGCCTGATGCGGACCGCATCGCCAACGAACTTGCAGACCTTCGCGGGGCTGTCGGCGCCGCCAGGATCGACGCCAGCGAGGCGCGCGCGTCCCATGCCGATATCGCACGCGAGGCCAAAGCACGCGCCGACCGGCTTGCCGAAGTCGCTCGCGAGCGCGCGTCCTGGTCGACGCGCGGCGAGACCGCCAAGTCGCGCCTTGAAGACATCGAACGCCGACTTGAGGAGACTGTCGCCGCGCATGAAATCGCGCAAAATGCGCCTGGGGCTATCGAAGAAAAACGCAAAGCTCTTCTCGACCAGATCGCCGTTGCTGAAAAACGCCGCAATGACGCCGCTGACGCGCTCGCCGAAGGTCAGCGGATCGCCGTTGAAGCGGACAAGTCGGCCAAGGCGGCGGATGCGGAAGCCAGCGACGCGCGCGAAGCCCGCGCGCGGTTGCAGGCGCAGGCCGAAGCGGCCGCCGAACGCGTCGAGGAAGCAACACATCTGGCCCGGGAGACATGCGAGGCGGCGCCCGAAGACCTGCTCGCCATTGCGGAACACAAAGACGGCGCGGACCTGCCGCTGCGCGAAGATGTTGAACGCAAGCTGGAGCGCTACAAGCGCGAGCGCGAAAACCTCGGCGGCGTCAATCTGCGCGCCGACGAAGAAATGAAAGAAGTCGGCGAGCGGCTGGAAGAACTCGCCGTAGAGCGCGAGGATTGCGACAACGCCATACGCAAGCTGCGCAACGCCATCGGCAATCTGAATCGCGAAGCGCGCCAGCGTCTGCTCGACGCTTTCGAAACCGTGAACAACAATTTCGGCGATCTATTCAAACGCCTCTTTAACGGCGGTCAGGCCGAACTGCGCCTGATCGATTCCGACGATCCGCTGGAAGCCGGCCTTGAGATCATGGCCTCGCCGCCGGGCAAGAAACTCGCCTCAATGTCGCTGATGTCGGGGGGCGAACAGGCGCTGACCGCGACCGCGCTCATCTTCGCGGTCTTCATGGCGAACCCGGCGCCCGTTTGCGTGCTGGACGAGGTCGACGCGCCGCTAGACGACGCCAATGTGGAGCGCTTTTGCCGCCTCCTGCACGAAATGGCGGCGGAAACGGAAACCCGCTTTATCATTATCACGCACCACGCGCTCACCATGTCGCGCATGAGCCGGCTCTTCGGCGTAACAATGATTGAACGCGGCGTGTCGCAACTGGTGTCGGTGGATCTTTCAAAAGCGGAACAGCTCGCGGCGGCTGAATAATTATTTCGCCGGCGCCACGAAATTTGCGTCGCGGAAAAGCCGCCACTTGCCGTCTTTTTCCTTGCCGAAAATCGTCAGCGTCTGTCCGGACATCTTCTGGACCCGACCGCCGTCAGGCGGCGTTATCGAAATATTGATCTGATTGCGGGTCCATGCGCGTTCGCCCATCACCTCCAGTTCGAGAATTTCGCTGCTCCCCTCGATCTTCGGCATGTCGCTATTATCATCGGCGCCGGCGAATTCCTTCTTACCGAACGGCGCCTGGCCCGACGTCAGAAAAAGTACGTCCTCCGAGACGAGGTCGAGCACGGCTTCTTTGTCGCCAGCTTTGGTTGCCTCCATCCAGTCGGAAACAAGTTTCCGGATCGCTTTTTCATCTTCGGTCATTCGCAGCCTCCATTGGGTTTGGGGAGCGTTTATCGCCTCCGCACGCACGGGCAAAATATTAAACTTAGGTAATTGCCTAATTATTGTTGACTCGCCGGTAAGCCGTCAATAAGTAAGGCAAATGCCTAACTATCAAGAACCCCAGAACCCGAAAAGTGAGCTGGACAACGTCTTTCAGGCCCTTGCCGACCCTACACGACGCGCTGTTCTCTCCCGCCTGACAGAAGGCCCGGCCACGGTGAGCGATCTCGCGAAACCGTTCGATATGGCGCTTCCGTCATTTCTCCAGCATTTGAAAGTGCTGGAGGAGAGCGGCCTCGTGAAATCAAAAAAGCAGGGGCGTGTCAGGACCTGCGAAGCGCAGCTCTTGCGCCTCACTGAGGCGGAGGAATGGATCGCGCATCAGCGCGCCGTTTGGGAAGGCCGGCTCGACCGGCTCGACGTCTATCTCAAAAGCCTTCAGTCTACAGATAAAGAATAAGGAGAACCCCATGAAACCCGAAGACCACGATCTCTTCATTACCCGAACCATGAATGTCACGCGCGACCAGATCTGGAAAGCCTGGTCCGATCCAAAAATTCTCGAACAATGGTGGTGTCCGAAACCGTGGACCGTGAAAGACGTCAATATGGAACTGCGGCCCGGCGGCGCCTCGCAAATGGTCATGTGCGGCCCTGAAGGCGAAGAAATGCCGCAAAATGGCTGCATCGTTTATGTGAAAGAAAAAGAATGCATCGTTATCTCGGATTGCATGGAAAAGGACTGGCGGCCAACGGGATCGTCTTTCATGACCGCCATCATCACCATGAAAGATTGCCCCGGCGGCGTCGAATATTCCGCAATCGTCAAACACAAGAACGAAGAGGACAAAAAGAAACACGAGGAAATGGGTTTTCATGCAGGCTGGGGCCAGGTCTTTGAACAACTCGAAGAAATTGCGGGAGGGCTGTGATGACAACGCCGGACATTGTTCACGCAAGCCTGACGATAACACGCGACTACGACTTTCCGCCGGAGCGCGTCTTCGCCGCGTGGTCCAGCGCCGAGGCCAAGCGGCAATGGTTCGGCGCCGAAAGCGACGGTTTCGAGCTTGATGAGTACAGCCTTGATTTTCGGCCCGGCGGCGCCGAGCGATGCCATGGCCGCAAACCCGGCGGCGGAACCTTTTCCAATGACGGCGTCTATCACTATATCGTCGAAAATGAGAAGATCGTTCTCACCTATTACATGACTCTCGACGGCGCGCCTTTCTCGGTTTCAATGACAATTATTGAACTGAAACCGCACGGAAACGGCGCACGATTGACCCTGACAGAAGACAATGCGTTTCTGACCGGCTTGGATGAAAACACCAGCCGCACTGAAGGCTGGAATTGGGGCCTTGGCCGACTGGATGACGCGTTAAAAGTAGAAGGGTCTTCCTGATGCTCGTCATTCCCAACGAATTGAGAATGTCGAAAATTTATGATGCGCCGCGGCCGCTGGTCTGGAAGGTCTGGACTGATCCCGCACACATTGCGCAATGGTGGGGGCCGTTCGGGCCGGAGCACACCACATGCGAAATGGATTTTCGCGTGGGCGGCGAGTTCCGAGTGCTGATGAAAACGCCAGAGGGAGAAGTTGTTCCCGCCGCGGGCGCGTTTCTTGAAATCGTCGCGCCTGAACGCATCGTTTATGAAGGCGATGCGCGCGCGCCAACCGATTGCGGGTGCGGGCTCCCTCCAAAAGCGCGCGTCGAAGTATTGTTCGAGGCCGTGAATAACAAGACACGCATTGAAATCTACACGCAATTTCCCGATGGGGATGCGCTTGACGCTGCGAATGCTGCAGGATTTTCGGCAAGCTGGACCAATGCCCTCGACGCGATGGGCCCTTATCTTCAACGCCTGATGGAGAATGAGCAATGAATGAAAATTCCAAAGTCCGCACCTGCCTGTGGTTTGAAAAAGGCGGTCTGGAAGCTGCAAAATTTTATGTCTCGCTGCTGCCTGACAGCCGCATCGACAGCGAATATCCCGCAGAGCCGGGGAACGAACCCGTCACGGTCGAGTTCACGCTCGCCGGCGCGCCCTATCAGATCCTGAACGGCGGCCCGCACTATAAGCTCTCGCCGGCGGCGTCGATTTCCGTACTGACGGAAGATCAGAACGAAACCGACCGGCTATGGAGCGCCCTTCTTGCCGATGGCGGAGAAGAGAGCCGATGCGGCTGGCTGGCCGACCGGTATGGCGTGTCGTGGCAGATCGTACCGAAAGCGCTGGTGCGCGCCGTCACGGCGAAAGATCAGGTCGCGGCGGAACGCGCGCGCCAGGCCATGTACGATATGCGCAAGATCGACATCGCAACGATTGAAACCGCTTTTAACGGTTAGTCGATGACCGCTCTTCCGGAAAAACTTAGCGCCCCGGCGCGCCGCGCGCTCGCCGGCGCCGGTCTCACATCGCTTGAGAAATTGGCGAAGACACGTGAAGCCGATGCCGCCGCCCTGCACGGCATGGGACCAAAAGCTTTGACCCTGCTCAAGTCCGCCATGAAAACGCAGGGCCTTAAATTCGCAAAACCCAATTCATAAAAGGAGAGACCCGTGCCCAATACGATAAAATTACATCGCGTGGTCGCCGCCGCGCCGGAAAAGATCTACCGGGCGTTTTTGGAAGCCGACGCCATCGCCAGCTGGCTGCCGCCTTACGGATTTCTATGCACCGTTCATGAACTTGAGGCAAAGGTCGGCGGCAAGCACAAAATGTCGTTCCGCAACTTCACGACCGGCGACAGCCATTCTTTCGGCGGCGAATATCTGGAACTCATTCCCGGCGAAAAGCTGGTCTACACTGATCGCTTCGACGATCCCAACCTTCCTGGCGAAATGAAAATCACAATCACGCTGACCGCCGTATCGGTCGGCGCGGAAATCACCGTCGTGCAGGAAGGCGTGCCTGACGTCATTCCCTCTGCAGCGTGCTATCTCGGCTGGCAGGAGTCGCTGAACAAACTCACCAGGCTCGTGGAACCGGAAATCAATCAATAAACCGGCTATAAGCTGATGGCGGAAGATCATGAGTGCGAAAAAGAACGTGGCCTGAATTCACGCCATACGTGTGATCGCGGCAGATTGGCTCGGCGGCCGCTGAACGGCGCGGGGCGGCCTGATCATTTTCCACAGCTTCGCGCTTTTGCCGGCAGGTTCAGCCGCCGCAGCGAATTCAAGCGCGCAACGGCCCGCCAATCAACGCTGTTTTCGCCGTGGTTTCAGTCCGATCACCGCCGCGCCTTGCGATTCTTTCAGGGCCCCCGGCGCGGCGAGACGCCGCGCCCCTTTTTCCACATAAAAATCAGCAATTTAAGGGAAAATTCCCTTGCTTGACGCTGCGCTGCGGCGCCTCTATGGTCCGCGCGATTTTAAAGGGTGCGAGCGTCCGTTCGCGCCCGTTTTCGGGCAAGCTCATGGGCGAAAATCCCAATCGAGACGAACCGCCCTCGCTGGATGCGTTTTCCGTGCGGCTGGAGCGTATGCGCGCTCAGGGTCAGGAGACACGTCCGCAAGGGTCGGCGTCGGCATGGGGCCGCGCAATGCGGATCTCATCCGATCTTCTCGCCGGGCTGTTTGTGGGCTGCCTGTTGGGTCTGGGTCTGGATCATTGGCTGGAAACGCAACCGGCGTTCCTGCTTGTGGGCATGGCCCTAGGATTTGCAGCCGGGTTGCGCAACATGATGCGCACCCTGAAGGAACAAAACGAGCAGCCGTCAGACACCTGACGCATGCTTTGAAGGACGGACCGGGAAACGGCATATGATCGACGCGATCTTCAAAATGCGGGCCGCTGGGCCAATGGAGCAGTTTGAAATTCTGCCCATCGTGCCGTTAAGTCTCGGCGGCATCGACATCTCGCTCACCAATTCCGCCGTCTGGATGATTATCGGCACCGGCGCAATTATTCTTTTCTTTGCTATGGCGACACGGCGCGCAGGCCTCATCCCCGGCCGGACTCAATCCACCGCCGAGGTGCTTTACGAATTCGTTTCCGACCTGGTGCGCGATACGATCGGTTCGGAAGGCCGCAAGTTCTTTCCTTACGTTTTTACACTGTTCTTGTGGATCTTGATCATGAACCTCTTCGGTCTGATCCCGTCCCTTCCCGGCACGCCCGCCGAAGCGCACACCTTTACGCCCACAAGCCACCTGATCGTGACGCTGGCGCTCGCCATGCTGACCATCACCATCGTTATTGTTTATGGCTTTTTGA
Source organism: Hyphococcus sp. (assembly GCF_965228385.1). Classification (GTDB taxonomy): domain Bacteria; phylum Pseudomonadota; class Alphaproteobacteria; order Caulobacterales; family Parvularculaceae; genus Hyphococcus. Next base: position 3,647,670 of record NZ_OZ245810.1, on the reverse strand, counting down.
AAAACGGCCTCAAATTCTTCAAACTGTTCGCCCCTTCCGGCGTGCCTTTGTGGCTGATGCCCATTCTGGTGCCGGTCGAGGTCATCTCGTTCCTGTCGCGGCCATTGAGCCTTGCCATACGTCTGTTCGCCAACATGTTCGCCGGTCACGTGATCCTGAAACTGTTCGCCGGTTTCGTCGTATCGCTGCTCGGCGCCGGCGGCGCGGTCATGGCGTTCGGCATTGCGCCTTTCCTTGGCGCGATCGCGGTGACGGCGCTCGAATTTCTGGTGGCCGCGCTACAGGCATATGTCTTCGCAGTGCTGACTTGCATTTATCTCAGCGACGCGGCCCATGCATCGGACCATTAGGACGGACACAAGAAAATAAAGTTTCCCGCCCGGCGCGAAGAGCCAACCGCGGCATTGGGATCAAACGGCTCAACGAAAAAACTCCAGGAGTGATAAAATGGAAGCAGAAGCAGCAAAACTCATCGGCGCCGGTCTCGCCTCAATCCCGCTTGCGGGCGCTGGCGTCGGCCTTGGCCTCATCTTCGGCAACTTTCTTTCCGGCGCGTTTCGCAACCCGTCGGCCGCCGCCCAGAACCAGCCGACCATGCTTCTCGCCTTCGCGCTGACCGAATTCACCGGTCTTCTCGGCTTCGCGATCGCGATGATCATTCTTTACACGTTCTAATCAGGCGAACGTTTACAATTTAAGGAGGGACAATTGTCCGTTCTTGCTTCTTTGTTAACCGCCGCCGCGGCGGCTCCGGCGGACGCTCATGGCGAAGCGTCATCCGCGGGCCTGCCGCAGCTTGATCCGGCCTGGTGGCCAAGCCAGTTGTTCTGGCTGGTGGTGACGTTCGGCGTGCTTTACTGGCTGATGGCCGGGCGCTTCCTGCCTTCGCTCGGCGGCGCCATTGAGGAACGACGCGACCGGATCGCCGACGATCTCGATCAGGCGTCCGAGTTCAAACGTCAGGCGGACGAGGCCGAAGCAGCCTATAACAAGGCGCTCGCCGACGCCCGCGCCAAGGCCCAGAGCATCGCGGCGGACACGCGCGCCGATGTTGACAAGGAAATCGCCGCGCTTCAGGCCGAAACCGACGAAGCGCTCGATAACCAGCTTGACGCCGCAGAAGCGCGTATCGCCAAGATGAAAACGGACGCCGCAGAGAAAGTCCGCGAGGCGGCGCGCGACACGACGCGCGCCGTTGTTGAAGCATTGATCGACGAGGCGCCGACGGATGACGCCATCAAACGCGCTATCGACAACGCCGCGAGCGCATAAGCCAGCGCCAGGAGGAAGCCGCAGATGATCTCACTCGCCACACTCGCCGCCGCCGCAGTAAACCAAGCCGCCGGTCACGAATCGGTCGGTCTCTTTCAGGATACGTCCTTTTATGTCCTGATCGCGTTTATAATCGTTATCGGCGTTTTCGCGCGGGCGGGCGTGCATAAAATGATTGTCGGCGGGCTCGACAAGCGGGCGCAGAAAATCGCCGACGAGATCAACGAGGCGCGCAAAATGCGCGAAGAGGCGCAAGAGCTTCTCGCCTCCTACCAGCGCCGCCAGCGTGAAGCGGAGGAAGAAGCCGCTGCGATCATCGACGCCGCCAAAAAAGACGCCAAGCGCCTCGCGCGCGAAGCAAAGGAAAAAATCGCCGAGCAGACCGAGCGCCGTGCGCGCGCTGCTGAGGACAAGATCGCACGCGCCGAAGCGCAAGCGATTTCAGAAGTGCGCGGACAAACCGCCGATCTCGCCATAGAAGCAGCGCGCATTATCATTGCCGAGCGCATGGACGGCGGCGCGCAAAACGCCTTTATCGATCGCGAGATCGCGGGACTGCGCGACAAGCTGAATTAATGGAAGCGCCGTTGAAAGCGCGCCCCACCGCAGCCGCGGCTGAAAGTATCCTCTCATTCTGGTTTGAGGAATCGAAGCCATACCAATGGTTCCGGCGCGACACTGCGTTTGACGATGAAATCCGGCGCCGTTTCGGCGCGCTGCATGACGCGGCGAAAGCAGGAAAGCTCGACGCCTGGCGCACGCATCCGCAGCACTGCCTCGCGCTCATCATTCTGCTGGATCAGTTTTCACGGAACATCTATCGCGATGATCCACGCGCATTTGCACAAGACGAACAGGCGCTTGATGTGGCGCGCGAAGCGCTTCGCCGCCGCTTCGATCAACTGTATGGGCCCAAGGAACGCGCGTTCTTTTACATGCCGTTCATGCATTCGGAAAATTTACGCGTACAGGAAGAATGCGTCGCGCTGTTCAAGGCGCAATTGCCGGGCACGATGAATTTGCCTTTCGCTATTGAGCACCGCGATATCATTGATCGCTTTGGGCGCTTTCCGCACCGGAACAAAATTCTGGGACGCAAATCGACGCCGGATGAAATTACGTTTCTCAAAGCCGGCGGGTTTAATCCTTAGCCGCGAAGAAATTTTTGCCCCTTCTTGTCTGGCGCGTAAATCCAAAAAACCTCATCCTGAGACCCTTTTGTATCGCAAAAGCCTCGAAGGATGTGCGGCGGACGCACAATTAACGTCACATCCTTTGAGGCAAACGCGCTGCGTTGGCGCCTCATGATGAGGGTTTTTGTATTATGGCCCGACATCCAAGGTGAAGGTTTAGGGTAATAGCCCAAAGGACTTTCAAAACACACCCATGGCCAGCCCCGCGGCCATCGCCGCGCCAAGCTCGCGGCAACGCTTCAACTCTTCTTCGGGAATGGTTTTTTCAGCGAGAATCTCTTCTTTTGTCTGCGCATGCGTGCAGATAATGATCGGCTCCTGCGCGATTTTTAACCGCCAGCCTTTCGCGATGCGCGCGGTTTGTTTCACCGCATTTTCGCCGTCGGAGCCTGCGCACACCATCTGCGCGTACGGGCGCCCTTCGATTTTTCCCAGCACCGCATAATAACAGCGGTCGTAGAATGCTTTCATGACCCCGGCGATGGCGGCGAGATTTTCCGGCGCGGCGAATATATATCCATCCGAAGCCAACAGGTCGTCAGGTTCTGCTTCATCGGCGCGTTTTAAAATTGTTTCCACGCCGCCTTCTGCGCGCGCCGCCTCAGCCGCGGCTTCGGCCATTGCCTGCGTTCCGCCGGTTCTGGAATGGTAGACGATCAGCAGCTTTTCCATCACGCCATACTACAGGCGTTTGGCGTGTGATTCGAGCTTCAGGAATTTTCCTTCGCATATTCATGCGGCGCCAGCGGTCTTGAACGCGCCAGCAACTGATCAAGCGGCACGGATGTGCCGTCATCCTGCTGTATGCGCACATGAAAACGCTTGAGCGCGCGCGCATGAGGGGCGCCGCAGGAATGGGCGATCATGGCGACGTCTCTGCGCATCTTGTCCACATAATTGGCGACGCGCGGACCTTTGACTTTCGGGTCGAGCCCGCCTTGCAGGGATTTTTTGTGCGTCGTCACGCCGGTCGGGCAATTATTGGTGTGACAGCGCATCGCCTGAATGCAGCCGATGGAAAACATGAAACCACGCGCCGTATTCACCACATCCGCGCCGGCGCAATAGGCCCAGGCGACCTCCGCCGGCGTCACCAGCTTGCCGGAAGCGATAATCTTGATGCGGTCGCGCAGGCCGCGGCGTTCGAGAATATCCGTCAGGATCGGGAGCGCCTGTTTGAGCGGCAGGCCGACATTGTCCATCAGCGACATGGGCGCCGCGCCGGTGCCGCCATCGCCGCCATCCAGCGTAATGAAATCCGGCGCCGATTCGATCCCGCGTTTTTCGATTTCATCGCATAAATCATCGACCCAGCCATAGGCGCCCATCACGGTCTTGAAACCTGTGGGCAATTTAGAAACGCGGCGCACACGCTCGATAAAATCCAGAAGCTCGCCCATATTGTCGATTTCCGGATGGCGGTTCGGTGAGATTGACGCTTTGCCCGCAGGGATGCCGCGGATTTTTGCGATCTCGCGTGTGACTTTTGCGGCCGGCAAAATCCCGCCTTTGCCGGGCTTGGCGCCCTGCGCCAGCTTCACTTCGATCATTTTGACTTCCGGGCGGGCGGCGATTTCAGCGAGATTTTTTTCGTTGAGTGTGGCGTCTTCATTGCGGCAGCCATATTTCGCCGTACCCATCTGAAAAACAACATCGCAGCCGCCTTCAAGATGATAGGGCGCAAGGCCCCCTTCTCCGGTATTGAGGTAACAGCCTGCACGCGCCGCCCCGTGCGAGAGCGCCCTGATAGCCGGTTTCGACAGGGAACCGTAACTCATGGCGGAAATATTGATGATCGATTCAATGCGATAGGGATTGGGCGTATGCGGACCAAACTCAACAGGCGGCGGATCTGTGGCTTCTTCATCAAGGCGCGGAAAGGCGCAATTGACGAAAATCGGGCAGCCGACAAGATTGAGATTACGGGTGGAGCCGAAAGGATGCGTATTGTTCTTTCCTTTCGCCGATTTATAAACCCAGTCCCGTTCGGCGCGGTTGAACGGCATTTCCTCACGATCAAGCGCGAAAAAATATTGTCTGAAGAATTCACCAAGCCGCGTGAACAGTTCCCGGAATCGCCCGACCACGGGGTAGTTGTGACGGATTGCATCCCGTGACTGGGAGGAATCCGCAATAAACATGACTATAACGGCGAGAACCGTCAGCCCCACAACAAAAATGAAAATCGTGGTCAGGATCTCAAGCCCGGTCATGGTGAAATTCGCAAGGAAATTCATGTCAGCCGCCTTTATTTCCGCGCAAAACGCTTCGCCGCCACCCCTTTACAGATAAAGATGACATACTGAAAGAACAGCAGCGCAAACGTGATGTTCCGTGAGATATGGATTAATCGTCCGCTTCGTGCGCGCCGAAAAATTGCACGACATTGCCGGCCGGATCGCGGATCAAGACAAAAGACTGACCGTGATCCATAGCGATCGGTCCAACCATAATGGCGATGTCGTTCTCTTCGAGCCTTGCCAGCACGGGGGCCAGCTCGGCGACCTGCAATCCGAATTTGAACGGCCCATAGGGAAAGCCTTGCGACTGTAACCGCTCGCTCGCTGTCTCCGCCGTCGTAAAATCACGATGCGGCAGAATTTCCAGCTTCAGATTGGCGCAGCGCATGATGTAAGTTGAAGGGCGGCCCTCGTTTTCAAGCTCCGCCTCCTGATGAAAACCGAATACATCTTTATACCACGCAGCCAGACCTTCTGAATCATAGACCGCAGCCCCTGCAAAAGCGTAACGGCCATCGGGCGCGCATATATCCGCTTGCGAAGAGGCGGCGGCGGCGAGCTTGAATACAGCGGCGACAGAGGCCGCGAGTGTTGCGAAAGTCATCAAGCTGTTCCCCTTCTCTTTTTTCCCTGAGCCGCTTCCGCCGGCGCTCCTTTTTACTCGGCAGCTTCCGCCGGCGCTGCAGGCGTCCAGCGCAAAACGGGTTTGCGCGCAGCGGCAGTCTCATTGAGACGGCGGCGCGGCGCATGAACGGGCGCCGCCTTGAACGCTTCAGCCTCGCCCGCTTTCGCACGTTTGGCAAGGCTCAACAGCGCGTCACAGAATAGATCAAGCTCGCGTTTGGATTCCGATTCCGTCGGTTCGATCAGCATGGCGCCGTGAACGACCAATGGAAAATACATGGTCATGGGATGATAGCCTTCATCAATCATCGCCTTGGCGAAGTCTATGGTTTCAACACCGGTGTCTTTCAGGAACCGGTCGTCGAACAGCGCCTCATGCATGCAGTAGCCTTCAAACGCCGGAGTCATTTCCTTTTTCAGCCGCGCGAGCACATAATTGGCGTTCAGAACTGCGTCTTCGGCCGCTTGTTTGACGCCGTCCTTGCCGTGAGACAGCATGTAGGCGAGCGCGCGCGTGAACATGCCCATTTGCCCATGAAAAGCCGTCAACCGTCCCATGCTTTTGCCGTCATCATCGGCTTTCGCCGCGCGGCGTGTTTCAACGAGGCTGTATTTGTCATCTTCAAACGTCACGTAAGGCACAGGCGCGAAGGGCGCGAGCGCTTCCGACAACACGGTCGGGCCGGAGCCCGGCCCGCCGCCGCCATGCGGCGTTGAAAACGTCTTGTGCAGATTGATATGCATGGCGTCGACGCCGAGATCGCCCGGCCGCACCTTGCCCGCGATGGCGTTAAAATTGGCGCCGTCGCAATAGAAATAACCGCCTGCTTCATGAACGGCGTCGGCGATGGCGCGGATATCGCGCTCAAAGAGGCCACAGGTGTTCGGGTTGGTCACCATGATCCCGGCGACGTCCTCGCCCAGTTTTTCTTTCAGCGCCGCCAGATCGACGCGGCCTGTTTCATCGCCCGGAATGGCCTCCACCGTAAACCCGCACTGCACCGCCGTCGCCGGGTTGGTGCCGTGGGCGCTTTCGGGCGCCAGCACGCGCGTGCGCTTGTCCGCTTCGCCGCGCGCTTCGAGCGCGGCCTTGATCGCCATCATGCCGCAAAGCTCGCCATGGGCGCCGGCCTTTGGCGACATGGCGACCGCCGGCATGGCCGTCAGTTCTTTCAGCCAGAAGGCAAGCTGGTCGATCAGCTCCAATGCTCCCTGTACGGCGCTTTCGGGCGCCAGGGGGTGCAAATCGCCGAAACCAGGCAGCCGCGCGATTTTTTCGTTAAGGCGCGGATTATGTTTCATGGTGCAGGAGCCAAGCGGGAACGGCCCCATGTCGATGGCGTAGTTCTTTTGCGAGAGGCGCACGAAATGACGCATGGTCTCAGGCTCGGACAGGCCCGGCAGGCCGATTTCACAGTCGCGGTTCAGACCGCCGAGACGATCGGTTTTTCCTGACGGTTCGGGCAGGTCGACCCCGGTCTGATCGTAGGAACCGATCTCGAACGACAGCGCCTCTTCGATCTGCAGCGCCTTGTTGCCGGTGAACGTTGGAGCATCAGTCATGGCGGAACCTTCTGCGCGTGTCGGGCGGCCTTGATTATTCATGGTCATACCTTTTTTGCTCCATAATTTCGAGCGATCAGCCTATAAACAAATAAATTCACAGCTCCGGTAAGGCCACCGCCGACTATGAAAATGCCCAACATCGTACTCCGCGCATAACCAAATTCGGATTGTGCGGTTTCACCAATGAAAGAAAGCCCCAAAATCAGCGCAACGAATGAACCCAAAAACAGTGCAGCCGAGAATTGATGCGAAAAGATTTTTATGCGCAATGCCAAATGGCACAGAACGGCAATCGGTATCATCCAGAAAAGAAAAAGGTAGGCGATCGGAATGATTTGAAAAAACTCCCAAAAGACCTGAAATGAAAAAGGGCGGTACGGCGTCAAGCGTTCCCCTAGATCATACAAGGCGGCAAACTCAGACAACATCACAAAACTTAATATCATCAAAGCAGGAGTCATCGCGCTTGCGATTGATATACCAAACACTTCGTTGAGCTTTGGCAAAACAAAATTGTCATCAGTATTTTGAAATATGTCATTCATGACATCTACTACTATGAAATAGCGCTCTTGATGTGTTTTTTCAAAGTCGCAATGTCTTCATCCGTCACGCATTCCGTCGCTGCAACAATGAGCAGATTGTCGGCTTGCGTCTCGTGCGGCCAAAGGCGTCCGCCGGGCACGCCCGCGAGAACGCCTTCGTTTGCAAGTTGCTCGACGACTTCCTCGGCGTTTTTCGGCAAGCGCAGCGTGAATTCGTTGAAGTAGTTCTTGTTCACGACCTCGACGCCGTCGATGGCGCCAAGCGCATCGGCGGTTTTGCACGCCGCTTCGTGGTTCAGCATCGCCAGTTTGCGCAAGCCCGCCTCGCCCAGCAGCGTCATATGCGCGGTGAACGCAAGCGTGCAGAGGCCCGAGTTTGTGCAGATGTTCGATGTCGCCTTGTCGCGGCGGATGTGCTGTTCGCGCGTTGAAAGCGTCAACACGAAACCGCGCTTGCCCTCAGCGTCCACCGTCTCGCCGCAGAGCCGACCCGGCATTTGCCGCATATATTTCTGCCGCGTGGCGAAGAGGCCCACATAAGGCCCGCCGAAATTGAGACCATTACCGATGGATTGCCCCTCGCCCACGACGATGTCGGCGCCCATCTCGCCAGGGCTTTTAAGCGCACCGAGCGAGACCACTTCCGTCACCACCGCAACCAGCAGGGCGCCGTGTTTGTGCGCGGCCTCGGCGATGGGCGCCAAATCGCGCACATTGCCGAACACATCCGGCGTCTGAACGATGACGCAAGCGGTTTCGTCATCAATCTGCGAGGCGATATCTTCCGACGCGTCCACATCCATCGGCGCCTGCACGACGGTTGCGTTCACCAGTTCAAGATTGGTGCGCGTCACGGCGCCGTATTGCGGATGAAGCCCGCCCGACAGCAAAATCTTGTCGCGTTTCGTCACGCGGCGCGCCATCAGCGCCGCCTCGCCGCAGCCCGTTGAGCCGTCATACATGGAGGCGTTGGCGACCTCCATGCCGGTCAAGGCCGCAACCTGCGTCTGGAATTCGAATAGATATTGCAGCGTGCCTTGTGCAATTTCCGGCTGATAGGGCGTGTATGCGGTCAAAAATTCCGAACGCTGAATAATATGATCGACCGTGGCGGGAATATGATGCTTGTAAGCGCCGCAGCCGATGAAAAACGGCCCCGCGCCCGCTGCGCGGTTCTTCGCCGCCATGGCGGAAAGCGCGCGCTCCACCTCCATCTCGCCCTGATGATCGGGCAGATCGAATTTTGCGTTCAGCGCGTCTTCCGGCACGTCGGCGAACAGATCGTCGATTTTGTCAGCGCCGATCACCTTCAGCATCGCTTCGCGGTCGGCATTGTCCAAAGGAAGGTAACGCATCGGTATATCCTGTTTCTATTCGTCGCCGTTACGAGAGTTTGAAGCGCCTATCGCCGCGCCAATGGCGGCGCCCGGTCCAATGCCTACCGCCATACCCGCGCCGGCTTTTGAATTGCGGTCGTTCATGAGTTTTCCGCAAAATCCTTGTACGCCGCCTCGTCCATTAATTCGTCGAGTTCGCCGGCGTTGCTGGCTTTCAGTTTCACGAACCAGGCCGCGCCCGCGGGGTCCTCGTTCACCTTCGCGGGTTCGTCGACGATGGCGTCGTTTACTTCGATCACTTCGCCGGAGATCGGCGCATATACGTCCGACGCCGCCTTGACGGATTCCACCACCGCCATTTCATCGCCTTTGGAATAGGTTTTTCCCTTTTCCGGCAATTCGACAAACACAACATCGCCAAGCTGTTCGGCGGCGTGTGCGCTGATGCCGACGATGTAAACGTCACCGTCCGCTTTCACCCATTCATGGTCTTTTGAATATTTAACGCTCATCAATAATCTCCCTAACCTCTATAATAGCGATTTGGCGTGAACGGCATGTCGGCGACGACAGCCGGCAGGGCCTTGCCGCGCACAATCAATTGCAGCGGCGTGCCGGTTTCGGCGTAATCCGTTTCGACATATCCCATGGCGACCGGCGCCCCTACGCTGGGGCCAAAACCGCCGGACGTGACAACGCCGATAGTTTTTCCGTCAGCAGACTGAATTTCCGCGCCTTCCCGCGCCGGCGCCCTTCCTTCCGGCTTGATGCCGACACGCAAACGCGCAGGCCCATCCTGTAACTCTTTTTGAATGCGCGCGGCGCCCGGAAAACCGCCCTCTTCGCGACGGCGCTTACCGATTGTGAAAGAAAGGTTGCCCTCAACCGGCGAAATTTCGGGCGTCAGATCATGCCCGTAAAGGCACATGCCCGCTTCGAGACGCAGCGAGTCGCGCGCGCCAAGCCCGATCGGCGCCACATCCGGCTCGTCAAGCAACAGCTTCGCCAGTTTTTCCGCGTCGGCGCCCCGCACCGAGATTTCAAAACCGTCTTCGCCTGTATATCCGCCGCGGGTCACGACAGCCTCGATACCGGCGATGGAAAGGGGCGCGAAGCTCATGAATTTGAGATCGGCGGCGGCGGGGCAATGTTTCGCCAGGACGTCCGATGCTTTGGGTCCCTGCAGCGCCAGCAGCGCGCGGTCGTCATGGCGTTCAAGCGCGACGTCATCCGGCAGTTTTTCCTCAAGATATTTGTAGTCCGCTTCCTTGCACGCGCCATTGACGACAATGTTCAAACGTCCGTCTTCGTCGGGGCGCGCGACCATGAGATCATCGAGAATGCCGCCCGCTTCATTCAGCAGAACGGACAATCGCTGCCGTCCCTTGCCCAGTTTTATGAACTCCCCCGGCGCAACGGATTCCAGCGCGCGCGCGACGGTTTCATGATCCGGCCCGACAACGGAAGCCTGCCCCATATGGGATACGTCAAACAACCCAGCCTTTTCTCGCGTGTGCAGGTGTTCCTTCATCACGCCCATGGGAAATTGCACCGGCATATCGTAACCGGCGAATTCCACCATGCGCGCATCCAGCGAGCGATGCAGGCCGTTCAATGGCGTTTTCTTTAATTCGGTGTTTTGCGGCATTCATCCGTCCCATGATCAAATCGCCGCAAATTGCGGCGACCCCGGCTGTCATGGGCGCCTGAGAGATTTCACAGCAATAACCGAATTGCTGCCTACTCCTTCGGCGGGGCGACATTATCCTCGCCCGCTTTCCAGCCTGTAAACGCCACTGCGGTCCTTTTGCCTGAGAGTTTCCGGGGCGGTTGCTCCTTCGGCGCCGCGCTTGAACGGCAAGCGCAATCTCTCCCGCATCTGGCTTGCCGGCGCACCCGCGCCGACGCGATTAGACCATAGGCGAGCAATCTATCGAGTCAATGATTCTGTGACGGCGGGGCGGTAAGGCAGTTACGCCGCAGCGCAGGAAATGCAGTGTCCCTTTATTTCAAGACGCGCCGTGTGCATGTCGAAGGACGCTGCGCGCACCGCCGGCGCAATGTCCGCCTCGACCGCGACAACTTCCAGCTCTTCGACATTCTGGCAGGAATCGCAAACCAGAAAGGTCTGAACCATATGCGGGCCTTCATGCGTGCAGAGCACAAATGCGTTCAGCCCGTCGAGTTTGTGAATATGCCCCTTGGCTTCCAGACCTTGCAGCGCGCGATAAACCGTCATCGGCGCGCGTACGCCGCGCTCTTTCAGCTTGTCGAGGATTTCATAGGCTTTCAGCGGGTCTTTGCTCGCCGCCAGAATGTCCCAGACCATCTTTTCATTTTTCAAAAGGCCGGCCGGCCGTTTGCGTTCAGCATCGTCGTTTGCGGCTCTGTTCCCCGCTTTGGCTACACTCTCCGCCACAATTGCGCTCCCTAGGCTACGAATTTTGTTATATCTATGTTATATCAATCCGCAACCCCGCGCCAGCGTTGATAGTGCGCGTCTTTTCGCATTCTATTACCCCTCAGATCGCGCCCAGACGCTTGCGCGCGGAAGGCGCCGGCGGTTCAGGGCCAGCCGACGCGATCGAAAATGCGCACCGCCTCGGCCTGGTTCTCGCCCAGCGCCGCCACCGGCAAGGCGTCAGCCTTGAAGTCGTCATAGGCGGCGATGGGCCCTTGCGCGTCAATGCCCTCGACCACGGGATATTCATTGTTGCCGCTGGCGAAAGTCCCTTGCGTTTCTTCCCGGAGCAAAAATTCCAGGAGCCGTTCCGCATTCTCTGCGTTGGGCGCGTTTCTGGTGACGCCCGCGCCAGAGATGTTTACATGCGCGCCTGCGCCTTGCTGGTCGGGGAAAAACAGCTCGAACCTGTCGCCGATGGCGGCCGCGTCCGGATCGTCTACGCCCTTGAAGCGCGCTGTATAATAACTGTTGACGATCCCCAGCCTGCAGATGCCCGCCGCCACCGCTTCAATCTGGGAGGTGTCGTTCCCCTGCGGCTTGCGCGCAAAATTCGCAACGACTCCTGCAGCCCATTCTTCGGCGCGCGCCGCACCCCAATGCGCAATGCGCGAAGCCAGCAGGGACTGGTTGTAAATATTGGAAGACGAACGCACGCAAATCATATTGCGGTATTCAGGATTTGCCAGATCCGCATAGGTTACCAACCCGTCAGGCAAGCCCATTTCCTTGTTGTAGATGATAATCCGGGCGCGTTTGGAAAGGCCAAACCATTTACCGTCGGGATGTCTGAACTGCGAGGGCACCCGCGCCTCCAGCGTTTCATTATCAATCGTGCGAAAAACATCACGCTGGTCGGCGCGCCAGAGAATGCCGGCGTCGGCCGTTATAAAAATATCAGCCGGGCTTGCGTCCGCTTCCTGGGTGATGCGTTCAATAAGCGCATCGCCGCCCGCTTCGATATAATTGACCTTAATGCCGGTTTCTTCCGTAAACTGATCGTAAAGTACGAGATCGGAATCATAATGGCGGCCTGAATAGACGTTGACTTCGCCCGCGCTAGGAAGCGCGCCGTTTGCCTCGCCGTCTGATGCGCCCTCCTGTCCGCCGCAGGCGGTCAAAAACACAGCGCCAGCCGCCGCCGCCAACCCCAGTCCCAATGCTTGTTTATTGCGCGCCATGAAAATCGTCTCTCCAGTGTTTTTGCGAATAATTCTTATTAGCGTTTATCGGAAACAGGCGCTGGCTTCAAGCCCTTGAGACGCCAGCCGATCGGAGAAAGGCCGCTTCAAACGGCGAAGATAAAGCCTTTTGACCAGTCTATGTTGACGTTCATGCGGGCCGCCCTTTCCGGCGGAGACGTTTGCATGACCGTTATCCCCTCATCGCCGCCTTCTGTTTCCAGCCATACGGCCCAATCGGGGCCGGTGAAACGCACTTCGGCGACGGCGAATTTTCCAGCCATGTCCGGCGCGCAGCTAATCGCCCCCGCCCGCAAGACCGCAAGTCCCGGCCCGTCCGGCAGGCCCGAGACTGGCGCCGGCCCAAGCATGGAATGAAAGAAACCGCTGCGTATATCGCCTTTTACGATCTGACCGCCGGGGAAAATTTTCGCCCCTTCCGGCGTCGCAGGAGCGCGATATAAATTCTCCGGGCTTGCGGCCTCGATAATTTCACCGCCGCGCATCAGAGCGATCCGGTCGCCAAGCGCCAGCGCTTCTTCGGGATCGTGCGTCACCAGCAAGACCGCCGCACCCTGTTCCTTCAGGGTACGGCGCAATTCATTTCGAAGGCGCCGCCGGAGCGTGACGTCAATGCTGGCGAACGGCTCATCGAGGAGAAGCGCTTTGGGCTTGCGCGCCATAGCGCGCGCCAGCGCCACACGTTGCTGTTGCCCGCCGGAAAGCTCGTGCGGATAACGCTGCGCGAGCGCGGCGATGCCAAACGCATGCAACTGATCGCTCACCCGCTGCCTGACTTTGGATGCGCCTGCGAGCCCGAACGCGATATTCTTTTCCACCGTCAAGTGGGGGAACAAAACGTAATCCTGAAAAACGAGGCCGACAGGACGCTTCTCCGGCGGCGTTTCGCGTCCCGGCTGGGCCAGCATCGCCCCCTCCAGCGCCACCGTTCCCGCCTGTAACGGCTCCAGCCCCGCCGCAATACGCAAAAGCGTTGTCTTTCCGCATCCAGACGGCCCGAATAAACACACAAGCTCGCCCGGCGATACTGAAACGCTGGCATTTTTCAGCGCCTCGGTCTCGCCAAAACGATGCGAGATATCTTTCAGATCAAGGCTCATGAGCGATACGCCGTCCGACTTTTTGCGACAGGGTGTTGGGAAATGCCTGACTTTCGCATAGATGTCACCAGTTAATAACGATAATCAAGAACAATGGCGGGCATGAATCAGACCAGACGAACGATTGCGGCGCGCGATGCGGGCGCTGGCTGGCGCAGCCCGGCGATTATAGCCGTGGCTGTATTCGCAGCCGCGCCCGTGGCCGCCATGCTGTGGGGCGCGCTGGCGGTCGAAAGCTCTTTTCAAGAGGGGGGCGGCTTGTCGCATCTCCTCGGCGTCAATGGCGCGCGCTACATCGCCTCGACATTGCTGCTGTGCCTTGTCGCCGGCCTCGGCGCGAGCGTGATCGGCGGGGCTTGCGCCCTTCTTATTTCCCTGACGCAGTTTCCCGGGCGCCGGGCGCTGGCCATCGCGCTTGCCTTGCCATTCGCCATCCCCGCCTATGTGGCGGCATACGCCTATGGCGACCTCTTCGGCCCGTTCGGCGCGCTTGCATCCTTATTCGGGCCAGCCGTCCTGCCGGAAATCCGGTCGCTTCCCGGCGCCGCTTTTATCCTCATGCTGACGACTTATCCTTACGTCTATCTCGCGATGAATGCAGCTTTGTCTTCGCGGTCGGCGGCGCTGATGGAAGCGGCGCGTTCACTGGGAGCCGCGCCGCGCCGCGCCGGCATGGGCCTGCTCCTGGCGGCGAGCCGTCCGGCTTTCATCGGGGGGCTGGCGCTGGCGCTGATGGAAATCGCCGCAGATTACGGCGTTGCCGATTATTTCGGCGTGCAAACGCTGAGCGTCGGCATTTTCCGGACATGGTACGGCCTTGGCGATCTCGCCGCCGCGACACAAATTGCAGCGGGGCTATTTCTGGTAGCGCTGATCCTCACCATCATGGAAAGCGCCGGGCGCCGGGGCCATACAGCGGAAGACGCCCGCGCGCATCGCTCAAGCAAGCGCCTGAAGCTCTCTGCGCCGCACGCCGCCCTCGCGATCCTGATATGCGCGGCGCCAGTGCTGTTCGGTTTCGCCGCACCGGCTTTTGTACTGATCGCTAAATTCGATCCCGATTTATCGCTTGGCGCCGGGCGCGATCTGGCGTCGGCGGGCCTGAACACCGCCTTTGTCGCCATCATCGGGGCTGCGGCGGCCATGGCGCTCGCGCTTGTCCTCGCCTATGCGTCGCGGCGCGCAAAAGGCAACGTCATGAAGGCGCTACTGCGCGTTGCAACGCTTGGCTACGCCGTGCCCGGCGCGGTCATGGCGATAGGCGTTCTGGCGCTCTCCGCTTTTGCCGCGCGCATAACAGGGGTCGCCATGGCCGGGGGGCTCAGCGTTTTGCTGTACGCCTATGTCGCCAGGTTTCTGACCGCCGGCTATAACGCGGCGGCGGGCGGTCTCGCGCAAATCAACCCGCAAATGGACGCCGCTGCGCGCAGCCTCGGCGCCGGACCGTCCCGCATTGTGGCGGGCGTTCACTGGCCGCTGGCGCGATTGTCCATTCTCTCGGGTGCGGCGATCGTCGCCATCGACATCGCCAAGGAATTGCCTGCGACGCTGTTGTTACGCCCGTTTAATTTTGAAACGCTCAGCACAAGGATTTACAGGTTGGCGTCCGACGAACGTCTCGCTGATGCGGCGCCGGCAGCGCTTATTCTGATTTTACTCGGCCTGATTCCCGCTCTCGCGCTCAGCGTAATCGCTGATAAAAACAACAGGACAAGAAAAAGCGCCCGCAAAAGCCGTCAGACTTTTGCGGGCGCCAAAGCCAACATCACGGCCTGACTTTATTCGCCGCCACGATAGGCGAGCGGCAGATCGCCCCGCTCCAGATCGCTGTAACGTTGCATCAGCATTTTCTGACGGTTGTTCAGATCCTGGCGCCGCCCGTCGATGAAAACTTCTTCCGGACGGGAGGTCACCTCCAGCGGATCGCCGTCCCAGATGACAACATCGCCGGCCATGCCGGGCGCAAGCGTTCCAAACTGATCGCCCATCCCCAGCATCTCGGCGGGATTGCGGGTGAGCGCCGCAATCGCCGCGGCATGCGGCAAGCCTTCCGCAACGGCGTTGCCGGCATGCTGGCGGATCAAGCGGGCGTTGTGGGTGCCGTCCAGAAACGCAATCTGAACGCCGGCGGCATGCAGACGAGCCGCGTTTTTAAGCGTTGAGCTTAAATCCTCGAACTGCCGGGGAAGGTTGTCCATCCCGGAAACGATGACGGGAATGTTGGCGGAGGCGAGCTCGCGCGCAACGCGCCAGCCCTCGGATGCGCCGACAATAATCACGCGCAGGCGATAGGTGTTTTTCAACCTGATCAGCGTGCGGATGTCATTGGCGCCGTTGACCTCGACGATCAGCGGTTGCTCGCCGCTGACGACGGGCCCCAGCGCTTTCAGGTCAGAAAGGGCGAACCGGCTTGAATGCGGCCGGCGCGTATACTCATTCGGATTGGCCTGATAGGCGCGCGCCTCGTCCAGATATTCGCGCAGCACCGCCCAGGCGCCCATCCGCGTGTCGCCCGAACGCGCGGCGCCGCCATAGCCCATCACCGCGACCTGCGCCGCATCGGCGCGGGTGATGGAATTGACCCGGCCCGAAAGATCGACCACCGCCGCCTTGCCCGCAAAAAGCGTGTCGCCGGCGGATGGCGCGGACAGCGCCCGCGTAAGGCCGGCGGCGCGATTCACGGGAATGAGCGTCGATTGCGGGTTGAATGCATCGACGGCGTTCAACGCTGCGCCAAGCGGAAAACCTTCGCGCGGACTCGCGTCATTCGCCTCGTCGTCAAGGCTGATTTCCACAAGGCCAAGGCTTGTATAAGGCGCGACGAGGCCCGGCGTTACGATTTTGCCGGTTGCGTCTATGACCGTCGCGCCGGAGGGCGCGGAAAGATCCGCACCGACCTGCGCAATGCGGCCGTCGCGGATAATAATGTCGCCTTCCTCAATGATGTCGCCTGAAACCGGATGCACGGTCCCGTTCATAATGGCGACGGTTTGCGCGGTTGCGGCGGCCGCAAGCACGGCGCCCGCGGCAGCGATGGTTGAAAGTGTTTTTATCATGATACGGTTCATTGTCCCGAGCCTCCGGTAAAGGCGTTATCGCGCTGGCCGATTTCAAAATCCATTCGCGGCGACAGCGAAGGATCCGAACGGTCATACATCAATGCGCCGTCAATATAGACTTTCTCCGCCTTGGCGTAGACGGAAAACGGGTTCTGGTTCCAGACAACGACGTCAGCCATTTTGCCTGCCTCCAGCGTGCCGGTCTGGTCGAGCACGCCCATGGCTTTCGCCGGATTTGACGTGATCCACGAGATTGCGACCTCCGGCGTGATATCGACGCCAATCCTGCGTCCATCGGCCATGGCTTTCGCCGCTTCCTGATTGAGCCGCTGGATGCCGATGGCGCTGTCGGAATGGATGATGGCGCATCCGCCCGGCTGCGCATGCACGAGCGCGGCGTTTTCACCGACCGTGTCGTAGGCTTCAAGCTTGAAGCCCCACCAGTCCGCCCAGACAGCGGCGCAAACCTCGTTTTCAGCCAGATAATCGGCGATTTTGTAGGCTTCAATGGCGTGGTGGAAGGTGGTGACGTTGTAACCGAACTCCTCGGCCATATCGAGCACCTGCACCATTTCATCCGCACGGTAACAATGCATGTTCACGCGAATATCGCCGCGCAGGACGCCGGCGAGTGTTTCCAGTTTCAGATCGCGGGCGGGCGCGTCCGGCGCGTCGCCCTTGTCGTCGTCGTCATTATCAACCCAGTCATTATGGTCAGCCCAGTAATCGTCCCATTTTTTCCTGTAGGCCTCGGCTTCAATCCACGCAGAGCGATACCCCGCCATGTTGCCCATGCGCGTGCCGGGACCGCCGCGTTCGCCGTAAACCCGCTTCGGATTTTCACCGCAGGCCATTTTCAGCCCATAGGGCGCATCAGGAAATTTCATGCCCTGCACCGTCCGTGAGGGAACGTTTTTCAGGATCGTTGAGCGACCGCCAAAGAGATTCGCCGAGCCGGGCAGCACTTGCAACGATGTAATGCCGCCAGCGAGCGCGCGGGTGAACCCGGCGTCCTGGGGCCAGACTGAATGTTCCGCCCAGACATGCGCGGTATTGGGCGAAACGATTTCATTGCCGTCAGAAGTAGAGCTTGTGGAGGGCGAGGGATAATCCCCGAGGTGGGAATGGATGTCGATCACGCCCGGCGTCACCCATTTGCCGCCGGCGTCGATTGTTGTGGCGTCTTCCGGCGCGGTTACCGCGTCGCCGGCGCCGACCGCAGCGATCTTGCCGTCCTGTATGAGCACGGACCCGTTGTCGATACGCTCGCCTGCGCCCGTCAGCACGGTGGCCCCAGTGATCAGCACGGTTTCGCCCGGATAGGGCTCATAGGTTGACGGATAAGGATCAAGCGGCGGCTTTGTTGGCCCATCGCTATCCATATCGCCGTTGTCCGGCTGCGCCGTACGCGTTTCCGCTGTTTCGGACGGCGTTTCATCCGCCGCTTCGGCGTCGCTGGCGTTCTCGGCTGAATCTTGCTGCGAGCACGCCCCGATCATCAGAACGGCGAGCGCCGCCGTCCATCTCCATTGTCGCATAGGTCCCTCAAATTGCTGCGGACGCGCTTCGACACGCCCTAAGAAGTGTCATAAGACTAGCGTAAATTTCCGGCGCAGCCACCCTGCTGTCGCTGCTTATTTCGTTTCGTATCATTTGGGCGGGAGGGGCCATATGACCAACACCATCACGAGACGCGGCGCGTTGCTATCAGGCCTCGCCGTTGGCGCAAGTTCCTGCGCATCAGCGCCGAAAATGACGCCATATACTGCTGTAAGCGAAGGGGCGGAGGGTATTTTCGCCTATGGAGTCGCATCCGGCGATCCCGGACCCGATAGCGTGATCATCTGGACCCATGTTTCTCCGCCGGTCGGCGCACGCATAGCTGCGCCCGCACAAATCGTCTGGGAGACCGCCAGCGATGAGGCCTTTACGACTTTGCTGGCGAAAGGCGAGGCGGAAACCGGCCCGTCGCGCGGCTGGACAGTCAAGGTCCTGCTTCAGGGCCTTCAACCGGGATCGACATATTATTACCGGTTCCGTTACGGCGACGCTTACTCGCGCGTCGGGCGCACGCGAACGCTGCCCGCCGGCGCCGTCGAGGCGGCGCGGTTCGCAGTTGTATCATGCTCGAACTATCCGTTCGGCTTCTTTAACGTCTATGATTTGATCTCGCGCGAAGACGATCTCGACGCCGTTATCCATCTTGGCGATTACATTTACGAGTACAGTACGGACGGTTATGGCGGCGAGGCCGGCGCCGCGCTTGGCCGCAACCATCAGCCGGCGCATGAAATCATCACCCTCGCCGATTACCGCCAGCGCCACGCGCAATACAAACAAGACCCGTCATCCCAGGCTATGCATGCGCGCCACCCGATCATTCCGATCTGGGACGATCATGAAACGTCAAACAACTCATGGAAGGACGGCGCGGAAAACCATGAACCGGAAACGGAAGGGGACTGGAACGCGCGCCGCCGCGCCGCGCTGCAGGCGTATTATGAATGGATGCCCGTGCGCGAACCGGAAATGGCGCCAGAAGCCTTCTTTCGCTCCTTTTCCTATGGCGATCTTCTCACCATCGCGGCGATTGAAACACGCCTGATGTCGCGGGCGCGCCAGTTTGAATATTCAGAAATCATCCCGGCGCTGAAAACACCCGAAGACATTGAACGCTTCAAGCGCGATATTCTCTGGGACCAGACCCGCGAAATGCTCGGCGACGCACAGATGGACTATCTTGACCGTACATTCCGCAACGCCGGCGCAGGCGGCCAGCCATGGCGACTCATCGCGAACCAGATCATCATGGCGAAAGTAACCGCGCCCGACCTTAATCCCCACGTCACGGAAGACGATATAGTCGCGCTGGAACAGCAATGGAACCAGGCCCGCGCCTTTATCAAATCCTCCGCCCTCGGACTGCCGACAAATCTCGACGCCTGGGACGGTTACCCCGCGGCGCGGGAGCGGTTTTACGATCTCGCCAGAAATGCTGGCGACAGCGGCATGATCGTTGTTACCGGCGATACTCACACCTGGTGGGCGAACGATTTGAAGGATCGCAACGGCGCGCAGATGGGCGTAGAGCTTGGGACGCATTCTGTGACCTCGCCATCTCCCTACCGGAAGGAATTTCTCGGCGGCAAGGGCGCGGAATATGCGCTACTCACCAATCGCGACAATGAAGACGTGCGTTACCTATCCGGCGAAAATCACGGCTTCATTCATTTGACCCTGACCCGCGACGCTGCGCGCGCCGAATTCCGCGCGGTCGATTCAATTGAAACCGGCGCATATAACGGTTTCACCAAGGCCGCATTCGAGATCGCAAAGAAAGACGGCGCGGCTGTGTTCTCCGACGCAGACGGGCTTGGCTTCAAGGAAGGGTTTTTGTTTTAAAGATGGGCTGGATCAAAGCACGTATCGGAAAAGCGAACTGGATCGGATTGCTGGTCTGGATTGGCGTCCTTGTATTGTTTTCATTCTGGGCGTTTACAATGGACAGTCCGTGGACGCGCGCACTCGCGGCGGCGGGCGGCGCGCTGCCGGAAATGCAGCCGGGCATACCCGCCATCGAACCGGTTCGCTCACTTCAAGCCATGGGCGAGAACACAGGGAGCTATTTGCTGTGGCAGATCTTGGATGTCCCCTATGCGGTTATGAATTTTATGGTGATTTCTTCTGCAATGGGGCTTGGCCTGAAAGCCGTTCGTCTGGAGACGGGCATTTTACGGTTCGCGCTATTGCTTCCGGCGCTTTATGTGGTCTGCGAGCTGATTGAAAATGCGCTGCTCGCAGCGTTCGCCGCGGAAATTTCGCCGCTCTCGGAACCGCTTGTGCTGGCGCAACAGGCGGCGACCACGCTGAAATTTGCATCCTCCATGATGGGCGGCATGCTGGCTGTGCTGGGACTCGTTGTCGCCGCGATCGCTGCCGGAATGCGACTTGTACGGAAATAAGCGTTACAAAATTACCGCGAACCCAATCCAACGGCCTGCAAACAGCAAAAAACAATTGCAATCTCCGCCCGCCTGCTAATCATAAACCGCAAAGGGGAGCCGATACATGTTAGCTGCGCCGCGACAGGAACGGTTTGAAAGCCTCGACGTCTTGCGGGGCGTCGCCGTGCTCGCCATCTTCGCCGTCAATATCCAGGCGATGGCGCTGCCCGCGGCCATGTTCGCCAATCCGTCCCTGAATACGGAATTTTTCGACGCAAAAGGCGAAGCGCTCTGGTCGTTCGTTGCGACGTTCATCCAGTTTAAATTCATCACGATTTTTTCCGCCCTGTTCGGCGCCGGGATCATCCTCATGGTCGGCGTCGAGAAACCGTCGGACAAAATCGGTTTGCATTATCGGCGCATGGCGTGGCTGCTTTTGTTCGGCCTGATCCACGCATTTCTCATCTGGTTCGGCGACATCCTGACGCCTTATGCGGTCGCCGGCATGATCGTGGTGCTGGCGCGGCGATGGCGCCCGAGAACGCTTCTTATCGCCGGCGTGTTGCTGGTCGCCCTCAGCTACCTCTTGCAAATGAGCATGTATCTGGCGCCTGAAGACGCCCGCCAGGATATTATTGATGCAATGTGGGCGCCGCCGGCGGAACTTCTGCAGCAGGAAATCACGCAATACCGCGCCGCCCTGTGGGAGCGATTGCCCCATACCGCGCCCAACGCAATTCTGTTTCAACTGGTGCAAACCGTGCTGATCGGTCCGCGCAATATCGGCGTTATGATGTTCGGCATGGCGCTTTATAAGACCGGCTTTTTCACCGGCGGCTGGCCGATGCTGCGCTATATTGTTTTCGGCGCGGCCGCGACAGCGGCGGGTGTGGCGTCGTCGGCATATGCTACGGGCGATTATTTCCGGCACAATTTTGAAATGTTCGCGCTCTTCAACGGACAAACGGCGCTTTACTGGGGCAGTTTGCCCCACGCCTTTGGCTACGCCGCGCTGATTTTGGCGGGTTGCAAGATTCCATTTGCGAAACTTTTGCGCGCGCCGTTTGCGGCGGCGGGCCGCATGGCGCTGACCAATTATCTCGCCTGTTCGATTATAGGCGCAGGATTGTTTTACGGCTCGCCCGGTCTTGGCCTTATCGGCGCGGCAAGCTATCCGGATATGGCCAAGACGGTTATCGCCGTATGGATTGCGATCCTTATCTGGTCGCCGCTCTGGCTATCGCTCTTCCGGTTGGGCCCCTTTGAATGGGTGTGGCGATCCCTTACCTATTGGCGGGCGCAACCGCTGAAAAAATAGGAACAGCATGACGAAAAAGGAATTGATTGCTTACGCCGCCGCGTTGCCAAAGGCGGAACTGCATCTGCATATCGAGGGCAGCCTTGAACCGGAGATGCTGTTCAAGCTGGCGGCGCGTAACAAAATCGATATCCCTTTTGGTTCCGTTGACGACGTGCGCGCCGCTTATCGCTTTTCCAATCTTCAGGACTTCCTGGATATCTATTATCAGGGCATGAGCGTTTTGAGGACGGAAGAAGATTTCTTCGACCTCACCATGGCCTATCTCAATCGCGCCCGCGCGGACAATGTTCGGCATGCGGAAATTTTCTTCGACCCGCAGGGGCATACGGAACGCGGCGTGCCGTTCGACGTCGCGATCGGCGGCATTCTGACCGCGCTGCATCTCGCCAAGAGCGAATTTGGCATGACGGCGAAACTGATCATGTGTTTCCTGAGGCATCTGCCTGAAGAAGACGCGTTCGAAACACTGAAACAGGCGGAAGGCTGGCTTGACCGGATTACGGCGGTGGGCCTAGACTCATCGGAGGCTGGGCATCCGCCGTCGAAATTCGAGCGGGTTTTCAAGGCCGCGCGGGAACGCGGTCTGAAACTTGTCGCCCATGCCGGCGAGGAAGGTCCGCCTGATTACGTTCATGAGGCGTTGAACATTCTGGGCGTTGACCGGATCGATCACGGCAATCGCGCGCTGGAAGACGACATGCTCGTGAAGCGTCTGGAAAAGGAACAGATCACGCTGACGGTCTGTCCGCTTTCCAACCTCAAACTCTGCGTTGTCGATGAGATGCAAAACCATCCGCTGAAAAAGATGCTCGACCTTGGCTTGCGCGCGACGGTCAACTCCGATGACCCATCCTATTTCGGCGGCTACATGCAGGAAAATTTCAAGGCTGTGATCGAGGCGCTGGATTTAACCCGCGACGACATCAAGACACTGGCGAAAAATTCCTTCGTCGGATCGTTTCTGTCCGACGGCGAAAAACGTGCGCAGATGGCGGCGGTGGATATGGCGGCGAAAATATAGTCGCCGTTTTCATATGCATGAACCAAAATTAGTATTTCTTTGAGCAGGGAATGGGATGAACAACAATCATGAAACGGAAGAGACTGAGGGCGCTGACAGGTCTCATACTCCTTTCAACCTAGCCGCCTTCCTGATCGCTTTTTTCTTCGTCTGGCTGGTATTCGATAATTTGGCCTTAGGTTTGATTTTTGGCGTATTATTTAGCGGCGGGTCGGAGATCGCCCAGCGATCCGCCGCCAAAAAATCAGATTAAATCCGGGCGCGCAAACATCCCGTTGGGATGGGTTTCCGTGTGTAGCGCCCCCGATGCGGCCAGCTCGAATGACAAAAGACGCAGCCGCTATAAGTTCAAAATACTCTAACGTCCCCAGCCGGCGATTGTTTCCATCACCGTTTCGATGTCGAGGCCGGACTGTTCAACCCAGCCTTTCGACGGCCCGCGCCAGCGATGAGCGAACCAGTCGACGGCGCCGTTCTTTTTAAAAGCGACGTCTTCGGATTTTAACAGCCGCCGCTGTTTTTCAGCCCCTGAATGATCAGCCATGTGGCCTGACGCCGTGACGATGCGGAACCACGGCAGGCCTTCCGGCGCCGAACGAAGGGCGGTCGCCGTCTGGCGAGGTCCGGCGCCGGGGATAAGGCTCGCGATCATGCCGTAGCTTGCAACTTCGCCTTTCGGCACTTCGCGGATGAGGGTGTGGATGGCATCGTAATCAACCGTCATATTATTCGCAGGAGATCATTATCAAATATCGCCTATACTTGGCCGAATATTTCCTTGTTTTTTAAGGCGCGCCCAACGCAAACGAAAAAAGAAAACAAGCGTACCAATAAATACCAGAATCGTAATCGAGGAAAGAATTTTCGGCACTGTAGCGAAGAAGTCTGGGTTGCCCGCCGCGCCATGCCAGTTTAATTCAGAATTTGGCGCGATTGCTTTTTCATTGATGAGCTGCGCAACGCCTGCCAAATCGCTATAAACTCCTCTTACTTCATTAATCATGCCTAACGAAAAAGCGGCAAACACGCCGACTAACACTCCTGCCGTTATCCTGTCTAAACGGTGTGCAACCAGATACCCCGCCACCAGCATCGCAAAGATAACCGTGATATAGATTGAAAGCGTGGCG
This sequence comes from Hyphococcus sp., assembly GCF_965228385.1. Classification (GTDB taxonomy): domain Bacteria; phylum Pseudomonadota; class Alphaproteobacteria; order Caulobacterales; family Parvularculaceae; genus Hyphococcus. Next base: position 3,623,655 of record NZ_OZ245810.1, on the reverse strand, counting down.
ACCGCACTTTGATGAATTGTAAAAAATAAATCAGCGGCTTCGTATTCAGTCATCGGTGTCACTCCCGTTTCGTATTCCAGATAACAGGAGTCACATAAAACAGCCAAGTCTGCCCGATCATTTATCCAACTGGGTCCGTTTCAGGCTTTTCCATAAGAAACCATGTAAAGCCTGAGTCAGCTGCTCCTTCGCGCCGATAAGGCAATTCCTCTATTTTTTCGAAATAAACTCTTGCATTCGGATTTTTTTGATCCTCGGGCATGTCGCTAAGAAATTCATCAGCCTTGAGAATTTCTAAAACCTTCTTTTCAGCAGCTACTGCATCCTCCGCTTCAACATATCGTGTAGTATAAAAACCAAAATTCTTTAGCTCAATATCATCCTTCAGTATGAAGTTCTCACCGCGAATCAAACATTGAAACCACGGCATTACGCGACCTCAAACAGACCGGCGGCCCCCATGCCGCCGCCGACGCACATGGTGCAAACGACATATTTCGCAGCCCGGCGTTTGCCCTCGATCAGCGCGTGGCCGACCATGCGCGCGCCGGACATGCCGTAGGGGTGGCCGACAGAAATTGCGCCGCCATTGACGTTTAACAATTCATTCGGAATGCCGAGCGTGTCGCGGCAGTAAAGCACCTGCACAGCAAAAGCCTCGTTCAATTCCCACAGCCCGATGTCATCCATCTTGAGGTTGAACTTTTCGAGCAGTTTGGGGACAGCGAAAACCGGGCCGATGCCCATTTCATCCGGGTGCGTCCCGGCGACGGCCATGCCGCGATAAATCCCGAGCGGCGAGAGGCCGCGCTTTTCGGCTTCCTTGCGCTCCATGACGACCGCAGCGCTGGCGCCGTCCGACAATTGCGAGGCGTTGCCGGCGGTGATGTATTTACCTTCCGTGACTTTCTGACCGCCCTTGAACACGGGCTTCAGACCGTTAAGGCCCTCCAGCGTCGTTTCCGGCCGATTGCCCTCATCCTTTTCGAGCGATACCTCGACGTCGGCAACCTCGCCGGTTTCCTTGTTCTTGAATTTCATCACGGCGTCCATGGGAACGATCTCGTCATCGAACCTGCCAGCCTGCTGCGCTTCGTACGTTCGCTGTTGCGATTGCAGCGCGTATTCATCCTGGGCGTCGCGGGAGACGCCATAACGCTCGGCGACGATTTCCGCCGTCTCGATCATCTGCATGTAGGTCGCGGGCAGGTTTTCCAATAACCACGGGTCAGGCCGCACGAACATGTCGTTCGTCTGGTTCATGGAAATCGATTCAACGCCGCCGCCGACGGCGACCGCCATGTTATCGACGACGACCTGTTTCGCCGCCGTCGCGATCGCCATCATGCCGGACGCACACTGACGATCTATGGACTGGCCCGGCACAGTGTGCGGAACGCCGGCGCGCAACAGCGCCTGGCGCGCCACATTCTGAAACGCCGTACCCTGCTGCAGCGCCGCGCCGAAGACGACGTCCTCGACCTCGCCGCCGTCGATTTTCGCGCGCTCAATGGCGTGTTTGATCGCGTGTGCGCCCAGCGCCTGGCTGGTCGTGTTATTGAATGCCCCGCGATAAGCCTTTCCGATGGGGGTTCTGGCGGTCGATACGATAACGGCTTCTCTCATGCGGCGCTCCTTTGTCTGATCAGCGCTGTTGCGCTTTCGCCATGAAATTGGCGATCGGACCCGATGAATTCTCGTAATAATGCACCTGGTCCGTCGAAGAAATTTTCTCCCAGTCGCTGGCGATGTCTTCGGGCGTTTGTTTGTCGGGCGACAAATAAACGCCGTCGGTTTCCACCATATAGGCTCTTGCATAACCGCCGCCGGCGCAACTCACAATCGCGCGCGAAGGCGCGTCGTCGCTGACAAGATAGATCAACGCGGCGGTAATCGCCTCGGGCGTCAACTGGTTCAGAATGTCTTCGGGAAACCCGAGGTCTTCCGTCATCCGCGTTTTGGCGGACGGCGAGAGCGCATTGACTTTAATATTGTATTTCGCGCCTTCCAGATGCAGCGCATTCATCATGCCGATCATGCCGGCCTTTGCCGCGCCGTAATTTGCCTGACCGAAAATACCGTGAAGTCCGGACGGCGAGGACGTAAATATCACGCGGCCATAGTTTTGCTCGCGCATGATTGGCCAGACCGCGTGGGTGCAAACCGCCGAACCGAAAAGATGCACGTCGATGACGGCGCGGAAATCCTCCAGCGACATTTTGTGAAACGTTTTGTCGCGAAGGATGCCGGCATTATTCACCAGAATATCGACGCGGCCCCATTTTTCCATTGCGGCGGCGACCATGGCGCCAACCTCTTCCGGCTTTGTCACATTGGCGCCGTCGGCGATGGCCTCGCCCCCGGATGCATTGATATGCGCCGCAACATCCGGCGCCGGCGAGACCGATCCGCCCGTGCCGTCCATGGCGCCGCCAAGGTCGTTGACCACGACTTTGGCCCCGCGTTCGGCGAGCGCATAGGCGTGCGATTTTCCAAGCCCGTTGCCGGCGCCGGTAACAATGGCGACTTTTCCGTCAAATTTTAAGGCCACTGAATTTCTCCGATTTCTAGCGGACAAGAATTTCCGTCTTTATTGAGTTCGCAATGAAGCATTCCTGATGCGATAAATGATGTATTTTACCGAGGGTTTCAGCGTCAACGTCCACACTTTTTGCAAATGTAATAACCGGATGAAGCTCTATCCGCGTAATGGCGAGGCGACCGTTTTCGTCTTTTTCCATGTGACCGATGGCGTTATCATCGTATGCATCAACCGTCAGACGCTTGCGGGCGGCGATAGCCAGAAATGTCAGCATGTGACAACTTGCGACAGACGCCACGAACGCCTCTTCCGGATCAATGCAAGCAGGATCGCCTAGATAGGCGGGCGCGGCGGCGGCTTTGACTTCCGCGCCATTATCAAAGCGCCAGACATGCGTGCGATTATATTCCTGATAAGCGAAACTCTCCGTCTCGCGCCTCCAGCTTATTCCCGCCAGGTGGTCTGACATAAACTGTTCCTGATCAAGTCATTTGCATGGTCAGCCATTCCGCCACCAGCGCAGGTTTTGTCTCTCCTTCGATTTCAACCTTGGCCGCATATTTCAAGGACCACTGGCCGGGGATTTTCTGATCAGCCGACATTAATGAAAAGCGGCCGCGAATGCGTTTGCCGGATTTGACGGGCGTGACAAACCTCACTTTTTCGAAACCGTAATTGACGCCCATCTTGACGCCGTCGAGGATAAGGATTGTTTCAGCGGCAAGGCGCGAGAGCATCGACAAGGTTAAAAACCCGTGCGCCACCGTCGTTCCAAACGGCGATGCTTTCGCGGCTTCCGGATCCACATGAATGAATTGATGGTCTTCGGTGACATCCGCGAACCGGTCGATGCGCGCCTGATCAATCATGAGCCACTCCGATACGCCGACTTCCTTGCCAATATGATCGCTAATGTTTTCAGGCGATATGACGGGCATTCCTACCTTCCCTAATAACCGCGCAAACGCGCTATGCGGTCGCCGTGAAACGCCTGATCGCCGAACATTTCCTGCGCCACGCGAATACGTTTCATGTAAAAGCCGATATCGTATTCATCCGTCATGCCGATGCCGCCATGCATCTGCACGGCTTCCTGACTGGCGAGCTTTGCGACCTCGCCGACCTTCGCTTTGGCCAGCGAACAAATCGCGCCGGCGACGCCGTAATTTTCATCAAGCTCCTGCAAGGCTTTCAGCGTAACGGATTTGGCAAGTTCTATTTCCGAATACAGATGCGCGGCGCGATGCTGGAGCGCCTGGAACGCGCCGATTTCCATTCCGAACTGTTTGCGTTCTTTCAGATAATCGACGGTCATTTTAAACGCGGCCTGCGCAGCGCCTGACATTTCGGCGGCGAGGCCCGCCCGGCCTGCGTTCAGGACGCCCTCAAGTCCCGCATAGCCGCCGTCCACGTCGCCGAGGACGTCGTCGCCTGTCGCCTCGACACCGTCGAAACGGATACGCGCCGCGTTGCGGCTGTCGACCATTTGCGTGCGATCAACATCGACGCCTTTCGATTTAGAATCGACGAGAAACAGCGTCAGGCCTTTTTCTTCCCCAGCGGCGCCTGCGGTGCGCGCGGCGACAATGATCTTGTCCGCGACATGCCCATCGGCGACAAAAGTTTTATCGCCCGACAGTTTAAAGCCATTACCGTGCTTTTCAGCCGCCATGGCGGTTTTGGCGGGCCCGTGTTTGGCGCCTTCGTCCACAGCGAGCGCATAGAGCAACTCGCCCGCAGCGATTTTCGACAAGCCTTCCTGGCGCTGCGCGTCGCTGCCCAGTTTTTTCAGCGCCGTCGCTGCAAGGATGGACGTGGAAAGATAGGGCGAGGCTGTCAGGGTGCGTCCCATTTCCTCCGCCAGAACTCCCGCGCCGACGAAGCCGAAACCCGAGCCGCCATAGTCTTCATCGACAATAATGCCGGCCCAGCCCATTTCGGCCATCTCTTTCCACAGGTCGCGGGAAAAGCCGTCCGGGTCGTTCGTATCGCGAAGCTTTCTGAGGGCGGCGACCGGCGCTTTTTCTTGGAGGAACCCTTGCGCCGAATCGCGCAACATTTCCTGTTCTTCTGTGAGGACTAGAGGCATTTCCGTTTCCTGTTATCAATTCTGAGTGTATGCTTCGTCTTCCGCCGAAACGATCCACGTCGCCAATGTGACGCGCCAAACGCCTTGTTTACGCAACCGCCAGACATGCGCGCCGCCAAATGCCGTTCCGTCTTTGGACGTTCCGCTAAATTCTGCGAGCTTTAAAGCATCACTCTTGTCGATATGGAGTTTCGTGATCACGGCCTGAAGCGTAACTGGAGCATCCTCGCGGCGAATCATTTCCATGAAAGCATCCCGGCCGATGATAGGCGCTGTGTCAGGAGGGGCGAGCAGAAAATCGTCTGCGATCATGGCCGCAAGCCGTTCTTCGTCGCCATTCATTTCCGCAGCAATCCACGCCTCATGCAACTCCCGAATTTGGGTTTCGTCACGGCGCACCGTCATGAAACTATCTCCGGAAGTTTCTCTAATCTCATATTCACGTCCCCGGCAGTTCGAGAATGCGTTTCGCGATAATGTTGAGCTGCACTTCCGACGTGCCGCCTTCGATGGAATTGGCTTTGGTGCGTAGCCAGCCGCGCGCCAGCTTGCCGTCTTTCGTGCGCTCGCCCTCCCATTCAAGTTCGTCCGAACCGCCTGCATCCATCATCAGCTCATAACGCCGTTTGTTCAATTCCGTGCCGTAATATTTCAGCATGGAAGAATTTGCGCCGACGCCTTGCCCGGCCTTGGCCTCATCCTTCATGCGCTCAAGCGTCAGCAAAAACGCCCAGCCGTCCACATCGGCCTGCGCGATGCGTGCGCGCAAAAGAGAATCGTCTAGCCGCCCACTCTCATTGAGGCCGGCTTTCTGCGCGGCGAGTTCGCCGGGGCTGCGCCCGCCGAGCAAGCCGCCGCCGCCGCCGCCGATCATTTCGCGCTCATGCGTCAGCAGATATTTCGCGACGTCCCAGCCCTTGTTCATCTCGCCGACAATGGCGGAAACGCCGGGCGCGTGCTCTTTCGGCGCCGTGGCGTCGTCGAAAAACGTCTCGCAGAAAGGCGACTTGCCGGAAATCAGCTTGATCGGTTTTGTCGAAACGCCTTCCTGATCCATATCGACGAGAATGAAGCTGATGCCGGTATGCTTCGTCGCTTTCGGATCGGTGCGTACAAGGACGAAAATCCAGTCGGATTCATCGGCATAGGAGGTCCAGATTTTCTGGCCGTTGATCAGCCAATGGTCGCCCTTGTCCTCGCATTTGCATTGCAGCGAAGCGAGATCCGAGCCGGCGTTAGGTTCGGAATAGCCCTGACACCAGCGTATTTCACCGCGTGCGATGGGAGGAAGGAAATGCGCCTTTTGCTCATGCGTACCGTATTTCAACAGCGCCGGGCCCAGCATCCAGATGCCGAAACTTTCCAGCGGAGAGCGGGCGTTGATCTTGCGCATCTCCGCTTTCAGGATTTTAACTTCCTCTTTGGAAAGACCGCCGCCGCCATATTCCTTAGGCCAGGCGGGAACGGTCCAGCCCTTTTCCGCCATGCGCTCCAGCCAGGCTTTCTGTGCGTCGGATTCAAAGGTCCAGCTTTTGCCGCCCCAGCAGATGGAATCCTCGCCGCCTGCGCCGGCGTCACGCATTTCCTTGGGACAGTTTTCTTCCAGCCAGGCCCGGACATCTTTGCGGAATGTGTCAAGCTCGCTCACATCGCTTCTCCTTAGGAAACCGACAACGCCGGGGGATGCTCCAGCGCGATTTTACGGATAGTGATTTTATCGAATTTCGCAGTGCCAAGCCTCGGCAGCGCAGATGGCGACACCCATATGCGCTCCGGGACTTTAAAATTGGCAAGCTCGCGGCTCATAAAAGCACGCAACTCTTCCGGATCGACGCCCGCGCCTTTCTTTGCGTAGACGACAAGCCCGACGCGTTCGCCAAGCTTGTCATCAGGCACGGAGAACACCGCCGCCTCAGCGACGGCCGCGTGCTCATAGGCGCGATTTTCAACTTCTATACAGGAAACGTTTTCGCCGCCGCGAATGATCATATCCTTGATACGATCGACAACATAGACGAAGTCCTCTTCGTCCATGCGTCCCAGATCGCCGGTACGGAACCAACCGTCCGCCGTGAGGGCCTTCGCCGTTTCATCCGGCAGATTATGATAGCACCGGAAATTCGCCGGCGATCTGATCCAGATTTCGCCAACATCGCCTTTCGCAACATCCGCGCCGTCCTTGACGATCTTGATATCGGTCAGGGGCGGGAGCGGCCGGCCCGTTGAGTCAGGGCGCTCTTGATACATCTCCTGCGAGATGACGCAGCCGGCGGCGTTGGTTTCAGATAATCCGTAGCCAGACGAAGGATTGGCGTGCGCGAATTTCGCTTTCAGTTTTTTTACATGATCCGGCGGGCGTTTCGCGCCGCCCGAGCCGATGTCAATCAGTGTCGGCATGTCGTCAGGCCCGGCGTTTTCCAGTAATTCATAGGACTGGCTCGGTACGCCGACAAAATTTGTCAGCTTTTCCTCGTTGATGATCCGCGCCGCATCGACCGGGTCCCAGCGATAAATCATCGCCATGCGCCGTCCGATAATCAGGGAAAGCATGAAGATCGAGTGCGATCCGGTAACATGAAACAACGGTACGGCCAGCAAAATCCCGGGATCGTCCCCGATAGGACTGATCCCGCCGCGCGCTTCGGTGAGTACGTTCAAGACAAACCACCAAGACCATAGCGTCGCAACGGCGCCGCGGTGCGTCAACACAACGCCCTTGGGCTGTCCGGTCGAACCTGACGTATAGACGATGGAAAAATCATCGTCGGGGCCGATATCGACCTGCGGCGTCGTTTCATCCTTCGATCCCGCCAGCAGGCTGTCATACGCGTAGTCCGCCCCCTCGCCCGCCTCTCGCACGAGGATGAGCGTCAGGCCCATCTTTTCTCTGATGGGTTTTAAGTAATCGAGCCGTTTTGCATCCACGAGCACAATCTTCGCGCCGCTGTCTTGCAAACCGTATTCAAGCTCGTCTGCTTTCCACCAGGCGTTCAGCGGCACGACAACAGCGCCAAGCGAAATGATCGCCATGTAAGCGACACACCATTCCGGATAGTTGCGCATGGCGATGGCGACATAATCGCCCTTGCCGACGCCGAGCTCCTTTTGCAACGCATGCGCAAAGCGGCAGACTCGCTTTTGCGTTTCTGCGAAACTGAGGCGTTCGCCTTCAAAAATGATGAAATCCTTTTCGCCGTGCTTTGCGCTTTCGGCGAAAAGCGCTGGCAAATGCGCCGGCGCATTCTGGAATATCCGGTACTTGTTTCCGCGTATATCCGCCTCGCCGATGGCATATTGCGGATCGGTCCCGATCAGCTTCATGGCGGCGGCGAGCAGCGTTTCCAGATTCAAAGGCGGCGCTTCGGCCATCGTGTCGCTCATCCCTGATACAAACTCTTTTTGCTGTTTTATTCTTACGAATATTCCTAGCCGAGCATGAGCCCTGACGAAACAATCCTTTGCAGTTGCCGGCGTTATTTCCCGGCGATTTTCTCGCGCACCGTTAACAGCGTGTCTTTAATATTAACCTCGATACCGGCCGGGCGGCCCGCAAGGCGCCACAACAGATAAAGTGCGGCGGCGTAAATTACGGCGCCCATTCCCGCATCGATGAAGAGGCGCATCGCCGGCGTCAGGTCCCCGATCGCCATAAAATGCGGGCGGACAAGAACAAACCAGGAGGCCATCGCTGCAACGGCCCCGAGCGGGCGCCGCGCAGCGGCGAGCGGCTCCCAGAACGGAGCCCCGCTCGCGCGACCATAAAGCGCGAGATTCAGCGCCACATGGAAAAGACCCATGACAGCCGCAGCGACAATCGCCCCGTGCAGCCCATGCGCCCACGCCGCCCAGATAAAAACCGGCATGCGCGTTATAAAGAAAACCAGCTCGCGCAAAAACACCAGCCGCGTCAGTCCCAAGGCGACGGCGTAGGATTGAGTGGCGAAAAACAACGATTGCAGACCGACCACCGGCGCCAGCAAGGCTATTGCGGGTACGGCGGCGGACCATTTTTCGGACAGGACGACATAGGTGAAATCGCTCGCCACGAACGCCATACCGAAGGCCGCCGGCATGGCGAAGGCGCCAAGCGCCTCCACGCCTCTTAAAAACGCACGGCGCATCCGCGCAGGATCGCCTTGCATTTCAGCCAGACCGGGAAAGATGGCGCGCGTCAGCGGCATCGCCACTTGCCCGGCGACCATCTCCGACAATTGGAACCCGATAAAATAAACGCCGGCGCCGCCCTGGCCGATGAAACGGCCGAGGATCGGGACGTCGAGCTTGTTGTTCAGCGCCGCCATGAAACTGACCCCGCCAAGCCAGCCGGAAAACCCCACAAGCCGGCGGAAGGACTTTACCGACACCGCCGGCAAATAGGGACGAAGCATGTATGAAAGAACGAGCTGGACGAAAACACTCGCCAGCATACCGAGAATGATCGCCCAATAAGTACGAAATAGAATGGCGATAGTCAGCGAGACCGCAACGCCGAGTAATCTGTTCGCGACGGTCACCAAAAATTCCCGTGAGAATTTCAGTTCGCGCTCGAATTCATAAAATTTCGGATTGATCAGCCCGAGCAATACCGGAAAAACGGATATGCCCGCAAAGGCCCAGAACAGCCGCTCGTCGTCGTAAAACTGCGCGGCCAACGGCGCCGCGGCGAATAATATCACCCCGATCAGAACGCCGCGCGCCAGCGAGAATGTAAAAAGCGTGTTGAGGTCGTCGCGGTCCGCATCGCGAAATTTCACCACCGCCTGACTGACCCCGATATCGGATACGCCCTGCAGCAATTGCATCGTGATCGTCGCAATGGCGACAATGCCGATATCTTCCGGCACCAAAAGACGCGCAATGATGATGGTGTTCACCGCGCCAATGAGGCGGGCAAAGAGCCCCGCGCCCATGATCCAGGCCGCGCCATGCGCGACGCGTGTAAAGAGCGGGCGCGGCTCGGGCGGAAGCGTCGGCTCAGACATGGTAAAACGGTTTCATCACGTCCCTGCGCTTAGCCCGGTTTGAAGGCGAAGGCGATATTTGAAAAAAATCGGGCTTGCGCCGACGCCCCCCGTCACTAAGGTGCGCCCGCTCCAACCGACCGGTGAAAGAATGCCTCATACGTCCGCCCTGATGACCGTCATGATTAACGCTGCGCGCAAGGCGGCGCGCGGGCTCATTCGCGATTTCGGCGAGGCGCAAGCCTTGCAGGTCTCGCGCAAGGGCGTGGCTGATTTCGTCTCCCGCGCAGATCTGCGTGCAGAAGAGGAAATTTACGAGGAACTGTCCAAAGCGCGGCCGAAATACGGTTTCGTCATGGAGGAAAAGGGTGAAATAGAAGGGGCGGACAATTCGAACCGGTGGATTATCGACCCCCTCGACGGCACCACGAATTTTCTGCACGGCCTGCCGCAATTCGCCATATCCATAGCGCTGGAGCGAGACCGCCAGCCTTACGCGGGCGTCGTTTTCAATCCGGCGACAGATGAGTTGTTCTGGGCGGAAAAAGGCGAAGGCGCGTATCTGAACGACCGGCGCATTCGCGTCTCTGGCCGCGCCGACCTCAGCGCCTGCCTTTTCGCCTGCGGGCTTCCCTTCGCCGGCCGGCCGGGGCGTGAACGAGCGCTTCAGGAAACAGAACGCGTTCTGGAAAACACCGCCGGCGTTCGGCGCTTTGGCGCAGCGGCGCTGGATCTCGCTTTTGTCGCGGCGGGACGTTTCGACGCTTTCTGGGAGCGCGATTTGAATATCTGGGATGTCGCCGCCGGCGCATGCATTGTGCGCGAAGCGGGCGGTATGGTCAGCGAGATCGACGGCGGCAAGAAATTCCTGACCGACGGATCGATCCTTGCTGCAAATACGGAAATCTACGAACAGGCGAAAGCCTTGCTGAAAGAACCGCCGCAGGCCGGCTGACTTTTAACGGCGCGCTGGCGCACCCGAGATCAGCAAATCGTTCCCCAATGGTTCAATTAATATATTGCGCAATGACACAGCCTCTGACAGCGCGCTGACATTCAGACCCGATACGGACGGCTTGCCGTCAGCGCCTATAATCATCCCGACAGCGACAAATGCATAAAGCCGGTCAATCAAGCCCGCCTTCAAGAACGCGCCCAGCGTTTCGCCTCCGCCCTCCACCATCGCTGCGCAACATCCGCGCGCGGCGAGGGTTTCGGCAAGCGCCGGGAGGTCAACACGGCCATCCGGCGACGCCGGCAAGATTGCAACCTCGGCGCCTGCTTTTTCAAATGCTGCACGCCTTGCCGTTGACAGTTTCGACGTCGCGGCCAGCAATGCGCCCCGCCCCTGCATTGAAAAAATGCTGGCCGCCGGGTCGGTGCGTCCCGCGCTGTCGAGGACAACGCGCAACGGCTGGTAAATATTTTCGAACGGCCGGTCTTCTTCATCGCGCGCGGTGAGAGACGGGTTGTCCGTTGCGACGGTATTGGCGCCGACAATGATCGCGTCGGCGCGCTTCCTGAAAGCCTGCGCTTTTGTGCGTGACTGAGCGCTCGTGATCCACTGGCTCTCGCCGGTTTGCGTGGCGATTCTGCCGTCGAGACTGGACGCCGTCTTTCCCGTAATGAACGGGCGGCCTGTTTCGATAAAGTGAAACCAGGCCTCGTTGAGACGGCGCGCTTGCGCCTCGCAAAGACCGGCGCGCACGCGAATACCGGCCGCTTTCAACCGCGCGCCGCCGCCAGCGGCCTTTTTGTCGGGATCGCCCACAGCGTAAGCAACGGACTGTACGCGCGCCTCAATCAAAGCGTCGGCGCACGGGCCCGTCTTTCCCTGATGCGCGCAAGGCTCAAGCGTGACGTAAACATCTGCGCCCGCTATATCGCAGCCTGCCTGATTCAGTGCATTTATCTCCGCATGCGGATGGCCTGCGCCTTCGTGCCAGCCCTCGCCGATAATTTTACCGTTTTTGACAATGACGCAGCCCACCATGGGGTTCGGCGAAACGCGCCCCTCGCCGCGCCGGGCGAGCTCAAGGGCGCGGTTCATGTATTTCGCATCTTCGCGGAAAGCGCCGCTCATTGATGCCGGCCTTCGCGCAGGAAAGCCTTCACCGGTATTCCGGATTTGGGTGATCGAACCGCGCGCCGTCGTCCCACGCCGTTTTTTGATTACCCTCTTTCGGAATACCGCCGGCTTCTTTCAACATACACGCGAGGTGCATCAGGTTCCACGCCATGAATGTCGTTGTGCGTTTCGTGAATTCATTATCGAGTCCAGTCTTGCCATCGTCTCCGTAAGAGGGGCCGGGGCCAGCTTCGCCGATCCAGCCGGTGTCGGCCTGCGGGGGAATAACATAACCGAGATGCGACAGCGAATAGAGAATATTCATCGAGCAATGTTTAACGCCGTCCTCATTGCCGGTAATGACGCATCCCCCGACGCGGCCATAATAGGCATACTGACCTTTGTCGTTCAGCTCGCCGGAATAGCCGTAAAGGCGTTCAACAACACGCGTACAAACGGATGATTTTTCACCAAGCCAGATGGGCGTGCCAAGCACCAGAATATCGGCGGCCATCACTTTTTTCTGAATGGCGGGCCAGTCGTCCTTCTCCCAGCCATGTTCGGTCATGTCGGGAAAGACGCCGGGCGGTATCTCGTGCTCGACGGCGTGTACTGTTGAGACGGTCACATTATTTTTTTCCATAATCGCAATTGCGTTGTTCATCAGCTTTTGCGTATGGGATTCAGAATTTGATTTTTTCAGGCTGCAATTTATGAACAGCGCGGTCAGGTCATTGTCGGCCATGTCTGGCAATCTCCCGCTACTATCTGCGCGTTGCGAAAATTACGCATCTTTGGAGCCAAACACCGCTTATCGGATAAAAGTCCCGCCGTTCACACAGGGGTGACTACGCCGATCAGGCTTGACGCTCGTTTTAGAGAATGAAAGCCGCCCATCTCCGTCTAGAGCGGCAGCGCCATTATTCTACAGCACCAAAAATACTATACGCACAAAAAGTGCCGATACCGCCAGCGCACTTCGTCCGGGTTGATTGTCTCCCCGTCGTAAACGGCGCGCCGGTTATAAGCGCGGCAATGTGTGTCCGCCTCGGCCTGCAAGTCATCCGGACTGAAATCGTACGGGTCATAAGGAATTGAGATGGAAAGCTGTTCACCGTACCGCGGTCCGGTATCGCTGACGCAACCAGCTATCCCGACAGCGCAAAAAGCGGCGATCATTACTCTTGAATACTGAACCATACCCTCTTGCCTTCCCCTTCACGCCATACGGGCGGAATGGGCGCATGCTAACAAGCCATGAGGGATTTAAAAAGAGCGCCGGAGGAGAGGGTTCTGAAAATCCCCGGCGCCATGCGCAGACAAGCGTAGTCAGGGCCGGCGCAATCGGAAAGGGACGGCCGGCCCCGTTTTTCGCTTAAAAGGTGAGCCTGATTTTAGGCTGCGTCAGCATCTTTCAGGACTTTGACATTGCGAGCCTCGCCGCCAGAGATCGAAATCTTGCGGGGTTTGGCCGATTCCGGGATTTCCCGGCGCAGATCAATGTTCAACAGTCCATTCACCAGCGAAGCGCCGGCGACTTCCACATGCTCGGCAAGCTGGAAGCGGCGCTGGAAAGAGCGCCCGGCGATTCCCTGATGCAGGAAAGTGCGGTTATCGTCCGGTTCGCTGCGATTACCGGTAACCGTCAGCGTGTTCTCGTGAAGCTCCATATCAAGCTCATCTTCACCAAAACCGGCCACGGCGAGCGTGATGCGGTAATCATTTTCGTCGATCCGTTCGATATTATAGGGCGGATAGCCGCTGGTATCGGCTTTGCCCATTGTGTCGAGCAAATCGAATACGCGGTCAAAACCGACAGTCGAACGGTAAAGCGGGGTTAGATCAAACGTACGCATATGTAATCCTCCTTAGCGTAAGCGAGGTTTGAGACGCTTTTACCCGCCAGTTTGGCCGGGAGAGCGTCCCCAACATGAATATGATGGACCCTTTCGGCCTCCGTCATGCGTGAGAAATAGGCGTTCAAACCCAGCGTTCAAGGGGCTTTCAATTCACAAAACGCAGTTTAGAACCTGCGCGAAATCCATGGTAAACAGATAAGCCTCAACCGGACGGGAGCGACATTCATGCATTTTTTCGACAAACGGATTCTCAGCGCAACAGCGGTCAGCCTGACCCTGGCGCTCGGCGCGTGTGGCGACGGCGGCGGCGGCGAGCAAACCGGAGCCGAAACTGAGCCGGAGCAAACAGCGGCGCCGGCCGATAACGGCGCCCGCCTTGACGCGGTGCTCGCCGGCGATCACCGCACCAGCGAGGAGCGCGCCCGGGATGAATGGCGCCACCCCAAGGAAACGCTGCTCTTTTTCGGCCTTGAGCCTGAGATGACGGTCGTCGAAATCGCGCCCGGCGGCGGCTGGTATACGCAAGTGATTGCACCCTATCTGAAAACCGGCGGCGGCAAACTTTACGCCACAGGGTTTCCGCCAGACGGCGCCAGCGAGCGCGCGCTCGCCGCAAACAAGACATTCACCCAGACTTATGTTGAACAGCCCGAAATCTACGGCGACGTTGAATTGACTTATTTTGGCGAGGGACATCACGTAGCGCCTGAAGGCGCGGCGGATATGGTGCTGACATTCCGCAATGTGCATAACTGGCAGTCGCGCGGACAGGCGGCGGACGCCTTCGCCGAATTTTACCGCGCGCTGAAACCCGGCGGGGTTCTGGGCGTTGTGGAGCATCGCGCCGATGGCGCGGAAATCGCCGATGACGGCTCCACCGGTTATGTCTATACGGACGATGTCATTGAACTTGCGACAAACGCCGGTTTTGATCTCGATATGGCGTCGGAAATTAACGCCAATCCTGCTGATACGAAAGACCACCCCTTTGGCGTCTGGACCTTGCCGCCGGTAAAACGTTCATCTGCCATTCGCGGACAGGATGATCCGGACTTCAACCGTGCGCCCTATGACGCGATTGGCGAAAGCGACCGGATGACTTTGAAGTTTCGCAAGCCTATCGCGGCCGACGGCGCGCTCCTTGAATAACTCATGAGCGTCGAACCTGACAAAAAACTGACGGAGGTCTCTGAAAAGACTTTCGCAACGCCGTTCGGCGCCGTGTTGATGCTGGAGCCGGAGGACGCGGCGCCGTTGTGGGTCGACGGGCGCGTACAACCTCCCGCAATATCCATGAAAGCCCCGCAAAATGCGAAATTAGATTGTATTTTGCGGGGGCGGCCCGAATCGCTGGCGCGCGCGCTGGCCAGCAATCGCGCTTTTGAGAGTTCTTTTGTTTCAGGCCGCGTGACCGCCGCCGACGACATGAGCGTGCTGGCGCGGCTCGAACTGGGGCCTAAAGCGTGAGCCGTTTTATCGAAATTGACGGCAATCCGGTACCGCCGCGCGCGCAGGCTATAGAGTTCGCCGCCAATGACGGGGCGAAACTGCGCGGGGCGTTCTTCCCGGTCGAAAACGCACGCGGCACAGCGGTTCTTGTAACAGGTTGGTCGGAGTTTATCGAAAAATACTTCGAGACCGTTACCGATCTTCATGCGCGCAAACTGAACGTCGCCATGATGGACTGGCGCGGCCAGGGGCTTTCCGACCGGTCAAGCGCCGAACGGACAAAGTGGAGCGGCTACTTCAATCAGATAACGGATGATTTGCGGCTCTTCATCGAATCCCACGTGAAGGCGCGCTTCCCCGGCCCCTATATTCTCATGACCCATTCCATGGGCGGCATGCCGGCCTTGATGCTGTTGGCCTCGGGCTATCCGGCTTTTGAATGCGCTGTTCTGTGTGCGCCAATGACGCGGCTTTTTCCCGAACCGCGGAACCGCATCACCGCTTTGGCGGCCTCACTCGCCAGCAACTTCGGAATGGCGCGCAAGCCCGTAACCCGTGGAACTGATCACGCCGACGTCTTTGAGGGAAATATTTTCACAAGCGATCCGGGACGCCATGCGATTTTCCGGGATTTGCGGCTGGCGCTTGGCGAATCGGCTAATGACGCTCCCACCTATGGCTGGGTCAGCGCCGCCATGAAAGCAAGCGCCGCCATCCATGCGCCAGGCGCGCTGGACGGCGTTCAGACACCGGTGCTGATTATCAGCGCGGGCGCCGAACAACAGATCGACGGTGGCGATCATGCGAACATCGCTGCGGCAAACCCCAATATCAGGCAGGAAATTATTGATGGGGCGCTGCATGAAATCCTGATGGAGCGCAACGAGATACGCGCGCAATACTTTTCAGCATTCGATGCGTTTATCGAGCCGGCGTTGAATTCTCGATCCTGAGTTGTTGATTGTAACTAGCCGGCAATGAGCGCGAGGGCCGCTTCGTGCAACTTCGGCGTTGCCGCTGCGATAATCTCGCCGCGATCGTCGGCGCCCGGCTTTTCGCCCCGCCAATTTGTAACAACGCCCCCCGCGCCCTCGACAATCGGAATTAACGCGGCGTAATCGTGATGTTTCAAACATGTTTCAAGGACAATATCGATTTCACCGAGCGCCAATAGCGCATAGGCATAAGCGTCCATACTGAACCGCGCCACACAGGACGCCGCTGCGATGCGGGCATAGGCGGCCGCTTCGTCTTGCGTGAAATAACCGGCTTCCAGCGGATCGGTGGTCGAGATTCGGGCTTGCGACAAGTCACCAAGGCCGCTGGTCTGCGCCGGCCTGGTTTCTCCTGCGCGGCGGTATTCGACGCCGCCCCCGAAGCCAATCCATCTTTCATCCGTAAACGGCTGATCGATCAGTCCGAGAACGGGCTCGTCTTCGTATTCAAGACCGATCAATGTCGTCCATGTAGGCGTTCCGCACATGAAGGCGCGGGTGCCGTCCACCGGGTCCAGCACCCAGCGCCAGGGGCTTGCGCCTTTTCGTTCTTCAAATTCCTCACCGAGTACGCCGTGGTCGGGAAAGACCGTTTCGATCAGCGCCCTCACCACGCGCTCGCCCTCACGGTCGGCGTCGGTGACAGGATCGAATTCATTACTGGCGGATTGTTCCAGTTTGTTGACGATGGAAACGCCCTGACGAAAACGCGTCAGCGTTTCGGCGCGCGCGGCGTCAGCAAGCTTGTGCGCAAAAGTCCCCAGATCGGCGAGTTCGTCAGGTAAAAAAGACATGCGCGGCGATCATGACGACCGCCGCGCTGTTGTGCAAGCCAACCTGTCGTTTAATGATTATCGCTTGAAAGCGCTCGTGCAAGATCGAGCAGACGGCGGCGGGGCTCTTCTTCAAGTCGATAATAATACCGCACGAGGTCCATCGTTTCCTTTTCGTCGAGCAAACCTTCGGCAGGCGCTTCGGCAAAACCGTAATCCTCGCGTAAATCGTAGTCGAGCTTCGGTTCTGCGCCGTTCATGCCGTCGAAAAAATAGGAAATCGACACATCGAGCGCTTTCGCAAGCGACCACAGGCGGGAAGCTGAAATCCGATTCGACCCGCTTTCATATTTCTGAATCTGCTGAAAGCGAATATCGACTGCATTCGCGAGCTTTTCCTGCGTCAGCCCCAACAGTCTGCGCCGCTGCCTCAGCCGCCGGCCCACATGTACGTCAATCGGATGCGCCATTACCCATACTCCACATATCATCGCACGCCGTCCGCGCGACCGTTTGATTTCTCGTGGAGGTGAAAACGCAAGCACCATGCCGGAATGGTGAAACGCCCGAAATAGGCTCGCCTATTACGCGACTTTGTCGCCTTTGGGATGTACCAGCCACGTTGCGTTCAAGTGCAACGGCTTTATTTTGTATCAATATGAAACGGCTGGTCAGTCGATCATCTTGGCTGAGCGCAGCCAGAACTGATCATCGAAGCCCGGCGTTTCCAAATTAACGATAAACTGCCGCGAGGCTGCTTCCCATGAAAAATTTTCCGCCCAGGCGCGGCATTCTTTCGGGTCGCGGTTTTCGTAAGCTGCAAGACACGCTTTGGTTAAGTCTTCGTCCATCGCGCCGCATCCGGCCGGCGCGCCATCCAGAATTTCAAGCGGTCCGCGCACCGGATAGGCGGCGACGGGCACGCCGCAGGCGAGCGCCTCTACATTCACAAGCCCGAAAGTGTCGGTGCGTGACGGAAAAACAAAAACATCAGACGCCTGATAATATCTCGTCAACTCATCGCCATATTTTGGTCCGGTAAAGACAGCGTCTTTGTATTTTGCTTCAAGTTCTTCGCGCTGCGGCCCGTCGCCGACGATGACTTTCGTACCCGGCAGATCCGCTTCGAGAAAATCTTCAATGCTTTTTTCCACCGCAAGCCGGCCCACATATAGAAAAATTGGCCGCGCATGCTCATCGAGAAACGACCTGTCGCCGGGCTGAAACTGCTCAAGATCGACGCCCCGCGCCCACAGCTTCATTTTTGAAAAGCCGCGTTCGCTCAATTCCTCGACGAGGCCTGGCGTTGCGACCATCATCGTTTCGCCGTCCTTATGAAAATCTTTGAGCACCGAATACCCCCATCGCGTCGGCAGTTTCCAGCGTTCATTGGCGTATTCGGCGAAACGGGTGTGAAAGCTGGTCGTGAAAGGATGACCGCGCCGTTTGCAGAAACGCCGCGTAGCGCGTCCTATCGGCCCTTCAGTTGCAATATGAATCGCATCCGGCTGAAAGTCGTTAATCATCTTTGCGACTTTTCTGTTCGGCAATAGCGACAGGCGGATTTCAGGATAAGACGGCAACGGCACCGAGCGGAATTCGTTCGGCGTGATGTAGAGAACTTCATTGCCGAAATCTGTGAGAATTTTCCCGAGCGTATCAAGCGTTCTGACAACGCCGTTCAGTTGCGGCTTCCATGCGTCAGTGGCGATTACAATTTTCAGCCCGCTTTCGCCTTTCGGCATTTCAAAGCGCTTTTTCACCCGTGTGAGGCGCCCTACGCCTGAGCCGAGACGCCTCAGAGCGCTCTTTTTCTTTTCCATCTTTTCGGATGGTTGCGCTTTTTCTTCTGTCATGCCGGCCTGCCGCTGAATGATTTGAGACGCGCGTAGGTAGTCCGACTGTCTCGGTTTGACAATCGACGCGCTCCCGCGCCTGCGAAAAATCACGTAGCGAGCGGAAATTCTCAACCTGTCAATATGTGCAAGTGCGAAAAATTCATATTGCAACGCAAAATATTTGTTGCAATGCAATATGTTTTTCGGCTATATAAAACATGCAGCGCTTAGGCGTTGCTGCCCAGTTTCTGGGCGTTTCCTCCCTAACAACTATAGGCCGCGGTTCGTCCGCGGCCTTTTTTATCATTATTCTGCAGCTTGCGGGGGGCGCAACTGATCGCGGCGTGTGGCGGAAAGGTGCTCGATCAACGCCGTCATGTTCCGGCGCAAGGGGTCAAACCCCCCGCTTCGGGCGATCCGGCGTTCATCGAGATAGAGCGCCCGGTTGATTTCAATTTGCAGCACATGCACGCCCTCGCGCGGACGGCCGTATGACGAGGCCACATAACCGCCGGCGTAAGGCGCATTTCGCGCCACCTGGTAACCAAAGCCGCGTAGAGCCAGTTCTGTTTCCTCAACTATGCCGGGATCGCACGAAGATCCGAAGCGGTCGCCAAGAACAAAATCAATGCGCGGCTCGCCGGGTCTGAACGGAGCGCCGCCCGCTGACGGCATGGAGTGGCAATCTATAACGATGGCGACCCCGAAACGCGACCGCGCCTCGTCTATCAGGCGACGCAGCGCCTCGTGATAAGGCTCGTAACAGGCGGCCAGACGCCTTTTGGCGTCGATATAATACAATTTGCGCGCATAAATATCCTGGCCGTCGGCGACGATGCGCGGAATAACGCCAAGCCCCGCGATTACGCGGCTGGAACGCGTATCGGCCTTTTTGGGTATGTCGTCAGCGAACATGCGCGGATCAAGCTCATCGCGCGCCCTGTTGACGTCCACATAGGCGCGCGGAAACAAGGCGCGCAGCAACGGCGCGCCGAAGCGGGGCGCCTCGTCAAACAGCAAATCCACATAGCAGTCCTCAGACTGACGCAGCGCATGCCGGTCCAGGCGGGAATTCTTCAAAAGCTCGCCCGGGTAATCGCGACCGGAATGAGGAGACGCGAAGATGAGCGGCGATGCGACATCATGCGGCTCGAGCACGTTAACAGCGCGGCGCGGCGTTTCTTCGCCGAAAGGGGTAATATTCAGGTTCTCTGTCGAATTCGGCACTGGTTCAGCGTCACTTTCGCGGGACTTGAAAATAAAATGACCTGAGGCATGTTAACGTGAAGTTGCGGCGTTCGTTAAGGGCCCAAGGCAACACCCGGCAAAATTTCGCCGGAAATCGCGCAGACATTTCTTGGCCTGGCGTATGAACCATGTATTGAAACTATGTTCAGCGTCCCGCGGGACGGGCGGAGCGAATTTTGCAGGAGCCTACAGCAGGGATCAGGGCGCACGTCCCAATTCCCTTTACAGGACATAAAATCAGGCGACGCGCACGTGCAAATCGCCTTAAAGTATTGAAAGCGTAACAAAAAGGTCAGCGTATATGGCGGCGATTTTATTGGCGGAAGACGATGATTCCATGCGTCGGTTTCTCAAAAAAGCCCTGGAGCGCGCCGGCCATTCGGTCATTGACGCGGCGCAGGGCGATGAAGCGCTCACAGAACTGCAATTGCGGGAATTCGACCTATTGTTAACCGACATCGTCATGCCCGTAATGGACGGTATTGAACTCGCCCGCAGGGCGGCTGAGATCGATCCCGAAATGAAGATCATGTTTATCACCGGATTTGCCGCCGTGGCGCTGAACGCCGCCAATCAGGCGCCGGAAGACGCCAAGGTCCTTTCAAAGCCTTTCCATTTGAAAGATCTCGTTTACGAAGTGGAGCGCGTCGTCGCAGCATAGCTCGCCTTACGCCAGCGGGCTTGCCTCTCTCTTTATTTGACGCTAGAGACCGGCCCTTCCTTTGAGGGCCGTTTCTTTGGGTCGGCCGTCAGGCGAAGGGCGCGTAGCTCAGTGGGAGAGCACTACGTTGACATCGTAGGGGTCACAAGTTCAATCCTTGTCGCGCCCACCATTTTCAGATCAGCCAATTCGATAATATCAGTTTGCAAAATCGCGGTGCCCAGGGCGTCAGCGGCATTGGTCACGCAGATGACAGCGCTTGTCTGACCAGGTCGGTGAAATCAGTCCTATCGCGTAGCGGATCAAAAACCGGATCCAGCAGCGCAAGCGGAAGGTGTTGCGATTTATGACGCATCGCGACGCGCAACAGCGACATGGCTTCCTCATATTCGCCAAGTTGCAATTGCGCCGCAGCCAAGGCCTCCCAATAAGGCGCCCCGTTCGCAAGTTCTTTTTTCAGGACATCGCGATGCCAGTGAAAAAAGTCCTGCATCGACTTGAACTCGTTACCGTCCGCAGAATCTTTTAACCACAACGCGGATATGAATTGCGCCGCCTCAAGTGACTGTTCAGTGTCATGAAGATAGAGCGCCGCTTTCAGTCGGCAATAGGCCGCTGCCGTGAATTCAGGGTCGAGCTTCAACGCTTCGCTGCACAATCGCATGGCGTTTTCATAATCGCGCGCATAATAATGAAACCAGCCATGATCGATGCGGATGAGCGCCGAGACCGGCTCCAGTTTGTAGGCCGTTTCCGAAGCTGCGATGGCGCCTAAGTTATCTCCGCTCAGCGTCAGCAGCATTGCCTTCATCGCCCACGCTTCAGCAAGTTTGCTGTTTCGTTTCAGGGCGCGTTCATTGTGAAAAAAAGCCTTTTCCCAATTCCAGTCTCGCATGGCGCTGATTTGCGCCATGACGAGATGTCCGCGCGCCTCATCGCTCCTCTCGATCGCGGCGCCGGCCAGGGATTCCGCAGTTACAAAATCGCCTTCCTTGACAGCGATCTCCGCCAGTCCGGCAAGCGACAGACCATGGTTTTGATTTTCCTTGAGGGCTTTTTGGAAATAATCGCGCGCGTCGTCCCACTGACCGGACGCGCCGTTCTGCACAAGATGGGCGCCCTTTTGATAATACGCGTCAGCTTTCGAGTAAGCGCCTGCATTTTTCGAAGAAAGAAAGACCCCGGCCAACACCATGACCGCCAGGCCAGCCGCGACGGCTGCCGCCTGCTTCCGGCGCAAAACGGGCGTTTTGTTATTTTTCAGCACGCCGACAAAGCGGTATCCCTCGCGCGGAACAGTCTCGACAAGCGCCGGGTCGCTCGCAGACTCGCCCAGCGCCTCGCGTATCTCCCGGATCAGGAGCGGTATCGCTTTTGCTGTATCCGCTTGCCTCTCCCCCCAGATTGCACTGCGAATTTCTTCATGACCGACAACACGCCCGCGGTTCTCCACAAGAAGCACCAATAACCGCAACGCCTGCGCGCGCAGATCGACCTTCTCGCCTCTGCGTTTCAAACAATGCGGCTCTGAAGACAGTATGAAGGGGCCAAATCGATAGTCGCTCATCGCCGAAATCTTACTAAATGCGAAGCGCCAGACGCAACACTATTCGATTTAGTCAAATTTAGGTGGCTTTCAGCGCGATTTTTATGACTGACTAAAAACAACCGTCGCCTGGGCGGTCATTTTGAGGGAGGCCGTATGTCAATTCGCGCTACTGTAGCATTCTTGGTCACGGCGCTTGCTTTTGTATTGCTCAACACTGCAAGCGCCGAGGAAGAAAACTCGCCAATCAATGCGCTTATGGGAGATCTCGTGCGCGGCGAAGAATGGCTGACGCCAAATCCTGATTATGAACCCGGGGGTCAGCAACCGAAGGATTGGGGGGTTCGCTATCGCTGGGGGCCTTATAAACAGCATGTGACCGGCGAATTGTTCGGTGTTTTCCTGCCTTCTGATGACTCGTCCGGCGGCGAAACCAGAGAAGTCCAGTACTGGACGCTTTACGCGTTTTATAATCCGGTGACGAAAATGGGCTCGGCTCTGCAGGTCAACTGGACCGGTTCATTCGCTGATGGCGACATGTATCTGGACGATACGGGGCGCCTCGTCATGGATCAAACATTTTTTGGCGTTGACGGCAGCGCCAAGGAAGTCCGGCATTTATTCGTGATGGACGAAAGCGGCGAGTCGCATAGCGCCGACGTTTACGAAAAAAATGAAAGCGGTGAATGGGTGAAAATGCGCGACTGGGTCTGGACCAGGAAATCCAGCCAGGAACAGGAATAACCAAATCCGAAATAATTATATAACAATCGGGTTATTGGCGGACGCGTATGATAGGCTAACTGCAGACGCCGGAGAGGCTGGAACACAGACGGATCCGCAGCGACCTTCTCGGCCAGCGCGTCGCGCTGCGCTCAAACGAAATTGATGGAATAACAAAATGCGTCAATTTTGACGTATACGTATAATTGACTTCGCTGATGAGGATAGTCGCGCCGGCGTCAATCAGCGTTGAGGCGGGCAACCCTTCATAAGGCGCGCCCGCCGCATAGGGGGCGTCGCCCGCATTATCGCGGCTCCACTGCACGACCGGATCTCCATCGGCATCCACGCCGACGCTCACAAGGCGTATGATCGCGGGCGCGCCGCCCGTTTCCATAATCTGCTCGACGCCGTCGAACAGGTCATCAAGCTCCGCCGTTTCGATTTGCGTCTCCTGTGCAGCGAGATCGACAAGCGTGTTCACCGCAAGCGTGACCTGCCGGCTGCGCGCCATCGCGTCCGAACTTTCAATAACGCCAAAGAACAGCGCAATTAGAATTGGCGCGATCAATGCGAACTCCATCGCCGCGACGCCGCTGCCGCAAATGGCGTATTTTTTTATGACCGTTCGCCACGGCGCTTTGTCAGCCATCTTGCGCCCCTGAAAATGGCTCATTTCGAAAAATATTCACGGAGACTATTTTGCGTTCGCCGCTCTCTGTTTTTTTCAGATTGAGCCCGATGCCGGGATTGACCGGTTTGTATAAAAAGCAAACGCGTACACGGATGATATCGCGCTGCCCCCCGTAATCGTTTTTGTCGAATTGCGCGCCTTCGATCGTGGGATCGCTTTTGTCGCGGCAGACAGGGTTCGAAAGGTCGCCGGCAAGCTGGCTGAAGGACGAGTAGTTCGATATATCGATGGTTAGTTTATCGTCGCATGCGCCGAACGTATCGATGACGCCGCAAATCTCATCATAAAACGCTTCACGGGAGAGATCCCCTGATTGCGCCTGACCGGTGCGGATGAGCCGGGCGGCGGTTGCGGTCGCCTGCTGCACGGACGTCGTGACGAAATAATACCAGCCGGCTTCGATGACGGAGAATACCAGCGCCAGAAACACCGGGGCGACGATGGCGAATTCCACCGCGGTCGACCCTTGGGCGTTTCTACAAAAAGAACCGATTTTCGCCCGTCGCATGCAGCGCCGCCCTTGCCGGGATTTCCCGTTCCCCAATTTAAAGGCCGCTAAACAGAGGCCCGTTCACTATTGGTGAATGGATTACGCCAAAACCGGTTAACGCTTTGTCTCAAAACATCGTTAATCAAACAAAAAGGACGCTCAAAAAGCGCCCTTTTATCGGTTATTTCCGCGAAAAAGATCAGTCGCGTTCGTTCTGAACTTTTTGCTTGATGGTGTTGCGGCGCACGCTGTCGTCTTTCAGCATGAGCTGGATCATTTCAGCGCCTTCTTCAAGACCGGTCTGGTGCAGCATGTAACCGCCTGCGGGCGCTGACGAGACGGAGCCGCCGAGGACTTTTTCAGCAGTCTGACGATTCAGGCGCGAAGCGGAAAGATCGCTCGCATAGCCATCAAGGCTGACTGTTTGATGTCCGGCGGCGAGTTCGTCGGCGAAATTCTGCGCCACGGCGAGGAAATTGACAAGCGAAGACGCAATGTTGCCGCGCGGGATGCCAAAATCAGCGATGTCATACCGGCTGACATAAGCGACGTTGTCCTGGCTGACGCCCGCGGTGATGAATGGAATATTTGCATTGAACGCCTGCACGGTTTGTGGGTTCGCTTCCATACCCTGAAAGAACGTCACCGTGTGCATTCCGACGCAGCGCGCGCCCGCTTCATCCTGACAGGCGGCGAAGAAAATAATGAACTGCACCGAACCGCCGGCGGCGAGAATATATTGCGCGCCATTGTCGTCCAGCTGCTGAACCTGCCATGGCATGCCAAGCTCGTTCAACACGGGGCCAACCGTCTGAACGCTGAAATTCTGTACGACATTGGTGGGGTTCGACAAACCGGAGCTTGACGAGCCCATCTGGTTTTGCGCCTGCGCGCCCCCCGTCACCGACGACAACGCGCCGAACACGATAGCAGCCGCGCCGCCAAATACTGATTTCATTTTATTCATAACCCCTCACTTCTCCCCGTGATCCACTGGCGCCAGCTTAGCCTTGGCGTTCAGGAAAGGTCAAAGGTCAATTTTCAGAGGGGCCGCGCGGAGAAAGTTTGCCGGATTATCGTGGATTCTGAGTGACATGAGCGCAAAGGCGTGGTTTAGCCCTGCGCCATGAATGATCATCAGAATAAGACCGGGGAAGCGCCGGACGAGCCGGATATTCTCGACGCGCGCCGGGCCGCCCTTGAAATCCTCGACCGGGTCGCGGAAGGCGCAGCGCTTGAAGACGCCATTGCCCGCACGCGGCCTTTTGACCGTCTGGAAGGCCCGGATCGCGGATTCGCACGGGCGCTCGCCAGTGAAACGCTGCGCCGGCGCGGCTCGCTTGATCATATTATCGGGGCGTATCTGGATCGGCCGCTACCGAAAAAGTCCGCGCGCGTCATGGACATTCTACGCCTTGCCGCGACACAGCTTTTGCTGCTGCAAACGCCGGCGCACGCCGCCGTGTCCACCTCCGTCGATCTTGCCAGCGAGCGCCGCGAGACAGCGGGATACGCAAAGCTCGTCAATGCGCTGGCCCGCAAGATCGCCAAAAACGGGCCGGAAGCCCTTTCTAAATTACCGGCGCGCACCGACACCCCCGCCTGGCTGTGGCGATCCTGGGAACGCGCCTATGGCCCGGTCAAAACCCGCGCCATCGCGGAAGCGCACCGCTCCCCCGCGCCGCTCGATATCACGTTGAAGCCGGGCGAAGACGCGCAGGCATGGGCTGAACGACTTGGCGCTGAAGTATTGCCCACAGGATCTTTGCGGCTTGGAAAAACGAGCGACGTGACCGCGCTTGACGGTTTCGATGAGGGCGCATGGTGGGTGCAGGACACTGCGGCGCACCTGCCTGTCAGATTGTTCGGCGACGTTGCGGGCTTGCGCGTATTCGATCTTTGCGCGGCGCCCGGCGGCAAGACGCTGCAACTGGCGGCGGCGGGCGCAAGCGTCGTCGCGGTGGACAAATCCGGCGCACGGCTGGAGCGGGTAAAACAAAATCTCGAGCGTACGAAATTGAGCGCGGACATTATCGAGGAAGACGCGTTGCGTTTCCGCCCGGCGGAAAAAGCCGACGCGATCCTTTTGGATGCGCCATGCACGGCGACCGGTACAATCCGGCGCCATCCGGACATTCCCTGGTCGAAGGGAGAGACGACGCTGGCCGCCCTCGCCGAACTGCAAGAAAAAATGATCGATCACGCCCTGACGCTGCTAAAACCAGGCGGCATGCTGGTTTATTGCGTATGCTCGCTCCAGCGAGAGGAGGGCGAGGCCCAAGCGAAAGCGGCGTTAGCGCGCCACGACGGGCTGGAGCGCCAAGCCATCACGCCCGGCCTTATCGGAGGTCTTGACGAGGCTGTGACCCGCGAAGGGGATTTGCGCACTTTACCCATAATGCTGGCTGACAAGGGCGGTATGGACGGATTTTTCGCCGTCTGTTTCCGGTTTTCCGGTTAATCCTGGCCGCGCTTCGTAAAATACGGTTAAAATTAACAGGTTAACGCGCGCCTAGCCGTTGAAAAATCGGCGCCCGCCTCACCGAAATCTCTTGATTGGCGGCGCGCGGCCCCCGATATTGGCCTTTGGAATTGAAAAGCGCGTATCTTGCGCGCTGTAAAAAGGGCGAAACGAAAGGACGACGTCTTATGAACGAACCCCGCGGACAATTCGGCTCTGTCGCGCAGACCGGCTCTGTCGCGATTGATCAGGGCCTGCGCCAGTACATGCTTGGCGTTTACAACTACATGGCCCTCGCCGTCGCCGGTACGGGCCTGTTCTCGATGTTCATGGCGAGCAATGAAGCGCTGATGTATCAGATCGCCGCGACGCCTCTGAAATGGGTCGGTTTCATCGGTATTCTCGCCATCGGCTGGTTCGCCCCGCGCGTCATGATGAATGGCTCTAAAACCATGGCGCACGGCCTGTTCTGGCTCTATGCCGCACTTTGGGGCATCATGATTGCGCCAATGCTTTACGCTTTCCAGCAAGCGGGCGCCGCGCAGGATATTTATCGCGCGTTCTTCATTACATCCGCCGTCTTCGGCTCCATGAGTTTGTGGGGCTACACGACCAAGAAAGATCTCTCCGGCTGGGCGAGCTTTTTGGTCATGGCGACAATCGGCCTGTTGATCGCGATCGTAGTCAATGCGCTGATATTCCAAAGCACCATGATGAGCCTTATCACCTCATGCGGCGTTGTGCTGGTATTTTCAGCGATCACGGCCTGGGAAACGCAAGCGATCAAATCATGGTATAGAGAAGGCAGCGCCATGAATGAACGGGCGTCTATTTTTGGCGCTTTCATGCTTTACGGCTCATTCGTGACGCTGTTCGTGCACATCCTGAATATCCTCGGCATCATGCGCGAGTAGCGCAAACATCGAATCCACTAAAAACCCCGCCTACACGGCGGGGTTTTTTTGTGCTGAATAAACATGTGACTGAAAGCAAAAGCGCTCAGGATGAGGTCTCCAGCCGCCGTTAACGCAAAATGTCCTGACCGATGCGTGACCTAGCGTCATAAAATTGCGATTTGCCGGCGCATGCGCGCGCGCCTAAGGTCCTGCCCTATGTCAGTACGAGATTGTTTTGAGTTGCCTGTTACCGGCGCCTATCCGGAAGCCGTCAGCGGCTATGACGCGTATGTTTCGGAATTCTTGCGCTATGGCGCGGATATTCGCGCGCTTTTCGCCATCGCTGACAACACGCCTCGCGCGCCGCTAATCAATGCGCACGCTGCGGCTTTGCATCTCGCCTTCGAAGGCGCTGAAGGCTGGGCTGCGGCGGCTCCCTACATCAGCCGTATGCGCGAACACGCAAATACCGCCAGCGAGCGCGAGCGGCTCTTTTGCGCCGCTGTGGACGCCTGGTCGGCGTATGACTTTAATGCTGCGCTTGGTCGGCTCGACGAACTCACCGTGCGCTGGCCGGCGGACTTGTGTGCTCTGAAATGGGGCCAGTATCACGCCTTTAACCTTGGAGACGGCCAAGCATTGCTGCGTCTGGGCCAGCGCGTCGGCATCGTACATGAAGCTACGCCCTACGCCCACGGCATGACGGCGTTCGCGCTGGAACAAAACCACCGCCTGCGCGAAGCCGAGGAAGAGGGTTTGCGCGCCGCCGAAATCGCTATTGACGACGCCTGGGCCCATCACGCGGTGGCGCACGTTTATGAAACGCAAGGCCGCGCCAGAGAGGGCGCAAAGTGGCTTGAACATTGCGCTCACACCTGGGAGCGAAAGGGCGTTTTCATTCGTGATCACAACTGGTGGCACGCCGCATTGTTTCAATTATCGCTAGGCCGGGAAGATTTAGCGCTACAGATATATGACGAACGCCTCTGGGGCGCCTGGCCGGAATTTCCGCAAGAGCAAATCGGCGCCGTTTCCATGTTGTGGCGGCTGGAGCTGCGCGGCGTTGATGTGAGCGACAGGTGGGCGCCTGTAGTCGCCGAAGCACGCAAACGCGCAGGCGAACACATATATCCGTTTCACGATCTGCATTACCTCTACGCGCTGGCGCGCGCCGGTAATGAAGGCGAAGCGGCCGCGTTTTTAGTATCGCTGAATGCGAAAGCCCAACATGTTTCTGGCGACGCCGCTTATGTCTGGGGCGAATTATGCGCGCCGGCGGCGGAAGCCCTGATCTCTTTTGCAAGCGGCGACAAGGCAGCCGCCGCAGACCGATTAGCTCCCTTGCTGAAGAACCTGCATCGCATTGGCGGCAGTCACGCCCAGCGGCATATATTTGTTGAAACGCTGGAGGCGTGCACGGATGGAGCACGCGGCAAACAGTCCGCATACTGAGACGCCAATGCTATGTCGCCAGTTTCAGCTTCTGGCGGTCAAACACTTTCAGCACCTGCGCCAGATCATGTCCGCGTTTGACGACGGCGCCGGTCATGGAAATAACAACCCACGCGCCCTGTTTGCGGGCCAGCGCCGGGCGCTTCTCGATCCGGTATAGCGGCAGCTCCGATGCGCGCCGGAATATGGAAAAAATCGCCGCGTCTTTCGTCAGGTCGATAGCGTAATCGCGCCAATCGCCGGCGGCGACAAAGAACCCGTAAACAGCCAGAATGCGGGTCAGTTCGCTTCTAGAAAACGCAACAGGTTCGACTTGTTTTCGGGAATGCTGGGTGAGGGCCTGATTTCGCATCGCATGAAGTTTCGCCCGCCCGCGCCTGCCCTGCAAGCCCCGGGAGGTGCCAAAACAGGGAAAATCATCCTTAAAATGGCCTTAATTGGCCCCTTTCCCCGCCCCAATCGCACGCCATGTTGGATCAAGCCGGGCGGGCGGTCTGGCCGGAGTTTCCGGTTTTTAACCATCGCCCCCAGCCCCCGGGAGATTTGGCCTCGTCTCTCCGCCCGGCATATTTTCTTTTCCCCTGAGACATTACAGCCTTGACGCGGACGCCCAGGCGCGGCGAGACCCTTCACCGGTCCCCGCAACCCTGAAATCTCACCGCCCATGTCCGCCGTCATCACCGTCGCCCTGCCCGTCTTCGCGATTATCGCCGCCGGCCTTACCGCCGGCCGGCTGAATCTGATGAGCATCGCCGACAGCGCGGCGCTCAACAAATTCGTCTTTCGCATTGCGATGCCAGCGGCGCTTTTCGGACTGACCGCCGGGACACAACCGCCAGGCGCGGAAGATCTCGCCATCGCATTGTCTTACGGCGCCGCAGGCCTCGCTGCGATTTTTGGCGCCTACTTCCTGTCGCAACCGCTGTTCAAACTGACCGGGCCGGAGGCTGGCGCGCACGCGCTTTCCTCAACGCTCGGCAACGCGGTTTTCCTCGGGCTTCCCATCGCACTCACCATGGAGGGTTGGGCGCGGCCTTTTGTAACGCTGATGCTGATCGAAGGCGTGGCGATTATCGCTATCGGCAGCGCGCTGCTGGCGCCGCGCAAAGAGGGCGCTTCGTTTTTGAACCGAATGAGCGGGTATATCATCGGGCCGTTCAAAAATCCGCTTGTGATCGGCATGGCCGCAGGGTTTTTATATTCCGCATTCGGATTACCGTTTTCCGGACCCGCCGAAACATTCTTTTCTCTTCTCGGACGCGCGGCGGGACCGACGGCGCTTTTCTCGCTCGGACTGTTTCTGGCGACGCAGCCGCCCCCGCCGCTGAGACAGGTAGGCGGGCGTGTCGGCGCCATCGCGGCGATGAAAATGGCTGTGCTGCCCGCCATGGCGCTTGGCGCGGCTGCGCTCTTTGGCGTCAGCGATCCGCATTATCTGGGGGCGCTGGCGCTGTTCGTGTTTACGCCGTCCGGCGTCGGCTCGTTTATCATGGCGAGCCAGGCGGGCGTTTATCAGACCGAAACCGCCGCGGCCGTCAGCGCCGCGACGTTTATTTCTGTCCTTACCATCTCCGGCGTGCTGGTGGCGTTCGGGTAGATTCTCATCGGCTGTTTGCTGCAGTATAAAGAAAGGGTCTGCTTTTGAGGGAGGGAAAACAATGCCAAATGTCTATTTCACAATTGTATATGTTGTCGCCGCACTGGCCATGAGCGCGTGCGCACCGGTCGAAGAAACCTCAAGCCAAGGCGGCGCGGACGAACAGCGCGACGCCCAAACGATCATACAACTTAACCGGGACCAACAAGAAGCGCTGTTACTCGATAAAAACACAGCGCCAACAGAACAGATCACACTGGATAATTATCTGGTTATCGCGCCGGGCGGGCGCGTCGAAAACCGAAGCCAGGCCATCGCCGGCGTCGATAGTCTCGATGTGAATGGCGTCGAGTTTTCGCAGGAACAGGTGATTTTTTACGGTGACACGGCGGTGCTGGTCGGGAAAATTGATATTGACGGCACTATGCAGCCTTTGGGCGCGTTTCCGCCAATGAAGTTCATGGCGACCTATGTGCGGACCGGCGACGGCTGGCGCGCATTGTCCCGCTCCATGACCCCATGCGCCTCCATAGCGGTCGAACGCGGCGTTTGCTGAGACGATCGCAGTTCATGGGAAACCTTGTTGAAATCGCGCGCTTTTATGATCCGGAAGAAGCCTATTGCGTAAAAAGCTTTCTACTTTCTAACGGCATCGATTCGTACATCCAAAATGATTATTACCTGACTATGGCGCCGTGGCTGCGTATTGCATTGAGTGGATATGGTGTCCAGGTAATGGCGACTCACGCCTTAGACGCAAGAGAGCTTCTTGCAGAAATTGGTTCCGAAGCACCAGAAGTTGGGTCCCCCGCCAACAACGAGCGGATTGGACCGACATCGACACAAAACGGAGTCAGAAAAGACTGGCTATGGTTGCCTGTTGCTATCTGGTCGGGAATTCCATTTGTTCCAAAAACAAAAATAGGGGGTTTCAACCCGTCATTGCGGATAATCCTATCCGTAATAGTGCTTTTGATTTTGAGCTATTGGGCCTGGGGTCTATGGATGTACGGACAAGTCATTTTGCCGCCCCAGAACTTTTTTTACAGTTTCTACTAGCTCACTTCGTTTCACAGAAAACTGCGCCGGTTGTTCCTCGCGCCATTCCCTGTTGTCTTCGATCTGTTTTGAAAGCTCTGCGCCTTTGACGAGGTCCTTGATGGTGATTTCACCGTTTTGACGCTCATCTTCCCCTTGAATGATAGCGACAGGCGCCGCGCGCTTATCGGCGTATTTGAGCTGTTTGGCGAAGTTTGAGCCGCCGAGATACACTTCCGCGCGCACGTCGGCCGCGCGCAGTTCCGCCGCCATCTTCTGATACTCCGCCATCTGATGTTTTTCGAGCGACAGGATGACGACGGGGCCTTGCGGCGTTTCGCCTGCGCTTTTTTTGAGCTCCAGCGCCGCAAGCAACCTTGAGACGCCGACAGAAACGCCTACGGCGGGAACTTCCACGCCCTTGAAACGCTTGACAAGACCGTCATAGCGCCCGCCGCCGCCAATGGACCCCATCTGCACTGGCCGGCCCTTGGCGTCGCTCAGGGTCGATGTGAATTCCGCCTCGAACACCGGGCCAGTGTAGTAATCAAGCCCGCGGATCACCGAGCAATCGAAAACAATGCCGCGCGTCTCGAAATCAGGGATCGACGCCTTGACGCCGTGCAACTCTTCAAGCCCCGCTGCGCCGCTCGCGGTCTCGCCAAGTATGTTTGCGATTGCGCTCAACGGATCGTTGTTGGCGCCTTCAGGACCCGACTGCAAAAACGCCAGCACCGTATCAATTTTATTGTCATCAAGCCCTGCGCCTTCGGTAAAGTCGCCTGACTCATCCTTGCGACCCGGCCCGAGCAGCAGCGCGACGCCTTTGGCGCCGAACTTGTCGAATTTGTCCATGGAGCGCATTACGGTGAGACGTGTTTGTAAATCGGCTTCGTCTGCAAGGTCGATTTTTTCAAACAGACCGTCGACAATCTTGCGGTTCGAAACACGAATGAAAAAATCGCCTCTCTCGATGCCAGCAGCCGCAATAACGTCAGCGAAGAGCGCGCAAATTTCAGCGTCTGCATAAGGCGCCGGCGCGCCGACCGTATCGGCGTCGCATTGCGTGAACTGCCGGAACCGGCCAGGTCCCGGTTTTTCGTTTCGCCAGACCGGTCCGATCTGGTAACGCCGGAAGGGTTTGGGCAGGCCGTCGTAATTCTCAGCGACAAAACGCGCGAGCGGCGCCGTTAAATCATAGCGCAGGCTCATCCATTGCTCGTCGTCATCCTGAATGGAGAATACGCCCTGGTTCGGCCGGTCCACATCCGGCAGAAACTTTCCAAGCGCATCGGTGTATTCAAACGCCGGAGTTTCCAGCGGATCAAAGCCATGGGCCTCGTAAACTGCGCCGATCCGCGCCAGCATCTCGCGCTCGGCGGCGATTTCAGGACCCAGCCGGTCGCGAAATCCACGCGGAACGCGCGCTTTCGGGCGGAAGGTTTTCTGTTTTTTGTCTTTCTTCTGAGCCATGGTTCTATCCTGTTCCGGCGGGGATAGCCGATGCCGTCTTGCGGGGCAATCTCATCGCGGCGCGCATACGCAGCGGCGCCGGACGAGCCGCAGACAGTTGCATCAAAAAAATATTATTCGAGCGGATCCACGCGTTCGACCAGAATTTGCTCTACCGGAACTTCAGCTTCAAAAGGACCGCCCGGACCTGTTTCGACAGCGCCGATGGCGTCGACAACATTCATGCCCTCAATGACGCGGCCGAAAACCACATAACCGTAAAGCGGCATGCCTTCGACCGTCTTGTGATCCAGATCGTCATTGTCCTGAATGTTGATGAACCATTGCGCCTGTGCGCTATCCGGATCATCGCCGCGCGCCATGGCGATCGCGCCGCGCCGGTTTTTAAGGCCATTGCCTCCTTCGTAGGCGATCGGCTCTCTTGTGGGCCGCTCGTTAAAATAGCGCGAATAGCCGCCGCCTTGTATGACGTAACCGGAAACAACGCGATGAATAATCGTACGATCATAATGACCGGTCTTTGCGTATTGCAGAAAGTTTTCAACTGTAGCCGGCGCCTTGTCCGGGTACAGCTCAATAACAATCTCGCCCACGGATGTATGAATGACCGCCTGTGTCCCGGCCTGCTGCGCCTGTGCGCAAGTCAACATGACTAATGTTGAAACAAGGGAAAACACAAACCGCATGATCATATCAAAACTTTTTCCATTTACGGGCGTAGGTTGAAACGCACTCAACTTCGTCGATATATCGTATGTTGACCGCCGCCATTTCGAAACCGTCCGGCCCGTTTTTTCTGCCGGCAGGCAGAACGCCGCAATGACAGCCGCCTTCAACTGGTGTTTTGTCACTCATTGTGCGTCTCCTCCAATTGGCTGCGATAACCATTAATACGATCAATCAGGCCGTTCGTCGAAGAATCATGACTGGTTGCGGCGGGCTTTTCTTCTCCCCTTGCCGCAATTTCAGGTAAAATCGCCTTTGCCATCGTCTTGCCAAGTTCAACGCCCCATTGGTCGAAAGAATTGACGCCCCATATGACGCCCTGAACGAAAATCTTGTGCTCATAGAGCGCGATGAGCGCGCCCAACGTTTCGGGCGTGAGGCGCTCCATGAGGATTGTATTCGTCGGGCGGTCGCCGGGGAACGTCTTATGCGGCGCCAGCGCGTCAATATCGGGCTTGGCTAACCCCGCCGCCGTCAACTCGTCGCGCGCTTCTTTTTCCGTTTTTCCGCGCATGAGCGCTTCCGTCTGCGCGAGAAAGTTCGATAGCAAAATTTCGTGATGCGGCGCAATTTCCGACTGGCTGATCGCCGGCGCGATAAAATCAGCCGAAATCAAATCCGTACCTTGATGCAATAGCTGATAAAACGCATGCTGACCGTTCGTGCCGGGCTCGCCGAAAATAACCGGGCCTGTCACTGTCGATACTGACTTACCGTCCTGACCGGTTCGTTTTCCGTTAGATTCCATATCCGCTTGTTGCAAATACGCCGGCAGGCGCTGCAAATGTTGATCGTAAGGCAATATTGCGTGCGCAGCAGCGCCCAGAAAATTCCGGTTCCATACGCCAGTGAGCGCCAGCATCACCGGCATATTCCGCCGCAGAGGCGCGGTGCGGAAATGCTCGTCCATGGCGTGCGCGCCCTTCAGGAGGCGCTCGAAATTTTCAAACCCAACCTGTAGCGCGATAGAAAGCCCGATCGCCGACCACAATGAATAGCGCCCCCCGACCCAGTCCCAAAAGACAAACATGTTGTCCCGGTCGACGCCGAAAGCCTCGACCGCGCTGGCGTTCGTGGATAGAGCAATAAAATGGCTGGCGACCGCCGCTTCATTTCCTCCATTTTCGAGAAACCATGCCTTGGCGCTCGCAGCGTTGGTCATGGTTTCCTGTGTCGTAAATGTTTTGGACGCGATAACGAAGAGTGTTCGTTCGGGATCGCATAGGCGCAATGTGTCGGCGAGGTGCTGCCCATCGACGTTCGAAACGAAAAACGTTCGCCGGCCCTCAATCCAGTATGGCCTCAACGCATCGACAACCATCTGCGGACCAAGATCGGAGCCGCCGATGCCGATATTCACGACGGTGTCGAGCGGGTCGCCAGCATACCCCTTATGCGCGCCGCTATGAACGGCCCCGGCGAATGTTTTCATCTGCTCGCGCACGGCGCGAATTTGCGGAGAGATCTTCTCGCCCGCCACATGATAGTCGCGCATTGCGAAATCACGCAACGCGGGGTGCATCACGGCGCGATTTTCCGTGATGTTTACACTCTCGCCTTCAAGCATGCGTTTGCGTGCGCCCTCTACATCGCGGCGTCTTGCGAGCGCGATAAGGTGATCCGCGACATCGTCATTTATCTTGTTTTTCGAGTAATCCAGAAACAGCCCCGCCGCCTCAATCGAATATCGCTGAAAGCGGGTTGGATCAGTCTCAAACATTGTACGCATACTGTGCGCTTGCAGGGCTTGCGCATCGCTGGCGAGGGCTTTCCATTCCGGCGTATCGGCGATGGCGGTCATAAAAATCTCTTTTCGGCGCCCGTCTTGCGGTCTTCAGACAATTGATAGGGATTTTAACCGTCTCGCTCAACGCGTTTTAACAATAATGCGGTAAATGCAATTTCATGAAATCTCCTGTTGCGTCTCATCCCTTCGCCATTAAGCGCGTTTTATCCAGCCTCGCCGCAATTGTCGCCGTAACGGCGATATTCGGCGTCAAGGCCTTTGAACTGGAGCAACGCGCGCTGGCCGCAAAAGCCGAAAAGGCCGAAAAAATCGCCGCGGCGCGGCTATCGGCCGGTTCGTAATACTGTTTCGCGCACAGCTTTCTTGGTTAATGGAATATCAAAAACCACAGGTTCGCCGCCCGGCGGATAAAATACGTAAAGCGGCACGCCGCTGGCCCCGAATGATTCCAGCATGGTCGTGATTTCCGGATCGCGCACAGTCCAGTCCGCCACCATGAAAACAACCCCGTTTTCTGTAAAATCCCGCGCCAACGCAGCGTCGGAAAAAATCGTCGCCTTGTCGAACTGACAGGTGACGCACCAGGCGGCGGTAAAATCGAGAAATACGGGCGCGCCGCCGGCGAGGTGGTTTGCAAGCATTTCTGGATCGAAAGGCTCAGCCGACATGGCGGCGTATTTTTCACCGACCCGCGCGGTCTGCGTCGCCGCCTCAAGACGAAACAGCGGCGCCAGCGCGGCCAGAACCGCTATGGCGGAGACGATCCGCAATGCAACGGCGGCGCGCCCATCGCCTTTGCTCTGTTCAAACGCCCATGCGGCGAAGCCGAAAAACACAGCCCCGCCAAGTACGGCCCCGAAACTGGCGCTCGTTGTCTGAAACGACAGAACCCATATGAAATATACGGCTGCGGCGAATACCGGAAACGCCAGCAATTGTTTGAAAACGGCCATCCATGGCCCTGGCGCCGGCAGCAGCCGGCCAAGGCCGGGCGCGAGAGACAAAACCAGATACGGCGCCGCCAGGCCGAGCCCCAGCACGGCAAATATGCCAAGACCTGTCAGCGGCGGCAGCATCAACGCAGCGCCCATGGGCGCAGATAACAGCGGACCGATACAGGGCGCTGCGACGATGACAGCCAGTGCGCCGGTAAAAAACGCTCCCGCGCGCCCGCCCTTCGCCGTCAAGCCTTCGCCAGCGCCGGCAAGACTTCCGCCGATGCTGAAAACGCCGGATAAATTAAGGCCGACCAGCAACAGAATATAGGCGGACAACGCCACCACAGCGGGGGATTGCAGGTGGAAGCCCCAGCCGAGTTGTTCGCCGCCAGCCCGCAAGAACAAGAGAGCGCCGCCGATAAAGAGAAATGTGGCGAGAACGCCGAGCGTATAATAAACGCCGTCGCGCCGGACCTCGCCTGGCCGAAGACGCGCGCTGTTCATAAAAGACGCCGCTTTGATAAATACGACTGGGAAAACGCACGGCATTATATTCAAGATCACGCCGCCGAAAAATGCGAGCGCCAACAGAAGCGGAATATTTAATGCGCGTTGACGAACCGAGCCGCTCTCAAGCGGTTTTTCAATGGCGCCGCTGACCGAGGCGTTCACATAATAATGGCGGCGTTGCGCGTCCGGCGTTTCATATTGCAACACGCCTCTCAGGTTCTCGCCTTCAAATCCGTCGCGCCATCCCGGCGTCATTTCAATAATGACAGTATTGTTCCTCGTGGAAATTTTTTGCGGCGCTGACGGCTCGACCAAACCTTCAGGCTCGACAAAAAAGAACGCATCTCTTGCATGGAAATCGTCGGGCGCGGTTGTGCGCAAGACATAGCCATCGTCCTCCACAGCAAAAGTAGCTTCCGACTCAAAGTTTGCCGGCTGTGACGCGCGCGCGCGTGCAAAGAGCGGCGCGGCAGCCTGTCGGCGCGAAGGCGTTTCCACCACCGGTAGCGAAAAGGAGAACAGCGCCTCCTCAGGTACGCAGATTTCTTCGCATATCTGCCACCGGGCGCCGATTGAGATATCGATGATCTCACCGGGCTCTGCGTCAGACGGCGCAGTGACCGGTACAAGGAAAACCGGCGATCCTTCATGCGCGTAACTCGCGAGCGGCCCGATCGGTATATATTCGGGCGCTGGATGATCAATGTCGCCGGCGGTATAGCCTTCGGGCAAACCCCATTCGAGTTCCAGCGGCAGACCGGCGTCTCCCGGATTGACCCAGAAAACGTGCCAGCCTTCGCGCAAGTCCTGACGCACGGCGAACCAGGTTGTTTCCCCTGCGGCGAAACCATTGGTTTCTGGTGTTATGTCCGTGGTCGAATAGTCCGTCTCGACCGATACCTGCGCGCAAGCGGAGCCGATCAGCGCGCTTGCCGCGGTTACGAACGCCAGGATGTGGGAATTGGTGCTCATAGCTGTCTTGGTACTCAGACACCGGTTTCAATCCAACAGCAATTTAACGTTTCAAAGCTGATTTCGAGTAATCGTGATCAGACCCTGAAAAGAAAAGGGCCGGGAGTGCGAACCCGGCCCTTTAACGCTCAGCTGGTCACGGAAAATCAGTTGACCGTTTGCGGCTTGAAGATATCTTCTTCGGACAGGTTAAAACGCCGCGCCCGCCGCTGGAGCAAATGACGCCAGTTGCTCATGGACATCAGCAGCGCGTAAACCAATGGCAGTGTGCCGTTTTTATAGAGTTCGAGAACCTTGTCATCGGAGAGTTCGCCGAGCTTTTTCTCATCAACGCTGCAATATTGAGCAAAATTGACCGGTTCGCTCGCGCCCTGCGGCGTATATTGCGCTGTTTGCGGCTGGATAAGATCGAGCGCCTTTAACGCCTGCGCAAATTGATCCGTCATTTGGCGGTCGCGCTCGTAGCTTTTGCAATATTCAATCGCCGCCTTGGTTTCTTCCGTCGGCTCACCGTCCTTGAACAAAGCGACTTCGCCGTCAGGCGCAATCCCTTCAAAGGCGCGATCAATAACAATTGCCATGCGCTCGCCGTTGGTCTCTGCCGCGAGGCCGAAAGGATAGCGTCGGACATAACCGGGAATATAACGCGAATCCTCCCAGCCGCCCTCTTCATTCACGAAAAGGTTGATGTCGTCGAACAGGCCCGTAATCGCCAGCAATTGCGGCTGCTCTACAGACATGAACACCAGCGGGTAGTCTTTCATGGCGGCGGGGATTTCACTCAAGGTGATGGGCACCGCACGCGCTTTCGAAACGAAAGCAAAGGGTTGTTTCGCCGGCTTCATGGCGAGATCGCCATGCTGTTCTTTCATCAAAAGTTCCGGCTTTTCATAAAGATACATTTTGCCGGTGATTTCCGGGCTGGCCTGCGCCTCGCTCATGTCTTATCCTTCTTTATTCTAAATGTTTCAGCGCGATACGGCGCTGACGTCAGGCCAAACGGTCCTGCTGGCGCGCACGCTTAGCAAAAACCCGGAATAGCGCCAAGCCTAAAGGAACGATGAACGTCAATTTCGACCGGGTCATGTGCTGGAAGCCACAAAATCCGCGGCCAATCCCGGTTTTTCCATCGGCGCAAGATGGGAAACGCCGTCCACGGTCTTCAGCGCAGCGCCGGTTTTCAAAAACCGTGTTCTGGCGATTTCTATCACCGTCGATGTCGTACTGTTGGCCGCGAACACGGCGATTGGCGCAGGGGAATGCGCAACGGCGCCCCAGAAATTATTCGCATGAGCTGCAAATGTCGCCGCCTCCCATTCCGGCGTGCAGGAGAGGACGACGCCGTCATCGGTTTCGCTGAGACCGTCTTCCAGATAATCAGAGAGCGCGCCCGCAGACCATTCGCGAAAAAGCGCTTTTTTGCTGTAAGAAGCGACGACATCCGAGCGGGCGCTCCAATGCGCGCGCCGGCTGGCGGCCTTTTGCACCAGCGAGAGGCGCGAGCTGATCAGCGGCCAAACCGGCGTCGCCGCAACGAAATTCAATAATTGGGGCATCGCAACTGGCTCAATCAGTTTCACGGCGGCTATATCGTCGCGCCCTCGTGCAGCCATTGTCGCGGTTACAGCGCCCATGGAGTGTCCCGCCAGCGTCCATTGTTCCCGGTTCTGCTGATCGAGAAAGCTGGCGATATCACGTGCGTAAATGCGCCACGATTTTAACTTGCGCGGATTTGCAGGCAAATCAGTGCGGCCGTGACCGCGCATATCCAGCGCGTAAATATCAAAAGACGCACTCAACCGCCCCAGCATCTGTTTATAGGCCGAAGCGCAGAAACCGGTCGCATGACAAAACATCAGCGGCGGTTTTTGATCATTGCGCCAGCGCCAGCCGGCCATGACGCCTTCGGGTATTTTTATAGAGAACCGTTCGGGCTGGATATTTACCGGAGGAGACATGGATTGTGTGTTCGTCAAATTCACGAAAGCTCAATTATGCGGTGCGGCGCTTTCAAAAAGCGCGCGCATATGGAGAACATCTGGTACGGCCCGGTGCGCGCGGGGCGCAATCTTGTTGGCGCGATCGATGAATTTATCCAGATCGTCCGCCGCGACAGTTCTGAACACGTCGTAAAAATCTCGTAACGTAAATTTCTGACGTATGCGCGCCGCCTGATAAAGTCGGTAGAGCCAGAAACCGTCCCAATCAGGCGCGTCGGAATAAACAGTCTTTCCTTCAAGCGCCGTATTAAGCGCAGTGCAGACTTTTTGCACTTCTATGCCGGTTTTGTTGAGCGCCTGAAGTGAAATGCCGTGCAAAGCGTGCGCATTTTCGTCCCATTGATCGGTTGGCCAGGTTTCATCAGGTTTAATCAGCATAGAGACGGGAGTCCCGGCCTGAAAGCACCAGCCAGCTTCGATCGGCCACGATTTCGCGCCAAGCCCCGAAGCTTCAAGATCGATAAATGCAATATCCGACAAACCGTCTTCACCATCGTCAGCATTAAATTCGCAAAATGGCGCAGATTATGGCTTGTTCCTTACAGGGGGGCAAAATAAATGTGGCTGAAAATAGAGATTAATTAAAAATGCAGGAAATTCTCACCATCGACACGCCCGGGCGCGGCTTTTTAGATATGACGCGCAACATTGAAGCCGTGCTGGAGAGCGCCGATGCATCATCGGGCGTGGCGCATATATTCATACAACATACGTCCGCCTCGCTCACCGTCCAGGAAAATGCAGATCCGGACGTGCAACGCGACCTGCTCAACTGGCTTGATCGCATGGCGCCCGAAGATGGGAATTATCTTCACACGGCTGAGGGCCCGGACGATATGCCTGCTCATATTAAAGCGGCGATCACGTCGACGTCATTATCGATTCCTTTCGCGAAAGGAAAATTATTGATGGGAACGTGGCAGGGCGTTTATCTTATTGAGCATAGACAGGCCCCGCATCAGAGACGCATTGTCGTCACGCTCTTGTCGAGCGGTTAGCGGCGCGCCTGGTCTCTGGGCCTATAAACCCCGCTTTCGGGATCGCGCTCGTAATCAATTACTGCGCCGCCTTGTCCGCGTTTTGGCGTTTTATGCAATCCGGATATCTTCTCTCTCAGCGGGCGCGAACGTCTTTCGGCAAAACGGTAAAGGGTAACGGCGCCGACAGCGGCGACGACCGTTACAGCCAATGTCGTCACAGCGCTCATATGCCCGTCTCCTGTTCCCGGGCTCTTAGCCCCGGCCTTTGCCTATAAGCCATAGCGCGCCCAAAGGGCCCGACGTTCAGCCGCTGCGATGAAATCATCCGTATCAACCAGGGACAACGGTTGTTCAAACGCTACGGCGCGTGCATCGCCTCCGGACAACAGCTTTTTCAAAAGCGAACCGCTGTCAGGCGAAATCCGTTTCACTTTAACATCTTTACCGAAGCGGTCGCGCAAAAAATCGTCGAGTTGAGCGATTTCGTCGATCAAACCACGTTGTTTCGCCGCCGGGCCGGTCCAGACTGCGCCGGAGAACAGCTCTTCGTCATCAGCCAGCTTGCCGGTGCGCCGCTCGCGCACCAGCGCTTTGAATTGCGCATGTAACTCGTCAAGTATGATCTCCAGACGTTTTACGTCTTCGGGATCTTCGGGCTGAAACGGATCCAGCATGGATTTATTTTCGCCGGCGGTATGCACGCGCCTTTCAACGCCAAGCCGGCCGATTGCATCATGAAACCCGAAGCCGCCGGCGATCACGCCGATAGAGCCGACAATCGAGCTTTCATCGGCGTATATTTCGTCGCCTGCAAGCGCCAAAATGTATCCGCCCGACGCGCCCACATCCTCGATAAAAGCAAGTACCGGCACATCTTTTTCAGCGGCGTGACGGCGAATGGCGCTCATGATGAGGCGCGACTGCACAGGAGATCCGCCCGGAGAATTGATCGCCAGCGCCACCGCAGCAAGCTTTCCGGGCTTAAAGGCCTCATCCAGCGTTTTTTCGACCTTTTTGAGACTCAGCGCCTTGCGTCCAGGGCCGCCCGCTTCGCCGATAACGCCCGCCAGATCAATTACCGTAACCAAAGGCGCGCCGGGCCCGGTGAAAGGCAGGGCCCGCCAGAGCGCCGCCAGGGGATTTGTAAATTTAGCCATCGACGGCAGTTAGGTGAAAAGCGGCTGGTTTTCAATCCAAAAAGGCGATCATCCGGCGCGGTTCTACAGCGCTGATTCGCCGCTGACGCCGTTTCCGCCGCCCGCTTGACCGCATTGACGCCAACCCCCAATCTATTCTCAGACAGCGTTCAGAAAGGGTCGGCTTGTGGGTTTGGCGGCAACCATTAACGAAACCATCGCTGATAAATCGACCAGCGGCGCCGTCGCCGGGAACGCAGATTTTCTCGCCGCCGTAACTGCGCTGCAGACGCTCACAAAAAAAGATCTTGAAGCGGTTAACCACGAAATATTGGGGCGCATGGAATCGACGGTCCCGATGATTCCTGAATTGGCGGGACACCTTATCAATGCTGGCGGCAAGCGATTACGGCCGATGCTGACCCTCGCCGCGGCGAAGCTTTTTGGATACGAGGGCGTCGATCATGTTCGTCTCGCGGCGGCTGTAGAACTTATTCACGGCGCCACACTGTTGCATGATGATGTGGTTGACCAGTCCGCGCTGCGCCGGGGCGCAAGCACCGCGAATATCATATGGGGTAATAAAGAAAGCGTACTTGTCGGCGACTTTATTTTTGCGCGCGCTTTTGAACTTATGGTCGAGGCGAAAAACCTGCGGGTGCTGAAAGCTTTATCACACGCCTCCGGCGTGATCGCGGAAGGTGAAGTTTTGCAACTGACCACCCAAAAGAATTTGAGCGCGACTTTTGAAACATATATCAACGTCGTTGAAGCGAAAACAGCGGCGCTGTTTGCTGCGGCGACGGAAGTGGGCGGCCTCATTGCAGAGCGGGCAGGCCATGAAGAAGTCGCTATCCGGGATTTCGGCTTGAATTTCGGCATCGCTTATCAACTGATCGATGATGCGCTCGACTATGCAGGGTATCAATCGACACTCGGGAAAACGGTGGGTGACGATTTTCGCGAAGGAAAAATGACCGCCCCAGTTGTGTTTGCAGTCGCCAGAGCCCGGCCGGACGAGCTTTCATTCTGGAGGCGTACAGTTTCTGACGGAAACATCCGCGATGGCGATTTTGAAAACGCCTGCACCTTGATGCAGCGCGACGACGCCATTGACGATACGTTGTCTTGCGCCCGCGATTATGCGGCAAAAGCGATGGACGCGCTCAATACGCTGCCGGAAAACAAATATTCACAAGCGCTCGGCGCGCTCGTAGAAACGTCTACAGCCCGCGCTTCCTGAGCTTTTATCCGGCAGACCTCAGCGGCGCATCCGCCTGAGGCCGCACATCAGCGGCCCCATTTTCCGTCTTATGATTTTCAGAAGTATCGCGAAAAAGACCTTTGCGATAAGCACGGCGGTACAAGGTCGTTGCGCCAACGCCAAATATCGCCGCCATAGCCGCCGGCGCGAGCCATTGCAGTGAATAGGGCAGTGTGAGCATCAGCAACGCAGCGGACGCGCAAATGGCGACGAGCCCCATATAAATGATGGCGACTGCTGAATGAGATGCGCCAGTGCGGATCATCAACTGGTATAAATGTTCATTGTGCGCTTTTAAAATGTTCCGACGGCGGATGAGGCGGGAGACAAGCGTCCAGGCGACATCAAAAATCAGCGGCAGAAAAATCAGGGGTGCGATCAGCGCACTCAAACGCCCGTCCGTCCAGTTCACGCCGAGAACACCAAAAGCAGCGATTAAAAACCCAAGCGCCTGACTGCCATTGTCGCCCATGAAGATTTTTCCACGGTTGAGGTTGTGCGGCAGAAATCCTGTGGCGGCGAGCGCCAGCAAAAACGCCATCACAAAGAGCAGCGGCGCGCCGGAAGCCGCCGCAATCACTGACAGCCACGCTAGGCCTACGGCAGCCGCTCCAGCAGCCAGTCCGTTCGC
This sequence comes from Hyphococcus sp., assembly GCF_965228385.1. GTDB lineage: Bacteria > Pseudomonadota > Alphaproteobacteria > Caulobacterales > Parvularculaceae > Hyphococcus. The sequence continues at coordinate 3,579,898 of NZ_OZ245810.1, read as the reverse complement.
GCCGTCCATGAAATTAAAGGCGTTCATGAAGGCCACGATCCAGAAAATTGATAAAGCCGCACCCCATAACGGCGTCAGCGCCGCCTCGCCGAAAAAAGGCGCGGGCGCCGCCTGCACCGGACCAAAAAGTCCGACAAAAACCGATGCAATGGCAATCTGTCCTGCAAATTTCCAAAAAGCCGCGAGACCAAACCAGTCGTCCATCAAGCCCAGGCAAAACGCCGAAATCGCAAGCGCGACAACTATAGCCGCCGTGCGCGCGTGCTCCGGATTTGATGCAAATGCGCCCAAGATAAACATTCCCGCAACCCAGCCTCCCATAATGGCGAGCCCGCCAATACGCGGCGTCGCCTGCGTGTGACTGGAACGCTCATTCGGGTGGTCAAGAAAATGCCGCGACTGCGCCGCCATCAGACTGCTTGTATACGCTACGGCGATGGTGATGGCCGCAGCGGCGGAAAGAACAAATGGTTCGATCAGAGTTGTATGCATGGGGTCCGGCTGTTCGCGTCGCCGCCTAGTTAGCGCACATGCAGTCTGGACGCCATGGCCCACCAACCGCGCGCCCGTGCATTTGCCTGGGCGCGAATTGATGCGGCGGCGGAGCTGAAAAGCGCAAAGCACGTCGCGCCGCTGCCGGACATCCTGGCCGCCAATGCGCCCGGCGTACGCCGCAAGATTGATATTACCTCATGGATAATCGGCGCATATTCAAGCGCAAAGGGTTCGAGATCATTTCTCGTTTTTTCAAGCGCGCTGACCAGAGAGGCATAATCCGGATTGTGAAGCCGCATGGTTTGCGGCGGCGGCGGCGAGGAATGCGCGGTATCGAAGGCGCGAAACACAGGCCCGGTCGGCATGGCGACACCCGGGTTCATAAGGCAACACCATAAGGGCGGCAAATGCGGGCCTTTCTCCAGATGCTCGCCAGCGCCGGAAACATTTACTGGAGCCCGGCGCAGACACGCCGGCACATCAGCGCCGAGCGAGAACGCAAGCCGTGACAAAACCGCATCAGAAATCTCAATGCTCCACAGTTTTATCAGTGCGCGTAAAGCAGCCGCCGCATCAGAAGAACCGCCGCCCACGCCGGCGGCGACCGGCAGGTTTTTTTCAAGCGTTATCGCCGCGCCGTGCGAAACGCCAGTTTCATTTCGCAGGAGTTCCGCTGCGCGCCAGACGAGATTGTCTTCATTTTTCACAGTCTTGATCTGGCCGCCGAACGGACCGGTGACGCGCAGGGTCAGTGCGTCGCTTTGCGACGCCCAAACACGGTCGCCGTCTTCGGTAAACACAAATAGACTGGCCAGTTCGTGCAAACCGTCGGAACGAAGCGGGCCCACATGCAAGTAGAGATTAATTTTGGCGGGCGCGGTTTCGGCAATCATTCGGAGATTTCCGGCAATCCGTTTTGCAGCTTCTTTTCAATGGAAGCACGTAATTTTTCACTTGGCTCCAGCAGCAGGACATGGCGCCATTGATATTGCGCCTCTATCTCGCGGCCAAGCCGCCAGTAAACATCGCCGAGATGGTCCGTAATCGTGGGGTCAGACGGCTCTAAAGAAGCCGCATGCTCCAGATGCCCGACAGCGTTTTGATAGTCTCCCTGCTGATAATAAGCCCAGCCAAGGCTATCGATGTACGCGCCGGAATTCGGCTCCAGCGCTACAGCCTGCTCAATCAGCTCAAACGCTCTTTCGAGATTCTCACCGCGTTCCGCCCAGGAATACCCAAGATAGTTGAGCGCGACGGCTTGTTTCGGGGCGATATCCACCGCTCGGATCAAATCTTTTTCCGCATTTTCCCACTGATCGTTGTCAATATACGCGGCGGCGCGTGCAATGAAAAAACGCCAGGCGTTTTCCGGCGGATCTGCGGGCAGCTCCTCAATCAGTTCGTCGAAAACCTTGATGGCGTCATCAAAGCGTTGTTCAGCAATCAGCAGATTCGCATACTGAAACCGCGCTTCGTCGACGGCGCCGGGACGGCGCGATGCGTCGCGCAAGACTTTCAGCGCCTCTTCGGTGCGCTCGAGGCCCAACAAACCTGAGGCGATATCAATTTGCGCTTGTTCGAAAAAAGGCGATGATGAGGGTATACGCTTCATCATGTCTATGGCGCTGTCGCTGTCGCCGTAAATATTCAGTATGCGTCCCGCCAGCCATTGTGCATGATCGAACTCAGGATACAGATATAGCGACATCTGGATCAGCGCCAGCGGCATGTCGTAGTTCGGATCGCCAATACGAAATCCGGCCTTTTCCGCAGCATTCCGCTGCTCTTCGATTTGCTCCAGTATGGCTTGCGCAAACGAATGCAGCGCAATCGCAGAACCTTGCGCCGGGGAGACGTTCGCAAATTTACGGCTCGCTTTGTCTCTGTCTACGCGTTTCAACCCTTGTAGCGCCATAATGCGCGCCACCCCGCCGTTTCCAATAACGCGATTGTAGAATTCTTCGGCTGCCCCGTCGTCGCCGGTCCTTTCCAGAAACGCACCATAAGCATTGACCCCTACGAGCCCGCCAAAGGTCGCCAGAGAGAGTTGGTGGGCAGTATCGGCTTCGCTGTTCAATCCGGCTTTTTCAAACAGAAGCGCCTGATGCAGCGGATGAAACCCGCGGAACGTTTCGCCTTCACGCTGCGCCAGAATTTTCAAACCAGCTTCCGGTCCCTTATCCCCAGCCGCCACCCAGGCGTTGAGAATCGCCATAGGGGCGGCGAGATAGGTTTCTTTTGCATTCGCCGACAGCACCGAATTCGCTAGTTCATAATCGGCATCGCCAATCGCCTGGGCGGCGAGCGCCAGCCGCGCCAGATCATCGTCCTGCGCCTCTTCATTCTCCAACAACTTACTGGCGAGCGCCGCAGCAGCATTAATCTCACCGGCGGCGAGCTGGTACAGAAATGCACTGCGCAGCACTTCGGCTGTGCCGTCAAACTCTTCCTGCGCATTCTCGAATGCGGATGCTGCGGCGCCGACTTCATTCGTGCGCGCCGCAAACCGGCCTGTCAAATAATCGCCCACGACGGACTCTTCAGGCGGGGCGCTGGCGCAGGCCGCAGCCATGATCAGCGACGACACGGCAAAGCTTCTGGATAGGGATGAGCGCAACACGAAAACTACTGTTCCTTACATATTCGGATAATTGGGTCCGCCGCCGCCTTCCGGCACAGTCCATACAATATTCTGAGAAGGGTCCTTGATATCGCAGGTTTTGCAATGAACGCAGTTTTGCGCATTGATCTGGAACTTTGGATCGCCGCCGCCTTCCTCCGTCACCACCTCATACACCGCGGCGGGACAATAACGCTGCGCCGGCTCGGCATATCGGGGCAGATTAACATCGATGGGGATTGACGGATCCTTAAGTTTCAAATGTGACGGCTGGTCTTCTTCGTGATTTGTTGCAGAAAACGCTACATTCGTCAGCCGGTCGAAGGTCAAATCGCCGTCAGCGCGAGGATAATCAATCGGCTTGTGCTTGTCCGCAGGTTCCGTCGCCGCTGCGTCGGTTTTCGTGTGGTGCAGCGTGCCGAAGAAGGAAAGGCCCGGCAAAATTGAATTGGTCCATAGATCGAGACCGGCAAGACCAATCGCGCCAAGACGCGTGCCGAACTTGGTCCAGAGCGGCTTGACGTTACGCGCTTTGAAAAGCTCGGCTTTGACCGGAGAGGCGTCATACGCCTCCTGATACGCCTCAAGCTCGTCGCCCTCACGGCCTTCGCTTATCGCATCATACGCCGCCTCGGCCGCCATCACGCCGGTCAGCATCGCATTGTGATTGCCTTTGATGCGCGGCACATTGACGAAGCCGGCCGCACAGCCGATCAAGGCGCCGCCCGGAAAAGATAGTTTTGGCACGGACTGATAACCGCCTTCGGTGATTGCGCGGCTGCCATAAGCGATGCGTTTTCCACCCTCCAGCAGCGAGGCGATTTCCGGATGCGTTTTTAATTTCTGAAACTCTCCATACGGATAAAGATATGGATTTTTATAATTGAGGTGGACGACAAACCCGAGCGCCACCGTCCCGTCATGGTAATGATAACAGAAGGAACCGCCGCCGGTGTCGTCTTTCAGCGGCCAGCCAAATGTGTGCTGAACATGGCCGGGCCGTCTTTTTTCCGGCGCAACTTCCCAGAGTTCTTTCAGGCCGATCCCGTATTTTTGCGGATCGCGCTCCTCCGACAAGCTGAATTTTTCAATTAGTTGTTTTGAAAGCGAGCCGCGCACGCCCTCTGCGAAAAGAACGTATTTTCCGACAAGCTCCATGCCGGGTTCATAAGAATCTTTTTTCTCGCCATCCTTGCCGATACCCATTTCACCGACGACAACGCCGCGCACGGAACCGTCCTGTCGATAGAGTAACTGCGACGCCGCCATGCCGGGGTAAATCTCAACGCCGAGGCTTTCCGCATGTTCCGCCAGCCAACGGCAGACGTTGCCCATGGAAACAATGTAGCAGCCATGATTTTTGACCATGCCCGGCATGGCGAATACAGGCAAACCAACAGAGCCGCTGGGCCCCAGCACCCGAAAGCTTTCAGACGTTACAGGCGTCTCAACCGGCGCGCCCGGCATATCGCGCCAGTCCGGCAACAGCGCATCGAGACCTGAAGGGTCAAGCACCGCCCCGGACAGAATATGCGCGCCGACTTCGGAGCCTTTTTCAACGATGACGACATTCAGATCGCTTCCCTTTTCCGCAGCCACCTGTTTTAGGCGGATCGCTGCGGATAACCCGGCGGGACCGGCGCCGACGATCACCACGTCAATTTCCATTGCCTCGCGTTCCGGTGCGTCGTTCGTCATTGAAAATCCTCTCGGCGGTTGCTGGTGTTCATATCAGCCGCGTTTCTGGCAAATATCGCGATAAAAAGCCATGATATTGGGCAGGGCCACTCGCCGCAGCGCAGGCGAAACCGAGGAAAACCAACGCATATGCCGACAATCGGTTTCATTCTGGCCTGCCTCGTGTTTACCGGCGCACTCATATGGGCGGAATATCGCGGCAATGCCCGATTGCGCTGGCGGGCCAAACCCGCAGCTTCCCTCGCTTTCATTTTTGTGGCGGTCGCAAGCGGCGCGCCTGACAGCGTTTTCGGACAATGGGTGCTGGCGGCGCTCCTCCTTTGCGCCGCTGGCGATATCCTGCTGATACCGGACGGTGAAAAAACATTTCTCGCTGGCATGGGCGCGTTCGCGCTCGGCCACGCCGCCTATATCGCCGGATTCTTGTCTGGCGGCGCATCGCCCGGTTTTTTGTTTTTCGCCGCCGCTATAGCAATGGCGGTTTTCGTTGTGCTCGCTTTGGGCTGGTTATGGCCGCATCTGGGGAGGTTTCGCTGGCCGGTGACTGCATATTCCACTATTATCGCCGTCATGACGGCGACGAGCGTCCTGGCTTCACCACCGGACAATCGCGCCGTTGCAATGGTTGTTGCGGGCGCCGTTGGATTTGCGGTGTCCGACCTCGCTGTGGCGCGCGATCAGTTTGTGGCGCGGAATTTTTTCAACAAGCTATGGGGATTGCCGCTTTATTACGGTGCCCAACTCCTCCTCGCCACTTCTGTTTACGGCCCGGGTGCTGTTTAATAGGCGATATATGGATGAGATCAATGAGCAGGACGCCGCGCATGCAGTGTTGCGCTGGTACGCTGAAATGGGCGTTGACGAAGCTGTGGCGCCCAGCCCTTCTGATTTTTATTCCTGGACCGGCGTAGCCGCCGTCACAGCGCCAAAATTGCAAACCGTCAAGACAAAAGAGCCGCCGGGACGCCAGCCGCCGGCGCCGTCTTCAACTACGGTCTCTACCGACGAAGCGATAAAAACAGCCGAAAGACTGGCCGCCGCCTGCGATACATTTGAAGCGCTCAACGAGGCAGTTCGGAGTTTTGACGGTTGTCCGCTGAAAGCAGGAGCAAAAAATACTGTCTTCACGGACGGTGTTCCAGGAGCAGATCTGCTCGTCATCGGCGAAGCGCCGGGCCGCGATGAAGACCGGGCCGGCAAGCCATTTGTCGGGCGCGCCGGACAACTACTGGACAAAATGCTGGCCGCGATTGACCGGTCAAGAGATGCCAACACTTTGATATCAAACGTGATTTTCTGGAGACCACCGGCCAACCGGACGCCCGCCGCCATGGAAACGGCGCTCTGCCGACCATTTGTTGACCGCCTCATCGAAATCACCGAACCGAAAGCAGTGATGATCGCCGGCGGCGCGCCGCTGCAAGCATTACTGGGCGTCACCGGCATCATGCGCGCGCGCGGCGTCTGGCGCGACATCGAAACTGCAGGCGGTGCGCGCATTCCGGCGCTTCCGGTTTTTCACCCGGCATTTCTGCTTCGCCAGCCGGCCAATAAGCGCCTCGCCTGGGCTGACCTGCAAAACCTCGCCCGGAGGTTAAAGGAGCGTTAACCGACATTACAATATTCTTAGATGTAAAGTGCGGGGCGTTGGGGTTCATCCCAATCCAAATATTGTCAGCAGCGGCGCAAAAGCGCCTCTATAGACCCTGAACGGCAAATGAAGGTGTGAATATGGCGTTTCGGATTATTTTCGCATTGGCGGCGCTGGTTGCGTCTTCAGCGCATGCGCAGAGCGTTCAAGCTCCCGCCGCCGCAACAGAAAGCGAAATTCCAAAAGCAACGCGCATTCAGGTGCTGAGCGCATCCGACGCATCCTTGTACCGTGAAATTTTCGCCTTGCAGGAAAATGGACATTGGGCCGAAGCTGACCGGAAGATTGCAACGCTGGATGACGACATACTGCTCGGTTATGTGCAATATCAGCGTTACATGCACCCGACAGCATACCGTTCGCAATTCAGCGAACTGAAACGCTGGATGTCCTACTACGCCGATCATCCGGAAGCGGATAAAATCTACTCGCTGGCGCGCAAACGCCGTCCGTCCGGCCAATCAAATCCAATACGCCCAATCTCGCGGAAGTGGAAGTCAACGCCAGAAAAAGAATTGCATCCTGATTTGATTGCAGATTATGAGCGGACAGGCCGGTCGCGATTGCGCCGGATTGAAGGCCGGGTGCGGTATCTATCGAATAAATCCCGCGCCGTGGAAGCGCTGCGGGAAATTGAAAGTCATCACAAACGCGGCGCAATTACCGAACGCCAGTTCGACCGCATGCGCTCGTGGATCGCGGCGAGCCTATATTACCAAGGATATGTCGATACCGCCGAAGAACTGGCAAAAGCTTCTGCGGCGCGTAATGGTGAAAGCGCTGTTCTGGCGCTTTGGATCAACGGGCTGATTGAGTTTCGCAACGGGAATATCGCGGCCGCTTACGATCACTTTTCATCCATGGCGGCTGTTCCGTATCAGGAAGATTCTTTGCGCTCCGCAGCCGCATTCTGGGCGGCGCGTACGGCTCTTTCCGGCGGCCATCCGGCCGAGGTCACGCCGAATCTTGAAATTGCCGCCGCCTTCCCATTTACATTTTATGGCCAGCTCTCGCTCGCGCAGCTTGGCCGTGATCACGACTATAACTGGACGGTCCCGTCACTCTCTCAAGATAATTTTGACGATCTCGTGGAGAATGAGCCGCGTGTCAAACGCGCTGTTGCGCTTGTGGAAGCCGGACAGCACTCCCTGGCCGATGTTGAATTGCGCTGGGCCAATGGCTCTATCGACAACGAGAGTGCGGCGGATTTGCTTGCGATCGCCACGGCGCTGAATTTGCCGGCGGCACAAATAGATATCGCCCTTGCAAGCGAAGGCCGCGAATTCGAAGCAGGCCTTTTCCCCGTGCCGGACTTCGCGCCGCAAAGCGGCTTTAAGATAGATCGCGCTTTATTGTACGCATTAATGCGTCAGGAATCTAAATTCAAAACGGATGCAACAAGCCGCGTGGGCGCGCGCGGTCTTATGCAGCTTATGCCGCGCACAGCCAGCTATATCGCGGGCGACCGCACGCTACGCTACAGTTCAGGGCAAGAACGGCTTTATGATCCGGCCTTCAATATGGAGCTAGGCCAGAATTATGTTGACCACCTTATTACGAAGGCGGTCGACGGCGATCTTTTTCACCTTGCCGCCGCCTATAATGGCGGACCGGGAAATCTTCGCCGCTGGAAGCGCGATGTCGAAATTGAAGATCCGCTTCTGTTTATCGAGAGCATTCCCAACCGCGAAAGCCGGGATTTTGTCGAGAAAGTCCTGACAAATTTCTGGGTTTACCGCGCTCGCCTCGGTCAGCCGGCGCCAAGCCGTGAAAAGGTCGCCGCAGGCCTGTTGCCGCTTTATGAAGCGCTCGACCAGATCGCCGCTGAATAATTCACCTTTTCATAAAACCCTCAGCGTAAAAAATCACGCATGCGGGTCGCCAATCCAGTTTTCACATAATATCGTGTGAATAAATGCGCATGATAATGGAGCGGGATTATGGGGATGCGGCTGTCAGGGCTTTTCTGTTGTTCGACACTTTTGCTGAGCCTTTCGGCTCATGCGCAAGTCCAGCCTGCGGATGACGCGCAGCTAGGTAATCGTTTTTTGCAGCCTGCTGACGTTTTCAATATAGAGTACGCCAGCGACGTGCAGATCTCCCCCGACGGCGACACTGTCGCTTATGCACGCCGATCAAACGACATTATGACCGACAAAACGCGGTCCAACATCTGGCTCGTGGATGCCGATGGCGACGATCATCGCCCGCTTCTGTCCGGTCGCGCCGATTATACGCTCCCCCGATGGTCGCCAGACGGCGAGCGCATTGCATATATTTCATCAGTAGAGGGATCACCGCAACTTTACGTGAAATGGATGTCATCGGGTGATTCCGCGCTCATCACCAACCTTACCGAAGCGCCGAGCGATTTGGCGTGGTCGCCGGATGGGCGCCTGATCGCGTTTGTCATGAACGACAAAAAAGACAAAAAACCCTTTGCGAAGATTCCTAAAAAGCCCGAAGGCGCTGATTGGGCGGAACCGTTCAACTATATCGAGGAGATGCGATACAGGTTTGACGGCGAAGGATATCTGGACCCGGCATATGCGCATATTTTTGTTGTTCCCGCCGACGGCGGCTCAGCAAAACGATTGACGAATGGCGATTTCAACCATCAAGGCCCGCTTTCCTGGACGCCGGATTCAAAGTCCATCGTGTTCTCTGCAAATCGCAATCCGGAATGGGAGCTGCAGACGGTTGAAGCCGATATTTACAGCGTCTCTCTTGAAGGTGCGCTGAACCGGATAACCTCCAAACCCGGCGCCGAGAGCGAGCCGGCGGTTTCTCCGTCCGGGAATCAGATCGCTTATGTCGGCGCGGACAATAATGGCCTCGCATTTCGCACGGCCAGGCTGTTTGTAATGGATAGCGATGGCGGCGAGGTGCGATCGCTTACGCCCAATCTCGACAGATCTGTTGAAAGCCCTGTCTGGGACGCCGCGGGACGCGGCGTATATTATCTGTATGATGATCGCGGCGAGCGCAAGGTCGGATACGCCAGACTGAACGGCCAAAACCAGACAGTTGCTGAAAATCTTGGCGGCGCAACGCTTGGCCGGCCTTATGTCAGCGGCGACTTTTCCGTTTCCGGCAATGGCGTCATCGCTTATACGAAAGGCGCGCCTGACAGGCCGGCGGACGTTGCCTTAAAAGCGCGCGGAAACGTGCGGCAATTGACTACACTCAATGAGGATGCGCTTGGCGACACGGATCTCGGCGCGGTTCACGAGATCATTTATGAATCCTCACTGGACGGCGTCGAAATCCAAGGCTGGTACGTAACGCCGCCGGACTTCGATCCCGCGAAAAAATATCCGCTCATCCTCGAAATTCACGGCGGCCCGCATGCTGCATATGGGCCAAACTTCTCTCTCGAAGTGCAGCGCTACGCCGCCGAGGGTTATGTTGTTTTTTACGATAACCATCGCGGCAGTTCTTCTTATGGTGAAGAATTCGGTCTACTCCTGCAGCACAAATATCCTAGCCGGGACGATTTCGCCGATCATATGTCCGGCGTCGACGCCATGATCGCCAAAGGCTTCATCGCCGAAAACGAACTTTATGTAACGGGCGGCTCCGCCGGCGGCGTATCAACCGCATATCTCGTGGGACTGACGGACCGGTTTCGGGCCGCCGTCGCGGCAAAACCGATCATCAACTGGACCAGCAAGGTGCTCACGGGCGATATTTATGTCTATCAGATTACGCATCAATTTCCTGGCGCGCCGTGGGAGGAATTTGAACATTATTGGGAACGCTCGCCGCTTTCGCTTGTGGGAAACGTTTCAACGCCGACAATGTTGCTGACCGGCGAAGAGGATTACCGCACGCCGATTTCTGAATCCGAGCAGTTTTACCAAGCCTTGAAGCTGCGCGGCGTTGATACGGCGCTCGTTCGTGTTCCCGGCTCAAGCCATGGCATCGCCGGACGCCCATCACGGCTTATTGGGAAGGTCGAACATATTCTCGGCTGGTTTGAGCGTTATTCACCCCAAAACGCGAGTTCGGCTGAAGAATAAACCAGCCCCTGATTATCCAACGACCGCATGGCCGGCCATACCCACCATGAACCCCGCCACAGCGCCTAAAGACGGATACCAGTGGCGCTCAAGCGTCGCCTGCGGCGCCACATCGCGAAAAATCAGATAGACTATGCCGCCTGCGCAAAACGTCATCAGCGTTCCCAATGACGCACTGTCCGCTTCGAAAGCGAAAAGCCCGAACAATCCCCAGCCAACGCCTGATAGCGCGGCAATGGTTATGACCAGCAAGCCATGCTTACGCATGAAGCCGCCTTTTCCAGCGTGAGTAATTTCACGATAAGCGTTAAACGCTTCGGGAAAATTCTGGGCGGCGATAACGACTGTAAGGAATACCGCTTCGGAATAATTGCTCGTGATTACCGCACCGACAACAATCGCCTCGGGCACAAAATCCAGCAGCATGGCGAGCAATTGAGAGAGCGGCGTTCCCTTGTTCGTGAAATATCGGTCGCAACTCATGAAAACGATTGCGCCAAGAGCAAAACTTAGCAGCGCCGTCCAGGACGGCTGCTGCGCCATGCCCTTTGGCACCAAGACGAGCGCGACGGCGGAGAACAGAGCACCGCCGCCAAAGGCTATAATGGCGTGCCGGAGTTCGGTTTGCATCCACTGCGGATGCACACGCTCCAGCGCGCCAAGTCCGCCGCCTAATATTGCGGCGGCAGCGGCCGCAAGCAGCAAAATCAGCAACTCGATCATCATCGATCGCCACTAGACAAAAAACGGCGCTGAATGACAACGCCGCTTTGTACTCGCTCAAATGAATTTAATAGCTTTATTCCATACCCATAACGCTCATGATCGCTGGGCCGAGAATTACCGCGAACAGCACCGGCAGGAAAAAGCCGATCATGGGCACGGTGAGCTTCGGGGGCAACGCCGCAGCCTTTTTCTCGGCTTCCTGCATGCGCATGTCACGACTTTCTTTCGCCATAACGCGCAAGGACTGCCCGAGAGGTGTTCCGTATTTTTCTGATTGGACAAGCGCCGTTACAACGCCCTTGACTGAGTCTAACCCCGTACGTGTGGCGAGATTGACATAGGCCTGTTTTCTTTCTTGAAGATACGAAAGCTCAGCGGTTGTCAGCCCCAGTTCTTCAGCCAGCTCAGGGCAGTTTGGGCCGACTTCGTCTCCAACCTTCTGAAACGCGGCTTCAATAGACATTCCTGATTCAACGCAGATCAGCAGAAGGTCAAGCGCGTCCGGCCAGGCTTCCTGTATTTTCTGCTGGCGCTTGGAAACCGCGTTTGAAATGTAGATATTGGGCACATAGAATCCGCCAAAAAATCCGCCCATGGTCGCCAGAAGTCGGCCGAAACTGTCCAACTCGAAACCGTCAAGCAGATAGACATAGACACCGACCAGGATCGCCATCACGAAAGGAAGGCCCAGTCGCGCCGCCATGAACGTAAAAACCGGCCCCTGACCGCGATACCCAGCCATCATCAATTTTTTGCGCGCTGAATCTGCATCGAAAATTTCAAGAAGTTTAAGGCTTTCAACCAGCTCTTTTAACGCGCCCTGGGGAGAGGTTGTTCTAAGGCTAACACTTTTCTTCTTAGCCAGCGCGTCCCGCTGTTGCTTACGCAAATTGTCACGATAATTCCCGACGGACTTCATCCGTTCCGTGAGCTTATCCTTGACCAGAAGCGGCTCAAGCACGGTATACAGGGTCGCAATCGATGCGAGTGACACAAGCAGCGCAATTTGAAAATTGCGGTCCGTTACGGCGTTTACAATAGCGTCCATCGTTTGCGCTCTACACTTTGATCTTCGTCATTTTTTTCATGACGAGTATGCCGGTCAACATCCATATGCCGGCGCCAATCAGGATAAAATTACCCATGCGGGTTGAAAACAACGGGTCCAGATAATCAGGCGATGACAGCTGAACCGAGCCCATGACCAGAAATGGCAAAGACCCGATAATATAGGCCGACGCTTTCGCTTCCGCAGATAGCGCCTTAATCTTGCCTTCCATCAACTTTCGCGACCGCAAAACTGTTGAAAGGTTGCCAAGCGCTTCAGCGAGGTTACCGCCGGTTTTTTGCTGGATCATCAGCACAATGCCGAAGAAATTAACTTCCTGCAGCGGCATGCGCTCATACATCCGCTCCAGCGCCTGCTCCATGGACAAGCCGACGCGAATACCTTCGGTGAGCATATGGAATTCGTCGCACACCGGCCGCGGCGCTTCGCGAGCAATAATTTTCAAACATTCATTGACAGGCAAACCGGATTTTACACCGCGCACAATAACGTCAATCGCATTTGAGAATTCATGTACGAACTTCTTTTGCCGGCGCGTTCGCATGAAGTTGATCACCCAGCGCGGGAAACCAAGCCCTCCAATGAGGAACAAAAGGCCGGTAATCCAGAGCTTTTGACCGGAAATAAGTCCAATAAAACCAAAGAACAATGCAGCGATGACCGAGGCCATGTAATAGTGTTTCGGTTTAATCGGCAGGCCGGCCTGATCAAGCGTTTGCTCCATCGTCAGGCGGCGTTTCTTTTTTAGATTTTTAGTTTTATCGTCGAGCGCGGCAAGCGATTCCGCCAGCTTCTTGCGCCGTTCCTTGCTCTGCGCTTCGGTGTTCCCGCCGCCGCGCTTTACAGCCTTCGCCGTATTCAAAGATGAAACGCGCTTGTTGGCTTTATCCTTTTCGGTCGGCTGCAAAAACACAAACGCCAGCGCGCCAAATGCAACCAGTCCCAAAACGCTAACAATGAGGATCTGCTGATCCATGACCGTTTACTCCGAGGCCGCGTCTAGAGCGCCCGCCAGTTCTGCTTCTTTTCCGTAATATCGGGCGCGATCCCAAAAGGCGGGACGCGCGATTCCCGTTGATTTGTGTTTGCCGACGATATTGCCATCGACATCTTCACCTTCCATGTCGTAGATGAAAAGATCTTGTGTGATGATCGTGTCGCCTTCAGTGCCAAGAACTTCTGTTACGTGCGTGATACGGCGTGAGCCGTCGCGCAGACGCGCCGCTTGAACAATAACGTCGATAGATCCGACAATCATTTCCTTGATCGTTTTAGAAGGCAGATTATAGCCGCCCATCGTGATCATGGATTCAATACGCTGCAAAGCCTCGCGCGGACTGTTCGCGTGAAGCGTTCCCATGGATCCGTCATGACCAGTGTTCATGGCCTGAAGCAAATCGAACGCTTCCGGGCCGCGAACCTCGCCGACGATAATCCGTTCCGGACGCATACGAAGACAGTTCTTGACGAGGTCGCGCATCGTTACTTCACCCTGCCCTTCAAGATTGGGCGGACGCGTTTCAAGGCGAACGACGTGCGGCTGCTGTAGTTGTAGCTCGGCCGCATCCTCGCAAGTGATGACGCGCTCATCATGCTCAATGAACCCGGTCAGACAGTTCAACAAGGTTGTTTTACCAGAACCTGTACCGCCCGAAATCAAGGTGTTAATTCGGCAATGACCGATGATTTCCAGAACCTTGGCGCCTTCGGGTGAAATCGAGCCGAAGTTGACAAGGTCCTGAATGCGCAGCTTGTCTTTTTTAAATTTACGGATGGTGAGCGCGGCGCCGTCAATGGACAGAGGCGGCGCGATCACGTTGACACGCGAACCATCGGGCAAACGCGCGTCGCAAATCGGGCTGGCTTCATCAACACGGCGGCCGACCTGACTTACGATACGCTGGCAGATATTCATCAACTGCGCATTGTCGCGAAACCGCACATTAGTGAGCTGAATCTTACCACCGACTTCGATAAAGACCCGCGATGCGCCGTTGACCATGATGTCGGCGATATCGTCGCGCGCCAGCAACGGCTCCAGAGGCCCATACCCCAGAACGTCATTACAAATGTCCTGCAAAAGCGCTTCCTGCTCCGCAATGGACATCTGTACATTCTTGATAGAGATAATTTCGTTGACAATGTCGCGAATTTCTTCCGCCGCGGCTTCAGTATCGAGCTGCGCAAGCTGCGACAGATCGATCGTGTCGATCAGCGCGTTGAATATCGTCGTCTTGGTCTGGAAATATTCATCGGAGCGTCCGCCGATTTCCACCTTATCGGGCGCTTTGGCAGACGGCGTTGCAACCCGCGGCGGGGCCGGCGGCGGGCTGGACGCTTTGGATTCCGGTTTGCTTGGCTTCGGCGCTGGTTTGGGCGCAGGCTTACTAGCCGCTGGCGCCGGTTTTTTGGCGACTGCTGCAGATTTAGCCGCCGGCGCTTCAAGTGGAGCCGTTCTGCGTCCGAACATTAATCACCTTACCGTTTCTTTTTAAACATACCAGCCAGGCTAAACTTGGGCCGGGCAATATTGGGCTCCGCGCGGCCAAGCAGTTGACTGGAAAGTTCGCGCAACGCTTGTGCTGTTTTTGTTTTGCCGCCGACTTCTAAGATCGGTGAAGCATTTGTCGCCGCCGTGCCAAAGAGCTGCGGGTCCCATTGAAGAACCTGCGAAGGCTTTAGCCCCACATGTTCGGCAAACTGATCCGGCTGGACCGCCGATGTTTTCGCATCGAACTGATTGATAATCAGCGTCGGTGAAGCGTCGTTCGGTCTCGCAGCGCCGAGAATATCGATCAGGTTTTTCGTATTCCGGAATGAGGCAAGATCAGGCGTCGCCGTGATCACGATTTCATCCGCCGTCATCAGGATGCGTTTTGACCACGTCGTCCACATATGCGGCACATCAACGACAATTGTCGGCGCCGCGCCACGCACAACATCCAGCACAGTTTCAAACGCCTGGTCGTCAAGATCGAAGTCACGATCCAGCATTGAGGGCGCTGTAAACAGACTCAAACGGTCGGTGTGCTTTTGTAAAAGACGGTCCAGCAGAACGTCATCCAGCCGCTCCGGAGAGCTAAGCGCTTCAACCAGTCCGGCTGACGCCTCCTGATCGAAATCGAGGCTAGTCGTTCCAAACGGCAGATCAAGGTCGAGAATAACAGTATCGCTTTTAAACTCTTCGGCTGTGCACCAACCCACATTGTGCGCCACGGTTGACGATCCGACGCCTCCGCGTGCGCCGACAAACGCCATGGTTTTACCGATCGGCGGCGCTGACGGGTCTACATACAGATCCGCAACAGTCTTTATAATCTGTAACGGCGAATTCGGCCGAACGATGTATTCGCTGACACCCTGCTTGATCAACTCCCGGTAAAGAATAATATCATTGACCTTGCCGATGATCACAACTTTTGTTGAAGGGTCGCAAACCTCCGCCAACTCGCCGAGCTTGGCGAAAATTTCGGCTCCGCCGGCAAGCGTTTCCAGAATAATCAGGTTGGGCGTGCCCGCTGTCTGGAAATGATCAATGGCTTTTGCAACGCCGCCCATATGAATGGTCAGGTGGGCCTTTGACAAACGCCGGTCTACGGACGCTTTTTCCAGCAACCCGGTTGTTTCAGGTGTTTCGCAGAAGGCATGGATGGAAATCCGCGGCACCGGACGATGATCGATGTCTTCGTCTCTTATGTCTGAAACTGCGCCGCCATAATCATGTTCTTCAAGCGCGCCCGCCCCGCTGGAAGCCGCAGCGACTAATGCGCCCTGGGAAAGAGCTTCCGCGTGTTCGCCAGCGTTGTCTGCTGCGCCACCTGCGACGCCTTCTACTGCAGGCCCGCTCGCTTCCGGAGCCTTGTCATTTTCCAGCGCGGCGTCATCAAATGCTTCTGCTACGCCAAGTTCATCATCGGCGCTAACCGAGCTTGCGCCCGTTTCGTTGAACGCCGCTTCGATCTCTTCAAGATCAGCCGCAGAAAATTCAGACGCGTCAAATCCTTCATCGTCCGACGCAGCCTCATCTAACGATTCACTCTCTTCCAAGCCTGTAGCCTCGTCAGCGAAAGCTTCGTCGTCAAAAAATTCATCGCCGAAATCCTCTTCCCCGAGAGCGGCTAATTCTTCGTCCGAAAGCTCTTCGTTCAGCCAGGCTTCGTCTTCTTCCGAGAATGCCTCATCGCCAAAATCGTCAGTGGCCGGTTTTTGCACATTTGCAACCGGACCTCCATCAGCGCCGAGACTGGCGGCGCCGTCAGCGACGCCTTCTTCATCTTCGGCCGGCTGATAAGTCGTTTCAGCAGCGTTTTTCATCTTCTTCTCCCTCGAGCCTCCCGCAGGAAAGCACGCCAAATTATTGACTAGACGCTTCCGCGTTGATGTTTCCGTCAATCTCAGAGGCTGTAATCTGACCTTCACGATAGAGTGTGATCCCACGAACCGCCATCTCTGCGTCACGCGGATCACTATCCGCCGGCGCAATCAGATCATGCGGATCGGCGATCATAGCCGCGTAGTTATTCATCGTCGCACACCCCATATTTGGTGTACGGACGTTTCTGTATTGGCTTTCGCGAACACCCTTCCAGATACCGCAAGGACTCGCCGTTGCAACATAGCGCGTAAACGACAAAATTATTTCATTAGCCGCATCGCCTGTCCGGTATGTAGCGCCGTGTATGGCCGACCATGGAACACCGGAATCATTGAGCGCCTGACGAATATCCGCCGACGCCTCATGACCGTCACTGTCGTTTCCTGCGCCCGATGGGCCCGTCACGGTAAGCGGGCCATGACCGTTATTCAGGTATGAATCCGCAAACGCCCGCAAACGCGCCCGGTCTACATTCGATAAATCGCTTGTCGTTGCGTCAGTGGCGATTGTCAGCGTCACTACCTGGTTATCAACCGAAATAGGATGCTGTTCGCCGACCGAAAGCGCTTGCTCTGGACCATTGAACAAGCCGCCGGAGCAGGCCGACGCCGCTAAAGATACAGCGGAAAGAAGCGCAGCCTTGTAAAAATTAACAGTCATAACGTCTTTCCTATCAATCTAGAATGAAACCCATTGGGCCCTGTAGCGACGATTCTTTCACGCCGGCGCCCGCAAGGCCGTAAGTCGAAACGATTTTGCCGAATAAGATGGTTTGCGCGTCACTCGCCGCGACAAATCCTTCAGATGGATCAAGCAAGTTCGATTCATGTGTAGGCGTCACGAGATACGGCGTTACGATAATCACAAGTTCAGTCTCGTTATTCGTATAATTCCGACTACGGAAGAGCTGACCGAGAACGGGCACATCTTTCACACCCGGGACGCCTTCTACAGTGGAGCGCATGTCTTCCTGTAACATACCGGCCATGACGAGGCTGCCGCCAGATGGAAGCTCTACAACCGTATTTGCACGGCGCACAGAAAGGCCCGGAATAGATAGGCCGGCTGTCGTTATAAGATTGCCGCTGTCGTCGACCGTAGTAACGCCAGGCACGAAGAAAGCATTCTCCGTCGTGATTTCACTGACTTCGGTGGACACTTTGAGATTAATCCGGCCTTTACTCAGCACCAGCGGCGTAAACCCTAAGCCGACGCCGAACTCTTTAAACTCGATAGAAATAACGCCGTCATCCTGACCAACGGGAACCGGAAACTCGCCGCCCGCCAGAAACCGCGCAGACTCGCCAGAGATCGCTGTCAGGTTTGGCTCAGCCAAGACTCTCACAAGACCGTTAGACTCAAACGCCTGAAATGACGCCTGAAGATCCTGCAGCGTACCGCCTGGATTAGGACGCGAGCCGCCAAGGCCAATACCGCCGTTGGTCGCAACGCTATTTGCAGCAGCGAACGTGAACGCGGAATTTGAAATCGGCACCGAACCGCTGACAGAAACGCCAAGCTGCTTCAGCAATTGCCGTTGCATTTCCACGACACGCACTTTCAGCATAACCTGATCAGGGTCGCGGATGGAAATCAGATTGATAACTTGCTCAGGATTTCCTACAAAACGCCCGGCAAGATCCGAAGCGTTCGCCGCCTCGCTCGCAGATTGTGCAAGGCCGCGCAATACGACATTGTCGTTGACCGATTCAACTTCAATGCGCGCATCAGGCATGATGCGTTCAAAAAGTTCACTCAGCGCATCCATATCTCGCTCAACCTGAATTTCGAGGTTGAGGATTTGACGGCCGCGCCCATCAAAGAAATAGGCGTTGGTGTGTCCGGTCGTAAGGCCAAGCAAATAGACCCGACGCGGCGAACGCACGACCGCATCGACAACAGTCGGCTGTGAGACAAGCACATCGGCAGCGTCTCTCGGTAGTTCAACGATCGCCGCCTTGTTTAAAGGAAGAATGATGCTTCTTGAAACTTCGCTTTCGCCGCCGACATCGATTTTAACAGGATACGCGCCTGTCTGCGCCATGGAAGGCGTACTCAACGAAACCGCAGAAACACCCGCAACGGCGACCACAATCGGCCGGATGGATTTTTTCACTATATCGAGGAATGACATGACAAGCCCCTGCCCAATCTTGTTTCTACGAACGTCCATATCTGATCACACTTACATTTGATGAACGCCGCTCACTCGCCTGCAATTCATTCTCTGGTTTGAAAATGCTGCGCAGAACCAAACTCAACGTTCCGCCGTCACGCGCTGTAACAAATGCTTCCGCATCAAGCGGCGACAATTCGAGCGTGACGTTGGCGCCGTCGATATGCGCTGTCTCTGTGTTTTCGGAGTAAATTGTATTCACCGCGAGAACGCGAACATTTTCAAAAATCGTCCGCGCGCCGTTTCCGCCGCCTCTGTTTCCGCGTCCGCCAGCAGCAAATAATATATCAACCTGGTCACCAGGTAATATAAATCCGCCTGAGGATGTTTCGGGCGATACGCGCAGCGTAACCGCCCGCATTCCAGGCGCCAATATCGCCGCCATCAACCCGGAAGACCCCGCCCGCACGACTTTTGCATTGACGATTGGTTCGCCAGTAACAATCAGCGAACGCGCAACGGCGCTTTCCAATTCTTCACGCGCGCCAGAGTTCTCATCCGTAATAAATGTCGGCTGCACAGCTTTTTTGGGCCATGCAACCCAATTAGTGTCTTCCAGCGTCAATCGCTGGCCGCGCTGAATATCTTTCGTTGAAATAAGTACGCGAACAGTTTCCTCGCGCACAGGCTCAACGAT
Organism: Hyphococcus sp.; assembly: GCF_965228385.1. Lineage (GTDB taxonomy): Bacteria > Pseudomonadota > Alphaproteobacteria > Caulobacterales > Parvularculaceae > Hyphococcus. The sequence continues at coordinate 3,560,429 of NZ_OZ245810.1, read as the reverse complement.
CTGAACAGGCGATATCTCAGGCTTGTTGCCCAGCATCAGGAAAAACGCCGCAGCGCCGGCGACGAGCGCAACACCGAGAATTGCAATTCGACTTACGTTCATGATCATCCTGCCTGTCTATTACGCTTTCACTCAGCACATTGTGGTTCTTATGGTGAGCGAAACTCCTCAAAACTGTGTTAACCGCCTTTGTTAACCGCCAATGACCAATTGGAAGTAAGGCGTTTGCGAAAAACTAATGAGTCCGCCGGCTGCAATAGCGACTGCGTAAGGCAGGTCTTTTTTCCGCTCATGCAGGCGAATTAACCACGGCGCATGCGCATAAACCGGCAAAATGGGAAGCTTTCGAAACATCCGCATGGCGAGCGCCAGCACCAAACCCGCGAGGGCGGTATTGAACAAAAAGACGCCCAGACTTCCGAGGCCAAGCCACGGGGTTGTGGCGGCCAGCAGTTTCGCATCCCCGCCGCCAATAATTTTCGCAGCAAACAGTCCAAATCCGATTGCTAGGGCGGCGGCGCCGATCAAAGCCCCTTCCATGAGGATGTCAGCGCCAGCGCCGACAGCGAGGCCGGCCGCCGGATAGACGCCCACCAACACCAGCGAAATCCAGTTAGGAATCTTGAATTCGTAAATGTCGTTCGCCGCCGCTATCAAAAGGGCGGCTGGGAATACAGACAACAATAAATATGCAATCACGCCGTGATCTCCGGGAAACACGGGATGAACTTAAGGCTTACGGTCTTAATGTTTCGTTAGACATAAACAAAAAAGGAGACCGAAAGGCCTCCTTTTCCGTAGCATATAGCTTCAGCGGCGCAGTTACGCCGTGAGGCGATTAGCTGTTCAACTCGTCGTCGATTTCCGTGAACGTATCGTTCAAGGTGCCGCCGAGAGTTTTCACGGCAGCGATAATCGCAACCGCGATAAGAGCGGCGATCAGGCCATATTCAATAGCCGTTGCACCGCTTTCATCGTCTTTAAAACGCTTGATAAGAGTTTTCATTTGTCGACTCCTGCTTACTCTTCACTTGCACCGCCGAAGAATAGTAAATTCTTCAGACTGGGGGCATCATCGCCTTGATATGTAAAAAAAGCTTGAACGAAGTATATTTTTTATCTGTATACGTATTATGGTTAACAGCGGTTAACTCTAGCTCGCCAGACGGTTTAGCTGCCCCATATCATTGATGATGAGACCGGGGTATTCGCGTTGCGCAACGCCGTCCTGTATAAGCGAGGCGACCGCGCCGGCGGCTATTGATTCGTCGACGCCGGCCTGGTCGGCAAGCTCCCGATGCTTGGGCATACGGTTAATTTTCCACTGCCCTGTTAGCGCATCCCGCTCAATACTTTTCAGAAGAGCGACGTAAACTCGCTGCATCGGTGCGGCTTGCGCAGCGTCCGTGCGCATCTTGCTCTCGGAAAGTTGCCCTGCGAGATAAATGGCGATATTGCGCATTAATGACGGACGCCCGCCAGCCAGAGATTTGAATTCCGCCGCATCTATGAAAATCAGATCGCAATCCACCGCCGCCGTGGCCCCCAATTGCTGAAATCCGGCAGGATCAGGTTCAGCCATTGCAAATTCCAGCCCGAATGCCTGACCGGCGTTGACGTCATCAATCGTCATGGCGCCGGAGCCGCCGTCAGCAATGGAAATGCGCAGCGCCCCATCCAGCACAACGACAAATTCTGCGCCATCATATTGACCTAGCGAAAAGACCGTTTGGCCTGCGCTATAGGCGCGCCGCTCGCTATGCTCGTAGAGCAGCGACAGAACTGCGTCAGGCAAGCCCCTAAACGGCGCTATAGACCCGAGTAGCTGCAATTCGTTTATTTCTGTAGATTCAGTTTCGACAGGGACAGCAGACATTGCGCACTCCACCAGTAACAGCCTTAGTAACAGCGTGGATTTAAGGCACGGTAAAATTTCACGGCACAAATAATAATGTTAGCGGAAATACGCTGCGTTCCCTTAAGCTTTCTTTGACACCTGCCGCATAAGGTAAAGAAAATTCGAACTCAGCAAGGATGCCCCCATGCGCAGGATTTTTCTAACCGCTGCTCTCTTTATCGGGACGACGCAAGTCGCCGCCGCCGAACAGATCTGGCTGACAATGGATCAAGTTCGCCCATATAAGCTTGAGAATCCAGCGCAAAGCATTGTTGTCGGCAACCCGGCCATTGCCGATGTGACTGTTCAGGACAATTCAAATGTCTTGTTATTTGGTAAAGCGCCCGGGCTTACCAACATTTTCGTCTTTAATGAGGCGGGCGAAGCCGTAAAAAACCTGACGATCCGCGTTCGCACGCCTAGCGCCGACATGCTGACCGTGCATCGCGGCTCAGCCCGTACGACGTATAATTGCACTACGAATTGTGAAGCCACGGTAACGGTAGGCGACGACGATACTTCATTCAGCAGCGTTGCAGCGCAAGTCCAGAACAAATTCAGTCAGGCTTCAAGCCTCGCACAGAGCGACGGCGAAAATTAATCAGAGGCGGCGCTGCGCGCCGCCCTTTTAATTTCAAAATTATAAATATGCGGACGTTCCTGCTGCCGAAGGTTTGCACGGCACCAGCCGTCTATTGCGCGCGCCGTTTTCTCATTTGGCAACGTGCTGTTCTTCAACACAATGTGCGCCACAAGCCGGCTGGCGCCGTCGCTCCGGCGACCGACAACAATTTCACAACTATCTATATGTTCATGGCCCTGCATCGCCTCGGCTATCGCATCAGGAAATACGTTGACGGCGCCGATCTGGATGGCGCCGTCTTTTCGTCCTGACAGCATAAAACTGCGGTCGTTTTTCCAATCCAGACCATCCATCGGTTCGACATTCAGCGTTGAGCTGTCCGGCCGAATACGCATCAGATTATCACCCTCCCGCCTCCAGTGATCGAACAGCGCAAAAGGCTCGCCGGGTGAATCCCGCCAAGCGATCAAGCCGGTTTCAGTCGAACCGTAAAACTCTCTCAATACGCCAAATCCGCTGTTGCGCATTTCCGCCGCCAATTCCCGCGACATCGGCTCTCCAAACGTGACCGCCATTGTATTGTCAGGCGCGGTCAGTTTTTCCTGCATCATATACCGCCACAAGGTGGGCGTCGCGATCAGGACATCGCCAAACAGGAGGTTTTTGGACAGCGCATCCGGGGTCATGCCGCGCGCATCCACCGCATCGAGCGATAAAAGATTGGGGGCCAGCACCGACAGCTCCAATCCAAGCAAGCTATGCGGGGCGACAAAAGAAAGGAGACGGCGGCGCCCGTAAAGGATATTAGCCGCTGCCGCCGCATCCTGAAAAATCAAATCCGCATTGTGAGAAAGCGCGTCGTCTTTTTTACGCGTGGCGGGTTTGAAAGAAAGATGTGTCAGTTTTTCCGAAATTCCGCTCTCAATCGCTCGCGCCCAGTCATCGAGCCCTCCTGCAGGCGCGTTATTCAGAAAATCATCAGGCAACCCGAAAAGTGATGCGGCGCGACGAGCGCAGGCCCGCCTTTCCTCCTCATTCAACGCCATGCCGTCCCGGCCCAACGGCTTGCCCCACACCCAGCTGGCGGCCGTCAGGAAATCAATATGCCGATTAAATCGAACAGAAAGCTCATCCGCCGCCGCAGCGCCGATGATGCGCGCAATTTGCTCTCCGGTGAACGAAAAGGATTTCACTACCTGACCCGCTTATCCACTCATGCGAAAGATACACATATAGAGCGATTGCATGGCGAAAGCAGTACGCAAATCGGATAAAACTTTACGGCGGCGGTTTTTCCAGCGCTGGCGTGAAATCGCAAATCGGCCTATGCGAAGGTTTAAAGGAGAAACCGATGACAAGGGCGGAAAGGCACGGTATGGCCAAGACATTCTACGGTCTCGCCGTTGCCGTGCTCATTGGCTTCATCGCTTATATCGGCCGCGGCGTACTAATTCCTTTTATCGTCGCGGTTTTTTTATGTTTTCTGATTTTTACCCTCAAGGAAAATGTCCGGCGAATACCGGTTGTCGGCCGATATATGCCGGACTGGCTAGGCTACCTGTTCGCATTTCTGTTAATTGGCGCCGGGCTCGTTCTTTTCGTTGAGATCATACGGTCAAATGTTGAAACCTTACTTGAGGCATGGCCGAGCTATGAGCAACGCCTGCGCGGACTCGCTAATGATGCGATTTCATTTTTCAGAACAATTGATTTTGTGCCGCCAGAACTACTCGGCGGCGTTAATCAGATCCAACAATCTGCGCTGGACCTGATCCGTCCGCTCTTGTCCCAGGCAGCGGGCAGTTTGCGCTCAATCACCTCTAACTTTCTAACTTTTATCACCGTTTTTCTATATTTGATATTCATGCTGATCGAGCGCAGCCGCATCTTTAAAAAGATAAGCCTTCTTGGCTCAGATGCTGGTCAACGGGCCGCTATCAATGAAACGATAAACGATATTGGCGTTATGGTCCGCCAATATATTACCGTGAAAACCATGTCCAACCTCGTCACGGCAAGCATCAGTTACATCATTATGCTGATTATCGGGGTTCAGTTCGCCGGCTTCTGGGCATTGCTGATTTTCGTCTTAAACTACATTCCTATTTTTGGGGCCGCGTCAGCGATAACCCTTCCGGTCCTGCTTAGCCTGGTGCAACCAGACGGCGGGGGCGTCAGAATGGCCGCCATCGCCGCTGTCAGCCTGATCGGCGCTGAACAGATAATGTCAAACGGTGTTGAGCCCCGCATTGTGGGCCGCACATTAAATTTGAGCCCGCTGGTTGTTTTGTTTTCACTTGGAGTTTGGGGATCGCTATGGGGTTTTGCCGGCCTGTTGCTGAGTGTTCCGATCACAGTTTCGGTAATGATTGTATTGTCGCAATTCCGCACAACCCGCCCTATCGCAATCATGATGTCTGATAATGGCGAAATTGCCGCCATCAAGAACGCCGACAAAGCGTCAGATTCACACCAAACGACAGTAGAAACGCGTTAATAGACCGCGCTTTTGATCGTTTCAGCAAGCGAGATCGCCTCTTCCCGGCGCCCCGAGCCTCTGCGCCATGCGACGCCAATCTTGCGTGAAGGGACTGGCTTTGCGAAGGGTATTACTTTCAACCCCGCTCGCGTCGCCAAGCCGGCCTTTACCGCCATATCTGGCAGCAGGGTTGCCCCCAGACCCGATTTCGTCATCTCCGCCAATGTAAACAGACTTGTGCCGCCAAAGGAGGCCGTTGCATCCCGGTCGCGCAATTCGCAAGCATCAATGGCGTGTTCACGCAGACAATGCCCATCTTCAAGCAACAGCAATTCACACCCCCTGATATCACCGCGCTTTAAACTCTTCTTGTGCGCGAGCGGATGACTGGCGGCGCAAGCAAACCAGAACTGATCGTCACCGATTTCGATGGAATCAATGCCCGGCAGATCATAAGGAAAGGCGAGAATAGCGGCGTCTATCAAACCTGCGGCCAGCCTTTCCGCAAGTGTCGCAGTAAGGTCTTCACGCAAATATAACCGCAGTTTGGGAAAAGCCTTGTTTAGCGCCTTTGCAATCCGGGGCAACATGAAAGGCGCAATTGTTGGAATAACCCCGAGGGTAAAAGCGCCCTCCAGCAGGTTTCTGCAACTGGCGGCGCGTACAAGGTCTTCTGCGCCGGCAAGCAGGGCCGGCGCGCGCGATGCGACCTCCTCCCCCGCCGGCGTCAGTGCAAACGCCCGGGTGGAGCGATCAACAAGCTGCTGATCCATCAGCCCTTCCATTTCCTTTATTGCTGAGGACAGCGTCGATTGCGACACCAAGCAGTCCTCGGCCGCCTTTGAGAAAGATTCCCGGCGCACAAGGGCCATAAAGAACTGTAGCTGGCGCAAAGTCGGCAAGGGCGTCATATTTAACCACCTTTTAAGATCGAAATATTCGATATTTTTTAGAAATATAATCTATTTGATTAATTTTCCAAGAGCGCTATGTATGCGTCACACCCGATGGGTTAGACAAACGCACATATAGATTTAAAGGAGAAAATGCATGTTAGGCGTCGGTGATAAACTTCCCGAATTTTCCGTTGTAGGCGTCAAACCCGGCTTCAACGCCCATGAGGAAAGTGGCGAATCTGCTTTCGAGGAAATCACGCAAGACAGTTTTTCCGGCAAATGGAAAGTCATCTATTTTTATCCGAAGGATTTTACCTTCGTTTGCCCTACAGAAATTGCTGAGTTTGGCCGTCTCGCCAAGGAATTCGAAGATCGTGATGCTATCGTGTTGGGCGGCAGCTCGGACAATGAGTTCTGTAAACTGGCGTGGCGTCGCGATCATCCCGATCTTGACAAGCACCCCGCCTGGCAGTTCGCTGATACGACAGGCTCGTTAATTGACGGGCTTGGCATACGTGCGCCGGAAGGCGTTGCTTTGCGCGCAACCTACCTTGTTGATCCGCATGGCGTTATACAACATGTGGCTGTAAATGGATTGAATGTCGGCCGCAATCCGCAGGAAACCCTGCGCATTCTTGACGGTCTGCAAACGGATGAACTATGCCCTTGCAACCGTCCGGTTGGCGGCGACACGCTGTAAGGCAATCTATGATGGAGAGCGCGCGCGGTCATGATAGAATCGTCGCGCTCTTTTTTTATCCCTATATAAATTGATGAAAGGAGCTAATTATGAGTATTGACGCGCTTCGTGATCAAATTCCCGACTACGCCAAAGACATACGGCTGAACCTTGGCACGCTGGCTTCTGAAACCAGCCTCAGCGATCAGCAAAAATGGGGCGCGTTTTTAGCGTCCGCGCTCGCTTCCGGCAACGCAGCCGTAATCAAAGCCATGGCAGCTGAAATAGACGGAAAGCTTTCGCCTGAAGCTGTCACAGCGGCCAAGGCCGCCGCCGCCATCATGGGCATGAACAACGTTTATTATCGCTCTACGCATTTGATGTCCGCAAAAGATTACGCCTCCATGCCGGCCAAGTTGCGCATGAACGTCATTGGCAACCCCGGGGTCGATAAGGTCGATTTTGAACTCTGGTCTCTTGCCGTTTCTGCTATTAACGGATGCGGCATGTGCCTTGATGCCCATGAAAAAGTCGTGCGCAAAGGCGGGCTATCCGCCGAACAGGTGCAATCGGCGCTACGCATTGCAGCAACTGTTCATGCCGCGGCGGCCGTATTAACAGGTGAAGAGGCGCTAAACTAGCGCTTCTCTTCTTCGCGCCGGTTGACGCATTAGAGCGATTTTAGCGCGACTCATTTTTACGCCTTAAGCTGGCTTTTCCGCAATTAAAGCCCATGCTGCAGGTTTTAAAGGCACGCCAAGATGCAGAATTTCCGGTGCGGTCACGTTCAGGCCCGCGGCGCGCAAACGATCGATAAGCGCCTTCATATCGTCTTCTGACTGGGCTGCCGATATCATGGACGACATGCGGTGTTCGTAGGCTTTTAATTCAAACTCACCGCTCCCGATCCACGCCTCGATATCGTCTGGCGCGTATGCCCCTATGCGCCGATACATATGACCAAGATCGGAATAGAGCCGTAGCAGAAAGGCGCGTGCGCTACTGGCGGGGCTTTCAGCAATAAGGGATTTTGCTGCTTGGACGGTTGGCGCAAAGGCTTTATCAGCTTCCAATAGCTTTTCCCGCGGCGCGCGACCGGCTAACACGGCAAAACCAGTCTTAAAAACCTCTCTCGCGCGAGGCAACAAGCCGATCTTCTGCGTTTTCAAAATAATATTGAGATTGGCGGCGCATTCGTCCTCAATGCCGCCGCCTTTTAAATGAATGACAGCTGCAAATACGCCTTCTGGCCGTAAAATCCGGGCGACTTCGTCAAATGCAGCGAAGCCGGCGTATTCCAGGCCAAATTGAGTGACGGCGAAGTCATAGACCTCAGAAGGCAGAGGGAGAGTGCAAGCGTCAGCGACAAACCCTGAAATATTTGCAATGACGCTCACGCCGCGAACTGCCGCCGGCGAGTAGTCAGTACAATGAATAGTGAGCGCAAAGCCTGAAGCTTTAGTTATTTTCAAGGCGTTTGCCGAGACCGGCGCAGCCCCGCAGGCGAGCTCAATCATTGTACGAGGCCCGTCTTTCAGGCGGTTGGTGAAAAACGACGCCCAGAAACGATCGAGAGCCTCGCCCCTGACGCCGCCAGACAGAGACTGATTCGCGGCTTCAGCGCCGGCCCAATAAGCACTCCAGCTTTCCGCATCATTTCTAGTTATTTTATCGACCATTGCTTATCACGTTATCGATCCGCCAAACCCCCAGCAAGGCGAAATCAATAACGGCGAATCTTAACAGGCTCTCTATGAAATTCTGGATTCACAGTTGCTTTGGAGCTGAACGCCACAGTACAGCAACTCCATCACACCATTGCGGATGGACAAACAAGTCTACGTAAAATTCAGGGCTACTTTATCCGCTCTACCCGGATTGTTCTTTTAGACGATGCCGGCCGCAGCAGATGCGAACCAAACATGCCCTTCCTGATTATGATCGGAACGCCGTCGCCGGTAGCGTTTGGAAGGCGAAGATTATCCGTATCACCTGCGATCTGCCGCCAAACCTGTCCGTTATCCAATGTGATGATGTATCGGCCGGCTTGCGTAAACCCCAGCCCGACAAGCCGCGCGCGCAGCGATTTGGGCGTTTGCTCCTCTTCCGCACGCTGCTGAACCATATCCTCGGCGCCGAACGACTTTTCAGGTGTCAGCGCACCATTAGAGGCCATGCGCGCGGGCGCTTGACTCCCGCCATCGTTTTCCGCCGCAGAAGATGCGATTGCTTGGGCCGCTGCATCTGTTGTTTTATCAAAACAACTCAATCGCTCCGATTCCATAGGGATCGAGCGGCACTCAAGAATTTCGTTCAGATTTTGAGCTTGCGCGCTATCACTTACGCCAAACACGCTCGTCGCCCACGCCAGCCCAATCAGCGCCGTTATTATCTTCACGCCCATCGCGTTTATCCCAATATGACTTCGAAACCTACCGAGCCCTATTCAACAATAATTGTCAAATAGCGTAAACGCCTATCTCGAAGCGTTCCGAAAATCATGAAGGCTGACGCACGATAATATTTAAAAAAAACTGCGGGCCCCGAAGGGCCCGCAGCTAATACTTTCCTTAATGGCGTTCTGCTTAGAAGCGGAAGTTCGCGCCAAGGAAAAGGAAGCGGCCGATATCATACGTGCCAGGGAAGGTGTTGCCGTTACCTGTGCCCGTACCAGCAGCTGTAAACAGCGGAGGATCACTATCCAGAACGTTGTTCACGCCAGCGCGGAGATTGACGCTCTCCGTCACCTGCATATTCGCTGCAAGGTCGATATAGCTATAAGAGGCGAAGCCAGGCTCAACAGCTGAAGCGGCCGTATTATCTACGGACGTCATATAGCGCCAGGTCACGCTCAGATCGATGTTCGCCGGCGTTCTCCATGTAGTCAGGAGACGATGGCTGTATGTCGGATTAACAGCAACGGTAGTGCCCTTACAGTCGTTGCCGACATTTCCCGCACACTCAATCGGATTACCGCCAGGGAACGGCGTGAAATCCTTCGAAATGAGATATGTCGAAGCGTAATCAAAGCCGAGAGAGCCCATCTCGCCAACGCCCACATCAGCAAGATCCATTGAGTAACGGGCCTGGAAGTCAACGCCTGAGGTTTTTAGCGACGCAATGTTGAGGTTACGTGCGTCAAAACCAGAAGTCGTAACGATACCAGCACGCAACGTGCCGCCAGGACCGCGCATGATCAGATCACAGAAGGTCGGATCGCCAGAATCCAGACAGTTATTCAGAATAGTCTGGGCTGCAATACCTGGGCTGATGTAATCGTCAACAGAAATGTTGAAGTAGTCGATACTGACCGAAAGACCCGGAACGGTGCTTGGCGTAAAGAGCACGCCGCCAGTCCACGTGTCTGATGTTTCCGGGCTAAGAGCTGTATTGCCGCCCGTGATGGACTGGGTCTGACCCGCCAGCACGTCGGAAATCGATCCGTATTGCCCAGACGTCACGCCTGTGTTCATACAATCAGCGAGGCTGCGAATCGGCGCATCGGAAGAGCACGGGTCAAACAACTGAATGCCGTTCGTGTTCGTGCCAGCAGGATCGAGATCCGGCAGCCCGGTTGCGATGCCGGTGTACAACTCGATGACGTTCGGCGCACGCACGGCGCGCTGGAACTGGCCGCGAAGCCTGATGTCTTCAACAGGCACCCAGTTCAGCATGAGACCGAAAGCATGTGTGTTGAAGCTGTTCGTCGTGTTATTCCCGGCGGCCTTGTAATCCGAGAAACGGTACTGGCCGCTGAAGGTCAACTCTTCGAAAAGCGGCCGCTCGGTGATAAGCGGTACCTGCAACTCGGTATAGAGTTCAAGCGCTTCAAGCGAGCCTGCGACCGGCAAGGTTGGGCCCCCAACGCCGGTGAAGCCGCCATCTGCACGCTGGCTGATCTGGTCCGGCTGTGCGTTCAAGCTATCTTTGCGCCATTCGATACCCGCCAGGAAGCCAACGCCAGCATCCGTCCAGGGCATAGTCCAGCCATATTCGCCAAGGTCGGTCTGTATGTTACCGCCGGTGACGATTTGCTGCGTTTCACCCGTAGTAATGCCGACACCCTGAATGTAATTCAACGCCGCTTGGCTAACGAGGCTTTCGCCATTCGGGCCGCGCTGCCAGATGTTGTAGGGAACGCATCCGTTAGCCCGCGCCGCTGCGCTGATACACTGAACGCCGCCCATACCGTCCGATTCAACCAAGAGTGCGTTTTGCGCCTGGTCAATAAGGAAGTCGTTAGTTGAAATATCAACATCTGAGGTCTTGGAATACTGGAAGAAAGCTTCCCAAGCCCAGCCGCCAAGATCGCCGCGAAGACCGGTGACAATCCGCAATGCGTCATTGTCCAGTTCGGAATTACGCGGTCCGCCTTCAACGTTCCGGTGAGACGCTGTGACAGGCGCGTCGTCTCCGTCGAAGTTGCCCATCTCGTCCATCAAATCGCCGATAATGGTGCCGTTGGCGATATCCGCCGCCGAACATTCGTAAATATCTGTTGCGAGATTAAGTCCCGGCGTTTGCAGCAAGGGATTGTCGCAATTGATCGACCAGCCGCCGAAAGTCGCGGATGGCGCAATCTGCGCGTCAGAGTTGTTCTGAACGTAGCCGAAATCGGCGAAAGCCTCGAGATTGTCAGCCAGCTCGTAATGGCCGCGTGCATAAACCTGGAAGCGCTCGGAAGGACGCTGGAAGTAATTCAGCGGACCGAAGTTGTAGGTTTCGGCCGGGCCGCCCTGGTAGGTCGTAATTGTACCGTCTTCCTGCTGAAAAGCGTCGCCGCCAGTGCCGCCAAAGAGACGGAAGTTGCCGGAACCAACGCAACCAAAGCCCGAGAACGTTCCTGCGCCCGTGCCTGTGCCCATTGCACATGCGGAAACCGAACGGTTGTCCTGCGTAATCGCTTCAACAGTCTCATAGGAGGTGAAAAGGGTGACGTTGCCGCGACCATCAGACGTATTCGCACCCATCGTCAGGGCAAGGTTCAGCGATTCGCCGTCCCAGCTGCCAGGCGCAACAGGCTGGCCGCCAGCCAAAGCAATGTTGTCAAGGAACTCAATGCCATTGCCAGCCTGATTGATACCGCCAAGAACATCGAGCTCAATACCTTCAAAGTCTCTTTTCAGGATGAAGTTCGCAACACCAGCAACAGCGTCTGAGCCGTAAACAGCCGACGCGCCGCCGGTCAGAATGTCGACACGCTCAACCAATTGCGTTGGGATAAGGTCGACGTTTGGCGCTGAAGTCGCAGAGTCGCCGTATGGCAGCCGGCGTCCGTCGATCAGCACCAGCGTACGGATCGGACCGATGCCGCGAAGGTCAAGTTGCGCCGTACCCGATGCGCCGTTCGAAACCTCTGTTGTTTGCCCAGCCGACAATTGCGGCAGAACGTTGATGAAATCCTCAATTCGGACGGCGCCGCGGATATCAACTTCCTCGTCCGTGACGCTGAGAACCGGTTGCGCCGAAGACAAGTTCGGATTTGTCATAAGACGCGTACCGGTAACGATAACCACGTCATCGGCGGCGTCATCTTGAGCTGCTGCGGGAGCCGCCGTCGCCAAAAAGGCGGCGGGGGCTATCGCCACCGCAGCTGCGCCCATCATGGCGCGAGAACGTATTTTTTTATGCATCTAACCCTCCGGTTTTTAAACTAACGACGACGCCCCCCCTTTTTTTTCGGGCGCGCAGTCCCGCCCTGCTAGGGCGGCCTGAAGGCGCAATTTTACGCCTTGCATTACCGGTTTCTTATCTTCCGGCTTGGTTTATGGTCAATAAAGGAAGACACTGCGAAGTATTTTGGTTTCGGGAGCGTAGCATATTAGCAACATGCTGAATTTGCTTAGTTTACTCTTTGTTAAGACTGGTAAATATTGCGTTTACAAAGGATGGTGGCGGGTGTTGGTTGGGTCGACCCGCGCTATAGGGTGCGCGTTCGTATCGCGCCCTCTATCTCCGACATTCCGATAAAAGCTTGCGTCGCGAGTAATTTGCCCAATAGGGTTTGACTATTTTATGCTAAATTATTTACATAATTAGCAGAAAGTCGTGGAAAAATACGAAAGTTTAGCAAACCACACCAATAGAAGTTTATTTCAATTCCCATCAGACTTAGCAATCCGCAACATGGGTGAGCTAGTGTGACCATTTCGAAAGACGCAGTCCCCATCTTCTTGTAGGCTGAAAAACCAGCGTCAATGCCGCTTTCATCGGCGGGTCGGCGCCGCAGACCCGCTCGCCAAATGTCAGCCAGCCGTCTATTGAAGTTATCCCCGAACACCTGACCGAATTTTGTAAATGACCTCGTTCGATTTAATTGAGACTTCAGCGCCGGACAAAATCGTCTTGCGGGCCCGGCGCTACGCCGGCGGTTCGAAAACACCCGTGCTTTGTATACCAGGCCTGACCCGGAACGCGCGCGATTTTGAAGATCTGGCGCCGAAGATCGCAAAAACAGGCCGCGATGTTATCGCCGTCACCTTACGCGGACGCGCTGATTCCGACTATGATGCGGATTATCTCAATTATCACCCGCTTACCTATCGCGACGACATATTGCATGTTCTCGATACGATTAACCTGGAACAGGCCATATTTCTCGGCACATCGCTGGGCGGGATCGTGACCATGCTTGTGAACGCCATCGCTCAAGCGCGCGTAAGCGCCGCCGTGATTAATGATGTAGGTCCTGAATTAGCGCCGGAAGGGTTATCGCGCATAGGCGGATATGTAGGCGGCGACAATCGCCCTGCGGCAACTCTCGAGGAAGCGGCCGCGCGCATAAAAGAAATCAATGAAGTCGCCTTTCCAGGCATGGATGACGCATTCTGGATCGCGTTCGCCAAACGCACTTACCGCAAAAAAGACGATGGGCGTTGGGTGCTGGATTACGACCCGAACATCGGCAGGGCGCTGACGGAAGTCGGCCCGGCGCCGGATCTTTGGCCGGCATGGGAAAGCCTGAACGGCACACCCACGCTGGTTGTTCGCGGTGAGATCAGTGATCTCTTATCGCCTGAAATCATCGAGAAAATGCGCGCCGTCCACCCGTCGTTTGAATATACGGAAGTACCGAATGTCGGCCACGCGCCGATGCTGACGGAACCGGCTGCGTGGCGTGCGATTCAGAAATTTCTGCAAAAGGCCGCCTAAAGACCGATGATGCTACCGCCCATGTATGCCGCATTCGGTTTTAGCCGCGCCGCGCCAGCGCCCCGCGCGAATATCATCGCCCGATGCGGCCGGGTGGGTACAAGGCCAGCAGCCGATTGAGGGGTATCCTTGCGCCGTCAACGGATGCGCCGGCAGATCGTGCTCCGCGTAAAACGACTCTATATCCGATTTTGTCCAGCGAATGAGCGGATTCACTTTGATATGCGCCGGCGCCGCTTCGAATGCAGGCAAGTTAATACGTCCGCCGCCGTGAAATTGTTTGCGGCCCGTTATCCAGGCGTCGAAACCGCCAAGCGCCGACATTAAAGGTTCTACTTTGCGCATTGTGCAGCAGGCGTCGGCATCGCGTTTCCACAGATCGCCCGAGGGATCGCGCGCGTTTAGCGAAGTCTCGTCAGGCCGGATGTCGCGCACATCGCTCAGTCCAAGCCGCTCGGCCAACTTCTTGCGATAACTCAGCGTCTGCGCAAAGTGCTTGCCGGTTTCCAGAAAAATCACGGGCGTTGATTTATCTATCGCGGCCACAAGATGCAGCAGCGCCGCCGACTCCGCGCCGAATGATGAGACGAGCGCGATACGGCCGAGAAACTCATCCTTGATTGCGATCCGCAAGATTTCCAGCGCGTCCTCGCCGGAATGTTTCATGGCAAGCCGCCGCGCCCGCAATTCCCGATCGTCATTGGCGATCGATTGCGGCGTCGTTGCATGTTTGCTGGCTGCAGCGGAGATGCTCACGACATTCTCCTTACGCAGCCGCCGCGCGCGCCAGCCGTCTGCGCCAGACCGGCGCAGCGTTATCCGCCGCAGGCTGGTAGGCGAAAGACAATTCGCGTAAGGCGCCGTTAGCGCCAGCGACATCTTCGCTTGCAAATTCAAACGCGTTTACGCCGCAGCGAACCATGAATAAAAGTTGATCGCGCAGAATTTCACCGCGCGCGCGGATTTCGCCTGTATATTTGTAACGCTCCCGCAACAGTCGCGCTTGTGTGTAGGCGCGCCCGTCTTTGAACCCCGGAAAATTGAGAATGATCACGCCGAAGCCGTTCAGATCACACTTTATGTCGCTGAGCGGCGCATCGTTGCCGATAATCAAGGCTGTCGCATCCGCATGAATTTGCGGATTATCACGCCAGTCCTCAAGCGAGACTTCAACCAGCGGCTCTTCAAGAGACGGCGTCAACCGGTCGCGATTGAGTTTAAGCAGCGTCATAAAGAGCCTCCTTAAAAGGTTCCGCGCCAAGGCGGCGATAGGTATCGAGAAATCGTTCATTGTCCTGACGTTTATTTCGATAAACGCCGATGAGTTTTTCAACGGCGTCGACGACTTCGTCGGATGAAAGACCCCGCCCCGCGATTTCGCCGAGCGATGCGTCTTCTGCGCCGGAGCCGCCAAGCGTCACCTGGTAAAACTCTTCGCCTTTCTTATCGACGCCAAGAATGCCGATATGGCCCACATGATGGTGACCGCAGGCGTTGATGCAGCCGGAAATCTTGATTTTTAACTCGCCCAGCTCTTCCTGGCTATCGATGTCGGAAAAGCGCTCCGCGATCCGTTGCGCGATCGGGATCGAGCGCGTATTGGCGAGCGCGCAGTAATCGAGTCCCGGGCAAGCTATAATGTCGCTTACCAGTCCGATATTGGCGGTACCGAGATTGGCTTCGTTTAAGGCTCGCCATACGGCGAACAGATCGTCCTGTTTTACATGCGGCAGAACAAGGTTTTGTTCATGCGTGGCGCGAATTTCATCGAAAGAAAATTCATCGGCG
This sequence comes from Hyphococcus sp., assembly GCF_965228385.1. Classification (GTDB taxonomy): domain Bacteria; phylum Pseudomonadota; class Alphaproteobacteria; order Caulobacterales; family Parvularculaceae; genus Hyphococcus. The sequence continues at coordinate 3,544,955 of NZ_OZ245810.1, read as the reverse complement.
ATGTCGGCGACCGCTTCCATCTGCGCATCGGTGATGTCACCGGGTACGCCGCCGATGGGCTTCAGTGAAATATTGACGATCGCATATCCTGGCGTCTTGTGGGGCGCGACATTGATGCGCACCCACCTTGCAAAATCAGGATCTTCTTTTTTCCGGCGTTCCAACACCTGGCTTTCCGCCGGCAGCTTTTCAAAAGCGGGCGGCGAAAAATATGCGTATATGCGTTTCATTTCCTCGCCGGGAAGATCAATCTCGCTGTCTTTAATCTGCGCCCATTCATCTTCAACGAGGCGCGCAAAGTTTTCGACCCCTTCGGAATTGACGAGAATTTTAATGCGCGCCTTATAAAGATTATCCCTGCGCCCTTGCAGGTTATAAACCCGCAATATCGCTTCAAGATATGACAGCAGATATGATTTCGGCAGAAATTTACGGATTGTATGACCAACATAGGGCGTGCGGCCAAGCCCGCCGCCGACGACAACCTCAAAACCTGTTTCGCCATTTTCATTTTTGTACAATCGCAGACCAATATCATGCACTTTCACCGCGGCGCGGTCATTATCCGCCGCTGTTACAGCGATCTTGAACTTGCGCGGCAGAAATGAAAATTCCGGATGAAATGTCGACCACTGACGAATCATTTCCGCATAGGGGCGGGGGTCCTCCGTCTCATCAGCAGCCGCACCGGCATATTGGTCAGATGTAACGTTTCGAATGCAATTGCCAGACGTCTGGATGGCATGCATTTCTGCATCCGCCAGATCGTCGAGAATATCCGGCACATCAACCAACGCAGGCCAGTTATACTGAATATTCTGGCGCGTCGTAAAATGACCGTAACCTTTGTCATATTTGCGCGCCACATGAGCAAGCTTGCGCATTTGTGTTGACGACAACGTGCCGTACGGAATTGCTACGCGCAGCATGTAAGCGTGCAGTTGCAGATATAGCCCGTTCATGAGGCGCAGCGGTTTGAACTGGTCTTCGTTCAACTCTCCGGATAGCCGGCGCGCCACCTGTCCCCGAAACTGCACAACACGTTCGGCGACCATCGTTGCGTCGAATTCATCATATCTATACATGTGCGGGCTCAATACTGTTTAGATCCCTCCGGATAGTCGGACCGTCGCGGCGAATTGTTTCGCGCAATGTTTCACGTCCGGTCAGAGCGCCAGTCGCTGGATCGACTGAAACGAGATACGCGTCAGCGATTTCCGTGACGCGAGACTGCGCCGTAGCAAGGGCGTCCGCTGTCTGCTCAATGGCGAACTTCGCAGCGCCGGATTGTGAAACTGTCCAGATATTTTCTTCGCTGAGATAAACGACGGCGCCGTCGTCAAGCCTGTTTGCGGTGACAATTTTCATGCCGCAAGTCCTTTTCTGTCTGCAATGGAGAGCAGCGTTTCGCCATCGGCAAGCGCTGCGACTTCGCCAATGACGAGCAGCGCCGGTCCTTGAATTCCGCCCGCATCAATCAGCGCCGGAAGTTCGCTGAGCGCGCCTTTCAAGATTTTCTGATTTGCGCGGCTGCCATTTTCAATTACGGCTACCGGCGTAGAGGGCGCTCGCCCATGCGCGATAAGGTTTCGGGCAATTTTTCCGGCCTTTGTCACACCCATATAAACGACGAGCGTATTTTTGAGCGCCGCCAGCGCCGACCAATCCAGGGCGGGGTCGGCCTCTCCCTTCGCGTGACCGGTCACAAAAGTGACGGCCTGGGCGAAATCGCGATGAGTGAGCGCCATATTGGCGGCGGCGGCGCATCCGGTCGCAGCGGTGACGCCGGGCGTAGCGAAAACGGGGATGTTAGCGTTTTGGAGCGCTTCAAGCTCCTCACCCCCGCGACCGAATATGAACGGGTCGCCGCCTTTCAGGCGAACAACCATTTTTCCCTGACGCGCATGGTCAATCATGCGCGATTCAATTTCCTCCTGCGGCACAGCGTGATTGGATTTCGCTTTGCCAACATAAAATCGCTCGGCGTCACGGCGAGCGAGCGACAGAATTTCTTCACTGACGAGGCGGTCATAAAGAATAACGTCAGCCTGCTGCAGCAGACGCAATGCCTTGACTGTAAGCAAATCGGGATCACCTGGCCCAGCACCAACAATGTGAACAACGCCCTTTGTTTCATTCGTTTGCGGACGGTTGAGCAAAGCGATCATCTCTTCGTGCGTTCCCGTTTCATCGCCAGCAAGCACGCGGGCCGCGATGGGGCCATCAAAGAATCGCTCCCAGAATGTACGGCGACGGTCAGCCGGAATACACGCCTTGACAGATGGACGGTAAAGGTCGGCGAATTCAGCCAGCGCCCCGAGCCTCGGGGGCGCCAGGGCTTCGATGTCGGCGCGCAGTTTTCTGCCGAGTACTGGCGCAGCGCCATCTGTAGAGATCGAGATCGTCACACGGCCGCGATCGACAATAGACGGCGTGGTGAACTGGCACAGGGAGGGTTCATCCACAACATTGACCAATGCGCTCGCTGCACGCGCTGCATCAACCCAGCGCCGGGCCGCCTCACGGTCTAGACCCGCGATGAATACAATCACCGCTGAGCGAAAGTCGCCGTAAGCTGGCTCGCGTTCAATCAGGCGAACGCTCCCCTCAAGCGCCGCGCGCGTCGCCGGTGCAATTTTGGGCGCAATGAGCGTAAGGTCCGCTTCCGCGGCCAACATAAGACGCGCCTTCGCCAGCGCCTCGGCGCCGCCGCCGATAATCACGACGCGCCGTTGTTGCAGGCTGATATGTACTGGAAATCTTTTCATTTAGTTTTTCTAAAGCAATAATAAGATATGCGCTTAGTGCGTCTTAAAGGTTTTTACGTATCGGAACCTAGTGAGGCTGGAATTTCAGCTCAATCGATTATTTCTGAGCGATTTATTAGTATTTCTTGGCGTTGCAGCAATTTCCGCGAAAATTCTATTATTTAGAAGATCTCATCATATTAATCACGTCATGGTGATTTCCATGCGCGCTTGCGCATTTAGCAAATCTATCTGTATACAGGTCACGCTGATGATTTTGGTTTGAGAAAATGAAGCAAATACCGCCACTCAACGCATTACGCGTCTTTGAAGCCGCTGCAAGGCATTTAAGTTTCACTAAAGCTGCAGATGAATTGCATGTGACGCCCGGCGCCGTCAGCCAGCAGATCAAGGCTTTGGAGGATTTCCTGCAAACGCCGGTATTCCGCCGCCACAAAAGGGCGCTTCTCCTGACGGATGAAGCCCAGGCCAGCCTGCCCATTCTGCGCGAGGGTTTCGACAAACTGGCGGAAGCCGGCCAAATTCTCGCGAAAAAAGGCGACGCCGGACGTTTGACCGTATCCGTCGCCCCCTCATTCGCATCGAAATGGCTGGTGCCGCGCCTTGATCGGTTTCAGGAATTGCACCCGGAAATCGATGTTTGGGTCTCAGCGGACATGAATGTCGTTGATTTCGCTGTTGATGATGTAGACATCGCCATTCGCTATGGGGCTGGGAATTATAGCGGGCTTGTAACCGAGCATTTAATGGCGGAGAAAATTGTTCCCGTATGCAGTCCCCAGTTGCTGACCGGGGACAATCCACTGAAAAAACCGGACGATTTGAAACAGCACACGCTTTTGCACGATTCCAGCTCCGAAAAAGACCCGGGATGTCCGACCTGGCCGATGTGGCTGAAGGCGGCCGGCGTCTGCCATAAAGAGGGCGAACGCGGCCTGAAGTTCAACCAGTCAAGCCTGGTCATCGAAGCCGCGGTCGCCGGCAAGGGCGTCGCGCTGGCAAAATCCGCGCTGGCGCTGGCCGACCTGGAGGCGGCGCGGCTCGTCATTCCATTCGACCTTACGACGCCTACGGAGTTTTCCTATTACGTAGTGCACCCACCCTCCAAGTCATCTTCTGCGACTGTTAAAGCTTTCAAAGAATGGGTTCAGCGCGAAGCTAACGAAAGCGCCGACGCCTCAGACGCACAGGAAGCAGCGGCTTAAGCGCGTCTCCAATAAATGCGCCCCGCACTCTGGGGGAAAGAGCACGAGGCGCTGAAAGCGGCCCATGAGGCGGGGGAGAGAGAAACCGGGCCGCTTCGTCCCTTTGAAAATGGCGATCCAACCGCGTTTCTCAAGCCATCAGAAGATGACAATCGCGTTACGTTTGTGGGATGTCGCGCCGATGCGGCGAATTGTCAGGCGTTGTCCGAAGCGCTTCTAATTTCATTGAGGCAAGCGCAGACAGCTTCAAATACGAGCAGTGTAGACGCATGACGTTGCGGAAATTCGCGTATCGGCGCCAGCATAGCAAGATCGCGCCATCGCTCCCCCCCTGGCGGTGTTCCGCCATCTTTTAACATTGCGCGCATCTCATCACGCAATGTGAACAGGTCATCAGCCTGTGCGCCGAAAATGTTTCGCGCGAGAATAGAGGCTGAAGCTTGGCCCAAGGCGCAGGCTTTCGCTTCCATCGCGAATTCGCTAACCGCGCCCTCGTCCAACGAAAGATCGACAGTAACCTCAGAACCGCATACACGGCTGACTTTTGTCGCGCTTGCCTGCGGCGCGTCAAGACGACGCGCCGGCGGGATCGCCGCCGCCGCGTCCAGAACGCCATCAGTATATAAGTCACTTAACATGAAAGCTATTTGGCGCCTTTTCAGGCTAAATCAAACAGCAATATTTCCGCGTCTGAAAGCGCTTTGAGTGAAATTGCGCTCATATTCTCGATTTTGGCGCCGTCGCCCGCCTGCATGATCGATCCTTCTGGCAACTCAACGCCGCCCCGCGCGATTTGCAGCCACCCGGCGCGCCCGGGCGCAAATGTGTGGCGTACATTGTCACCCTCTTTAACGCGCGCGGCAAAGAGATCCGCATCCTGCCTGATTTGAAACGAACCGTCACGCCCGTCGCTCGATGCAATCAACGCCAATTCGCCATCGGCGGCATTGGAGATCTTGCGCTCCTCGTAACGCGGCGCGCCGCCGCGCACGTTCGGCGTGATCCAGATCTGATAGAGGTGCAAAGGCTCAGTTGCCGACGCATTCACTTCAGAATGCGTAACGCCCGAACCGGCGGACATGTATTGAACCACGCCGGGCGTGATAACGCCGCCGCCGCCTGTAGAATCCTTATGCGCCAGCGATCCCTCAATTACGTAAGTGATGATCTCCATATTATCGTGCGGATGGGTCGGAAACCCCGCGCCCGGATTAATGCGATCCTCATTCATGACGCGCAGCGACCGGAAACCCATATGGTCAGGATGGTAATAATTTGCGAAAGAGAATGTATGGCGCGCATCCAGCCAGCCATGATTAGCCTGGCCGCGATCAATGTTTTTCCGGATTGTTATCATTATTATCCTCCTTGCCAGACGATACCCCACGATGCCGCCCGGGCGTTTTAGCCCGCCACAGCGAGCGCTCTATTGTACATGATTGCGTTTCAGGTAAGCGCGCATCCGGCACATTAAAGGACGCCCTGATAAGCGCGCGGTTCACGAAAGCGCGATCATTCACCGACTTTGAAAAACGCTTCGCCGCAAGTCCGCTTGTTTCCGAGCGACGCAGGCGACACTCTCATCCGCACAACGTTGCGGCGCCATCAACACAGAAAAGCCGACAATAGAGGCATACCGCGGCCCAAATCCTCGCACCACTGACTTCTGTCGAGGATAAAAAGTGAAAAAGAAAAGGGAACAAAATGACAATCTACAACAATACAACCGGCTTGTTAAAAAAGCTCAAAGTCGCGCTGATCGCCAGCGGCGCCATCGCCGCTTTGTCCGCCGCGCCTGCAGCCATGGCCGGCGACCTAAATAGTATCGTCGTCGACAGCGTCAATCTCGATTTCGGCGACGAAGATTTTCTGCAAGCTCTGATTGAAATGGATGCGGACGATATTGCGGAAATGAGCAAAGAGTTTGCCGACGCCCGCGACGATATCCGCGATGCGATTACTGAAATCGCGGACGCCCGCGCCGAGGCGGAAAAATCTGATCAGGCGAGCAGCATTCTCGCGGTTGCGCTCAGCGAAGCAGGTAATTCTGTATCGGAAACCGCGGAAAGCGCATTCGCGCAAGTGCGGGCCGAATTGAACCGCGCGCAGGAAGAACTAACAGGCATGCGGTCAAGCATAAGCCCGGAAGAATATTCCGAAACACAGGAAGTGATATCTTTTTTGCGCGCGGAACTCAGCGCATTCGAAGACGCGCTTGGCGACCTTATCGCTGCCTTGAACGCATAAAATAAACGAAATGCGTTTTTGTTGCTGCCGGCCGGTGACTTATCGGCTGGCTGCTTCAGATACTTCATTCAGCGGGTAATTCACCGCTGATCAAGTCTTCCACTTCCGGCATAGTGCCGACCGGTGCGAAAATGATAACGCCTACCAGCATCATTAAAAGCGTCAGCAATACCGCAACGTTTATTTTCTGCGCTCTTCCCGCCTGCTTTTTCTCAAACCATGTGCGCGGACGAACGCCCTTGTAAAAATAAACGCCCTGCGCGGCGATCATGATACAAACGACATTAACGGTGAGTAGCAAAAGAGCGCGTGCAAGGTAACTGAATTCTCCTGCGCCGAGAAAAATTCCTGCGGCGGCCGCTGGCGGCAATAGCGCAACCGCCACCATAACGCCGACGAGCGCCGCTGAGATTCCTGCAACAATCGACAACGCTGCGGCGACACCCGCCGCCAGGGCGAGCACCACTGAATCAAGGCCAGCGACTGTACGGCTCATGAGTTCATAACTATCTGTGTTTACGCCCAATAAAAGTCCCATAGCCGCTGCGGTCGCAAAACCCAGCGCCAGACCGGCGGCGGCGTTGCGGCTTGCGCGCAATAAGAGTTTATAATCCCCCAACGCCACGCCCAGGGATATCGCCAATATTGGCCCCAGCAGCGGCGCGATGACCATCGCACCGATCACAGCCGCCACATTATCAGCATGGAGACCAAGCGCCGCCACGACGCTTGAGGCGGCGGTCAGGACAAAAAAATCAGAACTTAATCCAGCACCCTTTGCTACGTCGTCATAAATTTCTTCGCGCAACGCCCGCTTTTCCTGCCGCTTTGCTTCTTCCTGTTCTTCTTCTTCGTCCTCCGGCTGCGGGGCTGTCGCTTCAACGGGAAGCACCAGGATGCGCCAATCCTTACCGGACTCACAAATTTCCTGAAGTTTATCCACCAGGTCCTGTGCGCCATGGCGAATAAAAAAAGCACGCAACACCATGCAGTCGCCATCGTCTCTTTCAGAGAAACGATAGTGGGTTGGGTCGCTCTCCTCGACGGCTTTGCGCGCGGCGTCTTCTTTGTCGGCGGGAAATACAGCCTCTATTAAGCGCATGAAAAAATTACTCCCGCCGCCAGGATGCGCCTTGAGGGCCATCCTCAATAATGATCCCTTGCGCAGCCAATTGATCCCGGATTTCATCGGCGCGCGCGAAGTTTTTTGAGTTGCGCGCGTCACTGCGCTCTTTCAGTAACGCGTCAATTACCGCTTCATCAATCGCATCAGAATCGGCGCCCCTAAACCATTGCGATGGCTTTGCGTGAAAAAATCCCATGAGCCGGCCAGCGTTGCGCAATTTGGCGATGGCAGCGATACGCGCGCGCCCTTCCATCTGGCCGGCGATATCGCGCAATTCGTGCAGCCCTGCATACGCCTCAGGCGTATTAAGGTCGTCGCAAAGCGCCAGCACGATGCTGTCCGGCGGCGGGTCCATCTGGTCGGAGAATTCGATTTCATCGAGCAAGCGATAAAACCGATCAAGCTGTTTTTTCGATTGCTGTAACAGTGCGTCAGTCCACTCCAACGGCTGGCGATAATGAGCGGACAATAGCGCCCACCGAATAACTTCCCCATGCCAATCTTTCAAAAGATCATGGGCCAGCACGACATTGCCGAGAGATTTCGACATCTTGTCGCTGCCCATACGGAGGAACCCGTTATGCATCCAATAGCGTGCAAGCGGAGCGCCGTCATGTGCGCAGGCTGACTGTGCGATTTCATTTTCATGGTGTGGAAAGCGCAGATCCTGTCCGCCGCCGTGAATATCGATCATTCGGCCAAGCTTTGCGTCAATCATCACTGAGCACTCTGTGTGCCAGCCTGGCCGGCCACGCCCCCAGGGGCTGTCCCAGCCGGGTTCGTCATCGCTCGATGGCTTCCACAACACGAAATCAGCGGCGCTTTTTTTGTAAGGCGCAACCTCGACCCGCGCGCCGGCAATCATCTCGTCCCGGTCCACGCCGGAAAGTGCGCCATAATTGTCGAATGCATCGACCGAGAACAACACATGGCCGTCAGCTACATAGGCGGCGCTTTTCGCAATTAGTTTCTCGATCAGGGCGACCATTTCGGCGACGTGCCCCGTCGCTTCAGGTTCAAGTGTTGGCGATAACACGCCGAGCGCGCCCATATCGTCCCGGTAGATTTTTGCGAATTTTTCTGTAATTTCATTGATCGACTGACCGGTTTCCTGCGCAGCCTTGATGATTTTATCGTCTATATCGGTGATATTTCGCGCATATACCACATGATTTTCACCATATTCATGACGCAGCATCCGGTAGAGAAGATCAAAGACCACAGCCGCCCGCGCATTGCCGATATGTGCATAGGAATAAACTGTGGGCCCGCAGACATACATGGTGACGCGTTTTTTATCGGCGGGCTCAAAAGCGCGCTTTTCACGCGCCAGCGTATCGTAAATCGTCAACGGCATCGTAAGGGCTCTATTTTCTCCGGGCCGTTGCTAACCGTCCATGCCCGTTGAAGCAATAACACAGTTCGCCAATTTCCTGCTGCTTTTAAAAATTCAGAATGATACACTTGCGCCATGACCGACCGGAACACCTCATCGTCCGATGACGCCATTGAAGAAACGCGCGATTTCGCGCCGCGCTTTAACGCCGACGGACTGATTCCGGTCGTGACGACGGATCAGGCCACAGGCGCGGTATTAATGCTCGCCTATATGAACGCAGAAGCGCTTGAGAAGACAATCGCCAGCGGAGACGCCTGGTATTGGTCCCGTTCCCGACAGGCTTTGTGGCGTAAGGGCGAAACATCAGGCCACACGCAAAAGGTGCAGGAGTTGCGAACCGATTGTGACCAAGACACGCTTCAATTGATAGTCGACCAGAGCGGCCCCGCCTGCCACACTAACCGCCCTTCCTGTTTTTATCGGAGGATCACGCCGGCGAACGGCGGAATGTTACTGGAACTAATATCGGACGATTAGCCCATGCCGCCGACGCCGGCCTTTCTTGCATGCTTGCGCTTATCTAGGAGGTAAGTCCAGACGGAGAGAGCGATCCAACCGCCATGAAATACAACCCCAAAACAGAAGATGAAAATTCCGGGAATCGGCCCAACCGCCATGCGGGTCAAAAACTCTGAAAGCGTCGCCACGGGCTCGGGGTCGATCACGACTTTACCTACATAGGCAAGGGCCTGGAAACTAAAAATCCACATGTAGTTGCGACGCAATCGCCGCCCCATCGCACGCCAGAAACCAATGTGATATTCCGGCGTCATATAATCCTTACCCAGAATATCCTGCCACTCGCCGGGCTCAGGCCGGGTGGAGCGAAACAGCATCGGGGCGTAAAAATTAGTTTCAATCCAACGGCAACGCGCTCGCCAGACATTGAAGTAACGGTAGCGGCGGGCTTCAAGAATAAGAAACATCGAGATCAGAATGCCGACAAGCAGCAGCGGCAACGGCGAGGCTGTGCGCGAGGCATAGGTCACCGACAATGCGATGCCGAGCGTAACAACAGACCAGTTCGTCGTATTATCAAGCCTCGTGCGCCAGATCGTCGAGCGATACACTTCGCCGCGATAAAGATGGGCAAGGGCGCCGATTTCGGCGTTGTCGAACTCATTGCCGGTTCCGCCCGGCGGTGATTGCCAGTTTGTCCAGTCTTTTCTCTCCATGAAACGGATTGTCATCCCATTTGCATGCCCATGACAAGCGCCGGGGCGTTATAAGACGGGCGTGCACCCTCTCGACAGACTGCGCCAATCCGCATAGGCGACGAATGAATTGCCTATGACCCATTCTTCCGTAAACACGCATGCTGTCTCCTACCGCGAGATTTTCCGCCTCGCCTGGCCCGCGTCTGTAGCAGCGTCGGTGACGCCGCTGCTCGGCGCGATTGATGTCTGGGCGCTGGGGCAATCTTCAAGGCCGCTGGATATCGCCGCCGTTGGTCTTGGCGCTGTCATCTTTTCACTCGCTTACTGGACATTCGGGTTTATCCGTATGAGCGTCGCCGGGCTTGCTGCGCAGGCTATAGGCGCGGAAGATGAAATCGAGGCGCGCGCAGCGCTTGTGCGCGGCGCAGCAATCGGCGGCGGCGTCGGGCTGGCGTTGATTATCTTACAATGGCCCATCGGCGCGCTGGCTTTTGAGCTTTTATCGACCGGTTCGCAGGCGAGCGCCGAAACGCTGGCGTCCGGTAGGGACTATTTCAACATTCGCATCTGGGGCGCGCCTTTTTCGCTGGCGTCTTACGCCGCCTTTGGCTGGCTGACCGCACGCGGACGCACGGATTACATGATGGCGGCCAGTCTTTTTATAACATTACTCAACATCGCACTGGATTACTGGTTTGTTGTTAAACAGGGTTGGGGCCCTGAAGGCGTAGCAACAGGAACGCTGATTGCGGAAGTTTCAGGATTTTTCGTTGTGTCCGCTTTCATCTTGCTCATTATGAAAAGCCACGGCGGTATTAAAAATCACTGGCGCCCGCGCGACTTTTTTAGATTCTCCCGCTTGAGGCGGACCATTACCGTCAATTTCGATATTTTTGTACGAACGCTATTGCTCGCATTTTCATTCTCCTGGTTTGTACAACGCGGCGGCGCTTTTGGCGATGTCACGCTGGCGGCTAATCAGGTGCTATTACAGCTTTTTCTTTTTACCGGCCTCGCGCTCGACGGTACCGCTATCGCCGCTGAATCACTCGTCGGCCGCGCGCTCGGCGCCCGAGATAAAACACGCGCGGAAAGCCGCTATACAAGCGCCGTACGCCGAACCTTCATTGTCGCCCTCATTGCTGCGGCGGCTTTTTCCGCACTTTATGGTTTCGCAGGCGGCGCGATCATTACACTATTAACCCCTGATGGAATGATCCGCGAGGCTGCAAATACGTTCATGCCGTGGGTTGTGATCAGCCCCATTATCGTCGTCGCAGGATTTCAGCTTGACGGTATTTTTGTCGGCGCCACACGTTCCAGAGAATTGCGCGACGCGATCATTATTTCCACAATTGTTTTTTTACCGGGTTCACTTTGGCTTGCGAGCCTCTTCGGTAACCACGGCCTATGGGCGGCGTTTTCCGTCTACTTTTTATTGCGCGCGATGGCGCTTGGCGCGTGGCTGCCGCGCATTCAAAATTCGTTCAAAGTTTAATGCGCGCCTGCGCCAACGGCATCCGATATTTTATCCAGGCCGTCCGATTTTAAGAAGTCCTGCAATCCAGCCAGAATACGGTACGGAAGGGACGGCCCTTGATAGACAAGCGCCGTATAAAGCTGCACCAGCGATGCGCCCGCCAGAATTTTTTCATAAGCGTCGCGCGCAGAGGATATGCCGCCGACGCCAATCAGCGGTATCTCGCCGCCGATCTCCGCATAAAATTCGCGCAGCAGAGCAGTCGATTGCGCAAATAAAGGCGCACCGGAAAGCCCGCCGGCTTCATGCGCGCATTCACTTTGCAGGGTCCCTGGCCGTTCTATCGTCGTGTTTGAGACAATTAACCCTTGTAATGCTGTTTTCATGGCCGTTTCAGCAATATCAGCCTTATCCTCGTCGGTAATATCTGGCGCGATTTTCAAAAATACAGGTGTATCCGCCGCATATTCATCGCGCGCTGCGTGGACGCGGCGAATCAGGTTTTCCAACACATCCCTGCCCTGCAAAGCGCGAAGACCGGGCGTGTTTGGCGACGAAATATTGACCGTGAAGAAATCGACCAGCCCGGCAAGTCCCTTGACGCCGGTAACATAATCCTGCGTGCGATCTTCGCTGTCTTTGTTCGCACCGAGATTGGCGCCGATGACGCCATCGCACTTTGACGCTTTCAAGCGGGCTGCGACAATGTCAAGGCCGTCATTGTTAAATCCATATCTGTTGATTATGGCTGCGTCGGCGCGCAATCGAAAAACGCGCGGCCGGTCATTACCGGGTTGCGGGCGCGGCGTCACAGCGCCGATTTCAACAAAACCGAACCCCAGATCGAGCGACGCGCCGTAGGCTTCGGCGTTTTTATCGAACCCGGCGGCAAGCCCCAGAGGATTTGGAAAATCAATGCCGGCAACACGCATTTGCAAGCAAGGCGTGCTGATGGTTCTTTTAGGACCGAAGCCGGCTTTCAGCATACGAACGGTGAGGCGATGCGCAGTCTCACCGTCGGCTAATCCCATGATTTTCGAGCCAAGATTGGCGAGGACCATTGGCGTCTTCATAATATATCACCGAATTGAAAGCCGCCCTTTTCATTGTTCAGTCGTATTGCAGCTGCAACATGCCCGACATTCAGATCGCCATACAAATGCGGGAATTTTTCACCCCGCTTGGGCGCAAGCTCAAATTTTACATCCCCAGCTATCGCTGCAAGCGGCATTTTGAGCGCCAGCAAATCCGCCGCGCCGGCAAAGTGTAAATTCGCCGTCTCCAGTAACTGTGACCTCGTAGAGAGATGATAATACCCATCTCGCTCATCAATATCGCGCTTCGGCACGCGTCCTGTTTCCTGGGCGGCGCGCCATTCCTGCTCTGTTGCAAGACGATAAACGAAATCAGATTCCGGCTCGGTCATCATATTGACGATGGCCCTAGCGCTCTCCACGGCTGCGGTCCAGCCCCGGTCGCGTCATGAAAAAAATCAGTTCGGTTGCCGGAAGTTGACAGGAACGGTGGACAGGCGGCGCCAATCGCGGACAAATGCGCTTCAATGAAACCGGTCAGAATCATTCTGGGGCTATTGTTCGCCGCCGCCGCCGGCGCCGCCGCACATACTGGCGGCCTGCCGCGTGAGATTACCGCCACGATCGCCATTACCGCGCTGACGGCGTTCTGGTGGGTGAGCGAAGCCTTGCCTATCCCTGCAACGTCACTGGTCCCATTCGCTTTATTCCCGCTGGCCGGGGTTCTCGACCAGCGTCAAGCTGCTGCGGCGCTAGGCAGTTATGTGATTATCCTGCTCATGGGATCGTTCATGCTGTCCAAAGCGCTGGAAAAATCCGGCGCCCATGAACGCCTCGCCCTATACATGATCAATCTCGTGGGTGCGTCAGGACGGCGATTGGTCATCGGTTTTATGCTGGCGGCCGCGATCCTTTCCATGTGGATTTCCAACACGGCGACGACCCTGATGCTGGCGACCATGGCGATGGCGATTCTCGCCCGCACGGATAATCCGAAACTGGCGACGCCGCTGCTGCTCGGCATTGCCTTTGCTGCTTCACTTGGCGGCACGGCGACGTTGATTGGCACGCCCCCTAACCTGATATTCGCTGATAATTTCCTTCAAGCGACAGGAGAAGAGTTTTCCTTCGCCCGATGGATGGCGATCGGGTTGCCCATTGTCGCGATCGGCGTGCCCATAATGGGATTGTGGCTGACGCGCTCCATTGGCGGCGTTACGGCGCCAGCGCTCCGAGATCCCGGCCCCTGGCGAAAAGACGAGATGCGCACGATGATGGTCTTCGCCGTTGCGATCCTATTGTGGATTACGCGCGCAGAACCGTTCGGCGGATGGTCTGGCGCGCTCGGCATGGAGGCCGCGGGCGATTCCACTGTGGCTGTATTTGCTGTCATATTAATGTTTCTTGTGCCGGATGGCAAAGGCGGCGCCCTGCTTGATTGGAAGTCCGCCGGAGATATTCCGTGGGGGATGCTTTTGCTCTTTGCCGGCGGAATTTGCATCGCCAGCGGTTTTCGCGCCAGCGGGCTTGATATTTTGATTGGCGACCAGCTTTCCAGCCTCGCCAATGCGCCAGTTTTTGTGATGATGCTGGGGCTGTGCCTGTCGGTAACGTTTCTTACGGAAATGACGTCAAACACGGCCACAGCCAATCTGCTTATGCCGCTGCTCGCCGCTGTCGCCGCCGGAACCGGCGTCAAACCGGAGCTGTTAATGATCCCTGCGGTTATCTCCTGTTCATGCGCCTTCATGCTGCCGGTCGCCACAGCCCCGAACGCCATCATATACGGTACGGGCCGCGTATCCATCGGCCAGATGGCGCGGGAAGGCTTTATACTGAACATCATTGTCGCGGTGATCGTTTCCAGCGTATGTTGGGTTTTATTGCGATAAACGTGTTGTTTGCTATCGCAATTCACGCCCGGCCATCCTAAATTAGCATAATGGTTTCTGACGCCCCACTAGTCACCTCCAAAGCCCAGGAGTCTGATCGCTGGGAAATCGGCTATCAATGGCGAGTGCTCTGGCGTCGCATAAAATGGGCCGTGATCGGCTTTATGAGCTTTTTAGCGCTCCTTGCTGTCGGGCAGATATACCTTTTTCATCAGATATTCAGCGACATTCATCCTGTGCTTGGATGGGTGTTTATCCTTACCGTGACGGCTCTTTTTTTCGCAACGGTCGCATTCCCACTGGTAAAGTTTTTCTATTCGCCATCGATCGCGCAACCGCCGGATGTCGATTTGAAAAATCCGGAAATCGATTCAGCCGCCCTGGCCCGCCGTATTGATTTTGATATGGCGTATTTGAATAATATTGCCGCCAATCCCGCACTGGCCGGTCACAGAAACGAGGCGATCAAAGCGCGTGAGGATTTACGTATTCTTGCCAATGACGTTCACGCGAACAATCTGCCGGCGAAACTCGCTGATTTCGAAAGCAAGCGAATTGCAGCGCTGCTGACCGATCTCGACAAGCGAGTGGACGATTATATTCACAAAGAAGCGCTTGCCGTGGGATCCGCGACAGCCGTCAGCATGAACGGATCTATTGACGCCTTCATCGTCCTTTGGCGAAACGTCAACATGATCAGCCGCATATCAAGATTGTATTATGGACGTCCGAGCATGCGGCTTAGTCTGCAGGTGCTGCGAGACGTCATGGTAGCGGTATTATTAAGCCGCGCACTGGATGACGTGACTGACATGGCGGGCGACGCGCTCGGCCGGACTGTTACGCGCCTTGGCGGTTTGGTGGCGGGCCCTCTCATGGATGGGTCGGTAAATGCGCTTGTCACTTTAAAGCTCGGCTACCTTGCAAAACGGCGCTGCCGCAGTTTTGACGTCTGGTCGCGCAGTTCGGCCACACAGGCGGTCAAGGAAGTATTCGAGCGGGTCAGCAAGGAATCCTCGACGCTGACCGGAGAACTCGTTCGTATGAGCAGCGGCGTAGTCTCCGCCGCGAGCAGAGCAACCGGCCGCGTTGCGAGCTTCGCATCTGACGCTGCAGGTAACGTCTTTGCCACGCCAAAATCAGCTTGGTCGCTCGTTCAGAATACGTTTGCACGCAAACAGGACCCAGAAAACGGACAGTAATGACGTTAAGCGGTACCGTTTACCGTCATGTGTCGCGCGCGCGCCGCATGTTCGATCGCCTGCGCGCCTTCATCCTCGATTTTCAAGACGTCCCGGATAAGCTCAAGCACGCGAATTTCCGTCACATCGAGATTCTCATCCGCCGTCACTACATCGACAGCGGCGGCGTAGGCCGTTTCGCACAAGTGCGAGGGTAATGCTTTCGCAGCCGCCTCCAGTACCTTGTGGAGCCCGCCGTCGGAGGACATGAGAGCGCCGCAGGCTTCGGCCACTTTGACAAGGTTTTGCTCATCATCTTCTGAAAATAGCGGGAAGGACCGCACAACCCGGCCGATTGTGCGCAATTCCTCATCTTTGATGGCGCCGTCTGACGCGGAAGTCAGCACCATCAGATAGATAACCGCTTCCTGCGGCGTGAGCGAAACAACGCCTTCGGCCATGAACTTATGCTCCCTGTTCCATGTTCGGGGCGCGAAGCTAGCCCCGGGCGGCGCAAACGGCAACCTCATTGGCAAAACCGGCAACGACCCTCATTATCAATTGACCTTAATCCCGCTGACGTTAAACCTCTGCCGTTCGAATGACGTTCGGAAACCGCCAAATGACCGCCTTACAGATCAAGAATTTCACCGCTGAAGACGCCGCTTCCGCCAAGACCTGGCCATTTCAGGAAGCGAAGGGGTTGATGAAACGGCTTGAGCGCGTCGGCAAGGACGGGCCGGTGGTTTTTGAAACCGGTTATGGCCCATCCGGCCCGCCGCATATCGGCACGTTCGGCGAAGTCGCCCGAACGACCATGGTGCGCCGGGCGTTTGAACTGCTGACAGGCCGCGAAACGCGTCTGATCGCGTTTTCCGACGATATGGACGGTATGCGCAAAGTACCGCCACAGGTGCCTAACCAGGAATTGCTTCACGGCTATCTGCAAAAGCCGCTGACCGACGCGCCAGACCCGTGGGAATGTCATGAAAGCTTTGCCCATCATAACAACGCCAAGCTGCGCTCATTCCTTGACGATTTTGGTTTCGACTATGAATTTATGTCGTCTACGGAGTGTTATAGATCCGGACAGTTCGACGATACATTGACTCGCGTGCTGGAACGTTACGACGCCGTCATGGATATCATCCTGCCCACGCTCGGCGAAGAACGGCGCGCCAGCTATTCGCCAATTCTTCCGGTTTCGCCTTCTACTGGCCGCGTACTATACGTACCCATGCTGGAGATTGACGCTGCAAAAGGCGAGGTCGTTTTTGAAGACGAAAACGGCGAAAAAGTGAAAACTTTCGTCGGCGGCGGGGCGACGAAGCTGCAATGGAAAGCCGACTGGGCGGGCCGCTGGTTCGCGCTGGGCGTCGATTATGAAATGTCGGGCGAGGATTTGACTGAATCCGTCCGCCTTTCGAATCGCATCGTTAAAGCGTTGGGGGGCGAACCGCCCGCTGGTTTCAATTATCAGTTATTCCTCGATGAAGAGGGTAAGAAAATTTCCAAAACAAAAGGCAATGGCATCGCCATTGACGAATGGCTGACCTACGCTTCGCCGCAAAGTCTTGCGCTTTACATGTTTCAGAATCCGAAGGCTGCGAAAAAGCTTTATTTCGACGTCATACCGAAAGTCGCTGACGAATATTGGTCACATCTTGAAAAATACGAAGGTCACGCCGGCGCAAAGGCGCTGGATAATCCGGTGTGGCACATTCACGAAGGCAAACCGCCGACCGTGTCGCCGCCGGTCAATTTCGCTATGCTCCTCAATCTCGTCAACGCCACTGGCGGCGCCGATGAAGACGTTCTGCGCGGTTTTATCAAAAAATACCGTCCGAATGCATCCGACGAAGAGCGCGCGGCAGCGGCGGCGCTGATAATATACGCTGGCCGTTATTTCGAAGCTTTTCTAAAACCGAACAAAAAATATCGCGCGCCAAGCGACAAAGAGCGCGCGGCGCTGCAAATGCTCTCCGCCCGCCTAAAAGACATTGGCGAAAGCGGAACCGAGGATGAATATCAGACTGCCGTATTCGACGCCGGAAAGTCTCAGGAATTCGAAAATATTCGCGACTGGTTCAAAGGGCTTTATGAAGTCGTGTTCGGTCAGGAACAGGGTCCGCGCATGGGCCCGTTCGTGAAAATCTACGGGGCCGGCGCCACAGCGAAACTCATCGATGACGCACTCGCCCGTTAGGCTCGCCGGAAACCAATCCAAGTTTGGCGGTGTTTGCCGGGCAATGGCCATTTTTCAGATAACATTTGCATTGTTAGCCGCGATGCTCCTGTTTGCCGCCGCCCCGTCGCAGGCGCAACCGCAATCAGCGCCAGATCCCGATCCTGTTATCGAAACGGCTCCGCCGGGCGCTAGCGACGCGGAAATCGCCGCGCGTATTCGCGATATTTTCGCCGAGATTGAGTCGCTTGAGGGTGTAACCGCCACGGTCTCAGCGGGCGTCGTTACGCTTTCAGGCGAGACAGCATCGGCTGAAGCCGCGCTGAGGGCGGAAACGATCGCGGGACGGATTAACGGTGTTGTCACAGTAGAAAACGAAATTTCTCGCGATGTATCGGTTTCAACCCGCGTAACGCCCACTATCGGCCAGATAGAAAAGACGCTTCGGGATGTCTATCGTTCGTTGCCTTTGCTGTTCCTTGCTGTGCTCGTGTTCGTGGCGATTACCGTTCTCGGCTGGGTTTTATCCACATGGTTGGCGTTCTGGCGGCGCGTCACGCCTAACCCTTTTATCGCTGAACTTGCCGCATCCTCATTTCGCGTTGCCTTCCTGATCCTCGGCGCCGTCGCCGCTTTGAGCCTTCTTGATGCAACAGCGCTTTTAGGCGCATTTCTCGGCGCAGCGGGCGTCATCGGCCTCGCGATCGGTTTCGCGGTCCGGGATACGATTGAAAATTATATCGCCTCTATCATGCTTTCCCTGCGTCAGCCTTTCCGGCCAAACGACCACGTTGTAATCGACGAAAAGGAAGGGCATGTCATTCGCCTGACATCGCGCGCGACAATATTGATGACGCTTGATGGAAATCATCTGCGCATTCCGAATGCGGCGGTTTTTAAAGCAATTATATTGAATTATACGCGCAATCCTGAAAGGCGGTTTGCATTTGCGCTCGGAGTTGACGCCGATGACGACCCGATCAGCGCCATTGATGTGGGCGTTGACGCGATGAAAACGCTTGATTTCATCCTGAACGATCCGCCGCCAAATGGCTGCATCGAAGACGTTGGCGATTCAAACATCGTTATTTGTTTCACCGGTTGGATCGATCAGCGCAAAACTGATTTTCCCAAAGCGCGCAGCGTAGCCCTAGCGGCGGCGAAAGATGCACTGGAAGAATATGGGTTCGCCTTACCGGAACCGATTTACCGGCTTCGCTTCGACAAGACGATACCGCCATTGCAATTAACGTCTGAAAATGTTGACACTCTAAGAGCGCCTACCCGGCAACCGGTAGCGGAAAAACCCAAACGAAAACGTCGCGCGGAAAACCTTGACAGCGTTAGCATCGACACAGCGCCGGACAGGCATATCCTTGAAAAAGTCGAGGAAGAACGCATTCTAAGCGCAGAAGACGACCTGCTTTCATCAGACGCGCGCGAGGAATAAACGGCCCCACCGCGAGGTTTCTTGTTTATTTATAAACATTTCTTGACGCACGATAAAAATTTGGCAGCCACTGGCGGAAACCGCTAATGGTTTCAAACCCAATGCGTTGATCTGCGCAAGTTTTGGCAGAACATTCCATTAAGAACGTCAAGCGCGGTTCGCCGATTTCAATTAAGGCGACAATTAGGCGGTGCCCGGACAAATTTTACTGTCGCGTCCCGCCAGAATCGATGTTATATTATTCAACCATAACTAAAAATACGAAACGAAATGTTAGGGGCCTTTCGGTTAACCTTATTTTGCGCGCTTTTCAGCAGCAAAAAGAGTGGGGTTTTCGGTGAAGAATAGCGCAGGAGTAACTCTGCAAAGCACCTGGTAACGGATTTCGGCATGTCGAGCGGCACTCACGAAGAAGCGATAAAAACAGGGTTTAAAAAACCTTGCAGCGTTTTTTCTGCGCTCCATATCAATAAGGTAATGCGAAAAACACTGTTTTATGATCAGGCATTCAGCAGATTAACCGCCATAAGCGGTGTGTCTGGCGGGGGCAAAGTGGGGAGCGCCGGCGATCAGCCGAGCGCTCTTTTTGTTTCAACAATCGGGGAACGCCCAGGGCGGGCGCGTATAAAAGTGAGCGTGCGACAATGACTGACCAAAATCTCGACGTCTTCGACGTGTTTTCGGAAAATTATTCTAAAGTTAAACAGGAAGCGATGAGCCTGCGCGATTATCTGCTCGCAGCGCGCGATGATTCTATGCTTTATGCATCGCCGGCTGAACGCATGGTCAAGGCGATTGGCGAACCGGAAATGGTCGATACGTCGAAAGATCCGCGTCTTGCGCGCATCTTTTTCAATCGGACCATCCGCCGCTATAAAGCTTTCAAGGGCTTTTACGGGATGGAAGACACGATTGAGCGGATCGTCTCGTTCTTCCGCCACGCAGCGCAAGGTCTCGAAGAAAAGCGGCAGATCATTTACCTGCTTGGCCCTGTGGGCGGCGGCAAATCTTCTTTAGCAGAACGTCTCAAGGATTTGATGGAGCAATACCCCATCTACGTTCTGAAAGCGGGCGACGAAATTTCACCCGTGTTTGAAAGCCCGCTCGGCCTGTTTCAATCCGAGGAATTGAAGAGCCTGCTGGAGGAAAAATACGGTATTGAGCGCCGGCGCCTTGAGGGGCTTATGAGTCCGTGGGCCGTCAAGCGCCTCGACGAATTCGGCGGCGACATTTCGAAATTCGAAGTCGTGCGCATGTTCCCCTCAAAATTGCGCCAGATCGCTGTTTCAAAAACCGAGCCTGGCGACGAGAACAATCAAGACATTTCAGCGCTGGTCGGCAAAGTCGATATCCGCAAGCTTGAACATTTCAGCCAGGACGACAGCGACGCCTATTCCTACTCGGGCGGTCTTTGCCGGTCGAACCAGGGTCTTCTGGAATTTGTCGAAATGTTCAAAGCGCCGATCAAGGTGCTGCACCCCCTCCTGACCGCAACGCAGGAAGGCAATTATGTGGGTACAGAAGCACTCGGACCCATTCCGTTTCAGGGGGTAATCCTTGCGCACTCGAACGAAAGCGAATGGCAGCAGTTCCGTAACAACAAAAATAACGAGGCGTTTCTTGATCGGATCAATGTGATCAAGGTGCCCTACTGCCTGCGCGTTACGGAAGAGCAGAAAATCTACGACAAACTGCTCGCCCATTCCGAGCTTGCAAACGCCAATTGCGCGCCGGAAACGCTTGACCTGCTTGCCCGATTCTCCGTGCTGACGCGCTTGCGCGAGCATGAAAACTCTAATCTTTACTCGAAGCTGCGCGTCTATGACGGCGAGAAACTGAAGGACACGGACCCGAAAGCAAAAACGCTGCAGGAATACAAAGACGCCGCAGGCATCGACGAGGGCATGGACGGCATCTCCACCCGCTTCGCCTACAAAGTCCTGTCGGAAACGTTTAACTTCGACACCGATGAGGTGGCCGCCGATCCTGTGCATCTCATGTATGTGCTGGAACAGGCGATCAAGCGTGAGCAGTATCCGGACGAAACCGAGAAACAGTATCTCGATTTCATCAAGTCGGAACTCTCGAGCCGCTATGCGGAATTTATCGGCAAGGAAATTCAGAAAGCCTATCTGGAAAGCTATGCTGAATACGGTCAGAATCTATTTGACCGTTACATCGCGTACGCCGACGCCTGGATCGAGGACCAGGACTTCAAGGACGCCGACACCGGCCAGCTCCTGGACCGGGCGACTCTCGATCAGGAGCTTTCAAAAATCGAAAAGCCGGCGGGCATCGCAAACCCGAAGGACTTCCGCAACGAGGTCGTTAAATTTGCCCTTCGCGCGCGCGCGAACAATGAAGGCATGAACCCGAAATGGACTTCCTACGAGAAACTGCGCAATGTCATTGAAAAACGCATGTTCTCACAGGTCGAGGACCTGCTTCCGGTGATATCCTTCGACTCAAAGAAGGACAGCGACACCGAGCAGAAGCACGAAAACTTCGTCAGCCGCATGACCGAACGGGGCTACACGTCGCGTCAGGTCCGCAGGCTGGTCGAATGGTATATGCGCGTTAACAAGGCGGGGTAAGGGGTTGTAGGTTGTAGTGTGTAGGTTGTTCGAACAAACCCCCTACAACCTGCCACCTACAAACTACAAACTCATATGAACTCATTCCACTTCATCGACCGGCGCAAGAACCCCAAGGGCAAATCCTTGGGCAACCGTCAGCGCTTCCTGAAACGCGCGAAAACGCAGATTAAGGAAGCGGTGAACAAGTCCTTGCGCGAGCGGTCCATGAAGGAGCTCGACAAGGGCGAGAAAATCTCGATCCCGTCGAAGTCCACCGCCGAGCCGCGGTTTACGCACGACCGGGAAAAGGGCGAGCGCGAGATTGTCCACCCCGGCAACAAGGAATTTACCGCCGGCGACAAGATCAAGAAGCCGCCCAAGGGCGCCGGGCGCGGCAAGGGCAAGGAAGCGAGCGACTCCGGCGACGGCGAGGATTCATTTCAGTTCACGCTGACGCAGGAAGAGTTTCTCGATATCTTCTTTGAGGATCTGGAGCTGCCGAACCTCGTCAAACGGTCGTTGAAGGAGATAAAGGCATACGCCTACAAACGCGCAGGGATAACGGTTGCCGGCTCGCCCACCAACATGAATTTGATCCGCACCATGCGCAACGCGCACGGGCGGCGCCTCGCGCTGAAGCGCCCGTCAACGCGCGTAATGAATGAGTTGAAAGAACGTCTTTTTGAACTTGAGCGCATCTCGCAGCCGAATGAAGACCAGATCGCCGAAATTAAAGACATAATCGCTAAGCTCGAAGCGATGGAGCAGCGACGCCGCTTTACACCGTTTATCGATCCGCTCGATTTGCGTTTCAACGCCTATGAGCCGACGCCGGTGGAGACGACCGCCGCTGTCATGTTCTGCCTGATGGATGTTTCAGGCTCCATGGGCGAGCGCGAAAAAGACCTAGCGAAACGATTTTACATGCTGCTCTATCTGTTCTTGAAGCGCCGCTATGAGCGCGTGGAGGTGGTTTTCATCCGCCACACGCACCACGCGGAAGAAGTGGACGAGGAAACCTTTTTCTATTCGCGCCAGTCCGGCGGCACGGTGGTCTCGACCGCGCTTGAAAAAATGCTGGAAGTGCAAAAAGACCGCTTCCCGGCCCATGAATGGAACATCTATGTGGCGCAGGCCAGCGACGGGTTCACGCAGTCGGGCGACGCCAAGCGCTGCGTTGAAATGCTGAACGAGGCGGTGATGCCGATTTCACAGTATTACGCGTATATTGAAATTCTTGACGAACGCGAACTGGAAGTCTTTTCAGACGCCGATAGCGGCGCGGAACTCTGGCGCGCCTACCGCACGTTCGCTCCGGCCTGGCCGAACTTTGCGCAAACGCGCATTGCAAGGCCGCAGGACATCTTCCCCGTCTTCCGCGAGCTTTTCGCTAAGAATGCGAAGGAGGCGGCGTGATTGGTAACTTTGTTTATGCGACTTGGCTTGCGATTGCTGTAATCATCTACCGGTGGATGGGCATAGCCGCATTCAACGCTAATAGACGCGTTGGCGGCTCTAACCTGCGGCCTATTTTCAAGTTTGTCTTTCCAATATTAATAACTTTAGGAGTCATCCTAACAGGCATACAGATTATCCCAATTCTTTCGATTGCAGGAGTTTCTCTTACGGACGACGTTTTGCGTCTTTTCAAACTGGATTCAGAAATCGGCGTTGGTGCTTGGGTTTTTTCTTTTGTATTGTTGCCAGCGCTAGGGTTCCCAATAGTTCTGTTCACTTTATGGCAACTTTCTCAAAGCAGCGCTGACCATGTCTGAAACCCTCGAAAAATCTCCCCTCCTCTATTCCGAAGCCGACTGGGACTTCGATACGTTAAAGCGCGCCTATGACGCGATTGAGGACATTGGGCTGAATGATCTCGGCCTCGATGTCTATCCGAACCAGATCGAGATCATCTCGTCGGAACAGATGCTCGACGCCTATTCCAGCCACGGCATGCCGCTGATGTACAAGCACTGGTCGTTCGGCAAGCATTTCGCCCGCGATCAGATGAGCTATCAGAAGGGCTGGTCCGGCCTCGCCTATGAGATCGTCATCAACTCGAACCCGTGCATCGCCTACCTCATGGAAGAAAACACCATGACCATGCAGGCGCTGGTCATGGCGCACGCCTCGTTCGGGCATAACCACTTTTTCAAGAACAATTATTTGTTCCGTCAGTGGACGGACGCAGACGGCATTCTCTCCTATCTCGACTTCGCCAAAAAATATATCGCAAAATGCGAAGACGAATACGGTTTTGAAGAAGTCGAATCCGTTTTAGACGCCGCGCACGCGCTCATGGATCAGGGCGTTTTCCGTTATAACCGCCCGCCGCGCCTGTCGGAAGAAGACCGGCTCGCCAAAATCGCCGCGCGCATTCGTCACGAGGAAGTCAACTTCAACGATATCTGGCGCACCCTGCCGAACACGGATGAGGCGGACGAGGAAAAGGAAGAGCGCCAGGCGGAAGTTCGCAACATCAAGCTGCCGGAAGAAAACCTTCTTTATTTCATCGAGAAGGCATCGCCGGTATTGCGGCCATGGCAGCGCGAACTGGTACGCATCGTGCGCAATAACGCGCAATATTTCTACCCGCAAAAACAGACGAAAGTGATGAACGAGGGCTGCGCCACCTTTGTCCACCATTATATCATGAATGCGCTTTACAATCGCGGACAGATTTCCGAAGGCGCAATCATGGAGTTTTTGCACTCGCATTCCTCGGTCGTCTTCCAGCCTGAATTCGACGATCCGCGCTATTCAGGCATTAATCCGTATGCGCTGGGTTTCGCGATGATGGAAGATATCAAGCGTATCTGCGAGGATCCGGCGCCGGAAGATCGCGAATGGTTCCCGGAAATTGCCGGAACGAACGCATGGCGCGAAATATTGAAAGACGCCTGGGCGAATTTCCGCGATGAAAGCTTTATCCTGCAGTATCTCTCGCCAAAGGTGATGCGTGATTTCCGCCTGTTTGCGCTGGCCGACAATTCAGACGAGAGCCACGTGGAAATCTCCGCTATCCATGACGACCGTGGCTTTCGGCGCGTGAAAGCGCAACTCGCCTCCATGTATGATCTCGGCATGCACGAGCCCAACATTCAGGTGGTGGGCGCCAATCTGGAAGGCGACCGCGAGCTAAAGTTGCGCCATACGATCCATAATGGCAGGACACTGAGCAACAAAACCAAGGACGCGGTCCTCACCCACATTGAAACCTTGTGGGGGCACGAAGTCACACTGGATGAGGAAGAGGCTTAAGGCGGAGGTCGTGTAAGCGCGAATAACCCGCCTTCATGATCTATACCACACATCCTTCGCGGCGCCCGTGAACTGGACCCTCTAACCCCATCAACTTCTTACTGCCCCGCCGGTTTCATGCTGATTGATCGCGCCGAGGCGAGACCAGGCGATTTGGACTCGCCGCCGATTTTATCGCGCACGGCTTTTTCAACCTTGTCGCCGGTCTCCTTGTCGATCGCGCGCCAATAGTCGAAAGCGCGCTTAAGGATCGGCTCGCTGACGCCGTCGCTAAGATGGCCCGCAATATTGTTGACAAGGCGACTGCGCGCGGCCTCATCCATCACCTCGCGAACGAGCGCGCGGGGCTGTGAAAAATCATCATCATCTTCACGCAGCGTATAAGCCTTTCGCACCATGTCGCCGTCGGCGTGCCACAATCCCGCCTCGCCGCCAGGATCGCGCGCCACCGGTCCGCCATACGAGTTTGGCGCATAGACAGGATCGCAGACATTTTCGGTGCGCGCAGCCCCATCTTTACTATAGCTGTGAACGGGGCATTGCGGCTTGTTTACAGGGATCTGCTTGTAATTGACGCCGAGCCGCGCGCGATGCGCGTCCGCGTAGGAAAAGCCGCGTGCGAGCAGCATCTTATCCGGCGACAGACCGATGCCCTGAACCATATTGTTGGGCTCGAACGCCGCCTGCTCGATCTCGGTGTGGAAGTCAGTCGGATTACGGTCGAGCACTAGTTTGCCAACATCCATCGGCGGATAATCGGCATGCGGCCAGACCTTGGTGAGGTCGAACGGATTAAAGCGATAGCTCTTCGCCTCTTCATAAGGCATGATCTGCCAGCGCAAGGTCCAGCTTGGATGGTCGCCGTCATGGATCGCATTAAATAGATCGCGGCGGTGATAGTCGCCGTCTTCTCCCGCCATTTTATCAGCCTCGGCTTGCGTGAAAAATTCAATGCCCTGATCGGTCTTCCAGTGGAACTTCACCCAGAATTTTTCGCCCGCCGCATTGATCAGCATGTAGGTGTGGCTGGAATAGCCGTTCATATGCCGCCAGGTGCGCGGTATGCCGCGATCGCCCATGAGAATTGTTACCTGATGCGCGCTTTCCGGACTCAGAGTCCAGAAATCCCATTGCATATCGTGATCGCGCAATCCGTTATCGGCGCGCCGCTTTTGCGAGCGGATGAAATGCTGAAACTTTAATGGATCGCGAATGAAAAACACAGGCGTGTTATTTCCGACCATGTCGAAGTTGCCGTCTTCCGTATACATCTTGACAGAAAAGCCGCGCGGGTCGCGCCATGTATCCGGGCTTCCGCGCTCGCCGGCGACCGTTGAAAAGCGGGTTACCACATCGGTTTTTGCGCCAGGCTGAAAGGCTTTGGCTTTAGTGTACTTGCTGACATCCTCGGTGACTTCGAAATAACCGAAGGCGCCTGATCCTTTTGCGTGCGGCTGACGCTCAGGGATGCGCTCTCGATTGAAATTCGCCATCTGCTCAAGCAGATAATGATCATGTAACACTATAGGTCCGTCAGGGCCGACGGTAAGGGAATGTTCGTCGCTCGGGACCGGAATCCCGGCATCCGTGGTGGTGGGCGGTGCGCTTTTGTCGCTGGCCATCTAGTAAGTCCTTTCGAGCGGGGCGGATGATGCAAAAAGAACAAAATGAAATGAGAGTCAGTTCCCGGCGCCGCCGCATCTCGCGCAGCTAGAAGGGCTGTCGATAAAAATACATGGTCCACGGGCAAAAGTTTGCGACATCACGGAAGAGATTTGGATAGTATTCGCCCTAATTTTCGGGCTTCTTGTCCCGGCCGAAATTGGGTTTCTCCGTTTCCTGGCCGGCGTCGACAATCGCGCGGCGTAGCGCGCGCCCGCGCGCGAATGCATCTTCCAGCGCCTTGCCGTCGCCCCAGCGGATCGCCCGCTGCATCACGGCGAGTTCTTCTGAAAATCGCCCCAGCACTTCGAGCACCGCTTCCTTGTTGCTCAGGAAAACATCACGCCACATAATGGGGTCCGACGCGGCGATGCGCGTGAAGTCACGAAAACCGCCGGCGGAATATTTGATCACCTCGCCATGGGCGACGCTCTCAACATCGTCGGCGGCGCCGACCAGCGTGAATGCAATGAGGTGCGGCAAATGGCTCGTCACGGCGAGCGCCAGGTCGTGATGTTCGGCGTCCATCACCTCGACCAGCGCGCCGACACCAGTCCATAATTCTTCTGCTTTATTGATGGCGGATTTGTACGCTTCGTCTTTACGCGCTAACGGCGTTAAAATGCACCAGCGGTTTTCAAACAGCGTTGCAAAGCCCGCCTCTGGACCCGATTGTTCCGTGCCCGCCACCGGGTGGGAAGGTACGAAATGAAGACGTTCCGGCAAAGCGGCGCCTGCTTTGGCAACTACACCCTTGACCGATCCCACATCAATGATGAGCGCCCCGTCCGGCGCGGCGTCGCTGAGCATTTCACAAACGTCAGCCATCGCGCCGACCGGGGTTGAAAGTATAATCAGGTCTGCGCCGGCGGCGCCTTTTTCGAGCGAGGTTTCGCTTTGATCGATAACGCCGAGTTTTTCCGCCCGCGCCAAGACATTCTCATCGCGATCAACGCCGATAATTTTTCTAGCGAGACTGCGATGACGCATGGCGAGCGCCATTGACGAACCAATGAGCCCGACGCCGATTATGCAAGCGCATTCAAACTTCTGTTGGCTTTTTCGATCAGTCACGGGAAAATTTCTGATTCAAGAGTTCTATGAATTTACGGTTTGCATCGCGCGGCCCAATAGTAACCCGGAGATACTCATCAAGCTTGTAGGCGTGCATTTCTCGCACGATGACGCCGCCCTCTTTTAAATACGCGCGAACGCACTCCGCGTCGCGCCCCGTTTCGGAGAGAAATTTCACGAGAATAAAATTGCCGTAGGTCGGCACGTATTCAAGCCCCATCCCGCCAAGCTGCTGTTGCAAATAATCACGCTCTTCTCTGTTGTGGGCGCGATTTTTCTCAACAAACGCCTGATCCTCAGCAGCAGCGAGCCCTGCCGCCTGGGCTGGCGCCGTGACATTGAAAGGACCGCGAATGCGGTTCAAAACATCGGTGATGGCTGCGGGACAATACGCCCAACCAAGCCGCAAAGCCGCCAGTCCGTATATTTTTGAAAAAGTACGCGTCATGACGACATTTTCAAACATATCGACCAACTGTTCGCCTGCGGAATAGTCTTTTTCTTCCATGTATTCCGCATAGGCTGCATCAATGACAAGCAATACATCGTCGCGTAGTTCTTCCCGCAGGCGGCGCAGTTCGCTCTCTGGCAGGTACGTCCCGGTTGGATTGTTCGGATTGGCGAGAAAGACAATGCGCGTGCGTTCGTCCACAAGGTCTAGCATCGCGTCAACATCAGCTTTCAAATTTTTTTCCGGTGCAAATCTGGCGTCGGCGCCGCAAGACAAGGCGGCCAGCTTGTAAACAAGAAAGCCATGGTCGGACTGAATGATGTTATCGCCCTCGCCGGCGTAGGCTTTTGTCAAAAGCTGCAATAATTCATCCGAGCCCGCGCCGCAAACAATTTGCGAGGGATCAAGCCCGTGTATTTCGCCGATTTTTTCGCGCAATGCAGAGGCGCCGCCATCCGGATAAAGATGAAGGGACGCTGCGGCTTCTTCATAGGCCGCACGCGCTTTCTCGCTCATGCCAAGCGCCGATTCATTCGAAGATAGTTTATAGATTTTTTTTGCGCCGGGCGCAGTCGATGAGCCGGCGACGTAAGGCTTGATATCCATGATGCCGGGACGTGGCGCAGGAAGCGTCATGAGAATGTCTCTTCGCAATTCATGCGCGCGATATAAAGGGCGCGGCGGCATCCGCGCAACCTTCAATCCCGGGGTGCGATGTTGCGCGCATGATTGCGGCGCGTTGGCTGAGGCGCCGCCATGGACGGGCGCCGGACCTTGACGCCGGCTGATCGCACGAGGCCAACAGGCGCCAGCATGTCTTTTTCCGCCTCAAGCATCAACACGCCGCCAAGACCAGGCCAGAGCCGCGCCCCGGCCCGTTCCCAGGCGCCAGCGGCTCTTAGCAGCAACTTTGAATGGAAGGGCGGAAACAACAGCGCCGTATCCCATTTTCGCGGCCGAAACATGGCGTCCGTCAGCAACCGTTCAAGACGGCCTTTAAGATAAGGTCTGCCTGCGGCAAATGGCGTTGAGTCGATGACCGACCACAAGCCGCGGCGGTGCGCAGCGACAATGATCACCCGCCCGTCATCTTTAAGGACACGCCAGGCTTCGCGCATCAACCGATGCGGCGCCGGAGCTTCTTCGAGCCCGTGCACAATTAAAAGACGATCGAGGCTGGCGTCCGGAAGCGGCCATGATTGTTCTCCAGCAAGGCATGCTGCGTTTGCGCCGTTGCGCGGCCATGAAATAACGCCCTGTCCGCCGGGCGCGAGCGAGATGCGGCCCGCCGACCCCTTGAAGAGTTCGAGATAAGGATTTGCATAACCGAAACCGGCTATCGTCAACCCTGTGACGTCGCCCCAGGCTTCCGTCAGCCGGCCTGAAACCGCCTCATACGCTGCAACGCCAAGCGGCGATTGGTAGAATTCAAAATATTCCAGAATGTCTGTGCGCATGCGTTTTTACGGATTAACTGTAATTTTGGTGTTGGCGTTCCTATTTGTTATGCTCGCGGCCGTGTTCGCAGGTCAATTACAACAGACCAGCCAGTCACGAAAGGTGAGATATGACGATCGAAATTCGGCAATTCCCATGCCTGTCAGATAATTACGGTTTTCTTGTGCGCGATAAGGCATGCGGCGCTGTGGCGACGATCGATACGCCCGACGCTGAAGAGATAAACCGGCAACTGGAAGCGGCGGGCTGGCGGCTGACGCATATACTGAACACCCATCACCACCCGGACCATGCTGGCGGAAATCTCGCTTTGAAGGAAAAATGGAATTGCGAA
The DNA here is from genome assembly GCF_965228385.1 of Hyphococcus sp. Taxonomy (GTDB): domain Bacteria; phylum Pseudomonadota; class Alphaproteobacteria; order Caulobacterales; family Parvularculaceae; genus Hyphococcus. The sequence continues at coordinate 3,515,015 of NZ_OZ245810.1, read as the reverse complement.
ATCATTGGCCCCCGGGAGGAAGCGGCGCGCATACCCGGCATCGACCGTAAAGTCGGCGACGGCGATATTGTCAGGCTCGGCGATTCCGCCGCGAAAGTTTACGACACGCCGGGCCATACGCTCGGCCATATCATCTTTCATTTTGCCGATGACGGAGCCGCATTTGTCGGCGATACCATTTTCGCCATGGGATGCGGGCGCCTGTTCGAAGGAACCCCTGAACAAATGTGGCTCTCTTTAAACAAGATTGCCGATCTGCCGCCTGAGACCGAGCTTTATTGCGCGCATGAATATACGCAGGCGAACGCGGCTTTCGCCTTGTCGGTCGATCCGCAAAACACCGCCCTGAAAAAGCGTATGGAAGAAGTGAAAAAACTGCGGTCGCAAAACACGCCCACCGTGCCGACCACGCTTGCGCGTGAGCTTGAGACCAATCCGTTTTTACGCGCAGAAGACCCCTCATTGCAAAACGCAATTGATTTGAGCGGCGCGGATGCGGTTTCGGTTTTTGCGAAAACGCGCGCGCTAAAAGACGCTTTTTAACAAGCTATCGATATTATACTGCGATTTTCTGTTCCATCAGCGTTTCTTCAAGATAACCTTTTTTAGGCAGCGAGTATTTCCGGCAAAAAGCCATAAGCTTTTCAATATATTTTTCGCCCGGGTCGATTAATCCAGCATGCGCAGAGATAATAGACACAGCGGCAACGATATGATCATCAATCGAGATAATGGGCGCTGAACAGCAATAGCGACCGGGTAACAATACGCCTGAGCTTTTCGCGTATCCGGCCGCCCGGATTTCGGCGAGCTTCTGGTCTAGACCAAGCGCGTTGATTTCGTTGCCGGGACCGGCGCGAGAAATTTCCCGTTTTCTCAACGCTTCAACCAGACCAGTCTCTGCGAAGGCCAGAAAAACCTGACCAGTGGCGGACGATAAAACCGGAAAAGCGACACCCGGCCCAAGCATTGCTGCAGAGGGGTGTTTACATCGTTCGAATCTGACGACGGTTGGTCCGAGATCGCTCCATACGGTTAGACAAACATCTACATCTAAAGCTTGCGCCAGCATAGGGATCGCTTCCCCCGCGCGATTAATGATATCGACCCGGTTTACGGCGGTAAGGCCAAGGCGCATCGCCGTCATGCCAAGATCGTAATTTCCCGATTTTTTCGCCTGGCTTAAAAGTCCGCAGGCGCAAAGACTTTGAAGGTACCGGTGCGCCTTACTGGGAGAGACCCCCGCCTCAAGACTGATCTCCTTTAAAGATACAGGACCTGGACGCCGTGCAACAGTGTCGAGAATTTTGAATGCGTTTTTTACTGACTTGATGCCCAATCCGGCGCCCGGTTGTTTTTCCGTCATCGTCTATCCCTGTTTCGAGTTGCGTTCTGAAAAAGGCGTCGATTTTCATCGAACCCAGCAATAAAACGCATGAGATTGAAATATTACCCGCCGGCGCAGCGAAATCTTCGCGCCGACCCAATCATTCTGAAAGGGATGTGCAGCCTTCGTTTAGCGTATAAACGCAAAGAACTACCGTAACACTGTAGTCCATTTTACTTAATAAGAAACAAATATTATTTGGTCTGTATCTTTCATTATAAATCAGGCGCGGCGCCCTGCATACGATTTGTATATTGTGAAATGCATTCATTGAACCAGAACGGCGTGGTCGCATTTCGCGCCATTCACGCGAAAATCGCCTTCGCCCAGACTGATTCCAAGGGCTCCAAGAAGCTGATCCACGACGCCATCGATCGGCCCAGCCAGTACGGACAATGCTTCATTCAGCGCGGTTTTTTGAAACGCGCCTGAGCCTAAACCCAAACCCAATGCGCTGACTTCAAGCTCAAGCGCCTCTATAAGGTTTTCGATCAGCAGGTCTGCCGCTCCGTTCGTTCGCGTAGTTTTTACAGTCCCGTTTGCAATATCAATCCATGAATACTGCAATATCTCCGGCGTGGGCGTTTCAGTTCCGGCATGCGCCTGACCTATCACCGACAGCCCCGGCGCAGAAACCAGGTGTGCTTCTTTAATACTATCGCCAATGTAACCCGGCGATACATCGACATCTGCGATCCATGCATCGACAATGGACGAGGAGGCTTTTAAACGCACTGTAATATTCTCAATTCGTCCGCCGGGGCATTCGACGGTACTTAAGGCGCCATGCGCTCTGGCCAGCTCCATATAAAAGGGCAGCCTGACAGTCGTTCCAGAAAGCAGCCCGGTTCCACCGACAGATGCTTCCACGAATATTCTCGCCTGCACGTTGGAAATGGTCTGGCCGGCTTCTCCAAGCGAGAACCACGGCGAGGATTGCATCGGTTCGGCGATTTCAATAGCCGCCGTCAGTGACGCGAGCCCCGGCGCCGAGGCCGCAAGATCAACCTCGATCAGACGGTTGCCGTCAGCGACAACGGCATTCGCAAGCACTACATCGAACAGCCGCGCATAGGCGGGAAAACCAGGCCCCACCGGATCGCCCAGCGAAATCGCCCCAGCCGGACCGAGGTCAAAAACTTTCTCCAGGTCAACGCTGCCTGCCGCGCTGTCGAAGTGAGATGACAACGCCAATAATGCGGAATAGACATGGCCTTCTCCATTTATTTCAAGCAAAGCCGCTGCGATATCTGAAAAAGTTGGGTCGCTTTTCAACACATCGTCATAAGCGCCTGCCTCGATATCCATTTGCGAGGCCAGGGCATTGATAAACCCGAAGACCTCGATTTCAGCTTTTATCAGCGATTCATAGTCGAGAACCGATAAAGAGATTTGTGTTCCCGTGAGCGCGCCAAGCAACTCATTCAATAAACCATCGTCAACAGCGGCCAATCTGGAGCCTACAGAAAAAGCAGCCAGTGCTCGGCGGCTGGCTGTCGCATTTATCGAAATTCTCGGCGCATCGATAATTTTGTCGAGAAAATAAAACTTTGCCTTCTTTTTAACATTTACGCGCGCTGCGTTATATGGCGTGTGGCCGGGCGAGAACCGTTTTTTATAGTTGATGTCGGGGTCAGGCGCGTATCGACCGGCGATAACTTCGAACTCTGTTTTGGTCGTTATCGCCTTAGCCTTTTCATCTTCATCCAGCCGTCCCATTTCAATAGAACTGATCACGTCATACCCGTTGATGGACAATATCTCCCGGGCTGCAGATTCCGGATTCTGTGATGATTGGGCCGCTACTATTGCCGCTATATCCGCAGCGCCCTGCGCCTTACGGCGTTCGGTGAACAACAACATCAAGTCAACGCCAAGCCCAAGGCACAATATCGCAATTGGCAAGAACATCGCGAACAACAGCGCGATCGAACCTGTCTTATCGGTGACAAACATTATCAAGCTGCGGCTATTTATTGTCATTGTGCATAACCGCCATTCGTAATCGCCGCGGCGACGACAATTGTTTTTCCCGGCATGGGAACAAACCCCGCCAAACCCCAAACTGGCAGATCACTTGCGTCGTAAGTCACCTCGACAAGAGACTGATTGGCGGCCTCTTTGTTGTCCGACAGCGCCACAGTAAGGTTTTCCGCGTTTACAAATGCATAGTTATCGATGTTATTTGCCACGAAATTCGTTGCAATCATTCGGCGCTCCTCTTCCGACACACCTGAAATCGAAGCGCGCGCAATATCTGATGTCAGTTGACGCACGCTATGCAGGGCGCCGAGATAAATTCCGAAACCGAGCATCCCAAGCGCCATCAACAAAAAGACAGGCGCGATAATTGCGAATTCAACGGCCGCCGACCCGGACACGTCTTTTTCTAAACGCAGCGCGAAAGCTTCGCGCTTTGCCTTTCGCCGCTGGTGATTACAAAAGTCGCGCCGCATAAAAGTTCTCCGAGTCTGACAGAGGCATTATGGGCGCGCCGCTTAAACAAATTGCTTATATTATCGGTAAGCGGAGTAATAATATTATGGCTGACAAATTTTACATTACTGCTATAGAAGAAACGCATATCGCATTTCAGTAAATCAGATTACAGACTTTATCCGTAGTGAATGAGTTCCCTATTCCGGCATACAGGCCGCTGGAGGATACCGTTGATTTCTAGAATAAGAAAACAATCCTGTATTGACCAAATTTATTCAGATTCGATAACTTCAGCCTATTGCGGCCCTGAATAGCAAATCGATACGGTTCGGGCCGAAAGCGTTTGCCAAGTCAATTTACCGGGTCCGCGGCGAACTGGAGCGGGTGAAGGGAATCGAACCCTCGTCTTAAGCTTGGGAACCTCATCATGCGTCGTATCTCGAAGTTCTCGAAAGTTCTTCGAGGTTCATAGGGTGACGTTTCTACGGAGTTTTTGACCTCTGACGTTCCTTCAGGGTTGTCGAAGTGCTTAAAGGGGTGCTTACTCGGTTGTTACTGGAGTAAGAAACCATGCCCGTCACCAAGATCACAAAAGCAAAAATCAACGACCAAAAACCCGGCACGCGCGACGAATATGTATGGGACGATGAAATTCGAGGTTTCGGCCTGAAGATCACGCCTGTCGGGAAACTTGTCTATTTGCTCCAATATCGCCTTGGGGGACGCAGTGGGCGCATGAGGCGCTACACCATCGGCGAGCACGGGAAAGACGGCTGGACGCCCGCTACGGCGCGCAGAAGGGCGAAAGAGCTACGAGATGAAATCAACCGTGGGGTCGACCCTATGGAAATGCGCGATCGCAGGAAAGAAACGCCGACATTTGGCGCGGCTTTCGAAGAATATTCCGCCGAACAAAAGCGAATCGGCCAGATGCGCAGGAAAGGCAGTGCAGCACGCAAAGGCTGGAAACCCCTGACAGCGAAGATGAATGACCGCATGGCGCGGCTATTCTTTTTGCCCCGTTTCAAAAACCGGCTTGTCACCGATATCAGCCGGGCTGACATATCAGCGCTTCATCGGGAGATGGGGGAAACGCCGAGACAGGCTAATAATGTGCTTCAATTGTTGAGTGGATTTTTCAACTGGCTAGAAAAGACTGGAGCACCACGCCCCGAAAGAAATCCCGTCTCAGGAATTGATCGTTACGAAGAGCATGCAATCGAGCGTTTTCTAACTGGCGAAGAGCTCCAGCGCTTGAGCGCGGCGCTTTCTGAATATGAGGAACGAGCACGTCAGCAAAACTATCCTGTTCAAATTGCTGAGGCCGCAGCAATTCGGCTCGCGATTTTCACGGGTATGCGAGTCGGAGAAATTCTGCCGCTTGAGTGGGATTGGATTGATTTCAATAAATCTGAAATCGCACTCCCGGATTCCAAAGTGGGCAAGCGAACCGTTCCCTTAAATGCGCCAGCAAAAGCGGTCCTCAGCGAACTTGAACGCAGCAAGAGCCCCTATGTATTTAATGGCCAGAACGCCAATAGCCATTTGCCGACAATGCAGCGCGCATGGCGAAAAATCAGAAAATCCGCCAAACTTGAGGACGTTCACCTTCATGACTTGCGCCACACTCATGCATCCGTAGGCGTTACCAGTGGCGCTCACATGCGCTTGATTGCTGGCTTGCTTGGCCACTCGACAACACGGACAACCGAACGCTATGCGCATATTGACGCTGATCCGTTACGCGCTGCTTCTGAAACTATCGCAAAGCGCATCGAGGACGCGATGAGCGCTTAAGTAAGGCAGACAATGGCTCGCTTCACTCTCAAAGACTGGGCAAACTTTCTTCGGGAGAATGCCGAACTATCTGAGGCAGACCGTGATACTCTAGCGGAGATTCTTGAGGTAGCGATTGTCAGTAGGCAATCAAACCGAAAGCGTCTCGGCTTGCTTACGGATGATGAGATAGACAATAGGAAGAAGCTGGCTTTTCATCCCGCTAAGCTTCGCAGGCGTTTCATCGATAAGCTGATTGACGAAGGAAACTCAGAGGCAAACGCGATACTTAAAGCAGCCGAACGGTTTGGAATGAAACCTCGCTCGGTAAAGTCTGACTTTTATCGAGTTAAGAAACAAAAAAATCTCAGGTAACACCCGCCTAGCCCCATTACCTACCAAAACCTCAGTATGCCATTAGCGCCTTGGTAGAACAACGGAGGACCCAATGGAACAAGGCAAACGCTGGCTCGACACACATGAGGCGGCTGCATACGTCAATCTTTCCCCATCAAAATTGAAATCAGATCGAGTCTCCGGCACCGGATTTACTTTCACAAAATTCGGCCGATCAGTGCGATACGATCGACTTGCGCTCGATCGTGAAATGCAAGCCCGACAAAGGCGCAGTACGAGCGAAGAACATCGCATCGCGCACAGGGGAATCTACCTCGACGACTAAGAAGAACTGAAAACGCCCCGCGGCAACGGGGCGCTTTTTCGTTTCCGCGTCTAGGTTCTTGGCGGGACTTGACGCAGGAACTGCTTAGCAGCGGGAAAGTCCGTATGCAATATAAACCACAAAGTCCCGCCCACGGTTTACCGGTCTCCCGTGCCAAGACCGGACTGTCACCGGGCGAACTTGCCGACTCATGTCGGATTCCGAGCCCTCGAATGCGTTGGAGTGCGTTGAAAGATAGCGAGACCGATTATCCCACATTCTTCGTTCGTGAATGCGAGCGCGTAGGAACCGCGACAAGGGCCGGGAGGCGGGGTTGGCGGCCCGAAAAAGCATCCGCAGTCTCGGTAAGCGGTGAACTGAAAACTCCTGCCGATAATCTTCCGGCGCACGGCGTAACCGGGAGGGAGGTATCACGCGGAAGGCGGAGTCTGCCTATTTCTGAAAGGCATCAAACATGCGTCTAAGCCTGAAAAAACTAAACGTGAAAAAAGTTAAGGTTGTCGCTTTGAGAGTGCCGCCGGTTAAATTGCCGGATTCTCACATTCGCGAATTGAAGTTTTCGCTGCGAAGGGAAATGGGTTTCGCTCAGAGACGCGCAAATTGAGATTGTCGAGATCGAATGTTTGGATTTTTACCTTACCGATATGAGAAAAAGGAGCATGCGTGTGAAACGACTGAAATATTACGGCCTTCGCCCGTCTGGCGCTATTTCCATTTCGATTGAAGGACGGCCGCATCTTGTTCGACCCGGCACGAACGAGTTCGCTCGAGTTTTTCCCAATGGCCTCGCATGCGAGCTACGTGGCGAAGACGGTGAACGATATCAGTCTGATCTAAAGCAACGAAATGAAGAACGGGAACGACGCGAGAATTCTGCGCCACACTGGCCTTCCGACGCCCCTCGCGAGAACTACTACGATCTCGATCCCCTGGATCGCGCTTCGATTGTCAAAAAGATGAATGGAAGTGTTGTGCGTCAATGGCGCTTTGCCTCGCGCGCGATGAAAGAAGCTGGAAGCGCTGTAGTTTAGGGCCTTTGACGCTACCTTCATCGCGTCGAAAGCGTAGCGCGTGGTGCGCTACCGGATCGGGCGAAATCACCACCCCTTGACGTCGAGGGTTCGCCCGATGCGCCGAAACTGAGACTTAAAGTTTCAGTTTAAGTTAGGCGTTGGATTTGCCGCTCCAGTCGCGATCGTATTTTTGTTCTAAGTGATCGGATATGATCCGGGATCAACGCTACAGCGGTACGCATAACACCTTCAGAAAGCATTGGATTTAGAGCCCTATTAAATAAGTTTAAAATTTCATCTTCAGCGTCTTCAAAATCTTCAAGCCAATCTTGGCCATCGGCAAAACGACTTGTATTCGCATCAGCCAAGGCATCCGAAATTTGTCCAAACTGAGAAATTATCAACGGATTTAGTGGGGCAATCCGGCTTCGCAACTCCGCAGCATCCTGAGAGACAATCGGCGCATTTCTTACGTCCGTAATAATTGAGTCGAGCCCATCCACTGCGGAATAAATTGGGTTACGGACAGTTGCGCGAAACTCATCCAACACCACAGTGCGCCGCTTATTTTGATGATTGACGCATGCTGTAAAAATTGAATTGATAAAATTCCACAGAAGCGACCCTCCGGCCACTACCAACGCCCATACTTCTATTGGCCAATCTGGCATTGTACCCCGCTCAATTTAAGTCAGCGCTGAACCTCGCGGCGTGAGTATGCGATTTATTCCCCTTACGACCTGCTCCATGATTGAGGACCTAGCTTCAAATCGATATCGATCTAAAAATGCTTCCGCCGAATTTGCGGATCGCACGCTGCTTGAAAACATGCCTTGGAAAAAAGACGTTGTAATTGCGTCCAAGTCATCGGGAACAACCACACGAACTGGCTCCCCCGCTTCATCAATCTCATCCAAATTAAAGAATTTACGAGCAGCGACACCTCTTTCCTGACCAGTTAGATTTCTAACCTCTCCTTTTGTCAGCTTAATGAGCTCAATTTCTTTCATTGCCCTCATCTCCATCGCTGGTTGCCGCCTTTAGATAGTCAGGGTCCAAAACAAATCCAACGCTAATCACAGTGCCAGGGAGCCCCGGCTCCAAATCGAACACGAACGCGTCTTCCGGCAATTCATCGTTCGAATTAGATCGATTACACCACAGCACGCGAGTAGCGTCATCAGGCGACATCTGTCGTCCCCTCAAATAAGGGTCTCGAAGCCTGATACAAGATGCGCCAGATATGATGGTAACTCGCGGACGACGATCTTGCCTCGACGTTTCACCTAAAATTGAAACAAGTTCAAGCATTTCTTGTAAGCCGAAACCACCCCGGCAGTCAGCATCAGCTTCGGCAACACAGGTTACACCATCCTGTAGAGCCGCTAAAGTGCGTAGTGTCTTAGCGGACTGTCTGGCTCCTTTTCTTTTCATTTTGGTCACATACGCATTGAGGCTGTCACGCAAATCAGGCAATGCACGATCCAGACTTTTTGAAAATGTGTCCCCAATACTAATTATCCCAAAATGGGCTCTGTAGACCCATTCATCCGCCTCCTCATCGTATCGCCGCGCCATGAACCCCGAAACTGACCAGCTACCATCACGACGCTCGCCATCAGAATGACGCTCGGCATTTTCAAGCAATTCACCTAGTAGGTTTTTTATTTTGCCGATGCCCCTCTGTGTAAGGCAAACGCTATTTTCCGCTTCTCGAAGCCATCCATTCAATGCGTCACAAAATTCGTCCGACGCAGCTTCTCGACTTTGCACATCCAGAAAAGGCGAACTAGACGCAGTTGACCCCGCCCCCCTGCGCCGTGCCAACGGAAATGCCCAGACATCTGAAAACTCGTTTACACCGCGAAGCCCAATGCCCATTGCATGCTGAACACCTACCGCTGCAATTACTTTTTGCATCGGCAAGCTCATCTTACCGCCTTCGAAAATCGGGAGCATCTCATTCCAGCATTCAGCCAGCAACATAAACGGCGCTACATCGAAGCAGTAAGGATCAACAAAATGAATTTTGGCTCCCGGTGCAGTCGCTTCAGCCTCAGCGATTTTTTGTAGCCCAGCAATCGTTCCCTTCGGATCGAAAAGGAAAGAAAAATTCTCAATTTCAATTTCAGAAATTGCCTTTGATGTGTCGCGCTCTGTGAGCTTCAACCACTTACCGGGCTTGAGCCTTTTTGGATATATTCTATCCAAGATTTTAGACTTTCGAATGCCCCTCAGAATTATGATTTGTTCGTCTGCCGTTAAGCGGCGATCCTCTTTGCGCAAGGGTTTCAGATATTCACGAACCCTTGCTCGAATCGCTCTTTCCGCGCCTGCGCGCTGAGCAGGCTGCATTCCTTTGACATTCCAATCCCGGCGAAGTTGTTGCCGTTTTTCTTTTCCTAATTGCGCAATTGCAAAATCAGACGCACTGTTCGGCTGGGAACTACTGCGGCGACTAACAGCTTTTCGGATTATTTCTTGAATTTTTACCAATTGAAGTCTGCCCGAATTGTTTCCGACGTGAATTATTCGATTCACAGCGGTCGGTGAATGCTGGTATTGAAAAATCACATAAACACTCTTTATCAAGAGCGCTGGTTGTTACTATGTGATTACCAGATTTTTTCTTTCCAGAAACGCTCAGCCCGAGAACAGCATAAGTCATTGAAATTAAATGGAGCGGGTGAAGGGAATCGAACCCTCGTCTTAAGCTTGGGAAGCTCCTGCTCTACCATTGAGCTACACCCGCAACCGGCAGGATGGACCCCCTCGCAGGGTCCGGAAAGCCCCCGTCATTCCGGGAAATCTCGCTCAGCGCAGAATGTCGCTCAATACGGAAAGTCGTCAAGATGGGTTTTTTGGACGGTTCGGGGCCGAAAAGGCCTCGACGCCGCAGGCAAATCTCTACAAGAATTCATGTTATAAAAGGACTTACGCCATCTTTTGGCCAGCTCAAACACGCTTACTTATGAGCGGCCCGTCGAGAGAAGCCTCGCATCGGGGTGAGAATTTGAAAGGAGGCCGGGAAATGAAGCGGCTTTTAATTATATGGGCCGCCCTTGGGGCGGCTATGGCTACAGTGATCGCACCGGCGTCAGCTGAATCCAAACGGGAAAAAGCTGAGGAGCTGATCGTTAAGGCGGCGGACACCGTCAGTTATTTTGCCAAAGACAGCGCGTTCGAACCCCTATGGGACGCGGCCGACGACGCAAAGGCGATGGTGATAATTCCGAAGTCACTACGCGGCGGCTTTATCATAGGCGCCTCCGGGGGCAATGCAGTCATGGTGGCCAAAAACCCGGACGGAAGCTGGTCAGAACCCACATTTTTTACAGTCGGCTCACTGTCCATCGGTTTTCAGGCGGGATTTGAAGGTTCAGAAACAATTCTTCTGGTGATGACGCAACGCGGAATGGAGCACCTTTTATCCACAACCGTTAAGCTTGGCGCAGATTTATCGATTGCAGCCGGCCCGGTCGGCGCCGGCGCCAAGGCGCAAACCGTAGACGTTCTCGCTTTTTCCCGCTCACGCGGCCTTTACGGGGGTGTTAGCCTTGAGGGCGCCGTTCTTAAATCCCGTGGTTCCTGGAACCGGGAGTATTATCAGGCCAATATAACCCCGGCTGATGTGATTTATCGGGAGCGCGTCTCGAGACCGCAATCTGCGGTTCTGCAAAATGCGGTCTGGGCGCTCGCGCATCGCGACCAGCCCGGCGCCCGACCTGCGATGATGGCGCCGGTCCGCCCCACCAGAATAGACCCGGTCACTGGCGATCCATTGCCGGAAGAGCCCAGATATGACGACGACGCAGTCTACGGGGCTCCGCTGGATCCGATAGAAAACCAATAAGAACGACGTCTTAACGTCAATTTGATCCTTATTGATGCGCCCGCCGGTTGCCTCCGGCGGGCGCTGTCGTGCAAGTCATAAGGCTTACAATTTTGGGATAAATATGATCGGCGAAAATGCGGGCTCGCCAGTGCGCGCAAGCAAAAAATTCCAGGACCCGGACACGACCGCCGACGGGTCGGAACGCGCATGTGTGGCTCTGACGCGCCTTGAAACTTTGTGGATTAATACAGGAACGCTCTGCAATGTAGAATGCGCGCACTGTTATATTGAATCGTCGCCAGCCAATGACAGGCTAGCATATGTGACGGCGGTTGATGTTGCGCCTTTTCTTGATGAAGCGCTTGAGTTGGGCGCGGAAACGATAGGGCTCACAGGGGGCGAGCCATTTCTGAATCCGGACGCAACGGAAATCATCGGTGCATCATTGCGGCGCGGCTTTGATGTTCTCATACTGACAAACGCCATGCGGCCCATGATGCGCCCTCACATTCAAAAAAAGCTGCTGGCGCTGAAAGACACGTATGGAAATCGGCTAACGCTTCGCGTTTCTATCGATCATTATACGCGCAAGGGCCACGATGAAGAAAGAGGGAGCGGCGCCTTCGAGGCGGGACTGGCGGGATTGCGCTGGCTCATCGATAATGGTTTTGACGTCGCGATCGCCGGGCGCACTTTTTCAACAGAAGCTGAAACGGACGTGCGCGCAGGATTTGCAAAACTGTTCAAGACACACAGTATCGCGCTTGACGCGGGCGACCCGGCCCAGCTGATTATTTTTCCTGAAATGGATGCGGCGCGTGATGTTCCGGAAATTACCGCCGCGTGCTGGGGCATTCTTGGAAAAGAGCCAAGCGAAGTCATGTGCGCCTCCTCCCGCATGCTAGTAAAGCGCAAGGGCGCGCCCGCGCCGGTCGTCCTTTCATGTACGCTCTTGCCCTATGACCGCGAGTTCGAAATGGGCGCGAGTCTGAAGGAAGCGTCAGCAGCGGTAAAACTAAACCATCCCTTCTGCGCCCAATTTTGCGTCCTTGGCGGCGCTAGCTGTTCGAGTTAAGTCGGGTATATGAAGGAAACGCCTAAACAAACCGCACTTGAGGCTCGGGAAACAAAGGGAGAAAAGCTCTTTTCCCCATCGGCGGCGCGCAACGGTGATCCGATCCGCGATGTTTTTCTCAAGCACATGCCTGCCGAGGGAAGATATCTGGAGGTGGGCGCAGGCACAGGCGAGCACGCAGTTCATATCGTATCCGCCCTGCCAGAAGCGCACTGGCTGACGGGGGACCCAGACGCAGCGGCGTGCGCATCAATCAGCGCCTGGATCGCCGACGCCGGGCTGCCCAATCTCGCCGGGCCGCACACTATAGATGTCACGAAAGAAAACTGGGGCGTCGAAGACAATGCACCTTTCCATGGGGTTGTATCCATAAACATGATCCACATCGCGCCCTTTGAAGCGGCGCAAGGGCTGTTTAAAGGCGCCGGCCGGTTGCTTACGGGCGGCGGGAAACTGTTTCTGTATGGGCCTTTCAAAAGACGCAGCGTTCATCATGCGGCGTCGAACCAGTCATTTGATGAAAACCTTAAATCGCGGGATCCGCGATGGGGCGTGCGCGATCTGGATCTCGAACTTATGCCCCTGGCGCAGGCAAACGGGCTGACGCTGGAAATGGTTGTGGAAATGCCCGCCAATAACTTCTCTGTTATCTTCCGGAAAACCTGACAATTAGTTGAAAAGACTGCTGATCATTTTCCCCAGCTCATTTCTCTAAAGATTGTGGAAAATAATGATTCGACGATCACAAAAAAGTAAGTATCCTGATCATATTCCGCAGCCCTAAAGACAACTTGTTGTGTTTGCCTAGCGGCGGGTTGGACGGGCGGAACGAGAATATACGCTGGCTGAATGCGACGCTCAGAAGCATTTGTCCAAAGAAAACAAAGGTAAGTTTCCTGCGTTATGGACGGGCCTGAGCGGCCCGGTTCTGTGCAAACAGCCGAAAGGCGGTTTGTAAACAGGATACCGGCATCGCCGTGTACAGCGGTCCAGCTGCAGTTCGGCGCGCAGTATCGTAATTCGGCGGCGGCGCAAGCCAATGCAGGAAACGATGTGGCGGATCTCTAGGACGCGACATTACGGACATGGCGAAACGCAAATGCCGGCAGCCACGACCCGAATAGCGCGCCCAAAAGGTCTAGCGAGTGAAGATAGCTTCGGTAACGGATTTATTTAACAATCGCACCGGGATACATTCGAATTCTCACTGGATTGGGGTGTGCTCCGGATTTTTCGTGAAAGCGAAAAGAAAGGGCGTTGCGCAAGCGGCGCCCTTTTTCGTTTTCCGCCTTTCATCTTCTTTTTGCGCCCGTTATCGCGCCAAAACCGCACGCTTATTTGAAGTGCTTGGACAGTTTCAGTCCCTGCCCCTGATAATTAGAATGCAGGTCATCGCCATATAGTTTTTTCGGCCGCGCGGACATTTTTTCAAAAACGAGGCGGGCGACAAGCTGCCCATCTTCCAGTACAAACGGCGCATCGTGACTTCTGACTTCCAGCACGCCGCGAGAACCATTGACGCCGTCCGCCGACCACCCGAATCCTGGATCGAAAAATCCGGCGTAATGCACACGGAACTCGCCCAGGCCCGGACTGATCGGCGTCATTTCAGCAGCGTATTCCGGCGGCACGGCCAGCGATTCCTTTGACGCCAAGATATAAAATTCATCCGGATCGAGGATAATAAATCCGGTCGCTGGAGGCGCTATCGGTTCAAAATATTCGCAAGGATCGAGTAGGCCGACTTTGTCAACATCAATAAGAGCTGAGTGACGCCTGGCGCGCCAACCGATAAGGCTGCTGTGCGATCCGTGTAGCGCTACGGAAAGCCCGAGGCCGCCGCTGATATTCGCTGGCCCTTCAACAAGCGCCGACGTTGCATTCAGTATTTCAAGCGCTGCATCATCAAGGCGGCAAGCGCCCGCTTTCAAACGCAACTGATTGAGACTTGAACCGCTACGCGCCAGGATAGAAAACGTTCGTGGACTGATTTCTGCGTATAACGGTCCGGAATACCCTGCCGGAATTTCATCAAAAGCGGCGCCGTAATCGGTCACCAGCCGGACAAAAACGTCGATTCGCCCGGTTGAACTTTTCGGGTTGGCGGCCCCTTTCACAGTTTCCGGCAGGTTGAGACGTTCGTTCAATTCAACGAGATAAACGCATCCGCGCTCAAAAACGGCGCCGTTCGATAAATCCATGGCCTGCATCGCCAGGCCGTCTTCTAGCCGCGCTGTCACGGTGCGCGCCCGCGAGGGAAGAAACGAAGCGCGCACACGCCAAGCCTGCGAACCCAAGGTCAAGTCGAGACTGGCCGGCTGCAAACGGCGCAGGTCAGCGCCTTCAATACCGCCTGTGTCGATCAGCGCCGCGATAGTTTCAGCGGGCAACACGCCATCGTTGTAATTTTCGCTCGCCATGAGTGTCGTTTGCCCGCCCCTCGCGTTATTGGCAAGGGGACATAGCGTGCACACGCCACCTGCTTTTCCCCGGTCCGTTGAATTTCACCGAATGGCTGGTGCTTGCGGGCGATGCAGATTAAGTTCTAAAAAAGAGAGGCAGAGACTTATGGAGTTGCAAGGCGGCGCCATGTCCGGGGGCAAAGATAAATTACAGACGTATGAACGCATCACGCGCGGCATTCGCGTGAATGTGAGCCCGCATTACCTCGCAGATCAGTCTGATCCCGAAGAACCGCGCTATGTCTGGGCGTATACTGTGCGCATCAACAACGAATCGGATGCGCCCGTGCAACTTCGAACCCGATACTGGCGCATCACTGATTCGCGCGGTCAAACAGATATTGTCGCGGGAGACGGCGTTGTCGGCGAGCAACCGGTTATCCGCCCTGGCGAGGGCTTCGAATATACGTCGGGCGCGCCGCTCACCACACCGTCCGGGCTGATGGTCGGCGCTTATGGAATGGAAACAAGCGAAGGCGAGCTCTTCGATGTGGATATTCCCGCATTCTCCCTCGACAGCCCGCATGAATTGCGCCAAATCCACTAATCACGCGCATTGCGACACCTAGAGCGCCTCTGCGGCGGACGAGCGCAAATCTATGCTGAATCTTCGTCCTGTTTTTCTGGTCACGGGCGCGCTCGTGGCCGCGCTGGGAATAGCTATGCTTATTCCGATGCTGACCGATCTTGCGGCGTCGGACTCTGTTCACCGCGCGGACTGGTCTTCTTTCGCCGTGGGCGCTGCAGCGGCTATTTTTATCGGCGGCGGCGCCGCGGCGGCGAGCTGGGGGCGCATCGATTCAATCGGGGTGCGCGAGGGGTTTCTCATCACTGGCGCAAGCTGGCTGGCGCTGGTTATATTCGGCGCTATTCCGCTGGCGCTCGGCGGTCTTAATATAGATTATGTCGATGCTTTTTTTGAAGCGATGTCCGGTCTGACGACCACCGGGTCGACAATTGTCACCAATCTGGACGATGCGCCGCCCGGTGCGCTTTTGTGGCGCTCAATGCTGCAGTGGTTTGGCGGCGTAGGCATCATCATCATGGCGTTCGCCGTATTACCAGCGTTAAAAGTCGGCGGTATGCAGCTTTTCAAAAACGAAGCCTGGGACACGTCCGAGAAGTTCATAGCGAACGCGGCCAATTATTCTCTGGGACTTTCAGGCATCTATGTTTTCTTTACAGCTTTGTGTTTTTTATGCCTGTGGGCGTTCGGCATGCCGGCCTGGGACGCGCTCAATCACGCGATGACGTCAATCGCCACTGGCGGATTTTCAACGCGGGACGCTTCGATCGGCGCGTTTTTGACAATTGGTCATGCGCCGCTGGATCTCGTTCTGACAGCCTTTATGATTATAGGGTCTTTGCCCTTCGGTATTTTTCTCGCTGCTATTTTACGGGGCGCATGGACAAGACTTTTTTCAGATAGCCAGATACAGTTTTTCATAGCGATAGTTGCTATACTGACAATCATTGTAATGATCGAAATAGCCGATGTTTACGCTCATCTCGGTTTATTCACCGCATTTCGGATGGCGGTCTTCAATGTCGTTTCCATTCTGACCGGAACAGGTTACGCCACCACTGATTATGATTCCTGGGGCGCTTTCGCAGTCGCATTCTTCTTTTGCATTATGTTCGTAGGCGGCTGCGCCGGATCGACTTCCTGCGGCATGAAGGTTTTCAGGTTGCAAGTGGCTTTCTCGGCGCTGCTCGTCTATGCAAAG
The DNA here is from genome assembly GCF_965228385.1 of Hyphococcus sp. Classification (GTDB taxonomy): domain Bacteria; phylum Pseudomonadota; class Alphaproteobacteria; order Caulobacterales; family Parvularculaceae; genus Hyphococcus. The sequence continues at coordinate 3,498,619 of NZ_OZ245810.1, read as the reverse complement.
CGACTTGCGCACCCCAATGGCGTATTTGTTGCGCGCTATAATCATCGCCCGCTTACGAATGATGTCTTTGTTTCCGTATTGAGCTTTTTCTTCGTTTACTTCGCGACGTTCGCCACGCTCGCCGTGATCTTGGCGGGGCTAGGCCTTGATACGCTGACCGCGATTTCATCTGCGGGCACTGCGATCGCCAATGTCGGTCCCGGTCTTGGGCCCATCGTGGGGCCATCCGGCAATTTCTCGTCGTTGCCCGACGCCGCAAAGCTCGCCATGAGCGCCGGCATGCTGCTGGGCCGTCTAGAGTTTTTCACGATACTTGTAATTTTGTCGCCCGCTTTCTGGCGGGGGTAACCGGTTATTATTTTTCTGTCGCTGCTTCAAGCCACGAGAGAACGGCTGCGCGCGCCGCGCTCATGTCGTGTTGCGTGCGCTCGTCAAGCAGCATGGACGAACCATGGACGCCGTTTTCCACAACGAGAAATTTTGCGCGCGACGCCGTCAATATATTACGCTGCTCAATAGAGCTGTCACGGTCCATTTCTGACGCTGGACGCAAAACAAACACGGGCGCATCAATATGATTAATCCACTGCCGCGCGCGGCAATTTTCAAGCGGTCCTCCAGAGGACGGCGAAAAGGCGATAACACCCGCCGTCCTTTCCGGGTTGGCCGCCGCTGCGCCAAACACCAGCGCCGCTGAATAGGAGCTGCCCCACAGAATTGCGCTTTCGCCAAGGCCGTTCGCCGTGACATAATCAATCGCAGCCTGTAGATCGGGCGCAACGGCGCAATAGCCAGGAGCGCTGCCTGCCGGCAGCCCCGCGGCCGTGCGGTTGCTTTCCCCGTAAGTTTCACCGCCCGATCGCAGATCCCAGGCGATGGCGCGAAAACCGTTTTTGTTCAACCATGACGCAATCTGTGTATATTCGCCGCGCCCATTTGAGCCTCCCTGGTGAAAGAGCAGGATCAATGGCGCCGATGCGTCGAGGCCGCCGAAATAAGTCTCTCCATAAATTGTGAGCCCATCAGCTGCTGTAGTTTCTATTGTCTTTGATAATCCAGGTTTCGCAGCATCGGAGGTAAGCCGGGATGATTTTTCCCCTGAGCATGCCCATACGCTCAGCAATGAAATCACAAAGCCTGCTTTTAAAATCACACTCAGCATAAGCAGCGCCCTCACTCACCCGTGTATTATCGTTGCGCCGCCGCATTTATACGCAATTACGCGTATGATCGATCATACACTGACTGAAATTAGCAATTCTGACGACAAACAAGACTGTACGGTTATAAATTCCGCGCCTCGAACGTATCGCAAGCGGCGACATCGCCTGAACGGAAACCGTTGGTGAACCAGCGCTGGCGTTGCGCGGATGTGCCATGCGTAAAGCTTTCCGGCGTTACGCGCCGCCCGGCGTTTCGTTGCAGAGTGTCGTCGCCGATCGCCTCCGCCGCGGCCAGACCTTCCTCAATATCGCCTTCATCCAGCAGATCCGACATCCGGTCGGCGTAATACGCCCACACGCCTGCATAGCAGTCCGCTTGCAACTCCATCCGCACTTGTAGCTCGTTGGCTTCACCCTGCCCGCGCGCGCGTTGTTGCGCCGCCCGCACTTCGTTTGTAATGCCGGTTACCGTTTGAACGTGATGGCCGACTTCGTGCGCAATAACATACGCCGCCGCGAAGTCGCCTGGCGCGCCGAAACGCTGCGCCAGTTCCTGAAAAAAGCTGGCGTCCAGATACAGCTTTTGATCAGCCGGGCAATAAAACGGGCCGGACGCGGCTGAGGCGAAACCGCACGCCGAGTTCTCGGATCCGGAAAACATGACGAGCGTTGGTTCGGGATAATCGCCGCCTGCTTCTGTGAAAAGACGCGACCAGACATCTTCTGTTTCTGCAAGAACGACGCGAACAAATTGCGATGTCTCATCATCGATTGGCTCAGACGCCTGCTGACTCGCAGGCTGTCCCTGCAAGAGCGACAGCGGGTTTACGCCCGCCATATAAAGTCCGACGCCCACGACCCCCAGAATGAGAATTCCGCGAATACCGAAACGTCCGACAATAAACCGCAAAAGCATGAGGAGTATTCCCGCCCCGCCCGCCGCTGCGGCGCCGCGCCGATCCTCAACATTCCGGCTCTGCCGTCTGCCTCGCCATTTCACCATATCATTCGTCCCATTTCCCGCCTTGCCGGTAGTTAACCCTACCGCAATACAAAATAAGCCGGATATGGGCGCTTTTGTCGAGCCTCAGCCCGGACTGCGGGCCTAGCGCCGCTTGACTTGAGCCATTTGCCATAGGAATTTGAAAACTAGGGGAGCAAAGTGGGAGTTCCCCGGGGGATCGTTCATGCGTCATTCCGGTTATGCAACGAGGCTGGCGGCGGTGTTTTTCACCGCGGCGCTGCTCGTTTCAGCGATCATTTGGCCAAAGGCGGGCTCCCGTTTCGCGGAAGGCGCTGCGGACCTCGCCTCCAAAACCGACGGCGCCCCCATGGCGACGCGCGTATGCGCTATCGGCGAACCGGCCCTCAGCGGAGCGTTTGCGCCGCTGGATGACGTGCTTTCAGTCTCGCCGCTGGGCGGCGTGACGGCGCCCGGAGAATCCTTGCCGGCCCCATATATCCGCGTGAACACCCGTTCGGGCGACCAGACCTTCAAACGACGCCAAACCAACGCACTGGCGCCGGCGAAAGCTGATATTGTCGCTATTGAGCGCCATGTGGAGCGCGATGAATATGGCCGCGCGCAAGGCCTGTCGTGGACCGTTCATATGCGCTCCTGCGAGAATATCTCATTCTATTATGACGGCATTGATGAGATTGATCCCTCGCTCCTGGATCGCGCAGGAGGATTGCGCGCTTTTTCCGAGATTGGTTCTCCCGATCATATGGCGCTGAAAACGCAATTGCGCGTTAGAACTGGCGACATTATTGGCGCCGCCAATGGATTTGATGTGGGCCTGCACGATCTTGCAGCAAGTCCGGCTCCCTTGGCGAGGCCGGAACGCTATCGCTCCAACACCTTCGCCCGCGCGGAGGTTTTCGGCGCCAGTCAGGAACTCATCGCCGCCATCTCGCTGGACACGACAAAAGCGAAATGCGCCCTCGACTATTTGCCCGCCGGCTTGCGCGACGTCTGGGCGGCGAAACTTGGCGACGCGTGGGGGATAAAGCGCGCGAAAGGCGAAAATGCCTGCCGCACGGCGCTAGTGGACACGCCCGGCGCGGCGCAGGGCGCATGGTTTACCGACGCCGCCCATAACGCCTCGACGACCAAGGTCAGTGCAATCGCTCTATCGCCCGATGCAATCGATCCGGAGCGGTTGATCTTTGCTTTGCATGGACGCTTGCCGTCTTTGACCCCGGATATGGTCGCAACCGCCAGAAACACGTCAGAAGACAACGTTGTTCAGGATTTTCTGTCTTTTGAAAAAGGCGAAGGCCGCATCAATACGCCTTTCGCGCAAGTCAATGATTACAAAATGCACTGCTATCAGCGCCTGCGCGTGAATTTCATTGGTCCACTGATCAACGGCGTTATACTGCTGCAGCGTCAGTCCGGGCCCGATGAGTCTGCAGCAGGCCTGTTAAAAGTCGAAGCGCGCGGCGATGTCGTTTCGTGCATAGATTTAAAAGAGCCGTGGGCCTTCACAGGCGATGAAACGACATTCTACAGGTAAGTCTTGCCTCGCAGATATATGGTAGTGCGTTCGCCGCACTCACAAAAAATGAAATCGCAATTTTAGGGTCGTTTCAGGCTTTATTTTATCTGCATTTTGCTCATGTCCACCAGCATTAACAGCATAGCGCCCAAGCCGCCCACGAGCCCGAGACACAGCGCCATATTCACTTTTTCAGGCATGAAACCCAGCGTGTTGAAGGGCATTAGCCATGGGAAATAAACTCCAAACTGAGAGCTCTGCGCAAAAATAGCAATAAAGCCGCCGCCGATGCCGAGTGCTGTCGGTATGAGAAAATTCCGGAATTTAAAAGCCGCCCAGAGCTGTACGGCAATCAACAAAAACGCTGATACATAAATGTAAAGGAGCCGTTCAGCGACCTCCCATTTCCAGTTTTTGACCAACAGGGCAACATCCATATCGCCGAACATTTCGTCCTCGTCCGTCAGCATGGTTTCGGCAAGCCCGGCGAACGGCGCCGGGTCGATCAATTTGTTTTCAGGGCTTATCTGACCGGCGAACCAGCCTCCGAAAGCCAGGAGCAAAGCTGTCAAAAGGCTCATGGCGGCGACTAGCGCCAGAGTCACGACGGCTTTCGCTGCAAATACGCGCCACTTTGGTACTGGCAACGCCAGCAAATGCGCCCAGATTTTCGGTCCATGTTCCAATTGCGCAACAAGCGTAGTGATGATTGTGGCCGTCAACGGCATCATGAACGTTGCCCATGCTGTGAACCCGGCGAAGAAATAAAATGGCCATGCCTGCAAGCTTGCGCCGCTCGCCTGCAACGAGAAAAACAATAACGCAACCAGCGCTGGACCGGCGAGCGCCACCAGCATAATTTTCGAGCGCTTCAGCTTGATGAATTCGACAGTGATTGAGTTCAGCATTCCGGTTCCCTTCTATCGGCGTTCGATGCAAGCAACGGTTTCGCGCCGACAAGTTGAAGAAACAATTCCTCCAGTCGCCATGGCGCAATAACGAGGTGATGAATATCAAACCCGGCGTCTACAAGATTTCGATTGATTTGCGCCGCTTCGCGTTCTGCGCTTTCAGCTGCGGAAAGCGTTATCACAAGTTTGCCGTCTTTTTTCGTCGGGGCCAGCTCCGTTTGCGACAGGAATAGCGAAACAGCGTCCAGATCGTTGCCGGCGATTTCAAGGCGCGGCGCATGAAGTCCGCGCAAAGCCGTCATCTCTCCCTGAAATACAATCTGACCGAGATTAATAACCGCTACATGCGAGGCAATCTGCTCAATTTCGGCCAGATGGTGCGAGGAGACGAAAACTGTCGCCCCGGTGCGCGCTGGCAGGGTTTTGATAAACTCCCGCATCTCGCGGATACCAACTGGATCGAGACCGTTTGTTGGTTCGTCGAAAATCAGGAGTTTCGGCTGTCCGAGCAGCGCCCGCGCGAGGCCCAGCCGGTGACGCATGCCAAGTGAATATTTCCTGACGAGCCGGTTTGCCACGTGGGTTAACTCAACTGTATCGAGTACGCGGTCGATCTCCGTCTTTTCAAGCTTTAACAGCCTGCGCGTAATATCGAGATTTTCACGACCGGTAAGGTGTTCGTAATGCGCAGGCGTTTCAAATGCGACGCCTACGGATTTCAACGCGCGTCGCCGTTTCGTTTTTAGATTTTCGCCGAAAATCGCGATGCGGCCGCGATTGGGCCGCAACAAACCCAGCAGCAGGCGGATGGTCGTTGTCTTGCCGGCGCCGTTCGGCCCGAGAAAGCCGTATATGGCCCCTTCGGGCACGGAAAGGTCAACGCCATCAACTGCATTGACGCCGCGAAAACGTTTGCGCAGTTCTTCCGTTTCGATTGCAGTCATCGGGCCCGTTCCTCGCGCTTTCAGCACGAGGCCTCCTTTTCTCATCCAATTTTTATTTATCCGGCTTATCGGCGCCGGTTAACGAAAATGCTATGCGTCGCCATGAACACAGCACAAGAGCGCAATCGTTTATCGGAAGCGCTGGCGCGGCAAAGCGCTTCTTTCGGATTAGAAATCGACAGCTCGGCCGTTGCGCTCCCAATCGCCGTAACGGGTCGGCTCGTCGCCTCTGGGGCCATTGATTTCCTTGGGGCTGCCGGGTGAACTCGCCGCTTTCCGGCGCGCATCAGCTTCTGCGAGAGCGCGTTTCGCAGCCGGCGGCAGTTCACGGGTCGGCTCGGTCTGAGATTCGTTTTTCTGACTATCCATTAGGTTATCGGTCATATTGAAGCTCTCCTTCAGACGCCACATATAGAGGCTGGACAATTGCTGATAAAGGACCGGGCTGTTTCCATGAATATAATTCGCACTGGCATGCTGCTAGCCGCACTGACGGCGCTTTTTATGGGCGTTGGCTATCTCATTGGCGGACCGGGCGGCATGGGTATCGCGTTCCTTGTGGCCGCCGGCATGAACATCTTCGCCTATTGGAACTCGGATAAGATGGTGCTGAAAATGTACCGCGCCGAGGAGGTCGATGAAACGCACGCCTCCGGCGCGGTGCGCCGTTATGCGATGCTCACCCGCGACCTTGCGAAGAATGCGGGGCTGCCGATCCCGAAAGTCTATATTATCGACAATCCGCAACCAAACGCATTTGCAACCGGCCGAAACCCGCAGAACGCCGCCGTCGCGGCAACGACGGGCCTTTTACGCATGCTGAACGAAAAGGAAATCGCCGGCGTCATGGCGCATGAACTGGCGCATGTAAAAAACCGTGACACGCTAACCATGACCGTGACGGCCACTATCGCCGGCGCAATTACGATGCTGGCGAACTTCGCCATGTTTTTTGGCGGTAACCGTAATAACGCCGGGGGTTTAATCGGCGCGATAGCGATCATGATTTTCGCACCCATGGCGGCGGCGCTCGTGCAGATGGCGATCAGCCGCGCACGTGAATATGAGGCGGACCGCATTGGCGCGGAGATTTGCGGAGAACCGCAATGGCTCGCTTCGGCGCTTGGGAAAATCTCGCAGGGCGCAGCGCAAATTCCCAATGAAACGGCGGAGCGGCACCCGGAGACGGGCCAGTTGATGATTATCAACCCGCTCTCAGGCCGCGGCCGCGACAATCTTTTTTCAACTCATCCAGCTACGCAGAATCGGATCGAACGATTGATGAGCATGCGCGGCGGCGGCGACTTTCAGACGGCGACCTCATCATCCGGCGAAACAGTCCGCAAAGGTCCATGGGGCTAATTTTTTAATCAAACAGCTCCGGCTCGAGGGCGCCTTCGATTTTTAAAGCCGCCGTTTCAGCACCGCACCTCCAGGCGCGGAAAAGCCGGTCATAGCGCCATTTGCGCCGACGACGCGGTGGCACGGCACGACGATGGGAAACGGATTACGCCCGAGCGCCTGCCCCACGCGCCGCGCGTGACCCACGTCGCCTAACATACGCGCAAGATCGCCATAGGTTTTCAGCTCGCCCGGGCCGATTTGTTTCGTCAGTTCGATTACGGAAAGCCCGAACGGTTCGATACCGTCCGTATCAAGCGCCGCATAGGAAAGGTCGCGTTTGTCGCCCGCGAATAGCGCGTTGGTATCTTCGATCAGCCGAGTGATCTGTGAAGGCGGGATTTCGGTTTCAACTGCATCCCGAGCACGTTTTTTCAGATGAGCGACGGTCGCCGCCTCATTTGCATGAGCAAAGCTGACGGCGCGCAGCCCCGCCTCGCCCCAGCAAAGCCCGCATCTGCCCAGCGCCGTATCGAAAAGAAGATATGAATAGACTGCCATGACAACAATCTACCATGGATTCGGCGCGGTTCCCGCCCGAGAATTGCGAGTCTCAGTTCGACAAATCACCGCCCGCCCAGAGGCGGCGCATGTGTAACAGAACCGCGTTGTCGCGAAGAAAATGCGCCTCGCAGATCTGGCGATATCGTGGTTCCGGCGCCGGGCATGCTTCGCTCATATTCTCGTTTATAGCGGCGCGCATTTCCGCAGCACCGTCCGCTCCGGCGGACCCTTGAAGCTCCCGGTTTAATGTTTCACTCCAGAAGGCCGTCTCATGCGGTATACAAGCACTGTACTGCTTGAACCAGTTGTCAAAACATATTGTTTCATAAGCGTTGTAGCATTGAGCCCCTGCGGCGACATCATTGTCGGCTTCAAGAACGCATTCCTTCACGGCGCCAAGGTTCGGTGGCGTAAAGCTGAAACCATTTTGAGCCATGGCCGGCGAAAAGTTCAAAACGGCAGCGCCTGTAACCGCCAATCCGCTTAACAATCTTGTTGTATTCGTACTCATTAAACGCCTCACTTCACTTAACGCAACCCGCCGCCAAAAACCTGCGGCAGCGATTTCAGCTCTTCACGAATTTTATCTACGGGAAGCCGCCTTTTCTCAGGCACGGCTTGCGTCTCCATCGCGTATTCGATCTTCCGTACACGCTCAAGCGTAAGCTCAAGAAGTTGCCGGTTGTAAGCCACCAGGTCGGCGATCAGCGCAAACATGGCGGAAATGGCCCCGATGATAATCAGAACACCGCCGATGATTAGGGACTGGATCATGCCGCCCCCGTCGCCGGTCATATAATGAAACAGGAACCGGCCAACGGGCGCCGCGCCGGCGAGCATCAACGCGATACCGAGAATAGCGAAAATTTTAAGCGGCTCATACATGGCGTATGCACGCAACATTGTGCGGCTAGTCCGCACCAGAAATTGCGGAATCGACCGGAAAAGTCGCGAGGGTCGCTCAACCTTGTTCGTCCTAATCGGTACGGAAATGATCTGCAGCCGGCGACGCCCCGCCTGTATCAATGTTTCCGTCGTATAGGAAAAGCTCGACCGGACGGTCATGCCCAGCGCAGCCTCTCTTGAAAAGGCGCGAAAACCGCTTACCGCATCTGCGATTTGGGCGTTGGAAAGCCGGCTGACAAGGCGGCTCCCGGCTTTTTGCAGGAATTTCTTTGCGGGCGAAAAATGTTCGACCGATTGTGTTTGCCTGTCGCCAATCACGATGTCGGCCGCACCCGACAAGATTGGCCGAACGAGCGCCTCCACGTCCGCGCCATTATACTGATTATCGCCATCGGTGTTCACAATAATGTCGGCGCCGCGTCGCAGACTGGCGTCCAGCCCGCGTTGAAAGCTCTGCGCCAGGCCGCGGTTTACGCCATTGTGAACGATATGAACGGCGCCGGCGGCGCGCGCCGCCTCCGCAGTATCATCGTTTGAACCATCGTCGATAATCAGAATTTCAATCGCATCGACGCCGTCAATGCTTTTTGGCAGCGCGGCGATAGTCTCGGCAATGGTTTCCGATTCGTTAAAACAGGGAATCTGGATAATGAGTTTGGTCATGCGCCGTCTGAGAGATCGAAACGATAGATTAGGGTATTTTTACCGCCGCATCGCAAAGACTGAGTTAACAATCCGGCAATATGACCCCATTAACCATCTCAATTATCCAATGACCTCAGCGGGAGAGAAAAATGCGGATGCTGATCGATATATTGCACCCCGCCCATGTGCATTTTTTCCGCAACGCCATAGCGGAATGGCGACATCGCGGCCATGAAGTGCGAATACTCTCGCGGAAAAAAGACGTCGCAACGGAATTGCTCGACGCGTATGGGCTGCAACACAAGGTTATTTCCACCCAAAAACCAGGGAGGCTACAACTCGCTGGTGAGCTTGCGCATCGTATTCACGCCACGCAAAAAGTTATTCAACATTATCGGCCCGACATTATGCTCGGGCTTATGGGGCCATCCATAGCTGTTGCAGGAAAGCTAACGGGCGTTCCGACAGTCGTGTTTTATGACAACGAAACGACTCATAACCTGAACAAGATAGTGTCTAAACTCACTGACGCCTGGATCTCACCCAGAGGGTTTGAATACAATTACGGTGCAAAGCATATTCGTTATAACGGCTATCACGAACTCGCTTATTTGCACCCGAACCGTTTCACGCCGGACATCGGATGCTTACAGCAATACGGAATTAACGCCGATAAGCCTTATTCCATTTTGCGTTTCGTTGCTTGGGAATCCATACATGATACCGGCGAAAGCGGGTTTGATCTCGCCGGACGGCGAAAGGCGATCGAAAAACTCTCCCGCATCGGTGCCGTGTACATATCATCCGAAAAGCCGCTCCCCGCGGAGTTCGAATCCTATCGCTTAAACCTTCCTGTTGAAAACATACATCATGCGCTTTCCTTTGCTACGGTTGTTGCAGGCGAAAGTTCAACCATGGCCTCAGAAGCTGCGTGTCTAGGAACCCACGCTGTTTTTCTTTCAAAATCGGGACGCGGGGTTAATAAAGAACAGGAAGAACGCTATGGTCTCGTAAACAATTTCAACGAGGGCCGTCAAAAAGCAGCACTCGCGCACCTTGAGAACCTGGCGCAAAGAGGGCCGGAGGAGATAAAGCGTGAAGCTGGGGCGCGCCGCGATGTGATGCTTGCTGATGTTGTAGACGTCACGCAGTTCGTTGTGGATTACGTTCAGCAGTATGATTGCAGTTCAGAATTGGCGGCGGCGTGATCGTCGCTGCTATAACTGTTCGGTGAAGGCTGCTCGGCGAACATCGCTGCGATGTCATGCATCACTGGGTATCGCAATATAAATTACCTGATAACTCCAACCGGAAAATGTCGGCAGTACGCCAAATGGCCAAAGCCCGACAGGACGAACCTGTTGAATCCGGAAATCACATCTTTCCAGCAACCTTATCATCCACCTTGGCGGAAAATAGTAAGTGTGATCTTGCGTATAAAAAAACCTGCGCGTACCTATCCACTCACATATTAGCGTAGGAAAAGCCACCGGGTTTGGCGTCGAAATAATCAACCGTCCGCCGGGCGCTATCAGGCCATGCAAATTCCGGATTACTGTGTAAGGATCCTCAACATGTTCGATAAACTCGGCTGCAATTACAGTCTCGAATTTGCGGCCATACAGCAGGCCTGCAATGTCGCGGATATCGCCTGTGATTTGCTCCGCGTAATCGCATTGCGGAGAAGCTTGCAAATCAAAGCCAGTACATTTGGTTTCCTCTAGATACGGATTGGGAAACTGCGCGTGACCAATATCCAACACGCTGTCGCCACAGGCCTCGGCTGCGATTAGGCGGAGTCTTTTCATCTCATAGGATCGCGATACTGCGTTCATCGTTCAACTCCGCCCATCAAGCGCTTCGCTTTTGACATACCAAAAGACGGTCGCCACGCAGAAGCCCGTACCGGCTGACTTCCGGCTCGCTTGCTACCATTGGAGACACGTCAAAACCGGCGGCTTCAAACCGCTGAATAATATCCGCGCCGTAAAACCTGACATGATCGGTCTGGTCAAAATGGAGAAGTCTGTCACGGGGAGAAACAATATCTGCGTTCTCATAAGTTTGCGGCCACGCGTCTATGATAGGCGCCATCGCCAGCAGAATTCCGTCTTTGCCCAGCACACGGCAAAGTTCCGGCAATGCTTTTTTGTCATCTACGTGCTCCAGCACATGGGAGCATACAATTATATCAAACGCATCATCGGGCGCGTCAATGTTTTCAATATTGATCTGTCGGTCTATCGAACGATGCGCATCAATATCCGCAGCAATATATTGTGCGCAAACAGGCTCCATGAACTTACGAATTGTTCGTTCCGGCGCAAAGTGCAGTACGGACCGGCCTTCAATTATAGCGGTGTTTTTATCCGCCCAGATTTTTATCAAACGATGGCGATCCAATGATCCGCATTCCGGACAGCCGGCGTCCAGCCGGAGCGTAAGCCCGGATGGAAACCCAGCTGGATAGAACTTACCCCTATAACCGCAGATATTACATTCTCGCGGAAAGCGCGCGCCGCCACAGGCCAGAAACGCCAGGCAGACCCGGAAGGCTTCAGCATACCGCCTGAAACGCGAATTCAGTCTGTCGCGAATGGGGATGAAAATTCTTTTGCTAAGTTTCATATTGCTATCGAATACTCATTAATCTTTTACGTGCCGACGCTCTTCAGTTAACTGACGCTCTCCAATACCAGCGAGCGTCGCCACCAGCCCGTTCACTGCAAGGGAGCACATGCGCACAATCGCCACCGCCAGAAACGCTGCGCCCGAAGGAATATCGACAAGCATCGCAAGTGCAGCGGCGATGGCTTCACTCAAACCGATGCCCGCCGGTACAATAGAGAGAGAGCCGCCGAGAGACGATGCGACTACAAAAAGAGCGGCGTCAATTATTTTAACATCGACGCCAATGGCGTTGAAAGCTACATCGATATGCACAACGCCAAGTGCTATTATCGCGATTCGCGACACTAGCATCGCGACAGTAACTCCTATGCCGGAACGCCTGATCATCCACCCGGCTGACATAAGAGCGCCAGCAGCACCAGCCGTGAAAACGATATAACCGAGATTGCCTCCGGACATGATAAGCGGCACTCCCGCCAAAGCCGCCGCCATCGAAAGAGTAAGGACGGCGGTAAGGGATATAATCATAGCGCTTTCGCCCCACCCGGCCCCTGCGCGTACTAACGCCGCGCCGCGCACCATCGCCCCGCCGGGCAGAGGTAAAATTTCTGCAATCCGTCCAATCGCCGAAATTGTACAGGCTTTACGAAAGCCGACACGCTGGTCAATGGCGCGCGCCGTTAACTGCATGCTGACGCCAGCCGCCAACAAGCTCATGGGCGACAATACAGCCAACAGCAATAAAATCGGGCCGAAAGCTAATTCTTCCCAATTCAGACCAAGCGACCATGCGGAAATCCCCAGACCGGCAACAAAAATTATTGCTGCGCAAACTGTCAATAAAGTGCGCCAACGCGTTGCCGCAGCGCGTATCTCGGCCACCTGCTCTATCACCGTCGTCGTCATCATCGTTCGCAAGGGCGTCCGCTGCTGGTCACGCCAGCTCTTCTATCAGTTCAGGATTCTATGATCCTATAGCGTCTGCTTTCTAACTGCAGGCTCTATCAACAATCGCCTGGCTTGGTTAACAATAGATTGTTAACCGGCGGCGGCTATGTTCGAGTTGACTATTTCCCTTGATGTACAGCCGGGAGGAACTGTTGAGGCCGCCGGTAGTCTTCATCCTGATCTTTATTGGTTTGAGTTTGGGCGCATTCATCGCGCCTGCCGCACCATTTACGGTGGACGGCGGCATTTACTATGAAATGGCGCACGCCATGGCGTCGCGCGGCGAGCTATTTATCGCCAGTAATGGCGGCGTTGACGGCGCCCCGCCATTAACGAAATCACTTACAATCGTAAATGAGGGAAAAGTATATCCGCAATATCCAGGCGGTTACGCGTTGATTGCATATCCGTTTTACGTCGTATTCGGCATTCAAGGGCTGATGCTTATGAATGCACTCGGCTTTGCGGCCTGCATATGCTTGACCTATAGCATCGGCCGGCGATTATATGACCGGCAAATCGGGCAATGGGCGGCGATGATTTTTTCGATTGCGACATTCGCCCCAACCTACGCTTTCGGCATATGGCCGCATTCGTTATCGTTGGCTTTGCTGGTTGGCGGCATTTATTGCGCCGTCTCCGCTACGCAAGTGAAGGCGCGCCGAGATGAGTTCATGTTACTCGCATCCGCCGGATTGCTCATCGGCGCCGGCGTAAACATTCGTATAGACGTCGCCCTTGGAGCGCTTGTCATTTTCTTCTGGTTACGATTATTCGCCCGGCCGAAAGACCGTCTGGCGCCTGTTGCGCTCGTTGCCGGGTTGCTGCCGGGACTTTGGATGGCCGCATATATTAACGCGCTGAAATTTGGAACATTTACGCCGTTTTCATACGGACCATCGGCGGGTAATGACAGCCTTGAGCGGTATGCGCCAGTTATAGTCCTGGCGTTAAGTGCGATTGTCTTGGTGTGGATGGTCAACGCGCCATGGCTGGCGGCAAGAGCATGGCGTCAATACCGGTGGAGGGGTGCGGCGGCAATCATTATACTTGCCGGGTTTTTAATGTTGATCACGCCGTTTCGCGAAATGCTCTGGCGGTGCGTTACGGGCGTCTATGTTCTTGCCGTGAATCTTCAGGCCCACGACGCTTACGCTCAAGATGGAGTTGCACGCAATGAATATGGCCACCTTCTCTTCTGGGGTTATCCCAAAAAAGCGCTCATCCAAAGCATTCCATGGGCGCCTCTGATTATCATACCCATATTTATGGTCATACGTGGAAAGAATACGGCGAGCGCCTCGCTCTGTCTTTTCGCCATCGCTGCGCCCATCTGCTTTTACGCGCTGAACCACTGGCACGGCGGAGGCAGTTACAGCATGCGGTATTTCATGCCCGCCTTGCCGTTTTTCGCTATTCTCGGCGCGTACGGACTGCGAGAGCTAACCACGCGCGCAGGACCAAAAAGACAAACTGTTCTTCTGGCGCTCGCCGCTGCTGCAGTTGTCTGTTTGGGTTTTCAGATAATTGGTCAGTCTGATGATCGATACTATGCGCCAGCCATGCTCTACCCGCAATGGATAATCGCCGCCGCCGTCGCCGTTTCGGCGATCTTCACTCTGACAAGGCCATTCGGAGAAAAGCCCCGTATAGTTGCGTCAAGCGTTGCTCTTTTTGCTATAACCTATGGCGTCGCCGTCAATCTGTTTGAAGAGATCGGTCATGAAAAAACACGCTTTGAACAATTGGCGAGAGCGAATGCGATATCGGCTCCAATCGCGAGTCATTCCCTCGTCGTTACGGCGTCACCATTAAGTTTTATTCCAGCGGAACAAAGGGGCGCGAATGTAATTGTCATTACGAGTGCAAATATCACGGAGACTGCGCTGGCCATGCGCGCATTTGCCGACGCCGGACTATGCGTCTTCGTTCATAACTCTTACGCGCGCGACCTCATCGAACCGGTTTTGAATTGGGAAATTACGCCGCAGCCTGTCTTTGCGCCGTCTCGCCGCTTTAAAAGCGATCCAAGGCTTGCCTTTTACCTTCTCGCGAACACACGCGAAAAATGCTGGAAAACCTGATAAATTTTGGTCTGTGCTCTATTACGATTTTAGATTGCCGGGATGGCGGCTTCAGCCTAAGATAATGCCGTTGCGCCTGCTGACTGCGAAAGGGTAAGTGCATGACCGACAAGTTTTCGGTCGATTCATTTATTCAGCGCTCCGCCGATGTCCAAGACGTGAATAAGCTTGTTTCTCTGTATAAAGATTTGTTTTCCGCGCTGGGTTTTGAAACGATAACGTATTTACTGGTGCGCCGCTCTTTCCGGTCCATTCCGGTCAAAGAGGGCGTAAGATTGACCGGCGACGCCGATCTCGTCGAAGCGCTTTTTTCGCCCGATGAAAGCATCGATTTCGATCCGGAGATCGCCGCCATGTTGGAAAAGCTGGAGCCTTTCCACTGGTTCGAGCCTGAGAACAGCCGGAAAATCAGCAATGCACAGAAGCGTGTTTTTACAACCCTGCGTGATGACGGGTTTATCGACGGCATCGCCGTGCCGGTCATGACGCGCCCGGGTGAATTGGCGGTCTTTGCTCTATCGAAACGCAGCGCGCAATTTTCATTTTCAAAAGCGACTTTGCGGAAACTACAGATTGCTTGCCACGTCATGCATTTGCGGTTTGAGGAACTTTCGAGCGGCAATGGACATTCTGCACTTTCAGCGCGCGAAACCGAAGTGATGCGCCTCGTAGCGCGCGGCAAATCGAACAGGGAAATAGCCGAAACGCTCAGGCTTTCCTCTCACACAATCGATACGCTTTTGCGCCGGAGTTTTTCCAAACTTGGCGTGACGAACAGGATCGAAGCCTCGATAATGTTTACGTTCCGCGACAAACTGTCCGCATGAGGGTCTGTCACGCAGTTGCGTGACAGACATTGACGGTTGCAATCTCTAATTGCGTCTGCCCGAATTCGTTTCGGCTGCTCATTCTCTCTCCCCCTATGTTCAGTCGGACGAGGCCCGTCCCGCCGCATATACCGGCGGGACGGGTTTTTTATAAATGTGATGTGGCGCTAGTGCGCTTCTTCCCAATTTTTACCTGGGCGTGCATCGACGATCAACGGTACGGACAGAGTCACCGCAGGGATTGGCGCCCCGACCATAACCTTGGATACAATTTCGCAGGTTTTTTCTGCCTCTGTCTCCGGGGATTCAAAAATCAATTCGTCGTGAACCTGCATGAGCATTTTGGCGCCGAGCTTCGCATTTTTCAGCGCATCTGGCATGCGGATCATGGCGCGGCGGATAACATCAGCTGCGGCGCCCTGAATGGGCGCATTAATCGCCTGGCGTTCTGAGTAGCTGCGCATGGCTGGATTCTTGTCGTTAATACCGCCAACATAGGTGCGCCGGCCGAAAATTGTTTCAACGAAACCTTGAGCCTTCGCCGATGCGATGGTGTCGTCCATATACTGACGGATGCCAGGAAATTTGTTGAAGTAAGCATCAATATAGTCCTTTGCCTCGGTGCGCGAAATTCCAAGCTGGTTCGCCAACCCGAAAGCGGAGATGCCGTATATAATTCCGAAATTGATCGCCTTGGCCCGACGGCGCACCATGGGGTCCATATCCTTGACCGGCACATCGAACATTTCCGACGCGGTTAGAGCGTGGATATCCACTCCGTCTGCGAACGCCTGTTTCATGGATTTCAGGTCTGCGATATGAGCGACAAGCCGTAATTCGATTTGACTGTAATCGGCCGAAATAAGGACATTGCCCTTCTCATGAACAAATGCGGTTCTGATTTTACGGCCATCTTCTGATCGTATGGGGATATTCTGCAAGTTTGGATCATTCGAAGAAAGCCGCCCCGTCGTGGTCGCCGCCATATGGTAAGACGTATGAACGCGGCCTGTTTCAGCGTTGATTTCCGCCGGTAGCGCATCCGTATATGTGCTTTTCAGTTTTGAGAGCCCGCGCCATTGCAGTATGACTTGCGGCAGATCGTGTCCCTCGGCGGCAAGTTGCTCCAGCACGTCGGCCTTTGTGGACCATGCGCCTTTCGCGGTTTTTCTGCCGCCCGGCAAACCGAGCTTGCCGAAAAGTATGTCTGATATCTGCTTGGGCGAGCCGAGATTGAATTTTTCCCCTGCGAGCATGTGCGCTTCCGCTTCTGCGGCGGCCATGCGCTGCGCGAAATCTGACGAAAGCCGCGATAGGAGCGCTTTGTCCACTTTCACGCCTTCACGCTCCATATCGACGATGACCGGCGCGAGCGGGCGCTCCAGGGTTTCATAGACGGTCGCCTTGCCTTCCGCAGCAAGGCGCGGCTTTAAAACTTCGTAGAGCCGAAGCGTTATATCGGCGTCTTCGGCCGCGTATTTCGCAGCATCCTTGATTGCAATCTGGTCGAAGGTTTTCGCTTTCTTGCCAGCACCTGCGATGTCGGAAAATTTTATCGTTGAATAAGCCAGGTGGCGCTCAGCGAGTTCATCCATATTGTGATTGCCTTTGCCGCAGTCGAGTGCATAGGACATCAGCATTGTATCGTCGAAGGGTGTTATTTTCACGCCGTAACGCGACAGGACGAGTGCGTCATATTTCAGGTTTTGCCCGACTTTAAGCGCGCTGGGGTCTTCCAGAAGCGGTTTTAAAATCTTCAGGGCGTTTTCAAGCGGGATCTGTTTCGCCGCGTCTTCGTCATCAAGCGCCAATCCATCGCCGCCATGTCCGAGGGGTATATAACATGCGCGACCCGCTTCAATCGACAGAGAAACGCCGACCAGATTGGCGCGCATGGCGTTTAAACTGTCCGTTTCCGTATCAATGGCGACAAGCCCGCGCTGCGCCGCTTTCGCGACCCAACTTTGGAGTGTCTTCTCATCGAAAATTGTTTCGTAAACCGCATCTTTGGTCTGTGACGGAGCTGGCGACGTACTGCCGCCGCCGATATCCGCTTCGACGCGGCGGGTCAGCGTGCTAAATTCCATCTCCTTCAGAAATGAGAGAAGCTTGTCTTTGTCGATGGGGCGCATTTCGAAATCATCGATCTTGGAGGCGACCGGCATATCGCAAGTCAGCTTCACAAGCTTTTTGGAAATACGCGCTTGCTCCGAAAATTCGACCAGGTTTTCACGCCGTTTTTTTTGTTTTATTTCTTCGGCGCGCTCAAGTAGCGTTTCGAGATCGCCATACTCTTCTATTAACTGCGCGGCGGTTTTTACGCCGATGCCCGGCACGCCCGGCACATTATCCGTGGAATCACCGGCGAGCGCCTGGATATCAACGACATGCTCCGGGCCAAGGCCGAATTTTGCTATCACCTCATCGCGGCCGATTTTTTTGTTCTTCATTGTGTCGAACATGGTCACCTTGTCGCTGACAAGTTGCATCAGATCCTTGTCTGAAGAGATGATAACGGCCTCACCGCCCTCATCTTCGACCTGACAGGCGTAGGTTGCGATCAAATCATCCGCTTCGTAGCCTTCCTGTTCGATACAAGGCACGTTGAAAGCCCGTGTCGCATCGCGAACCATCGGAAACTGCGGACGCAAGTCCTCAGGGGGTTCAGGGCGGTTAGCTTTGTATTCCGGATAAATATCATTGCGAAATGTCTTCGCCGAGTAATCGAAAATCACTGCAAAATGCGTTGGGTCATGCTCGTCCTTCATATCCGTCAGAAGCTTGTAGAGCATGTTGCAAAACCCGGAGACGGCCCCGATAGGGGCGCCGTCGGATTTGCGGGTTAACGGGGGCAGCGCGTGATAGGCGCGAAAAATATAGGCGGAGCCGTCAACCAGATACAGGCGTTTTGGCGTTTTGGTTTTTACAGCCATATGTCGTAGCGTCCCTTTGAAGCACGGTCATGAATAGGAGAAGCCTTTTGAAAGTTCTAGGCATCAGATTTTGCAAGGTCGCCAAGGCCAATGACGCCAAAGCCATCGCGGACATGCTTGGGGAAAACGGTCTCGGCCTCAAGCCGACGGATATGGGTGAAAGCGAAACGTTTAACGGCGCGGTTTTTCCCGTTGATGAGCAGGCGCAAAAAGGCCTTGGCAGCTGGATAGAGCTCTGGCCGGCGGGCGAAAACATGCCGGAGATGACGATGCTGCAAATCGTTGTCGATGATGCTGACGCTTTCGCCGAACGCGCCAAGAGTAATGGCCTGGATGTGAAAGGTCCGGATGACGCCCATGGCGAACGGATTTACTATCTCGAAGGCGCTGGCGGGCTGCCGATTTCATTTCAATCGAAGGTTTAGAGATCATGCCGCTTTCGCGGCTGGATATCAAAGCCGGTGATCTCATCGTCCAGTGAGCAACGGAATTGGGAGAAAACTGCCGCGGAGTAAGCATGAATGATGAAAGGCCGCGTAGATCTTCACTCTCTTATTCGCATCTTCGCTGTACACCAGCGGCTGCGCTCTCTGGCGGCCATATAACATTCATTACATCCGGCAAGATACAGCCTTGAAAAACGCCATGGCGGCGCTGAAATTTTATCAGCGCATCTTACAACTATTCCGACAAATTTTAAAATTACGGGATGTGACGCAGACCTGATGACTAGAACGGCTGACGTTCTTGTAAACCAAACGCTGGGAGAAAATCGTGAATTGCGAGAAGGCGCTCGAATATTCTGACGAAATTTACAGTGCTACATTCTGCAAATCAGTCAGTTCCCCGCGAGGGTCAGATTTCTGAAATCGTTATCACTCAGCGGCCAGCCTTATAGCCGGGCGTTTGACAGCTTCTTTCTCAGCCATTCGAATAAAGTCGGCGACTTTTGGCTGTATTTCATTGCGCCAGCGTGACCCGTTAAATACGCCGTAATGACCGACATCAGGTTGAATATAATCAAGCTGCATTTTCGGCGGAATGTTTGTGCACAGATCGTGCGCCGCCTGTGTTTGTCCAATGCCGGAGATATCGTCATTTTCCCCTTCAACGGTCATCAAGGCAATATCCATGATCGCTTCAGGTCTTACCGTGCGCCCACGATGCTTGAAGGTTCCTTTTGCAAGAGAATGTTCCTGGAACACATCGCGTATCGTCTGGAGATAGAATTCTTCGGTCATGTCCAGGACCGAGAGATATTCATCATAGAAATTGCGGTGTTTATCGGCGCTGTCGCCGTCGCCTTGCACGAGATGCTGAAAATAATCGTAGTGGGCGTTCATATGCCGATCGGAATTCATCGCCAAAAACGAATACAGCTGCACAAAGCCCGGATAAACCCGCCGCATCGCGCCGGCGTAAGGCGCCGGCACTGTAAAGATCATGTTCTGTTCAAACCATTCATACGGGCGTTCTTCGGATAATTTGTTCGGAACGGTAGGCGAACGGCGCGCATCGATAGGGCTGCCCATGATCGTCATGGACAGGGGTCGACAAATATCGCCGTTATCCGCCATTACCGCGGCCGCGGACAATAAGGCCGGGCCTGGCTGACAGACCGCCATGGCGTGAACGCCAGGGCCGATCGTCCTCATAAAATCGATCAGATAGTCAATATAGTCATTCAGATCGAAGCGCCCGGCGCATAAGGGAACGTGCCGCGCATCCGTCCAGTCCGTGATGTAAACATCGTGCTCTGGCAGCATCGCCTCTACGGTGCCGCGCAATAAAGTGGCATAATGGCCCGAAAGCGGCGCGACAATCAGAACTGCCGGATCGGCTTGATTCGACCCTTTCGCTTTTTTCAACGCTTTTTCATCGCGTGCAAAATGGATAAGCGTACAAAAATCCTTGCGCTCTACCTGCTCAACGCGCACCGGAACGCTCACGCCGTTGACGAGGGTCGTATCCAGCCCCCATTCGGGCTTTGGATAACGGCGCATGACATTTTCAAAAACATCGAGCGCTGCTGCTGTAGAGCGCGCCATCCAGCTTCCCGAAGCGGGATTCATCGGAGAGCGCCAGAATTTTGCGCCGACCCCGGCGGCAATTCTAGCCGGGGCGACCGCCGCGTAAGCGAGCTCGTAAGCAGAATACAACATAAAAAAGCCGCCCCTACGCTACTGTACCGATATGCTGCATAGCACAAAAAGTACGTAAATTCTTAAAGAGGCGGGACTATGCGCCCTGTTGCGGGGGGAAATCAACAATTATGACGCTTTTGCAATGTTCAGGAAATGCGCTGCCGCGGTTAAGCCACTGTTTTTCTTTAAAAAATCCAGATCTTGTTTTCAGCCCTCAATATTGCGGCGCAATAATGCAGCGAGTTCTAATGGCGTTACACCGCCCAATGCTGCGAATTGCGGCTGGCCTGCGCGATCAGTTATAATGAAATAACGGGTGTGATCGACGGTATATTCAAGCGCGCTGTCGGGTAAGGGTTGTTTTTGCGCATAAACCTTAAATGCATCACGCGCCGCTTTTACGGCGGACACGTCGCCCGTGAGGGGATGTAGGCGTTCGTCAAAAGCGAAATAATCCCCAAGCGCCTCAGGCGTGTCCCGTTCAGGATCAACCGAAATGAATATGGGAGCGACTTCGCTCGATTGCTCCTGCAATTCATTTAGCGCTGCGCTCATGACGTTGATATCGCCCGGGCAAACATCAGGACAATTCGTAAAACCGAAATAGACAAGCATGACCTTGCCTTCAAAATCCTCGTCCCGGACGGCGCGTCCGTCTTTATCGATAAGGTCGAACTCGCCTGTAAACTGTTCTGACAGCGCAACGACGCCTTCAGTCGGGATTTGCGCAGCGGGATCCTCTCCGCTGCAACCTGAAGCAGCAATCACTGCGGCGAGACAAATATAGAAACGGCGCATAATCACGCCTCCCTGATTGTGATGGTGTGTAGCGCAAACATGGTAACGGCTTTCAAAGTTAATTAAAGTCAGGGTAAAAGCGCCGAATGCCGCACGCGCTCGCCGATAGTCAAGCCGCCTTGAACGCTCTTCGCGGGCCGGTGCGATTACGCACGCTGACAGCATTGCGGTGGCTGGCCGTCGCCGGCCAGTCGGTGGCAATCGTTGTCGTACATTTTGCGCTAGGCTTTCCTACGCCGCTCGGGCTCTGCCTTGGTGCGATTGCCGCAAGCGCATGGCTTAATCTCTTCGTGACGCTGCGGTATTCGCCGCAAAAATTTTTGAGCGATAGGGAAGCGGCAGGCTATATAGCGTTCGATATCGTGCAGCTATGCACGCTCCTGTTTTTTACTGGTGGGCTGCAAAACCCCTTCTCTGCACTGATTATCGCCCCCGTGACGATAGCCGCCAGCGTGTTGCCATTGCGGTTCACTGTCGGGCTAGCAGCGTTGGCCATCGCCGGCGTTTCAATTTTATCACTGCATCATATGCCGATCCCCTGGTATCCGGGAGAAGGCCTGGAACTCGCGCCGGTTTACAAAGCCGGTTATTGGGCGGCTCTTTCGTTCTCAATCGCTTTTTTTGCAGCTTATTCGCATCGTATCGCAGCGGAATCGGCGCAAGTGCGCTCCGCCCTTGCGGCGACACAACTTGTACTGGCGCGCGAGGAAAGGCTTGCAGCGCTAGGCGGACTCGCCGCCGCCGCCGCGCATGAACTCGGCACGCCGCTCGCCACGATTCAGTTAACAGCTAAAGAAATGCTTCGAGATATACAGCGCGACGGAGAGGCTTACAGCGAAGATCTCGCCGATGACGCGGCGCTATTGGTCAGTCAGGCTGAACGATGCCGGGATATTCTGTCCAGATTGTCCAGCCATGGCGACGCCGGCGACGCGATGCATGACAGGCTTCGTACTGACGATTTATTGCGCGAAGCAGCCGGACCATTTCTCGATCAACCGATCGGGCCGGAAATCCGGTTTGTCGCAAAAAGCCGAGACGATTCGAAAAAACCCGTTTTACGCCGCCGGCCGGAAATTGTTTTCGGACTGCGTAATTTCATCGAAAACGCAGTTGGGTACGCCGAAAGCATTGTGCTTGTATCGGCGGAATGGGATGCGCGGATACTAATGATCGTTGTTCAGGATGATGGTCCAGGGTTTTCCACAGATGTGCTTTCCCGGCTCGGCGAGCCTTATGTAAGCGCGCGTTCCGGCATAAATCCAGCCAATCCGAAATCCGGCTTAGGATTGGGGTTTTTCATATCGAAAACCCTCTTGGAGGCGACAGGTGCGCGCATTACCTTTGAAAACCGGCGCTGGGGCGAGCCCGGTCAAGCGTATTCTGGCGCCCGGGTTTGCGTCGAGTGGGATTTAAACGCCCCGAATGGGTCGCTAATTGCTTGAATTTGGCGCAAAAAGGCGCATCTTTAGAAAAACGTAAATTAACTGACATTGCATATCTCATGACCTCGCTTGAAGAAGCCCGCGACGAAGATCGCTCCCTCCCTGCGGATGCAACGCTGCTGATCGTTGATGATGACGAACCGTTTCGATTACGCCTAGGCCGGGCGCTGGAAAAACGGGGATTTCAACCGATTCTCGCCGCCGGCGTTTCCGACGCGGCGGCAATGATCAAAGAAATTGCGCCAGCGTTCGCGGTAGTTGATTTGCGTCTCGAAGACGGTGATGGACTACAGGTCGTTGAACATATCCGGCAAAAGCGCGACGACTGCCGTGTCGTCATGCTTACCGGCTACGGTAATATCGCCACTGCGGTTGCAGCTGTAAAAGCCGGCGCCATAGATTATCTTTCAAAACCGGCCGATGCAGACGATGTTGAAAAAGCATTGCTCGCCAAGCCTGGCGAGAGACCGGATCCGCCGGAAAACCCCATGTCCGCCGACCGGGTTCGCTGGGAACATATTCAACGCGTTTATGAGCTCTGTGACCATAATGTTTCCGAGACTGCGCGACGCCTCGGCATGCACAGGCGTACACTGCAGCGAATTCTCGCCAAACGCGCGCCGCGATAAAACTGGCGCGATCACAAATTCTTCGCCAAACCGGTCTCGCCTCGCGATCAATTGAGGCGGTGCGGCTTTACGCGCGGTGTCCGATAGTGGAAAAAACGCTGTTATTTCTTGTTTACGGTCCGACGCAAAGAAGGGGTTCTAAATGCATAAATTTTTCGCCGCCGCCGGCGCGGCCATGCTGGCGCTGACGCCACTCGCCGCGATGAGCGCCGATATCGAATTGCCATACGAACAATTCACGCTTGATAACGGGTTACGCGTAGTCGTGCATGAAGACCGCAAAGCGCCGCTCGTGGCGGTTTCGATCTGGTATCACGTCGGATCAAAAGACGAGCCGGAAGGCAAAACAGGGTTTGCACACCTTTTTGAGCACATCATGTTCAACGGATCCGAGAATTACGACAATGATTGGTTTGCGCCGCTTGAGGATATCGGCGCCACGGATCTTAACGGGACAACCTGGTTTGATCGTACGAATTATTTTCAGACTGTACCGACGACTGCGTTAGACCGCGTTCTCTGGATGGAATCGGACCGGATGGGACATCTTCTTGGGGTTCTCACCCAGGAAAAACTCGATGAACAGCGCGGCGTGGTTCAAAACGAAAAGCGCCAGGGCGACAACCAACCCTACGGCATGATGAATTATTCAATTCTTGAAGGACTGCTCCCCGCCGGGCATCCCTATCGCCATGACACCATTGGTTCCATGGAAGATTTGGAAGCCGCATCGCTGGAGACAGCAAAACAATGGTTCAAGGATTATTACGGCGCGGCCAACGCTGTGCTTGTTCTGGCTGGCGACATTGATGCGCAAACCGCGCGCGGTCTTGTAGAGCAATATTTCGGTGATATCCCCGCCGGGCCACCCGTGACGCAAACCAAAGCCAATGCGCCGCAACTCGACACTGACAAATATGAGGTTATGTATGATCGGGTGCCGCAACCTCGCATAGACCGCAACTGGGTGGCGCCGGGACGTACGACCCGTGATGATGTCCTCCTGAGTCTTGCGGCGCAGGTCCTAGGCGGCGGAAAAACCTCGCGGCTTTATCAGCGCCTTATCGACGATCTTCAAATCGCAACATCAGCCACAGCGCAAAACAGTTCACACGAATTAATGAGTTTTTATTCTGTTACGGTCGATGCAAAAGCCGACGAAGACATCGATGCTGTCGAACGCGAGATGGAAGCCGTTTTAGAAGAATTCCTCGATCGCGGCCCTACAGCGGCGGAGCTTGATCGCGCCAAGGCGGGCATCAAGGCGAATGTCATTCGGGGCCTTGAGCAGATTGGCGGCTTTGGCGGCAAAGCGGTTACACTTGCGCAAGGCGCTCTTTATGCAGACGATCCGGATTTCATCCTGACCCAGCTCGAGTGGCTGGAGGATGCAACCCCGCAAGATGTGCTGCAGGCCGCCCGCTATGTTATGACTGCGGGCCATTATCAGCTTACAGTGCTTCCATTCCCGGACTATACAACTGCGACTTCGTCTCTGGACCGGACAACAGGTCTGCCAGCCGTAAACTCTACCCCTGATCTTGTATTCCCAGACGTGCAGGAAACTACCTTGCGGAACGGCGTGAAGGTTGTGCTCGCTGAGCGGCATACGGTGCCGATTGTCGAAGTGGCTGTGCAGTTCGACGCCGGTTATGCGGCGGACAGCGTTGAAGGCGGCAAGCTTGGCGCATCTTCATTTACAGCTTCGATGCTTGATGAAGGCACCGAACGGCGATCGGCTACTGATATCGCCGCCGAACTCGAAGGGCTTGGCGCTACGCTCAACGCCGGCGCCAATCTTGATATGTCCACAGTTCAACTTTCGGCCCTGAAGGAAAATCTGCGGCCGTCTTTGGATATTCTGGCGGACGTGATTCGCAATCCGGAATTTTCCAACGAAGAAATCGAAAAGTTACGCAAACGATGGCTGGCGAATATTGAGCAGGAAAAAGCTCAGCCTGTTTCACTGGCCCTACGGTTGCTGCCGCCGGAAATTTACGGCGAGGGGCACGCCTACGCAGCGCCGCTTACCGGCTCCGGCACTGTGGATTCAATCAATTCCCTGACCCGCGAAGACCTGACGGGATTCCATCAAAAATGGATTCGTCCTGACAATGCGACGATATTCGTCGTTGGGGACACCACGCTGGATGAAATCAAACCGCTTCTGGAAAGCGCGTTTGGACGCTGGGCGGCTCCGCAAACACCTGCACCCGCCAAAAACATTACCACAGTTGACCGCCCGGAAAGCGGCAAGGTTATTCTTGTCGACAAGCCTGGGTCGCCACAGTCCCTCATTCTTGCAGCCCATGTGGCGCCGCCGTCTAACGCGCCGAACGCCATCGCCATCAATTCGATGAACGATATTATTGGCGGCCAATTCTCGGCGCGCGTGAACATGAACCTGCGCGAAGACAAGGGCTGGGCGTATGGGGCATATACATTTCTGCAGGGCGCGAAAGGACAGCGGCCCTATATGGTGTATGCTCCGGTTCAAACTGATAAAACACTCGAGTCGCTTCAGGAATTGTTGAAAGAACTCAACGCATACAAATCAACAGCGCCGGCCACTGCGTCTGAGCTTGAACGTACTGTCCTTAACAATGTGCGGTCTTTGCCGGGCACTTATGAGACATCCGGGGACGTGCTTGGCAGTCTCACTTCAAGCGCTCGTTACGAGCGGCCATGGAATTATCCGGAAACCGTGAAAGTGCAATATGAAGCGCTTACGCTGGACGATATCAATGCCGCAGCGGGTGAAGTTATTCATCCTGAAAGTCTTGTATGGGTGATCGTGGGCGATCGCGAAGAGATTGAAGAGGGCGTGCGTTCGCTGAATCTCGGTCCTATGGAAATTAAGAAGGTAAGCGATCTGTATTTGATCCGCACTATTGAACAAAAAAACGCCGCCCAGTAGGGCGGCGTTCAATATTCAATATTGAGACACGAATTCAGGCGCGGACCATGCGGATGACTTCGTCTTCCAATGCTACGGGCTCACCGTCTAGGATCAACACCGTATAGGGAACATATCCCCCGTAGTCGCCATTCGGCATACGCGATTTGACGCGCACATCCACAGCCCAGCAAGGCAGACCTTCATATCCGCTGATATCGGCGAAAACCTGATAGGGTTCGCTTGTAAACTGGAATCTCGCTGTTCGCGGATCGACCAGTCGTTCGCCAAAATAATCGACCACCAAAGTCTCGTAATTTGCAGGCGAAGCGCCAAAATCCTGCGCCACAAGGCCTGCATTCAACGCGAAAGCCGCGGCAATTGCTGCAAAAGCCTGTTTTATATTCATAATATACTCCTTTTTTGTTTTTATAATTGTGTCACTAAATCGTCATATAACTGTCATCAAACCTTTATGTCAACAACTATGCGCAAATTGTGCGCAATAATTTCAACCATGGCGCGTAATTTGACAGTCCTGGATGCCGCAAAACGTAAAAGCGTAAAATTATGAACCGCCGCGGTTAATAAGAATGGAAATACCGGCTTTCTTGTTTTACCCCGCGCTATTTTTGAATAATGTAACGGTGCGAAGGGGTATTACTGTAAGGGGAAGTCCATGGCGCGCTCGCTTGAACGGTCGGTGAAATTTGTCCGGCCCGGGCCCTATATTCTGAATATGCTGCTCTTCCTGATCGGCGTTGGCGCAATTATTTACTATCTCTCGCCGCTCAGCCCTCAGCCTTCTCCGCTTTTGATCGACGCCTTTAACGCGAACCCTGCTCTAAACGGTCTGATCCTGGGTGTTCTGGCTATTGGCGTTATCTATAACCTGCGGCAGGCAGGCGTCATCGCACCGGCGGTGCGCTGGGTGGAAGCGTTCAGGGAGTCTGTAGATCCAGGCCGTTCTCGCCTGCCGCGCGCGCCGACCCTTATCCGCGCCATGGCGACAATGCTTTTGGACGCCGACCGGACAAACGCCCGCAAGCTAAACCCGGACTCCTCGCGCGCCATTCTCGATTCGATCGGCACAAGGATGGATGAAGGCCGGGAAATGGGCCGCTACCTCATGAACCTTCTTGTATTCCTGGGCCTGCTCGGCACGTTCTGGGGTCTGCTTGAAACGGTCAACGCGGTCGCGGACACGATTAATGGTCTGGCCAATACCGGCGGCGCAGCTGAAGATGCGGTTTCGCAACTGATCGCCAATCTACGCGAGCCGTTGTCCGGCATGGGAACGGCGTTTTCATCGTCTCTGTTCGGCCTCGGCGGATCGCTTGTGGTCGGCTTCCTCGATCTTCAGGCGGGCCAGGCGCAAAACCGTTTTTATACAGATCTGGAAGACTGGCTTGCCGGCATGACGGACACCGCTCGGATATCCAGCAAGGGCGGCGCAAATCTGACCGCCGACATCGCCGACGGCGATCTGATTTGCGCTATTCAGGCGCTGGAGGCGGCGCTCGCAGCAAATACGGAAACGCAAATCAAGGCGCAGGCTGGGCAGACAGCGGAACTGAAAGACGAAATCAGAGCGCTAAATCGTACGCTGATACGCGTTGGCGGCGGGGAGTAGTCGCGATGGCGCGACGGCGCACAAGAAGCGAGGCCAATATCTGGCCCGGTTTTGTCGATGGTCTGTCGACATTACTGCTTGTGTTGATGTTCGTGCTGTCGATTTTTGTGGTGGCTCAATTTTATCTTGGCGACCGGCTGCAAACCGTAAAGGATGAACTTGCGTCCAAAGACGATGAACTCACGCGACTGATTGCGCAGATTAACTCGCTCAACGATCAACTTGGATTGGCACAGACAGAACGCGACCGGCTGCAGGCGCAGGTGCTTTCCCTCGAAAACACGATTGCCGAAAAGGACGAAGAACTAGTCGGACTCGCAGCCGCGCTTGCGGCAAGCCAGTCAGCAGTCGCCGCTTCTGCAGAGGAACTGGAAGCAGAAAAAGCGCTAAGCGATGAACAGAAAAGCGAAATTGCTACGCTCAACGCCCAGATCGCAGCGTTGCGGCGCCAACTCGCCAGCCTGCAGGAAGCGCTGGATGCTGCGGAAGCCAAGGATCGCGAACAGCAGGCTCAAATTGAAAACCTTTCCCAGCGCCTCAATGCGGCGCTTGCTCGCAAAGTCCAGGAACTGCAGGAAGTGCGATCGCGCTTCTTCGAGGCGCTACGCGAAGCGTTAGGCGACCGCACTGATATTCGCGTTGTCGGAGACAGGTTTATTTTTGAAAGCGATATTCTTTTTGGGTCGTGCTCCGCTACGCTGGGTGAAGCCGGGAAACTCGAACTTGACAAATTGGCGTCCGCATTAATTGAAATTCAGGATGACATTCCAGGCGAGGTGAACTGGGTTCTGAGAGTTGACGGCCACGCTGACGCATCTCCGCTTGGCCCTTCCTGTCGCGCCTTGTTCGATTCAAACCTTGAGCTTTCTGCACAAAGAGCAATTTCCGTCGTTGAATACATTCAAGGACGCGGCGTGCCAGAGCGCCGCCTACTGGCGACAGGATCAGGCTCATCATCGCCTATCGTCTCCGGTTACTCGGCCGCATCGCTCGCGCAAAACCGGCGTATCGAGTTCAAACTCACCGAGCGGTAAATGAATGTCGTTCGAAAGGGGGTCTAAATGAAAACCATTTTTTTCGCCGGCGCCGGCGCTGCGGCGCTTATTGCCGGCGCGATCGGGGCGCTGGCCCAGGATGAGGCCGAAGAAAATCGGGAGCAGACGCAACGCGAAGAACTGCGCCGCACGCCGCCGAACCCGGATGCTTTGCAGGCATCCATGCGCAACAGGGCAAAACGTCTGCCCAAAGCCGGCCTTGCCTCGGCGCTGCGCGCCGCCCGTGAAGACCGGTCAAATCGCGCTGAAACCATACAACGCGCACCGAACCTCATTGAATTGCGCGCCGATCTCAGACGAACGCAGGCAGCGGACGCCGAACGCCCCACTTTGCGCGAGCAGCTTTCCGGGAGTCAGGCGCTGACTGCGCCAGCCGGTCCGCCGCCGCCAGGCATACGCGCCATGTCGGCCAACAATATGCGAAATACCGATCAAAGCGAAATCAATCGCGCCCGAATTCCTGTCTTGATACCAGCTGATCCTTCGATCCGCGACAAGATCAAAGTTTACGGCATGGAGAATGTCTACACCGCCACCGCGATAATCGATGCGCAGGCTTCGCTCTCCATCACCGGCACTTGTAACCGCGTGATCGGCGGCGACCCTGATATAGTAGAATTTCGAAAACGCCTGGCAGAACAGCCGCGCCGCCTGTCAGGCATTGGCGCCTCATATCACATCAGCCGGAACGATTTTGGCGTGGATTTGAGTTTTTCAAAATTCGGCTGCGGCTATGTGATGACTATCGAATGCAACGATCCGTCAACGGATTCCCGGTGCGCGAGCGATAATTACGTTATTGGGCTGGCGGATTCTATGGTTCTCGCCAACCCGGAACTTGCGAATGGGGGGGAATGATGCGCAATTATGAAAAAAATCTTCTGGTGCTGGTGGCGCCAGCCTTGCTCGCCGCATGCGATAATACTATCGGCGAACCTGCAGACGATCCGGGAGATCCGCCGCCTGAAGTTCCCGGCGAGCCAGCTGAACCGGATCCTGATCTCCCTACTGACGATAATGATTTTCTGACGGACGGTGACGGCCGCGTTTTCAGTTACCTGCCGCCCGGAGATTTGCTGCCCGATTCGGGGCCCGGTCATCAAGACACAACAATTTACCGCCCGGACATTGTCTTCCCGCTCGAGGACGCGGCCTTTTTGAATAGTCAGGTCTATCGCTATGGCGGTAGCCAGAGCCACATCAACGGCATGAATGGAGGACAGTGCAACGCGACGAACTATGAATATCCATGGCAAGACACGTTTTGCGAATCGCGTTCCCGGGCACAAATCATGTGCCCAAATGGCGGCCACGAAGGGAACGATATTCGGGCCGCCACCTGCATCCCCAACAGTGGCGAAACGCACTGGGCGGTCGCCGTGGAAAATGGCCGCATCGTGGGTCTGCAAGGGTCGAAATACACGGTCAAGCTACAGACGGAAGACGGTACACTATATCGTTACATGCACCTCGACATGAGCCAGCTCGCCGTCAACGACGGTGAATTTGTTGTGAAAGGCCAGCGTATCGGCAAGGTCTGGAACGACTTCTTTAATTCCTCAGGAGAACAAGTCCCCACAACCTATCATCTGCACTTTGAGATGTATCAGAATTATGCTCCGGACGAAGAAACCGACCCTGTCTTCGATCAGGTCAACCCATACATGACTCTTGTCAGCGCCTATGAGCGCAAACTCAGAAACGAATAAACGCCAGGCCGTTTCGTAGCTTATTATGGATGCGATTGGCATTTAACGCCGACGCGATCGCAATGATACGTTCGTTGAGGGTTATGTTATGGCTGCAAAATCATATTGCCTTAATTGGTAACTTTCTCTCGACAGCTTAGCTGGCTTGGCCCGTCGCCCACTTATATTTGCTTTCATTGAAAAGCCGCCGGATGTTTTTATCCCGGCGCGCCAAAGACCACTTCATGCATGATGCGCCCCGGAATAAATGCGAGCGCGCCGGCGACAACCAGTCCGCCGATAAAAATGCCGATGAATGGGCCTTTATGTCTCTTCAATTCCGCGCCGCCCCGGCTGAGATAGTGCAAGCCCCCGACGATTCCGGCAGCCGTCACAATAGTGAAGATGTGAATGTAACTAAAACGCGCCCAGAATGGATCACCCGGTTTTGTTGGGTTTACGATAAAGGCGCTGGACAGCGTCACAACGATCATCAGGCCCACCCATACTGCACCCAACGATTTATGCGGAAGCGTGCCTTTTGGAGCCGACAACTGAACTATGCCAAGGAAAAAAGCTGCAATGGCCGCAAATGCATGGATTTGAATCAATAATGACGCTTCGAACAATGGCTCTAATGACATGATTGTCTTTTGTCTCGGTCTTATGTTTGCGCCGCGCACAGGGGTGTCGCGCCTGGATGCCGCCGCCATTGAGTACTAATCATACTTTGCTTTATAAAGTTATTTGATTATTATTGCTTTTGCAACGAAAAAGCACACCAGACGCCAATAAGCGCCACACCAAGACCGAACCAAGTGAGCGCATATTCAAAATGACGATTGCTAAAATCGATGCGCGTCGTTCCACCTTGCGGCCATTGTCGCTCCGGCACAGCGAACTGATCTATGTAATAGGCCGCCGTCGCAATGCCGGCTTTTTCGGCAAACAGCGTTGGATCACGCACAAACCAAAGCCCATCGCCGGACTGTTCCCGGGAGCGGAACCACGAAGCTGGCGGCGCAAGCCTTTCGGCATAACGGAACAGACCGGTGACAGAGGGGCCGCTGGATTCTGCAACCGGCGCGGGGTTGATTGATTGCGGGGCAAACCCGCGGTTCACGTAAATAAACTCGCACTCTGCGATTTTAAGCGGCGTAAAGTAAAAGGCGCCCACGCGCCCGTCATTCGCGCCAAAAACGATCGCTGTGTTGTCAAAATCCAAAACACCGGCAAGCGAGACCGGCGTGTAGCGCATATCTTCACCGCTATTCGCTCTACGCTCGGCTTCGGAAAAGGGAATTGGTTCAGCGCTAATTCGCGCATCGACTTTTGAAATGAGATCGCGTTTCCACTCGAGCCGTTGCAATTGCCAAATTCCCAATGAAACAAGCAAGCCGAGTGCGAGCATGACGCACATGGTCAAGACAGGACGGAATTGAAACCTGTAAGTCGCCATAATGTTGAATGTTACTCTTTAAGCCGGCCTTCAGAAGCCTTGTTGGCATACTGAAGGGCGATCATTGTCGCCTTAAGCGGACGCAACAGCAACAAGATAGCAATAATAGTGAAACCGCCGCTGATTAACAAAGCCACGCCCATCGGCGCAAACCATACAAAGCGCGCAATAAATGCGATCGCAACCGCAATGAAGCCGACAATGAAAATTACAAATACCGCCGGACCATCGCCGCTGTCCGCCTTGGCGTAATCAAGCCTGCATGTTTCGCAACATGGCTTCAACTTTAAGAAGCCCTCAAATAATCGGCCTTGACCACAACGCGGACATTTCGCACCGAGACCGGCGGCGTATGGAGATATGGGCGGGTAAAAAGGCATGATAAACAGTTTATTCTGTTTCCGATCGCATCAGCTCCATGGAAATCGGTTCATCGCTTTGCACCCGTCCTTGATGATAGGCCTTCGCCGCATCAACTAATCCGCGTACTGATTTTACAGTACAGATATCGTGATCCTCGCCATCAACACTCAAATCACCACGATCGATTAACCCGCGGCGCAGGTCTTGCGGCAATTCCTGACAGATCATCATCGTGAGCGTCATCCTGCTGGCGTCGCCAGCGCCGTAATAATAAGCGTATTCCTGATCATCTTCGCGCGATTGCACTACGTAGCCGCGCCGGCCAATTCGGCGAAAACGCAATATGGAAGGCGCCTCATCTTCCGCCAGAAAATGGTAAGATCGGTCTTGCATATATTGCACCGTCAGTTTCTGGCAATCATCGGCGCCAGTTTCAGAATCTGCCGGGCAGGCGATATAGCCGCCATCTTTCAATGGCCGGGCCTTGCCGGTTTTTACGTCCAGTATGGCGGTTTCAGAAACGAGGCATCCGACGAGAATAAGCGTCAGGCCTGCTGCAATGGCGACTTTCGCTAAAATGGAAGCGTGCATGCGCCGCCCCCTTTTCTGGCTGCTGCCAGCATAGTTTACGATAAAAGGCCCTGATTGCCGAGAACGTAGATAAACGCGAACAGGAACAACCAGACAACATCGACAAAATGCCAGTACCAGGCGGCGCATTCGAAGCCAAAATGACGCTCAGGCGTGAAATGGCCCGCAAGAGCCCTGAACAGGCAGACTATCAGGAAGATTGTGCCGATAATCACGTGCAGGCCGTGAAAACCGGTCGCCATGAAAAAGGAAGCGCCGTAGATGCCGCCGCCGGAAAACTTGAACATATCGAGGCTCAGCGCCTCATAATATTCAACAGCCTGCAACGCCGTGAAGAAAACGCCCAGAAAGACTGTGACCGCCAGTCCCTGCACCAGGCCTTTCTGGTCATTATTCTGAACTGCGTAATGCGCCCAGGTGACGGTCGTGCCGGACAAAAGCAGGATAAGGGTGTTGAGCAGCGGCAACCCCCACGGACTTAGAGGCTCGACGCCCACTGGCGGCCAGACTGCGCCGGTGGCGTGAACGCGCCCGTCATTGCCGATAAATGCAGGGTCGCCATTTGTGTTCAGCATTTGGGACCCGTCCGCAAGAATGACAGGATCTGACGCGCCCGGAAACAACGCGGCGCCAAAGAACGCCCAGAACCAGGCGGCGAAAAACATCACCTCAGACGCGATGAACAAGAGCATTCCGTAACGAAGACCAAGCCGGACAACGACCGATGTATTCTCACCCGTCAGGCTTTCCTTGATAACGTCTCGCCACCAGCCGGCGAAGGTGATCAAAATGCCCACAAAACCGATGAGAAAAAGCCAGTTGCCGCTCAGCGTGAACCATTTTGCCGATCCGTCTTCGGCAAGGCCGCCAAGTTTCAAACCGCCGCCCCCACCGCTGGATTCCATCCACGTCACAGCGCCAATCATCATCAGGGCGGCGGCAACCGATCCGACCAATGGCCACGGTGATGGATTGACTAAGTGGTATTCGTGTTTGACTTCAGCGCCCGCCATGGATCATCCCTCTTGGATCTCACTCGGTAAGTTGGCTGATTTCTATACTGGCGCGGCCGGAAAATCCAAGCGCATGGACGGCCCGCCCCCGCGCTATTCAGCCGCACTGGCCCCGCGGCGGCCGGAGGAATCCTCGGATTCCCAGGGGAAAAACGTGTAGGCAAGGGTTATCGTCTGGACATCGTCCAGATTTTCATCGCCGGCCAGATCCGGATCGATGAAATAGGTTACCGGCATGGAGACTTTCTCTCCGGGCTGAAGGGTTTGCTCGGTAAAGCAAAAGCACTCGATTTTCCGGAAGTAAATTCCCGCTTTGGCCGGCGAAACGTTGAAGGTCGCCCTGCCAGATACAGGTTTATCGGTAAAATTTTCCGCCTCGTAAAAAGCAAGGCCCGTTTCCCCGATATGAAGGGTTTGGGAGACTTGCTCAGGCTTGAATGACCAGGACAGGCCCTGCCCGACCGTCGCGTCAAACCGCACTGTAACGCTTCGCTCCAGCGTACGGTCTGCGCCCGCATCGGCGCGCTGAGTCGTGCCGCCCCAGCCGGTCACCTGACAAAACGCTTTATATGCGGGTACAGCGGCAAACGACATGGCGACCATGCCGGCCACGGCCATTGAGGCGAAAAACGCCGTTTTCCTGTTTTTGTTCTGCGTGATCATCTTTTTAACCTTGCCTAGAAACTACGCTCAGCGATGGAACCGCCAATGCGTAAAATCGTCACCAGAAAAATAATCACAATAAAAGCGCCCAGCGCCAGTGCTATGGCGAGATTGCGCCGCCTTTGCTGTTTTTTTTCTTCAGGCGTCACTCGAATAGTCCTTACAGCTACAGCTTGCCGATAATCGCGCCGGCGGTTTGCTCAGCAAGGAGCGCCGCGAATATCGC
Source organism: Hyphococcus sp. (assembly GCF_965228385.1). Taxonomy (GTDB): domain Bacteria; phylum Pseudomonadota; class Alphaproteobacteria; order Caulobacterales; family Parvularculaceae; genus Hyphococcus. Next base: position 3,463,618 of record NZ_OZ245810.1, on the reverse strand, counting down.
GAACAGATAAACAAGAGAGAAGCCGAAAAGCTTTCTTGCTGAGGCATAGTCTCCATTTTCTGACCGCAATACGGAGAATGATCGCCAGACGAAAAGGCCGCCCAGCGCAACACTCACGGCCAAATAAAATTCTCCCGCCATGCCGGCGAAAAACGGCGCACTCCCTGCGGCGGCCAGAAGGATCGCGTAGGCGAAGATTTGCCGCCGGGTTGAGGCTTCCCCTTTCACTACCGGCATCATAGGAATGCCAGCGGCCTCATAATCGCCGCGTTTATATAGCGCCAGCGCCCAGAAATGCGGCGGCGTCCACAGAAAAATGATAGCAAACAGCACCCACGCTTCCAGCGGCGCCGATCCTGTGGCGGCGGCCCAGCCAACGACCGGCGGCAATGCGCCTGCAGCGCCGCCGATAACGATGTTTTGCGGCGTCGATCGCTTAAGCCACATGGAATAGATCACCACGTAGAAAAAAATTGTAAAGGCAAGCAGACCTGCAGCAACGTAATTTGACGACAGCGCAAGAAGTCCAACTGAGAGAAGAGATAAAAAGCCGCCGAACGCAGCCGCCTCTGCGCGCGGCACCCTGCCTTGGGGGATAGGGCGCCCGGCGGTGCGCTTCATCACCGCATCAATATCGGCGTCCAGCCACATATTTAACGCGCCGGAAGCGCCGGCGCCCACGGAAATGGCGAGCAAAGACACAGCCGCGAGAATTGGGTTCATGCCTCCAGGGGCGATCAGCAAACCTACAAAAGCCGTGAAAATGACAAGCGACATCACGCGCGGCTTTAGTAAAGCATAATAATCGCCGGGACCCGCGAGTGAAAAATTTTGCTGAGCTAACGCCTCACTGCTCATGTTACGGCCTCTTTTGTTTAATCTTTTTTCGCTTTGACGAGCGTTTCCGGTCGTGTGCGCTGCGCTTCAGAGAACAGCGAGTAGGTTTGATTTACAAATTTCGAAACATCCGAAATGTTGCTGATATATTTATCAAGCTCTGGCGTTTTCTCCTGCTCGACCAGCCTTACGCGCGCTGACGGGTTTTCCGTTTCGAAACGGACGTAAAACCAAGGGTCGCCGCGTTTCAGCTTAAGCGGCTTGGATACGTCATGCCACTCAAATCCCCAGCTGACCGGCCGCGGCCATATATGGATAGGAAACCGTCCGCCCATTTGCACACCGGGACGTTGCTCGTCAAAATAATGTAGATAAGGAGCTGTCTGAACGATAAAACAGGGGTCATCAGCAATAAAGACATATGGCGACACGATTTGAATGAGCGGCCGCTCGGGATGGCGCCATTCATTCTGCGGATGCAACATCAATAATTCTTTCAATCCCTGTTCGCGAATTCCGGACTTTTCGCCATTAGCGTCTTTAAGTGAAAGTTGCCCGTTTGGTTGACGTTCAAAATGCAGCGTCAAATCGATCGGCACAGAAATGACAAAATGCCGACGGTCAAAATCAACGGCCGCCGGACAATTCTGCACCGATTTAGAGGAAGCGGCTTTGGGATCGTTTCGGGAAAATAATTTAGGCGGTGTAAAGAGCACTGAAGCCTTGGCGGCTTGAATCAGCCAGCCAACTGTGACGGTGCGCTTTTTATCACGGCTGGCTTGCGCGCTGCGCGTCTCTTGGTCATCAGCGAAATATTCATCCCAATTCATAAAATCGTCCCTGTTCGCTCGCATGTCTGCTTTTTCAGCAAGGCCAAGGCGTATTATAAAATGCGGCGCGCCAGATCCCTGTTTACAGGGTCTGGCGCGCCTTATGCCCTACATTCCGGACATGGGAAATAGTTTGTCATGACCGAGTTCCGCGACGCAGGGTCGCGAGACCGGCATCAACGGGCGAGCATGGATTTCAGCCCGAATAAAATAAGAATCAACACCATAAAGGCGATGAAATACGCCAATAGCGTGCCAGCCTGCAGGTCCATGAATTCCAGCCAGCTGTATTCCAGCTGATTGACGGCGCGATTGGCCGTTGTCGAAGCGGCGGTTTCTTCAGGCACAGGGCCCCGGAAAACGCCGCGCAGATAGCCGCCAATGACAAACAAAACAAGGCCGAGCAGCGTCATTGAGCCAATTTGCGTCGACCGCTGCATCATTAGCGTGGCGACGATTACCGATCCAAAGGCAATCAACAGCGCCACCACATCGCCGCTGAGAAACACCCCTTCGAATATATTTACTACGTCGTTAACAATGGTTTCCAGCATTACCCCTCCGCTAAATTTGCTGACGCCAACCAATACACGCCGAGCAGAAGTGTTGTGGAAACTACTAATACCGCCCAGCGTTAACCATTATTAACGGATTTATACGTCCGCGACCAGACACGCCAACACATTGAAAACAATAAAAAACCTCGTTGCGGACGCGCCGAACGAGGTTTTTTTAGGATGATTTTGCATTCACCTAGAACGCTTTGGCGTCGCCTTTATCGAAACGCGGCAGCTCGTTGAACTGGTGATATGGCGGCGGCGACGGCAATGTCCATTCCAGCGTCGTTGCACCTTCGCCCCAGGGATTGGCGGGCGCTTTTTTACGATAAATGAAAAATGCGTCGATCATGCAAATCGCGAAAATTAGCATGCCCAGCACTGTGATGCCGTAACCCACCGTGGAAATATAATTCCAGTACGCAAATGCTTCAGGGTAGTCGATATATCGCCGCGGCATGCCTTGCAGCCCCAAGAAATGCTGAGGGAAGAAAATCAAGTTCACCCCGATGAACATAACCCAGAAATGCGCAGCGCCCAGCCATTCGCGATATTCCTTACCCGTCATTTTCGAGAACCAGTAATACCAGCCAGCGAAAATCGCGAAAACCGCGCCAAGCGACAGAACGTAATGGAAGTGAGCGACAACGTAATAAGTATCATGCATGTAATGATCGATGCCGGCGTTGGCGAGCACGACGCCCGTCACGCCGCCGACCGTAAAGAGGAAAATAAACCCGATCGCCCACAGCATCGGCGTTTTGAACGAAATCGAACCGCCCCACATCGTTGCAATCCACGAGAAAATCTTGATGCCGGTCGGCACGGCGATCACCATTGTGGCGGCGACAAAATACGCCTTCATGTTCACCGATAGACCAACCGTATACATGTGGTGCGCCCAGACGATGAAACCGACAAATCCGATCGCCACCATGGCGTAGGCCATGCCGAGATATCCAAAAATCGGCTTTTTCGAAAATGTCGAAACAATATGAGAAACGATCCCGAAACCCGGCAGGATGAGAATATAGACTTCCGGGTGACCGAAGAACCAGAAAAGGTGCTGGTACAGAATCGGATCGCCCCCGCCGGCCGCATCAAAGAATGACGTGCCGAAATTCCGGTCCGTCAGCAGCATGGTGATGGCGCCTGCGAGCACAGGCAACGACAGAACGAGCAGGAACGCCGTGATCAGAACGGACCACGCAAAAAGCGGCATTTTGTGCAACGTCATACCCGGCGCGCGCATATTGAAAATTGTCGTGATGAAATTGATCGCGCCCAGGATCGATGACGCGCCGGCAAGGTGAAGGGACAGGATCAACAGATCCATCGCGGGCCCCGGGCTGCCGGTATTTGAGGACAATGGCGGGTAAAGCACCCAGCCGCCGCCAAAGCCAATGTTGGAGCCATAGCCCGGCGCAAAAAGCGACAACGTGATAAGAATGCCGGATGCGCCGTAAAGCCAGAACGAAATATTGTTCATGCGCGGAAAGGCCATGTCGGGCGCGCCAATCATGATGGGCACAAACCAGTTGCCGAACCCGCCGATCATCGCCGGCATTACCATGAAAAAGATCATGATCAGGCCGTGATAGGTGATCAGTACGTTGTAAAAGTTCGCCGCCGCATCAGGGTCGCCGCCGGAAAACATGGTCAGGAACGTGACGCCGGGTTCCGCCAGCTCCATGCGCATAAGACCAGACATCGCGCCGCCGACAATGCCTGCGATAATGGCGAAGATCAGATAGAGCGTGCCGATATCCTTGTGGTTCGTCGAAAACAGCCAGCGAACGAGGAATGGCGGTTTATGATCGTGCGCTTCGTGAGAATCGTGTGCGGCGTGTGCGTCAGCCATGATCGTTTTGCCCTTCTTCTGTTCTATTCCGCTGCATCGCCGTTAGCGGCGGCTTGAGCAAGTGTGACGTTGTCGGATTGAAACATGGGGTCCAGCCCCGCAAGCGCGCGCTGCCCATCGACCCAAGCTTCAAATTCGGGCCGTGACACGACCTCTACCGCGATAGGCATGAATGAGTGCTTCACGCCGCAAATCTCTGAGCACTGACCATAATAGACGCCTTCGCGCTCAGCGCGGAACCATGTCTCATTTATACGCCCAGGCACAGCGTCGATCTTTACGGCGAAGTTTGGCAACGCCCATGAATGAATTACATCGCGCGCGGTAGTGGTTACGCGCACCGTCTCGCCAATGGGCACAACAACGCGATTATCAACTTCAAAGCGGTAAAGCGCCGGCGTCGTCTGGTCTTGCGGCAACATATTGGAAGCAAATTCAAAGTCGCCGAAATCCGGATAGGAATAACTCCATCCCCATTGATATCCATTAACCTTCAATGTCATTGTCGGCGCCAACACAACTTCCTTTTCGCAACCGTCGATATAGCGCTTGGCTATCGGACAGCCGGAAACATTTTGAGTCGAACGCCCGCCGCGTAAAATAACACTAGCGCCCGCTGGCGCAGGATCGTTCAGAGAGACCACCAGATCGCGCTCGCCCCAGCCTTCTACACGGAAATCCCGCCGGTTCTTCAAAACCGTGCGCTGCGTCCCATCATCTACAATTACCTGCAAATGATCGGCGCGCTTGACCATTCGGCTTTCGGGAAAATCATTTGGAAAAACAAAATCAATAGTCTGTCCATCGCCGGCGACAACAACCTGTTTGCCGTCGGGCGTTACATCCTCTTTGTACAACAACTCAAAGGATGGAAGGGCGATCACGAGAAGGATAATGATTGGGATGCCGGTCCACAAAACCTCAACCAGCGTATTATGGCTGAATTTTCGAGGTACGGGATTTGCCTTGGCGTTGTAGCGAACGATTACCCAGATGAGCAGCGCCAGCACAAACAGGCTGATGACCGTAATAATCGGTAATAAAATTGCGTTGTGAAAAAAATGCACTTCCTCAGCCAAGGCGGAGGCCGCAGGCAACATCGCTACGCCTTCGTCGCTGGGAAGCGCTTTGGCGCTGGCGATCATCGCCGCTGCAACACCCGACAGTACGGATAAAAGTCTTTTCATTCTCGTTTCTCGCCCATTGGCCCCATCTGGCCGCGCCGCTCGGTTCAGGGCGTTAATCAAGCCCCTTATATCTGACAAGCCTGCCGCCGGAATACGCCCGCTTGAGCGCTCGGGTCAAACTTTTCTGCGGCCGCTTATAAGCCTGCGGGCGGCGCGGCGTCATCGCGGCGGGCATGGAAAAATGGTCGCAGGATGACCCGTTTAACCAATGGCATTGCGGCGGCGCGTCATGCGGCTTACATCCGGCGCATGACAGATTCTTATTTCTTTTCCCGCACCGACCTTGATCGCAATCGCACTCAAACGATTTTGGATGAGGCCTTGAGAGGCGCAGACGACGGCGAGCTTTTTCTCGAATATGGCCAGTCGGAGTCGTTTGTTTTCGACGATAATCGCCTGAAAGCAGCAAATTTCGATGTAAATCAAGGCTTTGGCTTTCGCGCGGTGTGCGGCGAATCAACTGGCTATGCGCATGCCTCGGAGCTCTCCGAAGCGGCGCTGAAACGCGCAGCCGGCGCAGTGCAAGCGGTGAAGACAGGGTCGGGCGGACAAATCGCCGACGGCCCGTCGCGCACGAACGCCAAACTCTATCCTGAAGAAAACCCTTTGGGCGATTTGCCTTTTGAGGAAAAAACCAAGCTGCTGGAAGACATTAACGCTTATGCCCGCGCAAAGGACTCGCGCGTCCGGCAAGTCTCTTGTTCGCTCTCAGGTTCATGGGAAGCCATTGAAATTATTCGTCCCGGCGGTGAAATTATTCGCGATTTCCGGCCGCTTGTGCGGCTCAATGTCTCCGTTACCGCCGGAGACGGCGACAGGCAGGAGAGCGGCTCGTATGGAGCGGGCGGACGCGAAGGATATGCGCGGTTTATCGCCGTCGACGCCTGGCATATGCAAGTCGACGAAGCCTTGCGGCAGGCGGTGATCAATCTGGAAGCGGAAGCCGCGCCAGCCGGCGAAATGGAAGTGGTGCTTGGTCCCGGCTGGACAGGTGTTCTGCTGCATGAAGCGGTTGGTCATGGTCTTGAAGGCGATTTCAACCGTAAGAAGACATCAGCTTTCGCCGGGCGTCTGGGTGAGCGGGTCGCCGCGCCGGGCGTCACGGTCATTGACGACGGGACAATTTCCGGACGACGCGGCTCTTTGACCGTTGATGACGAGGGCACGCCCACATCGGAGACCGTGCTGATAGAAGACGGTATCTTGAAAGGCTATCTGCAAGACCGGCTTAACGCCCGGCTTATGGGGATGGCGGCGACCGGCAACGGGCGGCGGGAAAGTTTCGCCCACCAGCCAATGCCGCGCATGACAAACACCTACATGAATGCCGGCGATCACGATCCGCAGGAAATTCTAGCCAGCGTCAAGGACGGCATCTACGCCGTGAACTTCTCCGGCGGACAGGTCGACATTACGTCTGGCAAATTTGTCTTTAACTGCACCGAGGCCTACCGGGTGAAGAACGGTAAAGTCGGCGCGCCCATAAAAAACGCCGCGCTCATCGGCGACGGGCCCAGCGTGCTGACCAAGGTTTCCATGATCGGCAATGATTTCAAACTCGACCCCGGCGTCGGTGTTTGCGGCAAGGCCGGCCAGGGCGTGCCGGTCGGCGTCGGTCAGCCCACGATCAAAATCGATGCGCTGACAGTCGGCGGCGCCGGCGCATAAAACCCTTATGCGCATGGCGGCAAATAACTTCGCGTAATTATGTCTGGGACCGCAACTATAAATAAAACTCCATTCAGGATTGCGCCTGGAAGAGACGCCGGTAGCGGTTCATGACTTCAACTTATGTCACCCGCTTTGCGCCCTCGCCGACGGGCTATTTGCATCTCGGGCACGCCTTTTCTGCGCTCACCGCCTATAAGGCCGCGAAAGACGCAGGCGGAAAGTTTATTCTGCGCATCGAAGACATCGATCTGACGCGATGCCGAACGGAATATGAATCGGCGATTTATGAGGATCTCGAATGGCTAGGTCTCGATTGGGATCCGCCTGTTCGCAGACAATCGGATCATTTCGAGGAATATGCAGAGGCGCTGGAAACGCTTGCAGAGAACCAGCTTGTCTACCGCTGTTTCAAAACCCGCCAGGAGATTACCGATGAAATCGCCCGCGCGCCGCATCTTTCGCCAAGCGGCCCCGAAGGCCCTCAATATATCGGCGCGCCATTAAAAGCTAATGAGGAGCGCTCATTGATGGCTAAAGGCGCCCCTTATGCGTGGCGGCTGTCGATAAGCGCAGCGCAAGAATTTCTCGGTGAAAAATTTCATGCGCTGCACTTTACAGCGGAATTGGAAAATGGAGAAACGCAACGCGTGAATGCAACGCCGGCATTATTTGGCGACGCGGTCATTGGCCGCAAAGACTCCGGCGTTAGTTATCATCTGGCGTCTGTATATGACGACGCGCTGCAAAACGTCACGCATGTCATTCGCGGTCAGGACCTGTATCATGCCGCGCATTTGCATCGTTTGCTGCAGGCGTTGCTGGCTTTGCCGGAGCCCGTATATCGCTGCCATCGTCTCATTACGGATGATAATGGCAAAAGATTCGCTAAACGCGACAAATCGGCGACGCTTCGCGCACGCCGCATGTCCGGCGCTACACCCGAAGCAGTGCGCGCGGAATTAGGTTTTCGCTAATAGCAAGGCCGTTTTAATTTTCGGCGCCGAAAAGGGACTCTTTAAGACGGTAGCGTCCGGTCATCGGCCAGTCGAACAATACATCTTCAAGCTTTGGTCCTGCACCGATATTATGCACAACCATGGGGCGCCCCGTGGGCGCGATTTTATCCGTTACGACGCCAATATGGGGCAGCCATCCCGCATCGCCACGCAAGTTCCACGCGACGATGTCGCCGGGCAAATAATCTTCAGCAATATTACTCGCCTCAAGTCTGGCGCCCATCCGGGTAAAAAAGGTTTCGAGATTTGGAACGCGCCTGTGATCAATATTGGCGTCCGGTTTCACAAGGCCCCAGATCGCCGGATAGGCGTTGAACGAGGCGCGCATGTCAGTATGCACTAGCTCTTGAAGATCAATGTCGAGCGCACGTAATGTACGAACGACAACATCGGCGCAAACGCCCCGATCCGGCGCAACATCGCCCATAGGATACGACATTCGTACATACGCAGGATCGTAAACCACCCGGAACGCTGTCCGCTCGATTGCGGCGGCCGAAATCCGCGCGCCATAATCGATCTGCGCCGCTTTGCTGGCGCCATAGATGTTCAAAAGAACCAGAATGCTGAAAATGGTTTTCATCTGTTTTGTATGGAAACGTCCGATTATGGCCTAGATGTGGCCAATCACGAAAACCGCTTCGAATTGTGAAGTGACGGGAAAGTCTGTTCTGCGTTATTCTCCCAAATCAACTGAAGGGGTGATATTCATGAAGGCAGGATTACTTCTGGCGCTACGCGCCACGACTGGCGCGCTGTTGATTATCTGGGGTGTTTTGCGGGTCATGAATACTGAGACAGCGGTCGGCCTTTCGGAAAAATATTATTCAGGCATGCTGAGCAGTGAAGCGCTGATCCTGCCGCTCGCCTTTGGTCAGATTGCGCTTGGCGGCCTCGTCATTCTGGGCCTTTTCCGCAAAATTATTTATCCTTTGCAAGCTCTGGTGCTGATTGCCGGCGCTGTTGCGATCTGGAAATTTCTGGCCGACCCGCTGGGGCTCTATTTGCTGAACGAAGAGACGCGGAATATTCTATTTTTTCCATCGACCACCGTCGCCGTCGCATCGTTGATCATTATTGCATTTAAGGATTACGACCGCTTTGCGCTGGACAGTCTGCTCGCAAGGCGTTGAACCGAGCGCAAAATGCGGTGAATATTGTGGCGCCGCATCAATCAAGGCTTATATCCTTCTCATGAAGGAGGCGGCCCATGTACCCTGATCACCCACTTTCGGATGAACGCTCGATTTCGCCGATTGCGCTGATCCTCAATATTATCTGGCTGGCGCTCGGCGGCGCGCTGGCGGCGATTGGCTGGTTTATCGCGGCGCTGTTCATGGTCATCACCATTATCGGCATCCCATGGGCCCGCGCCGCTTTTGATAACGGCGTTTATACGCTCTGGCCGTTCGGCGCGAAACCGCTCGCCCGCGACCGGCTCTATGGCGAGGATATCGGCACAGGCCCGCTTGGTTTTCTCGGCAATATTATCTGGCTTGTGCTGGCCGGATGGTGGCTGGCGCTGGGGCATGTATTTGCAGCCATCGGCCTTGCGATCACGATTATCGGCCTGCCTTTTGCCTGGGCGCACCTAAAACTCGCTGGTTTCGCCCTGTGGCCGATCGGGCGCACCCTTGCTCACAGCGAGCTGCGCAGACGCGCATACTAGCACTAACGGCCTGATAAAGCTTCGCTTTTGTCGCTTTTGCGCGCTTAACCCGCAATTTATCAAGATAAAACCGTCAAGCTTGACGTCTTGCCCCCTACCGACTCGGTTAATAGCGCGTTAAAAAGAGGGATGGGTGTGTTGCGCGGACTAGTATTGGGGGCGGCGTTGGCGGCCGGTTTGGCGGCGGTGAATAACGCATCGGCGAGCGGCGTGCCGGACGCCATAAACACCGGCGTACGCTGGGAAGTTTATAAATCACACTGGTCCGAACAGGATGAAGCTGGTTATTCGGCTTTCGTTCAGGCGATTGGCCGCTCGAAATGTTCATCACTCGATTCATGCCTTAAAAGCGACGCTAATCCTTATCGTTCCAGCGTTGACCCCGACCTTCCAGGCGATTGCGCCGATATGGCGTACGTCCTTCGCGCCTATTACGCCTGGAAGAACGGTTTGCCTTTTTCCTATCAAAACGCGATGCGCACTGCGAATGGCAAACGTGAGGACTTGCGTTACTCCACAGGCGGCAACGCCGTCGCGGGCAGACGCCAGATTTTGAACTATGTCTCAAATGCGCCCGCCTTTATCGCCAGAATAGGCGGTGAAGTTTCCACAGCGATGTTCCGCACGCATCCAGAAAAAGGCGGCGGCCGCAGTCACGATGACTTTTACCCCGTCGCGATCTCACGAGAAGCCGTCAAGCCTGGCGTACTCGCCTACGATATTTTTGGCCATGTCGGCATAGTGTATGACGTGCTTGAAAACGGCCGTGTGCTGATCGTTGCTTCCCACCCGGACAACTCAGTAACGAGAACGGCGTATGGTCCGAATTTCATGCGGTCAAAACCCGAACTTGGCGCCGGCCTGAAGGCCTGGCGGCCGATTTACGTGGACGGCGCAGAAAAAGATAGCGACGGGTCCCTTCTCGGCGGGAAATTGCGCGCGAAAGAAAACGCCGCCCTCAAGACTTTTTCAATGGAGCAGTATTTCGGCAATACGCCGCATCCTTCCGGCGAATGGCACCATGGCGAATTCCGGCATAATGAGCGGACGCTTAAATATTACGATTATGTCCGCCGGAAACTCGCCGCATCTGATTTCGCTTATGATCCAGTGGACGAGTTGCGGTTTGGATTGCAGACAATATGCGGCGATATCAAATCGCGCAAAGCAGCAGTAGATGCGGCCTATTTCTCACGCGTGCATCTGAAGCCGCATCCCGAGAAATTACCGCCCAACATATACGGCACTTATGGCGAGTGGGAGGAGTACTCAACGCCGTCGCGCGATGCGCGCCTGAAGGTGTCTTTCATCGAGTTGCGCCGGGACACGCAGCAGCTCTATGAAGAAGCGAAAGCTGGAGCGCCGGGAATTGAATATGACGGCGACGATCTCGCCGGCGATCTCTTTCAAGCATTCGAAGAGGAAAAGAACGCGTGCACCTATACCTATTGGCGCTCGGACAACACGCGCATGCGACTTAATCTTGGACACGCTATGGAACGTTTGTGGCTACTGTCGTTTGACCCGTATCATTGTCCTGAACGGCGATGGGGCGCGAACGGCGCCGAGCTTGAAACCTGCACGGACGACGCCGAGAAATCTCAGTGGTATAATGCGCAGCGGTTTCTGCGCTATCAGGCGCGGCGCACCTATGACATCAGAATGGACTTCGCGCTCGCGGAGCTCAAACCACCCATGACGGCCTCTCCAGAAAATGGGGGACTAGGCAGCGACGCGCCGGCGGACGCCGATATTCGCGATTATCTTTTGAGCTTGTCCAGCGCCGTTCTGGCGAATAATGATGAGCCGGTTTGGGCTACGCCCATCGTCCTGAAAACTGACGAGCAGGACAATTTCTTTCCTGCCTGGCACAAAAATGGCGGCGAAACGGCGCAATAATGCGTCAAATCCGCGTGATTTTACGCTTATCATTGCATGGCCGCGCCAAACGGCCCATTTTACAGAGATCGACAAAGGCTTATCTAAAAGCCGACAATAAACGTAATATTAGGGAGCGCCCGAAATGGACGCACTGGTTTTTTTACTCATTCCCATCGCCCTTGCCGCTACAGCCATTATTTTGGGTGTCGGACTTTATTCGCTCGCCAAGGGCGGCGCATTCGCCAAGGAAAACTCCAATAAATTAATGCGTATGCGCGTTGCAGCGCAAGCGATCACGATTGCCTTGATGATGCTGTTTCTGTGGCTTGTAGGAAAAGGCGCTTAGGCTTTGAGGGCAAAGATCGCCGCCAAGAGGCCGCAGTTTTCCGGCGCCTGTAAAGATTGATCCTCACGGATGTCGAGACTATTGTGCGCCGCCAAACGAAAAAACGCCGTCGCATGAAGGCGGTCTGCGCCAATAGTTGCCAGGAGCGAAAGCGATATGAAAATCTTCGTGCCCGTCAAACGCGTCATCGATTACAACGTCAAGGTGCGCGTGAAATCGGATGAATCCGGCGTTGATCTCGCCAATGTCAAAATGTCCATGAATCCGTTTGACGAAATCGCCGTCGAAGAGGCGGTGCGTTTGAAAGAGGCGGGCACCGCGGAAGAAATCGTCGCCGTTTCTATCGGACCCGAAAAAGCGCAGGACCAGATCCGCCAGGCGCTCGCCATGGGCGCGGATCGCGGCATCCTGATCAAGACGGACGAGACGGTCGAGCCGCTGGGCGTTGCAAAACTCCTCAAAGCCATCGCCGAAGAAGAAAAGCCGGATCTGATGATCCTCGGCAAACAGGCGATTGACGACGACTCCAACCAGACAGGCCAGATGCTTGCGGCGCTTCTTGGCTGGGCGCAGGGCACATTCGCGTCAAAAGTCGAGAAGGATGACGATAAACTAAAAATCACTCGTGAAATCGACGGCGGCCTGCAAACCATCTCCATCAAACTGCCAGCGATTGTCACTACGGATCTACGGTTGAACGAGCCGCGATACGCCTCGCTGCCAAACATCATGAAGGCGAAGAAAAAGCCGCTGGATGTTAAAGAGGTCGGCGATTTCGATGTGGATATCTCACCGCGGCTTGAAATCGTAAAAGTCACTGAACCGCCGAAACGCGAAGCCGGCGTCAAGGTCGAAAGCGTCGCCGAGCTGGTCGACAAACTGAAAAACGAAGCGGGAGTTCTATAAATGGCTGTCCTCGTAGTCGCCGACGTTCACGGCAATGCAATTGACGATTCCACCCATAAAACCGTGACGGCCGCACAGGCCATAGGCGGCGATGTCGATATTCTCGTCGCGGGCTCCGGCGCGGGCGATGCTGCGGCGGCGGCGGCAAAAATTTCAGGCGTCCGGAAAGTGCTGCACGCCGACGCGGAATATTACGCCAACCGCCTTGCGGAACCGTTTGCTGATTTGATTGTCTCTCTGGCGGGCGATTACGACGCCATCCTGAAAGCCGCCGCGACAACCGGCAAGAACGTTATGCCGCGCGTAGCCGCCTTGTTAGACGTGATGCAAATCTCTGAAATCGTGGCCATCGAGGCGCCGGATACATTCGTTCGCCCGATCTACGCCGGCAACGCCATGCAGACGGTGAAGTCGAAAGACGCGAAGAAAGTTATCACCGTGCGCGCCACCTCCTTCTCCGCTGCGGGCGCAGACGGCTCCGCTGAAGTGGTCGCGGTTGACGCTCCTGCTGACCCCGGCCTTTCAAGTTTCGTCGGCGAAGAACTGACGAAGTCAGAACGCCCTGAACTGACCGGCGCGAAAATTGTCATTTCCGGCGGTCGCGCGCTCGCATCCTTTGAAAATTTCGAAGAATATATCTTCCCTATTGCAGACAAGCTTGGCGCCGCTGTCGGCGCGTCGCGCGCCGCTGTCGACGCCGGTTACGTGCCGAACGACTATCAGGTCGGACAGACGGGCAAGGTTGTCGCGCCCGAACTTTACATCGCCGTCGGCATTTCGGGCGCCATCCAGCATCTCGCCGGCATGAAAGATTCAAAAGTCATCGTCGCAATCAACAAGGATGAGGAAGCGCCAATCTTTCAGGTTGCCGACTACGGCCTCGTAGCGGACCTCTTCAAGGCGCTGCCGGAGCTGAACGAAGCGCTTGGCTGATATGAATTGACCTTCGGTTTTTAACGCAGCGATTTTTTATCTGCAGATGGCTATGCCTTTTGCCCCAAAGTGCTGACCGTAGGAATTTGTTGGCCCGTCGTTTGTCAGCATTGAGGCTCTTGCCCTTAATGTTGCTGCGATGCAGTATCGCGCGCTCCAGTGATCGGAGCGGGATATGACGCAAGTAAAGAATGTGGGCGTTGTCGGCGCGGGCCAAATGGGCGGCGGCATCGCTCATGTATTCGCCCTGGCAGGGTTTGATGTTGTGTTGAATGATATCGATTCAGCACAAATCGACAAAGCTGTTTCAACGATACAAAAAAACCTGGCGCGACAGGCGGTGAAAGGCGCGATTGAGGCCGATGCAGAAAAAGCCGCCATGGCCAGAATTAAAACATCCGGGGACATTGCCGATCTCAGCCAATGCGATCTCGTGATCGAAGCGGCAAGTGAGGATCAGGCGGTAAAGAAAGCGATTTTCCAGACCCTGAGCGGCGTACTGTCCAAAGACGCCATCCTCGCCAGCAATACGTCTTCTATTTCCATTACCGGACTTGCGGCGGCAACGGATCGGCCGGAAAACTTCATCGGCATACACTTCATGAACCCTGTGCCGCTGATGAACCTTGTTGAAGTCATTCGCGGCATCGCCACATCAAAAGAAACTTTTGAGACGACAAAATCGATTATCGCACGCCTCGACAAAACCATGGCGGTGTCCGAAGACTTCCCTGCTTTTATCGTCAATCGCGTTCTCATGCCGATGATCAATGAGGCGATCTATACGCTCTACGAAGGCGTCGGCACCGTCGAAGGCATAGACACGGGGTTAAAGCTCGGCGCCAATCATCCTATGGGACCGCTAGAACTTGCCGATTTTATCGGGCTCGATATTTGTCTTGCGATTATGCAAGTGCTGTATGAGGGGCTTGCCGATTCAAAATACCGCCCTTGTCCCTTGCTTGTAAAATATGTCGAAGCCGGGTGGCTCGGACGCAAGACAGGGCGCGGGTTTTATGACTATGCCGGTGACACGCCTGTTCCAACTCGCTAGAAGCATGTGTTTGCGCCCACAGACTAAAAACGCTTTACTTTAAAGCGCGCGCGCAATTGAATTATAGCATCAGGAGATTTTTTATGGCTGTAGCCCGTGTCACTGAAATTATTTCAGGATCGAAAAAAAGCTTTCAGGACGCCATTGAGAACGGCATCGAACGCGCCAACAAAACCCTTAAGCAGATCGAGGGCGCCTGGGTGAAAGATCAATCTCTCATTCTCGATAATGGCAAGATTAAAGAATATCGCGTTATTTTAAAAGTAACGTTCGTTCTCGACGACTAACCCTAAAGAGCTTTCCGAAACGGCGCCCGACAGAAGAGGCGCCGTTTTTATTCGCTTGTATGCGTAATTGTCAGATCTAGGACATCCGGTAAAGTTTGCGGCGCTGTATTCGCGACAGATTGCAACGTAAACAGATCCACTGGATCGGAAGGCGCAGCTATAATATCGATGCGGCCGCCTGTCGCGATAAAATCGGCGATTGCTTCCGCATAATTTGCAGCGCGCGGATTAGCCTGCGCCGCCTGCGCGCCTGAAAGACGCGCCATTGCAGCTATGGACTGGCGCAATTCAGGGCCGGTTCCACCTCCCTGTTCCTGCGCAGCATAAGCAAATGCTTTTTCAAGAAGACCCCGATCGCCAAGACTATAATTGAACCTGTAAAGTGCAATATTTTTCGCAGCGATGGAAACCGGCGTGTCTTTGCGCGCCATCACTTCCCATTCAGCGAGTGTCGGGCCAGCGATTTCGAATCCAATATCGTTCTGCGCCAGATCGTTTAAGTCCACATGGGTCGCCGCCAAAGCATCTCCTGTTTCTCCGTTCCAGTTCCACGAAAACGCACTGCCGCCTGTAACACTTTGTATGCCAAGCGCCGCCAAGACATCTCTGAATTGTTGCAACTGCGGGGCCGCTTCCGTTGAAAAGCCCGGACCCATGCGGCTTTCCATGGCGTTCAACATGGATGCCAGCTCGTAGCGCATGCCGGAATAGGTTACATCGTATTGTGACGGCACAAGCCAGTAAAAGTCCGCAGCCTGAACTTCTGAACGGTCAATGGAATAAACCAGATTTCCGTCCCAGAATTCAGTGTACCCAAGCATGGTCTGCGCGCCGAGATCAATCAGATCGGTTTCAGTAACTGGCGGCAGCTCCCATCGCGCCAGCCAGGCTAGCGCGCCGCTGATATCGGCGCTGCGCGTATCAGCGTAATCGATCTCATAAGCGGTCGCCTGTCCGCCGGCGGCGGCCGCCAGTATAGCGGTCGGGCGGCGCAAAATCTCGCTTACCGCCTCGCTCGGAGGCCGGTTTAAAATTTTTGCATAGGGCGAAGGCGCGTTTTCGATCCCGGCGACGCCTGAAATCTCTATCGGTTCACTTCCGGCGCCCTGAATGAAAGA
Source organism: Hyphococcus sp. (assembly GCF_965228385.1). Lineage (GTDB taxonomy): Bacteria > Pseudomonadota > Alphaproteobacteria > Caulobacterales > Parvularculaceae > Hyphococcus. The sequence goes on along the minus strand of NZ_OZ245810.1, from coordinate 3,447,465 downwards.
GGTGATATTGCGCGCGCTTTGAAATCCAATGGCCCCGGAATTATAATCGCGGGCGAAAACCTCTCCCACATTAAATTCAACTTTTTCGCCGCGGCTGTTGGCGAGCTGAAGGCCGAAATTCGAAAGCGCGGCCCCGTCAAAGGAAAACGATCCCAGTATTGCGGCGACGGAACGCAGAATTTTTGTTTCTTCGCCAACGCCGGCTCTCGGCGCGAGATTAAATGACCGGGCGGACACGCCGTCGAACACCATCTTGTCGACGCTAATGCCGGTGCTTTCAGCGCCGGCGTCCCACTGCATGCCTTCCGAGCGCACGCCTTCGAGCATCAACCGGTCGAACAAGAGCGCTTTGGCTGCATTGTTGGCGACGCCGGCGAACACCGCCTCCATGATTTCAGCATTTCCGCCCCAGATAATTGCGCGGTCTGCACGAAACCCCGCCCCTGGCGCTGCCTGAAAGCCCAATTGAAAATCTTCAACCACCATTGCGCCGCGCACCGGGTCGAATGAAGCCTGCCCGTATGATGTTGTCATCCAGTCGGGAAACGCCGCCAGAAAACGATCAACATCGAAGGCATCGCCGGCGCTATAGACATATGGCGACGCCAATAGATCTTGCGCCGTCAACGGGGGCGCAGTTGTTGTAGCGCAGGAATGAACAGAAAATACGCCCAGCGAAACGCAGACCCAGTTCCGAATCGACCCAAGCCGAGACGGCGACGCAAATAACCCCATACCAACCCCCTCAAACTGCCCCGCACAGTCAATTTGCGATCGGCGGAGCCATCACAAAAAAGCCGCGCTCACAAGATGCGCCGCCCCACACGGAAACACATCTGGAGGAAACTGTAACCGGTTATGGCGTGTGCGTCACCTGCAGGTTCAAAACATCTGGAATAGTTTGCGGCGCGCTTGCGCTCGTCGCCTGAAGTGTTGAAAAATCAACGGGTTCGGCTGGCTCCGCTGTAATCTCGAGCGCGCCGCCTTTTGCCACAAAATCCGCCAGCGCATTCACATAGCCTGATATGCGCGGGTTCATCTGCGCCGCCTGCGCGCCAGTCAGCCGGATCATTGCAGGCGCGGATTGACGCAAATCTTCGCCGGCGCCGCCCATCTGCAGCGCTGCAATCGCGAAAATGGCGTCCAGCGCTTTTTCATCTTGCAGCCGGAACGAAAAATTCCGGAACGCGCCTGTTGCTGCAAACGGGTTTTGCGCGCTGGTTTCCTGTGCAGCAGCCATTTCATCGATGTCTAGACCGGAGACGCCAAAATCCATCGCAAAATCCATAAAGCCAGGCGCGTTCGCCACATAATCGAAATCAGCGACTCCGGTATCCTCGTTCCACACCCATTGCGCGTATCCATCGCCCTCAAGCTTATCCAGCCCATACTCTTTCATGACATTCAGAAGGTCTTCTTCCGTTTCCGGAACATAAGCCGTATAATCATAATTCGCGTCCTTGGCGTCGATGCGGAAATTAGACGGTATCATCCAGATGAATTCCGCATCAGACATGGTCACTTCCTTCACCGTCCCTGCAAGTTTGCCGCTGACATACGTTTCTGTTTCAAGCGCTTTCATGGTTCCAAGATCGATCAGGTTTTCCGCCGTCATCGGCGGTTTTTCGCCTTTGAGGCCCCACTCCAGCAGTCCCGAAAAATCGATATTGCGCCATTCGAATGATTTCATGGAAACGCGCTGGCTGTCCGGCGCAACGAAACCCGCCAGAGGACCGTTGAGAAATACTGCGCCCTGCGCACCCATCACTTCACGCATAGCGGCGCGCGAGGCGTCGGTCTGTGCAAGCGAATAACCAAGATCGTTAGCCAGAATGGCGCTTAGTCTGCCTCCGCCGATACCCACAAACCGGACATCCGGCGCGGTCATGACAATTTGCGGCGACTCTTCGCTTTTTGTTTCTACCTGAAAATCCTTGAAATAGAGCCCGGCGAGATTGATTGCATTAAAAAAGCGCGCGCCTTCATCGCCATCGCCGTCGCTCTGGAACCCGCCTTGACGAAGTTGGAGCTGGTCAAGCTCAACGCCGCCAATTGTTAAATCGACTGCTTCGTCATCATCTTCAAACCCCTCAGTCGTTACATTGAAAAAACGCACCTTATCGAAAATACGTTCAAACGGCGCGCTTGCGCTGGCGTCTGCTGCGTCACGGACACGATCTATAGCGTTCAGATCAACGCCGAAAAACTCTGCGCGCTCGACAATTACCGCTTCGCCATCATCATTGTCGGCGAAACGCAGGTTTGAGACGACCGTCGCGCCAAGCGAATCATCAAACGATGCGCTTTCATAGGTGGGCTGGCTCTCTTCCGGCATCAGCGCAAAAAGCGCATCAATATCGATGGGCGCTGCATCGGACAGACGAAAACTTTTTTCCAACGGTGAGGCAGCGTTCAGTTTCGTAGCCTGCTGGCTGGTTTCAGAAGAAGGCGCGTTGGCGCGCTCATCTTTTTTTCCGCACGATAACAAGGTCAGCGCCGCTGCGCCGGCAAGCAGCAGTTTGGAAAATCTCATGGAATAACTCCCTCGACAGCAAATTTCGCATTGAATGGCGCAGACCCCGCCCCGCCTCGGCCAAAGGCTATATCGGGATTGCAGCATAAATCCTAGCGCACAAAGCCGTTTATGGCAGCGCCGAGCTAATCAGCCGGCGTGCTTCGGGGCTCGCCCAATCGACTTCGCCTACTATCCGCCCCACTTCTACACCCTCGGCGCTATATAGAATGCTCGTGGGCAAAAGGTCCGCACCGCCGGCGGAAAATGCAAACTGCAAGTTTGGATCTGCGTAGAGTTTCAAATTGTTAATTTTCAGCCGTTCGAGAAAGAGACGCGCCGTTTCCGGACCGCGCGGATCGGCCGCCACAGCCACGACCTCGAAACGGCGTCCGCCCAGATCCGCCTCAAGCGCATCTAGAGACGGCAGCTCCACAAGGCAGGGCGCGCACGTCGTCGCCCAGAAATTGACCAGCACCGTTTTCCCCCTGAAATCGGCGATACTGACTTTTCGGCCATCAGACTGGAAAGGAACTTCGGGCGCGCCGCGCGGCGGGAATGTATAAGCAAAATCCGCCATTTCTCCGGTCAGCAGCGCCTGATCATGGTTCAACGCCGACACATCGCCGCGCTCGCGCGGGCTTACGCTGGCGTTCACGATAACGTAGAGGAGAAACGCCGCACCAAGACAGCCCCAAACAAGGAGCCAGAAACGCGGTTGTTTGATGAGTTCCGCCATAGATTTTTCCAACTGATAGTATCGACCCATGCCAGATAAGACCGAAACCTCAGAAAACCAAATGTGGGGGGGGCGTTTTTTACAAGGCCCCGCCGAGATCATGGAAGCGATCAACGCTTCCATCGACACCGACAAACGGCTCTGGCGGGAGGATATCGCCGGTTCGAAAGCACACGCCGCCATGCTTGCGGATGCGAAAATTATATCCGGTGACGATGCCGCCGCCATCGTCGACGGACTTGACCGGATTGCCGGAGAAATCGAACGCGGCGAATTCAATTTTTCACATGCGCTTGAAGATATACACATGAACATTGAGGCGCGGCTGAAAGAACTGATCGGGGAACCTGCCGGCCGGCTGCATACGGCCCGCTCGCGCAACGATCAGGTGGCGACGGATTTCCGGCTGTGGTGCCGGCGCGCCTGCGAAGTGGCCACCGACGGGCTTAAGACTTTAATGTTTTCCCTCGCGCAAAAAGCGGACGCGCATGCGGACGCGGTCATGCCCGGGTTTACACACTTGCAGACCGCACAGCCCGTTACTTTCGGCCATCACCTGCTGGCCTATGTGGAAATGTTTTCCCGCGACGCCGCACGATTTGAAGACGCACGCACGCGCATGAATGAATGCCCGCTTGGCGCGGCCGCGCTCGCCGGAACGCCATTTCCGATTAACCGGGAGCAGACAGCCAAAGCGCTCGGCTTTGATCGTCCCTGCGCAAACTCGCTTGACGCCGTGTCATCGCGCGATTTTGCAATGGAGCTTTTGTCAGCCGCATCTATCACAGCGGTTCATTTGTCGCGTCTTGCAGAAGAAATGGTTTTGTGGACCTCGCCGCAATTTGGCTTCGCCTCCCTCACGGATGCGTTTTCGACCGGCTCGTCAATTATGCCGCAAAAACGCAATCCGGATGCCGCAGAACTTGTGCGCGCAAAAACCGGCCGCATCAATGGATCGCTCATTGCGCTGCTGTCAGTCATGAAAGCGTTGCCGCTCGCCTACGCCAAGGACTTGCAGGAAGACAAAGCTGTAACTTTCGAGGCCATCGATGCACTGGCGCTTGGACTGGCTGCAACTACCGGGATGATCGACGACGTAAAAATCAATCGCGAGGCGATGAAAGAGGCCGCTGCGCGCGGCTTTTCGACCGCAACCGACCTCGCTGACTGGCTGGTGCGCGAACTCGTCATGCCATTCCGCGACGCTCATCATGTGACCGGAAAAATCGTCGCCGTTGCGGAAAAACAGCGCGTCCGCCTGGATGAACTTTCGTTATCTGACATGCAGTCCGTGGAGCCGAAAATCACCAAAGACATATATTCGGTGCTATCTGTCGACGCTTCCGTCGCGTCGCGCCGCGCCTATGGCGGCACTGCGCCGGAAAATGTTAAACGCGAGTCGCAACGCTGGATTGCGGCGCTTAACCGGGAGAAATAATATGCGTGCGCTATTAATCGCGATCGTCTTGACATTCGCTGTTTCCGCATGCGGGAAAAAAGCCCCGCTGCGTGCGCCTGACGAGCCGCGCGAGGATGCTCGCGTAAACTAAGGCGGTATTTGCGTTGCACCACTTTGAATATAAAAATAATCGTTTGCAAGCGGAAGGCGTTGACCTTGCTGAGCTTGCAGCGGACATCGGCGCCCCATTTTATGTCTATTCCGAAGCCACGCTGCGGCGTCATATCAACGTTTTTACGACAGCTTTCGCCGGCGCGGATACGCTGGTGGCGTATTCCGTAAAAGCAAATTCAAATCTGGCGGTGTTGCGCGTACTTGCAAGCGAAAACGCCGGCGCTGACGTCGTGTCGATAGGAGAAATGATGCGGGCGCTCAAAGCCGGCGTTCCGCCAGAAAAGATCGTCTTTTCAGGCGTTGGCAAGACAAGCGACGAAATGACCGCCGCCCTCCAAACCGGAATTTATCAGTTCAATGTAGAATCCGCTCCGGAACTTGAAACCCTTGACGGGATTGGCAAGCGCCTTGGCAAACCGGCGCCGGTTGCAATACGGGTCAACCCTGATGTCGCTGCAGGCGGGCACGACAAGATTTCAACCGGTCGCAAGGAAGACAAGTTCGGCGTTTCGTGGGAGCAGACGCGTGCGCTTTATGCAATAGCCCGAGACATGAATGGCGTCGCGGTAAAAGGCGTGGATCTGCATATCGGTTCGCAGATCGCCGATCTGGCGCCGTTTGAGGCAGCGTTCAACAAGGCGGCGCAACTCATCGCCGATTTGCGCAGCGACGGCTGCAACATTGAACGGCTAGATCTGGGCGGAGGCCTCGGCATTCCGTACGGGACCGGCGCCGTTCCGCCGCACCCCGATAAATATGCGGAATTGATAAAGCGCGTGACGGCGCCGCTCGGCGTTCAACTGATCTTCGAGCCGGGCCGTATGATCGCCGGCAATGCCGGCGTTATGGTGACGCGCGTGCTTTTTGATAAAAAGGGAGAAAACAGGCGGTTTCTTGTCGTAGACGCCGCTATGAATGACCTCATCCGTCCGGCGTTATACGATGCGCATCATGAAATTTTGCCGGTCGTCAGACGCGAGAACGCCAAAGAAACCATATACGACGTGGTCGGACCGGTCTGTGAATCCAGCGACTTTTTCGCAAAATCGCGCGCGCTGCCGGAGTTTAATGCGGGAGACTATCTTGCGGTCATGTCCGCAGGCGCTTACGGCGCTGTTCAGGCTTCACAATACAACACGCGCCCGCTCATTCCTGAAGTGCTGGTGAATGGCGATCAATATGCTGTTATTCGCCGGCGCCCCAGTTTTGATGAAATGATTGCGCTGGAAGCCCTGCCGGGCTGGCTCGCCTAAAGTACGCCCGCGATCACAAAATTATTCCACACGATCCACGCATTGCCGCTGACGGCAAGCGCGAAAAACCCGAGAACGATCCAATGTGGAAACCACAACACCATAAAACTGATTAACGCTTGCAAGGCGAGTTTTGCAACGATCCAGCCATCGCCAATATGAACCATTAATGCGGCCAGCAGCGGGTTCGCTTCGACACCTGCGCCGCCCTCCAGCGCCATAACGGTTGACGCAATATCGGCGACGCCGATGCAGTTATAGAGAATGATGAGCGTCCAGGCCGCCCACCGCCTGAACAATGAGGCGCGCGAGCGTTCCGCCTCTTCGGAGAGCTTGCGGCGCCTTTTTGGGGAAACGAGCGATAAGACCAAGCTCTAAATCTCCGTTCCGTTAACCTGTTTTCGCCCAAAATAGGCAGGATGAACGCGTCAATCTGACCAAAGCGTGAGACAACCGACGTCGACGAATGGCGTTCACCGATGTAAACTGCAAGAAGTATGACGAGTATGGTGACACAAAGACAATCACCGGCGCGGACAAAGCCAAAGCGCCTTCCCGGCGGCGCCGCGATTTTTCTCGCGCGCGCTGTCCTCTTTTGGGAAAGAGTGTGGCCGGCGATTCTGCCGGCTTTGGCCATCCCGGCCCTTTTTATCATTTTCAGCCTTTACGATATCTGGAGCGTTGCGCCGGTTTGGATGCACTGGAGCGCGCTTGCCGCCGGCGCTGTCGCTTTCGCCGCGACTTTGTTCGTTAATCTGCGCTCGCTTCGCACGCCGTCCCGGCGCGAGGCGCAAGCCCGGCTGGAACAGGACGGCGCCGTCGATCACGCCGCGCTTCAGGCGCTGGATGATACACCATCCGCCGGCGGCGATGCTGCTTCGCCTCTGTGGCGAGCTCACCTCGCCGATATGCGCGAACGCGCCCGCAATGCGCGGCTGAACGGCGTTCGATCTACAGCCGAAATGCGCGATCCGTGGGGTTTGCGCTTTATCACCATGGGCGTGATTGCAGTGGCGTTCGTCGCAAGCGGGGCCGACACAGGCAAAAGGTTGATGGCGGGCTTGCAGCCGCAAAACACCGGTAATGGCGCGCTCGTGGCGGATGTCTGGATTGAGCCGCCCTCATACGCCAACAAGGCTCCCATCTATCTTTTACGCGCCGGTCAGGACACGCCTGAAAATGTGGCGCAAATTGATGCGCCTGAAGGTTCTGTTGTCGTAGCGCAGATCAATGGGCGTGGGCGTTCGAGACTTGCTTTCCAAACCGAAGACGAGACGACGCGCGGGGAATTTGAGCGCACGGGCGCAGCCTCCAGAGCGGAACTTTTACTAAAGAAAAGCGGCCTTCTGGAACTAACGCTGGGCGTGCGGAAAGCACGCTGGCCTATTGGCGTCATCGCCGATGAAGCGCCTGCCGTCTCTTTCACGACGAAACCCATGCGTACGGATGATGCTCGGCTGCATTTTTCCGTCGCAATCGAAGACGATTACGGCGTCACAGGAGCGGAACTGGTGATGCGACTTGATCCCGAACAGGAACGCCCGCTCGACGCACCGTCTTTTGATCAAGATGCGCTCGAAGAGATGCGCCGCATCAATCTGGACGGAGTAGCCGGGCCAGATGGCGAGCGCACCGTAACCCTTGATCTTCAATCGGATCCGTGGGCTGGCTTGCGCGTGCTTGCTAAAGTCATCGTAACCGACGGCGCAGACCAGAACGGCGAAACCGATCTCGCCGCGACGACTTTGCCAGCGCGCATTTTTTATAACCCGGTCGCCAAGGCTGTTATTGAACAACGCCAATCTCTTGCGGTTGCGGCTATGGAGTGGCCTCGCGTCGCCCGTTCATTTGACGCGGTTACGCTGGCGCCGGATATTTTCTATGCGGATAAACCGAAAAATTATCTTCTCTTGCGTTCAGCCTTTTGGCGCGTAATGCGCCAGAACAATGATTCTTTTGACGACGCCGTCGAAAAATTCTGGCCTCTTGCCTTGCAACTTGAAGACGAAGCGCTGGAACTTGCTCGCCAACAGCTTGAAGCCGCGCAGGACGCATTGCGCCAGGCGCTGGAGCGCGGCGCTGGAGATGAGGAAATCAACAAACTGGTTGAAGAGCTGCGTCAGGCCATGAACGACTATCTTACCGCACTCGCTCAATCCGGTCAGACGATGGACGGCGAAGCTTCCCGTAATGCGCAGGAGCTGAACCAGTCCGACCTTGATGAAATGCTGGATGCAATTCGAGACCTGTCGCAACAAGGCGCCGCCAACGCCGCCCGGCAGATGCTTTCCGATCTGGAAAATCTGTTAAACAACTTGCGGTTTTCGCAAGGCGCACAAGGTTCAGGTTCCGGCCAGCCCGGACAACAGGGCGGTGAAGGGGGAGGCCAAGGCGGCGCTGCCGGTCAGGCCGGCGAATTGATCGGACGCCAGCGAGAACTCGCCGACGAAACCTTTGAGCGCGGACGAGACCCGGAATCGACTGGAGACGACCTCGCCCAGCGCGAAGGCGGTCTTGGCGGCGAGCTGGACGCGTTGATGGATTCGCTGGAAGGCGATCCAAGCCTCGATCCCGAAGGCGAGGCAGGACGCGCCCTGGGGCGGGCGCGCAGCGCCATGCGCGAGGCGGAAGGCGCGCTTGAATCAGAAGAATTCGGCATGGCCGCCGACGCAATGGAACGCGCCATAGGCAATCTTCGCGAAGGCGCCGAATCTCTCGCGCGCGAACAAATGCGCCAGGCGCAACAAGGTCAGGGCGGTGAAGGTCAAGCCGGGGCGCAGACCGACCCATTAGGGCGCCCAGCCGGTGATGCGCTTAGCGGGCAAGGCGTCGAGGTTCCCGGCGAGGGTGAAGCCGGTCGCACGCGTGAAGTCATTGAGGAATTACGCAAGCGCCTGGGCGAGCCTGGCCGCGACGAAGAAGAAAAAAATTATCTCGAAAGGCTGCTTGAGCGATTTTAATTCAAAGTCGCCAAGCGAAAAAAAGCCCGCAGCATGCTGCGGGCTTTTTTGTTCTGTGTGCATACGGTATTATTTTGCTCGCGCGCGTGTCCACGGAAACGGTGAGTTTGCGTCGCGATGTCTACCGCCCATACCAGCGGCGAAGTAAGCCCCGGCTCCAGCAACGAGTGCGCTTGCGGCGAGCAAAAAGGCAGTGATGGCGCCTATTGCGCGCGCGCTGTCAGCGCCTTCCCGGCTGGCCGTTTCCCAGCGGTCAAGCCGCGAGCGCGCCTCACCTTCGGAGAGACCCGTATTGTCTGCGATAATTTCAACAGCGACCTCGCGGTTTTCGCTGTCGAGTTCGCCATCTTGCGCAGCGTCTGCAAAGATCGCGGTTAAGGCGTTTCTGTCACTTGCATTGGCCTCGCCGCCACGCAAAACGATATCTGCGTCAAAGGTATTAGCGCTGGCGCTTGCCAGCGAAGTCGTCAGGTTTGCGGCTCCGGTCGCCATGTGTGCAGAAAGGGCCGCGCCAATAAGCAGCCCTGTCGCCCATACGACAAGTCCATGTGCGCCATCGCGAAACTCGACCGCATCTTCGGTCGCGCCCTGATGAGCGCGGCGCAAGCGCCCTGCGATATATCCGCCGGCGACAAAACTGAAAATCATGACGATGAGCACCCACGCCATCGTCAGATACCCAATCGTATCAGCCTCTGCACCGCTATTGGGCCACGGCGAACTGACTGAAAGGCCAACGCCGCCGCCAAAAGTGAAAAGAACAAGTGAAATTGCAGAAGCAATGAATGCGCCTGCAAATACAGGTCCCCATTCCATATAGGAATGCGCCCCGTCTTCGTCAGCGACAACCACGCCGACGGTTTCTGTCGCACTCATCTTATAACCCCAAGAAAGAAAGGATTGCGAGAACGACGACAACCAGCCCAACCAGATAAATTATTCCGTGCATTTTGCTCTCCATTGTTGCCTGCGGCATTTTTAGCCGTCAGTTAGGTCCACAACACATGGGGGTCGTATTCAGTTCCTGATGGGCTTGAAACTCTTATTCCATGCAATTTAAACTGAAAGCCAGCAGATCAGTCTTGCATTGCGCCGAGAATAGGCGCGCCTCGTTTTCGTCCGTCGTCATCCATTCCGTACCCCACTAGGAAATCGTCTGCGCCCGCCTCAAAACCGATATAATCGCAAATCAGATCATCAGCATGCCCTGTAAGTTTCTTGACTAGAACGCAGGTTTTTACAGCCGTAGCACCGCGATCTTCAATCATGCCCTTGCCAAAATGCAGCGATCGCCCGGTATCGAGGACATCATCCAGGAGCAATACCGTTTTTCCTTCTATATCGACGGAAAAATCCTTTAAAAGCGTCACCACGCCTGAAGATGACCTTGCGCCTGCATATGAAGACAATTGAACAAAATCCACATGCGGATCACTGCCGTACTTGTATAGCGCGCGCAAAAGATCGGCTGCAAAGATAAACGCGCCTGTCAGTACCGGCGCCAGCAAAAAATCTTTCGGCAATTCGCGCGCCATTTGCTGCGCCATTTCATCGACGCGCCTGGCGATTTCGTCTTCAGTGTAAAGCGTGCGCATAGGGCAATCCTTATTGTCTGCAAGCAGGCGTTGAATACGGCCTGTCTTACGGATTACAATAAAATCGCCCAGTTGAGAAAGCTGTGGAAATCTAATCTTCCGACGAAAGCAGGCTGTCCAGAACGCTGCGGGTCGGCGCGAAGGAGAGCGCAACTTCGCTGACGCCCTCCGGGGCCGGTGCCCGCGTCATGAAATTAACGGCGCCGCCTTGGCCAACTTCCGTTTGCTCCGCTGCAAATGTCCATCGTGCCAGAAGTTCGCCATTGGCGCCGAGCGCTTCAGCCTGCAGAAGCGGCGCTGTGACGGATGCTTCTGATTCGTTACGCAGATTGCCGGTGATCTCTATGGTCGGCCCCGCTGTCGAAGTCGCCAGCCGATGGCGGACATTTTCAATGGACAATCCATAAGGATTGGCCTCAATACCGATCACTGCATATGCATCTGCGGTTTTCGGGGCCATTTTGACGATTTCATCGCGATATACGACGATGCCGTAACATGCGCCCGCTACAACCGCGAGCCATGCGGTCCAGCCGAAGACGCGCAGCGGCGTCAGGCGATTTTTTTCTCTCGCCTCCGCCCGGCGGCGCGCCTTGCGAATGGCGCGCTCCAACTCTCTTGGCGTCACGCGCAAAGCGGCGAAAAATTCGTCGTCCAGCGCATCGGGATCAATCGGACGCACATCTTCCATACGCGCGAGCGCCGTCGCCCGGCGTCGTTCAGCGCGCACGCGCCGCCCGAAGCCTCGCGAAGTCTCGTTATCTTCGTCAACATCTTCCCAATCAGCATCGACGACCTCGATGAAATCCTCTTCATTTTCATCTTGATCATGATAGTTGCGCTTGCCGCGGTCTTGCGCCGCTTCTGGGTCAAAGCCGTCCGCATCCTCCTCATCGGCGAAGCGCAACGTTTCACGACGGTCGTCCCGAGATGTCTCTTTGCCGTCACGTTTACCCTTGCGGGCGAAAAACGGCCGTCGTTCTACATCTTCCTCATCGTCCTCGACGATAAACTGACGTCCCCGCCGCCATCCCTTTGGCGCAGGCCGTTCATCCGGTTCCTCGTCCCGATTCTTATTAAAGCTTCCTGTGCGATCGCCGTAGTCATCGACATCGCGTTCAATATTCCGGCGTTTTTGTTGTTTGGACGGCGGCGTATCAAACAGCGAATCATCTTCGTCCTGATCCCCGTCTTCATCGTAGTCGATTTTAACCTGCCGGGATTTTCGATCCTTAGACTGGCGCGCCGCCGGCTCATCCTCATCCGCAAATTCAACCCTGATTCGGCGTTGCTTTTCGTCGCTCCGATCTACCTCTTCGTCATCGCGCAACGCCTTTTTTCGGGACGGCTTCTCGTCGGCCAGGGGCTCTACATCCAGCAGTTCCGGCGCTGGCACAAACCAGCTTTCACCGCATGAGGAGCAGCGCACGGATCGGCCATTTGGGGAAAACCGTTCGTCATCGACATCGTAGCGCGTAGCGCAATCTGGACAGGTGATTATCATAAGCGGCCAGAATCGTTTATGTGTTGGCGGATTAGCGCTGCCGTCCCGGCGCGCGGGCATGCAACACCGGAATGAGTATGGAAACCGGAAAAGAGATCATCAGATTTGAACAAGCGGGACTTGCTTATGCAGACGCGCCCGAAACGCTCTCCGACGTGACTTTGACGCTCGGAGAAGGCGAGTTCCGGTTTCTCACAGGGCCCTCCGGCGCCGGGAAAACGTCTCTGCTGAAAATGATTTACCTTGCCCATAAACCGACTCGCGGGAAATTTTTTCTCTTCGGAGAGAATGCCGCAGAGGCGCCCCGCGAAGCCTTGCCAGGCTTGCGCAGACGCATTGGCGTCGTCTTTCAGGAATTCAGACTCCTCGACCATCTCACCGCCTTCGAAAATGTTGCGCTCCCCATGAAAGTCGCGGGCGTTAACCAAAACCAATACCGCGAAGACGTAAGCGAACTCTTAAATTGGGTCGGATTGGGACATAGAATGGGCGCCAAGCCCCCCACATTATCCGGCGGGGAAAAGCAGCGGGTGGCCCTGGCGCGAGCGCTTGTCTCGAAACCTGACCTCATTCTGGCCGATGAACCAACTGGAAATGTCGATCCGGCCATGGGCGAGCGAATTATGAAATTGTTTGTAGAACTCAATAAGTTAGGCGCCGCCGTGATCGTCGCCACCCATGATCTGCATCTCGTCCAGTCAATTGGTAAACCAGTATTAAGAATTGCGGACGGCGCAGTATCTCGCAACGCCGGCGCCGGAGGCGCCGCATGACGGATAACCATACGGAAGACTTTCATGAGGATGCGGAAAAGGAAAAGCCTGTGCGGCGGCTGCTACGCAATCGCGCCGCCCCCTTGTTGCCTGAAGCCGGCGCGGCGGGCGCGCCGTTAACGGCTGTGATTGCAGTTATGTCTTTTCTCGCCGTGCTGGCGATGGCGTCATTGCTCATGGTCAACCAGGCGGCGAGCGCCTGGACGTCTGCGCTGCGATCGGAAATCACTATACAGATTAAAGGCGCCGATCAGGCGGAAATCGCCGCCGGCGTATCCGCCGCCTTGCGGATTTTGCAGGACACGGACGGCGTCATAGAGGCGAAAGAACGCGGAAAAGCCGAGACGGCCGCGCTACTCGAGCCATGGCTTGGCGAAGGCAATGCGGATGCGTTTCTCAACATTCCGGCTATCATTGAAGTCAAAGCGGCGCCCGAACTTCGCAATAATCTGGAGCTTTTGCGAAACCGTCTCGCCACGGCCGCGCCCAGCGCCAGTCTTGATGACCATGCACGCTGGCACAATCGGCTTTCCAGTGCGGCCAGGTCAGGCCGGGCGATGGCTTTGGGCGTGTTCTTACTGGTAATGGGAGCCGCCTGTGCGATTTCGATTTTCGCCGCCCGCGCGGGCCTGGCGGCCAATCATGAAATTGTTTCGGTGCTGCATCTGGTCGGGGCAACCGATAATTTTATCGCCGGCGAAGTGCAGCGGCGATTTTTTATTTTAGGTTTGCGCGGCGCGCTCATCGGACTGGCGGCCGCTCTCGCTGCGCTCGGCTTCGCCGGCGCCGCCATGCGCTCAGGCGTTGCGCGCGATAGTTTTCTACCTGAATTCTCGCTGGGCGGCTGGGCAATATTATGGCTGATGGTTGCGCCGGCGGCCACCTGTCTCATTACCGCGCTTACCGCCCGGCTCACAGTTCTGAAAACATTGAGCCGCCAATACTGAGACGACTGGACCGTAGGCCGCGCTTTCGGCTAACTTTCTCCCCAGATAACCGCAGGCAGGAGATTTGACCTATTGTGAGACGCTTTCTGTCTTTCCTTTTCACGCTTGCTCTGTTTTGGGTGTTGGGCTTCGCAATTTTCGTCATTCGATTGCCTGCCCCCGCGGCGGACGCCCTTCCGCGAGCTGATGCGGTCGCGGTTTTCACAGGCGGGGGCGGCGCACGCATTACCGCCGCCATGAAAATATTTTCCGGCGGGACCGGTGATCGGCTGCTGATTTCCGGCGTTCATCCTGAAACATCACGCGCAAGATTGTCGGATCTTTGGGCCGGCGATCATGAACGATTTGATTGCTGTGTCGACCTTGGCCATGAAGCGCTTTCGACTGAAGGAAACGCCGGGGAGCTGTCCGTCTGGGCGGGTCGCCACCGCTACAACAATATTATTCTTGTCACCTCCGATTATCATATTCCACGCGCCATGACTGTTACACGCGCCAAAATGAAAGACGCCAACATCACGCCTTACGCCGTCGCCTCAGGCTACCTTGATGAACACGGTCGCCCCACCTCAATTAAAGCTACAGCGAAACTCGCCGGAGAATATTCAAAATTTCTTATGGCGTATGTGAGCGCGCTTTTTTCCTGAAAGCTGCAAGTCCATGCTGACCCATATCCGGTCGCTCGCCTTCACTGTTTTCCTCATTTTATATCTCGTGATCATCGGTATTCTATTTTTGCCGACCGCCCTTTTCGGAAGACGCGTCGCCCGCGCTGTGGTAAAGAAGTGGTCGCAAGTTTGCCTGTTCGCGCTCAAAGTCATCGCTGGCGTTTCCTACCGCCTGGAAGGCGCAGAGCATATTCCGCAGGGCGGCGCCATTGTCGCCGCCAATCATCAGTCTATGTGGGAGACGATTGCGCTTCACGCCCTTCTCCCAAAACCGGTCATCGCCTTGAAACGTGAACTCATGCGCGTTCCTGTCTATGGCTGGTGGGCGCATCTGGCCGGACATATACCGATAGACCGCAAGGGCGGGGCAAAAGCCCTGCGCGCATTCGCCCGTAACGCAAAAACCCGCCTTGCCGCTGGGGAACAAGTCATCATTTTCCCGGAAGGAACGCGCTTGCCGCCCGGTGAAATCAGACGCCTGCTGCCAGGCGCAGCCGGCGTTTACGCAATCTCAAACGTCCCTTGCGTACCGGTCGCCCATGACAGCGGCCGCTTCTGGCGCTATCCCGGCATTGAAAAGCGCCCCGGCGTTATAACCATAAGGTTTCTGCCTCCGATCGAGCCGGGTCTTGACCGGAAAATTTTTCAACATGAACTTAGAACGCGTATCGAAAACGCGCGCCCGGACCTTGAAGCGCATGAACTAAAGTAGAGGCTGTTCCTTGACCGAACAATCAGTGCGCCTGCGCCGGCAATGGCTCTATCTCCCTTTCCTTATCGCCGGTGTGATCATGGCCGCCTATTTCTTTCTTTGGCGCGCCGGCGCAGCGGAAATGAAAAAAGGCGTTGAGTCCTGGATTGCCGACCAACGAATGGCGGGCATGAAGATCGATCATGGCGCGCTGATCGCTGAGGGATTTCCGTTTTTCTTGCGCGTGCATGTCGAAGCGCCCGATATTGCGCAACCAGGCGCGTGGCGATGGCGCGGCGATCGTCTCACAATGGACGCTTTGCCATACGATTTGAACAAGCTGATTTTTTCCTTCCGAGGTGAACAAACTGTCTGGCTCAATGGTTATGGCGAATGGACAATCAGCACAGAAGAATTCAGAACATCCATCGCCAATGACGCGGATCGCGAGTGGCTTTTTGCGGCCACGATCGGGGGGTTCACCGCCACACGCGTTGAAGACGGCGCCACTGCCGCCGTGGAGTCTCTTGTCCTTGATTTGGCGCCGGATGCGGCCGATCAATCGACATTGACTTTAAACCTCGCGGCGACCCGCGTTATTTCTGACGTCGGGAAAAATGCAATCGCTTTCGACGCGCTGAACACCATTTTCGCCGTCACCGGATCCAATGCTTTTTCAGCCAATGATCCAGCGAACGCGTGGCGTTCCGTGGATGGAAAAGTTCAGATCAAAATGCTGATCGTGCGCATGGAAGACGCCGAGCTGTCTGTTTCAGGCGTTCTGGGTCTCGATGCAGAAGATTATCCAACCGGCCGGCTGGACGCTCATCTCAGCGCGCCTGGCGTGTTTATCGAAGCGCTGGGGCAGGCCGGCGTTTTAACAGCAGAAGAAACGGAACAAGCCGCCGCAGCCATGACGCTCACCGCGATTGCGGGCGGCGGCGCCATCAATGCGCCCATCGAGTTAATGCATGGCGACGCGCAAATTGCAGGCGTGAAAATTTACAGATTGCCGCGCGTGAATTAGCAGTCAACCATACATCGCGCCGAAGGCGGGCTCTCTAGTGTGATTTTCGACAAGGCGCGCAAAGTTATCAAGATAGATCGCGCCTTCCGCTGTCTTCCGCACAATGACTATACGTTTATCATTGTCATCTCTGACCCGCTTGATGAATCCGAGAATTGAAAGAGCATCAAGCGCGCGCGAGATAGCCGGTTTGGGCACATTGAGGTCTCGCGCAAGCGCGCGCACCGTATGCGGTCCCGGTTTGAGATATACTGTTAGCAGAATAGACCATTGCCGCATGGACAAATCGGGGTTGTCCGCGCGCACGGCGTCGCTCATCACTTCACGCCAGCTTGTCAGAATATCTGTCGCCGCCATCGTCCGGCCTAACGCCAAGCCTTTATCTACCAGACTTGATGATTGCCCCTGTTCGGCCGGAAAGGGCAAGAGCTATCGTGCAGGGAAACGCGCCGCTATGACCTCAAAAAGAGCGCGAATCGCCTGCGCCTCGCCGCCCTGCGGACGGCCGGGCAATGGCTTAGGGCGCCAGGCGTACAGATCAAAATGCATCCAGGCTTTCGCTTCCAGCGCGAATTTTTTTAAAAACAGCGCCGCCGTGACGGAACCGGCGAATGAACCGCCCGATATATGGTTCACATCCGCGATTTGAGACGACAGCATGGACTCATAATTACGCCACAGGGGCATGCGCCACACCGGATCGGCGACGTGTGACGATGCCGCTTCCAGATCAGACGCCAAATGCTCATCATCGCAATAAAACGGAACGAGTTCCGGGCCGAGCGCAACACGCGCCGCCCCGGTCAGCGTCGCCAGCGAAATCATCAAATCCGGCTTTTCTTCGCCGCCGAGCGCCAAAGCGTCCGCCAAAATAAGCCGCCCTTCGGCGTCGGTATTGCCAATTTCAACGGTTAGCCCCTTTCGGCTGGGAAGAACGTCGCTCGGGCGAAAAGCGTTGCCGGAAATCGCATTTTCAACCGCCGGTACGAGCGCGCGCAGGCGCACATTCAAATTGGCCTTCATGATCATACGCGCAAGCGCCAGCGTGTGCGCCCCGCCGCCCATGTCTTTTTTCATGAGCGCCATACCGCTCCCGACCTTGATGTTTAGGCCGCCCGAATCAAACGTGACGCCCTTGCCCACCAACGTCACCCTCGGGGCTGACTCGTCGCCCCAACGCATATCGATCAACCGCGGCGCTGACGATGACGCCCGGCCGACCGCATGTATCATTGGAAAATTTTCAGCGAGCAGTTCATCGCCCGTTGTAACGTCAATCTGCGCACCGCAGGTCTCGGCGATATTGCGCGCAGCCTGCTCAAGCGCCGCCGGGCTCATGTCGCCAGCCGGCGTATTTACAAGGTCCCGAACGAGGCCAACTGCCTCCGCCGAACGCAAAACCGCGGAGAAGTCGGTCTTTGCAGGCGCAACAAGGCTCGCGGATGCAGGTTTTTGATTCTTGTACCGGTCAAACCGGTAGGTGCCCAATAGCCAGCCCAATACTACAAGATTCGCTATGCGTTCGTCGAATTCCTGGTCGAAACTATATTGTCCATCTGGCAGCTTCTCCGCCGCAGCGGCGGCAAAAAAAGCGTCTTCGCCGTCGCCGGTTCCAAGGAGCACGCCGTCTTCGTTCGCCAAAACTACGCCCGTCTCTCCGGAAAATCCATTTACCTCGCCCAGCGATTTTAACGAAGGCGGCGCATCGCTTTCCTTCAGACCGCCGTCGCGGACGCAATAGATTTTTCGCGCAGCATTGGCCGCGTTTTGTTCATATTCGTTTAACAATTCTGAGCGCATGAATATTCCGTTAACTTACCAATTCGGTTGTACATTAATCATACAGTTAAGCCTTTATTGAATTCCTTGCGTCACCATGGCGTCAAAGTCATAGCGGAATTCATTAAGGCGGGCCCCATGCTTAACGCATCTAAGCACGTAACGAAACATCTACTTATCGCCGGCGCGGCCATAGGATTGTCGGCGTGTGCGACGTCAAATAGCGGTCAAACCAATGCGAATGTCGGAAAAGACGAGTATCGCGACGCGATTGACGTTTTTTCAAGCTCCGATGTGGATCAAGGCATGGATCCTATCGCCGCAGCGGCTTTCTGGGGTACGCGATATAATACCGACCAGTCCGATCCTGACATCGCCGTCAGATTTTCAAAATCATTGCGCAAAATCAATTCCAACGATGAAGCGGTCGCTGTCATGCAAAAAGCCGCTGCGGTTCATCAGGACAATGTGGCCGTAAGCCTCGAATATGGCAAAGTGCTGGTTGTTGCCGGACGCGCTTTCGAAGCCGTTCGTTATCTTGAAAACGCCGCTGCAAGATCTCCTAACGACTGGCGCGCTTATTCGGCTTACGGCGTGGCGCTTGATCAGATCGGCGAGCATGAAGCCGCCCGGGAAAAATATGATCGTGCGCTGGCCATGTCGCCTTCAGAAGTCATGGTGCTGAACAACAAGGGCCTTTCCTTCGCGCTTGACGGAAACCTTTCGATGGCGCGCATGCTGCTGCGTCAGGCGGCGACAAATGCTGGCGCCGATTCACGTATTCGGCAAAACCTGGCGCTTGTTCATGCGCTTTCAGGCGATATGCGCCAGGCCGAAAGGCTCGCGCGATCGGATCTGCCGCCGTTGGTCGCTGACAACAATGTCGATGTCTATCGCCAGTTGATGAACCAGCCCGCCTATTGGGAAGAATATGCGGCAGGTGATGTCGAGACGCCGAATTTCGACGATGTTCCGGCAGCGCCGCTTGCCCCGTCGTCCAAGCCACAACTCCGCGAAGAACAAAAACCGGCTGAAGAAGAAAAGCCTGACGGCGCGCCCGTAGCCCTGATTGAAGTCGCTCCGGTGACCAAAGCTTCGGCGGAACCTTCGAGTTCCGAGCCCTCATCCGGCGTTGAGTTGAAAAAAGAAAACGAATAAGTCTCATCGCGCCTGATATTGTTGCGTACCAGTATTAATCGCCCCGGTTTTTGAAAACCGGGGCGATTTTTTTGTAGTTCGCTTTTTGAAAAGACCCGCGCTACCCTCGCCTCAATGCTGAATCATTTTCGCTCAATTGGCCCTGGCGCCCTAACCGCAGCCGCTTTTATCGGCCCGGGCACCGTGACGACCGCAACGCTCGCCGGCGCCGGTTATGGGTATACGCTCGTCTGGGCGCTGGTGTTTGCAACCATCGCGGCGATCATTTTACAGGAAACGGCGGCCCGGCTCGGCGTCGTATCCCGCAAAGGGCTCGGCGAAGCGATACTCGAGCGCTTTTCCGGCGCGCCCCTGCTCAAGTGGACGAGTGTCGCCCTGATCATCGCTGCGTTATTTATCGGCAACGCCGCCTATGAGGGCGGCAACATCGCCGGTGCGGCGCTGGGCGTTGAAGCCGCATTCCCGTCGCTCGCGCCGCGTCAATGGATCGCCGCCGCTATCGCTGCGTTAGCAGCGTTCATTTTATTATTTGGCGGCTATCGAATTATCGAAAAAGTACTCATCGCCGCCGTGCTGATCATGACGGCGGCCTTCGCAACAGCGCTTGTCATCATCGGACCTGACTGGGGCTCATTATTCTCCGGCGCTGCTATACCGACCATTCCGGCGGGCGCCCAGTTGGCGGTGATCGGCCTGATCGGGACAACAATCGTGCCCTACAATCTGTTCCTGCACGCCGCCGCCGCCCGTAAACGATGGGCGGGACCGGAAGACCTGCACGAGGCGCGTTTTGACGCCAGGCTATCGATTGGTTTGGGCGGCATTGTCTCCATACTTGTCATGTCGACGGCGGCAGCCAGCCTGTTCGGTGCTGGCCTTACAATCTCTGGCGCCGCCGACATGGCGCGCCAGCTTGAGCCCGCCTTCGGCGCAGGCGCAACATACTTGCTTGCTATCGGTCTGTTCGCGGCCGGGCTTTCATCCGCAATCACCGCGCCGCTGGCGACAGGTTTTGCTGCAGCGGAATTATTTAGTTTTGAAAGCGACCCTAAAAATGTAAAATTCCGCGGCGTCGCTGGAAGCGTTTTGTTTGCAGGGGCATTTGTCGCAATTACCGGCGCGCGACCGATCGAAATCATCCTCTTTGCACAGATCGCTAATGGCGTCCTGCTACCCGTTGTTGCCGTTTTCCTGCTTTACGCCGCCAATAACAAAAAACTGCTTGGAGAACATGCGAATGGATTTGCAGCCAACGCGGCCGGCGTTATCGTTACGCTGATTGCGGCAATGCTTGGGCTGCGCGGCATTCTTCGGGCTTTTGGCGTAATGTAATGCGCGCTATCGATCTCAACGCTGATATGGGTGAATACGCCGATGAGGAACAACGCGCCATCGAAGCCGCTGTAATGGCGTTGATCTCTTCATGCTCCATCGCCTGCGGCGGACATGCCGGCGACAAAGAAACAATGCGCGCCACAGCGCGACTGGCAAAAAGGCACAATGTGAGTGTCGGCGCGCATCCCTCTTATCCGGATAAAGAAGGGTTTGGACGCCGTACGGTTAAAATAGATCCGGAAGCGCTACAGGAATCATTGCAGGGTCAAATTCGCAGCTTGAAACGCATAGTTGAAACGGAAAGCATAACGCTTCGACACGTCAAAGCCCACGGCGCACTTTACAACGATGCGACCAAGGACAAAACTCTCGCAAGACTGATTACAGAGGCGGCGGGCGACGCGATTATCATCGGCCCGCCGGGCTCCATGCTGGAAATGGCTGCGCGTGACGCCGGCAAACCATTCGCCGCCGAAGGTTTCGTTGATCGCTTGTACCTCGCAAGCGGCGCGCTCTCGCCGCGCGGCGCGCCCGGCGCACTGATTGACGAAATATCAAATCGCACTGCGCAGGCTGTCGCGATTGCGCGCGGAATTCCGTTCGAGGCTGCGGACGGACAACTTTCTCTTCAAGTGCAGACTTTATGTCTTCATTCGGATTCGCCAGGCGCCGCAGAAACGGCAAAATCTGTGCGCGTCGCGCTTGAAAATGACGGGTTCGCGATCAAATCATTCGGATGAACAGCGCGTTTTCATATCGTATTGATCCCTATGGCGAGCATGGATGGATAGCACAACTGGAAGCCGCGAAAGATCCCGTTGCCACTGCGCTTTTCGTCAATAAGGTAGCGGACGCCTTGCGCAAGCAATCCGGTATTTGCGATTCTGTCGCCGGCGTTGACAGTGTCGTCATAAAAATCGATCCACAGGAAATATCGCTGGAATCCAGCCGCGATATTTTTGAAGACGCCCTCACGCATGCGCCACAAACAACGCAAAAGGCGCGAAAGCGGATTGACATGCCGGTCTGCTATGGCGGTGCATTTGGGCCCGATCTGGCGGCGTTGGCGCAAATTAAAAAACTGACGCCGCAAGAGCTCATCGATGCTCACGCCGGCGGCGTTTATCGGGTTTTGGCCGTAGGTTTTGCGCCGGGATTCGCCTATCTAGGTCCGCTTGATGAAAGGCTTGCCGCGCCGCGGCTTGATACGCCCCGCGAGCACGTCCCGGCGGGCTCTGTTGGCGTTGCAGGCGCGCTGACAGGTGTTTATCCCATCGGCTCTCCCGGCGGATGGCGGATCATCGGCAGAACCCCGACTATACTTTTCGACCCCGATTCGCCTGATCCCTTTACGTGCCGGCCGGGCGATGAAGTCCGTTTTTTTCCGGTCGACGAAACCGTGTTTCAAAAAATTGAGAATCACCGCTGATGATTGCGCTCGCAAAGATTGTCCAGCCTGGTCTTGCGACAATGGTTCAGGATCTGGGCCGCCCCGCCCAACGTCACCTCGGTGTTCCCTTAAGCGGGGGCGCAGACCCTGTCTCTCTGGCGCTCGCCAACGCCGCCGCAGGCAACAGCGATAATACGCCGGCGCTGGAATGTACGATAAAAGGCCCTGTGCTGACGTTTGAAAAAAACGTCACCTTCGCTATGGCTGGCGCTGATATGGCGCCGCGCCTGAATGGCGCCGAGGCGCCGCTGTATCAACCAATTGAGGCCAAAGCAGGCGACACATTAGAGTTAGCCGCCAGTAAAACTGGCGCGCGCATGTATATAGCGTTTCAGGGCGGCGTTGCGGGTGATCGATTTCTTGGCGGCGTATCAACATATCTTCCAGCCGCTATTGGCGGCTTTCAGGGCCGCCTCCTCAGAGCCGGCGATACGCTGTATAGCGCTGATCGTAATCTATTCGCGCCTCGCGAAATTCCGCCTTCTATGCGCGCTATACTGAGCAACACATTCGTATTGCGCGCCACACGCGGCCCGGAAACGGATTCTTTCAAAGGATCAGAATACATTTTTGGATCGCGATGGACAGTCGGACGGCGCGCCAGCCGCATGGGAGCCCAGCTGGAAGGAACAGCTTTAAAACTTGAGCAAGCGCCGCCGATGGCCAGCAGTCCCGTTTTTCCCGGTACGGTGCAATGTCCGCCTGATGGCGCGCCGTTTCTGCTCCTCGCGGATGCGCAAACAGTTGGCGGCTATCCACGCATAGCGCAGGTCATCGCCGCCGACTTGCATCTCGCCGGTCAGTTGCGCCCGGGCGGCGAGGTATGGTTTCGGCGTATCTCGCCTGAAGACGCGCGCGAAACCGCCTATAGGAAAGCAGCTCTATTCGAAGGGTTTTTACCCCGCCGGCTTTTCTTGTGATTCCTTTATTCGTGGCGCTGGCTGCGCTGCAGCGCGGACTTCACAAAGCCATGATGCGCGAAGCGAAATAATCACAGCGCCCATCGCGATTAAAATGAACAACCCCGGCAGGCCGCCAAGATTAGACAGCATTCTGACGCCGTCTATACCTGTAGTCGCCGTCATAATAAAGGCGACCGCGCCAACGAGAACGCCCCAAAACACTTTCACCCACCGTTCCGTCTGCGGTTGTTTTCCGCCTGATTCCATATTTTTCAAACATACGCCGGTTATGGAATGCGTGTTTGAATCCATAGCCGTCGAGAATGAGATAAAAGTTAGTAAAATAAAGACAGCAATGACAATCTGGGAGAATGGAAGCGTGTCAAACAACACGTAAATAACCGATTCAGGACCGCGAGACTCCAATGCTGTGGAAAGTGCGCCGCCCGACGCGTCCGCGTTGATCGCCGCTCCTGCAAATACGGTCATCCATACGGCGCCGAATAGCGCCGGGGCGGCTAAATTAAAAAGAATAAACTCGCGCACCGTATAACCCACAGAAATTCGCCCGAGAAACAAAGCCGTCACCGGCGCCCAAGCCAGCCAGTTGGCGAAATAAAATACTGTCCAGTCGCGCGTCCAAGGGTCTCCGGCGCGCTCTCCAAGCGTGAGGCTGCGCGGGATGAATTGGGTAACATATTCGACTATGCTTTCTGCGCCAAGCGTCAATATCTGCAAGGTAGGACCCGCCGCAAACACAAAGACCACAAGCACGAAAAAAAATCGCGTATTGATATCGGATAGAAATTTAATGCCGCGCTGCACGCCACTGATCGAAGAACCAACGAAAACGCACACAATCGCGGCCGTTATTGCAAACCTTAGCAGCGTGCTGTCATGCAGGCCCGTGCTCGCTTCAAGGCCGCCGGAAAGGGTCATGACGCCTGCGCCCAGCGACGCAGCGACACCAGCGACCAGCGCATAAAGCCCGATCGCGTCGATGATCGCGCCGGCGCGACCTGTTGCTGCGCGCCCGAATACAATCGACAAGGGGCCGCTCAAGGAATAAGGCCGGCCAAGATTATAATGCGCCAGCGCAAATGCGAGCGCCGGCACGGTGTAAATAGCGTATGGTGTAATTGTCCAATGCATGAACATGGAAGAAAGGGCAAAGCGTGCAGCGGCGTCGCTATGCGGCGCCGCGCCGGAAAATTCTGGCGGCGCCGTTACATGGAACATCGGTTCTGCAGCGCCCCAGAATAATATGCCTATGGCGATCGTGGTGCACAGCGTGATTGAGAACCAGTTCCAGCGGCTGAGGATTGGTTTTGCGTCCAGCCCGCCTATACGCACCGATCCTAAAGGCGAAATCACAACCCACAACACAAGGCAGACAGCCGCGAAAGAGGCGTAACTGAACAACCAGTCGAAACGCGCAAGAATCCAGCCATTCGCGCGACTGACGCTTGCGTGAAAGCCGTCAAAATTCACCAGGCTGAAAAACAGCGCGCCTGTCAGCAAAATGACCGGCGGCCAGAACACCAGAGGACGAATAGATTTCAACGTGTCTTTAAAAATCGGACGGCTCCAGCGCAATTAAGCGCACAGCCTAGCCCATGCGGCGGAATGGGCAAATCGCAGTTCCGTGTGGCGAAAGACACGGAGAAAGAAAACACTGGGCTTAAGAAGATGGTCGTTGATAAGAACTCGATAAGCTGATCCTTAAAAAAACGCTCCAATATCTAAAGCCGAAAGTCTGACCGCCGCCGATCTCCGTCAGGCCGTCATTCGCGTTCGCCAGAAGCTGAATACGTCAGAACGGCGGACCTGCTGAACGGTCGGCATGGCGCGCTCTTCACGACAATAGATGACGGAGCGGCCGCAAATATCGCACTTCGTTACGGCCGTAATTCTGGTATTTTAATTCTTAATTTTTATCAGCCTTACGCTTTTGCAGATCACAGCGTCGTCTGGAACGACAACGCTGCGCCGGGCTTTGAAGAACTATCTCTTTCCTCGGCCGGCGCCGGTTTGCGCCTCACCTTCCCGTCGTCGATTTATGCCGCAGTATAAATTGCAAAACCGCTTGACCGCACGCCATTCACTCAAGGCGACAGGGACTGGCGCGGCTTTTTTTCAATTTCGAAAAGCTTTTAAATGCTTAATGAAAATGGTGCCGCTTGCGTGACTTGAACACGCGACCCCATCATTACGAAAATTATCAGGGCACAAATCACCGTTTTCGCCACACTGCGCTGATTTACTATAACAAACTGATTTTATTGATGATTTATGGCTTGTTTCTTGCTATCGTTTAACACCGATAGCGCCATGAAACGCTGCATTTTGTTACCCATGTGTTACCCAGAATGACTTTTAGATTTTGGGTAACAAACCGCCGGAAGCTTAGAGATGCCAAAGCTTACAAAGCGATTTGTCGACTCACTCGTCACCAATCCGGGCGACAAAGACGTTACCCATTGGGACAATTCCCTAAAGGGATTTGGCGTGCGCTTCCGTTCAGGAAAATCAGGGTCGTGGATCGTCATGTATCGGACCCAGGAAGGCCGGTTGCGTAAGCTCACATTAGGCCGTGTGGGGAAGCTCACCCCAGATGAGGCGCGCAAGGAAGCCCGGCAAAAGCTCGCCGAGGCGGATAAGGGCAATGACCCTGCGGCAGACAAGGCGGCAGCGCGTAAGGCCATGACGGTCGGCGAGCTTTGCGATTTTTACGTCACGGAATCGAAAACCTGGCTGAAACCTTCAACCCACGCAAACAATGTCACTTGCATTGAATGCCATATACGCCCGCTTATTGGCGGGCGCGCCATTGCACGGTTGACTGTTGCTGACCTTGCGAAAATGCAAGCGGATATTGCCGCCGGAAAAACAGCGAAAATGAAAAAGCGTACTGGGCGCGGGGGCAATACGACAGGCGGAAAAGGCGCAGCTTCGCGAACATTGGCGATAATGAGCGCCATATTCGAATTTGCGCGCAGAAATGGTTTTGTTGAAAATAATCCCGCGCGACTTGTGAAAAAATACCCAAGCCAAAAACGCACACGGTTTTTCAGTCTTGATGAATTCGTAGCCCTCGGCGCCGCTATGCGTGAGGCGGAGGAAGCCGGAGAGAATTCAACGGGTATTGCTGCGATAAAAGCGCTGGCGCTTACCGGATGCAGGCGCGGCGAAATTCTGAGCCTTCCCTGGGGTTGGTTTGATGCAAAAAATTTCTGCATTCGTTTTGGCGACACAAAAACCGGCGCCCAAATGCGGCCCATCGGAAAATCCGCCGTCGAATTTCTCCAAAGCCAGCCGCGCAACGAAAATATCGAATGGATTTTCCCGGCGAAAACCGGAGATGGCTATTTTATCGGCCTGCCGCGCGTATTTGAGCGGTTATGCGCGCGGGCGGGAATAAAAGACGCGTCAATTCATACATTGCGCCATAGCTATGCGTCCGCTGCGGCAGGGCTAGGCTATTCCGAGCTGACCATTGCCGGTTTGTTGGGTCACTCCCTTTCAGGCGTAACGGCCAGATATGCGCATATGCCGGATAAAGCCCTATTGGCGGCGGCGGATATTATTTCGCAAAGAATTCTCGACGCATTAAACGGCAAGGGCGACGCGGAAATAATGGAATTTCCAAATAAGCCGACTTCCCAATTGGAAATTGCGCCATGACGCCCCAGGAAGCGCACAAATCGGGGCTTTCGCTGAAAGACGCGCTCGATAAATACGGGATTTGGCGGAGATACAATAATAAGGAATATTCGCCGCCCCATGAATTACCGGATAATTGGGAAAATGACCCCGCATATTTAGGCGGCGCAATTGGCAATCTAGTCGATGCTGCTTTTGAGCCCGGCAGGCGCAGATATGAAGTTCAACAGGAATTCCGGCGCCAATTAGAAAATGGCAAATTAATTGGAATTGGCTATTTATCGCCCCGACAAATAAACCATGCGCCGCAATTAATTCCGGCTGATATTTGGCAATTAGGGAAAATCAATTTCGAGAAATCGGAAATTGAAAATGAAAGCCTGAAATTCGAAGGCGTCCGTATAATTAAGCCCTCTAAAAATAAGAAAATTTCCGGCAATAAGCAAAGCCCGAAGGTCGCCGAATTACGAAATCCATCACCCAACCCGGTTGGGCGGCCATCTTCACGCGAAAAAATCTTTGCGGTCTATGAGGAATTAAAGAGCAACGGAAAAATCGATTTTTCAAAACCGATGACGCACGCCTATCCGGCCATTCGCGCACATTTAGTCGAAAAATATGGAACCGAAAAAGGCTTTAAGAACGAAGCTATACGGATTGCTATTACTAAAGATTTCCAAGCCGAGGCCGAAAGGCTGAATTCCACCTGAAAACTATAAATTCAAACGGCATTTATAGTCCTTTTTCTGGGCAGCGCGGTTTAACAAACTGCTGGCGTAAGTCAGCGTTTGTAGGAGTCAGTATATGCCGGATGGAGTAGGACATGAGCCGAAAGGTTATCCGCCTGATTATCTAAATCAGCTCTTATGTGAGAAGGATGCAGCGTCGTTCCTGGGCTACACAATTCGCGCCTTACAGAATTGGCGCTTGAGAGGTGGCGGTCCGCAATATGTGAAAATCTCAGCCCGTTCTATCCGCTACCGCCGCCGCGATCTTTTAGCCTGGGTAGAGTCGAAATTGCAGAATAATACGTCAGAAAGATAAGGGGCGGTAATGGCAATTATAAAACCGTCACCTTGCCGCGCCGACGCGGCGTAAGTTTTTTCTTATTTGGCGCCTCTTTCTTGTTTATTGCAGGCGCTTCTTCCGGTTCATTTCCGGCAATAACCGTAACCTTCGTAATTTTCCCTTTAATATCAGGCCTTACGCCAATATGAGTGGCCGCCACTGCACAAAGTGAATTTAACAAATCATCGCTGTCCAATTTCATTGTCGCGCTCTTTGGCATCAAGGCAGTGTCATTTATCGCCGCAAAAACGATTTGTACCGCTTCCCGAATTTTTCTCACGCGAATTTTCTTTTTAGACGTACCCTTGAAAATATTCCCAGCCGTTACGGCGACGTATTCGCGATAATTCTCATATGGTTGCAGCGCATCCTTGTCCGTCGCGCCTAATTTTAAAGTCGCCCGAATAATTCCCGCATTTTCCGGAGTGCTTATTTTCGTAATTATATACGATAGAAATTCCGATAGTGATATTTGGCCGTCAGAATTTGAAAGGCGATTTTGCAACCTATTTTCCAGCCCTCTAAATGTTGCCGAAACTAATTGGCGCAAATAGGTGCTTTTATCTTTGTAGCGATAATAGAATGCGCCAACCGAGCACCTTGCCTCTTTTGCAATTCTGGCAATTGAGACGTTTTCAAAATCAGCATTAGCCAACAATTCAAGTCCCGCTTTTCGAAGGGCTGCCGCGCGTTGGTCCTCTCCGCCTTGCTTAACGCTGCGTCGCTTTTTTCGGATGCTACGGTTGAGCAGAGGGGCCATTTGAAGCGCTCATCCTTATAGTTTGGTAGAGTTGAGTAGAGAATGTAACACAATATATTATAGAATCCGAATTCTAATTCGTTCTAAACTTCACCCCCTTCGCCGCTTAAATTCTGATCTGAAAAGAACGTGTTAAGCTAATCCAAATACGGAATGATGTTTTTACGCCGTGGCTTCCCTACTGATCTTTCCGTGGTAGGCTATCCCTCGCCTTCAATTTTCTGTCCGCATCGCCGTGGCTTCCCTACTGATCTTTCCGTAGTAGGCTATGGAATTGCGTCCTGATATGTATCACTCAGCCGTGGCTTCCCTACTGATCTTTCCGTGGTAGGCTGGCGGTCTGCAGATCGAGGGCAACGAGTTCGCCGTGGCTTCCCTACTGATCTTTCCGTGGTAGGCTAAAGCGATATTGATTAGAGTTGAACTTAGAGCCGTGGCTTCCCTACTGATCTTTCCGTGGTAGGCTGCAAACGCATGGATGGCGCAGCGCGTTCAGGCCGTGGCTTCCCTACTGATCTTTCCGTGGTAGGCTCGGTTCGCTGTATCAGCTTGTTTTGTTAAAGATTTTTGCGTTTCGAGATGCAAAAATTCAGAGCAAAACAAGCTGGTCAGCTCCCTTTTTCTCTGTATTTTTTGCAGTCTCCAAGAGCAATTTCATGCGTCCATACTGTTTATCAGTGACCTGGAGGCACCTTACAGAGCCCGTTTTAGGGAGCGCGCCTTTGATTCTGAGCGTGTGTTTTTCCACAGCATCCTCGCCTTTGCAAAGCCGAGCATAAACGGACCATTGCAACATTATAAAGCCATCTTTTTTTAGATGGGTGCGAAATCGGGCAGCCATTTTCCTTTGGGCGGGCGTACTAACCGGCAAATCAAAAAAACACATCAACCACATGAATCGCGCCTCCTCAGGTTTCATAGGAGTCGCTGGCCAACAGTAAATTCCGGCATGGACAATATGCTGGGATCGCCCGCGCGCATTGCGGTGGTCAACTTCTGAGCCGTTCTTTCTGTTGCTAACAGAAGGCTTAGGCTCTCGCCGTCTAACATCACTGTTTCAAACGGCACCTGCGCCATGGCCTGACGATCCTCTTTCGTCAATTCCTGATCTGGCGGGGGCTCATTCCCCAACAGCTTAAGGGTCATGTAATCCACAAACGGTCGAAACGGCTCAATCAAATCATCGGCAAGGTTGAAAGCATTTGTCACGCTGGCATGATGCAAACCGAACGCAGGAATTAGTCCCGAAGCGGAAAGGCTGCGCGCCAAACATGCTCGAACAACCGCATATCCATAGTTGAGAGCAGCATTTCGCCGGTCACCAAAATCTGCGCGCCGAAAGTCTTTGAATAAAGCTCCCCAATATGCACGCGCTGCTCGCGCCTCTACATTGCTTGGATCACCGGATTTAACTTGAGCAACCATCGCCTTAAGCGCAGCGGCTTCAGTCTCAGCTTTTTCCGTTTTAAGTATAGAAAGCACGGCAGCTTGGTTGCGAACCTTTTGCCTGACAATGGCTTGCCAAGCGCGCTTCTTAAACGGTTGCGTTAAAGAGGTTTGCAGGTGAGCCGTCTCTCCCTGTTTCCAGTGCGCTTGAAAGGGAAATGCGATCCCGCACGGAATATGTTTTTCGTCAGATTGAAGAATAGCAATTCCGGCATTGAGGATTGCGGCGAATACTGATCCGGTAATAGTTGTTTGTCGCGTATCGAGGATAAGATAAGCTATATCCTCAATGAGGAAGGTGACTTCCTCTCCGTCCTGACTGACGACGAGCTGACTCTGCCGGAGACTCAGTCCGGCAGGGTTGCAGATATGCACACCTCGCCATGCCACAATCTCGGCTCCGCCTTGATTTCAGAACAGTTTCCCAGCCTGTCTACTGAAAATTTCCTAAAGCTAAGCAAAGATCGTGCCCCTATGCCTAAGCGTTCCTCTTGAAGCGAAAAATGAGGGGAAATCGTCAGTGCGCTAGTGCTTCTGCTAGTCCCACGATAATATCCGGCAATAACTTCCCCATCGCTCTTAATCACCTCAATCCAGCAGAGCGGGTGTAGGCTGAATTTGAACAAATAATCTACTGTGATTTTCTCCCACTCGCTTTCCGCTTTGTTTGCGACAATTGCCAAATTCGGCGGCGCCGGATAATCACGTTTATCCATCACTTGGTGCGGGTAAATGGGAACAAGATAGAATTTCTCCCGTCCTTTCTTATCCGTTTTTGAAAACACATCGACTCGGACCATCTCACCTCTATCGGCGGTGGCTTTTTTGTCCAAAAGAACCGCAGGCCTTTTTCCTTTGTCGATAATGCGTACTCGCCGGATTGGATCGCCCGTAGGGCCAAGCGGCGGGTTTTGCTTAGAGGCGCCATTTAGCGCCCACTCTGCAATCGACTCTATAACTTTCTTCGACCGTTCAGGCCGTTCAAATTTTTCCGCTATCAAGGCTTCCAACTGCACAGGATTCCCGTCTGCCTTTTTGACGAGCCCTTGCACGAGTTTTTCGGGTGTTTCTCTAATAAAAACCTGTTCTGTTTCGGGGGAGAACCCACGAATAGTCGCCTCATGACCTTCGCCGCGTGCGCGGCGGCGTTCGGCGCGGGAACATGTAACTGCGCCAAGAGCATTTTTGACTTGCTCCCTAAACTCAGTCCAAGGAAGGTCAAGTCGTTCAAAATGGCGTGGTTTTCCTAATTTTTCTGCATTTTGAGCTGCCCTTGTTAGTCGATTCAGCATCCCTTCGCTTGTGGCCGCGACGACGATTGCGTCCAGCGCATGATGCCTGTCGTCATTCATCCGGTTTCCGGCTTTATCTTTTTTAAGCCCTTCAAGTCCCCACCCGCGCCGCAGAAGAGATGTGACACCGCCGGACCGCGCTCTAACGCGGCGTATAGGGTTGCCGTTTTCATTCAATTCTATGGGATAAACGGCCTCGATTGCCTGCAATATTACCTTCGCCGCCCATTTGGTGTCGTTTAAATTTCGCGTCCGAAAAGCTTCTTCTTTTTCTTTGGCGTTTTGCAGCAAATAATTTCGCTTCTTAATGCCCTTCATTCCGTGCGGATCGCGCGCGCCAGGTCGAGACTCAACGCGAGCAACATAACTCTCCCAATCCAATCCATCCTCATGCATCCACTCGTAAGGTGTTCTTCGTTTCTTGTTTTGGTTTGCCCAAGCGGTGCAGAGAGTCAGATTAACGTAAGAATTATCCCCAAATCGGCTCCATGGCAGAATATGGTCAATTTGATAGGATACACCGTCAAAAAGCTTGTTAGGATCGATTGGGTCATCTGTGTAGAGACATTTCCACCCTTGCTCCTGCGCAAGTTCATATACTCGCAATTCGCCCTTTTGGGGGCGCCGCCCAAAAGTATCTTCAAACTGCTCCGCCAGCTTATCCATTTCACGATTTCGCCGCTCAAGGCCGCTTGTCAATTTTGAGCGTTCCTCGGGGCTTTTTCCCATTTCGCGCGCAAGCTCAATATTGACCTGCCCAGGCAGGCTTCCAGCAAGGACAGGATGTTCGTGACACAAAGTCACAAACTGTTTGACGGCCTCAATGGCCGCCTTTCGCGCAACAGGAGAGTTGATGGGCGATTTATCTTTGTCCGCCAATATGGCGATGATGGCCTTGCGCTTTTCGGTTAGCGACGCCTCCTGCAATTGTTGACGAAGGCGGACGAAAGGCGACATTTCCGGGGCGGCGTGATCGTAACCTGCCTGCTCGCAGGCGTCGGAATAGACAAGGCCAATGCGAAGACCGGGAATAATTTTCCGGCAGGCTTTTGCGGAAATATGCGCCGCCCCGGTTGCAAAATGAAACGCATTATCTTTCACACCTTGCATAAGGCGTGAAATCGTTTCTTGGGAAAGGCCGGTTTCCTTTAGGCCCTGCTCAATAGACTCATTCGTTTCGCGGAAGGCTATTTTCGCAATAGCGTCATCAAGCTGTTCAATTGGAGTTTTATCGTACAGTTCTCCAAGAACTGCGCGCATTGTGTATGTTCCTTCCGCCCCACTCTTCTTTCTCGCGGAAACATCCCGCTTCTCAGCGTCATTTCGTTCTTTTTCTCCAAGCGGAAGATCGCGAAATCGCCCATCATCGCTCAGCTTCAAAAGCGAGCGAACCTTCTTAAAGGTAAGCGATTTATTGATGCCAAATGCATTTTCTATTATGGCGATTTCTTCGGGTTTTAGGTTGTCAGTCTCCCGTTCAGGATCATCAATACGCAGATGCACAAGAGACTGAAGCAAGCGAAAAAGCTCGAACGATGGCGCATATTTGGAGGCACGCTTTTCGCCCTCTTCAAATGGACAAAACCTGACAAGGTGTTCTGAGTCCTGTAACGCCTTTCGAGCAAAGGCTATGTCGCAATAAGCGATTTCAAGCTCTTTTGTTGCAAGCTCATTCCTCAGTTTCCTTTGCGCGTCAAAAATAATTGAAATTTCTGCGCGCAGCCAATCTCTTTTCGGCGTTCTGTCATAAACTTCATTGCGATTCCGCTTGCGTTTTGAAAGTTCTGAATCGCATTGCAAGGCCTCTCCGAAAGTTCTGTACGGACCAATTCTTACAGCCAGCCCCTCCATGGCCTTCAACGCCTTTTGATCGTCGCCAGCGACATTCTTTTCGCCGCCTTTGCGGTTAGATTGAAAACCCGCATGTTTGGCGATGTGCCCTAAAACCACAGCAAGCTCTGCGCCCGATAATTGGCGTTGTAAGGCATCAGCGCGCAAGCTCCATGGCGTTATGCCCTGGTCATCGACGGTCGCTTGTCCCGGCGTTTCATTTAACGTTTTGAGAAGCGTGTGGAACAGGTCTTTTGATTGCGCTTTTGTCAGCCCATGTTCAAAGCAAAGGTGCCTCACCTCACTCATGCGTTTCGCTTTGCGGCTAATGACCCGCCGCAAGCTGCGCTTTTCCTGTCGGATTTGATTTTTTGGTTTTCGTTCCTTGTCTGTCTCTGGTGCATCGAATAAACGAACGCCAGCCCCGCTAATGGATTCGGCTTCCATATCGAGTATGGCCCATCCGTTCGAAGCGATACCTACATCCGTTCCGAGACAGAGAGATTCTTTAACCTTCATTGTTCCTCCGGGAGGCGCTTTTTTCTTGCATTGCTGGAAAGTATTAGGCTAATTATTGCCCCGGAAAGATCAGTAGTGAAGTCACGGTAAGTAATTTCATTACGAAGAATCACCCCCTGCGGCTTGCCGTGGGGGGGATTTTTTTGCCAATTTACGCTTCGAGTAAGCGTTTCTCCATCGTTCCAGAGTATTTCCCTGAATACTGCTTAAAGGCGCGAGGCACATGAAAATCTCTACAATTCTCGATAAAATTGATGAGCACCAGTTATTCGTACCGGCGTTTCAACGAGAATATGTGTGGAAAAGAGAGGATGCGAAGCAGCTAATCGACTCTCTCATCAAGGAATACCCAACAGGAACGATGCTCACATGGGAGACGAATGCGCCGCCTGAGTTGAAGGGCGACCATGATTACGATGATAGGCAAGGCGCTGTTAGAATATTGCTGGATGGGCAGCAACGCATCACGACGCTTTATATGCTAATCAACGGCGTCCTGCCGCCATACTACAAGCTTGAAGAAATAACGCAGGACACACGCGGCCTTCATGTGAACATTGAGACGCTTGAACTCGAATATTATTCAAAAATCCGTATGGAAAATGACCCGCGCTGGGTAGATATAACAGATGTTTTTAAAAAGAACGTGCGTGCGCAAGGCGTGTTGAAAGCCTTGCGAGAACAGGGACGCGAATTATCCGATGATGAAGAGGATAAATTTCATGACAATGTCGCCAGCATTTTGAGTATCCTTGATCGTGAATTTCCAGAACAGACCGTACCTATCAAAGCAACCATTCGCGAAGCGATAGATATTTTTTACAAAGTTAATGCGGGCGGGGTGTCGTTGACGGATGCAGAATTGGCGCTTGCGCAAATATCTGGATATTGGCCCCAGGCGCGCGAGCGCTTCAAAAGGAAATTGGATTCGCTTAAGAAAAACGGCTTTGTATTTAAGCTAGATTTTGTCGTCTATGTATTGCTGGGCGTGCTGTATCATGAAGGCTCAAAGATGCAGAAGCTCCACCCGATAGAAAACGATACGCCCATGCGGGAAGCTTGGGAGGTTTTGGAAAACAAAGTTCTTGATTATGTTGCTAATCTTCTGCGCTCTCATGCATTCGTAGATCATACGGACGAAATTAACTCAGTTTATGCGCTCGTTCCAATCATCGTGCATTGCTTTGATAAGAATTGTGACCTTTCACAAACAGAAGTTCTGAAAATTGTGAAGTGGTTTTATTATTCCCAAGCAAGGCGCCGGTATGTAAATCAGCTACCACAAAAACTGGACCACGATTTAAAAATTGTGCTGGAGTCGCCGTCGCCGTTTGATCGGCTTCTGGACGTAATCCGAGAAGAACGTGGCGGCAATCTCGCCATAACGGCTGGAGAGTTTGAGGGGCGCGCTGTTCAGCACCCGCTGTTTGCGCTCTTGCGCTGGCATCTAAAGAGTCGAAACGCAATCTGCTTGACAACTGGCGTCGCAATTCACAAGCCCATGGGTGAAAAGTATCAACTTGAATACGATCATATTTTCCCATTTTCAAAGCTCAAAGCCGCAGGCTATGGCAGGGGCAACCGAATAAAGTATGCCTTGGCGCAAGAACTGACCAACCGCTCAATCCTGACGCAATTGGCAAATCGATCTAAAGGTGCAAAGAGTGCGTCCGAATATTTAGCGGATGTGCAGAAGCGTTTCCCCAAAGCATTGCAGTTGCAATTAATTCCAGAAGATCAAGAGCTTTGGTCCCTTGATAATTACGAACTCTTCTTGAAAGTGCGGCGTCAAGAGCTTGCTGATAGCTTGAATGCATGGCTTGACGGTATTGTTGATAGCGCCACTCTTGAGGAAGAAGCGACAATAGAAGATCTTATAGCCGAAGGTGAAAACGAAGATTTGGAGCTTAAAGAAACGCTGCGATGGGATGTCCGCGAAAGTAAGGTCAACAAAGAGCTAGAAGGCGTGATTATGAAAACAGTCGCCGCCTTTGCAAATGCGCATGGCGGCACACTCATTATCGGAGTAAAAGACAAAGGGGAAATCGTTGGCTTGGAAAACGATTATAAAGCTTTGGGCGGCGGCGATAGGGATAAATTCGAGTTACACCTAACAAACCTGTTTCAAAAACATTTTGGTGAAAGCTTTACGGCTACTAAAGTCAAAGTGGATTTTCCATTGGTTGCGGGGCTTGAGATATGCCGAGTAGAAATTTCGCAGGCCAACAAGGCGACATTTATCAAGCTGGCCTCCAAGGGCGGGCAACCTCAAGATAAGTTTTTTGTGCGGAGCGGGAATTCGTCACAAGAGCTGACGGGCGAGGAAGCTCAGTCCTATATCAAAGAGCGATTTGTCTAGCCGCATTTTTTCTTGGGCTTCTTGTTTCTTGTCGATTCGATATCAGGTGTCAGTAGCTCCAGATAATCGACGCCAAGCGCCTGCGCCAACTCATAGAGTGAAACGATTGTAGGGTTTCGCTGACCGCGCTCCAGCCCGCTTATATATTGCTGGCTAAAACCGGAGCGTTCTTCGATTTCCTCTTGCGTCAGACCGGCCTCGCGCCGTAGACGCGCAAAGTTCCGACCAACAAGAGAGCGAATATCCATGCTCTAGGCATGGCGTTGTTGGTAAGGAATTATTATCAACTATAATATGTATTTCATCTCTGCTTATGTTGGCCTTCTGACCAATTGGAGAGCGAAAATATGGCAAACGCTATTTTAACGATGTTTCGCGGGCTAAATCTAAAAGCGTTTGTCGCAAGCTTGGGGCTGCTTGGATTGTGGGCGAGCGAAGGCCTCTGTTCGGAAGTCTCTGGCGTCTATATCGATGCGTCTCCCCATCTTGTTGAAATGGTGCAGATCGTAAAAACGCCTGATGGGCGAATCGCCGGGCGCATCGAGTCCACAACGCTTGACGATAAGGGCAAGCTGAAAACATATGATTTTGCGATTGAGGGCGCCGCAGACGGCAATCAAGTCACGCTTTCGGCGCGCTCCATTTTGTTCAACGGGGATATAAGTCTGAGCGGGTTTGTGGACGGCGATCTATTGGACTTGTCGGGAGCGGGCGAGCATCGAACTTACCAGAGAGCGGATACATACGCCTATCAAATTGCGGTGACAGGCTTGCAGGCGCAAGCTGGACACATACAAGCTGCACTCTCTGCGGATAAGGCTACGAAGAACCATAGCGAAGTAACGGAAATATTGAATAAACTTCGCGCGAAGGCGCCGGACATAAATCGACAACTCGATAAAGCCGCCGAGTATTATGAAAAACTCTACAAACGTCTGCACAATCGGCGACGCGCGGCAAATACTTATTGGAACATGGATAGCTTTGATGGATTGGCCCGTCAGGCGGACCAGGAAGCTTTGCAAGTTGAAAACGAAATTCGCCGCGTTGATGACGATGTACGGCGGCTGTTCGATAATTTGAAACAAGACATCAAACGAGCCGATAAGCTAACGGCTTCCGTGCAGACTTATTGCGTTGACCACAGTGCGGATAGCGGCAGAGGGCTTTGCTCCGATACGGCCGTCAAAGAGCAAGAGCTGACTTCTCTAAGCGACGGATTACATGCAGCGTTTGATACATTGGCGGCAAGGAAAGAACAGGCCTCAATCGACATCCCACCGGGGCAAAAACTCCTGAAAAAGATTTTTGACTAGCTATTTAATTTCATCGGCTAACGAAGTAACCGTCATCCGTTAGCGCTTTTCGAACTGCGTTCGTTTGCCCAGGATCGCTTGCGCCTTGTGTAAGCGCCCACTGCACGGCCTGGTCCCGAACTCTACGTATAGCCTCCTTATCCTCCTTTTGAGGTAGGGGCCATTGCTCCCGAACGCCATCCTCGACGAATTCAACAATAAACTGACCGTTACTTGTTCTTGCCGACATACGCTTAGTCGCATAGCGCCTATCGCCCCTACCGCGACGGCCAGATTTAAGCGCAGCTTCACTCATCGGGGCTTTTTCTAATTTGAATACACGACGCAATACGTCATCTTCGGTTTCACCAAAAACACCTCTGGCGGCGATCTCCCGCCAAACCTCTTCAGTTATGCGGATTGTTCTCATTCCACTTTCCACTATTTCACTTCTTTTTAAGTAAAATATCTTACGAGATACAAAGTGGCAAGCGGAATCTCAGCTAAAAGTTTGCTTGCATACGTTAATGTGTATGCATAGGGTTGCTAAGATGACAATCTTTGCCAATATATGCCATAATGGTCACTGTTGAGACCCCGGAGGCGCCGTCATGGCCACGATGAACATTTCCCTGCCGGACGAACTGCGCGGCGTTGTCGAGGCGCAGGTTGAGACCGGACTATATGCAAACGCCAGCGACTATGTGCGGGCGCTGATCCGCGCCGACCAGGAGAATCGGGATAGGAAGGCTCGCCTTATGGCGATTCTCGACAAGGCAGAGGGTGAGATTGCGGCTGGCGATTTCCTCGAACTCGGCTCGGATGAGGATGTTGCGCGTTATTTCCGGGCGGTCAGAAAACGTGGCAAAGCGAAGAAAACTGCGGCTGAGTAAGACGGCTCAAGGCGATATTGAGAAGATCGACTATTATTCCTTTGAAAAGTGGGGCGCGAAGACCGCAAACGCCTATATGGCGGGGCTTGAGGCGCGGCTAACCGCACTCCTTGAAACCCCTTTGCTAGGCATAGACCGATCCGACC
The DNA here is from genome assembly GCF_965228385.1 of Hyphococcus sp. Lineage (GTDB taxonomy): Bacteria > Pseudomonadota > Alphaproteobacteria > Caulobacterales > Parvularculaceae > Hyphococcus. Next base: position 3,409,328 of record NZ_OZ245810.1, on the reverse strand, counting down.
TGCGCCCTGACTGCCGCGCTCGCGTCTCCGGCAGTCACGTCATCTATTACCGGATTGAGGATGAATTCATCTATATACTGACGATCCTGCATCACAGCCAGGATCATGAGGCGTTCTTGCATGAAGCAGCCGAAGATTAAGCTTCCAGGCTGCTATCAACTTGCGCGCAAAAAAACTGACGCTCTCTATGAAATTTATTTTGCACCCATGAAATGCATTTCGTTTGTTACCCCATTGTTACCCAGGCGCATAAGCGAGATAGTGGCAATATTGAGAACGAAGTAACTAACTGTTTTTATTTGGAAAATGGTGCCGCTTAGGTGACTTGAACACCTGACCCCATCATTACGAATGATGTGCTCTACCAGCTGAGCTAAAGCGGCGAACCAAAAAAGAGGGCGCGTCATAGCTTGACGGCGCGCATTGTGCAAGCCGGTTTTCAACGCCCGCAGATTATTGGCGGCGCTATTAAAACCGATCAGGCCCTGAGAACGCCGCCTGTCGCCTTTTCGACCTGGGCGATAATGCGTGCGCCGACCGCCTCAATGTCTTCATCCGTCAGCGTCCGCTCGCGCGGTTGAATCAGAACCTCGACAGCAAGGGATTTCTTGCCCTCCGGTATGCCCTTCCCCTGGTAGACGTCAAACAGTGAGACACCCGCAATCAGTTTCTTGTCTGCGCCGCGCACCGCTTTCAGCAGAATTTCGGCGGCGACATCGTCCGCAACGACAAAAGCAAAATCGCGCGTCAGCGGCAAAAATTCCGAAGCGTCGAGCGCGGCGCGGGTTTTTGTCGGCTTTTTCTTTGATGCGGGGATCGCATCCAGAAAAGCCTCAAATCCGTAGACAGGCCCGTTTACATCCATGGTCTTTAATACGCGCGGATGAATTTCACCGAAATGCGCGAGCGCTTTTGGCCCCAACTGCAAAGCCCCGGACCGGCCGGGATGGAAATAGTCCGGCGCCTCCGCAGTCGTCTGCAGACTAGCGACCGGCGCGCCGGCCGCTTCAAGCGCGCTGAGCGCATCCTGTTTCACCATGAAGACATCAGCGCTGGGGGCCGGCCCCTGCCAGAAGCGCGGCGGGTGAGACAACCGGGTCCCGGCGGCGGCGTTGACATGACCTTCCGGCGCGTCGCTGCGATAGATCGGCGCGACTTCGAAGAGTGCAAGATCGCTCCGGCCGCGATCGGCGTTGCGCTGCAAGGCGGCGATGAGATTGGGCAAGATAGACGGACGCATGACGCCTAGATCCGAAGCAATCGGATTGGACAGAACAAGTCCGCTGGCCCGCCTTTCATCTGACGATGCAAACAGGTCCGCATATTTTTCGTCCATGAAAGACCATGTGACGACTTCCAGCATGCCCCGCGCCGCAAGCCCCCGGCGCGCAAGACGACGGCGGTCCTGACTTAGAGTCAGTTTCGGCGTTTCGACGGCGGAGCGCAAAGGCAGCGTCTCTGTGGGCAGTTGATCGAACCCTGTGATGCGCGCAATTTCTTCTACAAGATCGGCTTTGCCTTCAATATCCGGACGCCAGCTTGGAACATCGACCTGCCACGGATCGCTTTTGTATATGGTGAAACCAAGCGCAGTCAAAATGCGCTCGCACTCTTCTGGCGGCACATTCAAGCCGGTCAGCCTGTTGACTTCCGAAGATGGAAACAACACCGTTTTATCCGCCTTAGGGATATCGCCGGCAAGCTCGATCTCGCTTGCGCTCCCGCCACAAATATCAAGAATATTCTGCGTCGCCATTTCCATACCGGGAATGATGAATTCTGGATCAACGCCCCGCTCGAACCGGTAACGCGCATCAGTGTTCAGACCGGTTTTGCGGCCGGTTTTGGCTGTACGTAATGGATCGAAATAGGCGCATTCCACGAAAACATTCACTGTCTCATCTGAACAGCCCGTGCTTTCGCCGCCGATCACCCCGCCGAAACCGAGAACGCCATTATCATCCGCGATCACAGTCATCGTCTCGTCGGCTTCATATTGCTTGCCGTCGAGCGCCAGAAACGTTTCGCCCTTTTCGCCAAGGCGCGCGTGAATGACGCCTTTCAGCTTGTCCGCGTCATAGACATGCAGCGGCCTTGCGCGGTCGTAAGTCAGCAAATTGGTGATATCGACAAGAGCGCTTATGGGCCTGAGACCGATGGCGCGTAATTTGTCCTGCAGCCATTTTGGACTTGGTCCGTTTTTGACACCCTTGATATAACGTCCCGCAAAAGCCGGGCATGGCGTATTTTCAGGATCGTCAAAACGCAATTCAATTTTCTGCGGACTTTCGAACGCGCCCTTGACCGGTTTCGGCTCCGGCGTGATCAGCTTGCCGAGGCTCGCCGCCGCAAGATCGCGCGCCACGCCGTTGACACCATTCGTATCCGGACGGTTGGGCGTCACTTCGAAATCAATGACGGGGTCATTCGCGCCAAGCCACTGCGCCACAGGGTCGCCGACTTTCGCCGCGTCCGGCGCCTCGATAATGCCGTCATGATCGTCGCCAAGCTCAAGCTCGCGGACCGAACACATCATGCCATGGCTTTCGACCCCGCGAATTTTCGCCTTCGACAGCGTAACATCAATACCCGGGACATAAGCGCCGACCGGCGCGTAGGCGACCTTGATGCCCTCGCGCGCATTGGGCGCGCCACAAACAATCTGCATCTCGCCGTCTTTCGTGGCGACCCGGCACAGTTTCAACTTGTCCGCATCAGGATGTTTTTCCGCATGCAGCACCTCGCCGATAGTGAAGGCGGCGAGACGCTCCTTGGGGTTCTCGACACTCTCAACCTCGAGGCCGACAGCCACCATGGCCTCAACGATGTCATCGAGACTGGCGTCTGTTTTCAAATGCTCCTTGAGCCAGTTCAGCGTAAATTTCATCGATTTTCCGTCTGTTTCAGAGCTTTTGTAATCGTCATGATGTCTTTGTCAGCGTCGCCCGCCTGCAAAGCTTTCTCGCAGGTTTTGCGCATGGTTTTCGCGCTGGGCGTTTCTGCGCCGACGCTGTGCGCCGCTTCAATCATCACATCCAGCGAATAAGCGACGTTTTTCACCGCCGCCTGCGGCGCATAATCTTCGGCGATAGCGCGCGGCAGTTTCATTCTCAAAAAGTCGTTCGCCAGCGGACCATTAAGAATGACCTTAGAATAAAGCTCGAGATCGAGACCGAAGCCTCTTGCAAAATTCACTGACTCCGCAAGACCGCTCATGATCCCGGCAAGCTGCAGATTGCTTGCGCTTTTCATGGCCATGGCGCCTGGAATGGCGCCGCAGAAAACGGTTTCCTTGCCAATCGCATCAAATACCGGCTGGATCTTTTTGACAATTTCTTCGTCGCCCGCCGCCATGATCAGCAATTCGCCCGCTTCAGCAGGAGCTTTTGATCCGGAGACCGGCGCCTCCACATAAACACCGCCGGATTTTGCGATTGCCTCGCCAAGTCCTTTTGAATAGGCCGGCGTCATGGTGGCGGTATTAACGACAATGCGATCCGCCAAATTAATCTCGAAAATGTCGTTAGTCCGGCCCAGCACCGCGTCCGTCGCCTCGCCGTCATTCAGCATCAGGATGATTGCGTCGGACTGGGCGAAGACTTCCGCGACCGATCCGGCGACCGTTACTATCGAATTTTCAAACTGACGGCGCGGCCCAGCGCTACGGTTATAAACGGTGAGCGGCAGCCCGGCGCGCGAAATATTTTGCGCCATGGGCACGCCCATCACGCCTAACCCGACAAGGCCGATGCGGAGAGCCATGATTACTAACCTACCCTTTGTTTCTTTCGAGCATTTCTTTCTCTCTTAATTTCAGGATCGGAGTTCGGCACTATTTCAACACAATCCCAATCAGTTGCAATTACACAACTCCAGCCATCGTTATTCATAAATGTGATAGGACTTTCTTTGCTCCAGCCATGACCGCGAACTTCAAAAGTCGTTTTTGCAGGCCGCTTTTTTCCTGCATCCCACAGCTCAGTCAGCCCATGCTCATCCAAGACTCGAAAAGCCATTACTGAAGAGAAGTAGACCCCGTAAATGCTCTCATCTGTTTTGCAAAAAAGCTTTATCTCAAGAGACCGGCCATCCCAATCATTTGCGTCCTCAAGTTCATATTCAACACCCTCTTGAACATAAATTGCACTTAGTTCACCAAAATATTGCACGCCTATTATGAGCACATCGTCATTTTCAAACGGCGTTTGCCAACGGCGGAACTCCAAAGGATAAGTCGCGACAGTCATTATCGCGCTACCTGCTTAATCCCGTTGCGAGGTTTGGCTGGTCGACGGGGTCGAAACCGTAATGCTCCAGCCATCGGGCGTCGGCGGCGAAAAAGTCGCGCAAATCCGGGATGCCGTATTTCAACATGGCGAGGCGATCGACTCCCATGCCCCAGGCGAAGCCCTGATATTTGTCCGGGTCAAGGCCGCAATTGCGCAAAACATTCGGATGCACCATGCCGCAACCAAGAATCTCCATCCAGTCAGCGCCCTGGCCGAAGCGGATTTCCTTTCCTACGCGCTCATAGCCGATGTCCATTTCCGCCGAAGGCTCCGTAAACGGAAAAAAATGCGGGCGGAAGCGGGTTTTAACATCATCAATCTCGAAGAAGGTTTTGACAAACGCCTCGAGCGTTCCTTTGAGATGCCCCATATGGGCTTGTGTATCTATCACCAGCCCTTCGACCTGATGGAACATGGGCGTGTGGGTCTGATCGGAATCACAGCGGTACGTCCGGCCGGGAATGATAATCCGGATCGGCGGTTTCTGATTCATCATTGTGCGGATCTGCACCGGCGACGTATGCGTACGCAGCACCATGCGCGAGCCGTCCTCTTTCGGCTCAAAGAAAAATGTGTCGTGCATTTCGCGCGCCGGGTGATCAGGCGGGAAATTAAGCGCGGTAAAATTATGGAAATCGTCCTCAATGTCCGGCCCTTCAGCGACGTCGAAACCCATGGCGGAGAATATAGCCACAATCTCTTCCGTCACCTGCGACACCGGATGGATTTTACCCTTCGGCATTGGCCCGACCGGCAACGTTACATCAACTTTTTCGGTCGCAAGACGCGCATCAAGCGCGGCCTCCTCAAGCGCAGCTTTCTTTGCCTCAATTGCGTCAGTGATACGGGCCTTAAGACCATTCAGGGCCGGGCCCATTTCCTTGCGCTCTTCCGGGCTCATACGCCCAAGCGTTTTCATCCGCTCGGAAACCGCGCCTTTTTTACCGAGCGCAGCGACGCGAATGTCTTCCAGCGCGCTTTCGCCGTCCGCTGAACTGATCTTAGCTGTCAACTCGCTTTCAAGTTTTTCAATGTCGGACATGTCGTCCGTTCTCCAATTTCCCATTTACAAAAAAAGCGCCATCCTCGGATGACGCTTACCGGCAGATACCGTTTCGGTCATCCGTTCAATCGGCGCTCCTAAAAAACAAGTCGGATTTCAGCATGACGACACGGCTCCGCAGCTTTCGATGGTTCTCAATATAAAGAGCGGGCCCTGTTGTCGAGGGCCCGCTTTACGCAACAGATCGCATCCGGTGAGAGGAGGCGACAGACGGTATGAATCAGCGCGAAGCAATTCGACCGATTTCCGACGCGCCTTCGGCGAAAGTTGTAAACGCCGGATCATCGACCTGCTTCACAGCATTTTTGACGGTAAACTTTATACAACTTACCATTCTGCTTCGATAAAATGGCGCGCCGCGAAGGTCTTTTTTGCAAACTTCGAGCGCGGCGCTTTCGATTTCGGCATACAAGGTTTCAATATAAACAGGATCAGCCAGCCGATCCCTGTCGACATTCAGCATCTTTTCGGCGGCGGATGCGGCGCCTAGACTAAATGAAAATGCTGCAGTTGCAAAAAACAAAGTCCGGATCATTTCTGTTTCCTTTCAAAAGGTTAAAAGAATGTCCGGGCGTCTCCTGTGTTCTCTATGACCGCTTTATGCTGCGATGCACAATACATAAACGGTTCGGCGTCTGGCGCAAGATAAAAATTATCAATTGTTATATTTTTTTGAAGTGAAATAAAAAGGCGCCTGGTGTCAAGCGCCTTTCTTATTCGTTTTTCAACCGAAACAGCCTTATGCGAGTGCCGCTCTCGCTTTTTCAGCCAGGGCCTTGAACGCCTCGGGCTCCTTCACCGCGAGATCGGCGAGCACTTTGCGGTCCACCTCAATCCCGGCGCGGTCGAGCCCGTTGATAAATCGGGCGTAGGTGAAATCGAGCTCGCGGCAGGCGGCGTTGATCCGCTGAATCCACAGAGAGCGGAAATTGCGCTTGCGCGCGCGGCGGTCGCGATAGGCGTACTGTCCGGCCTTTTCCACAGCCTGGTTGGCGACGCGGAAAGTGTTTTTGCGGCGGCCGTAATAGCCTTTCGCCTTTTTGATGATTTTGCGATGGCGGGCGTGGGCGGTAACGCCCCGTTTTACACGTGACATGTCAGGGCCTCCTTACCGGTTATAGGGCATGTATTTCTTAACGATCTTCGCGTCGCAATCCTCAAGCACATCCATGCCGCGATTCTGGCGGATCTGCTTGGGGCTTCGCTTGATCATCCCGTGACGTTTGCCGGCAACGCCGGCCTTGACCTTGCCTGTGGCGGTCATCTTGAAGCGCTTTTTAGCGCCCGATTTGGTCTTCAATTTGGGCATTTCGCTTTTCCTACTTATTCCCCAGACAATATGGGGGCCCTTTCGGGCGCGTAACAACACAGCCAAGGCATGCCATTCCCGTCATCCGGGGCCCGGCGGCTGGTTTGAAGGCGCGGGTTATAGCGCGGCGGACACTGAAAACAAGGGGTTTCGCGCACGGCGCCGGAAATTAGTAAAGTTTGGCCTATAATTGTTCCAAGAACTTATGGCGGACCGATAGACAGCTGCGCAAGCCGACAAAAGCTTCACGTTCGCGAGATTATGGCAGCAAAAGCAACATTAATTCCGCGCCCCCATAGTGACAGCCCGGAAATTGGCGGCATAACATTTCCATCAGGCGGGTGCGCAATATCATTCCCGGGGAGGGTGACGCGCAAATGATGTTACAATGGATTCGGCCGCTGGGCGCTGCGTTTTTGGCGTTGGCGCTCCTATCTTGTGCGACGGCTCCAACACGTCCTGCAGGTCCGCCTCCAACGCCGATCGCCGAAATTCCTTATCGAATCGATTATCAGGGCTGGATCACCGTCGACACGATGGTAAACGCCTCGGGCCCTTATGATTTTATCGTCGATTCGGGCGCGACAATCACTTCCGCTTTTGAAAATCTCGCCAGCCGACAAATTTTTGAACGAAGCCCCCGGCCTGACATTCGCATACTCGGTCTCACAGGGGCGAGAAAACTACCGGCCTATGTTCTTGGCGATATAGAGATCGCCTCGGAACGATTGGAAAATCATGTCGGGGTCATATTGCCAGACTGGGCGCCGCCCAACACTCCGCCCCAGGGCATTATTGGGCTCGACTTCTTAACCCGCTACGACATTCTATTCGATGCGTCGAGCCGCACAATGCGTCTTTACGCAAAGGAGACGGAATCCGATGCGATCGTCGGCAATTGGGCGCGCGCGCCGCTTGAATCCATGATCGTCGATGAAGAATCGCTTCCAATCTTTCGCACGGCGGCCCGGGTGCGCGGCGAGTCTATACCTTGCATCATCGACCTGGGCGCATCGGGTACGATTTTTAACTCAGCGGCGTATCGCGCCATGACAGGCGGACTTTATGTAGACAGGCAAGGCATGGGCGGTTTCTCCACCGGCACGCGCATTCAGGACGTTTTCGATACGTTTGACGGCGCTCGGCCCGTTAAAATTTCCAAACTGCAAATCGGCAACGGAACGTGGTTCAATCACGTCGCCATTGTCTATGACGCGCAAATATTCACTGAATTCGGCGTGCAGAACCGCCCTTTTTGCCTGGTTGGAGCAGATGTATTCGCTGATAGAAGTTTTCTGCTCGACTTTGAAGATGAAGAAATCCGGATTGGCCCGCGGCGTCGCCGCGAGGGATAGCGGCTGGCGCATATCTTTCAATCCAACTATCATTATCTCATTGCAATGAAATGTGGGGGGCTCAATGCCACAGAAAAATATCACATGCGCATTCGCGGCCGTTTTGCTTTTTTCGAGTGCTAACGCGGCCGATTTTGCGATCGTTCACGCCGGCAAACTCCTGGCTGAGCCTGGCGGCGATGTCGTTGACAACCAATCAATCATTGTCAAAGACGGCCGCATCACGCGCATTGCCGACGGCTATTTAAACGCCGAGGTCGTTGACGCAGGCGCTGATGACTCAGTCACCATTCATGACTTGAGATCTATGTTCGTCATGCCCGGACTGATCGACGGCCATGTTCATATTACATCGGAAAATAATCCTCAGGGGCGATTGCAGAAGGTGCAAATGTCCGGCGCAGACGTGGCGATTATGGGTGCCGGGTTCGCCAAAAAAACACTAACGGCGGGCTTTACTACTGTCAGGGACCTCGGCGCCGGCACGAGCGATGCGATTTTTGCGCTGCGCGACGGCATTGCGCGCAATGACATCATTGGGCCGCGCATCTTTGCAGCTGGTTCAGGCATTTCCGTTACCGGCGGTCATGGCGATGGAACGCAAGGCTATACCGATGAAGTCGCGCAGTTGCTGCATTCCTCAGGCGTTTGCGACGGCGTAGGCGAATGCCGCAAATCCGTACGCGAACAGGTGCGCCGCGGGGCGGACCAGATCAAATTGACGGCGACGGCCGGGGTTCTCTCCAATACAGCCGCCGGCCTTGAACAACAGTTCTTCGACGATGAAATGACTGCAATCATGGAAACCGCCCATTCCATGGGAAGGCGGGTCACCGCACACGCCCATGGCGTAAACGGGATAAATGCAGCCTTGCGCGCCGGCGTCGATTCCATAGAGCACGGTACATATCTTGATGATGAGTCCATACGCCTGTTCAAACGCAACAACGCTTATCTGGTCCCGACAATCCTCGCGGGCGTAACGGTTGCTGAATGGGCGGACGATCCGGATTCGTTTCTGCTGCCGCCACAGCGCGCTAAGGCCGCGGAAATAGGGCCGAACATGATCGATATGGCGCGCCGCGCCCATCAAGGCGGCGTCCAGATCGCATTCGGAACAGACAGCGGCGTTTCAAAACACGGCAATAACGCACGCGAGTTTGCTCTATTGGTTGAAGCCGGCATGACGCCGATGGAAGCAATCCGGTCGGCGACGATTGTCGGCGCGGCAAATCTTGGCAAGTCTGATGATCTGGGGTCGATTGCGCCCGGCAAGCTTGCCGATATTGTCGCCGTTGACGGCGATCCGCTGGCGGATATTACCGAACTGGAGGACGTGGATTTCGTCATGAAAGACGGCGTTGTTTATAAATCGCCGCAGTAGAAGCGCCGCAGCAGCCGTCTCCTCACTCACGCATAATCCAGCGGCAGCTCCGTAGTCGATTTCAGCGTTTCCATGGAGAAGCTTGACCGCACGTCCGAGAAGTCTGCGGCGGCGATAAGCTTTTTATAGACACTATCGAACCGCTCCATGTCCGGACAGACGACTTTCATCAGATAGTCAGTCTCGCCGCTCATCCGGTGAAGCTCGACGACTTCCGGGATGCGCCGGACCGCGTCAGCAAATTTCGCAAGCCACGCCTCATTATGCTGGGCGGTTTTCACCATCACATAAGATATAAGCCGCAAATTCAGCGCGGCGGGATCGACCACCGCCACGCGCTTCACAATCGCACCGTCCTCTTCCAGCTTTTTGATACGCCGCCAGCAAGGTGTCTGCGAAAGGCCGACCGAATCAGCAATTTCACTAACTGGCGTACTGGAATCGCGTTGTAATATCGCCAATATGGCCTTGTCCGTCCTGTCCATTCTATTATTTATAGGTTTATTAGAAAATTTTTTCAATCATTAGTTTTTCTACGCATTTAAATAGAATAAATTTTCAAACTGCGGCGCTATGATCTGAGCCAGCAATATCGCCAAACTGGGACGAACCTGAGCCATGATCAAACGCGCATTTACCGAACATCCGGAAAGCGTTGGAGAAACCTATTTCCAGCATATGGGCATGGCTTTTGGCTTTGGCGGTAAAATGGTCATTTCCGGCGCCGCCTGCCTCTTGCACGGTCTGTTTCCTTTTCTGTTCAAATGTACCGGGCGAAAATGCATTGAAGAGCTGCATCATCGTATGGTGACCAATCGCGTTGCGCGCGCATGTGATGATGAAAGCCTTCCCTCCATTGAGCGCAAGACCGAATGCCTTCAAGCTGCTGAGTAGCGCACCCGCTATAAATTGCGCGCACTCGCAACCGGCTCGCCATGATAAAAAAATATAAGGAACAAGCGCGAGCGATCGCTCCCGGCGTGCTTTTGTGCATTACGATCGGCTTGGCGTCGCTTTTCATTGCATCGCGCTATGGCGGTCCGGTGATGCTCTACGCCATCCTGTTCGGCATCGCCTTCAATTTCATGAACGATGACGCAGTCACCAAGCCAGGCGTTCAATTTGCATCAAAACGGCTTCTGCAACTCGGCGTCATTCTGCTCGGCGCCTCCGTAACATTTACGGAGATCGCGGAATTGGGATGGGCGACTGCACTTCTTGTCACACTCGGCGTCGCCACGACAATTCTCGCAGGCGTAGTGATCGGTCGCAGCGCAGGCCTGACAAATGCTCATTCGACGCTCTCTGCTGGCGCGGTTGCGATCTGCGGGGCCTCTGCCGCCATGGCGATTGCTTCAGTCCTGCCGCAATCAAAAGAGAATGAACGCAATCTCATTCTCACAGTGGTCGGCGTCACCACCCTGTCAACGATCGCGATGGTTGCGTATCCGCCTTTGACAAACTTGCTCGGCTTTACTGATTTACAGTCGGGTGTTTTTCTAGGCGCCACCATTCACGATGTCGCACAAGTCATTGGCGCGGGCTATATCGTATCCGATGAGGCGGGCGCCGTCGCTGCAGTCGTCAAACTGATGCGCGTAACGCTGCTTGCGCCGGCGGTATTCATCATCGCAGTGTTATTTTCGCGCAGCGCCGGCGCCGACGCTACGGGACGGGCCTTTCCTGTCTTTCTTCTGGGATTCGCCGCGCTGATGGCGGCTAACAGCATCGGCGTTGTCCCGGAAAACGCCAGCGAGGCTATCGCCGGGGCCTCCCGATTTTTTCTGGTAACGGCGGTTTGCGCCCTCGGCGTGAAAACTGCGCTAAAAGACCTTTTCACTGTCGGGCCAAAGCCCGTCGCCGCGCTGGCGCTGCAAACGGGATGGCTGGCCCTCTTCGTTGGTCTGGCGGTGGCGTTCGGAAAAGGGTTTCTGCCGCATTAACGCTATAGGCGGCATTCGCCCGGGTGGTGATTTTTCGGTGTTGATCGCTGAAATTTCAACGATTTCTTTTTTCCGGATATTAACCTCAATGAGGCACATTCTGCGGGCGCTTTTCATCAGGAGTCCGCCTCATGTCCGACCAGTCGCTTGAAACCCGCATCGCCGCTATCGGTGCTGACGGATTCGTTTCCGCCGATGAGGTTTTATTCTTGCGCAAGACGGTTTTCGCCAACGGCGTCGTCGAACCCGCAGAATTGGATGCGCTCTTCGACCTTGGCGACCGGGCGCAGGACGGCGATCCGGAATGGTTTCAATTCTTCGCCGAGGCCGCTGCGGATTTCTACCTCCGCGAGGAAGAACCGCAAGGTTATCTAACAACTGAGGAATTCCAGTCGCTGAAAGCGCGCGCCACGCGCGATGGCTGCGCCAATCCGCTGGAACTCGCGCTCTTGGTGAAGCTCATGGAAACCGCCGAAAGCACGCCGCCGGAAATGGCCGCGTTTGTAGGCGAACAGGTCAAGGCGATGATTGCCGCCAAGCCTGACGGCCCAATTGTGAACAAGCAGGACGCCGTAATGCTCCGGCGATATCTATTTGCATCGGGCGGCGAGGGTAATGTCGGCGTCACGCGCCGTGAAGCCGAGCTTTTGTTCGACATCAACGATATGACTGAAAACGCAAAAAATAATCCCGCATGGACCGAGCTTTTTGTGCAGGGCGTAATTAATCATCTGATGGCGCATTTGGGATATACAGCGCCAAGCCGGGAGGAAGCGTTTCGCCGCAACGCATGGGCGAAGGACCACTCGGTCAATATTGGCGGATTTTTCAAGCGTATGATGTCGGGCGGCATTGGCGCTGTGAAACAGGCCTATACTGAAAAATCGGTTCATGCTGAATATAACGAGCAACGCGATCGCAATGCTGTGCTGGCCGCGAAAGTCACGGAAAACGAGGCGGAGTGGCTCGCCGCCCGCATCGGGCGCGACGGCGCATTCGACATTAATGAACGCCGCCTGATTGAGCGCATGCGCGATCTGGAAAAGGATCTGCCGGAAGGGCTGAAAGCGCTGCTGGAACGCGCCGCCTAACTTGTGGGCTCGCCTGCCTGAAATTTCGCCACGAACGCGGAAATCACATCCGCCCAGCGGGAAATATTTTGTGCAAGGTGATCTTCCGATACGCCGCCATCCAGTTCGATCACGTAATCGACGCCGACTTCCTGGGTGTTTGGAATGGCGTAGGCGCGCCCGAACACCTGACTTTCGTTAAAACTGTTGACGATCCTGTAATCTGACTCCGAGATCGGCCGGCCGAGTTCGAAATTGGCGAAGAATACAAGCGTTTCACAAGACGCCGGCGCGCCGGAACATGAAAGCGCACGCACATAAAACCCGTAATCGCCGGCCTGACTTTTACCCACGGGCGCGCCAGTCGATGCGTCGGGAATGATTTCAGTGGCGAGTCCCGCGTCTTCCAGCACGTTTTTAAGTTGATCGCCGTTAATACGGTCAATCATATCCGCTGAGGCTGTGGATATCCCAAGAGCCGTCGCGGCCAGCCCTGAAATCAGCGTTTTAAACATCCCCGAACCCCCGATTCACCTGCGACCGATTTTTGCAGTCCGCAGCATGTACGATAAAGCGGGGCGTTGGCAATGGCGCCCTGCGCATCGCGCATTTTGGATCTTTATCGCCGCATCGCGACGCCTCATCTGTCGCGTTGACTTGGAAAAGCGGCGGCCTATGTTCGCCAAAACGTCCTGACGCCTGAAATTCCGGGGTTTTTTATGGTTACCAGCGCTCCCTCGCCGCGACCGGTTTCGCCGCATCTTCAGATTTGGCGATTTACCGTCACCATGGCCGCATCGATTACACATCGCGGCACAGGGATGGTGCTTTACGGCGGCTCCATCCTCATTGCTGTCTGGCTGTATGCGCTGGCCTTCAGTCCTGCGTTGTATGAAAGCGCCGCCGGGTTCGTGCGCTCGCCCTTAGGCTTTATTATCGTGGCCGGATATGTGTGGGCGATGTCATTTCATTTGATGAATGGATTGCGCCACCTTTACTGGGATTACGGACGCGGTTTTGCTGTCAAAACCGCAATCATGACCGCCTGGCTCGTCTATATCGCATCAGCAATCTTGGCCGCGATTGTTCTCTGGTTCGGCTACAGCGCGATGGGAGGGGCGTAACATGGCGTCGCACAAAGGCACCTCTACCTTTATCATCCAGCGGGCCACCGCGGTTCTGATGATTCCGCCCGCCATCTGGTTTTTCATAAGCTTTGTTTCGCATCTCGGGGCTGATCAGGAAACTGCCGCCGCATGGGCGGCCAGGCCCTGGAATGCGGCGATGCTGGCTTTATTTGCGATTGTCGGGGCCTGGCATATGCGCATCGGCATGGCTGAAATTATCGCCGACTATATTCACTCCTCTATGAAGAAAACGCTCGACGCCCTGAACTGGCTGATTTCAATCAGCGTCATCGCCGGCGTCTTGTGGGCCGTCTACAACATCAGCTTTGCAGGCTGACGTCTAAGGAATTCCTGAATGACTGAAAGCTACGAAATCGTCGATCACGAATATGACGTGGTTGTCGTCGGCGCCGGCGGCGCCGGACTGCGCGCTACCTTGGGCGCGGCGCAAGCCGGCCTGAAAACCGCATGCGTTACAAAAGTCTTTCCGACACGCTCCCACACAGTGGCGGCGCAAGGCGGTATTTCCGCCGCGCTCGGCAATATGTCGGAAGACGACTGGCGCTGGCATATGTACGACACCGTCAAAGGCTCCGATTGGCTCGGCGATCAGGACGCCATCGAATATCTGTGCAAACATGCGCCCGCCGCAGTTTACGAACTCGAGCACTGGGGCGTTCCTTTTTCACGCACCGAAGAGGGTAAGATCTATCAGCGCGCTTTCGGCGGCATGACGAAAAATTATGGCGAAGGACAGGTTCAGCGCACCTGCGCCGCCGCAGACCGCACCGGCCACGCCATCCTGCACACGCTGTACGGCCAGTCCGTAAAACAGAATGCAAAATTTTTCATCGAGCATTTCGCACTCGATCTCATCATGTCCGACGAAGGCGAATGCCAGGGCTTGATTTCATGGGAGCTGGATACCGGGATCATCCACCGCTTTTCCGCGAAGATGGTGATCCTAGCGACAGGCGGATATGGCCGCGTCTATTTCTCCTGCACCTCGGCGCATACCTGCACCGGCGACGGCAACGCCATGGTGCTGCGCGCAGGGCTCCCGTTGCAGGATATGGAGTTTGTGCAGTTTCATCCGACGGGCATTTACGGCGCCGGAGTGCTGATTACCGAAGGCTCGCGCGGAGAAGGCGGTTACCTGACAAACGCCGAAGGCGAACGTTTCATGGAACGCTATGCGCCCAGCGCCAAGGACCTTGCATCGCGCGATGTGGTGTCGCGTTCCATGACCATCGAGATTCGCGAAGGACGCGGCGTCGGTCCGAACAAGGATCATATCCATCTCAATTTGAATCATCTCGATCCAAAAGTGCTGGCGAGCCGCCTGCCGGGCATTTCAGAAAGCGCGAAGATTTTCGCCGGCGTTGATGTCGCGAAGGAGCCGATCCCTGTTCTGCCTACTGTGCATTACAATATGGGCGGCATACCGACGAATTATCACGGCGAGGTCGTCACCAAGCGTGGCGATGATACTGACGCCATTGTGCCCGGCCTGATGGCGATCGGCGAAGCGGCGTGCGTTTCGGTGCACGGCGCCAACCGGCTGGGCTCCAATTCGCTGATCGACCTCGTGGTTTTCGGACGCGCGGCGGGCCTTCGCTGCGGCGAAATCGTAAAAGCGAACGGCGCTGCGCCGGACCTGCCAAAGCAGGCCACGGAAGAAGCGCTCGCGCGGCTCGATAAATTCCGCTACGCCAAGGGCGATTCGCCTACAGCGGATTTGCGCGCGCGCATGCAAGGCGTCATGCAAAACAACTGCGCCGTTTTTCGCACCGGAGAAGTGCTGGAAGAGGGCCGTGAAAAAATCAAGGAAGTGCACGACGCCATGCCGGATATTGGGGTTACCGACCGCAGCCTCATCTGGAATACCGATCTCGTGGAGACGCTGGAGTTAGACAATATGATCGGCCAGGCGGTGGTCACCATGGAAAGCGCCGCCAACCGCAAGGAAAGCCGCGGCGCCCATGCCCGCGAGGATTTCCCCGAGCGCGACGATGAAAACTGGATGAAGCACACCGCCGCCTGGTTCGCCAACGGCAAGGCTACAATCGATTATCGTCCGGTTCACAACTACACGCTGACCGAAGACATTAAATACATCGAACCGAAAAAGCGGGTTTACTGAACGCATTTGCGTGGTTGAGCGGCGGCTTGTTCCCTGCTACATTTGTGGCTCTCAGACAGCTCTGCATTACACAGGGCGATACCGGGGAGCAACTTATGGTTCGGCGAAAGATTTCAATAACGCTCCTGAGCGCGATCTTCGGTTTGCCGGGATGCGCAAGCAATACGCCTCCGGCTCAACCGAGCGAACAATTAATAAATGGTCTCTGGTTTACTGGATCCGGGTTCGAACCGCGCGTCGCCAGCATCGTCGATGGGCGCCTCGCATTCGATCTTCCGG
The DNA here is from genome assembly GCF_965228385.1 of Hyphococcus sp. Classification (GTDB taxonomy): domain Bacteria; phylum Pseudomonadota; class Alphaproteobacteria; order Caulobacterales; family Parvularculaceae; genus Hyphococcus. The sequence continues at coordinate 3,393,366 of NZ_OZ245810.1, read as the reverse complement.
CAACGGACAATGCGACCGACCTTCGGGGGCAATATGTCATTCCCCCTTATTGCGAAGCGCATAACCATAATCTGGGCGGCGCGTCAGAAGGTGTTGACGATGTTATTAAGGCGTATCTTCAATCCGGTGTTTTTTACGCCATGATGCCGGGTTCGTTCGCGCTGTACCGCGAGACGATTTCGGAGAAGCTCAACAACCCGGATTCAGTTGATGTTGCGTTCGCCAATAACGGCCTTACCGGCCCCGGCGGACATCCGCGGGGTTTGCGCGAATCATTGATGGACCGGTACGGCCTCTATCCGGAATTCACGAAAGAGACGTTGCCGGACAAAGGGTACTTCGAGGCGGACAGTTCAAGCGAACTGCATGAAAAGTGGGCGCTAATTCTTGCGGACCGTCCGGATTTCATCAAGGTCATGCTGTATTTTTCGGAAGAATATGAAACGCGCAAAGACGATCCGGCCTATTACGGCAAAACAGGACTAAACCCGGCGCTGCTTCCTGAGTTGATCACGCTTGCGCATGATGAAGGCTTGCGCGTCGCAGTCCATGTGGAAAGCGAAGCGGACATGGTGCGCGCGCTTCGCGCAGACGCCGACATTATCGCTCATCTTCCTTCCTATGATTCCACCGTCCGATTATCGGACGCTACAATCGCACTAGCCGCCAAATCCAATACGGCGCTCATCACCACAATGTCTCTCGCGAAACGATACGAAACACGCTCACCAGACCAGTACGCGGCTATATTGGCGGCGCAAAAGGAAAATCTCGTACGCCTGGAAGCGGCGAACGCCAACCTTGTTCTCGGCAGCGACAATGTCCGGGATACATCGCACGGCGAAGCGCAACATCTGGCGGATATCGGAGCGCTCGGTAATGAAACACTCTTGCGCATGTGGACAGAAAATTGCGCGAAAACTGTTTTTCCCGACCGAAAAATAGGCCGGCTTGAAGCTGGGTATGAAGCGAGTTTCCTCGTTCTTGGGGATAACCCGATCGCCAGTTTCAGCGCCACGCGCAATATTACAATGCGCATGAAGGAGGGCCAATTGCTCTCGACCGAGGCTATCGACAAACAGTAAGGGCGCCTTGTTGCGCGCGGCAATCACGCCATATCGCGACAATCAATTCAAATATGGCGGCGGCGCCGATTTTCCGATAGGTTTTCAAAAAACCAAAAGGCTCGGATGATGAAATTATGCGCCCACAACATTGTCAGCTTCGTGCTGGGCGTTGCCGCATTAGTATTAGGGCCAACTCCTGGCTATGCTACGCAAAACCTGGACGCTGAAAAAATGGGCGCTTCATTGCTCGACGCGATGGGCGGAAGGGATGTCTGGTCTGTCGTCCGCACAGTACACAACACAGCGATCAATCATCACCCGCAAGCCAGATTGCCCTACATACAGGAATACTGGTTCGATGTCGAAGAACCAGCGCAATATTTAAAACGCGACAGTTTTGATATGGAAATCCGGCGGGCCTACACCATTTCCGGCGGCTGGGAGAAATCCGGAGACGACCTCGATAGATACAGCGAAGAACGGCTGGAAAGCGCACTGAATGGATGGGAAAAGTCCTTATATCGGAAATTTTATTTACTGGCGAAGCGGCCGGACGCGCTTGAACTGGTCAAAGCTGAAGACGGAATGCTGGAATTCTATCTAGATACTGAATTTCTCGGCTGGATGATGATCGATGAAGACGGCGCGCCCCAGCGCCACGGCGGTACGCAGTCAAGAGAGCAGTATTTTTATTTTGATGAACTGGCTGCATTCGGGCCAATCAACTGGCCGCACAGCGGCGGCAATCTCGGCGGATGGAAATTTGAGATCTTAAGCATTGAACTGTTAGGAACGCCCGCGCCTGTCTCCTTCGCCCCTCCATCTGCGCAATAACTTGAAACCGGCGCTATAACAGTGGGGGTTCTTGCATTTGCGCAACACTACCCGTTCATCATGGATACCGCCTGCACGTAACGGCGCAAAATTATCACCGCATCTGAAACATATGCAGACTATATCGAACAGGCCGTGAAATTCGCTGGCCCCGAGCAAGTCGCACTATCGACAGATTACCCTCTGCGCGGCATCGCAAGCTGGGCGACGCTGGAGGTATGGCGCGAACCCTAGCGGCGCGGCTGGAAAGAACCGGCTATGGAACGCCTTCTTGGCCGGAACTGGCTGCGGCTGTTTAAGGATGTGTTCGGCGCCTAACGCCGAAAGTTCAACGTCGCACTCTTGCCGGCATCCACCGCAGGCGCGCCATTGATCGTTTTTGGGTCAAATCGCCATTTCATGATTGTGCGCAACGCCTCATCCTCAAAACAGCTGTCCGTAGACGCCCTGACGCGGGCATTGGCGATGCGGCCATTGGCGGCGATATCGAATATGAGGCTGACGCTCTCGACCGGCGCTGCACCGCGCGCGCACCGTTCCGGATAGGAAGGCGCAGAAGAGCGGATAAGTTGCGCATCGACGACAACCGGCGCCGGGCTGGGCGCACGCGGACGGCGCGGCAAAGCGCGCGGTGTTTCCTGCGGCGCCGGTTCCGGCGCTATAGATGCGGCGGTTTGGGCTTCCTCCGGTACGATTGTCCCGGGCTGTTCAAGCGTCGTGGCTGTCGTCGCGGCGGGAAGCACCGTCTCGGGCGCCTCTGCGGCGGGCGGCGGGGCATCGGTTTGCGCCTGCGGCGTGGAAACCGTCTCCGCCGCAATGCTATCGACAGATTCGCCGTCAGCCACGCCATCGACTGTTTCTTCCCGCGCCAGCGTTTCGGCAAGCGATGGCTCATTCGTCTCACTCGGGGCTGTCTGCAGCGCTTGAGTATCTTCCGCTGTGAAATCAATTCTCGGCGTTGGCTGCACTGCCGGCGCATCACTGATGCGTATGCGCGGGGCGAGCGGGTCGGCGCTGTCATTACCGCTGATAACCTGCGTCATGACCCAGAACCCGAAAATCAAAATCGCGACGATGGCGAAGACGGAAACAAGCTTTGCGCCTTCTCCAGCGGCAGGCAGATCGCGCTCTGCGGGCTTCGTTTCTAATGTGGCGGGCGCCCTCAGGTGTAACGCCTCTTCTCGAAACCGCGCCGCAAGCGCATCTGCGTCCAGATCCAGGCGCCGGGCGTAAGCTTTGACAAAGCCGGTCGCATAAGGAAGCGGCGGCAATCGGTCTATCCGCATCTCCTCTATCGCCTGGAGATGAGATGCCTTGACTTTCGTCGCCTCGCTGACCTCCTCGATCATCAGACCTGCGGCCATGCGCGCGGCCGCCAGAAAGGCCCCGGCGGTTTCAGCGTCTTCCCAGGCCAAATTGGCCGTTCCACCGCGCGATCCGGTGAAATTGATGATATCAGCAGCTTTTTCCTGCGCCATCGCCCAAAACCCAACTCATACACATACTCGCGAAACCTCGAATCAGGGCTCCGCACCCGCAGCACGGCTTTCCGCCGGAAAGCCGCCAATAGCGTAGCATATACGGCGCCAGCGTCCCTGCCCCCGCAGCGGACTGCGCTCTGCTATTGGCAAAAGTTAACATATCACGGAAAACCGAAAGTGCAGAATCTGAATTCGAAGAGGCCGCCTCATGGATTATTCCTGCTTTAAAACCGAGATTACAGACGGCATCGCGCATCTGCGATTTTCCCGTCCCGATAATTTTAATTCCTTTATACCGGAATTCTGGCGCGAACTGCCCGAAGCCGTGAATGATATTTCCGATAACGCGAAAGCGCGTGTAATTGTTCTGTCCGCTGAAGGAAAACACTTCACCGCAGGCATGGATATCTCCGTTTTCATGTCGGGGGCACTCGATGCGCCGCCTGATAACAGGGAAGTCGCCGCCGAAGCCTTTCGCCATCATGTCAAAGCCCTGCAGGATACCTTTTCGGCGCTGGAAAATGCGCGTCAGCCCGTTCTGGCGGCGGTGCAGGGCGGCGCCGTTGGCGCCGGCGTCGATCTCGTCACGGCGTGCGACTGCCGCTACGCCAGCGCCGACGCTTTTTTCTGTGTTCAGGAGACAGCCATCGGCATGACGGCGGATGTGGGCACGTTTCCCCGGCTCGCCAAACTCATTCCAGAAGGCTGGGCCCGCCAGATGGCCTATACAGCAGAACGGCTTCCGGCCGAGAAGGCGCGCGAAATCGGCCTTGTCAATGAAATTTATGAAACGCATGAAGCGCTTGTGGACGGGGTTATGGAAATTGCCGCGACGATCGCCGCACACGCGCCGCTGGCCGTCGCGGGCTGCAAACGCATGATTAATTATGCACGCGATCATTCAACCGCCGATACGCTTGACTATATCGGCCTGTGGAACGCTTCGATGCTGCGCACAGACGACATCAAGGAAAGCTATGTGGCGAAATCGGAAAAGCGGAACCCTGAATTTCATAATCTGCAGCCGGTGAAAAAATCACTTTAAAGACGACGATTGTTGTGGGGTCGTTTCATTGCAAGGATCTGGCGCTGTCGGGAGGCGATGGAGGTCGCGCATCGCCAATCGCCTCGCGTCGTTGCGCATCTCTTTCCGTCGCCGCATTGACAAGCGCGTCGAAGATTTTCTGATCGCCTTTTCTGTAGATCAAGAACTCCGGATGAAACTGCACGCCAAGATAGTACGCACATTCAGGATCTTCGATGGCCTGAATGAGTCCGTTCTTTTCTTTAGCAGTGACTTTCAATCCATCGCCTGGACGGTTGACCGCCTGCTTGTGTATCGAATTCACCACCCGGCTGGTGTCGCCGGTGATCCGCGCCAGCAAAGAGCCTTCCATAATATCGATCGCTTTTCTGTAGAACATGTGCCCGGGCAATGAGCTTGGATATTCCGTTTCGAAAACATCGTTGATATTCTCGTATAGCGTACCGCCATTTACGACGTTCAGAAGCTGCGCGCCGCGGCATATGCCAAGTACGGGAAGGCGTTCGTCATGCGCGCGCCGCGCCCAGAATTTTTCCATTTCATCTCTGTCGCGGTCGTAGCTGGCGGCTTGCCTGGGCTGGCCCTCATAGAGCTCCGGATAGATATCGGCGCCGCCGCCAAGGACCAGGCCGCTGATCCATTGATCGGTTTTTGGATGTTTCGCTGTCAGTTTCATGGGGCGCCCGCCAGCGCGCTTTACGGCCAACCAGATCGCGGCGTAGGCGAAAAAATCTCCGCGCGTTGGCTTGGTGATTCCAATAACCGGCTTCTCGCTCATTTCCATTCCGTTAATGCTTCATCTCCGGCGGCAATTCGCCATGACGCAAGAGCGAGCTGACGACATACAAAAATCCGAGATTGGACGCCGCGTCTTCCTTCAAGCTGATCTCGCCCTTCGCGTGCTTGGCCTGATCAAAGGCTTCCATCAAATGAAACGCGGCGTCATCGCGATCGACAACTTTGCCGATATTTCGGCTGAATATGCGAAAGGCTTCGCCGATGCGCCCTTCTTTCAGACTGCGGCCGGCGTGCTTCCACGCATCTTTCACTTTTCCAAAATCCAGCTCTGATTCTGCAATCTCCGAAATTGCTGAAAGCATGGCCGCGCCGGGTATTCGCGTGCTTTCGCCAATTTTTGCCTCATATGACGAAACCACCGATCCCGTGGCGCTTAGTTCGTACAGCAACCATGGAAAATCTACGCCTGCCGCCATGGAATGATATAGACCCGCCCAGAAACGCGGATTGACCTCAATCAGATAGGCCGGATCGTTCTCGCTCCCCGACCAGCGGTAATCGATTTCGGCTATTCCGTTCCATTTCAGCGGCGCCAGCAATTTACTTGTCGCTTCGACAAATGGCGCATCGGCAACGGTCTCACGCAAGACGCCGGCGCCTGAAGGGCGCGGCCACTGGCGAAGATTTTTGTACGCCATAGATCCTTTCAGTTCGCCGCGTTCAAACAGAACGGTATGACAGTAATCTTCGCCTTCAATAAACTCCTGCACCAATGCTTCTTTTTCTGACCGCGCTTCATAAAGCTTGATCAGTGTTTCGGCGTCTTTCGCTTTTTCAACGCCGCGACCGCCGACCTGATCGTTCGCTTTCAACATAACTGGATAATTCACGTTTTCAGCGATCGATTTCAATTCGTCTAAGGAGTGCGCCGGCTTCGTTTGCGGCGTGTGCAGACCAAATTCCGCCGCCGTATCCACAAGATGGTCTTTCGGATCCACGCGATTAATGGCGTCGAAATCCGGCGCTGCAATATCAATCACGCCCTCGAATCGCGCGCGATGTTCTGCGAAAAACCGCATGCCTTCGAATGCGGGCATTAGTATGTACGGCCGGTCATCGTCAGGACGAAATTCTTTCGCTTTTTCAATCATAACGCGAATGAATTCCTCCGGCTCGTCATCGCGAACAGGGTGAATGAAGTATTCCGATACGCTTTTTGAAAATGAAAGCGCCGTCATACCGACATCGTCGCATCCGATGATCTCAACGCCGCGCTCATGTAATGAACGCGCAATGGATAACGACATCAGCGACCGTCCGTAGGTGACAATCACCCGGCCAATTGCAGCATTTCCAGTATTTCGGTCCATAATCCGCCCTGATCCCGTAGCCACTATGAAAACACCCAGACAGGGCTGAGCGTTCCGCGGTCACAAAACGACCCTCAAAGAGCCTGTTTCAACACGCTTTACGCCAAGCGGGCGCCACACGCATTCGCCAGAAACAGCGTCGCAGCAACCATAAAAGAGAGATTATGACGGCCCGTTCCATGATTCCAACGCGCTCATTCGGTTTGAAACTCATCCTCGTCGGCGCACTTGCTTTTCTCTTATGGATCCCGGCCATGCTGGTCAAAGGCATGGTGTTTGAGCGATCAACTAGAGCGGAAGACGTCCGCCAAGAAATTTTCGCCGTCACCGGCGGGCGCCAGACGATTGCCGGACCTGTTATCATCGCGCCAGCAAACGTGGAGACGAGAAGGCGAAAAGATAATGGCGAACCCATCACCGAAACGGTGTTTTTCGCCTTCACGCCGAAAACGCTTGAAACAGATGCGAGCGTGCGCGCGACGCAAAGGCGTCGGTCTTTATACAAAGCAACTATTTATGACTCCGATATTGTCTTAACAGGCGCATTTGACGCTCTGACGCCGCCGGCGTGGCCGCACCGAATACAGGCCATCCACTGGGACCGTGCGATTATCGCCGTAAAATTCAGCAGCGACAGCGCTCTCAAGGGTATTCGCGACACGCCTCAGTTGGAGATCAATGGACAACCCGCGGATATCGGCTTCGAGCCGGGCGTCAAATTGTCAGCCAACAGACGGGAGATGAACGATACGTCATTTTCAATTCCGGGGATCAGCGCCGCGTTGCCGTCTGGAATTGCGCCGGAAGGCTTTACGTTTCGCCTGTCCTTGTCTTTGTCCGGCGGCGGGGGGCTCCATTTTGCGCCGGTCGGCGAGGAAACCCGTGTGGCGATGCGCGCGGACTGGGCCGACCCCAGCTTTACAGGCGCCTATCTGCCCGATGAACGCGAAATCACCGATGCGGGTTTTACGGCGGTCTGGCGCGTACCCTATCTTGCGCGAAACCTGCCTGGCGGTTTTGCCGTTGAAAACGGGCTTTCTATGCTCGACGGCGGCAAGTCCTTCGGCGTTGATTTCATTGATGCGGCAAGTCTCTATCAAAGCGTCAATCGCGCTCTTAAATATGCGCTCATGTTTCTCGGGGTTGTGTTTTTGACCTTTTTTATCTTCGAGGTGATGACCGGCGCACGGGCGCATGCGGCGCAATATTTGCTTCTGGGTCTGGCGCAGGTGATTTTTTACCTTCTCGCTCTGTCCATGTCGGAACATTTCGGGTTCGACGCGGCTTTCTTCCTCTCGGGCGCGGCGACGATACTGCTTTCCAGCGCCTATGCTGCGACGGTCTTTCACAGCAAAATACAAGGTCTGATAGCCCTCGCCGCCTTTTCAGGCGCGTATGGGCTGATATATCTTTTGATGAAATCCGAGGATTACGCTCTCCTCATCGGGTCGGTCACCGCGTTCGGCGCAGTTGCGCTCACCATGTACGCCACCCGGCATCTGAACTGGTATGGCGCAAGCCAGGAGCCGCAGGATACAACGCTCCGGCGCGGCGAAAATTGAAGGTCTGACGAGGTTATGGTCGAACTCACGCTGCCGAAAAACTCCAAGGTCAACAAAGACGGCAAAACATACAAAGCTGACAAAGGCGCGGATAATATCCGCGCCTTCCATGTCTATCGATTTGACCCGACGACGCCGGATAATCCGCGCGTCGATACTTATGAAGTCGATGTCTCAAATGTTTCGATGGTCCTCGACGGACTTATCAAAATCAAAAATGATATGGATTCGACGCTGGCTTTCCGGCGCTCCTGCCGGGAAGGCGTTTGCGGCTCCTGTGCTATGAACATCAACGGTTCTAACACGCTCGCCTGCACCAAGGCCATGGATGATATCGGCGACGGCGATATCACGGTGTATCCGCTGCCGCATCAGCCAGTCGTTCGCGATCTTGTCAGCGACCTTTCGAATTTCTATCGCCAGCACGCCTATATCGAGCCATTTCTACAGGCCAAGGCCGACGAACCAGAAACTGAATGGCGCCAGTCACAGGAAGATCGTGCAAAGCTGGACGGTCTTTATGAATGTATTCTGTGCGCGTGCTGCTCTACGGCTTGCCCTTCCTATTGGTGGAACGGTGAAAAAGACAATCATGAAAATGAGTATCTGGGGCCGGCGGCGCTGTTGCAGGCATATCGCTGGCTGGCGGACAGCCGCGATCAGCTAGACAATGAGCGCCTCGATAAACTTGAGGACGAATATAAACTCTATCGCTGCCACACTATTATGAATTGCGCGCAGGTTTGCCCCAAACACCTCAATCCGGCGAAAGCCATCGCAGAAATCAAAAAAATGATGGTGAACCGGCCGGCTACACGCCCATCTGAAAAACAGGCCGCAGAGTAAACACTGAACTTTTCTGGCCGCCGCGCCTCAAAGTACAATTCTGTTTTTCTTCGGCTTCACCCTTTTGCTTGATTGCGCGGCTCTAATCGCGGCGGCGCGTTTAGCATGCTGCGGCGTTTTTGACGGCGCAGCGGCGCTCTTAATTGTCTCCCAGTAGAGCGTCCGCGCTTCACTTAAAACCGTGTATGCGCGCAGCGCCAGCGTCAGCCCGACTAACGCCAAAAAAATTGTCAGAAAAGATGCACCAATCTGAAAAGGCAGTAAATTCGCTTCGATATCCCTGATTAACGCATCAGCGGCGGTTTGGTTTTCCATTTCACCCCTCTCTTCTTACAGCGCCGGCTCGCTATCGATTTGTGCGCTTGCGTCCCACCTGCATGCCGGTCGCCTCTTGCACACGCATAACGCAATTGCGGTATGCAATGCTGCGATGCAGCGCAAAATGTGTGCGCCATTGGCATATAATGCTACTTCTATGGATGGTTTACACTAATGTTGCGCTATTTTGACCGTAATTGCTTTCTTGGGATGACGATAACCTCAATCTTTGTTGCAACGCAAGATAAACTTCCGCATCATCTCGATACGGATCAGAAGCTGCGCGTATTAATCCTTACACAAACTTATAGCGGGCGCGCAAAAAGAACGAGGGGTCAATACATGTATCAAAGAAAACTCGGGCGTTTTTGCTCATTACTTGCGGCCGGAGTCGCGTTTGGCGCAACAAGCGCGATGGGACAGGACTCTGCTGTAGTGGAGGCGGCCGCGACAACGCCTGCGCCGGACGCGACGTTTATTTTCAACACGCTGCTGTTTTTAATCATGGGCATGGTGGTGATGTTCATGGCCGCCGGATTCTGCATGCTGGAAGCGGGCCTTGTGCGTTCGAAGAACGCCGCAACGATCTGTCTAAAGAATATAACGCTCTTCGCCATCGCCACTGTCATGGTCTGGCTGGTGGGCTACAATATTATTTACGGCGTTGACGAAGGCGGCTGGATGGGCACGCTTACAATGTGGGCGGCTGATGACACGCAACCGCTGGACACCGGCTACTCCGCTTCATCAGACTGGTTTTTCCAGATGGTCTTCGTGGCGACAGCCGCATCGATCGTATCCGGCACTGTCGCGGAGCGTGTTCGCCTCTGGCCGTTTTTTCTGTTTACTGCGCTGCTGACAGGATTCATCTATCCAATTCAGGCGTCATGGGAATGGGGCGGCGGCTGGCTGGATTCGCGGTACGGCTTTTCCGATTTTGCTGGATCGACGCTGGTGCACGCGACTGGTGGATGGGCGGCGCTCGCCGGCGCGCTCGCCCTTGGGCCGCGCCGCGGAAAATACGGGCCGAACGGACAGATCAATACCATAAGAGGGTCGAGCCTGCCGCTCGCTACGCTGGGCGTATTTATTCTATGGCTTGGCTGGTTCGGATTTAACGGCGGCTCGCAACTGGCGCTCGGATCTTTATCAGACGCCATCGCGGTTTCGAATATTTTCGTCAACACCAATATGGCGGCGGCGTGCGGCGTTATAACGGTCGTCGTTCTTTGCACATTCCTGAAAAGAAAAATCGATCTCTCCATGGCGTTGAACGGAGCCATCGGCGGCCTTGTTGCGATTACCGCCGAACCCTTGACCCCAGCCATCTGGCAGGCGGCGATGATCGGCTCCATAGGCGGCGTAATAATCTTTGTGACTACGCCTATGCTGGAATATTCGCGTATTGACGACGTCGTCGGCGCTATTCCCGCACACCTTTTCTGCGGGATTTGGGGCACGTTGGCGGCGCCGCTGACCAATGGCGACGCAACATTTATCGGTCAAGCCGTTGGCGTCGGCGCTAACGCCGCCTTCGTCTTTCCAATAAGCTTGGTCATTTGGTTCTTGATGAAAATGATCATCGGGATTCGCGCCAGCGCTGAAGAAGAAGACAAAGGTCTTGACGATACCGAAGTCGGCGCCCCCGCCTGGCCTGACTTTTCTGGAAGCCCGCCATTGCGCCCGGCGGAATAAACAGGGCTTCAAAACGAAAAACCCGGCGCCCCACTCGCCGGGTTTTTTCTTTGTAAAAAATGCTACGCCAGATCCCGCACCAGCGTCGGTTTTGTTGCCGGAACATCCTCGCTCCGGGAAAAAGCCATGATTTTCTGCCAGATTTTTCTGGAGAGCGCCGTTGTGAGCTGCTCTATATCGCCGGCGCCGGCAACAACTTCCGGATCGCGGCAGCTTTGCGCGAAAAGCGCCGCGAGCTTGCCGGTCAGCGACAACATCTCAGAACAGTAATCTAGGTAACGCTCAAGCAGCGGGCCTTGCAAAGTTTCTCCCGGGGAAGACGCCGTAGCCGGAAGAGCGCGGCGATACGGATCCTTGGTCAGCTGATGCATATCCACGACATGCGCGATGGAACGCAGCTCATGCAGATAATCAAGCGCTATTGCGCGTTTCCAACGTTCTTCCAGCCTGCCAAGCGTTATGACGCCAAGCCCGACAAGAACGGCGATGTTCATCGCCGGCTCCAGGACCTGCACAAGACTCGCCGCGTCAAAATCAACAGCATCGAAGTGCAAAGTCAGCGCAATCCAGGCAAGCGCCGCGGCGCCAAGGGCCCAGATCGTGTAAACCACGACCCGGATCGGCAGAACCGGATCGCGCAATCGTTCCGCCTCGGCGGCGCATCGCCTGGCTACTTCCGTTAGCTCAAGCGCAACCTTTTCCAGACCGGAATTGGGAAACCGCTCAGCAATCCGGCGGCGCAATAAATCGGTTGTATGAATTACCCTTTGAGGATTTAACCTTGAATACGGCAAAGTCTGTCCCACCCCGCTTTGCGATACTGAATATTAAAAGGAATGTCTTTCGCAAGATTGAATATACAAAATGAAATTATGGGATTGACTAATTTCGATATTTTGATAATTATCGAAATATGGAAATTGAATCAGCAACCCAAGCATTTTCAGCACTTTCCCAAGGCGTACGCCTTGCAACACTGAAAATGTTGATAAAAGCCGGACCTGGCGGCGCTGCCGCGGGCGATATCGCCAAAGCGCTCTCGATTCCGCCGCCGACAATGTCTTTTCATTTGAAAGAACTCGAAAGATCCGGGCTGGTGAACACCCGCAAAGACGGCCGTCGCGTGATTTACGCGGCCGATTATGGCGGCGTGCGCGAGCTGATCGATTATCTTCTGGCTGATTGCTGCGGCGGAGACCGCCGGCTTTGCGGCCCCTATGTCGTCATTAAGGAGAGCGTTGCATGAAACGTCTGCACATACACCTCAACGTCAAAGATATCGACCAATCCATAACGTATTACACTGCTCTTTTCGGCGCCGAACCAGTTCGCCGGGAAGCCGATTATGCGAAATGGATGCTTGACGAACCGTCCGCCAACATCGCCATTTCAAGCCACGGCCGAAAATCAGGCATAGACCATGTCGGCGTCTCGCTGGACTCGCGTGAAGATCTGGATGCAGTCGCGGACCGCCTGAACGCGATAACCGCCCCGCTGACGCCGCAGGAAGACGCGTCCTGCTGTTACGCCCGCAGCGACAAATACTGGTCGCACGATCCGCAAGGCGCGGTCTGGGAATTATTTTTTACATTCGCCGATTCCGATACTTATGGCGAAACCGGAGAAAACCCGCAGCATGCGCCGGCGACGGCTTGCTGCAGCCCGGCCGCGTAAAAATGAGGAACATTCTCTTTTTGTGCACCGGCAATTCGGCGCGCTCGATTATGGCCGAAGCCTATTTGAATCATGCTGGCGCTAAAAACTGGCGCGCCTTCTCGGCCGGCTCAAAACCGGCAGGCAAGGTCAACCCTTTCGCCATTGAAACGCTGGCGGCCCATGGCGTCGATGCGTGCGGAACGCTTCGCTCGAAAAGCTGGGATGAATTCTCATCTCCGAGCGCGCCCGTCATGAACGATATCGTGACGGTTTGCGACAACGCCGCCGGAGAAACCTGCCCCGCATGGCCTAGCCGCAACGGCGGCGCGCCAAACAAACTACACTGGTCATTTCCCGACCCCGCGGCTGTTGAAGGCGATGACGAAACAAAACGCCATGCTTTCGAAACCGTCTTCAAAAGCATCGCCGAACATATCGATGCCCTCATCGTAAAATCCAACGCTTAAATCCCGGAGCAAGCCCCTTGCCGTTCTTTGAACGCTATCTATCCGTATGGGTTGCATTATGTATCGTCGCCGGCGTCGCGCTCGGACTGGTTGCGCCCGACTTTTTCGAGCGCGTGTCGTCCTGGCAGGCCGCCAATGTGAACTTCGCCATCGCCGTTCTGATTTGGGCGATGGTCTATCCGATGATGGTCGGCGTCGACTTCGCCAGCCTGAAGCGCGTTGGCGACAAACCAAAAGGTCTTGTCATAACGCTGGTGGTCAACTGGCTGGTGAAGCCTTTCACCATGGCCGCGCTGGGCGTCCTGTTTTTCAAGCACCTCTTCGCGGGATTTATAACCGGCGCGGACGCTGACAGTTACCTCGCCGGCCTGATCCTGCTGGGGGCCGCGCCGTGCACCGCGATGGTGTTTGTGTGGTCGCAACTGACGCGCGGCGATCCCACTTATACGCTGGCGCAAGTCAGCATAAACGACGCCATAATGATTATTGCGTACGCGCCTATCGTCGCTTTGCTGCTCGGCGTGGTTGATATCGCCGTCCCGTGGGAAACCCTCATTCTCTCAGTTACGCTTTATGTCGTCATTCCGCTCGTCGCGGGAGCGATGACGCGTTCGCGCCTGCTGCGCTTGGGCGGCGACGCGCATATCGCCGAATTCACCGCCAGGCTGAAACCTTATTCCATCGCCGGCTTGTTATTGACGGTGGTCCTGCTGTTTGGCTTTCAGGGGCAGGTTATTCTTGAACGCCCGCTTATCATTGCATTGATCGCTGTTCCATTGCTGATCCAGTCCTATGGGGTATTCGCAGCGGCTTACGCCGCAGCGTGGGCCTGGCGCGTGCCATTCAGAATCGCCGCCCCGTGCGCCCTTATTGGCACATCCAATTTTTTTGAACTCGCCGTCGCAGTCGCCATCAGCCTGTTCGGACTGAATTCCGGCGCCGCGCTCGCGACAGTGGTTGGCGTGCTGGTCGAAGTCCCCGTAATGCTGTCGCTCGTCGCCTTTGCAAACGCCACCCAACGCTATTTTCCAGCGGACGAAACCCTTCAATAATGGCCGGACGTACGACCTTGCGTGATGCAGGGTGACGCAGAGCGCAAGCCGCGATATAGCCGAAGACATGAAGAGGGGGCCGCGGCCACGATATCTGGCGCTTGTCGAGGACGGCGCCCTTGCGCCCGACCCGGCCCAGGAGCACGCGGCCGGGCGGCTTCAATCCTTGCATGAAGCTCTTCAATCCTATCGCGGACCATCGCGCAACTGGTTTACATCTTCAAAAAAACCGCCGCCCGGCGTTTATCTCTGGGGCGGCGTTGGACGCGGCAAAACGCTGTTGATGGATCTTTTTTTCAACAATACAGGGTTCGAACGTAAACGGCGGGTGCATTTTCATGAATTCATGAGCGAAATCCATGATCGCATCGCCGCCTGGCGCGCCGCTGACGAAAAAGAAAAACGCCGGCATCGCGCCTTCGACCGCGCATCGCCGGACGATCCCATGCCGCCCGTCGCCTATGACGTTTCTAAAGACGCGCTGCTTTTATGTTTCGATGAATTTCACGTTACGGACATCGCGGATGCGATGATCCTCGGCAGATTGTTTACAGCGCTGTTCGAACATGGCGTCGTGATGGTCGCCACATCCAACCGGGCGCCTGACGATCTTTATAAAGACGGGCTGAACCGGCCATTATTTGTACCGTTTATTGAACTGTTAAAACGGCGGCTGGATGTTTTGGAACTGCAATCGGAAAAAGACTACCGGCTTGAAAAACTAAGTCAGGCGCCTGTGTACTACCACCCGCTCGGTCCCGAAGCGGATACAGCAATGGATGCGGCCTGGCGAAGCATGATCAGCGGCGCAAATGAACATGCAGAAACAATTTCGGTTCAAGGCCGCAAGCTGAGCGTTCCGCGCGCCGCGAGAGGCGCGGCGCGATTCAGATTCGCCGACCTTTGCGAAAAGCCTTTAGGCGGTGCGGATTATCTGGCGCTGGCGCGGCGATACGGCGCTTTGTATATTGACCATATTCCGGTCATGGGGCCGGAAATGCGCAATGAGGCGAAACGCTTTTCCACACTGATCGATACAATCTATGACGCGCGGGTGAAACTGGTCTGCTCTGCCGACGCTGAACCCGAAGCGCTGTACCCAAAAGGCCACGGCGCTTTTGAGTTTGAACGCACCGCGTCCCGATTGATGGAGATGCGCTCCGCCGATTACCTCGCCGCCGCGACAATGGATCTTCCGCCAGAATCTCCCGCGCAGGAAGAAACTAGCGCGTTCGATACCGACGCCGGCGCCTGATGGATTTTGACGCCTCGCCGGGTTAGAATTAATAGCAAATGCTCATCTGAAAAGGACGTCCCATGAACAGTCTGAAGAGCCTGGGTGCTTTTGTTGTCGGCGCGATCGTCGTCTCCATTCTTTACGGCGTGGCGCTCGGCGACAAAGACGCGGCGGTCAGTTTCGAATTCGACGACGGTCAGGGCGTGCGCCATATCGTGAACGGCGACCGGGGCGAGTTTGTAATGCGTGATGACGATTTAAGCATTGAGGCGTCATGGCGCGGGAATTATGCGCTGAATAAAAATGGCGATGATATTGCGGAACTCGACCATCGGCTTGAAATCACCAAAAAGGAAAATGACGCGGCGCAACGCGCGGTTTTTGAAAATGATGGCGGCGACATAGAGCGCTCTTATTACATTGACGGCGAAAAGCAGGAGTGGAGCGCACAATCCGAAGACGCTGTGCGCGAACTGCTTCTCGCGTTTTTTCGCGCCAGTGGGGTCAAAGCTGACGAACGGGTCGTCGCATTGAGCAGCAATGGCGGACCTGACGCCGTTCTGGAGGAAATGAGCCTGCTTTACGGCGATCATGCGCGCCAGCGCTATGTGACGGCGCTTACGGAATACAGCGATTTAAATTCAGGCCAGCGACGGGTTTTATTCGACATGGCCGCCGACATGGACAGCGATCACGATATTCGCCGCACGCTGCAAGCCATTATAGAACATGAAACCATCACAGCCGAAGACTGGCCGCAGCTGTTTGACGCCGCGCAAAAAATTGAAAGCGACTTCGATTTGCGCCGCCTCGTGGAAAGCGTCGCCGAGCTGGAACTTGAACAGCAGTCCGTACAGACGGCTCTCGATCTGATTGCGCGAATGGAGAGCGATCATGACATTCGCCGCGCAAGCGAAGCGTTGCTGGAACAGGATGCGTTTGGCGGTCCCGGCGCAGTCAGGCTTCTTACTGTCGCAGCTGCGGGGTTGGAGAGTGATCACGATATTCGCATTCTGTTGACGCAGACAGCGCCATTCCTGTCAGCTCACGAGGACGTTTCCGAGGCGTGGCTAGGCGCTTTCGCCCAGCTTGAATCAGATCATGACAAACGGATCGCGCTGGAAGAAGCCGCCGACATTAACGGCCTGACCGATAGCGCCGCGTCAAAGATGATCGCCGCAACGCGCGACATCGGCTCCGATCATGAGCACCGGCTGGCGCTGTCGGCTTTTTCGGCGCGCGCTGAGAGAAACGCAGAGTTGCGCGCCGTCTACCTTTCCTCCGCAGAAACAATTTCATCGGATCGGGCGCGCGAACAGGCGCTGGAGGCGATTGGCGTAGACACGAACGATTAGGCGGGCGTTCTGATGCCATCGACCATCTTGCGAACGCTTAACGGCGTCGCAGCCGTAAAGCGTGATACAAGCACCGCGGTCGCCGCGTTGACCATCATTCCAAGGGCGCCGATCCCCTCGGGCGAGATACCAAACAGCCAGTGATCCTTGTCGTTCACCGCGCCAAACCAGGGCGACTTGAAGTAGATAATATAGCCAAGCGTCAGCGCCAGTCCGGTCAGCATACCGGCGACGGCGCCCTCGCGGTTAACGCCTTTGAAAAAGATTCCCAAAACGATGGCGGGAAAGAGTGAGGCGGCGGCGAGGCCGAACGCCAGCGCGACCACCTGCGCCACAAAGCCGGGCGGATTAATACCGAGATAGCCGGCGACCAAAATCGCTGCTGCGGCGGCCGCGCGCGCAGTCAGCAATTCTGTTTTTTCGGTGATCTGGGGGCGGAACGTTCGCTTCAGCAAATCGTGGCTGATCGCCGTTGAAATCACCAGCAACAGCCCCGCCGCAGTGGAAAGCGCCGCAGCGACGCCTCCCGCGGCGACTAGCGCGATCACCCACGCCGGCAGGCTCGCGATTTCGGGATTGGCGAGCACCATGATGTCGCGGTCGACGGAAATTTCATTGGCGTTATCCGCGGCGGCGTTTGTCAAAAGCCGTTCCCCGGAATCGCCCCGCCCTTGCGCGTAATCGGGCCTGCCGTCAAACGGCGCGCCGGGCCCGTATTGAATGACGCCGTCGCCGTTTTTATCCATCCAGGCGATCAGCCCGATATCTTCCCAGCTTTTCACCCATGCCGGCGCCTGCGCGTAGGATTTTTCATGGACGCTGTCGATGAAATTCAGCCGGGCGAATGCGCCGACCGCAGGCGCTGTTGTATAAAGCAAAGCGATGAACACGAGCGCGTAACCAGCGGATTTGCGCGCGTCCGACACTTTCGGCACGGTGAAGAAACGCACGATCACATGCGGCAGCCCGGCTGTACCCGCCATCAAGGCCAGCGTGATCGCAAAAACATCGATGGTTGATTTTGACCCGGCGGTGAACGCGCTAAAACCCAGATCCACAAGCGCGCCGTCAAGCTTTTCCAGCACTGAAACGGTTTCGCCCGCCACATCGGAACCAAGACCCAGTTGCGGCACAGGATTACCTGTTATCAGTATCGAGATGAAGATTGCAGGAACCAGATAAGCGAAGATCAGGACGCAATATTGCGCGACCTGCGTATAGGTGATGCCTTTCATGCCGCCGAGTACAGCATAAAAGAACACAACGCCCATGCCCGTGATAACGCCCCATTCGATCGGCATTTCCAGAAACCGGGAAAACACAACGCCGACGCCGCGCATTTGTCCGGCGATGTAAGTGAACGAAATAACAATCAGGCAGACGACCGCAACGATACGCGCTGTTTTCGAATAATACCGCTCGCCGATAAAGTCAGGCACGGTAAACTGACCGAACTTCCGCAAATAGGGCGCGAGCAGTAATGCAAGCAAAACATAGCCGCCCGTCCAGCCCATCAGATAAACCGACGCGTCATATCCGGCGAACGCGATAATGCCAGCCATAGAGATAAAAGAAGCCGCGCTCATCCAGTCCGCAGCAGTCGCCATGCCGTTTGCGACAGGCGGCACATGCCCGCCGGCGACGTAAAATTCGGAGGTTGAGCGCGCCCGCGACCAGACCGCGATACCGATATAAAGAGCGAAGGAAAGCCCGACAAAAATCGTTGTTAGAAACTGCGCGTCCATGTTTATTACTCGTCGCTGACGCCGAAGCGCCGCTCGATGACCCGCATGCGCGCCGCATATACAAAAACCAGAATGACAAAAACCAGGATCGATCCTTGTTGCGCGAACCAGAAGCCCAACTTGAAACCGCCAATTTTTATCGAATTCAGCTGCTCAACAAATAGGATCCCCGCGCCAAAAGATACTGAAAACCAGATAATCAAGAGCACAGTCAAAAGTTTCAGATTTTCGCGCCAATACGCTCGCGCTTGATTGCCCGCATCCGGATTTGAATTTTCTGTCTCCAAAGCGCAGCTCCCCCGTTTTATTATTGGCGTGGCGGTATCTGATGCACCCTACGAGCATTCTTGTTAAATTCACATCCCCTTGCGGCGCCCTGACTTATTGCAAACATGGCGTGCGGGGCGTAACCGAACCGCCATGAGCGATAATCGACAACCAGTCCTGCGCATTCCGTTTGGGGAACTCGTCGCCATCACGGCGGCCGTGATGGCGCTCAACGCGCTCGCCATCGACATGATGCTGCCCGCGCTTGGACGCATCGGCGATGAATTGGGAGCGGCTCACGACAATGACCGCCAGCTCATTATTGTCGTCTATGTTCTTGGGAACGGGATTGCACAATTGTTCTTTGGGCCAATCGTCGACAGGTTCGGCCGCAAAAAGGTTTTGATGTGGTCGCTGGCGGGTTATGCCGTCGGCAGTATTCTCAGCATTTTTGCGACGTCCTTTACGCTATTGCTCGCAGCGCGCGCATTTCAGGGTGTCGCAACAGCGGCGACCCGCGTATCCGTGATCGCTTCTGTACGCGACCAATGTTCAGGTCGCCGCATGGCGGAAGTCATGTCTCTCGCAATAACGATTTTCATGGCGGCGCCTATTCTGGCGCCCGGCTTTGGCCAGCTTATTCTTTTCGCCGCCCCCTGGCGCGGGATATTTGTGGCTTTATTGCTCTACGGTTTGCTGCTTGCTGTCTGGACGGGCATTCGCCTGCCTGAAACGCTGGCGCCAGCACATCGCAAACCTCTTCAGGCGGCGCCGATCGCCGCTTCTTATCTTACGTTCCTGACGAACCGCATTTCAATCGGGTACACACTCGCTTCTGCGCTGTGTTTCGGCGCGCTGTTCAGCTATATAAGCACGTCGGAACAGGTGTTTCTGGAAACATTCGACCTCGGCCAGAATTTTCCAATCGCGTTTGCATTCGTCGCCAGTTCCTTAGGTGTTGCGACGCTTATCAACGCAAGACTTGTATCAAAATTCGGCATGCGGCGGCTGACTCATACGGCGCTCGTTATTTTCATCATCGCCAATGTCGTTCATCTCGCCATCGCATCAACGGTTGGCGAAACGTTCGTATTTTTTATGATTTTCATGATGGCGTCTTTTTTCTCCCTGGGGCTCATCGGGCCGAACGCAACGGCGCTGGCGCTTGACCCCATGGGGAACAACGCCGGCGCCGCTGCAGCCGCAAACGGGTTTGCGGGCACCACGGTGGCTGGGTTTCTTGGCGGCGTTATTGGCCGATTTTATGACGGGACGACGATGCCGATCATTCTTGGTTTTGTCGTATTGGGCATCGCAGCGTTAATGCTGGTTTTATGGACCGAAAAAGGAATTTTATTTGGCGTTGGCGAACAGCATGCTGACCAAAAAGCATCATGAGTGAAAAAAAAGCCTCGCCGCGCATCTGTATAGGCGCTTTCGCCGGCGCTCACGGCGTGAAAGGCGACGCTAGAGTAAAAACCTTTACCGAAACGCCGAAAAACATAGCCGCATATGGCCGGGTGGAAAGCGAGGATGGCGCAAGGCGCTTCACGCTGGCGGTCATGAAAGTTTTGAAAGACAGCGTCGCGCTGGTCAGAGCGCCCGAAATTACATCGCGTGAAGACGCAGAAAGCCTGAAAGGCGTCCGGCTGTATATTCCCCGTGCTGTATTGCCTGCACCGGATAAGGATGAATACTATCTGGAAGATCTTGTGGGCCTTCGCGCAGAAACGGAAGACGGGAACGCAGCGGGGGTTGTCGCAGCAGTCTATAATTTCGGCGCAGGCGATGTGCTGGAAATCGGCCAAATGCCGAATGCGAAAGGCGTGAGACTTATTCCCTTCACTAAACAGACAACGCCCGCCGTTGATATACCGGCCGGGCGTATTGTCATTGCCCGGTACGCGCTCGAAGCAAGCGGCGCGCCAACGATCAGCAACAAATCAGGCGAAAACGTCAGCGACGATATTGCCGTGGATCTGGACGCAGAAGATTTGAAAGGCTCCTGAGCGCTGAGCCCTCATCTTGCGCCGTTTACGCCGCCATGCCATCTGACCGGCTATTATGTGGCAGGCCACCGTCCTCACCCTCTATCCGGAGTTGTTTCCCGGGCCGCTCGACGCCTCTATCCTCGGGCGCGGCGCAGCGGAAGGCTATTGGGCGCTGGACACGATCAACATCCGCGATTTTTCGGACAATAAGTACGGCTCTGTAGATGATACGCCGGCCGGCGGCGGCGCCGGACTGGTCATGCGGGCTGATATTTTAGGCGCTGCGATCGATTCCGCGCCCCGAAACGACCGGCCTATCGTCTGCCTTTCGCCGCGCGGCGCGCCCCTGACGCAAGCCCGCGCGCGCACTCTTAGCGAGGGAGCGGGCCTGATCGCCCTGTGCGGCCGGTTTGAGGGGATTGACGAGCGGATTTTCGAAACAAGAGACATTGAAGAGGTCTCCATCGGGGATTTCGTCCTCGCCGGGGGCGAAATCGCCGCCATGGCGCTGATCGAGGCTTGCGTCAGGCTCATTCCGGGGGTATTGGGCTCGGCTTCTTCCCTTGGGGAAGAGAGCTTTGACGGCGGGTTGTTGGAATATCCCCAATATACGCGCCCGAGAGAATTTGAAGGCCGGGCGATCCCGGAGGTGCTGCTGTCAGGCGATCATAAGAAAATCGCGGCATGGCGGCGCGAAAAACGGCGAGAAATAACGCGGACGCGACGACCGGACCTTTTAGAGAGGTTTGCCAAAGACGGTCCTATCCGGCGCGACAAGAACAAGGAACCGGAACGATGAACATCATCGAACAGCTCGAAAAAGAGCACATGGAAGAACTCGGCAAGGACGTGCCGGAATTCGCTGCAGGCGACACCGTAAGAGTGAACGTGAAAGTGCGCGAGGGCGAACGCGAACGCATTCAGGCTTTCGAGGGTGTGTGCATTGCCAGAAACGGCGGCGGCCTCAATGAAAGCTTCACCGTCCGCAAGATTTCATTCGGCGAAGGCGTTGAGCGGGTCTTCCCGATCTATTCGCCGCTGGTTGATTCCATCGACGTCGTGCGGCGGGGCAAGGTGCGCCGCGCAAAGCTTTACTACCTTCGCGAACGCCGCGGAAAATCCGCCCGGATCGCCGAAAAAGTTGACCGCCGCGCCGGCAAGTAAGCAAAGGCGTCAAAATCATCAGTATTCAAACGGGGCCCGTTCGCGGCCCCGTTTTTTTATTCGATTATTGAAGATTGCCGAGCGAGAGGCTTTCGCTGAGCACGGTCGCGCCGTCCTCGCCGCGTATCGAAACGCCCACCGCGCCGGTCTCCCAGTCAATTTCGATCAGGCCGTAATTCGCGTCGAAAATCATGTCGCCCAGACGGTTCGGTCCCGGCTCCATGAACGGCTCCTCCCCCGGGGGTAGAAACCCGCGCAAAGGCAGGTTCAGCGAAGATGAAGTTGCTTCGAACAAGGGGTAGTCATTGACGCCTTCCTTGCGATAGAGGGCTGCGGAATGCCGGTCGCCGGTCAGCATGACGACCCCGTTGGCCTCCGTTTCGTTAATTAGGTCATAGAGCCGCTCGCGTTCGGCGGGCAGCATTTTCCAGGCCTCCCAACCATGCCCCTCGGAAATGACCTGCACGGAAGAAACGAGCAGGCGCAGGTCGGCCGGTTTTTGTAATTCATCCGCCAGCCAGCGCCACTGCGCTTCGCCAAGCATTGTTTTCGATGGATCGTCATCGGGAAGGTAGCGTTCCTTGCCGCGCGCGCCGTACTCGTCTGTCGGTTTGAGTTCGGAACGGAAATAGCGCGTATCGAGCATGATTATCTGAACGCGCCGGCCCGCTTCCTCGCCGATCGTCCATGAGCCGTAAACGCCCGGACGCGCCCTGCGCGGATCGTCCTTCGGCGCCGCCCAGACATACTCGAAGAGAGCTTCCGCCGCCGCCTTGTGTTCGTAATCGCCGCCGGCGTCATTCATACCATAGTCGTGATCGTCCCACATGGTCAGCATCGGCGCCGCCGCACGCACGCGAGCGAATGGTTCCGATTGTGCAAGCCGCATATAGGCGGCTTTCAATTCCGGCAGCGCCGGGTCGTTGGAACGCACGTCGCCATAGACATTGTCGCCGATATATAGGGTAAGGTCCGGATTCTCCGCCGCAATCTGATCCCAGATCGACTGATCCTCGTTCTGCTGCGCGCAAGAAGCGAAAGCAATGCGAGTGAGTGTTTTTGATGCGTCGAGCGGCGCCGAAGGCATGGGAACCGCTTGGATAATCCCGTCAGGCGCTTCCGGCGTTGACGCCCGAGCCGCTAATTCCGGCATATCATCACGCGAACGCGGACCATCGCTCGCACACGCTGACAACATCGCAGCGCAGCTAAGCGCCAGCAGCCATTTCGATTTCAACATACCCTTCGCCTCCTGTTTGGCATGCAGTCTAAACGGTTTCCATGACGATTTCACATAGCCGCTTTTGATCGCTATTCGGCGTCGGACGCTCGATAGTCGCCCTCAAGTTCCGAGGCGATATACACCGCCGCCGCCCAGGCGGCGACATTCTGGCGAAGCGCCGCCGGATCGACCTTGTCCAGCGTGTCTTCCATTGTGTGATGAAGATCGAAATAATCCGAACCATCCTGATAAAGCCGGAACACAGGAACGCCGGCGCGCCGAAGAGGCGTTACGTCCGGACCGCCGCCCGCCATATTGTGGCCCGGTCCGATTCCGAGACGGCGCAGCGCTTTTTGATAGACTTGCGCCTTGGGCAAATCTTCTTCAGCGAAACCGGTGCGGAATTGCCATACCCGCCCGGCGCCAAAATCCGATTCTGAAGCCAGAACATGACGGTGAAGCTCGTCTGCATGCGCCTGCGCATAGGCCTGCGCCCCCAGAAGCCCCACCTCTTCAGCGCCCCACATGATCACTCGGATCGTTCGTGCAGGTTTTCCCCGCAACTCATCGATCAGCTTCGCCGCCGCAGTTGTGATCGCCACTCCCGCGCCGTCGTCCACAGCCCCGGTGCCGAGATCCCAACTGTCGAGATGCCCGCCGATCAGGATTATTTCGTCAGTCTTTCCCGGAATTTCTCCGATGACGTTGCCTGACTCCACGACAGTTTTCGTGTTCACCGAAATATTCACGTTGACATTGACGGGGCCGCCCGCACGCCGCATCGCCAGGCTCAACAGATCCGCATCCGGATTGGAGAGCGCTGCAATCGGCACGGGCGTAATATCTTCCTCATAGCGCATGTTACCGGTGTGGGGCGTGCGGCCATGGCTCGTGCCGGCTGAACGGATCAGCGCTACGGCGGCGCCGCGCCTGGCCGCTTCATTCGCCGCGCCGGATCGCTTCGCCACGGCCCAGCCATAGCCGGACCCGTCCTGCGTGCGCGCCATGACCTCGTCAACAAAAATCAATTTGCCCTCGAATCCCTCAAGCGGGGCGTCCTGCAAATCGAGAAGCGTCCGAAACCGTACGACCTCGGCCGTCACGCCGCCTTCCGGCGTGGCGACCGAATTGCCGAGCGCGCTGATTTTCAATTCCTGCGGAAACGGCGAAACGATGCGCGCGCTTTCTTCATCGCGCTCCCAATACGGCATCTCAAATGTTTCTATACGAAC
The DNA here is from genome assembly GCF_965228385.1 of Hyphococcus sp. Lineage (GTDB taxonomy): Bacteria > Pseudomonadota > Alphaproteobacteria > Caulobacterales > Parvularculaceae > Hyphococcus. Next base: position 3,369,022 of record NZ_OZ245810.1, on the reverse strand, counting down.
ATTCTTGAACCCGAGCGCTTTCAGCTTGGCGACGCCCCAGTCGCGGGCGCGCGCTTCCGCCGGGGAGCCGCCAAGGCGCGGGCCGATTTCCGTCGTCAGGCTTTCCAGCAATTCCCAGGCGAGATCGTCTTCCAGGCCTTCATCGATCAACCTGTCGACTGTGCGCTGCTGTTCCTGCGTCAGCGCAGGGGCCGACGCCGGTTCTGGCGCTTGCGCGTAAGCGCAACCAATCGACGTGAACACGGCGCAAGCCGCCGTAACGAGAATTTTCATGATCGTGTCCCCTTGCCATGCGAAGACACCTTTGTTGAGCGCCGCCGCGCCGCGGTCAAGCCTGCGGCGCGGTCGGGCCCTGGATATCAATCCCTTTTGAACGCCTAATGTGCGGCGACGCCGTTCGCCCGGGATTTTTTCCGCATGGCGAACGCCGATACGGCCGACGGCAGGAGTTCGAAACCGGGATCGAACTCAGAATAATTGCAGATCAATTCCTCGCCCGCGGCGATGTCCCGGCTCGCATAGCCCTCAACCACTTTTGTGAAGTCCGTATTCGGGCTCAGCGAGTGGTTCATGAAACGGCCATTGTCGATTTCGATCACCAGCATTTCCGGCTGATCATGGGCCGGATAGGCGTATTTTGTGAGGAATTCACGCATCATCGGCGTTTGTTCTTTCAGCCATGTTGCAGGCACGAGCCGGTCGAAACTCGGATCGTACCGCCACAACAACGCCCCCTTCTTGATCGGCTCGGCGGCGAACACGCCTACGCCTTCAACATCGCTCGCGGCGACATATGTCGGAACAAGCATCATGGGATCGAGATCTCCAAGCCGGAAAAAAGGGGACGGCCGCCCCCGCACGCACATGCGTGCAATTCTCAAAACGACCGTCTTTTCCGGTCGGCGCGCACGAACGGCTCGGCTGCGACAGAAGCAAATCGTCAAAACAGAAAAAATTTCAAGTGAAAAAATGTGCAGCGACAAAAATTATCCGAAACGGGCGAGCCACTTTGCGCGCTCGGCCGCCCAGATTTCCAGCTTCATGTCCCAGAGCACGAAACTCTCGCCCGTGTTCGTCTCGCCGATCTTTCGCGCCACCGCTTGCGAGTTCGCGTTTTCCGGCTCTATGACGGAAATGATCCGGGAAAGCTCCGGGAACCGATCAAATGTCCACCGAATCGTTGCCATCGCAGCTTCCGGCGCGTAGCCCTTGCCCCAATGCCCGGAAGCGATCGACCAGCCGCATTCCAGTCCGGGCCATCCTTCGGGCATCCAGGGGCCGACACGGCCAACCCAGGCGCCGGTTTGTTTTTCAAGAACTGAAAACCACCCGTAGCCGCGAATGCGCCAATGCCCAAGGACCGAAGCCGCCGCCCGCCACTCATCGGCGCGCGAACGCACCGCGCCGCCGGGCGTCAGGAATTTCGCCACTTTTGGATCGCGCATCATGTCGATATGCGGCTCAACATCGTGCTCGTTCATCGGGCGCAAAAGTAGTCTTTCCGTTTCGAGCTGTATTGTCATTGCCGTTCCTGCGCTGTCAGGTCTTCCGCAATCCGTTCGACGCGGCGTGCGTTGCCGGCCCAGGTATAGTCATCGCGCGCGATTGTTTTTCGCGCCGCCGCGCCCAGCGCCCGCCGGATATGCTCATCGCCGACCAGTACGCCGAGCGCCGCGTCAAAACCGTCGCCGCGAAACAAAAGCCCGTTTTCGCCGTCTTTCAAGATTTCAAGAATATTCGGCGCATCCGGCGCCAGCACAGGCTTGGCCATGGCCATATATTCAAACAGTTTCAGCGGCGAGGCGTAATCGACAACGGCCGGCTGCAGGGCGATATCAAATGCGGCGACATATTCCGGCATGGCGGCGCGCTGCACGACGCCGGTGACCGTGACATGACGCGCAACGCCCAGTTCGCTCGCCAGCGTTTCAAGTCCGGCGCGCGCAGGACCGTCGCCGACAATGAGCAAATGCAGATCGTCGCGGCCGGCGCGGGCGAGATAATGAATGGCGCGGTCAACGCCATGCCAGTCCCGCACGAATCCGGTAAAGCCAAGGACAAGTTTATGCTCAACGCCATAGCGTTCGCGTATCTTAGCACCTTCGACGGGCTCCAGAAATTCCCGCCCGACGCCGTTGGGGATGATTTCAATTTTTTCATCGGCGACGCCGGCGGCGCGAATGCGATCCGCCAGCGTCTCCGTCACCGGCAGGACTTTATCCGCGGCTTTCCAGATGTCGGCTTCATGACGGCGCGCAAATGTTTTCAGAGCGAGGTTGCCATGCGCCTCGCGTTCTTCCGCCAGCGGCGCGTTGACTTCGAGAATGAACGGCAGCTTCAGGCGCCGGCTTAACCAAGCACCCGCGAAATAATGCAAATTGTAGCGCTCGTAAATTAAGTCGGGCGTTGTCGCGGCCGCGAGGCGCGCCAGCCGGACATAGCCGCGCGCCGAATAGGAAAATTCCGCACACTCATAAAGGCGCGCCGGGAGGAATTGTTTCAGTCCGCTCCTGGCGCCGGCGTTGAGCGGCCGGTTCTCCTGACGCACCGGGCCGGCCATAACGATTTCATGCCCGCGCTCGCTCAAGGCGCGCGTCAACGCATCGATATGCACCCATTGTCCATCTGCAGACTGAGTGCGATGTGAATAGAGGAATTTCATGCGCAGATTTCTATAGCGATGCGCCGCCGGTTGGCTACGCTTTAAAAGCGAAAGCGCCGAACGGTGCGCAATCGGTGCAAGAATAACCGTGAATCGTTACCGGCGGCGGGCTGGTTTCGGCGCGGCGCCCCTTGCCAGCACAGTGAAATCTACAGCACCCTTACCGTCGTTACGACGGAATTGAGGAGATTCGACAATGCGGCGGCTGACGGCATTAACAGCATGTGCGGTGATATGCGGCGGCGCGGCGGCGCACGCGCATCCAGGGGAGGCGATTCTGACAACGGGCAACGGAGAGCGCACCGTCATGGGCGGCGGCGTCACCATTGAAGAGATAAGCGGCGTTCATATCTTTCGCGGCGGCGGCGCGCCTGAGCCGGACGAACTCCTCGGCGCGGAGACGCCGGAACAGGGCCGGGAAAAAGAAATTGAAATCGTTTTCAAAAAGCGTCCGTTCCGCAACATTCGCCGCTTGCGCACGCAAGGGTTTTATTCCGGCGTGCCCTATCCGTCCCGGCGATACCGGCAGGGTTTTTACAGCGGACAAAAAGCGGGCTTTTAAAACAGTCATCAAAAAAAGGCGCTCCCGAAAGAGCGCCCTTTTTTTACCAAGGCAGGCAAGATGCTATGCGAGGCTGCCATCCAGCTTCACGCAGGCTTCCATCAACTCTTTGACGGCGCCGACAGAATCTTCAAACATGGATTTCTCGTCGCCGGTGAACTTGACTTCAACAATTCGCTCACAGCCTTCAGCGCCAAGCACAATCGGTACGCCGACATACAGGTCTTTCAGGCCGTATTCGCCTTGCAACTGGGCGGCGCAGGGAACGACGAGCTTTTTATCCTTCAGATAGCTTTCCGCCATCTGGATCGCGGATGCAGCCGGCGCGTAATAGGCGGAGCCGGTCTTCAACAAAGCAACAATCTCGCCGCCGCCCTTGCGCGTGCGTTCGACAATGGCGTCGATCCGTTCCTGCGTGGTCCAGCCCATCTCGATCAGATCAGGCAGCGGAATGCCTGCGACTGTGGAATATCGAACCAGCGGCACCATCGTGTCGCCGTGGCCGCCGAGGACGAACGCCGTGACGCTTTCAACAGAAACGTTGAACTCTTCAGCCAGAAAATAGCGGAAGCGCGCGCTGTCGAGGATGCCCGCCATGCCGAGCACCTTGTTCGACGGCAGACCTGAAAATTTTTGGAGCGCCCAGACCATGGCGTCGAGCGGATTGGTAATGCAGATCACAAGTGCGTCCGGGGCGTGTTCCTTAATACCCTCGCCGACGGATTTCATGACCTTCAGGTTGATGCCGAGAAGGTCGTCGCGGCTCATGCCGGGTTTGCGCGCCACGCCCGCCGTAACGATGCAGACATCAGCGCCGGCGATGTCCTTGTAATCCTGCGTGCCTTTCAGGGCGCTGTCATAGCCGTCAATCGGCGAGCTTTCAGCGATGTCGAGGCCTTTGCCCTCGGGCAAACCTTCTGCGATGTCGAAGAGCACGACGTCGCCAAGCTCTTTTTGCGCGGCGAGATGGGCGAGCGTGCCCCCGATCATGCCGGCGCCGATTAAGGCGATTTTTTTGCGGGCCATGGTGAAACTCTCCTGAGATGTCGGGGCGCGCCAATATTCGCGCCGCCTCTGGTGAACCTGTCGGCGCGAGGTCTAGCGCAAGGCGATGCAGTTTTGAAGGCGGTGCGGCGATGGGCGCAGGATTATTTCCGCACGAGCGCGAGGCCCGCCGCCGCGGTCAGGAGAACGCCGCCGGTGATGCGATGCCGCCAGCGCCCGATGCGCGACAAAACCGGTTTTACCCGGGACGCGAAAACCGCCCAGCAGCCGTCGAGAACAGCCGCAACGATTACAAACGTAACCGCGAGCAGGATCAGCTGCGGCGCGGCGGGCGCAGACGGCGAGATAAAAAGCGGCAGAAACGCGCCATGAAACAGCAGCGCTTTTGGATTGGTAAGATTGACGAAAAACGCTTCGCCCACCGTTCGCCAGCCTGACCGGTTTACCCGCATCGCAGGCTCAAGTTCGCGTTCAGTTTCGCGCAAGGCCTTTACCCCGAGATAGGCAAGATAGGCGACGCCAATCCATTTGATCCAGAAAAACGCCTCGCCCGCCGCCGTCAAAATCAGGGAAAGCCCGGCAACCACGACAGCCAACTGCAAGGCCGACGCCGCCGCCGATCCGACCAGCGCCATGAAGCCGTGCCGCAGGCCGTGCGACAGCGTCGTCGCCACGATATAGGCGACCATGGGCCCCGGCGTCAGCACGAGCAGCGCCGTCGCTGCGACGAACGCCAGATACAACTCAACGCTCATGCAAATCAACGCTCATGCAAAGCTCCGGTCAGAAGTGCTTGCGCAGGGACACCATGACTGATGACGCTTCATAGCGATCGCCGGTGATGTTCGGTCCGGCGGGCCCGCCAGGCTCAAGATCGTCAAGATCGGGGCCAAATGAAAACTGGTTCGTGCGCGTATAAATATACTCGACATCGGCCATTAACCCGCCGCCGAATTCATACGAAACCCCGGCGCGCCCCTGATAGGCGAGAGCCGCGTCGCGCTGCGCATTCTCATTTTCAATGAAGGCGCCGCCCACGCCGCCGCCGATAAAAGGCGTCAGCGGCGACGCATTGCCGAAATCGAAATAGAAGTTCGTGAACAGGAAATGACCGCTGATATCGTCGTTGAGGCTAAGTGTGGGAGCCGGACCGGTTGTCGTGTCGAGGGTGACGTTTTCGATATTCGTTGAAGCGTAACGGTATTCAAGTTCCGTGCGAATGCCGTCCGCATAGTCAAAGCCGAGCGCGCCGCCGGCGACCCAGCCATTATCGAGCGCGACAGTCTGGCCGTTCAGCGTCAGGTTGGGCGTCGCAGGGTTGAACGTAAAGTCCTGCTCCCAGTCATTGACGAAACTGATCCCGCCGCCGATGCGCGCATATATGCTGCCGAGCGCCGCATCATCATCCTGCGCCGATGCGCGCGCCGGCAGAACGACCGCCGCCATAGCCAATATCGCCAGCACCGATTTCACTATTAGCTCCTTTATCGAACGCCGAAACGAAGATAGCCCGCCCGCAAAGCCGCATGCAAGCGGGCCGCGTCTTACTTCTGTTTATCCGCTTTTTCTCTTGCGAAATATTCTTTCGTCAATTTGAACACCAGCGGCGACAGCGCCAGCAGCGCAATCAGGTTCGGCGCGGCCATCATGCCGGTGAGCGTATCGGTTGCGAGCCACACCGTGTTGATGACGGCGTCCACGTCTTCGCCGGCGTAAAGCACCAGCGTTGCGGCGAAAACGATGAGCACATAAACGATCCGGTAAGGCAGTATCGCTTTCTCACTGAAAAGATATTCCGCGCAACGCTCACCGTAATAGCTCCAGCCCAGAATGGTGGTGAAGGCGAATAGCGCCAGCGAGATTGTCACCACATGCCCGCCTATTCCGGGCAGCGCCGCCTCAAACGCCGAAATCGTGATGGGCGGGCCGGTGTCGCACACAGCCGGCATGACGTCGTTGCTGAGAATGGAAACCGCATTGCATTCCGGCGGAATGACGCCGGTGGCCAGGATGGCGAGGCCGGTAATCGAGCAGATTACGATTGTGTCGATAAACGTGCCGAGCATTGCGATGATGCCCTGATTGACGGGATCCTTGTTTTTCGCCGCCGCATGCGCAATCGGCGCCGAGCCTTGTCCCGCCTCGTTTGAAAAAATGCCGCGCGCGACGCCGCGTTGCATGGCCAGCATCAACAAGGCGCCGGAGAAACCTCCGACCGCTGCATCAAAACCAAAAGCGCGCTTGATGACCAGCATGAACGCGTCAGGGACGGCGTCAATATTCAGCACCAGCACGATAACGCCTGCGATGAAATAAAACGCCGCCATGGACGGCACCAGTTTTCCGGCGACATTGGCGATGCGCTTGATGCCGCCGAGGATCACCGCGGCGGCGAGCCCCATCATGACGAACCCGGTCATCCAGATCGGCACGCCGTAGCTGGAGTTAAGCGCATCGGCGACGGAAATCGCCTGAATGTAATTGCCGGTGCCGAGGGATGCGAAAATGCCGAAAATTGCGAACAGCCCGCCGAGCCATACCCATTTCGGACCCATACCGTTTTTGATGTAATACATCGGCCCGCCCACATGACGGCCGTCGGCGTCGACTTCCCGGAATTTCACCGCCAGGACGCCTTCTGAATATTTTGTCGCCATGCCCACAAGCGCGGTCATCCACATCCAGAACAGCGCGCCCGGCCCGCCAATGGCGATGGCGACCGCGACGCCGGCGATATTGCCGGTGCCGACCGTTGACGACAGCGCCGTCATGAGCGCGCCAAAAGGCGATACATCGCCCGCCTCCGCGTCATGGCGCTTTCCGCCGCGAATAAGCTGACCGAACGCATAAGGGATGCGCAGGATCGGCATGAAACCGAGGCCAATGGTGAGATAAAGCCCGGTGCCGAGGAGCAGCGCCAGCATCGGCACGCCCCAGACAAGGTTATTTACAGAGCCGATCAGGTCAGAAATCACGGAAAACGCCCCTCCACTTGGGAAAACAGAAGCGCGCACACTATGCGGGGCCGCCCCGGCCCGGCAAGGCCATTTATATCACGGCGCGAAATTCATCGGCGCGTGTTCCGGCGATGTTCCGGAATGTGGCTGATCTTGTTGCAATCAAGGCGATTTCGTGAAGCAAAACAAAGCTGTGACGTACATCACAGTCCATCATTTAATGGCGTTGTAAGGTTAATGCTATGAGGACACCGCATCCTGAACGTCTCGGGGGAGAGCGTTCCGAAAGTCCGGTCCCGGTTCGGGGAGATGGCGGGACGGATTTGCGGAGGGTTTCCGGAAAGCAGCAGGGCCGGAAACCCACGGGGGAGAAAGGCGCCGGGCCAATCGCCCAAGCCGGCTGGGCGCCTTTCAAAAAGAGACGGCCCTGAAAGACAGCTTGCGTAAAAGCGTCTTCAGGGCCGTTTTCTCTTAATGCGTCTTGTCAGCCCTTATGGGCGCGAAAAGACGACGCGCCGATTAATCATCGTCGTCGTCAACGACATCCGCCGGACCTCTAGTTTCAGGATCGCCGTCATAGGCTTCTTCCAGAGGGTCGAACTCGCCGTCATTTTCAGTGGCTTCGTCATACCCGACAGCGCCGGCGCCCGCAGCGGCGCCAAGCAGGCAACCCGAAAGCGACAGGCTCATAAACAGCAGTGCGATAATCGATGCGATCTGTTTCATCGCTAAGCTCCTTTGTTGGCCGGCGCGCAATATCCATACGCAAATGCGCGAAGGCGCGTTTGAAACACACGGCCAACAAACAGAGATAAACCGAAGAGGTTCCGGCGCACCGTTAACCACATGAAAAAGCTGATTTATTTATTCAGCTTTTTCTTCTTCGGCTCCGGCTTCCCCGGCTGGGGCCTCTTCTGCTGGCGCAGCGGAAGCCTCAGCAGCCGCGGCCTTCGCCGCTTCTTCCTTGTCTTTCTTTTCCTGCTCGCGCTCCTGCGCTTTGGCGCCCGGCTTGCCCTTGTTCGGGTTGTCGCCGTGTTCCCATTTCACCAGTCCGTTGACGGAGAAAAACCGCGCGACCCGGTCCGACGGCTTGGCGCCCTTGTCGAGCCAGTGCTTGGCGCGGTCGGCGTCGTACTGCACGCGGTTTTCGTTGGTTTTGCCCAGCAGCGGATTGTAAGTGCCGATCTTTTCGATGAAGCGGCCGTCGCGAGGGCTTCGCGAGTCCGCGACGACGATTGAATAGAACGGGCGTTTCTTCGCCCCGCCCCGGGCCAGTCTGATTTTCAACGACATGTTGGTTTCTTTCCTTTTATGTTTCGGTTGAGAGTTCAATAAATTTTCCGGTCATCCCGGACTTGATCCGGGATCCAACAAATAAGTAAAGCCGGGCAAAGCCCGCCATTTTGCTTTTGCTGGTTTCCGGCTTTCGCCGGAATGAGCGGGGGATGAAGATTGAACAGGCGCATCACTTCTTCTTCCCCACACGCTTATCCCAGAGTGCAGCAACCACACCCCAGAGAATTATAATTATGACACTGACAATGTAAGGCAGGCCTACTTCCGGCAGCACGCCAATTACAGCTTCACCGACATTTCCGCCTTTCTGATTCACAGCCATGGCAACAATGCCGAGCATAAACAGTAAAAACAGCGTGATGGCCAAAACAGATCGCAAAATCATTTCTTCTTCCCCGTCCCCGGCATGCCGAGGCCCGGCGGCATCGGGGCCTGACCTGAGAGCGCCTTTTCGATAGCGTCGAAGTCAAGATCGTCCGTAGACGAAGCGCCTTTTCCCTTGCCGCCTTTCATCAAGTCGGCTGCGTCCGGACCGCCGCCCCCGCCCAGCGCGCCGGCGAGGTCGCCGCCGCCCATCATGCCCAATTGCTTGGCCATGCCCTGCATGCCGCCCCCTCTTCCGCCCATTTTGCCCATCTTCTTCATCATGTCGGCCATCTGGCGATGCGCCTTCAAAAGCTTGTTGACCGCCTGCACGGAAGTACCCGACCCGGCGGCGACGCGTTTTTTGCGTTTGGCGTTCATCAGCGCCGGTTTTTTGCGCTCCTGCTTCGTCATGGACGAGATGATCGCTTCCTGGTGAACGATCTCCTTGTCATCGAGGCCGCCGGCCTGTTCGGCCATCTTTTTCATTTTGCCCATGCCGGGCATCAGCCCCAGGATCGCGCCCATGCCGCCCATCTTGCGCATCTGTTTGAACTGATCGGCGAGGTCATCCATGTCGAACTCGCCCTTGGCCATTTTCTTGGCGGCGCGCTTGGCCTTCGCCTCATCCATTTCCTCGGAGGCTTTTTCGACCAGCGAAACAATATCGCCCATGCCGAGAATGCGGCCGGCCATGCGTTCGGGCTCAAAGGTGTCGAGCGCGTCTATCTTTTCGCCGACGCCGACAAACTTGATCGGCGCGCCGGTGACCGCGCGCATGGAAAGCGCCGCGCCGCCGCGCGCATCGCCGTCGATCCGTGTCATGACGACCCCGGTGACGTCGACGCGGGCTTTAAACTTTTCCGCCGTCGTCACCGCATCCTGACCGGTGAGCGCATCGACGACGAGCAGCGTTTCGATGGGAGTGGTCGCCTTATGAATATCGGCGATCTCGGCCATCAGCTGTTCGTCGATGGATAGCCGGCCAGCCGTATCAAGCATCACGACATCAAAGCCGCCGAGCTTGCCCGCCTCCATGGCGCGCTTGGCGATGTCGCGCGGGGATTGCCCGGCGATGATGGGAAGCGTTTTCACCTCGGCCTGCTCGCCGAGGATCGCCAGTTGCTCCTGCGCGGCCGGGCGGCGCGTGTCGAGCGAGGCCATAAGCACTTTTTTCTTGTCGCGCTTTTGCAAACGAAGCGCGATCTTCGCGGTCGAAGTGGTTTTGCCCGACCCTTGCAGGCCCACCATCATGATCGCCGCGGGCGGCGTCACAGCGAAGGAGAGCGACGCGTCTGTGTCCCCGCCCAGCATATCCACCAGCGCATCATGGACAATTTTGACGACCTGTTGGCCGGGCGTGACCGAGCGCAGGACTTCGGCGCCGACAGCGCGTTCCTTTACCTTGCCGATGAATTCCTTGGCGACGGGGAGCGCAACGTCGGCTTCCAGCAGGGCCACGCGCACCTCGCGCAGGGCGGCCGAGACGTCTTTTTCTTCGAGGGCGCCTTTTCCGCGAAGACCTTCGAAAATACTGCCTAATCTATCGCTTAGACTATCAAACATCGATGCCCTTCTGGTCTCGAAACCATTTCCGCCGGCCGCAAAAGCCCTCAAACGCCAAATACCGCCGCGGGCGCATTACGCCGGCGGCGGGACATCCCCGGCCCCGTCCCTTTTTCAATACAGGGGGTCGTGCCGGCAGACGCGGGAAAGGTTCAATTTTCCCGAAATTCGAGGCGCATATAGAGGTTGGGAGCCGGTATGGCAAGCGGGCGGTATCCCAGATCGCGAATCTCCGGCAAGAATGCGAGGACTACATCAAAAGGCCCGCTTCATGCCCTCTTCCCTCAGATCCTGCCGGAATATCGATGACTTGAGAAAACTCGCGAAACGGCGGCTGCCGTCGCCGATCTTTCATTATATCGACGGCGCGGCGGAGGATGAAACGACTTATCGGCGCAATACGGCAAGTTTTGCGGATTGCGATCTTGTGCCCAATATTCTGGAGGGCGCCGAAAAGATTGACATGTCGGTCGAGGTGATGGGCTGCAAACTCGCCATGCCGCTGTTCTGCGCGCCCACAGCCCTGCAAAGACTTTTTCACCCCGATGGCGAGCGCGCTGTCGGCGCCGCTGCGGAAAAATTCGGAACGCTTTTTGGCGTCTCATCTCTTGCGACCGTCAGCCTCGCAGAAATCGCCGAGACCATTCGCACCCCGAAAATGTTCCAGTTCTATTTTCACAAGGATCGCGGCCTCAACGCGCAGTTGCTCGCCCGCGCCAAAGCCGCGCAATTCGACGTTCTGGCGCTGACAGTGGATACGATCGTCGGCGGCAATCGCGAGCGGGATTTTCGCACGGGCTTCACCACGCCGCCGAAACTGACGCCGGCAAGCCTTTTCAGTTTCGCGACCCATCCGGGCTGGACGCTGAATTTTTTAAAACACGGAAAATTCGAATTGAGCGAGTTGAAGGATTATGTCCCGCAAGGGTCAGACAAGCCTGTCTCGGTGCAGGATTATTTCACCGGCATGCTCGACCCGACCATGACCTGGCGGGACGCAGAAGACTTGCGCGCGCAATGGGACGGCGCATTTTGCCTGAAAGGCGTCATGAGCGTGGAGGATGCGCGCCGGGCCGCTGATATGGGCGCTGACGCCGTCATGGTGTCGAACCATGGCGGCCGGCAACTGGACGGGGCGCGCGCGCCCTTCGATCAGATCGCGGAAATCGCCGACGCCGTGGGCGACCGCCTGGATGTTATCCTGGACGGCGGAATTCGCCGCGGCAGTCATGTTCTGAAGGCGCTCGCCGCCGGGGCGAAAGCCTGTTCGGGCGGGCGCCTCTATCTTTATGCGCTGGCCGCAGCCGGTCAGCCTGGCATCGAGCACGCGCTGGGCCTTTTGCGCGACGAAGTCGAACGCGACATGCGATTGATGGGCGTTCAGAAGGTCGGCGATCTACACCCCGGCATGCTGCGCTATCGCAGCCGGTAATGTGTATAAGGCGCGTCTTTACAAAAACGCCAGCGGCATCATGTGTTCCGGTTCAAACTGTCCGATCTCGCCCAGACGCTCAGGCTGCAGGATTTTTATGTTCTTCCGGTCAGGCGCAATGAGTTCTTCTTTCGCAAATATTCTTACAACACGATGTGTATGCGCGATGGACAATCCGGTCGCGTCTGCAACATGCTGCTGAGTGATGGGCGCATCCAGCGGATCATTATGCGTGGTCATTCCGGAGAGCACCGCCCGTTCATGTAAAGACGCAAATAAATAAGCAATTCGTTCGTCAGCCGTCTTGCGGCCAACCGCCGTAATGTTCGCGTCAAGAAAATGCTCCTCGCGCGCCGCCTGCCAGACGATGCGAAACGTCAATTCCGGCTGGCGTTCGAGCAAAAGGTGGAAATCACTGCGCGGAAATACGCACAGCGTCACGTCGGTGAGGGCCTCGACCGAATGATCCATCTCCTGGTCAAGCGCCGCCTGCAGGCCCAGCAACGCCCCCGGCAAGGCGAAATTGGTGATCTGCGAACGCCCGTCTTTCAGCGTGATCCGCCGCGCCGTCCAGCCTTCATAGAGCGTATAAAAATGCGCCGCGCTGGCGCCCTGGGCCATGATATCGGCGCCCGCGTCAACGCGCAGCTCTCCCAACCGAAAGTTGCGAATGAATTTCAATATCTCAGAGTCTACGGGCTGAAAGCATTCCAGCGGCCGTAACTTACATGACGTACAATCAAATGAAGCCTTATCCATTTAATGGGCTTAGGCCTGACTAGCGCGCAGCACAAGGCATCATATGATGGAGAAGCCTTACCCTATAGCTGTTACGTACGAGGAGAATAACCCGGCCAGGGGGCTGTGGAGGGCAATATGTCGAAACGCACGCTCAAACCTCAAATCCATCTCAGCCTGGAGGAAATGCAGGCGATTGACGAATGGCGGTTTGAAAACCGACTTCCCTCACGCGCGGCGGCGATACGGGCGCTGATCCGCCGCGGTCTAGAGCGCGAAGTCAGCGATAAGAGAAATAATAAGGAGGCTACGGATGATTCCGAGCCCTCCCGCCAGATGGTTCACGCCAACATATGAACGATAAATACCGACGCGACTGCGCTGGCGTTATTTTCGCGGGCGGTTCTACCGGCCAAACCAGCGCCGCCATGTTCCGATATTTCGCTGATAAACACCCATCAGCCCGCCTTTGGCGTTATTATCGAGAAACTTCAGTACGCCGAACAGCCATAAGGTGGCGACGATCAGGATAAATACGCCATTGGATGCGGCTAGCGAAAAATAGTAGCTCGCCGTCAAGGTCTCGGGGAAAAAGAAACGCCCCAGCAGATGCCAGAGATTCACAACAAGATAAAGACAATAATAGCCGAAAAAAATCTTGTGAATAAATGCGCCGTTCAGCCGCTCGGACCGCCAGAGCGTATAAAACAAACCCAGCACAACGATATTCATTGGCGCAATCACGTTGACCGCAGAGTCGCTCAAAAAATAATATAAGGCGTTACTGACGACCCAATCGGCGGCGATGATCATCGCCGCCAGTTTCAGGTTTTTGGACCCCGAAAGAAAGACCAGCACAATTCCTGAAAACAGGAATGCGCCGTATCGTATCAGAACAGTCCATTCGTCAGCAGAGATACGACCGTCTCCTTAATGGGTTTCTTTGGCGTCCCGCCGCCAGCTTGGAAAAACAGGAAAGCGCCCTGTTCAGCAAGATTCTGAATGACATTGTGACTGTTGGTGACAACATGCGCAAGCTGAACAAGCCATGCATCGCCCGCCGCCTGCGCCCCGGCGGCGGCTTGAATGTCGGCCGCCATTTGCATCGGCGCATCGCTGTTCAGCTTCTCGGCCGCGCTGGCGCCGGCGGTTGTCAATGCTGCTACGCCCGCTAGGAGCGGCGCCTTGTTAATCGGTTTGCCTGCAGCTTTTTCTTTAGCGGCTTCAATTATTTTCTTTTCGAAACGCAACAGTTCAATCTGCTCTTTGCGCAAATCTTTCCTCGCCATGCTTTTCTCCTTCGCTAGGTAGCCTTCTGGCGAACCAAGGAGACGGCGAAGCGGTTAATCTTGACTTAATTTATTTTGGAGGGAGTCCTTACTATGGCGTCATTATGCTGATCATCCGTGTATTAACTTATGAATAGCCCGTTACCTTTTTATCAACATAGGTTAATAAGGGTGGCGCGCCTCGGGCGGGACCAGTTTCATCCGGGAGCGAAACAATCCTGTTATTTTGTAACCGGACCCAAGAAAAGTCACAGGCCGGCCAAAGATGGTGAAAGAAGGCGCTTGCCTTGTGCAAAGTATAGGTTAATAAAAAAGAACGGATGGAATGCGTCTGCAGTCCATCTCTTGAGAGGGGAGAGAGTCTTGGGAGATGACGAAAAAAAGCGCGCGGAAACGCTTTACCGCCGGCTTTTGAACATTTTCCCGAAACAACGGGGGAATATCGTCATATTCCCGGGAGCTGAGCCGTCTCGTCAACATTCGAAAAAGCCTCAAGCAGCGCATGTGCGCCCCGGGCGGCAATCTCAAGCTGGCGGTGAAAGTCTTCCGGAAGATCGGCCTCACAGGATTGAAGAATTGTTAAAGCGGTTATTTGAAGACCTTTCAAAAGACGATTAGCCCGCACATCTTCCTTATGCTCGCCCGGCAAGCCCGGTGTTCTGTCATCCACATAGGCGACCAGATTTTGCACGGCGTCCGCCAGCTTGTCTTCGTCAAGCGCTTCGGCGCGTCTTAGGCCACCCATTTTCGCGACAAGCGCCAGAACGCCATAGCGCGCGGCGATCGGGCACAGCACCGGCGCCGTGATGGTCGGCCGATGCGCGTGGCAAGCCTTGGCGTCGATTTTTGCGTCCGGATCGGTAATCATCGCACGCGGCACGTCCAGCGCTTTTGCGATGGCGTCTATCCATAAATCCGTCAACGGTCTTTCGCCACTTTCCAGCCGCGATACGTAGTCCGGATAAACGCCAATCAGCCTGGCGAATTCTCGCGGACTTAAAAGAAAAGCAAGCCGCAATTCCTGAATATTATTGGACATCTCATTTTTTTCACGCCGCAAATTCTCCAAGCAGGAACGGACCGGTCATATTCACGCGCCTGCGGTATCAAGAGAGTGGCTTTTGTCTGAAGACCTCTTCATCCAGTTCGCCTTCCCATTTGGCGACGGCGGTCGCGACGGCCGTGTCGCCAGTAACGTTAGTTACGGTCCGCATCATATCAAGCAGCCTGTCGAACGGAAAGATAAAGCCGATGACGAGTGCTATATGTTCGGGGCTGACGTCAAAGACCCCGAGTACGATCGACAGGAGAAACAACGATGCTGACGGAATGCCGGCGGCGCCGATGGACACCAGTGCGCAGGTCAGCGCAATCATCAGATAATGCTGCGGGTCGAGCTGATAACCGAAGGCCTGCGCCGTAAAGAGCGCGAGAATGCCGAGATAAAGCGACGTCCCGTCCATATTTATCGTCGCGCCCAGCGGCAGGACGGAACCGGCGACGGATTTTCTAACGCCGAGGTTTTCCGTGGCGGCGCGAATAGTGACCGGCAATGTCGCGGACGATGACGATGTTGAATAGGCGACCATCATCGGGTCGAGAATTCCACGGAAATAATCGACAAACGGCAAGTTCAAAATGATCCGCACAAGCCCGCCATAGACAATCAGCATGTGCAGCGCACAGCCGAGATAAACCGCAATCGTCAAGCTGAGGATTGCGGTGAAGGTCGCGATCCCTTGTGTGCCCGCGACGTAAGCGATCAATCCAAACACGCCGAAAGGCGCAAGCTCCATGATGATATGCGTGACTTTAAGAATGCCTTCCGCCGTCGCCTCGAAAAAACGGCCGGCCGCCTCGCCCGCTTCGCGCGCCATCAACAGGCCGACGCCGAGCAGCAGGGCGAAGAAAATCACGGCGAGAATATCGCCTTCGACCAGCGCCGCGAAAGGGTTTTCAGGAATGATGCCCATCAGGCGTTCGCCAAGGCTCGGCGCTTCGCCTGCAAGCGGGCGCGGCTCCGCGCCCCCGAGATTCACGCCTTCGCCGGGACGAAACAACAATCCCATGCTCAAGCCGATAAGATTGGCGAAAAACGTTGTGCCGAGATAGAGCAAAAACGCTTTCACGCCGATCGTGCCGAGCTTTTTCGGATCGCCCATGGCATAGATGCCTGCGACAAGTGTGAAGAAAACGAGCGGGACGACAATCATCCGTATCAGGCGGATAAAGACATCGCCAATCACCCTGACCTTGGCGAGCAGCGCCTCGCCCGCTTCGGGCGACATTGTTTGGGAGACAAGAAGTCCGAAAGCGACGCCGAGAACAAGACCCAGAAAAACCCGTTTCCAAAGCTTTATTCCAAACCACCAGGCCATAGCCGCCCCTTTATGTCTTTATTGCGCGCGATACGCTAAAGCGGCTTGGCGCGTTATGAAAGGCCTATCGCCTTGACGGCGCGATCATAAAGCTCGCGAAACGGCTGCATTCGATCCGGCCCAAGCGAACCGATGGCGATCAACGCTTCCCCTTCTGTTTCAAGGCGTACGCCGCGCGGGCGCATATCGCCGGACCAGTCGCTCCAGTCCGGCTGACCGTCAATCATGAAAACCAGCTGCAGCCGGTTTCCGTTTTCAACGCCGATCCTCAGGCCGTAAATCGTTTCGCGATTGAAAAGACCTTTTGCGGTCGCCACCCGGCGATCGTCAAAGAAAACTTCATCCACAAAAGTGCTGCGGCGCCACCGCAAGACGTGCAATTCGCCTTCGATGGAAAGCTTTATGTCGACCTTGCGCCATGCTCGGTGCATGAGCGTAGCCGTTACGCCGTTCACTGGTCCGCCTCCATCAGCATTGTCGCAAAATATGCATATTCAAGGGCCGTGCGATAAGCGAGCTGGTCCTGATTGGCCGTGCCGCCGTGGCCGCCTTCGATATTTTCGTAATAGAAAAAATCATAGCCAAGCGCGTCCATTTTCGCCGCGGCCTTTCGCGCATGACCGGGATGCACCCGGTCGTCCTTGGTGGACGTATAGAACAGGACTTTCGGATAGTTCTTGTCGGCTTCAAGTTTTTGGTAGGGCGAGTATTCTGAAATATACGCCCATTCCTCCGGAATATCCGGGTTTCCGTATTCGCCCATCCACGACGCGCCCGCGAGTAATTTGTTATAACGCTGCATATCGAACAATGGCACGCCGATATCGAGCGCCGCATAAAGGTCCGGGCGCTGCGTTAACAAAGCGCCCATCAAAAGCCCGCCATTGGAACGACCGATGGCGCCGAGCTTTTCTGGACTGGTGACGCCGGTTTCGATCAAATCCTCCGAGATCGCAATAAAGTCGTTAAAGGCGCGCTGGCGATTTTCCTTCAGCGCCGCCTGATGCCAGCGCGGCCCATATTCAGACCCGCCGCGAATGTTGGAAAGCACCAAGACGCCGCCGCGCTTCACCCACATAAGCCCGGCAAGCGCGCCATGCTGCGGGCGGGATGGGTCGCTGTAATAGACCGGCAGCGTTGCCGATAAAAAACCGCCATAAGCGTACTGAACCGTCGGCGCGTCACCTTCTTTCAACACTGAATCCTGCGCCATGATGTAATAGGGAACTTTTGTTCCGTCAGCTGACGTTGCAAAGCGTTGCTCCACCACAACGCCGGTCGCATCGTAAAAAGGCGGCGTATCCATGATTTTCCGGACCTCGCCGTCCTTGCCGGCGTCAACAAAATATAGCGAGTCCGGCGTGGTCAGGCTTTCGAAGGAAAACAGGGCGTCATCGGTGCCGCCGCCCGATGAAACGAGGGATACGACGCCGTTTTCGGGTAATGGGATTGGCGCTGCGTTCCATGTTCCCTGCTCCGGATCGCGCATCAGACGCACGGCCGCGCCTGATACGTCGTCAAGATACTGAATGATGATGCTGGATTTGCCGATGCCAACGGATTCAATGGACTCGTTGTCAGCGGCGCTCATGACCAGTTCCGCACGCTCATTTTCCAGATCATAAGCAACAACGGCGCCTTGCGGATACGTCTCCTCTTTGAAATTCCATACCTCGCGCAGGAAAAATATCACACGGCCGTCAAGCATGCCTTGAATATCTGCATTCAACGGCAAGGGGAGTTTCGTCGTGTTCCCATCGTCCTGTGCGAGGAAAAACTCCCGCTCAAAAAACGATTGTCCGCGCTGCACGAATTCATAGGGCGCGCCGCCGTCGCGATAGACAACGGGCGTCGCCGCCACATCGTCCTCATTCACGCGCAGTACAGTTTGCGCCTCATCAAGACCGTCGCCGCGGCGCACGCGCCTGACTTCGCGCGCATAACCGGAACTGGTGAGCGAATTTTCGCCCCAGTCGGTTCCGACCAAAAGCGTGTCGCTATCAACCCAGGCGACGCCGCTTTTCGCTTCCGGTATAAAAAAGCCGCCTTCGACGAATTCTTTCGTTTGCGTATTGAACTCACGCCACAGACCTGCGTCCTTGCCCCCGTCAGAAAGTTCGACCATGCAATGAACGTAAGCGGGCGACAGACAGACCGTAGCGCCTCTCACCCAGTTGCGGTCCTCCCTTGCGGCGAGCGCGTCAAAATCGATCAGGATTTCCCAATCGGGCTCACCGGCGCGATAGCTCTCTACGCTGGCCCGGCGCCATAGGCCGCGAACGTGATCGTCATCCTGCCAGAAATTATAAACAGCGCCGTTTTGAATCTCGCCGAGAGGCAAACGCGCTTGCGAAGTCAGCACCGACAGCGCCTCCTCAAGCATTGCGTCGAAACGCGGGTCGGCTTCAAGTTCGGCCTGTGAGCGCGCGTTTTGGGCCTTTACCCAATCAAGGGCTTTTTCGCTTTCCACCTCTTCAAGCCAGAGAAAAGGGTCATCCTGCGCCAGCGAGGCCGAGTTCGCGGCGAGCGATGCTGCCGCAGCGCAAAAAAGAAATCTGATCATGAATGAAAAACTCCGTTTTATGAAACCGCCGCAGCTATTTTGTTAACCATACAAACCCCTGACGGAACTGCAAACGCGCACGCGAGGCGCCGAATTTGTTTTCAAACATAATAAAATTTTCGCGGCCCGTTTAGAAAAGGATTTGCGGCTGGCCGCTAGATTGCAACGCCGTGGCGCAATTAAGCAATTTGGGACAACCATACGATGTTCAAAACCGAAGCCCGTCGATACCGCCGGATCAGCCTGGATATGCCGGCGCGCATCACCATTAACGCCACTGAAGAACATGATGGCCGCCTGTTAAACATTTCGCCGGGCGATATGGCGCTAATCTGTGATGCGAAGGTGGTTGTGGGTGATGCGGCCGTAATCTCCATCGACGGCATCGATGTTATCGAAAGCACGGTGGCGCGCACTTTTCCCGATGGATTCGCCACATCGTTTATTCTGTCGCGGCGGCGGCGCGCCGTATTGATCGAACAGCTGATCCTGCGCGCGAATCCGGATTTCGCCGAGGGGCTTGACGACCGGCGCGGATCTCCACGGCACGGCGCCGGCGCCGCCAGAACAGTTTGCCGCCTTGCCGATGGAACTTCGCTTTTCGTCAAAATTGTCGATACGTCTGTAAACGGCGTTTCCGTAGACGCGCCGCGCCGCCCACAAGTTGGATCGGCTATTCACGTAGGGCGGCGCCGCGGGGTGATTATGCGCCACACGGCGCGCGGCTTCGTCGTCGTTTATGACAAGCTGGGAGATCAGACGGGCGACGACCAAATTCTCCGCGCTGTCTGACCTTAAAGTCCGGAAATTCCAGCCTAGTAGCGTGAAGCCCCGGCCTGATCGCCAAGAACGATCGGGCCCAGATTGTTCAAAACGCTGCGCGCATCGAACGCCTGCGGATTGTCGTCAGGCTTTGAGCCGCGATACATGACAATGAATGTCACCGCAGAATAGCGCGTAATCTCCCGCGTGTAATAGTCATCATACGGAGACCCCCAGCCAAATCCGTACGCATAATACGGAAATGCGTAATAGGGACGATGGAAAGGACGGCCATAGCCGTAGCGTCCGTAAAACGCCGGCCCCGAACTGCGATAGCTTGTGCTCATTTCGGTGTCGTTCTCCACAGCAATGAAAAAGTCATAGCCGCGGTCAAGCGTCAGTTCGGCGGCGCGGAAGAGCAACGAGTTTTCGACAGTCTCTCTGGAGGTCAGCGAATTTCCGCGAAACGTGATGCGGTAGCGATTTTCTTCAATGCGTTGATCGGAAAATCCATAGCCGCCGCCCGTCGATGCAGGGCCGTACGGCGTTGGTGTTGCGCAGGCGGCGAGCATAACAAGCGCGGCCCCGCCTAACGTCAATAATCGAAACATGGTTGCGTCTCCCGGTGAAAACATCATCGCCCCAGACAATAATACAACCGCGGCGTCCCTGCTGCAACGCCCGAAATTTCACTTAAATCACTCTTCACGCGGCTTTGATGACGGCGAACCCTGAGAATCGACGCCAATTCTAAGCCCTTCCGCCGCAGACTTGATATGCAGATCGCGTTGCGGAAACGGCACCTCAATGTCCATTTCAGCCAGGAGATCCCAGATCGCCATCATGACGTCGCTGGTGACGTTCTTGGTGCCGTTCGCGGGATCATTGATCCAGAAGCGCAAATCGAAATTGATGGAGCTGTCGCCGAATTCCATCAGGTTGCAGCGCGGCGCCGGCGTCTTCAAAACGCGGTCGATGGTGAGCGCGGTTTCTTCGGCGCGCCGCGCCAGCGTGCGCAAATCCTGCGTATTATAGGAAACGCCGAACGGCGCATGCAGGCGCACAACGCGGTCGTCATGCGACCAGTTGACAACGCCCTCTTCGATAAAACGATCATTCGGGACGAGATAGGCGGTGCCGTCGCGCGTGCGCAACGAAACGTATCGCGCATTCATTTGCGTCACCCAGCCATAAGCGCCGTCAATTTCGATGACATCGCCGGGTTTGATCGACTTGTCGGCGATCAGGGTAAAGCCCGCGAAGAAATTCGACACGGTCCGCTGCATGCCAAGACCGATGCCAAGACCGATGGCGCCGCCGAAAATCGCAAGCGTGCCGAAAGGAAAACCGACGATCTGCAGGGCCGCGACCAGCGCCACAATCGGCAGCAACACATCGAGAATTTTAGCCAACAGCGCCTTGAACGAAACGGTCAGTTCATCGATTGCGTTGATGCGCCCGGTAATCAGCGTATTGATGAGGCGCGCGCCCCAGAACAGCACGCCGAAGATGAAAAGCGTACGCACAAAATCGAGTGCGGAAAATCGCTGCTGCACGCCGTTTTCGCTCTCGCCGATAGGGAAGGCGAAAGCGTCGAGTTGGCGCACGACATCGTCGAGAACCCCGAACGCATCGAGCGCCGCAATGGGCCACACCACGTAAAACGCAACCTTCGACCAGAATGGCGAGCGAATGACGAGCGTGACCAGCCGAATGACAATCCACGCCGTTAAAAGGCTGACCCCGGCGGATATAAGACCGGTAGAGCTGTTTGCCGTCTGCAGCGCCACGACCGCCGCTTGCAGGAAAATATAAAGGGCGATCGGGGTCGCCAGATGCGCGAACGCGTTTGCAGCCCGGCGCAGCACGCCATAGGGCGCGCGCGGCGCGACCTGGTTTTGGATAATCTTGCGCAGGCGCGGTCCGAAAAAAGCCGCGGGAATAATGGCCGCAACGAGAATCGCCGCTTCAATCGCAACGCCCATCGTCAACATCTGATTTTGGAAGCCATCCCAAAGCTCCAGCGCGCGATCGCGCATGCTGGCGACGTTGATCAGTTCATCTTCAAGTTCTACAGGCGGGGCGTCCTCGGCTGCGGGGGCGCCGGCTGTGGGGGGAACGGCGTCTTCCGGCGAGGCTTCAGCCTGCCCGCCCCCGTCTGGCGCGGTATCGCCCGCATCTGTCTGTTCAGGCGGCGTTTCACCTGTTTCACTGTCTTCTTGCTGCGGCGGCGCGGGCTGCTGATCCTGCATGAACGAATATTTCTTCTTACGTTGCTGACGTTGTGAAAATGCGTTCTAGCATTATTTTCCGTCAGGCGGAAAGCTCGGCCTGATGGCGGGAGAGCGTGGAACAGCCCTCCTTGGCGAGCGCCAGCAATGCCTGAAACTGTTCATCCGTAAACGGATCGCCCTCCGCGGTCGCCTGAATTTCCACCAGGCCGCCTGAACCGGTGATGACGAAATTGGCGTCGGCCTGCGCCGTTGAATCCTCATCGTAATCAAGATCGAGCGACGGCGCGCCGGCGACCAGACCGCATGAAATCGCCGCAACAGACTCCCGGATCGGGGATGATTTGATAATCCCCTGCTGTAACGCCCATGCGCACGCCTGATTGAGCGCAACCCATGCGCCGGTGATTGACGCCGTGCGTGTGCCGCCGTCCGCCTGAATAACATCGCAATCAATCAGGATCTGGCGCTCGCCGAGCGTTTTCAGATCGACCACAGCCCGCAAGGATCGGCCGATCAGGCGCTGAATCTCCTGCGTGCGGCCGGACTGGCCGTTTTTCGCTTCGCGGCGCATGCGCTCATTCGTGGAGCGTGGGAGCATGCCGTATTCGGCCGTCACCCAGCCGCGCCCGGAACCGCGCAACCAGGGCGGAGTGGTTTCATCCCAGCTCGCGGTGCACAAGACATGCGTGTCGCCAAACTTGATGAGACACGATCCTTCGGCATGCTTGACGGCGCCTGTTTCAAAGGAAACAGGGCGAAGTTCGTTAAAGGCGCGGCCAGACGGTCTCATGAAAATCTCCTTGGAAAACGCGCCTTCCTACGCCTGCGGCGCGGCGCTGTCGACCTCGCGCCTATAGAAAAGCGCAATAAGAAAACCGCCAGACGCAATGGCTCTTGCCCGGAACGCTAAGTGCATTACTTTTACGGTAGTTCTGGAAGCACCGTTCTGGCTGATTATGATCGCACTCAACGACATTGACGTTCGCTCGCGCGAAATTTTTCGCCGCCTTGTGGAGACATATCTATCCACCGGCGAACCGGTGGGCTCGCGCACGCTGAGCCATGATACCGGTATCGCTGTTTCCGCCGCGACGATCCGTAACGTGATGGCGGATCTGACGGATCTGGGTTTACTTCATGCGCCGCATGTTTCCGCCGGGCGCCTGCCGACCGAGCTGGGCCTCCGGCTGTTTGTCGATGGTCTGATGCAGGTCGGCGATCTGTCGCCTGAAGAAAGGCGCGCAATTGAAACTGAGTCGAATGAAACCAATAGCGCTGAAACGCTTCTGGAGGCTGCGGCGTCGCGCCTTTCCGGCTTGACGCAAACCGCAAGTCTGATCGTGACGCAAAAATCGGATTCGCCCATGCGCCAGATCGAATTCGTCAAAACCAGCCCCGGTCAGGCGCTTGTCATCATGGTGTTTGAAGACGGCCGGGTTGAAAACCGGATTATCGACGCGCCCGATGATCTGCCGCCCTCTGCGCTGATCGCGGCTGGCAATTATCTGAATGCGCGGCTTCGGGGACGATCGCTGTCCGAAACCCGAACGCATATAATCGACGAAGTGGAGTCTAACCGGGCTGAACTGGATGAACTGACCGCGCGGCTGGTGCGCGACGGCGTCGCCCGCCTTTCCGGCGACGACAACTGGACCATGGTTGTGCGCGGCCGCGGCCACCTGCTGGACGAAACGGCGCAGGATATTGAGCGGGTCCGGATGCTGCTCGACGACCTTGAAAAGAAACGCGAGGTCATAGAACTGCTGACGGCCGCCCGGGACGGGGAAGGCGTCAAAGTCTTTATCGGCTCGGAAAACCGGCTTTTTTCACTCTCGGGCTCATCTGTGATCACGGCCCCCTATCGCGACGAAAAACGCCAGATTGTAGGGGTTCTGGGCGTCATCGGCCCGACCCGCCTGAATTACGCCAGGGTTGTCCCCATTGTGGATTACACGGCTGAAGTCCTCTCGCGGATGTTGAAATAAGCTGCGCCCGCGCGTACATGGCCATCGATCAAGTTTCCCATCACATAACGCAGTTCTGAGCGAGACCTATGAGTGAACGACCCGATTCAACGCCCGGCGCCGATGAAAACCTTTTCGACGATCCGGAACAGCTAGGCGAAGACGATCTTGCCGACGAGACAACCGGCGATGCGCCGAAGCAAAACCCGCTCGTTG
This sequence comes from Hyphococcus sp., assembly GCF_965228385.1. Classification (GTDB taxonomy): domain Bacteria; phylum Pseudomonadota; class Alphaproteobacteria; order Caulobacterales; family Parvularculaceae; genus Hyphococcus. The sequence continues at coordinate 3,345,035 of NZ_OZ245810.1, read as the reverse complement.
CCGCGAAAGAGGAAATCGCCAGTCTCAATGACAAGGTTTTACGCCTCGCGGCCGAACTTGAAAATACGCGCCGCCGCGCCGAACGCGAGAAAGCCGACGCAGGCAAATATGCGATTTCGGCTTTTGCGCGCGACTTGATCAGCGTGCTTGATAATTTTGAACGCGCGTTGCGCGCCGCAGGCGACAGTGAGGATGCTTCGGTCAACAATTTGGTGGACGGCTTGCGGATGACCGAAAAAGAGCTGCTTGGCACGCTGGCGCGGCACGGCGTCAACCGGATTTTTCCGGAGCGCGAGAAATTTGATCCCAACCTCCACCAGGCGGTCGCCCAAATTCCGCATGCGGATATTCCGTCCGGTCACGTGGTCGATGTGGCGCAATCGGGTTTCACGATTGGCGAGCGCGTCTTGCGCGCAGCCATGGTGACAGTGTCAAGCGGGCCGGGCGAAGGCATGCGGTCAGACGGCGACGATGACGGCGAACTTCCGCCGCGCGTCGATACGACGGTTTAACCCGTCCCTGCTGTAAACATCGCTCTTAAAGCCTGGCGCAGTTGCTCCAATCCCTGTTTGGAACTTTTCGCGCAAGGCGAGGTTATCAGGTGACGAGACCGCTTAACCGCAAAAGGCGCCGCCTGTGGCCATTGAAAAAATCTATGCGCAATTAAGTTGCAGCGATATCGTCAATAGCGCCAAATGGTTTCAGACATTATTCGGCCGCGCGCCGGACGCGCGCCCCATGAACGGTCTTGTTGAATGGCGTCATGAAAAGCAGGCCGGTTTTCAGTTGTTTGAAAACCCCGGCGATGCGGGCCGGGGCACAATGACATTGATTGTGAGCGCACTGCAAAAAGAGCATGAGCGGCTTACTGAAGCCGGCATGGCGCCGCCGGCCATCGAGCCGGCAGACAGCGTCAGCCTCGTCCGGTTGCGCGACCCGGACGGCAACCTCGTTGTTCTGGCGCAGCCGGGACGCGCATAATCCGGCCTTTGCTACCCTTTCGCCCGAACCAATATTCCGATTGCAGAATTAAGCCGCCGGCGCCGCCTTTTTCACCGCGTCGTCCACATAAGGCTCATAGACCTTGAAATTCTCAACAAACATCGCCGCGAGTTTCGCCGCCTGCGCATCATAGGCGGCGGCGTCTTCCCAGGTGTTGCGTGGATTGAGAATGCGTTCATCGACGCCGGGAACGCTTGATGGAACGTCAAAACCGAAAACGTCGTCCTTGCGCATGGGCGCATCGTTCAAGGAACCATTCAGCGCGGCCGTCAACAGGGCGCGTGTTTCCTTGATGGGCATGCGCTTTCCAACGCCATGGGGCCCGCCCGTCCACCCGGTCGAGACGAGCCAGCAATGGACGTCATGTTTGTCGATCAGCTTACCCAAAAGGGCGCCGTATTCCGACGGATGGCGCGGCATGAAGGGCGCCCCGAAACAGGTTGAAAATGTCGCTTCGGGGTCGTTCCCCAGGCCTTTTTCAGTCCCGGCCACTTTGGCTGTGTAGCCGGACAAAAACATGTACATGGCTTGCGCGGGCGACAACCGCGCAATCGGCGGCATAACGCCGAAGGCGTCGCAGGTCAGCATGATGATGTTCTTGGGATGCGTCGTCACCCCGTCGAGACTGGCGTTTGGAATATAGTGGATCGGATAGGCGCCGCGCGAATTTTCGGCCAGCGTTGCATCATCGAGATCGAGTTCGCGGGTCGCCGGGTCCATCACGACATTTTCCAGCACCGTGCCGAAGCGCCGGGTCGTGGCGAAAATTTCCGGCTCCGCTGACGCAGACAGGCGGATCATTTTCGCATAGCAGCCGCCTTCGAAATTAAACAGACCGTTTGGCCCCCAGCCATGTTCGTCATCGCCAATCAGCGTGCGATTAGGGTCCGCGGAAAGCGTGGTTTTCCCTGTGCCCGACAACCCGAAAAATATCGCCGCATTGGCGCCGTCGCCCACATTGACGGAACAATGCATGGGCATGACGCCCTCTTCGGGCAGCAGATAATTCAGGATCGTGAATACCGATTTTTTCATCTCGCCGGCGTAGGACGTGCCGCCGATCAGTACGAGACGGCGCGTGAAATCCACCGCGATCACGGTTTTTGAACGGCAGCCGTGACGTTCCGGGTCGGCTGCAAAACCCGGCAAATCCACGACAGTGAAGTCCGGCTCGCCTTCGCCGGAAACCGAAGGGCGCTCATTCATGGGCGGGCGCACCAGCAAATGCTGAATGAACAGGCCATGCCAGGCATATTCGGTAAAAACGCGTACTTTTATGCCGTATTTGCGATCTGCGCCGCCGGCAAGGTCCTGCATTATAAGATCGCGCGCGTCAGCATAGTCGAGCATGTCGCGATAGAGCGCATCGAACGCGTCTGGCGTCATCGCCTTGTTGGCGTCCCACCATACCGACTTATCCGTTTCCGGGCCCCGGACGACAAATTTGTCCTGCGCTGAGCGTCCCGTATGTTCACCGGTGCGCACGACCAGCGGCCCGTCTGCGGCGATCTCGCCCTCACCGCGCTGCACCGCCAGCTCATAGAGCGCCGAGGCTGTTAGATTCGCCAGACTGGCCGGCGCACGATCTTCGAAGCAGCGGGCCCCACGCTTTTTTGTCGCGGGCGCCGCCGTTGCTGATAGGCTCATTCATTTCCTCCCGAAACCTCACCATGATGAGGGCGCGCATGCACAGCATCGCCGCCAATGCGCATCACGCTCTTAGCCGCAAAATTTGCCGATGACCACAATCCCGGCGGGCAATTTTTGGTGAAAAGCCTGTCTTTGTGTTCATTAACCCTGTTTTTTTAGAAGCTGTTAAACGCGGCGCGCAAGGCTCGCGGGCTGAAGGGCGGAATGCTATGGAAACCATGTTCGATTTTCTGTCGGTATTGCTTCTGATCGCAGCAACAGGGCTTTTCGTTGTCCGTATTCGCTATGAAGACCCGCCGCCAGCACCGTATTTGCTGATTGCGCTTGTGGCGATTGTCGGCGCCTGGCTGGGCAATAATGGCGGCGGCCCGGCGGCGGTTGCGCTGATGATGGCGAGCGCTTTCCTGGCTCTGCAGATCGCCAGCCAGCCCCTCGATACATCGCCGGATGATGCGCCCGGCCATCTGGCGTAAGTCGAACGAGCGCACAAAAACCCTTTCCGTTTTGAGCCGGAAGCGGAACAGGCGTATGTAGCGGTTTTTCGCAACCGCCCGGTCACGACGCCCGATGCCACAAAACGACAGCCACGCCATTCCGGATGCAGACGCCGACAAGCACATCGTCGACATCCTGATAGAAGAGCGCGCGCAAAAGCTGATCGCCTCGCCATTGTGGCCGCTTTATCGCGCAATCTTATATCCGCTTCTTCTGCACGGGCCCGCGGTCAGGCTGGCCGACAAGATTGCGGACCTTTCAGGTTTTGAGGTCATGCAAGAGGTCAGCGCGCTCTTGCACTTAAACATTGATGCAACGGGGCTGGAACATGTGCCGGAAAAAGGACGTGTCCTGATTGCCGCAACCCACCCTACCGGCATTCCGGACGGCGTGGCAATGTTTGACGCCCTCAAAGACCGCCGGCCGGATATGATTTTCTTCGCCAACCGCGACGCCATTCGCGCCGCGCCCCGTCTGGAAGAGATGATCATCCCCGTTGAATGGGTGGCGCAAAAGCGCACGATGCTGCGCTCTCGCGAAACGCTGACAAGCGCCATCAAGGCGTTTCAGAACGAACGCTGTGTCGTTCTCTTTCCCTCCGGCCGCCTCGCTTTCATGGATGACGACAAGCAGCTTACCGAACAGGATTGGCTGTCCTCGCCAGCGATTTTCGCACGCAAATATGATTGCCCGATCGTTCCGGCGCATATCGAGATGCGTAATTCCTGGCTTTATTACTGGTTCTGGAAACTGAACAAGGAATTGCGTGATATCACGCTGTTCCATGAGCTGTTGAACAAAAAGGGCAAGACCTACCGGATCACCTTCGGGCCGCCGATACCGCCGGCCGCCCTCAAAGGCGATCCGAAAATCGTATCGGATGCGCTCCGAAAACACGCCATGCAACTCAGCCATGCGACGCGGCCCTGGCGGCCTGCGGAGGAGGCGGCGGAGAGGGTTACTCCTCCGCCGACGTCACCGTAATCGGCGCGCGCGTCAGCACTTTCTTGTAGCCGTGAACAAACCGCAGCTCGTACTCGCCGGGCTCCTTGGGAGCGCGCAAACGCAGCGGGCTGCCGCTTTTTGTGTAGGCGTAATTTTCATATTTGTTGTCGGGAGCGCCTTTCTTGGAAATAGCCACATAGTCGCCCTGCCCCGGCGGCGGACCGGTGAAGGCGATTTCGATTGTCTCGCCAGCCTTGGCGGATGACGGTCCGTCTAGCGTGGCGCTGGCCGGCGTCACTGTAATCGGCCGGCGCGCAAGCACCTTTTTATTAGCCTGAACAAATCGGATCTCGTATTCGCCGGCGTCGAGCGGCATACGGATCTGCGCGGGACTGCCGCTTTTCGTATACTCATAATCGGTGAACTTGTTATCCGGCGCGTCCGGCGCGATCACGGTAATCCAGTCGCCGGACGCCGGCTCCGGTCCCGTAAAGTCCACGCTGACGGTCTCGCCAGCGACTGCCGTATCATTCGCGGAAAGCGTCGCCGTCGCTTGCGTCACCGTAATCGGCTGGCGCGCGATGACTTTCGAATTGCCCTGCACGAACCGAATTTCGTATTCGCCTGGCTCAAGCGGCATGCGCACCGTCGCCGGGCTGCCGCTTCGCGTGTAATGATAGTCGTTGTATTTCTTCGGCGGCGCATCCGGCGCCGTTACCGTTATCCAGTCGCCGGAGGCGGGCTCCGGTCCTGTAAATTCAATCTGGACTTCCTCGCCTGCAACCGCCGTTTGCGGACCGCTGACTGACGCCGAGGCGGCGGTGACGGTTATGGGGCGGCGCGCCAGAACTTTTGTATTATTCTGTACAAAACGCAATTCATATTCGCCGGCTTCAAGCGGCATACGGATGGTCGCAGGACTGCCGCTTCTTGTATAGTGATAGCTGGTGTATTTGTTATCCGCCGCATCCGGCGCAACGATGGTGACCCAGTCGCCGGAACCGGCGGGCGGTCCTGTAAACTCGACAGAAATTTCCGACCCGGCGATTGCGGTGTCGGGAGCGCTCAACGTAGCGCTCGCGGGCGTGACCGTCATATTGATGCTGGCGAGCGTGCGGATCGGGCGCCCAAGCATGTAACGCAGCTCGTAATCGCCGGACTCCACCGGCAGGCGTATTTCGGCAGGTGAGCCGCCGCGCGTATAGGCGTAAGTGATATAGGCGCCGTTGTCCGCGTCTTTTTCAGCGATGGCGATGTAATCGCCCCGCCGGTCAGGCCCGGTCCAGTGAACCTTGACGACGGATCCCGCCACGCCTTCCCCGGCCGGTTCGGCGCGCAACGTCGCCTCGACAGGGAATGTCAGGGCGATGGTTACGGTTTTCCACGTATTTTCGTCAATCCGGACGCCTTTCTGATCGCCCGTCAAACCGTCGGCGGGCCGGGTGACAGTTATGTCGTAAACGCCGGGCGCAATCACGGCGTCGACAACGCCCGCATCGCTCTCAGTAAACACGGCGTCGCCGCCGCCGGCGGGCGTCACAGACCATTCAAGACCTTCTTCGATGACAAGCCCGCCTTCGAGTTCTGTGGCGCGCAGACGGACTTTGGTTTCCGTTACAACTTCCGGCGCGGCGGCGACGGTTTCTTCCAGCGCGTCGGAAAGCTCGTCGGCGTCCGAGGCTGAAACATAGTCGCCGCCGGTGTTCTCCGCGATGCAGCGCAACTGCGCGGCGTCGTTTTCTTCCGTTACGTCAAAGCCAATAACGTGCGCGGTAAAATCGACGCCTGCTTGTTCCAGCGCGGCGGCGACGCCGCAGGGGTCCGGCGCGCAGGTTTCAATGCCGTCGCTGACGAGAATAACCGTCGCCTTGTTTTCCGTATATTTCAGTTTTTCCGCCGCAAGCTTGATGGAATCCGCCATGGGCGTTTTGCCTTTGGGACTCAACCCCTCGACAGCCGCGGCGATGGCGGCGCGATCAGCGCCAACTGCGGCCAGTTCCTCGATATCTGCGCAATCGCCTTTACGGTTATGGCCGTATGCGATCAGGCCGAGGCGGCGCTCCGGCGGCAAATCGCTCAGCAGATCGCCGAGAACGCGCTTCGCGATGGCGATCTTCGCCTCCCCTTCAATCTGGCCCCACATGGAGCCCGAAGCGTCCATGACCAGAATCGCGTCGCCGTCATCTGCGGCGGCGGTGGAAATCCCCGCCAGGATTGAGAAAAAAAGAGCGATCAGCGTGCGCAAAACCATAGCGTCCCCCTATTGGCGTGCAGTGCGCCCAGCCTAGAGAGGCTTGCCCGCAAGCAAAAGCTTTTTCTGCGGCTAACTTTGCAGCCTTTGTCCGTGTCCTGCTCAGGCGGACTGGCGATAGGTCAACTCCAGGAAAACGTCTTCCAGATCGGATTCCACCGTCGACAGGTCTTTCACGGAAACCCCCGCCGCATAAAGACGTTCAAGGATTTCAGCCACTTGGGTTTTGCTCGGCTGGTATGGGATGGCGAGGCGCCCGTCGGGTTTGACCTCAACCTCGAAGGCGCCGAGATCGGGCGCCGCGTCGGTCTCCTCCGAGGGCGTCACCATCAGGGTTTTGCGATCAAGCGAGGAAATCAGCTTTTCCGTCGGTTCGCAGGCTACGACATCGCCATTGTGGATGATGGCGATTTCCTCACACAGCTCCTGCGCCTCTTCAAGATAGTGCGTAGTCAGAACAATCGTCACGCCCCGGGCATGCAGCTCCATAACATAATCCCAGAGCTGTTTTCTGAGTTCAATGTCGACGCCGGCCGTCGGCTCATCAAGAATGAGAATGGGCGGCGAATGCACCATGGCTTTCGCGACGAGCAGGCGCCGCTTCATGCCGCCGGAAAGATTGCGTACATAAGCGTCGGCTTTTTCATCAAGGCCAAGCGCTTTTAAGATTTCCATGGAGCGCCGTTTGGATTTCGGCACGCCGTAAAGGCCGGCCTGTATTTCCAGCCCTTCAAGCGGGGTGAAGAAAACATCCATATTGATTTCCTGCGGCACGACGCCGAGGGCCGCGCGCACCTGACGCGGATTACGGTCAAGGTCGAACCCCCAGACCGACACCTCGCCCGCCGTTTTCATCACCAGGCCGGAAAGGATATTGATAAAGGTCGATTTGCCGGCGCCGTTGGGCCCCAACAGGCCGAAAATTGAGCCGCGCTTGACGAGAATATCGATGCCCTTCAGCGCTTCTTTCGGGGGTGATTTGCCGGAAGCGCGATAGGTTTTGCGCACGCCGCGCGCGGCTATGGCGTAGTCTGCGTTGGGATTGAAATCCATGTAAAAGCAAGCTCCTCAAGCCCGCTTATCGCGCTGGGGCGAAAGCGGGTCAACTGCGCGGCGCGGCTGGTGAGCGTCAGATTTTCCGGCCGCTTGTATAGGATGACTTACATGCGCCGCCGCCGCAGCGCGCAGCGCCCGCCCTTGACGAAACGCGCGCCCCGCTGCAATTCAGATCAGGACAACCAGATCGCAACAAAGACCCGCACTCATGAGCGAACCCACGCAAGCGCCAACGCCGGCCCCGACGCCAGACCCGGAAGTGATTTATGTGAATCAACGCCGCGTATCCTGCAATGGCGGCGGCGCGCTCGGCCATCCGGTGGTCTGGTATTCACTCGAAGACGGCGAAGCCGAATGCGGCTATTGCGACCGTAAGTTTATTTACAAGGCCGACGCTGAGCCGCGCTGAAACGGGCGCGGCCTTACTCAACCCTAATATCGAAATGATGCACATCCTCGCGCGCGCGGTCGGTTTCAAAGATTCGATCATCGCCGTGGCGGCCCCCGCGTCAGCGGGAACCCGCGACGGCGAGATCTTTAAATATAAAATCCGCTAAGCGCCTGCTCAAATTTGATCAACTCATAAGCGGCGACGCCGGATTGTGATGTTCATGCTTGTTTGCGCCTCAAACGCCTTCGCGCCAGGCGAGTTTCCACACATCGCGCGCTTTGGGCGGCGATGACTGCAGGATGGCGTTGCGGAAAATGCGCCCCATGACCCGCATCAACACAATGGCGAAGACCAGCATCAGCGCTGTTGCACCCAGTATTTCCCACAAGGGCGGATCGGCCGCAGCGCGCATCATCACCGCATAGGGCGTATAGATCGGGATCCATGTCAGCATGGACGCGACAAACCCGTTCGGGTTTTGGAAAACCATAATCATGAAGGGCAGCGGCGCAAAAACCAGCAGCATGACCGGCCCCATATAGGACTGGGCGTCTTGCAGAGAATTCGAAACGGCGCCGATGGCCAGAAAAATCATGGCGAAAATCGTATAGGCGCAGAAAAAATAAAACAGATAGATCAACAAGAGCGGCGAGGAGAACAGCGCCCCAATGACCGGCTCGGCGAGGCTTTCTCCGGACGACGGCAAAAAGCCCAAACCGAAAACGCCGCCGATCAGGAAGATCACCGGCATGGTGAGACCCACAGCGCCAATGCCGATCAGCTTGCCCATCATAAGCTCGCCCGCCGTGACGGAAGATAAAAGGATCTCGACAATCTTGTTTGAACGCTCTTCAATTGTGTTGGTGAGGAGCAGGTTGCCGACGCCGAAAATGATGACGAGCAGCATATAGGTGAGCGCCGCCGGCAGCGCGGTTTCGATTCGGTCCTGCACGCCGAGCTGCGCGTCTTCCGCTTCCCGGTCGGGACGGTAGGATTCAAACGGCGCGTTAATCGAAGCGATGTCATCGAGCGCCGTTTGCGACAGTCCGCTTTCGGCGATGGCCTCGCGTTTCAACGCCGCATCAAGCGCATTGCCGATAAAACCTTCCAGCGCGCTGTCTGTGAGGTTGCGGCTCCAATATTGAGCCGCCGGCGCATCCGCCCCCGCGCCGAAATTTTCCGGTATCAGGATGGCGGCGAACAGTCTGACCGGCGCGCCCTCACCGTCCTGAAGCGCGGCCTCTTCCAGCAAATATGGCCGCAGCAGATTTTCCGCCTCTTCCAGCGTTTGCGCATTGTCGACGCGCGCCGGCGCTGCGATCCGTTCAAATGACGGGCGCGGACGCTCAAACAGCGGCGCATTGGGTTTCAGGTGCGGGGCCGCAGCCGCCTGCGCAGCCGCAAACCCGCCGGCCGCCTGGAATGCGTTCAGCCGTGTGTCAGAAAGACTGTCCGGCGCAAACGGGGCAGCGATGGCGCTGTCGTTTGCGTCCGTCAACGGATTGGCGAGCGCGCCGTCCTTTGCATACGCCCTAACATATGCATCCCATCCCGCCAGCGAGTCCAGCTGATATCGGCGCTCGACTTCGCGATCAATATAATCTGTATACTGTCCAGTCTGATCGTAGACAACGAAGACGCGCGTCGGCTTTGCGCGCTCCATCAATCCCATGGCGGCGCTGAAGCCGATCAGCCCGACAGGAAACAACACAATAAACAGCAAAAATCCGCGCGAAAATACATATTGCTTATATTCCCGCCAGGCGATGAGAAGCATTTGCCTCATTCGGCCGCCTCCATGCGTTGCGCCGGCGCAGCGTCATCACCCGCCAGCGCCATAAAAATATCGTGCAGCGTCGCCCCTGCCTGCTCAAAACGCGTCACGGACAGACCCGCTTCCACAAGACGGCGCAGAAAATCCTGCGGATCCACATCATCGCCGAGTTCTATTTCATAAGTTGTTTCTTCGCCGCTAACATCTTCCACGCGCACGGACTGAACGCCCGGCAGTACTTCAACGGCGCTTTGCGCAGCGGTCGTGCGAAGATGGATACGCCGGCCGTAATCAGCGCGCGCCTCGCCAAGCGTACCCTCAAACCGTTTTCGCCCGCGTCCGATAATCAAAAAGCGGTCGCATAGACGCTCCGCATGCTGCATAACATGGGTGGAGAAAATAATGGTGCGGCCCGCATCGCGCTGCTCGCGGATAAGCGCTTCCAGCGTCTGTTGATTGATCGGATCGAGTCCGGAAAACGGCTCGTCGAGAATCAAAAGCTCCGGTTCATGGGCGATGGCCGCCAAGAGTTGCACTTTTTGCGCCATGCCTTTCGACAGCGCCTCGTTTTTCGATTTTGCGAACGCGCCAAGGCCAAACTCTTCCAGCAACTGGTATGCTTTCTTCTTCGCGGCGCCGCCGGAGAGCCCGCGCAACTGCGCAAAATAGGCGATGGATTGCGCGGCTTTCATTTTGCGGTAGAGGCCGCGCTCTTCGGGAAGGTAGCCGATGCGCCGGCGCACCGGAATCGCCGACGGCGAGCCGAGGACGAAAATCCGTCCGGCGCTTGGCTGCACAATATCCAAAAGCATGCGCAAGGTTGTCGTCTTGCCGGCGCCGTTGGGGCCTAAAAATCCGTAGATTTCACCTTGCGCCACCGCGAATGACAAATCATCCACCGCATTGAAGGCGCCGTAGTTTTTGCTGACATTTTCGAGGATAACGGGACTTGAGGACATCAAACGCTTTCGTCATTAGGACGGCGATATAAACAAAGGGCGCTCGTTAAGGAACAATAAATCCGCTTACCACGATCCCGTGTTTTCCATGCTCGCCCATGGCTCGGCCGGCGCCAGGCTTTCGCCTTTCTGCAACAGTTCGACAGAGACGCCGTCCGGCGAACGTACAAACGCCATATGCCCGTCCCGCGGCGGACGGTTGATGGTGACGCCGGCGTCTTTCAGCCTGGCGCAAAGAGCGTAAATATCATCGACCAGATAAGCGAGATGACCGAAATTACGCCCGCCCTCATAGGATTCCGGATCCCAATTATAGGTGAGTTCCACCATCGGCGCCTTGTCGCGCTCGGCGCGGTCCGCATCTCCGGGCGCGGCGAGAAAGACCAGCGTAAACCGCCCCTTTTCAACGTCCTTGCGGCTGATCTCTTTCAAGCCAAGTTGATTGCAGTAAAAGTCGAGTGACTCTTCCAAGTCGCTGACGCGCACCATGGTGTGAAGATATTGCAAGGTTTTAACTCCTAGTCTCGCGAACGGATAATTTCATCGCGCAGATAGCCGGGGCGGCGGTGATGGAACCGGCGCATATAAAACGCAACAATCAAAAGCCACGTTATCAGTACGCCGAAAAAATAGTAAAATCCGGCGAAGGCTTCCGCCACATAAAGCTGGCACTCCGCGCCGCATTCCCAGGCTTGCGTCAGCCTGACTTCGCCCAAATTCACATAACGCACCATTTCCACGGGCTGCGGCAGGACGCCGAGCTTTTGCCCGAGCCTTTGCAGGCCCGCCAGAGCGATAAGAGTGACGGGCAATGTCAAGAGGAACGTCGCCAGCGCGCTGAGCGCATAGCCCGGAAAACGCGGCTCATGCACGCGCTTGTAAATATCGCGGAATTGGCTTTCGCTCATGCCTTTCAGGAACTCCGGCTCATGTTTTTGGAAATGCTCCCATTCGATCCCGGCACCTTCGGCGATTTCTTCTTCAATCCCGCGCCGCCAGCGCCAGTACAACGCGCCAAGCAAGCCGAGAACAATCAATATGGTCAGAAAAAAGCCAAGCATGCTTTCCGTCGTTTCGATAAAAGTTCTTTGGTTTAACGCAAAGCGCGCGCTTTATCCAATGCGGGTCCTGTTCAAAGCGTCCGACAGAGACTCTGCAAAACGCGCGCGTTCGTCAGGCGACAAAAACGCGCCGAGGATCAGGACGCCGCCCTTGGATGTGACGCGCACCTGACTTTCATGTTTTACCGGCCTGTCGATGGAAACGCGCGTCCAGAAAGGCTGAAGCCGCCAGCGCGTTTCATGGCCCGAGGGCAGCACCCGCGCCACCAGCATGTCGTCCTGCGTCACCCGCACCCGCTCACGCAGCCTTCCCTGCCAGTAACTCAGCTTGAAGGCCAGCCAGACGGCGAAAACATCAAGACCGCAAAATCCGATCACCGGCCACGCGCCGAGCGCATAAAAGTAAGTCCCGAAAAGAATATTCGCGCCGATAACGATGCTCATAACGGCAATGTAGCCTGCATTCGGCAGGGAGCGGTTGGGATAGAGCACGGCGTCAAAAAACGCGCTGTCGCCATTGTCGCCGAAACTATCAAGCCCGGAGGCTTCGGGCGCGCGCCCTTTTTCGCAGGGCGCGAGGGTTTCCATATTGGCGACGCGACTCATGGGGAAAATATACGCGCGCCAATCCGGCGCGGCAATCCGCGCGTCTTTGAACTTTACGCTTGCCGCCCGCGCGGTATGGTCGCGCCGAACCTTCAGAGCGATCCCATGCCCCGAAAGATGACCCGCGCCAAGGCGCATGAAATGTTCAGGCGTCTGGCCGATGTCTCGCCCGAACCGCAGACCGAGCTCTATTTCAAAAACCCGTTCACGCTGGTGGTCGCCGTGGCGCTGTCCGCGCAGGCGACGGACGAAGGCGTCAACAAGGCGACGAAAACACTGTTCGAGATCGCCGACAGCCCGCAAAGTATGGCGGCGCTGGGCGAGCAAAAACTTGGTGATTACATCAAAACCATCGGCCTGTGGCGCAACAAGGCGAAAAACGTCATCGCCTTGTCGGAGAAGATCATCAGCGAGTTCGGCGGCAAGGTGCCTGAGACCCGCGAGGCGCTGGAGACCCTGCCCGGCGTCGGGCGCAAGACCGCCAATGTCGTGATAAACGTCGCCTTCGGTCAGCCGACCATCGCCGTCGACACCCATATTTTCCGCGTCGGCAATCGCACCGGCCTCGCGCCCGGTAAGAACCCGCTGGAGGTCGAGCTTGGCCTTGAAAAGATTGTGCCCGAAGAATTTCTGCTGCACGCGCATCACTGGCTGATCCTGCACGGCCGCTATGTCTGCAAGGCGCGCCGCCCGGAATGCTGGCGCTGCAATATTGTGGATCTATGCGGCTTTAAGGACAAAGTGATGTCGCCTGACAAACCGAAACCGGCGAAAAAACCGGCGGCCAAAAAGACAACCGACGGGAAGAAGGCGACCGCAAAAAAGAAATTCGGATTGAAGCCAAAATTACGAACAGCGAAGAAGAAAAGTTAGCCGCGCAAAACCTCTCCCGCTGGCGGGAGAAGGAAACCGCCACGATCGCCGAAGGAAATGACGTGCATCCAGGTAACAATAACGACCGCCTAATCATCGCCCTCGATCTTCCGTCTGCGGAAAAGGCTGAAAACATCATTGACGCCCTCGGCGATGAAGGAACTTTCTACAAGATTGGTTACCAGTTAATGCCCGTTGGCGGCATCGACCTTGCGCGGCGGCTAAACGGTCAGGGCAAGAAAGTCTTTCTCGATTTCAAGTTTCACGATATCGGCGCGACGGTGGAGCGCGGCGTGAAAAGCGTCTGCGCGCTTGGCGGCGATATCCTGACCGTGCATGCCGAGCCTGACGTTTTGAAAGGCGCCGTTCAGGGACGCGGCGGCGATGAGCGGCTCAAAATTTTCGGCGTGACCGTCCTGACGAGCCTCGATCAGGAAAGCCTTTCGCGCGCCGGCGTTGAAATGAAACTGGAAGATCTGGTGTTGAAGCGCGCAGAATTCGCCGCCGAAGCGGGCGCGGACGGCGTGATCGCTTCCGCCAGAGAAGCAAGCGCCGTCAGGGCGCGGTTCGGTGACGCCCTGAAAATCGTGACGCCCGGCGTCAGGCCGAAAGGCGCTGGCGCCGACGATCAAAAGCGCGTGGTGACGCCAGCCGACGCCATCGCCGCCGGCGCTGATCATCTGGTTGTGGGTCGCCCGATCGTCGCGGCGCAAAATCCGCAAGACGCGGCGCGCGCCATACAAGCAGAAATTGCGACCGCATTGCGGTAGAAATTACTCTTCGGACGCCGTCACTATAATCATCGCCGTACAGGCCGCCCGGCCGTCCCGGCGATAGCTATGGGGCGCGCTGCTGTCGAAATAGATCGCGTCGCCCTCATCCAGCGCCTGTTCCTCGCCGTCAATATCGATGATGAGCTGTCCCTTGATGATGTAAACCAACTCTACGCCGTCATGCCTATGCGGGGTTGACGGCGCGGAACCCGGAGAAAACTCCGCCAGATAGCCTTCAATTATTCTGTCCGTAGCCGGAAAATTGAGGCTCTCAAAACTATATGTTTCGCCTTCGGATTCGGGTTGTTCCGGAAATTTCATCCGGTCTTTTTTTCGGGTGACCGCCATCACCGGCCGCTTTTCATCTTCCACGAAGAAATGTTCGAGGCCGACCCCGAACACCATGGCGATCCGCAAGAGCGTCGGCAATGTGGGGAATATCTGCCCGCGCTCGATTTTCGACAGCATGGCCGGCGAAAGGCCGGAATGCTCGCCAAGCTGCGTCAGGGCCATACTCTTCTTGAGCCGGAGCGACCGGATTTTCCATCCAATTTCGTATTGTTCGAGACCTTCGGTAAGCGTGTCGGAAAGCATGCCGGTCCATTTGATTTTCTTCTGGCGCAAATTATCACCAATATTTTTACTTACAAGAAAATAAGCGTTCACATCACGAAAATTTTATTATTAGGAAATTTGGTTTTCATTATATGAACACACTCAAGCGGCGCAATTAAACGCCGCCGCCCGTATCCGGCCCCGCCGAGCGGTTTTGATCAACAAAGGAGAAATGGAAGATGCAAATGAACTTCGTAAAAACCATGATCGCCAGCGCCGCTGCGCTCACCGCCATTTCAGGCACGGTCAGCGCCGGAGATTACGGCAAAAACAAAAAAGACATTATCGACACGGCTGTTGAAGCCGGCCAGTTCACGACGCTGGCGGCGGCGCTTGAAGCTGCAGGCCTCGTCGGCACGCTGAAAGGCGACGGTCCGTTCACCGTATTCGCGCCAACCGACGACGCGTTCGCCGCACTGCCCGCAGGGACGGTCGACACGCTGTTGAAGCCGGAAAACAAGGATCAGCTTGTTTCCATTCTCACCTATCACGTTCTGCCGAATAAAGTGATGTCAGGCGATATCGCCGGCCAGACGCTTGATGTGGAAACGGTTCAAGGCTCGACAATATCGATTGACGCGACTGACGGCGTGAAAGTCGACAACGCCACCGTCATTAAAGCGGACATCAAAGCGTCTAACGGCGTCATTCACGTCATTGACGCTGTCGTCATGCCGTAAATCAAACGCACAAGAGCGATCCGGCGTCACAGGAGCCGGAACGCTCTTCAAGAGGGTGCTTTCTCGTTTCGCCCATATAGCGGAAAGCCCCGTTGCGCCGTCGCCTTCCCTCCCCCTGGCGACGGCGTTTTTTTAAGCGGCGCGGGATACAGCCGCACAAACGGTCGTTATCTGGCCTGCGCCTTGTTCATACCTGATCTTTCTGGAAATTTCCGCCCCGGCGCCATAAGATTGCGCTCTATAAAAACGGCGGGGGATGACGCGCAAAAGCGCGGAAAGGACGTCAGGGATATGGTTGATCCGGTAAAGCGCGTTGAACGAAAGTCGCGCCGCGCAATATTTCAGGCCTATCTGGAGAACGCGCGGAAAGCAAAATCAGACAAGGTCGCCGTGACCGATGGCGACGGCCGGAAACTGACGAGCAAGGAAATCACGCAAAGCTCTTTCGCGCTGGGCGGCGCGCTGGCGCGCTTGACGGCGAAAGAAGAACGGGTCGGCATTCTGTTGCCCACCGGCGCCGGCGCCGTAATCGCGCTGTTTGCGCTCCTGTCGCGCGGGCGCGTCCCGGCCATGTTGAATTTTACCGCCGGTTTCAAGAATTTGCGCGCCGCCTGCCGCGCCGCGGAAGTCAGCAAGGTCGTAACGGCGAAAAAATTCGTAGAGCTTGCCGGGCTTGAAAAGCTGATGAGCGAACTTGAGGGCGCCGTCGAAATTATTTATCTCGAAGACGTCCGTGAACAGATCAGCGCGCGCGATAAAGCGCTGGCGCTCCTCGGTCCGATATTTCCGACGCTTCTCGCCGCCACGCCCAATCCGGAAGAGCCGGGCGTGATCCTTTTTACGTCCGGCACGGAGGGCGCGCCGAAGGGCGTTGTGCTGTCGCATCGAAATATCATGGCCAATATCGAGCAAATCTCCGCGCATGTGGAATTACTGCCGACGGATATTTTCTTCAATCCGCTGCCAACGTTCCATTGCTACGGCCTGACCGCCGGCGCGCTGTGGCCTGTTCTGAACGGCTATCCGGTGGTTTTTCATCCCTCGCCCTTGCAGACGAAAATTATCCCCAAGCGGATTTTCGAGACGGGCTCCACCGTCTTGTTCGCCACAGATACCTTCTTGTCGCAATATATGCGCGCCAGCCCTGACGGCGGCATGTCGTCCTTGCGCATCGCCGTCTGCGGCGCCGAGCGCGTGCGCGACGAAACCCGGCAGGCTGCGGAAAAACGCTTCGCTTTTGAAGTTCTGGAAGGCTATGGCGTCACCGAAGGATCGCCTGTTCTTGCCGCGAACCAGCCGGGCGACATTCGATCCGGCACTGTGGGGAAATTACTGCCGGGCGTCGAAGCGCGGCTTGAACCGGTCGAGGGGCTGGACGGCGCCGGGCGTTTATTCGTGCGCGGACCGAATATCATGAAAGGGTATCTTTCAGCGGAAAATCCCGGCGTGATTATTCCGCTTGAAGACGGCTGGCACGACACGGGCGACATCGTCTCCATCAGCGACGCCGGTTATATGTCCATCCGCGGGCGTCTGAAGCGGTTTGCAAAAATTGGCGGCGAAATGGTCTCCCTCGCGGTGGTTGAAAACTGCGCCTCCGCGGTCTGGCCGGACAATATGCACGCCGCCGCCATCATGCCTGATCCGAAAAAAGGCGAACAGGTCATCCTCGTGACGGACCGCAAGGAAGCGCCGCGCGGGCTGCTTCTCGCCTGGGCGCAGAGCCATGGCGTGCCCGAGATCGCCGTTCCCAAAAAGATTGTCACCGTTGATGAAATCCCTGTTCTCGGCACCGGCAAGATCGATTTTTTGAAAGTCAAAACGCTCGCCGAGGAAGCGCTCATCGCCCAGGAAGCGGCGAAGGAAGCATCCGCCGAATCGGCGCCCGAACCGGACAGGAAAGAACTAAAAAAACGTGCCGCCGAAGCCAAAGCCGAAAAGAAACGGCTGGAAAAAGAAGCAAGGGCGGCGCAAAAGCAGGCGGAAGACGTCCCGCCGGAAACTGCGGCGGGCGCAAACGATGCGGCGGCCGCCAGCGATGAAAAATCGCGGGAAAGCGCGCCTGACGAAGAAAACGGCGAGCGCAAAAACTTCAAGGACGCTGCAGAATAGGAATGCGATTGAGGCGTATCGCATCCGGTCTGAACGGCGGGGTTCCGATCATGGCCGCGCATGCGTTTTGATCCGCAACCAACGCTTCAAGGTGAAAAAGTCATGTTGCGCCCATTGCGCGCCGGCGATTATGACCTTTTGCACAAAGCCGCTGCGGACCCGCTGATCTGGGAACAGCATCCACAGCAAAACCGGCACGAGCCGGCTGTATTCAGGCTCTTTTTTGATGAGGCCGTCCGCTCCGGCGGCGCGCTTGCCATAATCGATAATGCGAGCGGCGCTATCATCGGAAGCTCGCGATTTCACGGCTTTAATCCCGACGCCCGCGAAATCGAAATCGGCTGGACATTTCTGGCGCGGCGATATTGGGGCGGCGCCTATAATGGCGAGGTCAAACGATTAATGCTGACGCACGCATTTCGCTATGTGCAGTGCGTGCTTTTTCTCATTGGCCGGGAAAATGTTCGTTCACAAAAGGCCGTTGAAAAGCTCGGCGCCTCGCGCGCGGGCGAGCACGTAAAGGCGGACGGCGCTGCAAATTTCGTTTACCGTCTCAGCGCCGGGCGGTTTCGCGGGGAATAAGCCGCTGACTATCAATTGACTATCAGTGTCTGGCGCTGTGGACGCAATCAGGTTTTTCAGGAAACGTTACGCGCGGCGGAGGCGGCCCGCTCGCCCTCTTCATCATTGTGCGGATGATCGCCGTCATCACCGTCTTCATGCAAAGAACCGGTCATGGAATCGTTGCCGGGCGGCGCAATTTCAGGCGGCAGGCTGCCGGACGATGGCGTCTCCGCGCCGGCGGCGGTCTCTTCGTGCGAAACCGCTATTGCATCGTCTTCCATCATGACCGGCTCGACCATGGCGGGCGGCGCGGTCAGTAATCGCACTTCTTCCTGCGACAGTCCGGCGGCCGCTTCTTCGATGGGCGGCGGCGAAAGGCGGGCATAATCCATATATTCGCGCACCAGACGGGCCCAGCCTTCTCGGGTCAGGTGAAACTCACCGTCGGCGCCGGGACGCGGATCGCGCTGCGCGGCGGCGGCGTGCTCCATCCATGGTTTTCCCGCCTCCTCGCCGTCGCGGCCCGCAATGGCTCTCGCCATCAGCGCATAGGCGGCGGCGTTGCCGGTGCGCGAGACCATGGGCGACAGCATATCCATCGCGCCGCGCCAGTCTTCCACGAGCGTTGCAGCGCGCGCGCGCAAGAGTTTCGCTTCATCGGACGTCGGATTCCTGTCCGCGAGCTTTTCAAGACGGCTGGCGCGTTTTGCCGGCTCATCGTCTTTATAAAGACGATCGTAGAATTTGATCAGCGCCGGATGCGCCGAGCCGGTAAACGCCGCCTCGATCGTGCGCGCAGCCTTTCCTTTCTTACCGTCCGCGGCGTAAAGCTCCGCCGCAAGGAGCGCCGCCGGCGACAGATCCGGCGCCAGTTTCAGCGCGGCTTCAAGCTCAGCGAGCGCAGCGGCCGTGTCCGTTTCGCGCACGGTGTAAGCGTCAGCGGTCAGCAGCGCCGCGCGCGCGCGGTCGGCCCGGTCGCTATCGACGATATTATTCTTTCGGGCTTGCGCCAGCGCCTCGCGCGTTTCCCGCCAAGCGCCGCGTTCGAGCCCCAGATCGAAGACCGACTGAAACGCCCATGACGCATTGGGCCGTAAGCGGAACGCGCGCTCGGCGTAACCGCGGGCCGCTTCATGATCGCCCTCCGCCATAGCCTGCGCATATAGCCCTTTCAGCCCCAGAAATTCTGTTTCCGGCGCTTCGAGCATGGCGGAAAAGCTCTGTTTCGACGCTTCACGGTCGCCGGAAAGCTGGGCCGCCTGCGCCGTCAGGAGCCGCGTCAGAGAGACGTCCTCAAGGTGGCGCCGGGCGATGCGCGCATGATGGGTCGCGTCGTCCCCGTCGCCGACGGCCACGGCTTCAAGACCGCGCGTCAGCGCCGCAATGCCGCGTTCGCGTTTCGCGGCGGCGTCTTTCGCCCGGATTTTACCCGGCAGGGCTGCGATATCCTTGATTTTGTGGGTCAGATAAATGGCGAGCAGAAACAGAACGAAGACAGCGCCGATGATAATCCCCGACGGTCCGTCGAACTGCTGGCCGAAGGCTTCACCGGTGATGCGGCTGTCGAGCGTTGCGAGATAAGTGATGCCCCCCGCAAAAAAGAGTATGCCCAGCAAAAATATCAATATACGGATCATTTTCGTTTCCTTACTCCGATCCGCGGTTGAATTGCGCCGCAAGCGTGTCCAGCGCCGACTGCGCCTGAGCGCGCGCCTCGGCCATGGTAATCCAGCCGGCCATGGCGGCCCTGGCGCCTGGAGGCAGATTTTCAATTTCACGCAAAGCGCCGGTCAAGTCGCCCTCTTCCACCGCCTGTTCGGCGCGGGAGACGACGGCGCGCGGCCCGTCGCCCGATTGGGGCGCGGCAGGCCGCACGGAAACCAGACTGCGCGCCCGCGCGAGAACGCCGGAAACGCCGCCGCCGGCGGCTTCCTGCCCCGCTGCCGCCAGCGCATCGCGCGCCGCAGGGCCAAACTGCTCGCGCAAGGCGGCCTCAGTCGGAACGCCTTCATGGGCGTAAGGCGTCAAGGCGGCGGCGCGTTCAGGCGCAAACTGCGCCGTCGCCGTCAACTCTTCTGCGAAGGGTTCGCCCAAATCGATTTGCCGGCGCAACGCGGCAAGCGCGAGCGTGGCCTTTAGCTTGTCGCTGGCGCCTTCAATCTCGTTACTCTCAATCTTCTCAAGGCTGGCGCGCATATCGGCGATCGCCGCGCCGTAACGCGCATCACGCTCGGCCAGCGCCCTCTCGAAACTGCGCTGCAAATCGGCGATATCCGCCGCCAGACCGGCGCTGCGCTCTTGCTCGGCGCTTAACGCGGCGTGCAGCCGTCCGGTCTCGCGCTGCAGGACGTCAATATCGTTGACGATTTTCTGCGGAACGCCCGCCATCTGCGGCGGGTCATCTGCGCCGGATGCTTCACGCGCAGCATTTGACGCCACGAGACCATTATCGCCGGTGGCGGTTTCATTCTCTCCCGCAGATGCTGATTGTGCATCGGGCACGTCCTCTTGCACCGGATCTTCGCTTTCCGCCGGGGCCGGCGCCCTTTCGTCACCTGTCCCAGTATCGCTTTCGTGAGCGCCGCTTTCTCCGGCGGCGCTTGCTCCGGCCTCGCCCGCATCGTCCTCACCAGCTCCATCAATATCGAACCCGGGCGTTTCCTCCGTTTGCTGACTTTCAGGATCGTCAGCGGTCACGGGAGCGCTTTCGCCTTCCGGGCGCTGACGCGGCCCTTCTTCATCTGCGTCCGGGGGACCCGCCTCAATCGTGTTGGCAATTTTCGCCGCGTCGCGATCGGTCACCGGCGGCAGGAACGTATCGTCCGGCGCCGCCTCCAGCGCTGGCGGCGGCGAAACAGCCTCGCGCGTGTGTTCCACCTTGGGGCCTGGGTCCGGCAGGGCGGGCGTTGTTCCCTCGGCGGTTTCCTCAGGACTGGCGGGCGCCCCGTCCGCGCCGCGCTCTGGCGCAGCTGTTTCCATGGGATCCGAAATGGTTGCGCCAGGGTCGCGACCCACAAACCACCAGACGGCGAAGGCGCTCAGCGCGACGGCGACAAAGCCGAAAAACAACAATACACCCGGCGTCAGGGTCGATTTTTTCGGCGCGGCGCCCTCATCGCCGCCGGAAGCCGGCTCGTCATCCGCGAAAGCAGGGTTATCGAACGCCGTCGCGCTGCGCTTTTCCGCGGCGCCGACAACTTCAGCTTCCACTTCGGGCGCATCGCCGGTATCGGCATCTTCATCTTCCGGTTTGCCGTTATCCTGCGTCACGCAGATACTCCTACTTCGAAGGCTGTTCGTTCATTCCTAGATAGGCTCAGCATGCAAAGCGCTCAAGCGGAGGCCGCAATCATTGTCAACACGCTCTGCGCCGTTCGTTCCGGCGAGACGCTGACATCGCGCCAGTAATCCCCCGCCGCTTGCGCCGCCGCGTTGCTGAGGCAGGCCGCGCGGATGCGCCCCAGCGGTTCGCAAACACCTGCTTTTTCCGCAAGCGACAGGAAAAGCCGCGCCGTGCGGGGCGAGAAAAACGTCGCCCATTCCGGCGGATCCGTTTTCATCATGCGAATAATTTCCGGCGGCAGCGCGCTGACGGCGCGCGCTTCATACAGCGTCACGCGTTTCGCCGCGATATTACGCGCGCCCAACATGGATGCGAGGTCGCCGGCGCGATCTTTTCCCGCAATATGCAACAGATGGCCGGGTCGGCCGTCGATTTCGGCGGCGATATGATCGGTGAGACTGTCAACGTCGCCTGCGGAGGCGCTGATCGCTGAAAATCCCGCTGATTTGGCGGCTTCAGCCGTCACCGCGCCGACGGCGAATACGCGAAGCGAACGGTCCGCAGCATTTGCCGCAAAGGCGCGCACCCCGTTGGCCGAAGTAAATGCGAGCGCAGTTACCCCTTCGAGATTGATAGCGGCCGTTTCCATATGGATTTTCATCACCGGCGCCATGAGCGGGGTCAATTGCATGCGCCGGCACATGGCGGCGGTCGCCGATGCATCCGGTTCGGCCCTGGTGATGAGCACTTTCATGATCGCTTCACACTTTCGCCGCGCTAAAGTCCGGGCCGGTTTTCGTCAGTCAGCCTTGCGCATTTTCGCCCTTTGCTGTCCAAGCGGCTTAAACCAGCCCTGAAGGAAGGCGCAAGCCGAGAGATGACGACGCCGCGCGAGTTCTTTGTCCTTGGAATCGAGACGAGTTGCGACGATACCGCCGCGGCCGTGGTGCATCTGCGCGCCGATAGAACGCGCCGCATCCTTTCCAATGAAGTCTGGACGCAGCATGACGACCATGCCGCCTATGGCGGCGTCGTCCCGGAAATCGCAGCACGCAGCCATGTGGAGCGGCTTGATGCGACCATCGAGAAAGCCGTCGCCGCCGCCGGCCTGCGGTATGACCGGCTATCCGCCGTCGCCGCCACCGCCGGGCCGGGCCTTGTGGGCGGCGTCATGGTGGGGCTTACCACAGCCAAAGCCGTAGCGCTGGCGCACGATTTGCCGCTCGTCCCGGTAAACCATCTGGAAGGTCACGCGCTTTCCGTGCGGATGACCGAATCTTGCGATTTTCCTTTCCTCCTGCTGCTTATTTCCGGCGGCCATACCCAGCTCATCCGGGTTTCGGGCGTCGGGGCGTATGAAAGGCTGGGCACGACCATCGATGATGCGGCGGGCGAATCCTTCGACAAAACCGCGAAACTTTTAGGGTTGGGTTCGCCGGGCGGACCCAAGGTCGAGTCGGCGGCGGTAGGCGGCCGGGCCGATCGTTACCCGCTGCCGGAACCGCTGAAACGCCGGGCGGGATGTGATTTTTCTTTCTCCGGTTTGAAAACGGCGGTGCGCGAAGCCGCGCAAGGCATCGCCAGTCCGACCGGTCAGGATGTGGCGGATATCGCTGCGTCGTTTCAGGCTGCTGCGGCGCGCCATTTGGCCCAGCGTACAAAAAACGCCATGGACCTCATGGAAAAAACATCCGCCGCCGAAAACCGGTTGGTGGCGGCCGGCGGGGTCGCCGCCAATTGCGCCGTCAAGAAAATGCTGCAGCAATTGTGCGCAGCAAATTCCTGGCGCCTGATAACGCCGCCGGCGAAATATTGCACTGATAACGGCGCCATGATCGCCTGGGCCGGCGCGGAAAGACTGGCCTCGGGGCTTGCGCCGGAAAGATCTGCGGCGCTTGCCATGGCGCCGCGCGCGCGCTGGCCTCTGGCTGCGCCAAAAGACGGCGGAAAGCTGGGGAGCGGCCGCAAAGGGCCGAAAGCCTGAGCCGAACTTTCTGATCCGGCCTGCGCCGCGGGAGTGGCCCATCGAAAGCGCGAACACGCAGCAAACGATGCTGATAAGGCTTTCATTCAGCGCCTTGAGAAGGAAATTATGCTGCACTTTTTGCTGCAGCATTTTTTGCAGCAATTTCTTTTGCGATTTGCTTCAGCGTGACCCGCGCCAATACGTTTTGAAAGGCGTTTTCCGCATCCGCCGTAACCTGTGTCAGGGCGGCCTGAATATTTCCGCCCACCGGGCACACAGGGTCCGGCGCCGCACGATGCAGCGGGATCAGCCCCGGTTCTTCCACCGCCAGATAAATATCAAGCAGCGTGATTTTCTTCGGCCCTTTGGCGAGCATTGCCCCGCCGCCCTTGCCCAGTTGCGTGACAGTCAGTCCCGCGCGCGACAACGATCCCAGAATCCGGCGCACTACCGCCGCATTGGTATTGGCGCTTTTTGCGAGCGCTTGCGATGTTATTGGCCGGCGTCTGTCGGCGCACATCATCGTCAAAAGATGAACGGCCACGGCAAATCGCGTAGACCCTGCCATAGTTTACCTCCCGGCAACACCAATACGTTCAGAACCATTAGGCTGAATTTACTGTAAATGCGTTACCGACACTGTTTCAATTAGGCGCCGGCGTTCATATCCGCACCTCGAACAACGTGATTAGATAAAAAAATGGCGCGAAAGCCGGGGCAGGCTTTCGCGCCAGTCATACCGCTGCGGTTATTCAGGGAGGGTGCGTCCTTAAGGGGAGGTGGACGTAACCACAGCAGCGAAAAGCGGCAGGCGTCAGCCGATGATGACGCCGCGCGTTGCGAGATCAGCGACATTAAACAGGAGAGCGCCGAGAACGCCTGTAAGTGAGACGGTGACGGCGGCTTGCACGGCAAGATTTCTGAGAGGCGACATGGTTTCGATCTTTCTAAGTTAAATAGGTCGTTTTTTGTTTTGGTTGCGGCGCAACAAAGGCTTATCGCTCATGCGCCGATGCGTCAGAGAATGCGATGAACCCTCGCTACAGGGTGGAGATAAGCGCCGGTTGAAAATTTGTCAATGAATATTTTGATCAATATTCATTATTTATCCATCAGTTTTTCTGTGTGATGAATATTCTTTTATTTTCAATAGTTTATTTCTGGAAGCGTCCTGGTGACTTGGCTTGGTCGCTGGTTTGTGATCTGCAGGCGCTATATTATAACGCACCCGCGCCGTGCTTTTTCTTTTCCAGCGCGGCCCGCCGCGCCGCACGCCAGGCGAAGCCATCAATAATAAAACTGGTGACGCCCTCAAGTTCGCCAGCCAGCTCGTCAAAATCGCCTTCATGAAAGATCGCCGGGCTTGTAAACCGGTAAAACGCGTCCTGCAGGATTTTCGCGGTCTTCACAGCGTCATCGAAAGCGAAAACGCCCTGCTGATCGCCTTCCACCAGAATTTCCGAGAGCACCCGGCCTTCGGCGTTTTCCCATTCGATGCCGACTTTGGGGCGGGAGTGCAAAAGCTCCTGGGAAAGCTCATAGGCTTTCGGCTTGTCGTGAAACCGGTCATAGGCGAGCTTGAATTTTTCCAAAAAGAAAGCGCGCAATTTTTCAGCCGGCGCCATGCCCGGCGCCGCCAGCACCGCGCGCAAGCTCGCCACCTGTTCGCGGCGCAGCACCCGGACAAAGATTTCCGCAATATCAAGCTTTGACGGAAAGTAGCGATAGAGATTGCCCGTGGACATGTTGCAGTCCTGAGCGATCTCGGACATGGTCGTTTTCCCGTAACCGTAATGCAGAAAACGCCGGCTGGCGGCGTTCAATATCTGTTTCGCGGTTTCGTCGAGATTTTCAGTGGGCATGGGCGTTTTGGGGTTTACGCTGAAGTCTATATAAACTGTTCAATCGTCATTCCGCAATGAGCAAAGCAATTTCACTATGAATTCGGCTGCGCCTTTCTCTTCAATCGGCGTGATCGGCGGCGGCGCCTGGGGCACCGCGCTGGCGGCCCTGACCGCGGCAAACGGCGTTCCCACGACAATATGGGCGCGCGAAGACGCGGTCATACAAAGCATTAACGACGAACATGAGAACACAAGTTACCTGCCGGGCGTTCCGCTGCCGCCCGCGCTGAAAGCCGCGCAATCACTGGGTAGGGCTGCGGAAAATGAAGCCCTACTCTTTGTGGTGCCCGCCCAGTTCGCGCGCGTGGCTTACGGCGAATTGCGCAAATGCGCCAACGGGCGGGCCCTACCGGTAGCGCTTTGTTCAAAAGGCATTGAAAAAGATTCCGGCCTGTTGATGACCGAGGTCATATCGGCGGTATGGCCGGAAGCGCAGCCGGCCGTTTTGTCGGGCCCGAGTTTCGCGCGCGACGTCGCTTGCGGATTGCCAACGGCCGTCACGCTCGCTTGCGCCGATGAAGACACGGGCGCCAAATGGCTGGCCACGATCGGGTCGGCGCATTTCCGCCCCTATCTCAGCAATGACCTGACCGGCGCGGAACTGGGGGGGGCGGTGAAAAACGTTCTCGCCATCGCCGCCGGCGTGGTCGCGGGGCGCGGCCTTGGCGAAAGCGCGCGCGCCGCCCTGATCGCGCGCGGTTTTGCCGAATTTCAGCGCCTTGGCGTTGCGCTGGGCGCAAAGCGCGAGACCATGGCTGGACTTTCAGGGCTCGGCGACCTGATCCTGACCGCCTCCTCGCCGCAGTCACGCAATATGTCGCTCGGCATAGAGCTCGGTAAAGGCCGGTCGTTGCAGGACGTCCTCGGCGCGCGCAACACGGTGAGCGAAGGGGTCGCCACCGCCGACGCCGTTAATGCGCTGGCGCAAAAGACAGGCGTGGACGCCCCGATTTGCGCCGCAGTTTCCGAGCTGGTGAACGGGCGCAAAACAGTCGATCAGATCATCGCCGCGCTGCTGGCGCGGCCTTTCAAATCGGAAGCGTAACGATGCCTCAATTTGCTTTAATATGCCGCGACAAGCCGGGCGGTCTGCCATTGCGCCAGCAGACCCGTGAGCGCCACCTCTATTATATCAAGGAGAACAGCGCGGCTGTGCTGCTGGCCGGGCCGCTGCTCAATGAAAAAGGCGAGCCGATCGGCAGCCTTCTGGTGATCGAGGCCGAAGACGCCGCAAAAGCGAAAGACTTTGCAAAAAGCGATCCTTACGCCGTTGCGGGGCTCTTTGAAGATGTTGAAATCAGACCATACCAGGTCGTCACCGGCGCGCTGGCGCCCAAGCCCGCCTAGCCCCGGCGCTTGTAGGCCCGGCAGCTCGCTTCATAGGGACGTGCGGAAAGCCGTGCGTTCCACCCGGCTGTCCAGGCGTCGCCGCCGTCAACACCGCCGCGCGCGCGGCATTGCTGGAAACCGGTGCGGTATTCCGGCGAGACCACATCGACCTTGCCGGCAAGCTGGAAGGCGGCGTCATAGCACTCGCAAATCAGGTCCTGACCGGAGATCGAGGTCAATGTCGGCGTCATGTCGCTTCCGGAATAAGTCGTATTTGCGCTGGCGTTTGACCGTGGATCGTCCGTTCGGCCGAAATTCGTGTTCATCACCGCAAAAAGCGCGACGCCCAGCACCGCCAGCGCCAGAACGCCCCCGAAAATGGCTTCAATACTCCGCATGACAGATCCCCTCGTCTCATCTCCCCGGCCCGCAGCACGCGCCGGGGCCATGGGGATCATAGCCCGAAGCCGGCGCTTCACAAAGCGCTATTGCGTCAAACGGGGCGCTATTGCGTCAAACGGGCGCCGGAGCGCTAGAATTTGACCGAAAAACTGACGGCGCCGAACTGCTGCGCGCCTTTCTGGGTGGCAAATTCCTTCGTCCGGAAGACATTCGTGTAGGCGAGCTGAAACCGGCGCACCTGTAAAACGATCCCCGCCTGAAAATCTCCGACAAACACATTGCTGTCCACGGACGGATCGCCGTCCCGGAACAGGCTGCCGTCCAGAAAGATATTATGAGCGACGGCGCGGCCTTCCGCGCCTGCGAACACATACCAGCTGAACCGGTCCTGGGGCGAGAAATAGCCGCCGCCGGCCAGCGACGGACGCACGCGGGGCGGGCCGTAATCATTGTTGAGATTGGCGCCGACGCGCAGCACCAGCCCGGTGCGCGCATGCGTGTTCACATTGCCGACAGAGCCGCCATAGCTTGGCGTGATATCGAAACCAAGTTCGTGATCGCCGCCGCGCGCCAGCGCGCGCAGCTTGCGTTCATAGGAAAGGACAAATCCCGGCTCATCGCCGATCTGGTTGTCCCAGCCGTTCACCGGATCGCCGCCGATTATGTCATGCCAGTTGTTCTGTACGAACTCGCCGCCGGCGCTGGGACCGACAATGCCGCCCTGCAAGGTGAACTGGTCGATGATATTTTCCTGCTCCACGACAACGGAATACTCACCGTAAAGCCAGCCGGCGTAAGGGTGCTGGTCCGGCAGGGGCGCGCTCGCCGCCGTGTCCTGAGGCGTGAAAATCGAATGACCGACAGCAAAGCCGCGCCTGACGCCCGCTCTTTCATCCGCGCCCAGAATATTATCCGCCACCCAGCGCGTCACGCCGTTCGGCTGTTTGAAACCGGAAATATAGGAAAGGCGCAAACCGTTGGTGTAATTCCGGTCGGTGTTGGCGAAATAATCGTTTTCCCAGACGAATGTGAACGTGCCGCTTTCATCATATGAGGACAAAAACGCGTCTTCGGGTTCGTCTATTGGCGCTGTTTCCTGAGACTGCGCCGGCGCCGCCGTCAATCCTGCGGCGGCCATGACGCTTAAACAAAAACGGATCAATTCGCCGCCTCAATTCCCTTGAGAATGAGCGCTTCGGCCTCATCCTTGTCGCGCCAGCCAACGACTTTCACCCATTTATCGGGCTCAAGATCCTTATAATGGCCGAAAAAGTGACTGATCCGTTCGATCAGGATGTCTGGCAGGTCCGTATAAGAGTCGATTTTCGAGTAATACCGCGTGAGGCGCGCGCTTGGCACGGCAAGGATTTTCTCGTCGAGCCCGGCCTCGTCCTCCATCAGCAGAACGCCGACAGGCCGCGCGCCGACAACGGCGCCGGGCACCAGCGGGCGGTTGCCATAGACCATGACGTCCACCGGATCGCCGTCATCGGCGAGCGTCTGCGGAATGAAGCCGTAATTACAAGGGTATCGCGTCGCCGTGTAAAGAAAGCGATCGACGAACATGGCCCCGGACGGCTTGTCGATTTCATATTTTATCGGCTCGCCGCCCAGGGGGACCTCGATCACGACATTAACGTCCTTGGGCGGATTAACGCCGGCCGGAATTTTAGAAAGATCCATAACATTACTCTATTTGAGACTGCGCTCTAAAACAAAAATTCACGGCCTTCACGTTACGTTCTGGTTACGTCGCGCCAGCAATTTCAGACGCAAAGCGTTCAGGCGAATAAATCCTTCCGCGTCTTTCTGGTCATAGACCATGTCCTCTTCGAACGTCACATGCGCTTCTGAATAGAGGGTGTTGGGCGAGGACCGGCCGACGATATTGGCGGAGCCTTTATAGAGTTTCACCCGGACCGTTCCCGATACATGCTCCTGGCTTTTGTCGATCGCCGCCTGCAGCATCTCGCGCTCGGGCGCGAACCAGAAGCCGTTGTAGATCAGCTCCGCATAGCGCGGCATCAATTCGTCTTTCAGATGCGCCGCGCCGCGGTCCAGCGTAATCTGCTCGATGCCGCGATGCGCGATCAGCAAAATCGCGCCGCCCGGCGTTTCATATACGCCGCGCGACTTCATGCCGACAAAGCGATTTTCCACAAGATCCAGCCGGCCGACGCCGTGTTTGCGGCCATAATCGTTGAGTTTGGTCAGCAAAGCCGCCGGGGACAGGGTTTCGCCGTTGATGGAGATCGCGTCGCCGCGCTCAAAACCGATTTCGATTGTCTCCGGCGCATCGGGCGCGTCTTCCGGATCGACCGTACGCTGATAAACATAGTCTGGCGCCGCTTCGGCCGGATCTTCCAGGACCTTGCCCTCGGAAGATGTGTGCAGGAGATTGGCGTCAACGGAGAACGGCGCCTCGCCGCGCTTGTCTTTGGGAATTTCGATCTGGTGCTGCTCGGCGAAATTGATGAGCTTCTCGCGCGAGTTCAAATCCCACTCCCGCCACGGCGCGATGACCCGGATATCAGGGTTCAGCGCATAGGCGTTCAACTCGAAGCGCACCTGATCGTTACCCTTGCCGGTGGCGCCGTGCGCGACGGCGTCGGCGCCGGTTTCGGCGGCGATTTCGACCAGCCGTTTGGCGATCAGCGGGCGCGCAATCGAAGTGCCGAGCAGATACAATCCCTCATAGACGGCGTTGGCGCGAAACATCGGGAACACGAAATCGCGAACGAATTCCTCGCGCAGGTCTTCGATGTAGATTTCTTTCACGCCCGCGCGCTCAGCCTTGCGCCGCGCCGGCTCCAGTTCATCGCCCTGACCGAGATCGGCGGTGAAGGTGACAACCTCGCAATTATATTCCGTCTGAAGCCATTTCAGAATGACGGACGTATCAAGGCCGCCGGAATAGGCGAGCACCACTTTGTTGACTGTTTTGTTGACTGTCTTGTCGGCGGGCATATCCGAAATCCTTACGTTGCGCCGCAGCATATACCGCGCCGTGGCGGGTAAGGCCACCCGCTGGTTTTCGGAACGCCGCCGGTTCTTCCGTGTTGAATGAGGCAAGCACCGGCGGCGCCAGCCGCGCAGAATTATCGAAAGGAAACGTCAGATGCGAGACCCTTTGGAAACAGGCGACATGGTGGAATGGGATTGGGGCGAAGGCTCGGCTAAGGGAAAAATCACCGCCATTCATACCGACGACATCACCAAGACCATCAAGGGAACGGAGATCAAGCGCGAGGCGACGGCGGGCTGTCCGGCTTATACCATTGAACAAAGCGACGGCGGCGAGGTGCTGAAATCGCGCAGCGAAGTGCGCCCCGTTTAATTGATGTTCCGGGGGATTCCTGATTCACATTGTGGAGATTTAACAATGACGAAAGATCACGGCCCGACGATCAAGGACGACGAAACTTACGAAGAATTGCGAAAAGACGGCGCCAGCAAGGAGAAAGCGGCGCGCATCGCCAATGCAAAAGCGAATGACAAGCAGCATCCCTCAAAAAAGGGCGGCAAGGCATCGCCCTATGAAGACTGGACGAAAGATGAGCTTGAGGACCGCGCCGCTGAAATCGGCATCGACGGCCGCTCGGATATGAACAAGGACGAATTAATAAAAGCCCTTCGCAATCACTGAGGCGGTTTGATCGGGCGTGTTCACGCCTTGCGCCCTTCGAGGCAGCTGGTCTGGCGTGGGGCGCTACCAACTGCCTCGCAGGAACGGGAATTTTGAACCTCAGGCTGAAGGTTCAGCCCCTACTTTCCACCATTATCCGCGGACGTAGATTTTGCGGCCATTGTCATAGCGGAAAGACATCCGCATCCGGCGATCATAGCGCAGCGGCGGCCGGGCGCGATTGCGGCCCCGGGCGTATCCGCTTGTGCGATAATCGGCGCGGCGCAGTTCACGCCGGTCCGGCTGATAATAAAATGCGCTGATCGGGCAGATTGTCACGGCTTCATCGCGCCGGTTTTCGCGCCGGTCGAAACGGTCCTCTCTCCGGTCGCGGCGCCCATAGTTGTAGCGCGCGTCGCGGCGGTCCTCGAACCGGTCCAAGCGATCCTCCACGAGGTCGGGACAGGCCCGTGGGTTGAGCTTCCATTCTCCGGCAAACGCCTGCGCGCTCATCAGGGCAAAGCCTGCGCCGATGAAACTGACGGCTGTTTTCGTAAACATATGCAACTCCATTTTATCAGAGAGCGACAACCCCCGGCCATTCGCCTCTCGCAGACGTCAAACGCAGCGGCGCGCCGTTTTCCGTCTTGCGGGCTGAGGGTCTTTTCGCGGTCATTTCATGGCGGGATTGCGGCGCGCAACCCGTCTTTATTACCGGCGCATGGATCACAAAGCGTTATCCGCCGACGATTTCTCCGCCATTGGGGTGCAGCACCTGTCCGGTCATATAGGAGCTGTCATCGCAGGCGAGAAACAAGTGACAGGACGCCACTTCATTGGGTTCCCCGGCGCGGCCGAGCGGCTGGTCTTCACCGAAATTCTCGACCTTTTCCGCATCGAAACTGGCCGGGATCAGCGGCGTCCAGATCGGCCCCGGCGCGACGCCGTTAACGCGTATGTTTTTTGGCGCGCAATATTGCGCCATTGATCTGGTGAACGATGTAATCGCGCCGCGCGTGGCGCTGTAATCAATCAAGTGCTTGCTGCCGCGATAGGCCGTAATCGATGTGGTGTTGACGATAGCGGCGCCTTCGCCCAGATGCTCCATCGCGGCTTGCGTCATATAAAAATAGCCGAACACATTCGTCTCGAAAGTCCGTATAAGCTGTTCCGGCGAGATCGATTGAAAATCATCCGTAGGGTGCTGTTCGGCTGCGTTGTTAACGAGAACGTCGATCCGCCCGAACGCCTTCATGGTTTCGGTGATCGCATTCCTGCAAAAATCGGGATCGGCAATGTCGCCGCGCAACAGCAAGGCTTCACGTTCCTCACCCCTGACGAGCATGCGCGTCTTCGCCGCGTCTTCGTCTTCCTCCAGATAAACGATCGCAACATCAGCGCCCTCCCGGGCAAACAGAACGGCGCAGGCGCGGCCGATGCCGCTGTCCCCGCCCGTGATGACGGCGACTTTGCCTTGCAGCTTTCCCGCCCCCTCAAACCGGGGTTCATAGTCCGGGCGGGGGCGCATTTTGTCTTCCCGGCCGGGTTGCGAGGCTTGTTCTTGCGCAGGCTTGTCATTGGTCATGGGCGATCTCCGGGAAGCACCTGCGCAAAACAGTCTGCCATCATAAACGTTCCGTTCATGCAGCCCGGCCGGCGGCATGCGCGCGGAGCCGCCCTGCGCCGCCCAGAGCCGCTCTGCGCAGCGACGAGGCGTTATGTTTTCACGCTGAACGCCCCGCTATTCAGCCCGCGCTGTCTGGCGCAGCCCCTGCTACTGCGGTAGCATAAAGACTGTCAGTTTTAGAGAAGGGGATAGCCAAAATGCGTATTTTACGGGGAGCACCCGCCGCTTTCGCCGTTGCGATGGTCAGCCTTGCGCCGGCCGGCGCCGAACAGTCCACACACGCCAACATTAACACGGTGGAGATCGGCGATTTCATCGGTACCGTGATAATCGAAACCGCGAGGCGCAGCGATGTCCGCCTCGACAACCGGTCCGGCGCGCTCGCCGATTATCCCGTCAGGATCAGCGCCGAAAACGGCGTCTTGACGATCCGCAGCGACGAGGATCCGGATGATACGCGCTGGTGGGACGACGTGAACTGGCGTCGCTACGAAGGCAAAGCCTTTGAAGAATTTCTGAAAGACTATCCGACGCTGACGCTGACCATTCCCGCCGGCGCCGCGCTCGCCTTCGACAGCGCCGTCGTGCGCCTGGACGCCGGCGACACGAACGGCGCCCTGTCTGTGCGCGAAGGCCATGTGGACGGGGTGATCGGCGATATCGCCAGCGGGGATATCAAAATCCACGGCTCTGGCGATTTAAAAACCGGCGCGGTCGCAGGCCCCTTGAATATTTCCATTTACGGCTCAGGCGACTTTGAAGCGCTCGCCGCAGCCTCGCTCAACACCAGCATTAATGGCTCCGGCGACATCAAGATCGGCGCGATCGGCGGCGATGTCGAGGCCGGCATTCACGGCTCGGGCGATATCCTGCTCGGCGATATCGACGGCGCCATGATCGCCAGCATTAAGGGGTCAGGCGATATTCACGCCGACCGGGTGAGCGGCGGCGCCGCCGTTTCCATTTACGGTTCCGGCGATATTGCGGTCGCCAGCGTCAACGGCGAGACAACGGCGAGAATTCACGGCTCCGGCGATATCGACATCCGCGACGGGCGCGCTGAGAATTTGCGCGTGGCCATACACGGATCAGGCGGTTTTGATTTCGGCGGCCTCGCCACCAATCCCGACATTGAGGCTGACAGCTCCGGCGATGTTCGCATCCGGCGCCATGAAGGCAGCGTGCGCGCACGCGGCGACGGCGACATCCGCATCAGCGGCATTCAGTATGGCGACGATTAAGCCGCGCACACGAGGCTCAAAAGAGCAATGAAAAGGCCAGCCCTGAACGGCTGGCCTTTTTCGTGGGAACCATTCTTATTCCGCGCCGGCGAACAACGCCATGGCGGCGGCGGTCATCGCCTCAACGCCCGCCTTGATCGACGGCTCCGGCTCGATCTTGAAAAATGGGGAGTGATGGGACGGCGCGTCCGCCACCTCGTCCGCCGGCGTGCCGCCGACATTGAAATAGACGCCTTTGACGCCTGTATCGGGCGTTACGAAGTAGGCGAAGTCTTCCGCGCCCATGCCCTCGCGCGGTTTGTCGATCAAGACGCCTTCACCCATCTGCGCCGCGATGGCTTCCCGCACGAATTGCGCCGTCTCGCGGTCGTTGATTGTCGGCGGCGTCGTTTCGGTTGGCGACCGGACCACTTCCGGCATCAGGTCTTCCGGCACGCCCAGCGAGATCGCAACGCCTTCCGTCACGCGGTCAATGGCGTCGAGAAGCTGTTCACGGACTTCAAAATCATTCGAGCGCACCGTTAACTGCATCTCGACCCTGTCGCCGATGATGTTGTGCTTCGTTCCGCCGTGGATCGCGCCCACCGTGATAACGCCGGCGTCCTGCGGATTGATCGTGCGTGAGACAACCGACTGCAGCGACACAACGATCTGGGACGCGACGAGCACCGGATCAACGCCCTTATGCGGCGAGGCGCCGTGCGCGCCGACGCCATGAACGATAATATCCACGCTGTCGGCGCTTGAGGCGCGGATGCCGAGCGGCACTTCAATGCGGCCCGACGGCGTTTGCGCGGAAACATGCAGCGCCATGGCGTAATCGGGCTTCGGGAAGCGTTCGTAAAGGCCGTCCTGGAGCATGTCGCGGGCGCCGGAAATGCGCTCCTCGGCCGGCTGGCCGATCAGCACCAGCGTGCCGGACCATGCGTCCTTGCGCTCGGCCATCTGGCGCGCCGTTCCCACGAGCGCCGTGATATGAACATCATGGCCGCAGGCGTGCATCACCGGCTTGACCTCGCCGTCAATATCTTCCTGCGTCGCCGTAGACTGATAGGACAGGCCTGAATTTTCCTTGATTGGCAAACCGTCCATATCGGCGCGGATCATCACCGTGGGCCCCTCGCCGTTCTCCATCACCGCAACGACCCCTGTGCCGCCAACGCCTTCGGTAACGTCATAGCCGAACGCGCGGATTTCCTCCGCCAGCCGTTCGGCGGTCTTGAACTCGCGATGAGAGAGCTCCGGGTTTTCATGAAAATGCGTGAACAGCGCTTCGAGATTTTGATCGTAGTCTGCGTCAATCGAGGCGCGCAGGTCCGATTGCGCGTGGGCGGGCAAGGTCAACAAAAGAGCGCTCGCGCCGAACAGCAGGGACGTCATAGGTTTCATCTGTTTCTCCCGTTTCGTGAAAGTTCTTGCTTTATGGGCAGGCCGGCACAAAATAAAAAGCAGTGCGAAGATCATTTTCGCTACGGCATACAGCCCTACAATTAAACGCGCTTTGAAACCGCTGACACGCCACTTTCTAAAATTATCCACCTTCGATCCCGTAGAAGGCTTTCGATAGTGCTCACTACAATTGAAGCCTAATGCTTATTTGACGAGAATCGAAACGGCAATTGGGGCGTGATTCTGCGATAAATGATTTTCAATCTGTCTTTCTTCAACAGTATCCACTGATATAGCCGCGACAATCGGAGTCTTCGGCAACAAAGCGGCGAATATTATTAACATTAAAGCCAGTATTATCGCTGTGACGCCGGCCTCTATTACGAAAACGTGCCGACTTGAGGCAGGGTACATTTGCGCAGGTCTTTCTGGAAATATTGACATTTTAACCTCCAAAATTGCCGCATTCAAATTATTAATTGATTTTTTTGCTAATTACAATATTTTTTTGCTATACGGCATTTTTATTGCAGATAGCTAGGTTTAACCATTAAATTCTGCAAAAATGAGAGGGATTTTGTCGCAATTTCGTAATTTTGGCTTTATTTTCCATCTAGAACCAATATATTTTTGCCCAGTTCGCAAAAATAACATTGAGAAGCACAACAAATCAGCTAGAAATGGGCGGTATGCTTTAAGGCATGC
The DNA here is from genome assembly GCF_965228385.1 of Hyphococcus sp. Taxonomy (GTDB): domain Bacteria; phylum Pseudomonadota; class Alphaproteobacteria; order Caulobacterales; family Parvularculaceae; genus Hyphococcus. Next base: position 3,309,757 of record NZ_OZ245810.1, on the reverse strand, counting down.
AATGATCGATATTTCTCTTATGTTTGAAAATCGGCGATAAAAGCCCGGTCAACCTGGGGGATCGGATAATGGCGAAAATGACTGAAAAAGAGCTGATGGCGAAACTCGGCCTTACCGACGACGAAGTCGCTTCGCTCTTATGTAAACAACGTCAAACAATAAACGCAGGGCTTAACAGCGCACACAAGAATAAAGATAATAATGCTCGATATTTTTCAGACCCTGAACTGCTTGCACTGTTGATTTATTGCCGCCGGAAACACAATCCGAATTTGCCCTACTTAGAGAGTTATATTAGATCGACTCGCCAAACCGAGAACACTGTACTTTTCGATATTTTTGATTTGAAAGAATTTCCAATAGACAAAGATAGCAAAGAAATTTGGGCCATTCTTCCTGATTATCGAATTTTTGCACGTCATAATCCGTCCATGGCGAACCGGATCAGACAGTTAGCAAAAGACTATGACGTTGATTTCAAAATGATTACCTCAAGTGCAAATGAAAAAAATGCGTTTCTGGACCATCTTGGAATTTCTAATCCTGATAGCGAACAAGGCCGAAACCTTGTTTGCTGCGCTGCTCGCGCAAATGCGTTGCCGTATATGCTCATTATTAATCCAAAATCTGAAAACACGTTGATCGGTTTGGAATTTGGGGAAGATCAATTTATTCAAACCGATCCCATACGCGCAGCTGAAATGTTGCGCTGGCTCAAAGGCGATCCTGAGTTTGCAGCCGCATTTGCAGAATGGGAGGCGCCCCCCCAAGAACAGCTACAGGCCGGATAACAAAAATCAATAGAAGTTTTCTGGCTCCGGACAAAGTTGGGCTCCGGTAAATCGTCAGTCCATATTTTCGCGCGGATCTGCAGCAAATAATGTGATTTTTCGCTCTGCACATTCTGTAATTGTTTCGGCGCGATGGGCGATGACCCCAAAGCGCGCATCCATCACAATTCTCGATATTTTCGCATTTGCAGCTAAAGCGATGGTCTTGGGATGCAGTACAGGCGGATCAAAATCAGGATCCGCATAGTCAGGGCACAATTTTACAAGTACCCGCTCTGGCCCCCTAAAGCTGGCCGCCGCTACAATCTCTAATAGCTCGTCAGTACCACAATTTTCATGCTCATGGGAAAACACTGCATCCCCGTCATATACGATGGCTTGGCGCGCGCGCGCATCAACATTTCTGGCATTCAATTCATTCAGCGCGGTCGCCGCCAATGCATTGAGTTCTTCGATAACTGCTGTATCGATTGGCGAATTGGTCAAAAGCCCTTTGCCAACGCCAACTTCCGGTAGCTCCTTTATTACTGACACATATTGGATGTTTGCTTCGTCTAGCGCCGACTGCAGATTTTTTAATAAATTTTGATGCGGAGGCCGTTTCTTTGCAATGATACTTTTCCGGTTGTCGGTCAGGGATATCTGGTCCAACAATCTAAAATCACCGCCAAGAACAACGCGCCGAACCCCAAATTGTTTTAGATTCAACGTAATTTCTTCGGGATAGTCCAAAGACACATGAACACGCTTAATCGTCATATTAGTAGGGCGCTCACCCAAATCGAGCCCCATGTCTTCAAATACAACGGTTTCGGCAGCTACGACAGGACGTTTTAGCGAATCTAATCGAGAGAAACGATCATACAATTCCGCAGCATAAGCGCCTTTGCCTAAAATTAAGGCAAGCGACATATCGCCCCCGCAAAAATAAAAGAAATAATATATTGTAAAGAGTTCAAGCGATGTCAAATTTGTATTGAAATAAACTGTTCATCACCTCTTGAAACACATAAAAGTTTTGCTTTACAGCAAATGAATATATGTCGGCATTAGCTTTTTAGCGTTACAGCCTTCCAACAGCAAACAACCACTTATTAGTCGCAAAAATTTGCATTTATGCAGCGGCGAAGCTGACCATCCTGCGCCGCACCGGGCACCACAGGGCGAGGCGCGCACAAGTGAGGCTTTCGCGAATGGTCATCACCGGCAGCGACAACAGATCCTCGCTGGCGCGATAGCATTCCATCAGGCGGTAATTGGGGATGCGGCTCGCCAGATGATGGATGTGATGCAGGCCGATATTGCCGGTGAGCCAGCGCAAGGGCTGCGGCAGCTTGTAATGGGACGAGCCGAAGACCGCCGCTTCGGCGAAGTTCCATGCGGGCTTTTGCGCCCAGTAGGCGTCTTCATATTGATGCTGCACAAAAAACAGCCATGCGCCGACCCAGGCCGAGATCGTGACGACCGGCACGATCACCGCCGCCACGGGCAGGGCGCCGAAAATCAACGCCAGCGCGCCGTAAAAGACCACAAGGGCGACATTGAGCGCAGCGACGCTTTTCCAGATCTGCGATAATTTCATACCCTTATAGGTCTCGGCGAAGGGCATGGGACCGGCGAGAGGCAGGCGCTGCATCAGGAGAAAATAAACCGGCGCGCCGATGACGATCATCACCAGCGGGTGGCGATAGACTCTATACATGTTTCTTTTCGCTGGCGTGAGCGCGCGAAACTCCTCCACTGTCAGCGTATCGACGCCGCCGACGCCGCGCCGGTCGAGGTCGCCTGAACTGGCGTGATGGCGGTTATGGGCGTCTCGCCAGAAACCATAAGGCGTAAATGTCAGTATGCTGATGAAAAAGCCCAGTATCGTATTGGCGCGCTTTGACTCGAAGTAGCTGCCATGGCCGCAATCATGCTGAATCGTGAAAAGTTTCACGAGCACCAAGGCCGCGAAAGGGGCCAGCAGCGCCACGATAAGCCATGCGCCGCTGATCGCCGCGGTCAGCATGGCGGCGATGAGCGCGGCGTAAAGGCCAAGGCTCAGGGCCGCCTGCGCGATGCTGCGTTTCAGATCCGCGCCCTGAAACGCCTTGCAATGCTCAATGATGCGCCGGAGCATGACGGCGCGGGCGGTTTCATTTTGAAGCGCAATCTCATGGCGCGCGGCGACATTCGCCGTTTCGGCTGATAACAAACTGGACATGCGGGGGATTTTACTCGCTTTGGGCGGCGAAGACGTGAAAACGCGCCGCCGGTTTCCTTACTTGTTGTTAGGAACCGCTTAACGGGTTTTGTCCCGAAAGGCCAATCACGGGGCGTTTCGCGATGCTCATAATCCCGCGAGGAATGAAGAATCGGGCGATAATCTCCCGTTCAGACAATCTAGCGGGGCTGATCAATGGACTGGAACACGGCTTTTCTGATGATTAACGCGGCGGTGCTGCCTGCGTGGTTTCTGCTGATTTTCCTGCCGCGCAGCAAATTGACCGCCGCGGCCGTTCATTCCGCGTTTTATCCCGCGGTGATGGGCGCGATCTATGCGGGCGCGCTTGGCGCGGGTGTTTTCTTCGGCCAGTCGGCGCAAGGCGCGGGATTTTCTTCGATTGAGGCGGTGTCAGCGATCTTCGATCATCCGAACGGGGTCGTTATCGGCTGGACGCACTATCTCGCGTTCGACCTGTTTGTCGGCGCATGGATCGGGCGCGACGCCATCCGCCTCGCCATCCCGCATGCGGCGGTCATCCCCTGCCTTATCGGCGCTTTCATGTTCGGGCCCGTCGGGTTGCTTATGTATGTTTTGCTGCGCTTCATGCTGCGCAAAAAATGGTCGCTGCAAGCATAGCCGCCATTACGAGAGATACTTCTCGAACCAGCCAAGCGTGCGCTCCCAGGCAAGCCTGGCGGCGTCCTCGTCATAGCGGGGCGTGGTGTCGTTGTGGAAGCCGTGATTGGCGTCCTCGTAAAAATAAACCTCATAGGTTTTGCCGTGCTCTTTCAGCGCCGCCTCATAGGCTGGCCAGCCGGCGTTCACGCGCTCGTCGTTTTCCGCATAGTGCAGCATGAGGGGCGCCTTGATCTGCGGGACGTCTTCGGCGTCCGCCTGCCGCCCGTAAAACGGAACCGAACAGGCCATATCCTCATACGCAACCGCCAGCGCGTTGCAGACCCCGCCGCCATAGCAAAATCCCACCGCGCCGACTTTCCCGGTGCTGTGTTCGTGCCCGACAAGATGCTCGTAACCGGCGAAGAAATCCTCCAGCAGTTTTTCGCTGTCGAGGGAGCGCTGCATCTCCCGGCCTTCATCATCCGTACCCGGATACCCCCCGAGCGGCGTCAGCCCGTCGGGGCCCAGCGCCAGATAACCCGCTTTGGCGACGCGGCGCACCACATCCTGAATGTAGGGGTTCAGCCCCCGGTTTTCGTGCACCACCAGAACGGCGCCGAACGGCCCGTCGCCTGTTGGCCGGGCCATCAGCCCCCTGACGGTTCCGTGCCCGTCCGGCGATGCGTATTCGATCCATTCGCTCTCAATATCCGGATCGTCTGGCGCAACCTGCTCGGCCAGCGCGTAGTTGGGTTTCAGCGCATTGAAAACGGCGAGCGCGCCCGCCGCCCCGGCGGTGAACCGCGCAGCCTTCTCCAGAAACTCGCGCTTGGTCAGGGCCCCGTGCACATAGCCGTCAAAAAGATCGAGAATCTCGGGCGAAAAATCAGCGGCGGTCTTGCGTTTCATGGGGCGGGCTCCTGTTGATTTCCGCCATCAGGGTACGCGCCCGCCCGCTGCGCGTCCATTGCCGGAAAACCGGTCTTTTTCAGCCGCGTTCAGCGCCTGTCGCGCGAAATCGCCGCGAGCGGCAGGACCATACGGCAGGTGAGCCCCCCCGGCGCGTATTGCACGCTGATTTCGCCGCGCAATTGCGCTTTTATCGACTGCTCAATGATCTGCGAGCCAAAGCCGCTGATTTCGGGCTGCGTCACGTCAGGCCCGGCCTGCTCTTCCCAGACGAGTTCGATTGTTTCGGCTTGGCTTTCTTCCGCCAGGCGCCGCCAGCGCAAATTCACAAATCCCTCGCGATTGCTGAAGGCGCCGTATTTCAGCGCGTTCGTGGCAAGTTCATGGGCGACAAGATGCAGCGCCAGCGCCGCATCGTAATTCAGCCGGATGGTTTCACCGCTCCAGCGCAGACGGTCTTCCACCTGCTTGCCGAAAATGGCGCGCGCTTCGACAATAAACAGATCGGCGAGCGCTGCGCCTTCCCAGTCTCCCTCGGTCATTAGATCCAGACCGCGCGCGGCGGCGGCGATCCGGCTTTCAACGGATTCTATAAATTGCGCCGAATCCTTTGCGGACCGCCATGTCTGGCGGATAATTGCGGAAACCCTTGCGAGATTGTTTTTCGCCCTGTGCTGGACTTCACGCCCCAGCAGCTCGATCTGTTTCCGGCCCGATTCCAGTTCTTTCATCTGGTCACGGATCAGATACTGGCGGCGGCGCGAGGCCATGGCGTTTCGCAAGGAGCCGCGAAGCACTTCCGGCGTTGAGGGGCGATGCAGCAACATCACCTGGACGGTTTGCGCAGCAGCGGAAGAAAACGCCCCCCGCAAGGGGCTGGGCGCCTTGCCTGTATCGCGCGTCAGGATCAGCACCGGCAGCGCGCTCCACGCCGGTTGTCCTTTCGCCCAGCGCAACAGCATGTCGACAGTCTCAGGCCCCAGCGTCTCCTCCGTCATGATCAGGCAGCCGGCGCCGTCGCCAAGCGCCGCCTTGAGGGTGTCTTCGTTGACCGGCTTGGGCTGTTCGCCCTCCACAGCCACGAGACGGCTGAGCGCGGTTTCGTCTTCAGGCAGCGGCGTGAAAATCAGGACAGACTCATCGGCCGGCGCGCCGGGCGTTTTGTTCATCGCCTTCACCGGCGCCTAAACCGGCGCTCTGGAATTCATCAGATGAAGGTCGCGCAGCGCCTCAAAATCTTCATCCGGAATCGGCTGAATTTCGAACCGGCCCGGCTCCATGACAAGTTCGCGCATGCCGGTCAGATGCGGGCCCGTGCGTTTTTTCATCACGGCGACGGAACGGCGGATCGCGCTGCGCGCTTCATACTGGCGCAATAAAATCAGGCAATCGGAGAGGATGCTGATGTCGAGCGCATCGCCGATTTGCGACAGAAATCCCGGCTGTTCGGCTACAAGGACGGTAATGACCTGGCGCGTGCGCAAGGTGGCGATCAGCGTGTTGAGTTGCGCAAGGGCGTGATCTTTCAGCGCTGACGCCGTCAAATAGCCGTTGACGCTGTCGATGACGACAGTCCTTACGTTCTTGCGTTCAGCCGCATCCAGAACATTATGCACGAATTCGCCGGGCAGCACTTCGCCGGCGCGCATATCGACGGTCCGGAGCCGCCCGTCCGCGGCCGCCCCTGAAAGGTTCTGGCCAAGCGCGTCAGAGCGCTGAATAAACGTCTTGGGATGTTCTTCGAACAGGAAAGCGACGGCTTCCTCGCCGCGGTCGACGCCCGCTTTCAGCATTGTCCCGGCAAGCGTCGATTTGCCGGCGCCGGTCTGGCCGTAAATCATGACGGAGGTGCCCTGCGTGACGCCGCCGCAAGTCATTTCATCAAGCCCGGCGAGGCCGGTGCCGATCGTTTCCAAAATAGGCGGCTCTGCGTCGAGCTTGCTGGAAAGGCGCGGAAACACCCGCACGCCTTCTTTCGTGATCGTAAAATCATGCAGCCCTTCCGCATGGGCGACGCCGCGCAGCTTGTTGATCTCCAGGCGGCGCTGGGCGATGCCGTAACCGGGCAGCGCGCGCTGCAATGTGGCGACGCCGTGAACGAGGCCGGCGATCTGACTGTCGCCGCCGAATTCAGGCGTGCTGTCGAGAAACAGCGTCGTCGCGCCCTCAGCGATCAGCATATCCATCAGCTCACGGAACAACTGGCGATAGGCCAGGACGTCAGCCGAACGCAGGCGCAGATCGATCAGGCTGTCGATTACGACGCGCTGGGGCTTTACATCGGCAAGCCGCGCCTTGAGCTGATCGACGACCTGGCGGATTTCCAGCTCCGACGTGTTCAGAACCGATTGCCGCGCGGCGTAAGGCGCGTTCAACAGCGATTGCGCGTCCATGACATGTATGTTGCGAAGGTCCATGCCGTAGGATTCGGCGATGAGGCGCAACTCTTCCGCAGTTTGCGAGAGCGTGAAACAAAGACCCTTATCGCCGCTGGCCGCGCCCGCCGTCAGGAACTGCAGCGCCATGGTGGTTTTTCCGGTGCCCGGCTCGCCCCGGAACAGATAGACGCGGCCTTCAGGAAAGCCGCCCGCCATGAGCAAGTCCAGGCCATGGACGCCCGTTGATAATTGTTTCATCAGACCCCGATTTTCCGGAAAGTCGCCGCAGGCGGGCGGCTGAAATACGCAACAGGGTCAATCCGTATAGAAAGGAGGAGGCCAAAGTCTGTACGATACCGTACATTGAGTCAAGGTTCGTTTCCGCCGTCCTCGGGGAGCAGCGCTTCGTTCGCCTGGCGGACGAGATCATAACATTCGCAGCTCTCGGCGCGCAGGCCGGCATGGTCGGTGATCCGGATGTCGCCGCGCGCATACTCAATCAGCCCCGCCTCCTGCAACTCGGACGCCGCCTTCGTAACAGTGGCGCGCCGCAAGCCGAGAATTTCGCCCAGAAACTCATGCGTCAGATGCAAGGTTTCCTTATCGCTCCGGTCGTCCATGGAGAGCAGCCAGCGCGCGAGACGCTGTTTTGAATCATGCGCGCCGTTGCACGCCCCGGAAACCATGACCTGATAGAATACAGCCTGCACATTCGCATAGAGCGCGCGCTCGAATTCCGGGTGCGCCGCTTTCAACGACAGAAAGGAATCCGCCGTCATAGCGATACACGCGCCGCGAACCTGCACTTCGTTGGTCGTCAGACTATAAGGATTACCGAGGACAAGATTGACGCCGGTGCAGGCCTCGCGGCCGATATTGGCCATCTCGATCATCGAGCCGTCCGAATACATCTGGAGCGTGGAGATAACGGCGGTTTCCGGGAAATAGACGGTTGAAATGCGCTCGCCCGCGCGGCTCAGCATTTCCTCGCCCTCGAATTCAAGCCTGTCACAATATGATGCGCAGGCTTTGCGAACCCGCGCCGGGAGTTGATTCAAAATCCGGTTTTTCGTCTGCAGAGCCACAGGTCATTAACACGCGGGCGGCGGGATTGTTGCCTGCGATACGCAATTCACTCATGCAAGGGGCGCCTAAGCCTTGCATTCCGCCTTTTGAAAACGTCGCTTCACCGATTTGAGGACCGGTTTGCTTGAAGCCTTGACCCTTTTATTGATACGACCAGCGATTACCGCGAGTTGGCGCCGGTTGTGAAAAAATCTTGGCGACAAAGGCAAACTTATGCGCTTTCCATATCTCCGGGCGACAGCTCTCGCACTGTGTTCGCTGAACGGCGCCGCCAGCGCGCAGCCTGTTGCGCAGAATGCCGAAGCCTGGCGGGCCGACTTGGCCGCTATGACGAATTTCATAGAAGAAACGCACCCCGCTCCTTTTGCATTTACCGATGAAACCGAATGGCGCGAGGGCGTCGAGCAACTCAACGAGCGCATCCCGTCGATGTCCGACGCGGACATCATTCTTGGACTGGCGGAGACGGTCGATGCGCTCAACGACGGGCATACGCGGTTGACATTGCCCTATGCCGCCCCTGCGCTCGTCAACGCCAGAGGCCATTCGAGCGACGCCCCGCTGGCCGCCAAATATCTCTTCGCCCAATTGCCGGTCGGATTTGCGGCGCTTTCCGACTCGCTTGTCATCGCGACCGCGGCGCCGGAACATGAGGGGCTCCTCGGCGCGCAAGTCGATGCGATCGGCGGGAAAGACTGGCGCTCGCTGCTGAAAACGGCCGAACGATACGCCTACGGAGAAAATGAGGGTGCTGACAGGATGTTCGCCGCGGCGCGGCTGTCGCTCCTGCCGGTGCTTCGGGCCGGCGGCGTTGAGATTGAAGATGCTGCCGGCGCCGTCGCGTTATCCTTGACCATGCCGGATGGATCGAACCTGACGCAACGTGTGGAACTGATCAAGGAGGCCAGCGATGTCGAGCCCATGGCCTTTGCCGATACGCTCGCGAAACCGCCGCTTCGCATGAAAAATCCGGGCGACCGCCAATGGTATGAAACGGTCGGCCGCAAAGCCGTCTATTTACATGTGGATGAAATTGCATTTGATCCCGCCGATCCCATGATCGACGACGTGGAAGGCGCGGTCGAGGCCGCCGAAAAGGCGGACGTTCCGCTTATCCTGGACTTGCGCGACAATGGCGGCGGCAACGGATTTCACAACCGGACGCTGGTGACTGGCCTTTTGCGCAGCGATCACCTCACAGATTTCGGGAACCTTCGCGTATTGATTGGCCCACGAACCTTTTCAGCGGCGCAGTTCGTGGTCAATGAGCTTGAACGGTTCGCGCAACCAATTTTCATTGGTCTTCCCACCGGCGCGCATCCCAGCCATTACGGCGATTCCCGCAAACTGGCGCTGCCGAACAGCGGCATGACGTTGCGCGTTTCATCGATGGCGTGGTCAAACTGGAATGGCTGGTATGATCCGCGTTCGGCCACCGCTCCGCATTACCGCGCCGAAGCGACTCGCGAGGATTTTCTGGAAGGGCGGGACGCCGCGCTGGAAAAAGCGCTGTCGCTTCCGGCGAACATCGGCATTCTCGACCTTCTCGAACATCAGTTGCGCGAGGAGCGCGGCTATGAATCCTTTATCATCATTTTCAACGCCAATACGGCCTCGGGCAAATCGCGGCCCAGCGTTGAAGACTTTCTCGCGCTCGGCGAAACGTTTGAGAGTGAAGGCCGGGACGATCTCGCGGGGTTTCTCTATCGGCGCGCAGCGGCCTTTCACCCCGACCATGGAGCGCTTGCGGCGGCGGTGGCGCGAACCGAACCGCCCGCAGAGGAATGAGGCGGGCCTCAGCGTTTTTACCCCTCCCCCAGATGATCCATAACTGAAAAGATATCCTTGTCGCCGCGCCCGCACATATTCATGAGCAAAATCTGGTCGCGGTCCATGACGGCGGCGCGCTCCACAGCGCGGGCGAGCGCATGGGCGGGTTCCAGCGCCGGGATGATCCCTTCCAGCGCGGCGCAGAGCTGGAACATTTCCAGCGCCTCGTCATCCGTGGCGGAGACGTATTTGACGCGCCCCGTCTCATGCAGCCAGGCGTGCTCCGGCCCGATCCCCGGATAGTCGAGCCCCGCCGAGATTGAGTGCGCGTCGGTGATCTGGCCGTCCTCGTTCTGAAGAAGATAAGTCCGGTTGCCGTGTAAAACGCCGGGCCGCCCGCCGGTGAGGCTCGCCGCGTGCTGTCCCGTATCGACGCCATGGCCCGCCGCCTCGACGCCGATGATCTCAACGTCCTTGTCATCGAGGAAGGGATGGAACAGCCCGATGGCGTTCGAGCCGCCGCCGATGCAGGCCATGATCGCGTCGGGCAGGCGCCCTTCGGCCTCCAGCATCTGTTCCTTCGCCTCGTGTCCGATGACCGACTGGAAGTCGCGCACAAGCTCGGGATAGGGGTGCGGCCCCGCGGCCGTACCGATGATGTAAAAGGTTGAATCCACATTGGTGACCCAGTCGCGCAGCGCGTCGTTCATGGCGTCTTTCAATGTGGCCGTACCGCTCGTCACGGGTATGACTTCGGCGCCGAGCAGCTTCATGCGGAAGACATTGGGCTTTTGCCGCTCGACGTCCGTCGCGCCCATATAGACGACGCAGGGCAGACCGAAGCGGGCGCAGACCGTGGCGGTGGCGACGCCGTGCTGGCCGGCGCCGGTCTCGGCGATAATCCGGGTCTTACCCATGCGCCGCGCCAGCAATATCTGCCCCATGCAGTTATTGATCTTGTGCGCGCCGGTATGGTTCAACTCGTCCCGCTTGAAATAGATTTTCGCGCCCTTGGTAGGGCCTGATTGTTCACGGACATACGCTGTCATGCGCTCGGCGTAATAGAGCGGTGAGGGTCTGCCCACATAGTGCTTCAGGTAGTGCTGAAGCTCGGTCTGGAAACCGGAGTCAGCCTTCGCCGCGCGGTATTCCTTCTCCAGCGCGAGCACCAGCGGCATCAGGGTTTCGGCGACGAAGCGCCCGCCGAAGATCCCGAAGCGGCCTTCGGCGTCGGGTCCGGTTCGATAGGAGTTGGGCTCTGTCACTTTCCAGACTTTCCCTCATTGCAGAAGCGCAAACACGCTCGGGTCGCGTGTGACGCTCGACGGATGAATTGATATTGCGCGGCCATCCTGCGAGGTCCGGCCGCCGCCGGACGCCTTCAGGACGAGGGGAGTACTACGTGAAGACCGGCGCTTATTCCACCGCCAAAGACGGAACCGGCATGCGCGCGACCAGATCAAGCCGCGCAATCGGCGCCCAGTCGCGCGGATGGATGATGTAGATGACGCCGGACGGGACTTCCTTTTCACCTTTGCGCGTCGTCGCGCCATAGAGCGGGGCGATGTTCGAATGGTTCGACAAGATGATGTTCTGGCCCGGATGCTGGCTAAGCTCGCGCGCGATCCGATCCTTGAAGGCGGCGATCGCGGACGCGTCGGTGCTCGCCTGCGCGGGGTGCGCTTCTACTGGCGCGCCGCCCGCCGTCAGCGCCGCCGTATCCCACGCCCGGCACATGGGACTTGTGTAGGCTTTCAGGATCGGCACGCCTTCCTCGGCCAGAATCGCGCCGAAACTTCGCGCCTGATAGAACCCGTCCGCGTCGAGGCCCCGCCCCGGCGCCAGCCGGCAGCCCTCTGACAGGCCCACTGCGCCTGTCTGCCCGCCCGGCGAATTGGCGTGGCGCATGAGGATCACATAGCCGCCGCGTTTCAGCGCCTCGAACGCCACAGACGAAGCCGCCTCATTGGGCCTTTGCATGTTCGCCGTGGCGCAGGCGCTCAAAAATGCTGCACAGATTGCTGCGCACAAAAACCGCAACATAACCTTCCCCTCGCTTTACTGTTTCGCTGCCGCAATGAAGGCTTTGATCTGATCAACATTCTTCTCGCCCGGCGCCGTCTCAACGCCGGAAGAGACATCAACGCCCAGAAACGCCGTCTGGCCTTTTTGCCCGGCGACCGCCCCCGCAACCGTCTGCGGCGTCAAACCGCCGGCCACAAGATAAGGCGTCTCGCCCTTATAGGCGGCGAGCAGCGACCAGTCGAAGGAAACGCCGTTGCCGCCCGGCAGGCCCGCGCCCGGCGGCGGCTTGGCGTCAAACAGGATGATGTCCGCCGCCTCGGCGAACTCATGCGCCGCCGTCACATCGTCCGCGCCCGTCACCGGGACGGCCTTGATGACGTCGACGCCGAACTCCGCCCCCAGCTCCTGACAGCGCGCGGCGTTTTCATGGCCGTGAAACTGAAAATGCGTCAGCAGGGGCGCGGCTTCGGACAATTCCTTTTCACCCGCGTCAACAAAGAGCCCGGCGAGGCGCGGCAGGGTAAACCCTTCGTCGAAACTCGCCTGTTTGAGATCGAGAATGATCTCTTCAGCGGCTTCCGGGCTGACGAAACGCGGTGATTTGCGGAAGAATACAAACCCCAGAAAATCCGCGCCCGCCCGCGCCGCTTCGATAGCGGTTTGCGCGTCCCTGACGCCGCAGATTTTAACCGAAGGGGCGCTCATGCCGGCATAACTTTACAAATTCGTCGCTTCCAGTTTCGGCGGCTCATGAGGGTTCTCAGGCTCGCCCGCCGGCGCCGCGGCCGATTTCTCAGCCGCTTCGGCGCGGGCGGTCATGGCCGCCAGCTCTTTTTTGGCGGCTTTCAGCTCGCGGCGATTATCGCGCGCCTGAGAGCGGCGCTCTCCGCCGGAGAGCCACATGCCGAGCGCGCCGAGCCCCACGCCGGTAAACAGCATCGCCATCAGCCAGAACCACAAAGGCAGGGCCGCTGTCGACATGGCCGGATTGTCCGCATTGAAAGGGTCGAGACTGATGGCGACAGGCATCCTGTTCGCCACCAGAAACAGCACCGCGACAACAAGAACAGGAATCCAGATCAGCCGGTAAAACCACTTTTTCATGGACGCCATTTTCGCAGATGCTGCGCCCCTGTTGCAAGCATGCTCATACGGCTTTTGCGCAGGATACAGCCATTAAAACGGTTCCGGCGTTCCGGGCGGCGGGGCGACGGCGCCCTCGGTGAAGCGCCCCTCGCCGTTCAGGCGGTCGCGCAGCTCCTTGCCCGCCTTGAAAAACGGCGCCCATTTTTCCTCGATCTGCACCGCCTCGCCGCTGCGCGGATTGCGGCCGGTGCGCGCCGGCCGGTGTTTTACCGAAAACGCGCCGAAACCGCGTAACTCGACCCGGTCCCCGCGCGCCAGCGCATCGGAGATTTCCTGAAAAACAATCGACACAATTCGCTCGATATCGCGATGAAACAGGTTCGGATTTTCATCGGCCAGCTTCTGAACCAATTCCGACTTGATCATGGGCGCCCCGTTCGCTTACGGCGCCTCGCCCCCTCGACTTTGGAAACGCCGTTAATTTCAAGCGGTTAACCTGTCAAAAGCAGGCTGCGGCGTCAAGGCGCTTCTCCCCTAAGCCGCGAGAAGATATGCCTTTTTTATGGATGACGCGCGCAATGACGAGACTTCCTTCGGCTTTCGCCGGGTGAAAACCGGCGAAAAGGCGGGGCTTGTGCGCGGCGTCTTCGACAGCGTGGCCGGGCGCTATGACATGATGAACGATCTGATGTCCGGCGGCGTCCACCGCATCTGGAAGTCCGTTTTTCTGGACCGTCTCTCTCCGCGTCCCGGCGAAAAGCTGATCGACGCTGCGGGCGGCACCGGCGATATCGCCCGGGGGTTTCTCATCCGGGCTGACGCGCGCCATGGCGCTGCAAACCAGCCGCCGGCGCGCGCCGTGATCTGCGATATCAACTTTGAAATGCTGAAAGCCGGCGAAGCGCGCCGCGACATGGCGGATTACAGCGACCGGCTGGCGCGCGTGACGGGCGATGCGGAGCGCCTGCCCTTCCCTGACCGGTCCGCCGACGCCTGTACGATTGCTTTCGGCATTCGCAACGTCACGGACATGGACGCCGCGCTTCGCGAATTCTTCCGTGTACTGAGGCCAGGCGGACGGTTTTTCTGCCTTGAGTTTTCTCATCCGGTCATGGAGGGGTTGCAGAAAATCTATGACGCGTATTCGTTCAACGTCATTCCCTGGCTTGGCGAGCATGTGGCGGGCGACCGGGACGCGTATCAGTATCTGGTGGAATCGATCCGCGCCTTTCCGGCGCAGGAGGCTTTTGCGTTGATGCTGCGCGAAGCCGGTTTCGCCCGCGTTTCTTATGAAAACCTCACCGGCGGCGTCGCGGCGATCCATTCCGGCTGGAAGGTATGAGGCGCGCATGATTTCCGCCCTCGCCGATTACGCCCGCCTCGCCCGCGCCGGTTGGACCCTGATCCGCAATGACGCGCTGATCCCGCGTGAATATGCGCATCTGGCGCCGGGGCCCGTGCGCGCATTCGGCGCCCTGACGCGCATTGCGACAAGACACAAAAACAAGCGCCCCGGCGAGCGGCTGGCCATCGCGTTTGAAAAGCTGGGACCGGCTTATGTGAAGCTCGGCCAGTTCATGGCGACGCGTCCCGACATTATCGGTTTTGATCTCGCCAATGATCTGGGGCGCCTGCAGGACAAGATGCCGGCCTTTTCCGAAGACGCCGCACGCCGGGAAATAGAAGCGGCGTTCGGCAAATCCGCCGACGCGTTGTTTGCGGCTTTTTCAGCCCCCATCGCGGCGGCCTCCATCGCGCAGGCGCACAAGGCGCGGCTTGAGGACGGCCGCGACGTCGCCGTAAAAATCCTCCGCCCCCGGATAGAACAGAAAGCTGCGCGCGAATTCCGCGCCTTTGCCCGCGCGGCGCACCATGTGGAAAGCGTTTCCAGAACCGCGCGGCGCATGGAGCCGGTGAAGTTTGTTGAAACCCTGAAAGAAGCCGCCGCCATCGAACTGGATCTCAGGATGGAGGCGGGCGCGGCGTCCGAACTCGCGGAGGATCTGTCCGATGAGCCGGGCGTTCGCGTGCCGGACGTCATCTGGCCTATGACCTCGCGCCGCGTCCTGACGGTCGAATGGATCGACGGCACGCCGCTGGGCGATATCGCCGCCCTCGACGCGCGCGGCGTCGACCGCAAGGCGCTCGCCAATCTCGTCATCCGCAGTTTTCTGAAACAGGCGCTGCATGTGGGCTTTTTTCACGCCGACATGCATCAGGGGAACCTGATCGTCGACAATGACGGCAGGCTGGCGCTCGTGGATTTCGGCATTATGGGGCGGCTCGATGAAAAGACCCGCAATGTTTTCGCCGAAATCATCTATGGCTTCATCACGCGCAATTATACGCGCACGGCCGAAGTGCATTTCGAAGCCGGGTACGTGCCGCCGGGCCATTCGGTCGACGCCTTTGCGCAGGCGCTGCGCTCCGTCGGCGAGCCCTTGCAGGGCCGCAACGCCGCACAGGTGGATATGTCCCGCGTGCTGCAGCAGCTTTTCGACGTGACGGAACTGTTCGAGATGCATCTGCGGCCAGAACTGGTGCTGTTGCAGCGAACCATGGTGACGGTGGAGGGCGTTGCGCGTCTTTTACATCCGGAAATCGATATGTGGGCGGCGGCGACGCCGGTGGTGAAAGACCACGTCAACAACGCCATCGGCGTCAAGGCGCAGGCGGCGAAGCTGAAAACAGCGACAGAGCGCGCGCTGGAAGTCGCACCGCGGCTGCCCGACTATGTGGACGCCATCGGCAAGGCGGCGATGCAGATCACCGACGACAGAATCGGCCTTTCCAAAGCGACGACGGACGATCTCGCCCGCGCCGTCTCCCGCGAGGGGCGGATCACCCGCGCCGCCCTGTGGTTCGCAGGGTTCGCCATGCTGGCGCTCGCCGCAACCTTGTTCCTGGCCTAACGCAGGCGGTCTTTTGCAATGGGAATCTCGGGCGTTTCATTGACCGTCTTCGCCGACTTTGTTGTCTCTGCGGATAAACTCCTTGCGCCAAGCGCGCCGAAAACGGCCATGGGGCCGAACGCGATCCATTGCGGCAGTTGCAATGGCGACAGCCCGAACGCGGCGATATAGCCCCAGCCAAGCACAAAGAATGCAGCCGCCAGTGCGGTCGCGAGCCAGGCGCTGTCAGCGCGCCGGCGCCAGAATAGCGCATCGGCGTAAAGCCCCGCCATGCCGGCGAGGACGATGGTCACGCCGTGCCAGCAAAGATAGAGCGTCATGCGCGGCAACGTATCGAGACCGCTTTCAAGAAGCGGGCGCGCAATCAGCCGCCCGCCGATCAGGACGTGCACCAGCGTCATCGCGAAGGCGATAAGGAGAGCAATGAAAATAAAGGTTTTTTTCATTTCCGGGCCTTCTTTGAGCGCGTGACATCGGCGCGGTGAAGGACTATCTATAACCCCGTTATGGCGCGCGAAACAAAACGTAATCTTCTGATCATCGGCGGCGGCGTCGCGGCGTATAAAAGCCTTGAGCTGATCCGCGATCTCGCCCGGCGCGGGATCGCAACGCGCGCGATCTTAACACGCGCCGGCGCTGAATTCATCACGCCGCTTTCCGTTGCCAGCCTCACCGGCGAAAAGTGCTATACGGATTTGTTCGACCTCACCGACGAAGCCGAGATGGGTCATATCGAACTTTCGCGTTCGGCCGACCTGCTTGTGGTCGCGCCCGCCACCGCCGATCTGATGGCGAAGGCGGCGAACGGGCTGGCGAACGATCTCGCCTCAACCGCGCTTCTCGCCACGGACAAGCCCGTGATGATGGCGCCCGCCATGAATGTGCGGATGTGGGAGCACGCGGCGACACAGCGCAATCTTGAAACGCTGAAACGCGACGGCGTGACGATGATCGGCCCTGACAAGGGCGACATGGCCTGCGGCGAATTCGGACCGGGCCGCATGGCCGAGCCCGCCGATATGGCCGACGCGATCGAGGCTTTTTTCCTGAAAGACGCATCCGGTCCGCTAAAGGGCAAGCATATACTTGTCACGGCGGGACCGACGGTCGAGCCTATCGATCCGGTGCGCTACATCGCCAACCGCTCCTCCGGCAAGCAGGGTTACGCCATCGCTGCGGCGCTCAGAAATCTCGGCGCCGACGTAACGCTCGTCACCGGACCGTCCGGCGAAAAACCGCCCGCCGGCGTTGATATTGTACGCGTCGATACGGCGCGCCAGATGATGGCGGCGAGCCAGGCCGCCTTGCCCGCGGACTGCGCCATATGCTGCGCCGCTGTCGCCGACTATCGCCCGGCGATTGAGACGACCCACAAGATCAAGAAGGAGCGCGGCGGACTGACCGATCTTCCGTTGACGGAAAATCCGGACATTCTGAAAACCATCTCGCAGATGAAAGAGGGCCGCCCGCGCCTCGTCATCGGCTTCGCGGCGGAGACCGACGACGTGCTCGGCCACGCGGAAGCCAAACGCAACCGCAAGGGCTGCGACTGGATCGTCGCCAACGATGTCTCGCCCGGCGCGCATTGCGCCATGGGCGGGACTCGCAACAGCATTATTCTGATTACGGAAAAAGGCGACGAGACCTGGCCGGAAATGTCGAAGATTGACGTCGCGCGCGGCCTGGCGGAGCGCATCGCGGAAGTCTTGCGCGGGCCGGCGCTGGTCAAGGCGGCGGAGTAGGGAAATATGGACGTCGCCATCATCGTGCCGCTGATCGTGTTCGCCAGCATCGTCCTGATCGTGGCGATGCCGTTTTATTTCCGCTATCGCAACCGGCGCGTCATTTACGAAGCAATTAAAATCAGCGTGGAGAAAACCGGCGAGGCGGACCCGAAACTGATCGCCGCCATCACCCATGATACGATCGGCCCGAACGCGGATTTGCGCCGCGGCATCCTTCTCATGGCCTTCGCCGTCGCGCTCGGCGTTATCGGGTTTTACGCCGGCGGCGAATTCCTCGACCTGCCCTTGTGGTCTGTCGCCTTCCTGCCGGGGCTGATCGGCGCGGCTTATATCGGGCTTCACTTTTTCGTCCCGCGCGAGCCGACGGTCTGACACCCGCCCATGAACGAGGCGTTCGACTTCCTCCACGCCATGATCGGCGAGCGCCCGATCGAGATCGCGGCCGTTATTCTCGGCCTGTGCAACATCACGCTCTTGATCCGCCGGTCGATCTGGAACTACCCGTTCGGCATTCTCATGGTGATCCTCTATATGCGGATCTTCTATGACGCGAAGCTCTACGCCGACGCGGGGCTTCAGGTATTTTTTCTCATTGTACAGATCTACGGCTGGGCCTACTGGCTGCGGCGCCGCGACGCCTCGGGCCTCGTCATCGTCCGGCGCATCACCCGCAATCAGGGGATCGCCTACGCCGCCGCCGGCGCGGCGGGCGTCGCGCTGATGGGAACGCTGCTGGCGCGCTTGACCGACGCATCGCTGCCCTATTGGGATTCCACCATCGCAGTTTTCAGCGTCATCGCGCAGATTTTGCTGGCGCGGCGCCGGCTCGAAAACTGGCTCGTCTGGGTCGGCGTCGACATTGTCGCCGTAGGGGTTTACTGGGCGAAGGGACTTTACCCCACGGCGGGGCTTTACGCCGTCTTTCTCATTCTCGCGACGCTGGGCTTTTTCGCCTGGCGGCGCGCCTATCACACGGGCGAAGCAGTGGAAACATGAGCGACATCGTCACCAAACCCCGCGGCTTCGTGCTCGGAAAATTCATGCCGCCCCATCGCGGTCACCTGTTTTTATGCGACACGGCCCGCCGCATGGTCGACAAGCTGACCGTGCTGGTCTGTTCGACGCCGGATGAGCCGGTTCCGGGCAAGGCGCGGTTTTTGTGGATGGCCGAAGCCGTCCCTTATGCGCGTGTCCTCCATTGCGACCGCGACCTGCCGCAGGAGCCCGCCGATCATCCTGATTTCTGGCGCATCTGGCGCGAGGTGATTGAGGCGTTCCATCCCGAGCCTATTGACCGCGTCTTTGCGGGCGAGCCCTACGGATTTCGCCTCGCCGAGGAACTGGGCGCCGAGCCCGTCATCATCGATCCCGACCGGGAGGCGTTCAGCATTTCGGGAACGGCGATTCGCAAAAGCCCGGCGGCGCACTGGGACGATATCGCCGCGCCCGCCCGCGAAAGGTTTCAAAAACGGCTTTGCATTCTGGGGCCGGAAAGCACCGGCAAGTCCCGCCTCGCCGCGCACCTCGCCGATCGCTTCCGTACACGGATGATGCCGGAATACGGCCGCGCCTATGACGTCTATTACAAGCAATCGCGCTTCGCGAAAGGCACGCACTGGACCGGCGCCGATCTGATGATGCTCGCCGAAACCCACGCCGCCATGCGCGCGGCGCTGGCGCCGCTGGCCGGGCCGCTGTTTATCGAGGACACCGACGCCATCCAGACCGCCGTCTGGGCCGAACATTTGCTGGACGAGCCCTTGCCCGCGCTTGAGCGTTTCGCGGCGCAGGACACGGCCGATCATTATCTGCTGCTCTCACCCGATACGCCCTGGTCCGATGACGGCGTGCGCTACGCCGGGGCGCCGGAAACGCGGGCATGGTTTTTCGACGCGGCGAAGGCGCGGCTGGACCGGCTTGGGCTTTCCTATGACGTGATTTCCGGCGCCGACTGGGAAAAGCGCAGCGCCGAAGCGGAAAAGGCGGCGGAAGCCTTGCTGGCGGCGCCCGCCGCCGCCGGGCGCCGCGGTTGAAACCGGCGAGTCGAATGCGGTTTGTCTAAGCTTTCGTCAGCGGGTCCCCACGCTTTAGGCGTTGAGGTTCATGTGAACTTTTTTGTACGACTCAAATTAAAACCAAACGTCAGCTTTTCGCCGATAGCAGTGATTCAGTTCTACTTTATGGTATGTAGATTAAATTGCTTTTCCAGAGTCGCCGCACGCGCCATAAGTGTGTCTGGTTGTTTTCGTAATGAGGGCGCGCGAAGCAATATCGCAAGTTGTGCAGCTTCAGAAACACTCAGCTCATTTGCTGCTTTATTAAACATCGAACGCGCCGCTATTTCGATCCCATACTCTCTTCGGCCAAAATATGCGTATTTAAGGGTATGCCGCAATAACGAAAGATTCTCGAATGAACGGTCCAATTGGCATGAGATTAAAAATTCCGTTACACCAGTTTTCAATGAATAGTCTTGCCGATTGAAAATCATTCGCGTTACTGAGTACGATACAGTTGCGCCGATCGGTGTTTCGTTCGAACTGAACAAATCACTCCATAGAGCGATTAGGGTTGCACATGGACGATCATCGATGTTCCACGTTCTCTTATATTCGTTGAAAGCGATTACTCGTTCAGTGACACTCATCGGTGAAATTGCCTTTCCGGAGAAAGTGACGGCAAGTTCGCTCTGGGAAATTATAACGTTTGCATCACGCCATAACCAACTGACATACGCAACAATGGTAATTGCTATTGTCAGGGCCAACAAAATTATCGATTGCCATATTCTCACTAGCACATCCTCAAGCATCTTCTCAGCCGCACATAAAGCTCAAGCACTTCTCTAAAATATTCCTGCTTGAACCAAGAGCGGACATTCAGCGTCAATCTGTAGCGCCGTCTGTTTCATCAGATTTTACCACAATGCTGCAGCGGCGACGGAGCTTTTTGATGGTGCGCCGCGCGCAACATCATGCGCCTCCTGATGGAATCATCGCCCCCCGTTTCGCCGTCAGATTGCGCGTCATAAGGCGTAGAGGAGCATTTCCCGTCCAACGGGGCCCCAACCCCGTTCGACTGGTGGATAGATATCCACCCCTCCGGACCCTGCCCTATACTGCGCGGCAGTCCGGATACGGAGAGGCGGTAAGCGCTGCCGTAGCTTGCTGATCCGGATCGCGGCGCGCGGGCGGTTGGCGCCCCCGTTACTCCAAACGCATGTAATCCATGCGGACGGGGAATCGGACGTCAACTTAGTCCCGGCCTGTTGCTGCAACCGAGCCCCCCGGGTGAAACGCGCGTGAACGCATCTTACGGGAGCGGGAACGCGCGCCGGCGGCATTCGGTTGGCGATGATGCATAAGCCGCGCGCGGGACGCGATGCGTCCGTGTTTTAATTTGACGAGGATGTTTCGCGTCTCGCGCACCCTCTCCACCTCATACGCTCGGGGGTTATCGCCCACGGCGACGAGGACCCGTGTTCGTCATTCCGGCCTGACGGCGTCAGAATACGGAATTCATGGCGTAAAAGACGCCGCTTGGAGAATGGTTGAGACGCTTCACAAAACGAGAATACGCCGCTCAAAACGCGGCGCCGATTTCCGCCAGCAGCCGCGCCATTGCATCCGGCGGCGGCGCTTCAACCGCGACCGGGTCCCTGTTCTTCGAAATCGGAATGATGAGGCGGCGCGCATGCAGCATCATCGGCGTATCGCGGTCTTCCGGCGCCCGATTCCCGTACGGCGTTCCATATTGGGGATCGCCGATGATCGGCGCGCCGAGCGCGGCCAGGTGCACGCGGATCTGGTGGGTGCGGCCGGTCTTCGGCTTCGCCTCGATAAAAGCGCGGCCTTCATGTTGCGCAACCACGCGATAGGTGGTGCGCGCGGTTTGCGCGCCGTCTTCGCCGCCGTCGGCGATTTCAACGCGCCAGCCGGACCCGCGCGGGACTTTTTTCAGCGGCGCATCAATGGCGCCGGACAGTTTTTCGGGAACGCCGTTTGTTACCGCCCAATAGGTTTTTTCCACCTGGCCCCCGGCGAACAGCTTGCCGAGTTTGCGCAAGGCCTTTGGATGGCGCCCGAGCGCGAGGCATCCGGAGGTGTCGCGGTCGAGACGGTGGGCGAGCGCGGGGCGGCGCGGCAGGCCGAAGCGCAGCGCGTCAAAGTAATTTTCGAGATTGTCGCCGCCGCCTTTTTTCCGGGAAGAGGGGCCGGCGTGAACCGGCAAACCGGCGGGCTTGTCGATCACCAGCATCAGCCCATCGCGATAGAGCAGACGGTCGAGGAGAAAATCCGATGCGTAAGCCATTACAAAGGGCGATGAAGAAACGGCGTCGCATAAAAACCCGCATCCCAGGGCGCGAACGCAACGCGTTTGCCGCGAAAGACGCAGCACGGGAAATGACAGGCCGGGCGCCAGGCGATAAACGCGCGCATTCAAGAGTTCCCGCGCAGGAAATCGCGAAGGGGCGCAAACCCCGTCACCAGCTCCTCATAGACGGCGCGCTTGAACGGTACGATGAGGCCCGGCGCGTCTTCCAGCTCGCCCCAGCGCCATGCGTCGAACTCCTGATGATCGTCCGCCTCCAGATCGATTTCGCTTTCCTTCCCGGTGAACAGCATCGCCGCCCATTTCTGGCGCTGGCCCTTCCAGCCCTTTTTCTTGTAACCGGCGGGAAATTGATAGGCGACCCAGCCGGGCGTCAGCGCCAGAAGGCGCGCGGAGGAAACGCCGGTTTCCTCTTTCAGTTCGCGAAAGGCGGCGGCGGCGATATCTTCTTGCGGATCGACGCCGCCCTGGGGCATCTGCCAGCGGAAATCATCCGGCCCCTCGCCAAGACCGGAAAAATCGCCGACGCGGCGGCCATACCACACCTTGCCGGCGCGGTTGAAAAGACAGACGCCGACATTCGGGCGGAAGTTTTTGAGGAAATCTTTCTGGCCCATAAGCCGCGCGCGAACCCTGATTACTGCGATGCGCTCCTGCTTACCGGATGGCGGCGCGCGAACGCAACAGCGCGGAGACGGGTGCGTGGGCGATCTCCTTGTTTTCGAGCGTGCGCGCCCAGGCGGCGATTTCGTCGATGGTCGCCGCGTAGGCGTAGGTTTTGCCGATGGCGAAGCCGTCGCGCAGGGCCGTCTGTTCGAGCGCTGCGAGCTCGCGCTGGACTTCTGCAACAGCATTCGCATCCGCCGCAGCCGGGATCATCCGCGAGACGCTGGCCATGGGCAGGCCAAGCTGCGCGCCGGCGCGCGCCGCAGCGCCGGTGTCGTCCACATAGCCGACGCCCGCGTCGTTCAGCTTTTGCAGAACCGGGCTGACGGCGGCTTCGTCGGCGGTGAATTTCGCGCCCATGTAATTCGTCGCCGCCACATAGCCGCCGAACCGCGACATCAGCCAGTCGAGCCGCTGCAGGTTTTCCTGCGGCGTGCGGTCCGAAAGGAGGGCTGCGGCGCCGAGCGCCTTGGGGTTCGCGCCATAGCCTTCCATGGGCAACTCGATCAGCACCTCATGGCCCGCACGGCGCGCCTTTTGCGTCCAGAATTCGAGGTTTTTGGCGTAGGGCGCAAAGGACAGGGAAACTTCCGGCGGCAAATCGTCGATCGCCCGTTCGGTGATCGCCGCATTCAAGCCGAGACCGCCGACAATGACGGCGAGACGCGGCGTATTGCGCGCGCCCTCAAACGGCTTTGCGTAATATTGCACCGCCTTGCGGCCGTCCGGCGCCACGCGCGGAATGCGCCCGAGCGAAGTTGTCTGCAACATCGCCGGATCGGGGTCGGGTATGGGGCGCGCCTGTCTCAGCGACGCCGCGCGCGCCGGCGCGGCGGGGTCGGACTGACCCGGAATGCGGATAATCACATCGCCGCCGGTATTGTCTTCCTCTTCCTCGACAGTGAAAAATTCGTCCTCATCCGGATAAATCAGCGTCAGGCGGTCTTGCGTTTCCGCGCCGTCGGCAAGGGCGAACTCAACGCTCCCCGCTTCTTCCGCGGCGTCCTGCGATCCATCCTCCACGGCCAGAGGCGGCGGTTGCAGCCGCTCTTCACGGGGCGGCGGCGCGGCGCGCGCGAGCATTTCAATCTGATCAACGGGCAGGGCGATGCGCCCGAATCCGGTCTCGCTCACGGAGGCGCGGTAAAAGCCTCCTGCGGTAAGCGCAACGGCGCCGAGGGCGCCAAGCCATGCAAGGCTCAGACGACTGATGACCGGAAATTTCATTCGGCGGCGGCGTTGCATGCTCAGCCTGACTTCATCATACGGCGCGGGCGCGCTCTTGCGCATGTTGCAATTACACGGGCAAGGCGGCGGTTTCTATCGGGCCAGCCTAGTGAAGATAGGGTTAACCAAATGAAAACGGGGCCCGGCTTTTGCCGCGCCCCGTTAAAAATTTTCGGTATTAACTCTGCGCTACTGTGTGCGCGCCGCGCCCGCATCGGCCAGCGCCTGATTATAACGCGTGGCGTCGGCGAGGATTTCCAGCGCGCGCTCAAGCTGACAATCCGCCGGCCGCTGATCGGGTTCTTCGCCTTCCAGACGGCACATAAACGGTTCCGGGCCCAGTTTTTCCGCTTCGCCGTCAGCATTGGCCACGTCGTCATTGACGTTTTCGTCGGCGTCCATCTGTTCGGCCGTCAGCGCATTTGGCAGATCGCTTTCCGACGGACGGTCAAACAACTCATCCTGGCCGGGATACATAACCGGCATGGCGATATCCGGTTCGATGCCAAGCGCCTGAATAGAGCGGCCCGACGGTGTATAGTATTTCGACGTTGTCAGCCGCAGTGCGCCCTGCAATCCATTCTGCAAGGGGATGACCGTCTGCACCGACCCTTTGCCGAAAGACTTCGTGCCGAGCAGCAGGGCGCGGTTGCGGTCCTGCAAAGCGCCGGCGACAATCTCCGAGGCGGAAGCCGAACCGCCATTGATCAAAACGATGACCGGTTTTCCGGCGAACTGATCGCCCGGCGTGCCCATCTCGCGCATGGTGTCGCGCGGGCGGCGCCCGCGGGTCGAGACGATCTCGCCGCCATTAAGGAACATGTCGGCAACGGCGACGGACTGATCGAGAAGACCGCCCGGATTGGAGCGCAGATCCAGCACCAGCCCTTTCGGCCCGCCGGGGATGCTCTTTTCAAGCTCCTTCAGGGCGTCTTTAAGGCCGTCATCGGTTTGTTCGCTGAAAGTTGCGATGCGCACATATCCAAAATCACCTTCGCCAACGCCGCTTGTGCAATCCTGCCGCGTCTGCCAGGACAATGGCGCCGCGCCGATGGCGCATGCGGTCACGGACTTCACGGTCACGATATCGCGCACGATCGTCAAATCAAAGGGATCCTTTTTTCGGTCGCGGACAACCGAAATATCAACCTTTGTACCCTTCTTGCCTTTCAGCTTGGAAATCGCTTCGTCCAGCGACATGCTGTAGACATCCTCGCCGTCAATTTTGACGATGAGGTCGTTTGTCTGAATACCAGCCCGCTGCGCGGGCGTGTCGTCTATCGGCGCCACAACTTTAACAAAGCCTTCGTCTTCGCCTTCATTGTCCATGACGACCTGAATGCCGAGCCCGGCGAAGGAGCCGCGGGTCTGCTCCTGCATCGTGTTGAAATCTTCCGCAGACAGGTAATTCGAATGCGGATCAAGCGTATCCAGCATGCCGTCGATGGCGCCCTTGATCAGGTCCGAATCAACAGGATCCGACACGTAATTTTCGTGCACTTGCTCGAAAACTTCTCCAAAAAGGTCAAGCTGGCGGAACGTATCGGCGGAAATCGACGCGCGGGCGAAGACGGCGCTGGAGAGTATGCCGAACACCAGCGCGCCGCCGCAGGCTGCTCCCATCAGCGCGCCGCTGGAATATCGCTTCGGTTCGGCGCGGCGAGTGGTCCTGGATCCTTGATTATTAGAACTATGCATTTCGGGGCCTTGTTTTGCGGAACTGGGTCTCATTCGTTTACACCTTGCTGCGACCGGCTAGAGCGCCAATCCTTCCATACTTTTACGCGAGAGCCACAACGCGGGGTTAACAGGCTCTCCATTTTTCCGGATCTCCAGATCCAGATTTGCGCCCCCGCCGGCCATTTCCGCCACCGGTTCGCCAGCGGTAATCCGCTGATGCTCCCGGACAAGGATCTCGCCGACGCCTATCAGCAGTATATGATACCCTTCGCCGACGTCCAAGACGATCATATTGCCGACAGGACGCCATTCCATCGCGAAAGCGACGCGGCCTTCAAAAGGCGCGGTCACAATACCTTGATCGCGTACTGCAAAGCGCATGCCCTCGAAATTACCGCCTTCCGGTCGGCGTTTACCAAATTCACCGATGACACGGCCTGCGACAGGGGGCCTCAGCGCGCCCCGCGCCTTGTCGAACGGCATCGCGCTGACAAAAGGCTGCGGCGCCGCCCGCTTGATGCTGGGCGGACGCGGTGCAGCGTCCGGCGCAGGTGCGCTTTTCGGCGGCGCGGGCTTGATCCGGGGCGTGATGGAATGTGCGAGGCGCGAGAGTCGTTCGATCATTTCCCGCAGACTGCTGGCTTGCGCCGCGATTCTGGCGGTCTCGCGCTGAGCGGATGCAGCAAGCGCCTCGGCGACGTCGCGTTCTTCCTCTTTTTGTTCCATCAACTCGGCAAGAACATCCCGGCGGGACTGAAGCTCCCGGTTAGTGGCGGCGTAGCTGGCGCGGTCCTTTTCGAGCGCAGCCGCCAATTCGGAGAGGCGCTCCACCGCGGCGCGCAAACGCGCCGCCCGCGCCTCGACCTCAGGCGCAGCGTCAGACAGCAGCATCGCCGCGCGCGCCGCCTCATTGGCGTCTTCCGGCGAGACCAGCAGCGCCGGGGGGCGCGAAAGCTCAAGCGACTGAAGCGCCGCCAGGACTTCCGACAAATTCTGGCTTTCACTGCGCAGCGAAGCTTCGGCTTCGGTTTTTTCGGCCTCAAGCTCTGCGATCGAGTCTTCCAGACCGGCGATTTTGCGTTCGGCCTCCTGCAGAGAGTTCGCCGTTTCAATCAGTCGGTGACGCAGCGCGGCGACTTCCTTTTTGCGTGCCTCGGCTTCCTCACGCAGGCGTTTTTCCTCTCGCGCACGCTCCTTAAGCTGCTCTTCGACTTCTTTCAGATCGTCAGCATTTACCTGAGCGGCGCCCGGCTGCGGGTCGCAGAACGCTAAAAGAAATATGGCAAGGAAGCGTTTCATGCGCGATGATAGGGGTGACCGGTTAAGATAGTGACGGCGCGGTATAACTGTTCCGCCAGCATAACCCTGACCAGTATGTGCGGCCAAGTCGCGGCGCCAAAGGAAATAATCTTTCCGGCCCGTTGTCTTACCGCTTCGTCGTGCCCGCCGGCGCCGCCGATCAAAAACGCTGCATCAATTCTATTCTTACGCAGCGCATCAAGATAGGCCGCGAGTTTTTTGCTGGATATGTTTTCACCGCGTTCGTCTAACGCGATGATCTCCGCGTTGTCCGGCGCAGCGGCGAGTAATAACGACCCTTCGCGCTGCGTCAGCGTCGGTCCGGAAAGTGATTTCGGCGCCTCGCGCTCTTTCAGGTGGACGCCTGAGACGCCGATGCCGCGGCCCATGACTGCGGTACGGTCACAATAGTCTTTAAAGAGTGCGCTTTCGGACGCGCCGCGCATTTTCCCGATGGCGCCGATCAGGAGTTTCATAGGCGTGCCTTGGTGCCGCGCGCTTACGCGTCCGCTTTTGCAGACGCGTGCGCCGTCTCGGACCAGACCCGTTCAAGATTGTAAAATGAACGCACTTCCGGCCGGAACAGATGAACAATGACGTCTTCAGCGTCGATCAACACCCAGTCGCACGCCGCGGCGCCCTCGATTTTGGCGCGGCCGAAACCGACATCTTTCAAGCCGCGCAAAATCTTGTCCGCCATAGCGCTCACATGCCGTTGCGACCGCCCTGACGCCACAATCATGGCGTCGGCGATATCAGACTTTCCCGCAAGGTCAATGGTCACGACGTCCTCGGCCTTATCGTCGTCCAGTTCCTGCAAAATAAGAGAGAGTATTTTTTCACTGCGCGCTTCGGGCGAGAGGTCATCCAGTTGAATCTCGTCCTCGTGCGTGCGCTCGTCTGACGCGCCTTTGGCGCCGCTAGTTACGAGCTTGATCGCGGCCTTACCGGCGACCGCATTACCGGGCTGTGAATTCAGCGTCTTCCTCCATGAGCCACGCGGGAACGCTCCCGCACTGCAAATATAATAGGGTTCAAAGCCCGCTCCAACCAGAGCCGAAAAATTTAATTGTTGCTTAAAAGGCACGCAGCGTACCAGTGGTTGGCGTCTGTCCAGTGTTTTTCAAGGCGCCACGGCGTTGCGTTAACAAGGTTTTCGAACTTTTCGATCGTGAATTTGTGTGAATTTTCCGTATGTAAGCTTTCGCCTGCCTCAAACACAAAATTTTGACCGTCAAGCGCAATCGATGTTTTCCTCCGTGCGCGCAAATGCATTTCAATCCTGCCGGCGGTCTCGTTGTAGAATGCATCGTGTTCGAAATCTTCCATATCGAGATCAGCCCCTAACTCACTTTGCATGCGGGCGAGGAGGTTCAAATTGAAAGCGGCGGTGACGCCATCATCATCATTATAAGCCGCTTCAAGAATGTCCCGCTCCTTCACGAGATCGACGCCAATCAGGAATTGCGCATCATCGCCCAACGTTTTCGCCGCGCGGCTGAGAAACGCTGCGGCGGTTTCAGGCAGCATATTCCCTATCGTCGAACCCGGAAAGTAGCCGAGCCAGTGATCCGGCGACGGCAAAATCCCTTGCGGCAAAACAACAGGCGCGTGAAAATCTGCGCAAACGGCTGCAACTGGCAACGGTAACTGCCCGGCGAGCGCAGTCGCGCTTTCCAGCAGATGTTCGCGCGAAATATCCATGGCGACGTAAGCGGCTGCGTCTTCCACGCCGCGCGCCAGCCACTCGATCTTTTCGCTCGATCCGGAGCCATATTCAAAAATCGAAACGCCGCGTCCGATAGAACGGATGATCTCTTTTTCATGAGTCTCGAAAACGTTTTTTTCAGTACGGGTTGGATAATACTCCTTGAGCTGCGTGATACGGTTGAAAAGCTTTGATCCGCGTTCATCGTAAAAATATTTTGGCGATATCCACTTTTGATCTTGCACTAGTCCTCCAAGCACATCAGTCCGGAAATCACCGAGGTCTGGATGCAGATCGAGGAAATAAGCTAACGGGCCAAGGGGCGCCTGTAGCTCGCCCCGATCCGTTTCGCTTCGAGTCGCGTCAGGGTTGGAATTGGGCTTGATGGTCTTGCTCCTGATTTCGGTTGATGAGATCGGATTATCTGTATCGGAAACATAAATCCATGCAGGTGGTTCCGCATCGGCTAGACGGGACGCTTGCTGAATCGGCAACTGAAATGATGACAGCGTCTTCGCCGCCTCGCTCTGTTGCGCCTCTTTTCCATAACCCGGTCGATTAAACACCGCCATGGGTGCAATTTCAGCGATCTTCATCCAGTCGCGCCAGTGATGAAACGTCGCAAGGCTGTCAGCGCCCATCAGCCAGACAAAATTCGCGCTGGCGTTCAATTCCTTGATGCGCGACAAGGTCTCTACCGTATACTGAATGCTGTGGCGACGTTCGAAATCGCTGACCACGATATCCGGATGATTGCTCACCGCACGCGCCTCGATCAAACGGTCTTCATAAGAGGCGTAATCGGTCGCATCCTTGAGAGGATTGCCGGGACTGACGAGCCACCATACGACATCGAGCGCCAGCACTTTGAGTGCAGCGAGCGAAATCTCGCGATGCCCGTCATGCGCTGGATTGAATGAGCCGCCTAATAGGCCGATGCGGCGGTTTGTTGTGTTGTCGTTATGCAAAATGTTTCCAATGCGTCGCAGGGATGTTGGTCGTGTTAACCGATTTACATAAGCGCGCTGCGGCGACAATACAAAACAGAGTTACGGCGACCAGCCTTCACCGGTCTCTTCATTTTCATTGACTTTACTGGCCTGATGTGAGCGCGCTTCCTTTGCCAGGTCGAGCAATCGCCCCTTTAACGGCGGGACGCCAGCCCCCGTAACGCCGGAAAGCAGCATCACATCTTTTCCGGCGGCGGCCGTGAGCAGCGCGAGGCGCGTCTTGATGTCTTCATCGGTCAGCGCGTCGATTTTATTGAGCGCGACGATTTCGGTTTTATCGTCCAACGCGCCGCCATAAGCGGCGAGTTCTTTTCGTACGGTAATATAGTCTCCCGCCACATCTTCGCTTGTGCCGTCCACCAGATGCAACAGCGCGGCGCACCTCTCCACGTGACCGAGAAAGCGGTCCCCGATGCCGGCCCCCTCATGTGCGCCCGCGATCAGGCCGGGAATATCAGCCAGCACAAAACTTTGCCCCTCGCCGACGCGCACTACGCCCAGGTTGGGATGCAAGGTTGTGAACGGGTAATCGGCAATCTTGGGCTTGGCCGCCGATACCGCCGCCAGAAATGTTGATTTGCCCGCATTGGGCAAGCCAACGAGACCGATATCGGCGATCAGTTTCAAGCGCAGCCAAATCGTGCGCTGTTCAGCAGGCTGACCTGGATTGGCGCGCCGGGGCGCCTGATTGGTCGACGACTTAAATCGCGCATTGCCGAAACCGCCATTGCCGCCCTTGGCCAGCAATACGCGCTCGCCAGCCTCATCGAGATCGGCGATCAGCGTCTGTTCGTCTTCTTCAAAAATCTGCGTACCCACAGGCACCTTGATAACGAGATCGGCGCCGTCAGCGCCGGTGCAGTTTGAGCCTTCGCCTGGGCGCCCGTTCTTTGCCCGGTAATGCTGCTGATAGCGAAAGTCGATCAGTGTATTGAGGTTTTCTACGGCCTCGGCCCAGACATGACCGCCTGCACCGCCGTCGCCGCCATTGGGCCCGCCGAATTCCACAAACTTCTCTCGCCGGAACGACATGCATCCATTGCCGCCAGCGCCGCTTTTTATGTAAATTTTTGCACGATCAAGAAATTTCATAACGTACACTATAGGCGCGAAGAAATTTAAAAACAGGGCGGCTAGGCAGTGATCCGCGCCCGCATCCTGCGGCGATTTCGCCGATAAGCGAACCATCGCTTTACCATGATCGAGGCGCGTTCCGCGCGGCCTGGCTTGCGGGCGCTTCCTCGCGGAAAAACAAGCGTGTATCCCAGTGCTTCAAGCAGTGCGCCGGCGGCGTTTTCGAATAGCTCGACCTGTCTTTCCGAAAGCCTCGCGCGCCACGCCATTGATCTTTCAGGAGAAGGCTTTTTATCTACAAGCGCGTGCGTCGCGCCGGCGTAAGAGGGCACACAGTAACTGGTATTATCGTACGCCGTATCGAACGACGCCGCTCCCGCCAGCTTTGCAATTACGTTCAGAGTTTCTGCGTCTTCGCCGATCAGGGCTTCGAATCGAAGATTTCTGGCCGCGTCTTGCATAAAATCCGCCGCGGCGAAGCCGGCGGCGACATTCAGTTCCCAGTATTCCGCAGTTTCAAGAATATCGTTCGGACCCCAGTCCTGCGGCATGAGCGAGGCTGCGACCCCGCGACCGTCGCGAATGATATGCGCGAATTGCAGATTAGAGAAAATCTGACGCAATTTGCGAAGGTTGAAACTGTTTTGCGGAGAATGATCGACAAATGCATGCACCATCTCAACGCCCGTGGCGCGCGCATAGTCGCGGATCAATGCTTCTAGAAAATCCCGGTAACTCTGACCGGCGCAAAGATGATGGCGCGCCGGGGCGCATCCTGCGTCGCGCCATGCGGCGAAGCGTCTATGTCTGGAAATATAACCGGCGATGTCAGAGAGCGAAATGCCGTCTTCGAGCCGCATGCGCGCGGTCTCATAAATGAATTGCGACTCTGGAAGTGCGACTACGCCGGGAAATCGCGCAAGCGTCGCGCCTAGAAACGTGGTGCCGCTGCGGTCGCAACCGCCGACGAAGATCGGTTGTAAATTTACACGCGAGGCTTCCACGCTTCTTGCTATCGCTGCGTAAATTTGTTGGCAAGCGGTAAAACGCTGGCATAACGAGATGTAATTCTACTGATGAGCATTTTGCACAATTGACCCGACAAGGAGCCGTTATGACTACCGTAAGTGATGTAAGCGACGTACTATTTGCGCCGTTGGAAACGACAAACCTCTCACTTGCAAATCGCATTGTCATGGCGCCGATGACGCGCAGCTTTTCTCCAGGCAATGTTCCGAATGCGGATGTCGCAGCGTACTACCGTCGGCGGGCTGAGGCAGACGTCGGGCTGATCCTTTCGGAAGGCGTTTCAACTAACGCCGTGACGGCGACGGGAACGCCTAATGTACCTAATATTGTTACTGATGAGGCCAAGGCAGGCTGGAAAAGCGTGATAGAAGGCGTGCATGCCGGCGGTGGTAAAATGGGCCTGCAACTTTGGCACGAGGGGCCGTATCGGGATCCCGCCAAGTCCAAACATCCCGACGCGCCGTCATGGTCCGCGTCGGGCGTCAAAGTACCCGGCAAGCCTTTGTGGGAGCCGATGACTGAAACGGAAATCGAAACGGCTGTCTGCGAATTTGTAGACGCCGCCGCCGCCGCGAAAGACCTTGGTTTCGATTGCGTCGAATTTCATGGCGCGCACAGCTATTTGATCGATAGTTTTTTCTGGGATCAGACCAATCAGCGCACAGACCAATGGGGCGGAGACTGGAGCAGTCGAACGCGCTTCGCCTGTGAGATCATCCGGCGTACGCGCGAGCGCGTGGGTGCAAGTTATCCCTTGATTATCCGCCTTTCACAATGGAAGCAGCAGGATTTTGCTGCAAAAACTGCGAAAACGCCCGATGAAATGGAGCAGTGGCTGACACCGCTTGTTGAAGCGGGCGTCGATATCATTCACTGTTCACAGCGCCGGTTCTGGGAAACAGAATTTGAGGGATCCGATCTGAATTTCGCTGGCTGGGCGAAAAAAATCACGGGCAAGCCTTCTATTTCAGTCGGGTCGGTCGGACTATCCGGTGAATTTATCGCAGCCTACGGCGGGGAAGTTTCCCAACCCGCCAGCCTTGATGAGCTGGTACGCCGCATGGAGCGCGGCGATTTTGACTTGATTGCTGTTGGGCGCGCGCTTTTGCAGGACCCGGCATGGGCTGTAAAAATCAAAAACGGACGGCATGATGAGCTGATGTCGTTTTCTAAAGACGCCCTCGCCTCGCTATCATAGGAGCTGCCGATGATCATCGTTCACCATCTTGAAAACTCTCGTTCGCAACGTGTTTTGTGGCTGCTCGAGGAGCTTGGCGTTTCTTATGACGTGAAGCGATATGAGCGTGACAAGAAAACCAACCTTGCGCCTGATGCGCTGAGAAAAGTTCATCCGCTCGGAAAATCGCCCGTTATCGAAAATGATGGCGGCGTTTATGCGGAAACCGGCGCCATGTTTGAATACATACTCGATCATTATGGAGATGGACGTTTGCGGCCGGCGCGCGGGACCGACGCTTTTGAAAAGCACCGCTACTGGATGCATGCGGCGGAGGGCTCTTACATGCCGCCTATGGTGATGACGCTGCTGCTGAATAAAATGGAAACCGCGCCGATGCCGTTCTTCGCGCGGCCCATCGCAAAGCGGCTCGTAAAGGGTGTGCGCGACGGCTATCTTGATCAAACGGCAAAAGTGCTGTTCGATTATCTCGAAAACGCGCTTTCCGCGACCGGCTGGCTTGCCGGGGACGATATCACTGCCGCCGACATTAATATGAGCTTTCCTATGGAAGCTTTTGCCGCACGCGGCGATGTAAGCGCCTATCCCAATATTGCATCAACCGTAGAGCGTTTTCAGGCGCGTCCGGCTTACATCCGTGCTTTGGAGCGCGGCGGGCCTTACGCCCTCATGCGATAACGAATTCGTGCGCCGCGAGTCGGTTTCTCGCCTTATTTACGTCTGGTTTTTGACCCGCTGCGTCCTTAAGTTTAGCCGGACACGACGGTAAAGGACGAT
Source organism: Hyphococcus sp. (assembly GCF_965228385.1). Classification (GTDB taxonomy): domain Bacteria; phylum Pseudomonadota; class Alphaproteobacteria; order Caulobacterales; family Parvularculaceae; genus Hyphococcus. Next base: position 3,276,228 of record NZ_OZ245810.1, on the reverse strand, counting down.
ATATGAATTTGTCTTTATTCTCCCTGATAGCGCTCGCCGGCGCCAACGTCGCGCTTGATGCGCACCCTGGGATTGGCGCGGCGCCGCTCATGACAATAGCTCTTGCGGATCAAACGGCTGATGACAGCGCTGCGCCATCGCCTTCAGAGCCTGCTCTACGCGAATCGCAGACGCAAAGTCCCAAAGTTGCGAATAGCGCCGATACAGCAGCGACATTACCGCTTGAAGATCCGCTGGTTTTTGAAAGTGAATCCGATGAGACAGTAGCTGAGAAGCTCATCACATATATTGAGGATCTTGACACGCTGAGCGGCGACTTCACTCAGATCGCGCCGTCCGGCGCCGTCTCTTCAGGAAAATTTTATCTGCGCCGCCCCGGTCTATTGCGGTTTGATTATGAACCGCCGACCCCACTCCTGATCGTCGCAAATGGCGGTCTGGTTTATGTGCGCGACAATGATCTCGAAACAACCGACTCCTATCCCGTCGGCAAAACCCCTCTGAAATTTTTGCTGAGTAAGGAAGTTGATCGCGATGAGGCGCAAGTTGTCGCTGTTGATCGCGGCGTCGATAACGTCGCCGTCACTTTTTCCTCAACGGACGAAGAGACTGAAGGAGAATTAACTCTGATCGCAAACGCTCCCGACTTCGAATTGCGCCGGTGGATCGTGCGTGACCTGCAAGGCGGCGTCACCGTCGTTACTCTCGACAATGTGAAGTCGGGCGAACGCCTCGCAAACAGCCTCTTTCGAGCGCCGGACTCGGGCGGACGCTTTCTGGACCGATAAAACCGACAATTCATGCGAATCGTAAATTGCCATTTTGTAACAGTGTCACAGGCAAGTTTTTTTTGACCTCTCTATTGAAAAACCGGCCAGTGATGCGTTAATGTAACAGTACGCGATAGGCGTTGAAGCTCGGGCCGGCGTTGCCCCCCCGCTTGCAGGCCTGATAGCCTTCGCGTCGCCGGAATATCCCCTCCCGGCGTAGGCGCAACAGCGCAGCTTGGCGTCCGATCCTTTAAAAGGTCGGACGCCTTTTTTTGTAGCGTTTCATCGCGATATGAACATCAAACATAATGAGGCCGCCCCATGGACGATATTGAATTGGAAGATCTTGAGCGCGAGCTTCCGGGTCTCGCACGGCTTTCCCGTTTCGCCCGCTCACTCGATCGTATCCCGTGGTTCGCCAATATAGGTGAGGCGCTGACGCCGGGCGCGAAGGCGGCGGCAGATGATTACTGTTCCGGTCTCGGCTTTCCGGGCGCGGAGATCGCCATGTTGCCCGATTGGGAAGACGCAGCATCTGTTGCGGAAAGCCTCGATTGGCAGAGCCCGGCATGGGAAGCAGAAGAATCGCTGCGCGCTGATCTCACAGGCCGAGCCCTCGGTTTGCTATCGGAAGACGCGCTGCGTATCGGCATGGCGCTAATCGCCGAAAAAGTCTCCGATCCGGCGAAGGATGCGATCGAGGAGCTTTCCTATCTCAGCGATCTCGAAGACAACGCTATCAAGACGCTGGGCGTCGGGGCGGCTGTGCAGGCGGCGAACGGCGCCGCGCTTGCGCTGATCGCTGCTGCGAATGCAGATTTCGATGCGGAAAATCACCCCTTTGCAGCCAAATTTCGCCTGTTTGAATTCGGCCGATGGCCCGTGAGCATCACCGGGTCTTCTTTCAACCTGTTCTGAATTCAACCGCTGCGGCGATTAGGAGGTAAATCGCGATCACCGTCAGTATTTGTTTAAATCCGCTTTTAAATGTCGCCTCGGGCATTTTTCGCAGAAAATGCGTACCTACATAGGTTCCTGCGAAACCTGAAATCACAATTGCGATGATCACGAAAGTCCACTGGCCGAAGGCGAAGCCCAAGAGGCCAAATGCAATAATTTTGAATGCATGCTGAATAACCATGCAGGCGGCGTGCGTAGCGACGAGATTGAGGCGGTCCAGCTGCGCGGCCGACAGCATGGTTGCCGCAATCGGTCCTGTCGCTCCAAAAAACATGGTGAGAAACGCAGCAATCGCCCCAGTTGTAAAAAATGTAGCGGGTCCCAATGTAAGTTTTTTTGGACGCGGACCCCATACTGAAACCAAAATAAAACAAGCAACACCGCCCCGCAGGAGCCAGACGGGAGCCTCGACGGCTAGACGCCCGCCTACCCCGGCTCCAATCGCCCCGCCGGCGCTGAAAATCAGAACAATCCTCCAGATCACATCGCGCCGTTGCAGTAAAAGACGCCCAGCGTTGGACCCGGCCTGCGCCACGCCGTGCACGGGTATAACGGCGCTCGGCGGAAAGATAACGCTCATCAAAGCCAGCAGCGCCAGCCCGCCGCCAAGCCCAAACGCCGCGGTCAATGCGGCCGTAAAAAAACTTGCAATAATAGCGACCAGCGCCGCCCAGACCGGCAGGTTATCAGGTAAAAAGACAAGATCGGGCGTCATTTTGGCGGTAATATGCCGCACCGCAGCCTGCCGCAATCGTATCGCGCATATCGCGCCTTGACGACGGCGATTGTCGGGCCCTAAAGCGAACGCGTCTGATCACCCTTCCTCCGGATCTCTTTCATGAAGATCACTACCTGGAACATCAATTCCGTACGGCTGCGTATCGATCTCGTCAGGAAGTTTCTGGCGGCGCACAAACCGGACGTTTTGTGCCTTCAGGAAATCAAATGTCTGGAGGATAACTTTCCCGCCAAAGCTTTTTGCGAAGCAGGGTATGAGCATCAGGCCATATCCGGGCAGGCGGGCTATCACGGCGTCGCCATCGTCTCACGCTTGGCGTTGAAAAATGTGGAAAAGCGCGGGTTCTGTGAAAAAGGCGACTGCCGCCATATAGCGGCAAGCCTTCCCGGAGGGGTGCGCATTCACAATTTTTATGTGCCGGCAGGCGGAGACGAGCCTGACCCTACGGTCAATGACAAGTTCGCCCATAAACTCGATTTTCTGGATGAAATGACAGCATGGTTTTCCGATCTCGGTCCACGCAAAAAATCAATTCTGGTCGGTGATTTGAATGTCGCGCCTACGGAAAACGATGTCTGGTCGCACAAACAGCTTTTAAAAGTCGTCTCCCATACGCCGGTAGAAGTTGAAAAACTGCATAATGTGATTGCTTCGCATGGCTGGGTCGATGTGGCGCGCGAACTTATACCGGAACCGGAGAAACTCTACACTTGGTGGTCATACCGGGCGCGCGATTGGCGCGCCTCAAACAGAGGCAGACGTCTCGATCATATTTGGGTGAGTCCTTCCCTGAAAAAGCAAGCGCTTTCAGGCGGACGCAACGCCTATCAGATCCATGACGAGGCGCGCGGCTGGCAGCGGCCTTCCGATCATGCGCCGGTGACATTGACGCTGGACTTATAGGGCGAAATCTATCCGGATAGACGGCGCAGTTCATCGCGGGTCATAGAACCCGGCACAACAGTAACGGGGATCGGGCGCGCGCCAAGATACGAAGGCTTTGTCGCCAGCGATGCGACTAATGGGCCTGGTCCGCTCTTGTCCGCCGAGGCGCCCAGGAAGAAAATCGCGATTTCCTGATCTTCCTCTATGAGCTTTTTCAATTCGTCAGCTAGTTCGCCTTCACGCATAATCACTTCCGGCGCCTCGCCCGACTGGGCTTTGACCTCGGCGGCAAACTCTTCGAGCAGCGCCTCGGCTTTTTCCTCAGCTTCCGCGCGCATGGTTTCAGCGACTGTGGCCCAGTGACCGAACTCTGGCGGCTCCATGACGTAAAGAATAACAACGCGCGCATTGGAGCGCCGGGCGCGCCGTCCAGTGAAAAACGCTGCTAGCCGCGCCTCCGCATTATCAGAAGCTATCAGGAGAAACTTGATCCGTTCCTCCGGCTTCTCTTTCGGTCCAGTCGCTTCGTTGTTCATCACCGCATAATGCCCCGAAACGGCAGGGTCCGTCCACTTGACCGCGATACGCCGCGAAGGCTACCGCTTTTAGCCTCAGAGACTGCCAGGGCGGGGTAAGTGCGCGGCTATTTCGGCATCGGATCGGAACGAATTTCAAAGCCAATGAATCTTGGCGCCGTTTTGCGTACCGCGCATGCGTTTAACGCAAGCTTTGCGTTCACTATCGCGGCGCATCACAACGCGCGAAAGATCAACCTGTCCGACACGGCGAATAGCGTCGCCCATTTACCGGTCTATGAGTGGGCGACATTGGACGAAATGCATTTGCCGAAGGGGTGTGTGCTAGTCGGCATTGAGCTTGATGAAAAAGCAGTTGCATTGCCTGGCTTTCGTCACCCGCTCAATGCGGCGTACCTGCTCGGTCCCGAAAAGGGCGACTTGTCGTTAGAGGCAAGAAAGCTCTGCAGTCATATCGTAAAAATTCCGACGCGGTTTTGCGTCAATCTCTCCATCGCCGCCGCACTGGTCATGTACGACCGGACCATCAGTCTCGGCGGTCCCGGCGTACGGTCTGTGTCATCCGCTTTGCAAACCCCGGCTCAGCCGACAGATCAATGACGCCCTGTGCGCGAACGGTAAATGTCAAAAAACGCCGCCGAGCGTTGTTTTCCGGCGGCGTTTCAAGAACCTATCTTTACGGCGCGATTAGCGGCGTTTCGTCTTGCGCTTGGCTTTACGTTTTGTCGGCGCTTTGCGTTTGGCGGTCTTGCGGGCCGTGGTTTTACGTTTTGTGGTTTTACGCGTCGTGCGTTTTGCAGGCGCAGCCGCGGCTTCATCCATTTTATCAAGAGCGTCGGCATAGGCGCGCAACGATTTCATGAACGCCGCCTGTTGTGTTTTCGGTAGAACGCTGAGCGCGCCTTTTTCGGCCTTGGCGACCTTGGCGTTAGCGGAGGTCAGCATGCGCTTGCCCGCTGCAGTGATGGAAACGGCATTCGCGCGGGCGTCTTCTTTTGTGCGCTTGCGCGACAACAGGCCTTTTTTCATCATACGGGCGATCATGTCCGCCAGCGTCGAACGGTCGATGCCGGTGTGCCGGACGAGATCTGTCTGGCTGAGGCCCTCATTGTTGGCGACGACATGCAGCACTTCATACTGACGCGGCGTAGGGCCATTTGGACCAACCGCTGAGGAATAAAGGTCATGGGCATATTGCTGCGCGCGGCGAAGCAGATGTCCTGGTGAATTTTTCAGTGAATAAGCCATTTTATTCTCCATATTCGGCTAGGGTGAGGCTTTTTCGCCGCTGACATATAATCCTGAGCGATTTTGCCTCAATTGGTAAGTTCGCGGCGTAAGTTCCGTCGGGGCTAGGGTGAAATCGCTTCACATGATTCTTGACCCTGTGCAAAATTATGCTTCACCCGGACGGTTACAAGTTGGCGAGCTTTGATAGAACGCCAGTCTTACGCCATCTACAAAAATGTATCGTCTACGGTCAATCCCCCACCGACCCTATTTAGGCTTTAAACGGACTTTTTTCAGTAGCGAGATCACTATTTCGTCAGGATCATGACTATGAACGGCCGATATCGGTTGGAACCAAATTTTACCAGGACTGTTCCGCCTGGTGATAATGTTGAACGACAAGTGTGCGCTGAATGTGGATTTGTCGATTACCAAAACCCGAAAATCGTCGCCGGGTCCGTAGTAACCTGGCGAGACCGTATCCTATTGTGCCGCCGCGCCATTGAACCTAGGCGCGGATACTGGACCTTGCCGGCGGGCTATCTTGAATTGAACGAAACACCTGAAGAAGGCGCATGGAGAGAAGCGAACGAAGAAGCGTGCACGGATATCGAGATCGACCGCATCCTCGCGATCTATTCCATTCCTCGTATTTCGCAGGTGCAAATTATCTATCGCGCCCGATTGAAACGGCACCACTTCGCCGCTGGCCCGGAAAGCGAGGCGGTGGCGCTTTTTGACTGGGCAGATATTCCGTGGGGAGATCTCGCCTTTCCGAGCGTTGGCTGGGCGTTAAGACACCACCGCGATGTGATTGGTCGCGAAGATTTCGCCCCCTCCAGCAATCCTCAGGCTGGTCTTTAGTCTTTCGCCGCCTCTTCGCCCGGCATGTGTTTGGCGATAAGCGGCGCCTGCAGTGCGGTAAATACCAGGCTGATGATGGTGAACCCAAAGACTTTGAGATTGACCCAGTACTTTTCACCGCCGCAGGCGGCCTCGCCCGTTAGATCACAATCGCGCATGAAATAGCGCCAGGCGATTTCGTTGCACACGGCGAGGACAGCAAAAAAGACAGCAAAGCGTATTGTCAGCGTGCGCCATGCGTCGTCCGGTAAATGCAGCGCTCCGTCGAAAAGCAGTTTCAAGAAATTCTGCTTTGTCGCCAGCCCAGCCGCAAGCACTGAAGAAAACAAGGCATATACTATGGTCGGCTTCATATAGAAGAATGTTTTGTTGTGCAGAATTAGGGTCAATGAGCCCAGAACCCCGACAATGACGCCCGTCACCAGCAGCATTGGCGCCACGCGGCGCTCTTTCCATACGGAATAAACAAAAGCAACGAGGAACGCGGGCATGAACAATCCGATCGCCAGAAACATTTCCTCACCTTCCGCGATCGTCCAATCCTGTCCGAAAAGACCGCCCATCAGCGGCGCCAACCGGCGTCCGAAAAAATAGGCGATCATGAAAACGGCCAGCGGGCCCATATCTACGGCAAGCTTGGCGCCGCCGCTGAGCTTTTGCCCTTTTGATTCTTCTATCGCTGACATGAGTGCTCCCTTGAAGACGTTAATGCGCTGTAGCGTCCGTTCCCGCCAGCGCTTGCGCAAACTGGTCGGCGTTGAAAACGTGCAAATCCTCAACGCTCTCGCCAACCCCGACATAATGTATAGGAAGATGGTGTTTGTCGCCGAGCGCAACCAGAACGCCGCCCCGCGCCGTACCGTCAAGTTTAGTCATAACGATGCCGGTCACCCCGGCGATGTCTGTAAACGCTTCCGCCTGACTGAGTGCATTCTGCCCCACGGTGGCGTCAATCGTTAACACCACATCATGCGGCGCTGTCTCGTCCAATTTTTTTATGACACGCACTATCTTAGCGAGTTCATCCATCAACTCGCGCTTATTCTGAAGCCGACCCGCCGTGTCGATCATCAACACATCAATCCCCTCCGCCTGCGCCTGTTTGACCGCATCGAATGCAAGGCCTGCAGCGTCGGCGCCGACCGTTTTTGCAAGCACCGGCGCGCCGGTGCGCGCCCCCCAGACCTGAAGCTGTTCTATTGCGGCGGCGCGGAACGTGTCGCCGGCGGCGAGCATGACTTTCAGACCCTCATCGGTAAATTTGCGGGCCAACTTGCCAATGGTGGTCGTCTTGCCGGCGCCGTTTACTCCCACCATCAACAGCACATGAGGTTTGCGCTCAACATCAATAACGAGCGGCTTTTCCAACGGCTTTAAGGTGGCGGCGACTTCCCTCGCCAGCGCGGCGCGCACTTCGGCGCCGGAAATATCCTTGTCGAACTTGTCCTGCGCCAGCCCTTCCGTGATGCGCGTCGCCGCCGCGACACCGAGATCGGCCGTCACCAGCAAATCGTGCAAGTCCTCTATCGTTTCATCGTCAAGCTTGCGCTTAGTAAAAATCGAAGAAACACCTTCCGACAGCTTGCTAGAAGATTTCGTCAGCCCGTCTCGCAACCGCGAAAACCATCCGCCGGTTTTCTTTTCAAGGGCGGCGTCGAGCCCCGTTGACATACCATCGTCCGGTTCAGCGGCCGCCAGGGGGGCGGCGGGCGGAGAACTTTCCGGCGCGGGCGCCTTCTCGTTTGCAACGTCTCTTTCGGGCGCTGGTTGAAGCGCCTCCGAATCTATAGGGGGGTGCTCCTCTGGCGATTCTTTCGCCTGCTTACGCTTACCGAACAAACCTGACAAAAAATTATTGCTCACGCCTCACATACCCACTTGAAATGTTTCTATACGGTGTAACTATTATAGCGTGGCTGGAATCCTCCAGCCCGCACATGGAGAGCCAGATGGCTAACATTAAATCTCAAAACAAACCCGCTGACAAAAAACCGGCAGCAAAACCCGCCGGCAAACCAGCAGCGAAACCAGCCGGGAAACCCGTAAAGTAGCCTCCGGTTGACGAGGAAAAGAGCCGCCCTTCCAAAAGGCGGCTTTTGTTTTTATAATCACAGCAATCGCTCCCCAACGAGACCATCACCTTCGCGCGCTGTTATAAGTGTTTTAATGATCTCGCCTGGTTGGACGCCCTCGCCGGTCACCCGCACCGGCGCATAGTTGCCAAGGCGCGCGCGTCCGCCGCTTTCCTGGATGGCGTTGAAAACACCCCCCACTTGCGTATCTAGAAACGCCCTGAGGTTTCGCGCGCCCGCGTCGCGCAACCGGCGCGCTCTTTCTTTTGCAATATTACCCGGAACCTGCGGCATGCGCGCCGCCGGCGTGCCTTTACGCGGCGAAAAAGGAAATACATGCACAAATTGCAGCCCCGCCTCCCCGACTATGTCGAGGCTGCGCTCAAACATCGCTTCGGTTTCGGTCGGAAACCCGACTATGATATCCGCACCCAAAGCAATTTCCGGACGCCGATTGCGAACATCGCAGCAAAGCGTGATCGCCTGCTCGCGCGTATGGCGGCGTTTCATGCGTTTCAAGATCATATTGTCGCCAGCTTGCAACGACAGATGCAGATGCGGCGCGACCCGTTCATCGCCGGTAATGCGTTCGAATAATTCATCATCGATTTCCGCACCGTCGATAGAGGAAAGCCTGAGCCTGAAAATATCGGGAACGCAATCCAGAAGCCGACCAACTAACCGTCCGAGGCGAGGTTCGCCGTCCAGGTCCGCGCCCCAAGAGGTAATATCAACGCCGGTCAGCACGATTTCGCGGTGGCCGGCCTGCGTCAGCCGCTTCGCTTGTTCTACTATCATTTCAACCGGCGCTGAACGCGAATTTCCGCGGCCATAGGGTATGATACAAAAGGTGCAGCGATGGTCGCAGCCATTTTGTATCTGAACAAACGCACGCGCGCGGTCGCCATAGCCGTCAATCAAATGGCCAGCCGTCTCGCGCGCGGACATAATGTCATTGACTCGCACAATGTCGTTTTCGCCTTGAGCGAGCGCGCGCCATTGACGCGGATCAAGTTTTTCCTGGTTCCCGATCACAACCGACACTTCCGGCATGGCGGCAAATGTTTCTGGCGTCGTTTGCGCGGCGCAGCCGGTGACAATCACTCTGGCGCCCGGCCAGCGGCGTTTGGCGCGTCTGATTTTTTGACGGGCTGAGCGCACCGCTTCGTTGGTTACGGCGCAGGTATTGACAATAACCGCATCGCGGCAACCGCTTTCATAAGAAAGTCGGCGCATGACCTCGGTTTCAGCAAGATTGAGGCGGCAACCAAGGGTAATTATTTCTGGCGACTCTGGCATTGATTGCTATGTGAGCCATCCAGCTTGCAAGTACAAGTTTTGAAATAGACTGCGCGCTTATACCGGCGGCACGCCATTGCCGGTCACGCATATCGGCCTTGCGTCACCGGCCTGTCGGCCAGCGCCGCGTTGCGCAAAGCTCGCATCACCTGATAAAAATCATGGCGTGCGATGCAGTGCGACAGCGTTTCCATATCAGGAAAGTCGAGACTCTCGCGGAGGGCGCTGCTGAGCATGTCCGCCGCCTCCGCGTTCGAAATCTGGCCGGCGACAGCGAGCTGCGCGACGTAGTAAGCCCGTTTCAGGGGCGTCGTCGCTTCTTCCGGTGTGAGCGCATCACGCAGCCGCAAGATATGCGCGCCTTCAGATTTTACGCGCAACCGCGTGTTGCGGCCGCCATTTTCCACGAGAACGCCGTTGATCAAAAGCTCTTCACCAGGACGCAGCTTTAAAATCAATCCGCTCATCGCATGCCCCATTATTGCGTAAATAAAATTTATGCGATGCAACACGAAATAACAACCTATAGTTGATAATAATACAACTTATAATGGAAATTCCGTTGAATAGTTTGGAAAAACTAGTTTTCCATCGCCAAAATAATGGAAAAGCCGACAACCATAAAAAGGGCCAGCGGGAAAAACGCGCCGATTATAGCCGGGACCACCCCAAGCGCGCCCAGCGCCAGCGCCAGGTTTTCCGCGACAAAATATGTAAATCCCAGCGCCGCGCCCGAGACGGCTCGCGCCAGCATGACGCCCTGCCGGTGAACGCCAAATCCGGCGATTGCGCCGAGCAGCGGCATCACCAAGGTCGCCATGGGTTTAGAAAACCGGCTCAACAGCGCCGTCATGGCGCCCCGCGTATCCGCCTGGTCTTCACTCAACTGACGGATTTTCATAGCGAGTTCCGGCAGGCTTGTCTGGTCCGGCTCAAGCGTCAGCGCAAACAGCAATTCCGGATCGAGCGTATTGGTCCAGATCACCTCCGGATTATCGTCAATGTCGAGCGACATCGCCGCAAAAGTTCTCGCGTCGAACAGCCGCCAGCCCCCATCTTCGTAACGGGCGAGGCGCGCTTCGATAACGCTTGTAATCAATCCTGATGCATCGAGACTGCTGATTGTCACGCCTGTCAATAATACCGCGTCACCAATTCGCGCCGCGCTGGCTGCGGCGATCAACTCATTGTCGTAACTGATGCGAATATCCGTACGCGTATCGCTGTCGGGCGGCAAACCGACCGCGTAGTCGTTTACCTCCCAGTAATCGAGCGCTTCGGATGTCTTTACCGTCACCGCTTCATGAAAAACAAAATGCGCAAACGTAACGCCCGCGCATACAACGCCAAGCGGAAACAGCACGCGGTGAACTGACATGCCGGCGGCGCGCATTACCGTAATCTCGCTGGAGTGACTAAGCCCGGCGAGCGTGAAAACAACTCCCAAAAGCGCCGCAAAAGGGGTGAACTGGCTGAGAATTTGCGGCGCGCGCAAAGAAATGTACCGCAAAACGGAATCAAAGCCGGCGCCCTCAGGAGCCAGAATGTCTTCAGAACGATTGAGCAGATCCAGCATCTGCAAAATGATCACAAAGAATGTCAGCAAGGCAAAAAACCGGATGAGAAACATCCGCCCGACATAAATCGTGAATATGTTACGCGCGAAATTCATTCAGCCGCATCCGCCGCCGGCGCCGCGATACGGACAGTTTCCTGCGATCGCCGCGCCATGACCTTCGCCGTACGCGCTTGATCGATTGAGCCGGTGTAGAGGGATAAAGATACAAGCGTGAAAATGGCGAAAATACCCCACATCGAAATAAATGGCGATACTGAGCCATCCTGCGCGGCAACCTTGCCCCATTCTTCAAGCACTTCGTGATAGACGATGAGGATTGCGATGCCGACGACTGGCTTCAGGTTCGACGCCCGGCGACGTCCCGTCACTCCCATCGCAACGGCGAGGATCGGCAACACGAGAAATGATAGCGGGTGGATGATCCGCCAGTGAAGGCCGGCGCGATATTCATTATATAGCGGAGAAGACTGGGGCGATTCGCTCGCCAGAAGCGCAATGATTTCATTGATCGTCGCCTCACGCTCGTCGCCGCCTCTTTCCCGAAAAACGCCGATCGCCGGCAGATCAACTTCCAGATCGAACGTTTCAAAATTCAGCGTCTGGATACGATCGCCAAACGGATTGATGATCACCTGCCGACCGTCCTGAAGCTTCAGCAGAAGCGATGAAATTTCCGGCGTTGTGGAAATGGCGCCGTAACGCGCCGTTATGATGGTCTTACCGCCGTCAAGCGCTCGCCGCTCCAGATAGATCTCGCGTGCGTCGCGCGTTTCGGCATTAATCTCCCCGAGCCTGATTGTCACCTGATCGCTGATCTCAATGAACTCTCCCGGCGGTATTTTGATGCCAAGCGCGCCGCTCGTCACATCGAACCGGATCTGCTGATATTCATAACGCGCAAAAGGCTGTACGTATGAGACCAGCAGAAAATCCAGCACCATAATGAGACCGATCAGCATATAAATGGGCCGCATCAACCGGCCGAACGACGCACCGCTTGAGGAAAGGGCGTCAAGCTCGCTCGAAATAGAGAAATTTCGAAAAGCGAGAAGAATCCCCAAAAACGTTCCTAGCGGCAAGGCAAGCCCGAGATAATGCGGCACTAGATTTGCCAGCATCCGCCAGACCACATCAACGGGCCCTTGCTCAGCCAGGACAAAATCAAATAGGCGCAGCATATGCTCCAACAACAAGAGCATGCCGGCCACGGCGAGCGCCAGAATAAGGGGCGTCGCGACGGCGCGTAGAATGTAACGGTCAATAAGATGCATAGGGGTGGCGGGGCACCTGCCGGAGACTGATTTAAACGCGATGGCCGAGTAGCGCCTGCATTCGCGAGACTTCCCGCGTCTGTAGCGAATTCCGCGCCAATTCGGAAGGCGATAGAACAAATTGAGCGCGCTTCATGCTGCGGAAGGCTTGAATTCGGTCCGCGCCAGATGCGCAGTGGCGAAAAACATCGCCACATTGAACGCCTGGGACAGGCCGGCTTCGGCCAGGAGCATGCCTGCGACCGCGGCTTCAGGCGCGCCGACAATCGCGGAAAGGCTTAAAGCCGCGCCCAGATAAACGATATCCTGGTTGGGCAGAAATGGTATGCGGCTCAACACCAGTTGCATGGCGATAAAGGTCATCCACGCCATTACCGGCGCGCCAGGCAGGGCTGAAGCATACATGGCCGCATGCAGCAGAATAATCAGCGCCTGACGACCGCTGTGAACGCCAATCAGTTTCGGCATCACGCCTTTGGGCAGCGCCATCAATTTGTCTCGAAAGATCAACACCAGAACCGAAAGCCCGCCTGCCGATAAAAACGCCAGCGTAAAAAGCCAGCCTGCGCCCGGAAACGCTTTAAGTCCCGCCTCAAGCCCGCCGGTTAGAGCAAGCGCAACGACCAAAATGACGGTTGCAGCGTTAGATGCAAAAGCGGATAAAAGATTATTATCTTTAACGCCCACAAGAATCTTTTTATCGGAAAGTCGCAGACGACGGCGCGCCCAGAGCGTTAAAAACGCTTCGCCCGAATAGCCCATGACGGCGAAATTATAGACGCGCTTCCTGATGAAGACGAAGAAGTGCCTTATGAGCGGCAACGACCAGATGATCTCATAAAGCGCTATCTCCGAGACTGGAACGGCGAGAAACCGCAGCACGAAGAAAAAATAAAACCATGGCGATTCCGGCAAGGCGCCCAGGACCTCAAGCCAGCCGACACGGCTTAGCTTAAAAATGAGGTAGACCACGATCAGCGCAAGCAGCGTGTACTGTATGACCTTAAGTCCGCGCTGAACTTCGTCGCGTTCGCGCACGGCGTTCCAGCGGATTTGCATTTCAGAGCCGAACGACTTCAGCCTCTCGAAAAACATGTGATTTCCCGGCTAAGCCGCGCGACGGCGCGAAGAAGACGCCGCGCCCGCTGCGTGAGGGCGCGGCGTGAAATTGGCCACCGCTTCTTGATAATGCGACACAAGCTCGGACAGGACTGCGTCCCAGCAAAACTTCTCGCTTCGCGCGCGCGCCGTTTGGCCCATGCGCCTTCGCATTTCCGCATCGCCTCCGAGGACTGCGATCTTTTCGGCGAAACTATCCGTTTCCGGAGCCGCCACGAAGCCTGTCACCCCGTCCTCAATTAAAGAACGGCTGCCCGCCGCCGCGGCGCCGATGCAAGGGAGGCCAGACGCCATCGCTTCCAGCGTTACATTGCCAAAGGTTTCCGTAATGCTGGGGTTGAAAAACATGTCCGCACTCGCATAGGCGCGCGCAAGGTCTTCACCTTGCAGATATCCGGCGAAAACGCCGTCTGGAAGAAGCTTCGAGAAAGTCTCGCGCTCAGGTCCGTCCCCGACCACAAGCGCTTTTAATTTGTCATTGGAATGCTGGGCTTTTTTAAACGCGTCAACGAAAACATCGATGCCTTTTTCTAGCACCAACCGCCCCACAAAAGCGACGACAACGTCCTCATCAGCGAAACCGTTGGCGCTACGCCATTCCGGATCTTTTTTGGAAGGATTGAACAAAGCGCCATCGACGCCGCGCGTCCAAAGCCGAATATCACGCCCGATGCCGTCCCGTTTTAATTCTTCCGTCATTGACAGTGACGGCGCGTAGACATGTTCGCAGCGATTATAAAACCGGCGCATATAGCGCGTCAGGTATTTTTCAAGCCATCGCATGCCATAATAGCGCGGATAAGTATCAAATCGCGTATGAAAAGACGCCACAGCTGGAATATCGTGCTTTTGTGCGAATTCAAGCGCTCTGTACCCTGTGTAATCAGGGGCTGCGATATGTATCAGGTTTGGATTGAACGCCTCAAGCGCGCGGCGCGCTTCTCCCCTCAAACCCAGCCCCAGACGGTATTCGCTGCGCCGCCCCGGAAATGCGAAAGACGGCACCGAGACTAGCGTTCCTGAATGTTCAAACGCAGTCTCTTTGCTTGTGGGGGCGAACACCAGAACATCATGTCCCGATCGCTCCAGAAACCCGACAAGCATGTTCAGCGCGCGCACCGGCCCGTCCATGACGTAATTATAGTTTCCAGAAAACAGCGCGACCCGCAATTTTTGATGTTTGTGCGATAGCTGCGCAGTCATGAAAGGCTCTGTCTGTTGGTATTGGCCGGACGGTCTGGAAAGCCGCGAAAAAAGCACTATACGGGGTGCGGATCAACCTTGAAACCGCCCACGACTGCGCAAAGCGCACCGGGCCGGATGTTGCGCTATTTATCGCGCTGTCCCTCAACCCAGTCCCAGAATAATGAAGAGATATCGGCGCCGCCAAAGTTGCGGACCTCCTGCACGCCGGTGGGCGACGTCACATTGATCTCGGTGAGAAAATCGCCGATCACGTCGATTCCGGCGAAGATCAGCCTGCGCTCGGACAGTACTGGCCCGATCCGGTCGCAGATTTCCTGATCGCGTTCATTCATCACCACCGCTTCGGCTTTTCCTCCAGCATGCATATTGGATCGGGTTTCGCCGGCCGCGGGCACGCGGTTGATGGCCCCCACCGCCTCACCGTCAAGCAGTATTATGCGTTTGTCGCCTTTGGAGACAGCGGGCACGAATTTTTGGGCGATGATAGGTTCTTTATACGTGAGTTCGAAAAGCTCCAGCAGCGCATTGAAATTGCCGTCGTCCGGCTTGACCCGAAACACGCCGGCGCCGCCATTGCCATAAAGCGGCTTGAGGATAATGTCTTTGTGCTGATCGCGGAACGCGCGAACGGCGCCGATATCCTGCGTGATCAGGGTTGGCGGCGTCAGATCCTGAAACTCGGTGACAAAAAGTTTTTCCGGCGCATCACGTATCGCGCGCGGATCGTTTAACACCAGCACCTCGGGAACCAGCCGTTCAAGGATTTGCGCCGCCGTAATATACGCCATGTCAAACGGCGGGTCCTGACGGACGAGTACGACATCGACGTTTTTTAACGCGATGAGTTCGCTTTCACAGAGGCTGACATGCTCGCCCTGAACGCGGCGAATTGTTTCCACTCGTCTTGCACGCGCCAAAACCTCGCCCTGGTTAAGCTGCAGACTTGCGGGCTGATAGACCCAGATTTTATGGCCGCGCCCATAGGCTTCAAGAGCCATGTCAAAAGTCGTATCGGCGTTGACGTTCACCGATTCGATCGGATCCATCTGTATGGCGATTTTCAGCATATTGAGAGCCGTTAAGAAATCACCGGCCCATTCTACATGGCCGGGTTACGAATGGCGACATGGCTCACGACCTTTTCAACACCCGAAACAGAACGCGCCTGCTGGACGGCCGCATCCAGCTCTTTCTGGCTGCGCGCGGAACCCAGAAGATAAACGATCGCTCGCGATACGGACATTTTATAATCCCCGCTTGAGACATCGCCGTCGGCAATCAGGCGCGCTCTCAGGGTTTTGTCGATACGGGCGTCCTCGAATCCCTGGCCCATCGACGTCTTATCGGCGATGATGATTTCGTCAATGACTTCATCGACGCCGTCCGCTTTCCAGGCGTTCGCGATCAGTTTGCGGCGCCCCTCTTCAGATCGCATCGTTCCCGTGAGCATCAAGCGGCCTTCATAAAGCGTAAGATCAATGTCGTTATAATCATGAGAGCGATCCGCGAAGAGAACCGCTTTCAGCTCCGCATTCGCCGACATATCCGAAAAGCTTTCGTCAAGCGACCGGCTTGAGGCGCATGCGCCAAGCGCAAAAACGGCGGCGATGATGAACAGCCGGGCGGGATGGAAATGCATAGCGGCGGGTCCTTTCAATAAACGCTGTCGGGTCCGAAACGACGATGTAGCCATGCGCTGCTTCGTTTGAGAATAAAACCTTAAACGCCGCCATCGCGCCAGGCGTCGCGCAGATGCCTGATGCGCCATCCGGCAATCGCGATGATATCGTATCGAACAGCGCAATCTGCAAGATGCTGATGCTTCGACAGGAAATATTGCGCGGCCGCGCCGATGCGCCTGCGAGTCTGCGGGGTTACGGCCTCGATCGCGGTTTCAAAATTCCGGCGGGTCTTGACCTCCACAAAGGCCAAAAGCCGCCCGCGGCGCGCAATCAGGTCGATTTCGCCAGTCCCGCTGCGAAACCGCGTTTTGACTATTGAATAGCCTTTCAGACGCATCGACATCGCCGCAAGCCATTCGGCAAGGCGTCCGCCGCGCTCAGCGCGCCGACGCGCATTTCTATCGGAAAGACGCCCGCTCACCCGTCGTCTTTCAACACGAGCGCGCGCGCATAGGCGTCATTGCGCGATACGCCAAGCGCATCAGCCGCCGCCGCGGCCGCGTCGCGCACGCGCATGGTTTGAAGGGCGTTCTTAAGAAAATCATCGATTTCCGCTTCATCCGCCTCGCCCCTCTCCGGGGGGTGGACGACAATAACGATCTCGCCTTTCACTGGGGCGTCAGCGAAGCGCGCCGCCATTTCCGACAGGGAGCCCTCATGAAAGGCCTCGTGCATTTTGGTGATTTCACGCGCGACAACCGCTTTGCGATCGCCCAGATGTTCGCTCAAGGCGCGCAGCGATTCCGCCAGCCGCGGCGCGGTTTCATAAAAAATCAGCGTGGCGTCGACCGTCGAAAGCTTTTCAAGGAATTTCGCCCGTGCGCCGGGTTTTTGCGGCGCAAATCCTGCGAAATGAAATTGATCGGACGGTGCGCCCGCCGCGCAGAGAGCGGCAATCGCCGCCGATGCGCCGGGAATGGGGAAAACGGCCGCGCCGGCGTCGCGCGCCGCGCGCACCAGCTTATAGCCCGGATCGGAGATAAGCGGCGTGCCGGCGTCAGATACGAGGCAGATCACTGCCCCCTCGGCGAGCTGTTTCAGGATACCGGGCCGGACCCGGGCGGCGTTATGGTCATGATAGGGCGCGCGCCGCGTCTCGACGCCATAGGCGGCGCACAGTTTCGCTGTCTGGCGCGTATCCTCGCACAGGATGAGATCGGCGCCTTTCATGATCTCCACCGCGCGGTAGGTCATGTCCTTCAGATTGCCGATGGGCGTCGCCGTCACATAAAGGCCGGGTTCCGGGCGTAGTGGATCATCCGTCATGCCATACGCCATGGCCCCAGACGGTCCGGGCGTCAATCAGGTCCCCCTGTCCGGACCGGCGCTCCGGCATGAAACCGGCGCGATTTACGGCGTTTACGCCGGGCCCGCGCCCGGCTAGTCTCCGGGCTCAATTGTCAAAGCGGCGGCGTTTCGGCGTCTGCGCCAACAGCCAAGGATCTCAAGCGAATGCGGTTCAGCGTTTCTTTCGCCAAAATCATAGCAGCAACAGCGCTCGCAGCGATGATCGCGGCTTGCAGCTCGTCGTCTCCGGCCCGGCCCGACCGCGGCCCGGCGATCGCCCAGCCGGACTACCCCCAGCCAGAGGACGGTCAATACGCCCGGCCGGACGACGCGCCGTTTCGCGAAACGGACCGTTATGACCGCCGCAATTTTATCGAACCGCCGCATATGGACGAAGAGCCTGTGCGCGTTGGCCTGCTCCTGCCCTTTTCCGCCGACAATGAGGCGGCGCGCCGGGTCGCCTCCGCCATGTTCGACGCTGCGCAACTCGCGGTCTTCGACGCCGGCGACCAGCGCTTCTTGCTGATCCCGAAGGACACGCGCGGCAATGCGGAAGGCGCCGCCTCCGCTGCGCGCTCGGCGCTGTCTGACGGCGCTGAGATTATCCTCGGGCCGTTATTTTCAGAATCGGTGGAATCCGCCGCGGCGGTCACACGCGCAGCCGAAACACCGATGATCGCGTTTTCTTCGGACCTGACGGCGGCCGGCGACGGTGTCTTTCTGTTGAGCTTTCCGCCTGAGCTCGAAGTGGCGCGCGTCACTGAGTTCGTCATGAATCAGGAAATGACCCGTTTTGGCGTGCTTGCGCCGCGTACGGAATATGGCGACCGCGTCTCCGGCGCATTCGCCGAAGAGGTGTTCGCGCGCGGCGGCGTCATCGTGCACGAGGAGCGCTACGAACAGGACCCGGACGCCATGCTTGAGCCCGCCAAGCGGCTGGCGCGCTATTCAAAGGAAATTATCCCGCTGGAAATGCGCCACGAATATGAAGGCGACCGCACCGAGCCCCTGCCCGCCAATGCGAGCGCGGAAGCCGGTTACACGCAAGGTTTCCAGGCGGTCCTGATGCCGGAGCAGGGCACGCTGCTGCGGGCGCTGGCGCCGCTGCTTCCCTATTACAATGTCGACATCAACCGGGTGAAAATTCTCGGCATCTCCGCCTGGAACAATCCGCGCCTGACGCGCGAGCCGGCCCTGCGCGGCGGATGGTTCGCGGCGCCCGACCCCGAGATCACCCGCAGTTTTGAAAATCACTATGCGGGAGCGTTCGGTTCGCCGCCGCCGCGGCTTGCCTCGCTCGCCTATGATGCGACGCTGCTGTCGGCCCGGCTCGCGGCGACGCAAAGACGGCGCGGACGGTTTTCCGTCGAATCGATCGCCGACCCCAATGGGTATTTCGGCGCCGACGGCCTTTTCCGGCTGAACCCTGACGGCACGGTCGATCGCGGGCTCGCTATCCTCGAGATTCAACCCGGCGGCATTCAGACCGTCGATCCGGCGCCGCGCAGTTTTGCACCCGCTTATTAGCGATTAACATTCAGTCTATGGAGTTCTTGATGAGGCGAGCCGTCCGCCGGGCTGTCATTCTATTCCTTTTCGTCTTTGCAGCCGCTCCGGCGCAGGCGGAAAAGGCGCTGGACCACGCAAGCGCCCCCATGCTGCGCGCCGCCGCGGAACAGGCCGCCGTCTTCGCCGAGCGTCACTATGCATTCACGGTCGATCATCAAACCATCGAAGGCGACAAGCAATTTATTGCGAAGCTGCGGTTCGATCCGCGCCATGAAGACGGCGCGCAATGGACCGTGCTCGAGCCGGCCGAAGACGACCTCGACAAGGGTGCGAAAAAAGCGCTGAAGGCGCTGCGCGACATGGAGCATGACGGACATCCGCTGCTCTATGACAAGCTGGACGAAATGCTTGCCCAGGCCGAGTTCGCGCGCGAGACCGACGCGGAAGCGGTTTTTGTCGCGCAGGTTGAGGGCGAGGACTTTCCGGAAGACGCGCTGGAGGTCTTTATTACACTCGACAAGGCGGGCGGCTATGTTTCGCGCATCGATGTGAAATCGAAAAAGGCCTTCAAGCCGATGCCGATTGCGAAAATCGAGCATCTTGTTCAGACGCAGTTTTTCGCAGCGCCTCATGATAACGGCCCGGCGTTTCTCACGCGCACCGAAAGCCTCGTGGAGGGCAGCGCCATGTTCAAGGATTTTAAATCCGAAACCATGCAGGTGTTTTCGGAGATTGAAATGGTTGAAGTCGAAGACGGCGAAAGCGCGGGGGAGTAGCGGTCCGATCTTTCTGCTTCCGTCATTGCGGACTTGATCCGCAATCCACCAGCCCACAACTCCCTTTCATGGATTCCGGCCGTTGCTGAGGGTTCTTTTGCCTCGCCTCCTGATCCGATATATTTGGCCTTATGCAAAAACTCCTGATCACCATAGGGATCATGCTGCTGGTCGCGGGGCTGTTATGGCCATTGCTGTCCAAACTCGGAATTGGCCGCCTGCCCGGCGACATCCGCATTGAGCGCGAAGGCTTTGCGTTTTATTTTCCCTTGACGACAATGATTATAATCTCAATCGTCCTGACACTGATTTTTAGGTTCTGGGGGAAATAAGCGAGGGGTTGGGGGCTATGCTATTGAAAGCTAAACCCCCGTCGACCCAAAACCGCCTTGCCCGCGCACCGTCTCGTCAAGCTCATCCACCTCTTCGAACGCCGCCTGAAACACCGGCGCGAACACCATCTGGCCGATGCGGTCGCCGCGATTGATCACGAAATCCTCCGCGCCATGATTAATCAGGATCACGCGAAGCTCGCCGCGATAGTCAGCGTCGATGGTGCCCGGCGCATTGACGCAGGAAACGCCGTGTTTCGCCGCAAGGCCGGAGCGCGGGCGCATCTGCGCCTCCCAGCCGGGGGGCATGGCGATGGCGATTCCCGTCGGCGTCATGTACCGCTCGCCCGGTTTCAGCGTAACGGTTTGCGTCACCGCCGCGCGCACGTCGCAGCCGGCCGCAAGCGCCGTTTCATAGCGCGGCAGATCGAGATCTCGTCCGTGTTCCAGCCGCTTGATGCGGACGGTGAGTTCGGCTTGCGTTTCGGTTTTGATCGCCGCAGCGGTCATCTAAGGGCTCCTTTGAAAGTTTCGCGCCCGGCGACTATCGCCTGACTCCGGCCGCCGGCCGTCATTTTCTTTCCCCGTGATTTCCCCAGAGTTTTCCCGCCCCTCGCATGGCTGAAAAAAAGTTGTACAACGCCAAACCTCTCGCCTTGTCCAAATGGCTTGATTGCTGGCGTACAGCCGAATTCTGCACAACTTTCATCGCCGGTTTTGTACAACATTTCCACACGCTGTTTCCTTCGCTTAGCGTCGGCGCGGGCGCCGTCGCGCACTCATTAGCCCGCGCCCTTAGGCGCAACGCAATTGCGCAGCGCGCCGGGTTGAATGATCGCAAACCCCATTATAGGGCGCCCCGGCGAGGGGGTGGATAACTATCCACCGAATGCGGGATTGCGTTCGATTTTCATCAGATATGTTGTAAAATTTCGGGGCCAACTCGCCTGCAGGTTGCGCGCATGATCGCCAATCCGGCGGCGGCAATCCTATATCCGTGAGTCCGGATTTTGTTCCGGGCACGCCGCAACGGGGGCCGTCACGCTGGTAAGCGCATCCAGATTCCAGCATTCGTCAAACACGGAACAATAGCAGACCTGCATATTGGCGCGGCCCGACCTGACGAGATCGCGAAAAGCTTCCGTCGTTTCCTTTGATGCGAATGGCACCTCTACCGATACAGCCGTTATGTCTTCCTCCGGAGACAATACCATGCCGACGATGGGTATGTTGGAAATTGCGAACTGCTCCTCTTCGGCCGCCATACCAACGATGTCGTACCAGTTGGTCTGCACCTCGCCGTCGACCGTAACTTTCACCGATTTGATCCGGGCCGGCCCGATGCCGCGATTGCTGACGGCCAGTTGGAACCGTTCTTCGCCGGGAACGCTGAAATTCATGTCGCTGACGCGGATATGCGGCCAAACCGCGGACTCCGTTTGCCGGCGCACCGCAGCGGACTCGTTGAGCGCCGCGTAAAGCGCGACGGCACCAGTGAAAACGCCGGCGACAGCGAGAATGGTCTGAACGATGTTGATACGAACGAAGATGCGTTCCGCGCGGGTCATGCGCTCTTCAAGCGGGGAAGCGGGCGGAGCCGAACCGGGCGGCGGTTCATTTTCCGGCGCAGCGCCCGTTTTGTCCGCCCCCTCGCCGCTCATGTCAGAGCGCGGCCTGCATTTCTTTCAGGCGGTCCAGCGACTGCTGGGCGACAAGTTTTTTCTCGTCCGTGTCGGCGTCGGCGAGGTCTTCCTGCGCGTCCTTCACCTTTTGCGCGATGGCCGCGGCGTCGAGGTCTTCAGCTCTCACCGCTTCCTCGGCCAGCACGGTCAGGCCGTCAGGATTGATTTCGGCGAAACCGCCGCGCACGAAAATGCGGCTTTCGTCCGAGCCGGTTTTAACGCGCACCATGCCGGGGGCCAGCGTCGTCATCAGCGGCGAATGGTTCGGCAAGACGCCGATCCAGCCTTCCGTACCCGGAATATCGACCTGATCGACGTCCGCGGACATCAGCTCTTTCTCCGGAGAGACGAGATTGAAATGAAGTTTGTCAGCCATATGCTAGTGCGTAGCGCTTAGTGCGTTGTACGTAGGGTTTTTATATTTCATCTACGAACGACGCACTACGAACTACTCCCTTCCCTTAAGCCGCTTCCGCCGCCAGCTTCTCAGCTTTTTCTATCGCGTCGTCGATGGAGCCGACCATGTAGAACGCCGCTTCCGGCAGGTGGTCGTACTTGCCTTCGATGAGGCCCTTGAACGAACGCACCGTATCCTCGACAGGCACCTGAATGCCCGGGAACCCGGTGAAGACCTGCGCCACGTCGAACGGCTGCGACAGGAAGCGCTCAACCTTACGCGCGCGCGCGACGACGAGTTTGTCTTCTTCTGAAAGCTCGTCCATGCCGAGAATGGCGATGATGTCCTGCAGCGCCTTGTACCGCTGAAGGATGGACTGCACGCCGCGGGCGACTTCGTAGTGCTCTTCGCCGACGACGCGCGGGTCGAGAATGCGCGATGTCGAATCCAGCGGATCAACCGCCGGATAGATGCCTTTTTCCGAAATCGCGCGGTTCAGAACGGTCGTCGCATCAAGGTGCGAGAACGACGTCGCCGGCGCCGGGTCGGTGAGATCGTCCGCGGGCACATACACAGCCTGCACCGAGGTGATTGAGCCCTTGGTCGTCGTGGTAATGCGTTCCTGCATCTGGCCCATGTCGGTGGCGAGCGTCGGCTGATAGCCCACCGCAGACGGGATACGGCCCAACAGCGCGGACACTTCGGAACCGGCCTGGGTGAAGCGGAAAATATTGTCGACGAAGAACAGAACATCCTGACCCTGGTCGCGGAAATGCTCCGCCACCGTCAGGCCGGTCAGCGCCACACGGGCGCGCGCGCCCGGCGGCTCGTTCATCTGGCCGAAGATCAGCGAACATTTTGAGCCTTCGGTTGACCCGTTATTTTCCGCCGGGTTCTTGTTCACGCCGGATTCGATCATTTCCCAATAAAGGTCGTTGCCTTCACGGGTGCGCTCGCCGACCCCGGCGAAAACCGAATATCCACCGTGCACCTTGGCGATGTTGTTGATCAGCTCCTGAATGAGAACCGTCTTGCCGACGCCCGCGCCGCCGAAAAGGCCGATCTTGCCGCCCTTGGCGTAGGGGCAGAGAAGATCGACAACCTTGATGCCCGTCGCCAGCATTTCCGATTCCGTCGATTGCTCAACGAATGGCGGCGCTTCCTGGTGGATGGGGCGCCGGTCGTCCGCCGGGACGGGGCCGGCTTCATCCACCGGCTCGCCGATGACGTTCATGATGCGCCCGAGCGTGCCTTCGCCCACCGGCACCGAAATCGGCTGGCCCGTATCCTTGACGGCCTGGCCGCGCACGAGACCTTCGGAGGAGTCCATGGCGATGGTGCGCACCGCGTTCTGGCCGAGGTGCTGGGCGACCTCCAGCACGAGCCGCTGCCCGTTATTATCCGTTTCCAGCGCGTTCAAAATCGCCGGCAGGTGGTCGTCGAAGACAACGTCGACGACAGCGCCGATTACCTGTGAAATGCGGCCTTCTTTGCTCATTTTCTTCTCGTCCTTCGCCTTTATGCGGTCTTTACCAGTTTGGGCCTTAACCCTGTATGTTGCAGTGATCGTTTTGCCGTCAAAACGTCTGCGCTCTCGATCTTCCTGCTGCGTCGCTTCGAGGTAGGGCGCGGGCAGCGCCATATAGGCCCTGCGCCCGCTCAAAATTCGCAACACAATCAGAATAAACCGCGCGATTGGCGATGATATCTCCAGCAAGCCCCGACCCCCTCTGCGATGCTGCACCGCAGCAAAGATAGGGCTTTCTGTTCATCGTTAGCAAGCCGTGCGCGATTTACGCCAGAATTTCGTCTCCTCAATAATCCTTCCGGCCGCGCTAAAGCGCCTCTGCGCCGGCAATGATTTCAATCAATTCGGTAGTGATCTGCGCCTGGCGGGCGCGGTTATATTTCAAGTTCAGCTTGTCGATCATCTCGCCGGCGTTGCGTGTTGCATTGTCCATGGCGGACATGGATGCGGCCTGTTCCGAGGCGACATTTTCAAGCAGCGCGCGGAAAATCTGCACCGCCACGTAGCGCGGCAAAAGAGAGCGCAGGATTTCAGTCTCGTCCGGCTCATACTCGTAAACGGCGCCTTTCAGGTCCGGGGTCTCGACGCCTTCAGGCGCCTCGGCCGGAATGATCTGCTGCGCCGTCGGCACTTGCGACACGACGTTCTTGAACTTGCCAAAGAACAAGGTCGCCTTGTCGAACTCAGCCGCGTCGAACATCGACAGAACTTTTTCGGCGATTTCATGCGCCTCGCCGAAGCCAACCTGTTTTATATCGACAAAATTCGTCTTCCAGACAATCAGCTCGCCATAAAGGCGCTTGAGCTGTTCCTCGCCCTTGCGGCCGACGCAGACGATCTTGACCGTCTTGCCCTCGCCCTGAAGTTTCGTGATGTGCTCGCGGGCGAGGCGCACGATGGACGAGTTGAACCCGCCGCAAAGGCCTTTGTCCGCCGTCGCGACGATCAGCAGATGCGTTTCGTCTTTCCCGGTGCCTGCGAGCAGCTTCGGCGCGTTCGGATTGTCCTTCGCGCTGGCGCTGAGATTGGCGAGCACCGCCTCCATGCGCTCCGTATAGGGACGGGCCTGCGTCGCGCGCTCTTCCGCACGGCGCAGTTTCGCCGCGGCGACCATTTGCTTCGCCTTGGTGATCTTCTGCGTCGACTTGACAGAAGAGATCCGATTTTTGAGGTCCTTCAAAGAGGGCATCTATCTTAAACTCGCATTCAGCATGATTAACGGTCAATCTGGTCAGTCAAAACGCCGCTCGCGTAACTTGTAACTAACTCTCTCAACTCAGGAAATTTTTCTCCTGCGACCTCCATGATTGGAGCGACAATTTCAAAGTCTTCCGAAAACCCTGGATCGCAACTGTGTCGAGTGTAAACTGATTTTTTCCCTGCATTAGATATATCGACGAAATAGGTGGTCCCGTCAGTACAAAGGCCATCTGCGAGGCGAACAAACGGCATCCCAAAAACTTTTTCGCTAAGCATTTCATCGTACACTGATTTAAAGTCATCAAGTGAAACTCGAGTCGAATAACTTTCACGCAAATCTTTTTGCCAAACAACAACACCTAACTCTCTTGGAACGGCATAGCCGCTAAAAGAAATTAGGGCGTAGCCATCGTCGTAAGCTTCGGGGCCTGATTCCCCCGGCCCAAACGTCTTTGCGTAAAAATACGCTACCGGATCACTTGGGGGGTCGCCTTCGTGTTTATATTTATGCCATGCCGCAGCAACCAGCAATGGTGGTCTGAACGACGGGTCGATAACAATTCGAATTTGTTTGGAAAAATCTGCGCCCGCAGAAGCGCTGGGTAAGTCGATTTCAAATTCGCCAAAGTTTCCGAGTAGGTTGCTGTGGTATTGGCGTCGAAAATTTTCTGTAACAGCAGGGTCAGGGCTGAGATCCACTTGGCACCCATCAGGGTCGTTGCAAACCTCGCTTCCGCGAACAACCCCCGGGATGCCATCAGCACTCGTCGTAGACGCACAAGCAGAAAGTGCCGCCGCAAATGCAGCCGCCAATCCCGCAATGTAAGCCGTTCGCAACAACATTAATTAGTCTTCTCGTTACTCTTAAGCAAAGCTTTTTGAAAACGCGTCGAGCGCGGATTTCAGTTTGCCTTCGGTGTCGTCATCAAGTTTGCCGGTATCGCGAATGGTCGAGAGGATGTCGGCGTGATCCGCATGCAGCTTGCGCAGGAATTCGCGCTCGAAATGGCCGACCTGATCGGTCTTGATCTTGTCGAGATAACCTTGCGTGCCGGCATAGATGACACAGACCTGTTCCTCGACGTTGAGCGGCGAGTACTGGCCCTGTTTCATCAGCTCGGTCAGGCGGTCGCCGCGATTCAAAATCCGCTGCGTCGTCGCGTCGAGGTCGGAGCCGAACTGCGCGAACGCCGCCAGCTCCCGATACTGCGCCAGCTCGCCCTTAATTTTACCGGCGACCTGTTTCATGGCCTTGATCTGCGCCGCCGAACCCACGCGCGACACGGACAAGCCGACATTCACAGCCGGGCGGATGCCCTGGAAGAACAGGTCGGTTTCAAGGAAGATCTGGCCGTCGGTGATCGAGATCACGTTGGTGGGGATATAGGCCGAGACGTCGTTTGCCTGCGTCTCGATGATCGGCAGCGCCGTTAAAGATCCCGAACCATTGTCTTCGTTCAGCTTCGCCGCGCGCTCAAGCAGGCGCGAGTGCAGATAGAAAACGTCGCCCGGATAGGCCTCGCGCCCCGGCGGGCGGCGAAGGAGAAGCGACATCTGGCGATAGGAAACCGCCTGCTTTGACAAATCATCATAGATGATCAGCGCGTGCATGCCGTTGTCGCGGAAATACTCGCCCATGGCGCAGCCGGAAAACGGCGCGAGGAACTGCAGCGGCGCCGGCTCCGACGCTGTCGCAGCGATGACGATGGAGTATTCAAGGGCGCCGTTGTCTTCCAGCGTCTTGACGATCTGGGCGACGGTCGAGCGCTTCTGACCGATGGCCACATAAACGCAGTAAAGCTTCTTCGACTCATCGCCGCCGGCGTTGATGTCTTTCTGGTTGAGCATGGCGTCAACGCAGACGGCGGTCTTGCCGGTCTGCCGGTCGCCAATGACCAGCTCGCGCTGACCGCGGCCGATGGGGATCATGGCGTCAATGGCCTTGATGCCCGTCTGCACCGGCTCATGCACGGATTTGCGCGGCAGAATGCCCGGCGCTTTCACGTCCACGATCCGGCGTTCCGTCGCCTCAATCGCCCCCTTGCCGTCGATCGGATTGCCGAGCGGATCGACAACGCGGCCGAGGAGCCCCTTGCCCACCGGCACGTCCACGATGGACTTGGTGCGCTTGACGGTGTCGCCTTCCTTGATCTCCCGGTCCTCGCCGAAGATCACGACGCCCACATTGTCGCTTTCCAGGTTCAGGGCCATGCCCTTCACGCCGTTAGCGAACTCGACCATCTCGCCGGCCTGGACATTGTCGAGGCCGTAGATGCGCGCAATGCCGTCGCCGACGGAGAGCACCTGACCGATTTCGGAGACTTCAGCGTCCTTGCCGAAATCCTTGATCTGCTGTTTTAAAATGGAGGAAATTTCCGCCGCGTTGAGTTCCATGGACTTCACGCCTCTTTCATTACGGTCTTCAAACGGTTCAGTTTGGTTCTAAGGGATGCGTCGACCATCTTGGAGCCGATCTTGACGACAAGTCCGCCAAGAAGATCGGGGTCGACGCGGGTTTCAAGGTTCACCGCCTTGCCCACCAGCGCTTCGATCTCAAGGCGCAACGCCTTGATCTGATCGTCGCTCATGGGGGCGGCGGTCGCCGCTTGCGCACTGACTTCGCCGCGCTCGTCCGCAGCAAGCTTCATGAATGCGCGGAGCATGTCTTCCAGCGCGAAAAGGCGGCGGTTTTTGGCGATGAGTTTCAGAAAATTCGAGACCAGCGTACTCAAGGCGGCTTTTTCCGCCAGCGCCGAGATGACGCCCATCTGCTCGGCGTTGTCATAGACCGGGCTTTTCAAAAAGCCGCGCAAATCGGCCGACTGGTCGATCGCGGTCTGCAGGGCGCCAAGCTCGCTTTCAACCGTTTCAATAGCGCCGGCTTCCTTTGCAAGATCGAAAAGGGCGGCCGCATAACGCCCGGCGACGCCGGATACGGGCGCATGTTGCTGTGAGCCTTGATCCGTCACTGGCTTTATCCGTGCTCCCGTGTCGATCTGCGCCGCGCGAGGGCTGCGCTTAAAGCTTTGAAATTACTAACGAAAATGAGGCCGCACGAAACCCGTTACGAACCTCGGTTTGCAAGAACGCGCGAGGGCGTAGCATGCGCCTCGCCGCGACGCAACAAGGCCCGAGTGCGGCGGAATGACGGAGCAAGACTTGAGTTCCCGGCGCATCCAAAGCAAACTGTTGACGGGGAGAAGTACAGTTTGGGCAACTTGCCAGAGGGGCGTTTATTTCCATGAATAAAATAAAGCAAATCATCGCCGCAGCATTTGCGGTATTTCTTTTGCAACCGCTGGCGGCGCTTGCGCAGGACACGACAGACCCATCGGTCTACGGGGCCTTACCGGATGTCATCCAAATGGAGATTTCTCCTGACGGCAAAACGATCGCCTCGCTTCAGGTGATAGACGGGCAGGGCGTGCTTGTCTTTTTATCCGTTGACGATCCAAACGCGGCGCCGACCGGCGTCAGGGTCGGATCAACCAAGGCCAGAACCATTGAATGGGCTGACAATGAACATGTCTTGTTGCTTTTGTCGCAATCGGAAAGAGTTCGCCTTGTCGGCGGACTGGAAACACTTGAGTTCTTTCGCTGGATATCAGTTTCAAAATCAACGCAGGACAGCAACATCCTTTTTGGCAATGAATCCGGTTACTATATTTCCGATCCCGGCAGCTACATTGCGACGATACCGAACGAATCCGGCAAGGCGCTGTTTTCACGCATCTCTACGCGCGGACGGTATCAACGCAATCAAACCGGCACCCGGCTGAAGCAAGATGACAATATAGTCTATTCGACATTTGTCGTGGATCTGGAGAACGGCCGCACCCGGCTGAAAGACGGCGGCGGAGAACATACTGTCGACTGGATTGCGGGTCCGGACGGCGAGCCATTCGCCCGCATTGACTACAATGACGGCCAGGAACAGCGGGAACTTTACGTAAAGCAGCCAGGCGACAGCTCTTACACTTTGATCAAAGCCTGGCCTGAAAAGAGGGGCGCAGGCCGCGTTATCAGTTTTCACGGTTTGCTGGACGATACCGGCGCTGCGCTTGCGGCGTCCACTTACAGCAACAAAGGCAGGCAATCTGTGGTCGCGGTAAATTCCGCCACTGGCGAGATAGAGCGCACGCTATTTGAAAATCCGGGTTATGACATTTCCAGCGTGCTCTATAATCCGCGTACAGCGCAAGCAACGGCGACCCGGTTTATTGACGACCTGCCGCGCACCTATCATTTTTCCGAGGATTACAGAACGCTCCAGGAGCAATTGCGCGGCGCCATTCCGGGCGCGGCGCCGATGATCGTGTCCAAATCCCGCGACGGCGCGCGTATGATCGTCGAAGCCGTTTATACGGATCATCCAAAGCAATTCTTTTTGTTTGACAGAAACGAAATGCGCATGGACATGATCGACTCAAGCTACCGGCGCCTGGACGGCTCCGTTTCCGCGATCAAGGAAAAATTCGATTATGTCAGCTCGGACGGGCTCACGATTCCGGGCTACCTCACCGTCCCCGCGGGCGCGGCCAAACAGAACATGCCGCTGATTGTCCTGCCCCATGGGGGTCCGGAATCGCGCGCCGATCAATCATTCGATTACTGGTCGTTCTTTTACGCATCGCGCGGATATTTGGTGTACGAACCGAATTTCCGCGGCTCGGACGGTTATGGATTTGAGTTCAAATCAGCCGGATTCGGCGAATGGGGCCGCAAGATGCAAAACGATATCACCGAAGGCGTTGAAAAACTCATCGCCGATGGCGTCGCGGATCCCGACCGGATTTGCATTGCAGGGGCCAGTTACGGCGGCTACGCCGCGCTGGCCGGAGCTACGCTCACGCCTGATCTTTATGCATGCGCCGTCAGCGTTAACGGCGTCTCCGATCTGCCGGCTATGCTGGGCGACGAGTCCAAGCAAAGCCCGCTCTCGGAAGATTACTGGGAGGTGCGCATGGGCGGCAGCCGGTTCAGCCCGGCGGAGCTTAACGCCGTCAGTCCTGCTGAAAACGCTGATAAAGCGGGCGCACCCATCCTGCTTATTCACGCCAAGGATGACGTCGTTGTTCCGACGAGTCAGAGCCGCATCATGCGCAACGCCTTGCGGGGCGCTGACAAGCCGCATGAATATGTGGAACTTGACGGCGAGGATCACTGGTTGTCGACGGGCGAAATGCGCACGGAAATGTTGCGCCGGTCGATCGACTTCATTGACAAGCATATCGGGAACTAAACGCCCCGCCTGACGGCGTCCGCCGAAGCTTTTTAAGCCTTTGCCCGCTTAACGGCGGGTAAAGGCTTTTCAGTAATGCTTTTTTCGCACAGCCTGAATTGGCGTATCGGGACACTATAAGGATGGGATTGGCCGGTAGAATTCGCCGCAAACTCGCCTCGCGTTATAAATGCGGCGTCGTCTTCACGCATCCGCAAAAATGCGGCGGCTCATCGCTGGAGGCGGCGTTGTTCCGGAAATACCGGTTTTCTCATGAGCGCATTCACACGCTAGACGCGCGCGAGGCGGTGCGCGCACTGAACAATATCAACAGCGGCGTCAAAAGCGGCGCGCTGCCGGAAACCGAAGCGCTGCTTTTTTGTCAGCAAGCCGCCTCTTACGCCATGCAGCGCGGCGTCAAATGCGTTACCGGACACAACCCGCTCACCCCCGCCATGCGCGAAGCTTATGCGCCGGACTGGAAGTTCATAACGCTGTTGCGTGAGCCGGTAGAGCGGTTTTGTTCGCATTTGCGCTACAGCTACAATAGCGGCATGGAAACCTCCGCAGGCGATGACATTGACGCATTTCTAGAAACGCCTCGGGCGCGATGGTGGGGCGGCCTTTACGCTACTTTCTTCGGCGGCTGGCTCAATGTGAACGAGCCCGTTTCCCCGGCCATGATTGACGAAGCGCGCGCATTAATTCTCGATCTCGACGCCGTCGGCTTTCTCGATCGGACGCCGGACTTTGAAAGGGCCTTAAGCGCGCTTTTAGGCGCCAAACTCAGCATCGGGCATGTGAACCGGACAAGCGATCGCGCGACGGCCTGGCGCGGCGAATTTTCCGAAGCCCAAATGGATAAAATCCGCACGCTTTGCCAGCCGAGCACGGATATTTACGGTTTTGTGCGTGAAAAACTCATCACCGGCGGCTGACGGTCAGAAACTGACGCCCAGCCTCGCGCCCATCTGGTCGAGGCCTTCATTATCCGTACACAGACCGGCGTTGGAGATGTGATTCCAGTGAAATGAGGCGGCGAGGCGATTGGTCAGGCGGTAACCGATATCGCCCGCCAGCCGGAAGAGCGCGCGGCATCCGTAAAAGACCGTGCTGTCAACGCGGGCCGCATCCGTAATCGGATCGAATGTATCGGTTTCGCCATTATGCACAGCGCCGCCGACGCCTGCGGCGACGAACCAGCGCGGCGTGACGTTAACTTTCCACTCAAGGCCGGCGTAAATCTGGCTGGTGGCGTCTGAATCAGTTGCGTATGTTCCACCCACAAGCGGGCGCGGCGCCCCGAGAACCGATAAAAATTGCGGCGAGTCGAACAAAATTTCGGCGTTGATCGCGGCGCCCTGTTCCTTGCCGGAACCGAACCCGCAACAACTTTGCGCATAGACCCCGGCGCGGACTTCGTCGATCTCGGCGGAAGCCGTTCCCCATGCCGATATGATCAAGCCCGCCAGAAAAATAATTATGCGCAACATCATGCCTGCTCCCCAGAATTCGCAACTATTGTAGACCCTTAAAGCGTTAATCAAACATTACGGCGATTTAAAGCCGGTCGATTTGTTACAGGAAGTTATAGGGATTCACATCGACCGAGATGCGCACGGCGGAGGATTTTTTCATTTTCGCCAGCCAGTCCGACAGATACGCCTGAATATGAACATTGCGCCGCGCCTTGACCAGCAGTCGCTGACGCGCAAGACCGCGCATTCGGTAAATCGGCGTCCTCGCCGGCCCTAAAATCTCCACGCCATCCGCTGTCGGGGCGAGCGAACGCAAGGTTCTGGCGGACGCCTCCAGCGCGGCTTCATCGCGCGACTGCAGCGTGACCGCCGCCAGCCGGCCATAGGGCGGATAGAAAAGCGCCTGGCGCCCTTGCGCTTCCGCCGCCAGAAAAGCATCCCGGTCGCCCGACGCCAGCGCTTGCAGCACGGCGGACTGCGGCTGGTATGTCTGCAACAAGGCGCGCCCCGGTTTTTCAGCACGCCCCGCACGGCCGGTCACCTGGGATAAAAGTTGATAGGTCCGCTCCGCCGCCCGTAAGTCGCCGCCCGCAAGCCCCAGATCGGCGTCGACGACGCCAACCAGCGTCAGATTCGGAAAATGGTGGCCTTTCGCCGCCACCTGCGTTGCAATCAATATGTCGATATCGCCGGCCCGCATGGCGTCAAGCACATCGCGCGTGGCGCCGGGCCCCGACGCCGTGTCGGAAGACAAAACGGCGATGCGCGCGCCGGGCCATCGTTCGCGCGCCTCTTCGGCGATGCGCTCCACGCCGGGACCGCAGGGCGTCAGCCCGTCAACGGCGTTGCATTCCGGGCACGCGGCGGGTTTGGGCATGGAAAAACCGGTGTGATGGCAAACGAGCCGGTTATCGAAACGATGCTCCACCAACATCGTGTCTGAACCCGGCGCTGTCATTTTGTGGCCGCATCGGCGGCACAGCGTCATGGGCGCATAGCCGCGCCGGTTGAGAAACAATAGCGACTGTTCGTGTGCTGACAGGTTTTTGCTGACGGCGTTCGCCAGCGACGGCGATAACCACTTGCCTGCGGCCGGCGCATCTTCGCGCATGTCAATCAGCGAAATTTCGGGCATGGAGGCTTCCGCGAAACGCGACGGCAGACCCACCGCCTCATACCGGCCCTCATCGACATTCACGACCGTTTCCAGCGACGGCGTAGCGGACGCCAAAATCACCGGAAACCCGGAAAGGCTGCCGCGCGCCACCGCAAGATCGCGCGCGTGATAAATCACCCCTTCTTCCTGTTTATAGGCGTTGTCATGCTCCTCATCGACAATGATCAGACGCAAATTTGGAAAGGGAAGAAACAATGCGGATCGCGCGCCCACGACAAGACGCGCCTGCCCTTCGGCCACACGCCGCCATGTGCGCCGGCGCTGCGCGCCGGTCATATCCGAATGCCAGGGCGCGGGCGATGCGCCGAAGCGTTCTTCAACCCGCTTCAGGAACGGCAGGGTCAGGGCGATCTCCGGCAGCAGAATCAACACCTGCGAAGACGGATCCTGCGCCAGCGCGCGCGCCGCCGCCTCGAAATACACTTCGGTTTTGCCCGAGCCAGTAACGCCGTCAATCAGGATCGCCTTGTGCCCGCCGTGGGCCAGCACCTTGTTAATTTCATCGGCGGCGAATTGTTGATCGTCCGACAGCGCCGGTCCGGCGCGATCAAGGTCCGGCGGCTCGAAAGGCGGGTCAGGGTCCACATCTACAGGCGTCAAAGCGCCCGCTTTTGCGAGCCCGCGCACAACGCCCTCGCTTACCCCGGCGGCGGCGGCGAGTTCGCTCGCCGATTGCGGTTGCCGGCCGGCGCAGTTCAGGACCGCCCGCCTTTGCGGCGTCATGCGCGCCGGCGCCTGCGCATTCGCAATATAGCCTGTCTGCATACGCGGACCATCGAAAGCGTCGCTGACCCGGGTGACCATGCGCAAAATCGCACCCATGGGGAACATCGTATAGTGCGCTGTCCATTCGATGAATTCCATCAACGCGGCCGATAAAGGCGGCGTGTCCATGACGCCTGCGACGGATTTCAGTTTTTCCGGCGCGACATTGTCGCCGGCGGAGCGCCATACAACGCCGATCGCCTCGCGCGGACCAAAAGGCGCGCGCACGAACGCCCCGGGCGCCGGCGGGTCGCAGCCATGGCAAATATAATCATAGGCGCGCGGCAAAGGCAGTGGAAACAATACGCTAACGCAATGGCCCGGCGTCTTGCCCTCATTTCCGGAGATGCGCTGAGTGATATTCATAATGCGCGCTTGATCCTGACTTCGGTTTCGGGTGAATTACCGCTGATTATCGGTAGTGAAATCCGGGCGAAGCGCAATGCGTATCATTTTTCTCTCTCTGTTGCTTTCAGTCGTCGCCATGAGCGGCGCGCAGGCGAAATACAGTTTTTGCAACAAGTCCAGCTACGCCCTGTCCGCCTCCATCGGCTATGTAGACGGCGACAGGCTGGCGACCCGCGGCTGGTGGCGCCTGCGGCCCGGTCAATGCAAGGTCGTCCTGACGGAACAGGCGAAACCGGGCCGGTATTTCGTTTACGCCGAGGCGATACCCGGTCATCGCGGCCCTTTGCGCACCTGGTCGGGCGACACGGCGTTATGCGTCGAAAACGCCGGTTTTTTCAATCTGCGCAACCAAGATGTCTGCCGCGACGATCCATTGCGGCAGCGGAAATTTTTCAGCGTTGAAGTCACCGAAGCCTCCGGCGGAAACTGGCAGACCGATTTTACGGAGGCGAGCACCTATACAGTCTATTCAGCGGAAGTCGCGGGCGTACAGCGCTTGCTGAGCGACATCGATATCGACGCCGGTCAGGTGGACGGCGCCATGGGACGCACCACACAGCGGGCGCTTGCAAACTACCGTAATCAGAAAGGCCTTTCCGAAGGGTACTCCATCGACGATGAGGTCATCGACGCGCTGATCGAGGACGCCAATACGCGTGAGGCGAAACTCGGCCTTTTTTACTGCAACAAGACAGACAATCCGGTCTGGAGCGCAATCGCCATGCAGCAGGACGAAGACGCCTATCGCTCAAAAGGCTGGTGGAAACTGGAGCCCGGCGACTGTGCAAAAATCGTCAAGGGCGCTCTCGAAAAAGACCATTATTATGTCTATGGCGCCATGGAGACGCCGTCAGGCGAAGCCGCCATATCAAGCGGCGACAAGACGTTTTGCATCAATCTCATTATGTTCAACGTCACTGACGAAATTACTTGCGCCGATCAGGATCTGGAAAACGCCTCGTTCCGGCGGGTGGAGATCGGCGGCGCTGCAACGATGAATTTTGATTTCACCCCCGATATGTTCGCAAGCGCCGGCGGCGAATAACAGAAAGTTTTTCATTGATCGATCTTTCACACGTCGAAAACTGGGTTTTCGATCTCGACAACACGCTTTACAGCGCCGAATGCCAGCTGTTCGCGCAAATCGATGCGCGTATGACGGCGTATATCTGCGAGCGCCTGCGGTTAGAGCGCGGCGCGGCGCGAAAAATTCAAAAAGATTATTATGTGGAATACGGCACGACCATGAGCGGGCTGATGCATGAACATGATATCTGCCCTGACGATTTCATGGAATATGTCCATGATATCGACATGGCGCCCATCGATGAAAATCCGCAGCTTGGCGCAGCGCTCGAGAGCCTGCCGGGCCGAAAATTCATCTTCACCAATGGATCGGTGAAACATGCGGAGAATGTTGCAGGCGCGCTCGGGGTCTTGCACCTTTTCGATGAAATTTTCGATATCAAGGCCGCAGGTTATGCACCCAAACCAAGGCGCGAGCCCTACGAGAAATTTCTCTCCTCCCATAATATCGATCCGCATAGCGCCGTGATGTTTGAAGATATCGTGCAAAACCTGGAGGCGCCCCATGCGCTCGGCATGACAACCGTTCTCGTCCACTCCGACGCCGCCTGGCTCGATGACGAACCGCACAATAAACGCCCGGCGCGTCCCGGCGACACGGCCGCGCACATCCATTACGTCACCGATGATATAACCGCCTTTCTGGACGCCGCCGTGAAGGCGCAGCACGGGCGGCAAAAACTGCAAGTGAGATCATGACTGATAAGACCGCTCTTAAACGCGTTATCGATGGCGCATGGGAAAATCGCGATGCGATTTCCACCGAAACAAAAGGCGAGACGCGAGACGCCGTCAATGAAACCTTGTCGTTGCTCGATTCAGGCGACGTACGGGTCGCCGAACCGGTTGAGGCCAACGCCAATCTGAAAGAGTGGCGGGTCAATCAATGGCTGAAAAAAGCCGTGCTGTTGTCGTTTCGGTTGAACGATAACGCCATAATCGACGGCTCCAACGGGCCATGGTGGGACAAGGTCGAAACCAAATTCTCCGGATGGTCGGAAGATGATTTCCGCGCAGGCGGGTTTCGCGTCGTGCCGCCGGCCACGGTAAGGCGCGGCTCCTTTATCGCAAAAAACGCGGTTTTGATGCCGTCTTACGTGAATATCGGCGCCTATGTGGGCGAGGGAACAATGATCGACACCTGGGCGACCGTCGGCTCTTGCGCGCAGATCGGCGCGAACTGCCATATTTCCGGCGGTGCGGGGATTGGCGGGGTTCTGGAGCCGCTGCAGGCGAACCCGGTAATCATCGAGGACACTTGCTTTATCGGCGCGCGCGCCGAGGTCGCCGAGGGCGTCATCGTGCGCGAGGGCTCGGTGCTGTCCATGGGCGTTTATCTCGGCGCATCGACTAAAATCATCAACCGCGAAACCGGCGAAACCTTATATGGCGAAGTGCCGCCTTTTTCAGTTGTCGTTTCCGGCTCCACGCCTTCCGACAAGGGCGGACCGAACCTTTATTGCGCGGTCATCGTCAAACAGGTGGACGAAAAGACCCGCGCCAAAACATCCGTCAACGAACTGTTGCGCAATCAGTAACGGCTTCCGTCCTTACGGTGCGCCGTCCAGCCGGCGCTCCCTTTGATCATTTGCAAATCCACGTCAGGGTCCGTGTAAGTCGAGATTTCCTCCGCCGCACGCGTTCCAACTTCAAGGAACACCGCATCGTTCTGCGCGCGGTTCACAATCATGTGCCCGTTGGCGACCCCGGCCTTGAACGATGCGACATCGCCGGGTTTCAGGATGCTTTCGCCAGTATCCTCTACAAGCACCGCCTCGCCTTCCAGCATGTAGACGAATTCGTCTTCGTTTTTATGCCAGTGCTTGTGGGCGGACGCCGCGCCCGGCGCCAGTCGGGTGAGGTTGACGCCGAATTGATCCAGCCCGCCAAGATCGCCAAGCGCAACTTTAGAGCGCCCCTTGCAGTGAGCGTCGTAGGGCGGCGGATAGGAGCAGCGCGCGCGTACTGGCGCATCCTTCACGTTCAATTTTGGCATAAAACTTCCTTTGCTTGTGTCCCCGCTGCGCCTAGTTTAGCTGAACGTCATGGCAAAGATCGATCCGGTAGAAATCGCGCAAAATTTGATCCGGCGCCCCTCCGTCACCCCGGCGGATGAAGGCGCGCTGGATATTCTGGAAAAAGCCCTCACCCTTTTGGGCTTTCGCTGCACGCGCCTTAAATTCGAAGAGGTCGACAACCTCTTTGCGCAATACGGCGCAGGCGCGCCGCATCTTTGTTTTGCCGGCCACACTGACGTTGTCCCGCCGGGCGACGAAGCCATGTGGACGTCGCCCCCATTTGCGGCTGCGGTAAAAAACAGACAACTCTGGGGCCGCGGGGCCGCCGATATGAAGGGCGCCATCGCTGCATTCGCCGCCGCCGCCGCGCGGGCCGTTGATAACGGGACCGTCAAAGGGTCGCTGTCGTTCCTGATCACCGGCGACGAAGAAGGCCCGGCCGTCAACGGCACCAGAAAAGTCCTGAACTGGCTGGCGGAACAGAAAATCGGCATCGATCACTGCCTCGTCGGCGAACCTTCGAACCCGGAAGTACTGGGCGACATGATCAAAGTGGGCCGGCGCGGATCGATCAATTGCTGGCTGACCGTCAACGGCAAACAAGGCCATGTGGCCTATCCGCACCGGGCCGAAAACCCGATCCCCTCGCTGTTGCGCAAGCTTTTGCATTTAAGCGAAACGCCGCTTGACGAAGGCTATGAGCGCTTTCAGCCCTCAAGTCTTCAGGTTACGGACATTCATATCGGAAACCCCGCCCATAATGTGATACCGGAAAAGGCGACGGCGCGGTTCAATGTTCGTTTTAATCCGACCTGGACGGGCGCCTCCATCGACGCATGGCTGCGTTCCGAACTCGACATGCTCGCAAACGCAAGCGGCGCGAAATACACGCTTGAAACGATTGTCTCCGGTGAAGCGTTTCTCACCACTGACATGAAATTTCTGTCGCTGATCGCCGATTGCGCGGAAGACAAAACCGGCAGGCGTCCGGAATATTCCACCTCCGGCGGCACATCGGATGCGCGCTTTATCAAGGATTATGCGCCGGTTGCGGAATTCGGACTAGTGGGCGCGACCATGCACCAGACCGACGAACATGTGGCCGTCAGCGATATTGAGACGCTTACGGATATTTATGAAGCGGTCATTGCGGGTTATTTTGAACGGTTTTCGCGGCAGGGATGAGCGCAGGAAAATACTGACGCAACGCCGCCTTTTTTCTTCAATATTCCGCCCTTACAAAATAAAGCCCGTCCGGCGGCGCCACGGGTCCGCAACGCGTGCGATCAGCGGCTTCCAGCGCTGTTTTCATATCGCGCGGGCGCCATCGCCCCTTGCCGACCTCGACCAGCGATCCCGTAATCGATCGCACTTGATGGTGCAGGAACGACCGCGCGGCGCAACGGATAATCACCTCTTCGCCGGCGCGCGAAACCGAAATCTCTTCGAGCGATTTAACAGGACTTTCCGCCTGACAGGCGGCGGCGCGAAAAGTGGTGAAATCGTGCTTTCCCACAAGGTGTTGGGCCGCCGCATCCATCGCCGCGGCGTCAAGCTTTTGCGCCACGCGCCATGCCCGCTTCGCGTCCAACGCCAGCGGCGCGCGGCGATTGACGATACGATATTCATAGGCGCGGCGCAGGCAAGAAAAGCGCGCATGAAAATTATCCTCTGCGCGCCCGCAGGCAAGCACGGCGATCGGGTGCGGTTTCAGATGATAATTGACGGCGCCGCAGACAGTGTCAGGCGAATAGTCTTTTGCAAGGTCGACATGCGCGGTCATGGCGAGCGCGTGAACGCCCGCATCGGTCCGGCCCGCCGCATACACATTCAGCGTCTCGCCGCAGAATTTCTGAAAGGCGTCCTCGATCGCTTCCTGAATCGACGGACCGTTCGCCTGGCGCTGCCACCCGACATAATTTGTACCGGCATACTCAATGATCAGTTTGTAACGCTGCATCGCGCCGTTATAATCGCCGACAGCGAAAGGGAAAGTCAGTTATGGCGGATGAGCAGACGGGAACGCTTCGATGGCGCGCAATTCGCGGCGAAATTGTTTTTTTCACCTGCATCCTCGCCGTGTTCATGCTGTTCCGGACCGCAGCATACGGGATGTATCATATTCCAAGCGAAAGCATGCTGCCGACGCTCGCCGTCGGCGACCGTATTCTTGTGAATAAGTTTTCTTACGGGTACAGCCGACATTCAATTCCTTTTTCACTGGGGCCCGATATCGACAATGACGCGGGCAGACTTTTCGCCAGCTTGCCCAAGCGCGGCGATCTTGTGGTGTTCAAGCACCCGGCCACCGGTGAAACCCTGATCAAGCGCGCTGTCGCGCTGCCCGGCGACATTGTGGAAATTGACAATGGCCGGCTGATCCTGAACGGAGATATTGCGCCGCGCACGCTGAAGGAAACGTTCCGATATCGCGAACACAAAGGCGGCGTGGCGGCTGTTGGCCGCTTCCTGGAAACGCTGCCTGAAGAGCGGGGGCATGAAATATATGAACGCGGCGATCATCTCGCCGGCGATGATTTCGGCCCGGCGCGCGTACCGGAAAACAATATTTTCGTCATGGGCGATAATCGCGATAATTCATTGGACAGCCGCTTCACCAATCCCGGCGTTGGCTTTCTGCCCGCCAGCCATCTTGTTGGCCGCGCTGACATGATGCTCTTTTCACTGAACAGTCAAAAGCGGGAGCCGGGACTAAAGCGGCTGGAACGCCGGTGGCTGGCGCCCTTGAATTAGCCTTCAGCTTACACGCCCGCCGGCGCCCAATGCAAAGCCGCGCAAAAACTCATTCGCCGGCTGGGCGCGTTTGCCCGCGCGCTGCAGCGTGATCAATTCAACCGCGCCGCCGCCGCAGGCGACAGTCAGGGTCTCGTCTGATTCCAGAATAGCGCCGGGTTCGCCGGCGCCGTCGGCGACGCGAGAAAACAGCGCCTTCACGCGGGCGCCGTCCGCGTCGAACCACGCGCCGGGAAACGGCGACAAACCCCTGATATGCCGGTCAACCTCTTCTGCGTTTCGCCGCCAATCGATACGCGCTTCCTGCGGCGTAATCTTATGCGCGTAGGTAACGCCATCATCCGCTTGCGGCGTCGCGACGAGCGCATCGCGCGCAAGCGCCGAGAGCGCGCGCGGCGCCAGTTGCGCTGCAACGGCGGCAAGTTTGTCGTGGAGGGAGCCTGCTGTGTCTTCAACCGCGATTTCCACGCTTTCCGATAGCAGCACGGGGCCCGTATCAAGGCCTTCCTCCATGCGCATGACCTGCACGCCGGTCACCGTATCGCCAGCCATAATCGCGCGCTGGATCGGCGCGGCGCCCCGCCATCGCGGCAACAGCGATGCATGTAAATTAAGACAACCCTGGCGCGGCGCATCAAGCACCGCACGCGGCAGGATCAGCCCGTAAGCCACGACGATTGCAGCATCGAGATCAAGGTCAGCGAACGCAGCCCGCGCGTTTTCGGATTTGAAATTTTTCGGCGTTCTCACTTCAAGACCGTGCGCCTCGGCAAATTTGTGTACAGGCGAGGGCGTCAGTTTGCGTCCGCGGCCTGACGGCTGGGGGGCGCGCGTGTAAACCGCAGCGATCTCATGACCTGCTGCGATCAGTTCCGCCAGAACATTTACTGAAAATTCCGGCGTGCCCATGAAAGCGAGACGCATAATCGTTCCTGAAGCCTTTAGCCCGCCTTAGGAGGCGGCTGCGAGGCGCTGTTCTTTTTTGAGTTTTTTCAATACCCGTTCGCGCTTCAGACGCGAGAGATAATCGATAAAGAGAACGCCTTCCAGATGATCCATTTCATGTTGGATGCAAACGGCCAGCATGCCTTCCGCTTCCAAAATCTGTTCAGCGCCGTGATAGTCGAGATATTTTACGCGGCATCGCGCCGGGCGTTCGACTTCGTCATAATAATCGGGAACGGACAGGCAGCCTTCTTCGTAAGGCTTCTTCTCTTCCGAAGGATCAAGTATTTCCGGATTGACAAAATAAAGCGGCGCCGGCTCTTCATCCTCGCCAGCCAGATCCATCACAATTACACGTTGTGGAACACCGATCTGGATAGCGGCGAGGCCAATTCCAGGCGCGTCGTACATGGTCTCCAGCATGTCGTCCATGAGTTCGCGCAACGCCTC
This sequence comes from Hyphococcus sp., assembly GCF_965228385.1. Lineage (GTDB taxonomy): Bacteria > Pseudomonadota > Alphaproteobacteria > Caulobacterales > Parvularculaceae > Hyphococcus. The sequence goes on along the minus strand of NZ_OZ245810.1, from coordinate 3,235,003 downwards.
ATCCACCTGGCCGACAGGTTTGGAGACTTCCCGCAGGCGCGGGTCGGGCGCAGTGAGAATGGGTCGAATGGCCATAATCATCACCTATGGCTGCGTCCTGGTTGCGTCAAGGCGCCAAAAGCGGTGCAAATGCACGCGCAAGGCGAGTCCCGGCCACGGCTAAACCCTCGCTTTTTATGGGATATTCTCATAAGCTGCGCCGCAATATTGTGTTGATGTGTTGGGGAACAAACGATGCAGATGCTGACGCCCTCGGCCCAGCAAGGGGCGGACGTCCCTGAAAATGCGGCCTCAGGCGCACAAAGCGCCGCGGCGCTGGAGCCGTTTATCAGCGGTCCGGCCCCCGCCCTGTGGGCCGGCGTCGGCGCATTCATCCTCATTTTCGTACTCTTATTGATGTTGATCATTCGCGGACGCGTTGTGCGTCCGGGCCGGCGCAAGGTTAAACATACGCCGCCAAATTATTTCGAGCCCGCCGGCGAGGATGCTGATATTTCATTCGACGACCCCCAGTTTTCCGATGCCGCCAGAAGGGACGCGGACAAACGGGCAGTTCGCGAAACACCGGACGCGGACGTAACCGCCGAAGACGCCCGCATTTCTGAAGAAGAAGGCGGCGGCGATCAGGCATCTCACGCGCGGGAAAAGGCGCCGCCTGACGTTGAGCATCGCGAACCGGAAAAAAAGCGCTCCGTCTTCGCCGGGCTGTTTTCTCAGAAAACAGAACAAGTCACAGATGAAACACCGGAGGAGGAGGTTCGTATTTTCGAACCGGAAGAGACGTTTTTCGACGAAGAAGAAGATGAGCCTCATGCCGATACGGCGCAGACAGACGCCCGGCAGAGCAGCTTTACATCGCCGCCGATGAATGACGGACGCCTTTCCAGAATTGAAGACGCCGCGGAGCAAGCCCTGATCCGCGCCGATGAGGCGGAAAATCTCGCGCGGGATCTGGCGCGCGCAAACGCCGACACGGAACGAACGATCGCCCTCGGCCTTCAGGAAAACGAAGCGGCGTTAACAGCAATGAGCGACAGATTGACGGCGCTGGCGAAAGACTTTCAATCGCGGCTCGACACAGCGCCAATGCAGGCGCTTGAAATGCGTGAAGACGCGCAAGGTTTGTCGGAAGCGCATTTTGCAGAGTTTGCCGATCTTATCGGCGAACAATTCGAGAGTTTGCGCAACACGGTCAACGACGCGATCGAAAGACTTTCACGGCGTATCGATCACTTGCCGGCGGCGGCGCCGCACGCCGTCGCCTCGACGGCCGCGCGCGTTCAATTGTCCGATCTATTGAGCGACGCTTTGCCCGCGCAGAGATACCAGCTTGCGCATAAACTGTCGTCGGGCCGGACCGCAGATGCGTGCATAGATATGCCGGGGCGCCTGGCGCCAATTCCGGTTGACGCGCGATTTCCTGTGGAAGCCTTCGATGCATGGCAGCAGGCCAGACTGGACATCACTGCAAAGGAAGCAGAAACCCAGTTTCGCCGCATCATCTATCGCCACATCGCGGATTCGGCTGAAAAGCTGCTCATCAGCGGGGAGACAGCCGACTGCGCCATGATGTTTGTGCCGTCCGAGCATATCCTCTCCGAACTGCATGCGCATTTCCCGGATGTTATTCAGGAAAGCTATCGCGCGAAGTTGTGGATGGTGGCGCCAACGTCGCTGATGGCGACCTTGCATACATTGAGCGCGGTCATCTCCGGTTCGGGCCTGACCGCGCGCACGCAGAACGCCGGCGATGAAAACGTCGCCAGAGAACTGACCGCGCTCAGAGAGCGGATCACGGCGCTGGAAACGAAACGCATAACAAACGGGGCGCATGACTCCCTCGAAAAGAAAACGAAAAACCAGTTTGCGCCAACTGTCGACAGCGCTTCCCCCTCCACATCGGCGGCCGCCACAACGCCGTCGCCGCGCGAGGCAGAGCCCGCGTCGCAGGAAAAGCCGGCATTCCCCTTACGATAGCCGGGGCGCGCACAGACGGTCTGGCCGCGATGAGACGTCGCCCCCTGACTAGACAACGGTCATGCGGCTGGGTCAGGCGGCGTCATCGCGCTTATCTTCTGGCGGCGAAAGCAGATCCCGTTCGCGCATCTGGCGCGGGCCGCCCTCAATTTCAGATAGGGGTTCAATCGCGTCATCAACGCCCGGCAATTCATACTCCGCGAATTTGCGCGCGCGCGACAAGACGCGGGTTTCAAATCCGCCGATGGTTGCGTTGTATTTTTTCAATGCGCTGTCGAGGGCTTTGCCCAATCCCGCCATGTGCCCGCTCATGGTTTTCAGGCTGTCATATAGATCCTTGGCCATGGCGGCGACAGCCTGCGCGTTCTCCGTCATTTTTTCCTGGCGCCAGTTCAACGCCGCCGATTTCAGCATGGCGACGAGGACAGTTGGCGAAGCAATCAAGATCTTCCGGTCCAGCGCATCCTGATAGAGCTGGGGCCGCGCCTCGAGCGCGGCGGAAAAATAATTTTCTCCGGGTACGAACATCACCACATAGTCGAGTGAATCTTTCAGCGATGACGCATATTCTTTCGCTGACAGGCTTTTGACATGGTTCCATAAATCATTGGCGTGGCGGGCAAGATGTCCCGCGCGCGCCTCATCGGTTTCCGCCTCGATCGCGTCAAGATAGGCGCCGAGCGACACTTTGGAATCCACCGCAACAACCCGCCCGCCCGGCAGATTGACCACCATATCCGGCTGCTTGCGGCGGCCATTGTCGTCGTGGCTCGCCTGTTCGGTGAAATCCACATAGGCGCTCATGCCGGCGAACTCCACCACGTTTCGAAGCTGTTCCTCGCCCCAGCGGCCGCGGGTTTTTGGCCCCGCGCGCAGCGCCGTCGCCAGTTTTTGCGCCTCGGCGCGCACATCGTGTGTCGATTTCGCAAGATCGTGAATCTGGTTGCGCAGGGCGCCGCGCGACTCCGTTTGCTCCTTGCGCATTTCATCAAGACCTTTTTGATACAGGACCAGCGTTTCGCTGACAGGCTTCAAGAGATCGTCGAGCGCCTTGCGGCGTTTCTCGCCCTCATTTTGCGCATTTTCGCTGTAGCGCTGAAAGGTTTCGCCGGCGCGTTTCAAAAACGCTTCATTCGCGCCTTCGAGAAGTTGCGCCGTCATCGCCTTGAACTCGGTCTCCATCCGGGTTTTCAACTCGGCGAGCGCACGCTCGCGCTCCTCCAGTTTCACCGCATTCGCCGATGCTTCGGTCTGCAGGCGCTGGCGCGTCTCTCGCTCATGAGCCAGCTCATCGCGCAAGGCGTCCAGCCCGCTCGCCTGTTCCCTGGCTGACGCCAGCGCAATACGGGCGTCTTCCAGTTCATTGCGCAAACTGCGCGCCTTTTTCGACAGCCGCCGCGATTGCACGACGAAAAAGACCGCCGCAATGGCGAAAAAGATCGCCAGCCAGAAGGCCGGCGCAGAAGGTGAAAAGCCTGCCTGTTCAAAAGTTTCGTATATCATTGGCGCAATCTACGGCGATTCGGCGGCGGCGCGGTTCGCCGCTTCTCCCCAGTTGAAAACTTGCTAAGCGTTTGGCGCGAACATCGCCATCGTGCAGACCGGATGATAGAAATGAGCATGAAAAGCCTGTTGCACCGCGCAGATTTTCGCCTGACCCGGCGCCAGATGCAGCTTGGCGCAGGCGCCGTGGGCTTGTCGCTGCTTAGCGTATTCACTTTTCAAACCGTTTTTTCGGATAATCTCATCACCCCGGCGGGAACGCCCGTCGGCGGCGATTTCGCTGCTTTCTGGACGGCGGCGAACGCTATGGCCGCAGGCGAAGGCGCAGCGATTTATTATCCCGGCGTTTTCTTTGACTGGCTCCATCGGCTCGCCCCGGCTCAGGCGGATTGGCGCCTGACCTGGCAATATCCGCCTGCGTACTTTTTTGTGATCGCGTTCCTTGCGGCGCTTCCTTACGGGCTTGGTTACGCCGTCTGGACAGGCGGCGGGATCGCCGTGTTAGCGGGCGCGGCGCGCTGCAACGAGGTCAGATCCGGGGCGCTCTTGGTGATGCTGGCGGCGCCGGTTGTGTTTCACGCGGCGATCACCGGACAGACCGGGTTCTTGACCGCCAGCCTGTTCCTTGGCGCAACACTGCAGGTCCATAAAAGACCCATGCTGGCCGGGCTGTGCGCCGCCTTTCTGACCATGAAACCGCAACTGGGCCTGCTCTTGCCTGTGGCTTACGCCGCCGGCGGACATTGGCGCGCGTTTATTGCGGCGGGCGCCGGCGCGGCCGTGTTGCACGGCGCCAGCCTCGCCGTTTTCGGCCTGGATGCGTGGGAGGCTTTTTTCGACAGTTTGCGCGCCATGGATGAATATATCCGCGACGGGCTGACGCCGCTTTACAAAATGCCGACAATTTACGCCGCAGCGCTGATGGCCGGCGCGCCGCCGCTGGCCGCAGCAAGCCTGCAAGGGATCAGCGCGCTTAGCGCTGCAGCAGCGACAGCCCTGGTCTGGCGGCGAAGCGAAGATGCGGCGCTGAAAGCCGCTGTCGTTTGCTGCGGCGCATTTCTGGCGGCGCCCTACGCTTATTATTACGACTTCGCGATCATGCTCGCGCCTTTAACGCTGCTGGCGCTCAATCAGGCGCGCAAGGGCTGGCGGCCGTACGATCAATTGATGCTTGTCGCCCTGTTTCTAGCGCCGCTGGCGCTGCCCGGCGCGGCGCGGCAAACGGGGCTGAATGTCGCCGTCTTTATTCCGCTGCTCGCTTTTGCGTTCGTGCTGCGGCGGGCGCCCGCCTCAACCAACTTGACTTAAAACGGCCGGCGCGCCTTCATCGCCGCGGCGAGCGTGCCTTCGTCGAGATAGTCGAGCTCGCCGCCCACCGGCACGCCCTGGGAAAGCCGCGTTACGCTGAGCCCGGCGGGTTCAAGATGTTCGGTGAGATAATGCGCCGTAGTCTGACCATCGACGGTGGCGGGGAGCGCCAGCACAATCTCTGTGACCGTTCCCTCTTTGGCGCGGGCGATCAGGCCGCCCATGTTGAGATCGTCCGGACCGACGCCGTCCAGCGGCGAGAGCAAGCCGCCAAGCACGTGATAGCGGCCCTTGTGCGCGCCGGCGCGTTCGAGCGCCCACAGATCGCCCACATCCTGCACAACGCAGAGGACGGACGCTTCGCGCTCCTCGTCGGCGCAGACGGCGCAAGGGTCGATCGAGTCCCAGTTGCCGCAGACGGCGCAGGCCTTCACTTTATTGGCGGCGTCATCAAGGGCGAAAGCGAGCGGGCGCATCACCGGCTCGCGCTTCTTCAGAAGATAAAGCGCGGCGCGCTTGGCCGAACGCGGCCCCAGCCCCGGCATTTTCGCAAGGAGATCGATCAGGCGCTGTAACTCGGGACCGATAGACGCTGCAGGCATGGGGACGCTTTCACAAGGCAATCACAAAAGGCGTTTATGCTGCCTTCCGCCATTGGCTGGCAAGCCGTCGATTTACGCTCGCGCAGGATTGATCCGCCCGGCATTCTTACCGGCCTGCCGCAAAGGCCTTGCCGCCGCGCGCATTATCGCCAATGTTGCCGCGACATGTCTGGAATATGCAGGGGGGAGAGAACCATGACCGCAGCGCCGGAAACATCGAACGCAACGCTCGGCCGGCTCGCCGGCGGCGCCTATGTGAGCCTCGTGATTACCGGCATTTTCGCGCTCGCCTATGCGCCGAAAAAGCTGGGGCTTTATTCCGACGATCCGCAAGCCGTTTATAACGCGATCAGCGAGGCGACATTTTTTTACAGCGCGAGCGTGGTGACGGAACTTGTCTGCTATGCGCTGTTCGCAATTGTCGGCGTGTTTTTGTATCGCCTGTTCTCCTCGCGCGCGCCGTCACTGTCGCTGATCATGCTGGTGCTCGTCGCGGCAAGCGTGCCGATCTCTTACATCGCCATGGCGCAGAAGGTTGAGATTCTCGACATTATCCGCGGGTCTGGCGATTTCGCCGCGCTTGCCGCAAGCGAACGTCCGGCGGCGGTCGCAGAGATGATGAACGCTTATTCGGCCTATACGGGCATGGCGGAAATTTTCTGGGGCTTGTGGCTGATCCCCTTCGGCATGCTGGTTTTGAAAACGCGCTATATTCCGCGCCTTCTCGGCTTACTTTTAGTGCTGGGCGGACTTGGCTATATCGCCAATGATTTCGGGCCGATGCTGTTCCCCGCCTATAAGGGCACGATGGCTTACGACATCGCCTCGATGCCATCTTCTTTTGGAGAGATCGGCTCAGCGCTTTGGCTGCTTATCTTTGGCGCAAAGAAAGATGAGACCGCAGCGCGGGAAGTCTTGCGAGAACGCGGCGAGATATAGACTCAAAACTAAAACATCGCCATGGATCCCGGATCTGCGCAGCGTCATCTTCGATGCTGCAGCGCGTCCGGGATGACGATATACTATGATTTTTTCTTTATCTGATGTTCGTAAGCTTTTTTAAGCCTGTAATGCCTCCATTCTTGAATGCCAAAACCAATTGCTAGAAGTAGTGCAAAACCCATTGGAATATCATCGCGAGACTTGGCCGCATCAAGGTAGTTTAATGCGCGACCTATGCTTTCATTAACCGCAAATATATCAAGCGATGTATCCGTCGAGACTGGCTTCAAGTATTCAATGATTTGACGCGCATCATACAGTTCCTCCCTCGCTGCATTAACACCAATAACTACCGTATAATTAGAGAAAATCAGCAAAGCACAAATTATTGATGCAAAAACGTATTTTTCCATCGGCACCTCTCTGAAAGAGAATAAGGGAAGCTATGTTTTGTAGGCTAAACTAAATCTAAAACGGCAGCTTCATGCCCGGCGGAAGCGGCAGGCCTTGCGTCATTTCCTTCATGCGCGCTTGCGTTTCTTCTTCCAGTTTCGATTTCGCGTCGTTGATGGCGGCGGCGATGAGGTCCTCGAGGATTTCCGCCTCATCCTCTTTCATCAGCGAGCGCTCGATGGCGACGGCTTTCGCATAGCCCTTGCCGTTCATCACCACCTTCACCATGCCGCCGCCGGCCTCGCCCGTCGCTTCGATATCGGCGAGGCTTTCCTGCATTTCCTGCATTTTGGCCTGCATCTCGCCGGCCTGTTTCATCAGCTTGTTGATATCCATTTACGCTTTTCCTGTTTCCTTCCGCGCCGCGACGGCGGCGGCGACCGTTTCATCATCCGGATCGACCGGCGCTTCTTCTTCCGTTTCCTCCGGCGCCGGTTCCGCGATCGTTTCGCTTTCGCGGATCGCCGTCACCTCCGCGCCGGGGAAGAGTTCCAGCGCTTCGCGCACCATCGGGTGCGCCAACACATCGCGCGTGCGCGCATCGCGCAGGGTCTCGGCGCCTTTCGCCTCGGACGTCACCGTGACGACCCATTGGCGCCCGGTCCATTCCTTCAGCCGCAGGGTCAACCGGTTGGCCAAATCGCCCGGCGCGTCGTCATGCAAACGCAATTCGATACGCCCCTGGCTGAAAGAAACGATATGGACGTAGGATTCAAGCTCGGTGCGCAATTTCGCATCGCGTCTGCGCCCCGCAAGTTTCACCACATCATCAAAAGCGCGCAGCCACTCGCCGCCGCCGGGCGGGCGCTGCGACAGGGGCGGGTGAATATCGATGACATCCGCTTGCGGGCGTCCATCCGCAGGCGGATCATATGACGCGTCAACGGGCGCGCGATCGCGGTCCCGGACCGGCTGCGGCGCTGGCGCGCCCCTTACCCCGTCATCGCTCTTTTTTTTTAAGGCGCGCAGGGCCTCATCCGGGGTCGGCAGGTCGGCGGCGAAGCAAAGCCGGATCAGCGCCATTTCGCCGGCCGCCGCCGCATCCGGCGCCGTCTGCGTTTCGGAAAGGCCTTTCATCAGGAGCGACCAGGCCCTTGTCAGCGCGTTCATTTCCAGCGCGTCGGCCATGTTTTTCGCCCGCTCGGCATCGGCCTCGCCCGCGGGCCCGTGCGCGGCGGCGCCCGCCCCCGCCGCCTTGATGCGGGTGAGCAGATGCGTGAGGTCGAGAAGATCGCGGATCACCTGCGACGGCTCGGCGCCGGAATCATATTGCGCACGGAAATTATCAAGCGCGGTTTTGGCGTCGCCCTTCATCGCCGCGTCGAGCAGCGCCCAGACGGAAGACCGGTCGGCGAGACCGAGCATCTCGCGCACTTCGTCCGCTGTTACGGGCTCGCCCGCCTTGCGCCCATGCTGGACGATCGCCTGATCGAGAATCGAGAGGCCGTCGCGCACGGAGCCTTCGGCCGCGCGGGCGATCATCCACAGACCATCGCGGTCGATCTCAACCTTTTCCTTTCCCGCGATCAAGGCGAGGTGATCGGTCAGCGTTTCCGGATCGATCCGGCGCAAATCGAACCGCTGGCAGCGCGAGAGAACCGTCACCGGCAGCTTGCGGATTTCCGTCGTGGCGAAAATGAACTTCACATGCGGCGGCGGCTCTTCCAGCGTCTTCAACAGGGCGTTGAACGCCGCCGTCGAGAGCATGTGCACTTCGTCTATGATATAGACCTTGTAGCGGGCCTCGATCGGGGCGTAGCGCACGCCTTCGATCAACTCCCGGATGTCGCCGACGCCGGTGCGCGATGCGGCGTCCATTTCCATGACGTCCGGATGGCGCGACTCGGCGATGGCGCGGCAGTGCAGACCTTCCTCCGCCATTTCCATCTGCGGGCCGTTATCCTCGCCGCCTTTTTCATCTGAAGCGGGCCCCACGTAATTCAAAGCGCGGGCGAGAATGCGCGCGGTCGTGGTTTTGCCCACGCCGCGCACGCCGGTGAGGATATAGGCGTGGGCGATCCGGCCGGCGGCGAAGGCGTTTTTCAGCGTTCGCACCATAGCCCCGTGACCGATGAGATCGTCGAAATTTTGCGGACGGTATTTGCGCGCCAGCACCTGATAGGCGCCGGCGTCGTCACCCGCCGCTGTTTTTTCGCTTTCCGCCATCATTCCCTTCGGACGTTTTACCGATTATGGAGAGTGCAAGGCCGCGCCTCAACCGTCCTTTTTCAACCGGCCCATGGTTTTTGCGTCCGCCGAAGGCTCATAGCGGAAAACCTCGTCGAAGGGCTTGTCAAAAACGGCGGCGATGCGGAAAGCCGCCTCGAGCGTCGGCGAGTATTTGCCTTTCTCGATGGCGGCGATGGTCTGGCGCGTCACGCCGATGCGTTCGGCCAGCTCGCTTTGCGTCATTTCGTTCGCATGAAAGCGCAAGACGCGAATATTATTGCTGATGGGCGTTTTCGCCATAGTGCTTGCGGCTCTTACGACGATTGCCGGTAAAGTGCGATCTGCCATCCGTTTTTCACGATTTCCGACGCCGCCAGCCCGAGAAACAGGATGTTGGCGATCAGATAATGTCCCTTGATCAGCGAGAACGCCAACCCTGTTAAAGCGAAGGCGCCCAGCACGAAGCCGCCGACCCTTTCGGCCTGCATCTCAATGCGCCTGTCGCGCTCATCCTCTTGATCATCGCCGGAGCCGCCGGAAAAAATCGCCACAAGAATATGCGCGACAACCGTAATCACGATGAAGCCGATAATCGCCCCCAACATCATGCCGGTCGTGCCCGCGCCAAAGCTTTCCGCCCTGTAGAGCGACCACGCATAACCGCCGAAAATCCAGAGCATGGCGGCAAAAACGATCCATGCGCATTTTTCCTTGAAACTCATATCCCGCCTCCGTCCCATAACATTCAATAATCCTGCATGTAATATATACCATCCTCTATGTCAATATTTTTTAACATCATGTTTGAAAATTTACACGCGCGCCGCACGCTGTCCCAGAAAAATCAACAATTTAAAGAAAGTGGAAGACTGAAACGACCCGCAGCGAAAAACTCGTTACGGCTGCTTCCTTCCGGACCTGACCGGGTTGGCGAGAGCTGCGTCCGCCAGCCTTCCGGGGGTTTATATCTGCGCTCAGCTTCGTGAATGCAAGTGGGAGCTTCGTGATGCGTCGTCGCGCCGCCTTCATGTTAGGAGGCGTTACAAGGGCGCTTCACGCCAAGCGGAGGCGCTCCACGCAATCCGCTGTATTAAAGGGAGCGCACATTGAACCGAATTCTCTCTCTTCTGCCATGGGCCGGCGGGCTTTTCATATCGGTCATTTTCATCGACTCGCTGCGTTTCAAATTCACCGGACATCAAACGCCTGAACATATTTTCACAACCTTGCGCGACTGGTCAGGCATCGGGCTTTTTTATCCTGCGGGCCCCTGGATTATCGGGCTCGGCGAACTGGCGGCCTCCTTCCTGCTGATTGCAGCGCCGCTGTTTTTTCTTCTCACCCGGAAGAAAACGCTGATCGGACCGTCGCAATTTTTCGGGGCGCTCATCGCATTCGCCATTATGAGCGGCGCCATTATTTTCCATTTGTTCACGCCGCTCGGGATTTCGACGCCTGTCGAATGGAACGGCGAGACGCCGACAGCGTTTTCGCCCGCGCTGTTCTATTCCGCCTGCGCAAGCTGGGCGCTCGCCCTGACGATTATGTTCTTGCGCCGTGAAACCATGGCGGCCTTGCGCAAGGGTTCCCGCAGCGGCGCCTGACGCTTGCGCTCCGCCCTATAGAGCGGCACAACCACGCCATGAAGCCCGGCGAAAATCCGAACTGGTTCGCGAACAATCCGTTGTCGCGGATCAATATCGAAAAAGATCAGCGCGCATTTGTAAAAGCGCGGCTTGACGATCCCGGCAGTCTCCTCCTGCCCCTGTGGCGCGGCGATCCGCTGATGGCGGACGGCAAGCCCGCCTTTCTTTCGGCGGCGGCGCGGTCTGAATTTCCGAAGAATTCACCCATTGTCTTGATCGGCCATCAGGAGGGGCGCGCCTATTTCGCGATAGACGTTTCTTCGGCCGCACGGGAAGCGCAAAGCGCGCCGTTCGCAGAAATCGGCGAATATACGCCGTTGCGCATGGCGGCGGGCGTTTTGACACGCGGCGATCTTTCCATTGTCGGCCAGGCGCGCTGGTATTTCGAGTGGCGTCGGACCCATCGTTTCTGCGGCAGGTGCGGCGGCGAAACCGAGTTCGATGCGGGCGGCGTCAAAAGCCGCTGCCCCCAATGCGAGACGGACCATTTTCCGCGCATCAATCCGGTCGCGATTGTGCTCGTCCTCAACAGCGGCGCCTGCCTGCTGGGGCGCGGCCATCAGTTTCCGCCGGGTTTTGTGTCGGCGCTCGCCGGTTTTGTGGAGGCTGGAGAAACGCCTGAAGAATGCGCGCGGCGGGAAATATACGAGGAAGCGGGCGTGACGATAGACGACGTCCGCTATCTTTTCTCGCAGCCATGGCCGTTCACCTGTTCACTGATGATGGGATTCCACGCAACAACCGAAAACAGAGAAATCAATCTGGATACGGAGGAACTTGCCGAAGCAAGCTGGTACGACAAAAAAGATGTGCAGGCGGTGCTGAACGGTGAAGAACGAGACTTCAGGGCGCCGCCGAAATTCACCATCGCCCGGCAATTGATCGAGCGCTGGGCGAGAAGCTGACTATCTCTCCCGCGCCGCTTCGTATACGCCCAGAATTTTTAATGACGACGAGAAAAAACTGAGTTCTTCCAGCGCCAGCCGCACAGGCTCATGCGCCGGGTGTCCTTCAATATCGGCGTAAAACATGGTGGCCGTGAAAGCGCCGCCAAGCTGATAGCTTTCAAGCTTGGTCATGTTGACGCCGTTCGTCGCAAAACCGCCCATCGCCTTATACAGCGCCGCCGGAATATTGCGGACCTCGAAGACGAAACTCGTCACCACGGCGCCGGCGTCAGGGTCGGCGTCCTCAGGTTCAAGCGACATTTCCAGAAAGCGCGTGGTGTTGTGCGGCTCATCTTCGATATTGGCAGCGAGCACGTCCAGCCCATACTGCTTCGCCGCATGCGCAGAGGCGATGACGGCCTCATCGCCATGGCCCTGCTCAGCGAGCTGGCGCGCCGCGCCGGCGGTGTCGCCGGCCATTTCCGGTTTCAGGGCGTGGTCTTTTATGAACCGGCGGCACTGGCCAAGCGCCATAGCGTGAGAGCGCACGATCTTCACCTGATCGAGCGTCACGCCCGGACGCGCCATCAAATGATGCTCCACCGGCAGAAAATATTCCGCGATAATGTGCAGCCCCGCATCCGGCAGGAGGTGATGAATATCCGCCACCCGGCCCGCGAGCGAGTTTTCTATCGGCAGCATGGCTTTTTTGACGCGGCCGGTCCGAACGGCCTCAAAGGCGTCCTCAAATGTGGCGCACGGAAGCGGCGTCAAACCCGGCGCATAGGTCAGGCAGGCCAGCTCGGAAAAAGCGCCCGGCTCGCCCTGATATGCGATATAATCCCCGTTATCTGCCGCATCACTCATGCCGGACCTTTCATCTCCAAAAGAAGCGCGTGCGCTTATGCACGTATAAAAGCCTGAAACGCAATCACGGATGAACGCGCAACACAGCCCGCCTCGCCCGCCGGCGTGAAAGGCCGCGCCCAATGGCCGCGCCGCGAGGCGGCGGACCTGCATTGCGCCCAACCGGGAAGGCCGCTAGAAACCGGCCGACTTTAGGGATCAACGCCTGAATTGCAGGCGCTTTAACGGAAATCACCGGGGCCGGCTTCATGAATGACCCACTCTTATTCAACAAGATCGCGGCGGCTGTTCTAACGGCCCTGCTCCTTATTTTCGGCTTGCCGCAACTGACGGCCGCGATTTTCGGCGGCGGGCACCATGGCGGCGGCGGTGAGCTGCACCTGGCCTATGGCGGGGATATTCAGCTTGAGACAACGTCCGCCGCAGAAGCCGAGCCGGAAGTCGACCTTGGCACATTGCTGGCGAATGCGAGCGCCGCGGCGGGGGAGCGCCGGGCGGCGTTGTGCAAATCCTGTCATACTTTTGAGCAGGGCGGCGCGAACGGCACAGGGCCGAATCTCTGGGATATTGTCGAACGGGACGTCGCCGGCCACGCCGGGTTTAATTACTCCAATGCGCTGCAGGAATTCGGCGGGACATGGACCTATGAGCGCCTCGATAAATATCTTGAAAACTCACAAGGATACATTCCGGGCACCGCCATGGTCCAACGCTTCGCCCGCGACGATCAGCGCGCTGATATTCTGGCCTATCTGGCGACTTTGACTTCCGGCAGTCCGGTTGAGTTCCCTGAACCCGCGCCGGCGCCGCCAGCCGAAGAACCGGAGATTGCGGATGACGACGCCGAACTTGATACTGTGGAAGAAGCGCTCGAAAACGAGCCTGTAGACGATTAATGCGGTCGGCTTGCTTATAAAAGCCGGGGCCTTACACGAAAAGCCTGTCAACGAAGCCTCACGGCGGTGCCGTTGCACGAAACGAGCAGCATCGCCCCTTTTTGCGTATCGACGGCCTCATAATCGATATCGACGCCGATCACTGCGTCGGCGCCGAGTGCGGCTGCTTCCGCTTGCATGTCGGCCATGGCGTGTTCGCGCGCTTCGCGCAGTGCTTTTTGATACCCGCCTGAACGTTCGCCGATAATATCGCGAATGCCGGCGAACAAATCGCGGAATATATTGACGCCGAGAATAGCTTCGCCTGCGACAACGCCCATGCTTTCGCTGACTTCACGGCCAGGCGCGCCGTCAGTGGTCGTTACAATCATACCTCATCTCCATTTCTGTCCGATACGGCAGATAAGTGTTAAACGACGCACGGCAAGCGCGGCCGGGGGTTACTGTGCGGGATATTTCGACAGAAGCGCGCGCGCAATGGCCTCATCGGCGCCGACAGGATTGCCTGTAGCGCAGGCAATCATCGCCAGCCGCCATGCGTCCTGTCCCATGCAGGCGTAATTTTCCGCCTGCCGCGGCACCAGCGGATTTCGCGATCCCCGCAGACGATAAGCGGGCTCGAGGCAAAATTCCTTGTTGTAGGTCTGCTCTTGCGCGGCCTTATCCATCACCGGACCGAGGCGGTCATGCATGTACCGCGCCGCCTCCGGCAGCTTGCCGGTTGCGCACTTGCCGGCCTGTTCATATCCGCCTGGAAAAAATTCGGCGCCGACCTGCGCGCCGTTTTTCGTGGGATGGATGCCGTAAAGATAAAGCGAATTCGCCGCCATCCAATCATACTGTTCCCTAGTAATTGCACCGAAACTTGACCCGCCCGGATATTTCGGCGCCGCCAGCCGCCATGAATGCTTTCCCGTTTCCAGACTGTTTGCGCCGTAATTGACGAATTCGAGAAAGGCGGACAGCGTCGCCGATACGCCTTCGCGCGCCTGATCCAGCGCCGCACGCACCGCCTCGGCGGAACCGGAAAGACCGCTATGCGGCGTACCATCGTAACCGGTGTCGGTTTTTCTGCGCTCGCGCATGACATTCACCAGCAACGCTTTATCCTGGGGGGAGAGCCGGTCGATTTCCATGGCTTCGACCCAGCTCGATACGGCCTCGACATTGCCGGGAATCGCATCGAGAAGCACTTCGTACTCAATCGCCTCTTCAACGGTCTGTCCGTGTTCTAACGTACACTGACTGTATCGCACATAATCGTAATCGCGCGAATCGTCGATATTCTGTACGCCAGACGGGACGCCAAACCGCCCGCCGAGCGTATTGGAGAGAAATTGCGCAGCGCCGCTGCCGGACGCCATGCCCACACCCTGAATACCGGCCACTTCACGGGAAAATTGCCCGCGCCGCCATTTCCAGTAACCGTATTCTTTTTCCAGCGCCGGATCGGAACGGCCGGTCCGGTCAAAATGATTCCAGTAATCGCGCGCCGCTTGCTCATATGCGGCTTTAAGCTTGTCCGCGTAACCGACCATGCCGCCCAGCGCGCTGACCGCATTCGCCAGCCCTGGCGCGTATTCGCCGGTCTCCGGATCGACGAATTCCGTGTAATTGACAACGACTTCGTTCGGCGACTCGTAGTCGGAATCGATATTTATTTTCGGCAGCGCGTCGTAATGTTTGGCCGCCTCCACGCAATGAGCGGGATAGGGAGTCGGCGCCCAGTTTGCGTTAGCAGTCTGCGCGGCCGCGCTTATGGGCCATACGCAAGCCGCCGCAACGCACGCATAACCCGCCCGCGCCAGCATCCTTACCGCGCGGCCGCGTTTCCGCGAAGCGCTCAAACGAAATGAATGTCTGACGGTCATAAATCCCCCGAAGTAGGTTGGAAAAACATTGTTGCGGAAGCGCGATGATGCGGGTGTTCGACTTTGCTTATCAATGCCGCAAAGCCTGCATCAACGCCGCAAGGTTCAAAAAAGCCCGAAGCGTTTTTTCTTTTTATGTTTCTTGAAATGCGCCTTGCCTTCAGCGGAATCGAAAAACGCGCCGTAATTGTAATCTGGACGCTCTACGCGCATGGCTGTAGCGCGTAAACCCCTGATCAAATCATCGCTTGACGATGAAAAGGCGGTCGCCGCCGTAAAATCTTCCGCTTCGGACGGCAGCCGGGCGTCTGTCTGCGCCGGCTGTTTCTTGCCGCCGAACATTTTTTCTTTTTTCGTCAGGCTTTCGCGCAGGGCGGAAAAAGCCGACTCCGCCGGCGCATTGTAATTTTCCGGCAAAAATCCTTCGTCGGTTTCCGCATAATCAGTGCGGTGCGGCACCAGAATATTATCGACGCCGCGCCCGGTGAGCTTGCGCGTCGTCTCGCTGGAAAAGCCTGACCAGATCTGTTTCAAGCGCTCGCTCATGGCCTAAAGCTCCGGTTTTTCGCGCGACCATTCAAGGCCGCCATTGCGTGTAATGACGGCGACGTCAATGGGCCCGCCCACCGTTTCGACCGAATGCATTACTTTCTGCTGGAAAGAATTAAGCTTGATCAACGACGCCGCGGTCTCGCCCAGCTCTTTTCGGGGCAGCGAATTGATGGCCCGCAGGATCGGCCGCGTGTGCACCGCATACTGATAATTATCCACAGAGCGAAAAAACTCATTGAGCGCGTGGCCGAGATTGTTCTGGCTGTAGTCCCGGAAAATTGCATTTTTCTGCGCATCGCTCAGATTCGGCGTGCGCCCGACAATGTCGGAGACAAGCCCCATGGAGAGCTTCAATGTCTCCGAATAAATAAACATACGCAGATACTGATCCATGCCGGTGAGGAACGTGCGGATCATCCGGTCCTGCGCGAAGGGTTGAAACACCGGCCCCGTATCGGCGCCGATATCCGCCTGGCGGTCGCGCTTTCGTTTCAGGATGCCGAGAATAACACTCGACGCCAGATAGGAGCGCATGGAGGGAAACTTTTCCTTCGCGCCGAAACCGGCGAAGACAACGCCTGTATAATGTTCGAAAAACGCATCCTTGATGACGGCGAAAACGGCGATTTCGCGAAGCTTGGCGTTCGTGCCCTCGCTCACCGACAGGCCGGGATATTCTTGTTTCAGCGAACCGATGAGGCTTTGCATCAACTGCTCGATTTCATTGCCGTAACGGCGGCGGACCTGTTCGGCCATGCCCCGCGGGAAACACGGCAGATCGCCGCGCGGGCTATCGTCAGGGCACCGCTGATAATCGGTATGCAGCTGACCGACCACAAACTCGAATATCGATGAGGTGTGGTCCCGCACGCCCCCCTTGTGGGACTCTGCAAATTTCCTGACCTGGTGATCGAACTCTTCAGCGAGAACAGTGAACACGACAGCCACAACTTTAAAGAATTCCGTGTCCTGATGGTCTGCCGGGAAAAGGTCGGGGTTGCCGGAAATAAACTCCATGAAATCTTCAGCATACGCCGCCACCGTGTCGAGCGGCCGGCTGCGCGCCTGTTCGCGATAAAGCGAAATCACGGTTTCCCAGGGCGTCGACATGATTTCGGCGTTGTTATAGATCATCACGCCGACAGGCTGGTTTTCCACAAGCGGAAAAAGCTTGTCTACAGATTGATAGGTTTTCAGATATCGGTCGCCGGAAATAGTGACGGCGCTGTCCGCCGCCATCGCCACCGCCTGACGGTTCATCAACACGACTTCGGACGTCATCGACCCCTCGCGTTCCCCCTGCTCCGGTCCGGCCCATTAGCCGCCCGGACGCCTACACACCCCGCCGGCGCCGCTCCGAATGGCCATAATGGCGTTCGAAACGCGCCGGTCGCCATGCGAGCTTAACCCCAAAAAGCCCGCAAGGGAACAACCCGCGCCATCAACAGCGCCCAAACAGCCCAAAAATCAGGCGGTTGTCCGGTTACCGCGATTTTAAGCAAGGCCCCGAAAAAATTAGCAAAAATTTTCATCAATTTGCCCGACGCTGGTGTTTACGAAGCATGGAGGCGAGAGACATGTTTAGTATTGTCGAGTGGATTATTTTCGGGTTTATCGGTTCAAATATGGCGCTGGCGCTTGGATGCGTCTTGCAGCGCAGCGTCAATCGGCTTTCTCAAACCGTCAGGAAATAGTTCAGCTTCACGCGTAGCGGGAGGCGTTGAACTGATACGCGTCCCGCATGCCGGCGATAGCTTCCAGCTTTCGCTCAAATGCTGACCAATCGTCTTTTTCTGCAATCGGCGCCCAGATCGCTTCGACTTCATCGATCAGCATGGTGCAGGGTCCGGCGTTCTGAAAATACCGGCTTTCAAGGCGTTCGGGATTGATCGGCGTATATTGAAGCAACCGGGATTTCAGGCTGGCGAACTTTTCTTGTTGATATAGCTCAGCCACAGCGCTGTGATCCGCCCGGTCGACAGACGCCGCGCCGCAAAACCAGTCGAAAAAAACCTGCTCGTATGGCGCGCCGGTCTCCGTCATCCATTTCAGAAAATCCACAACGAATTTGAAATCATCGGCTCCCGTGCGCTTCAAGCCAAGCCGTTCGAAATAGGCGTCCGCCATGGCGGTTTCATAAAACCCTGAAAAAAGCTGCAGCGTTTTGTTCAACGCATCGACGTCCGCTTGCTGCGCCAGGGCGCCGCCCAGTTGCGCTAAATTCCAGGCCCCCGCCTCCGCCTGACGCCCAAAAGAATAAAGCCCTGTCTGGTCAAAATAAGCGGCGGTGAAGCCGGGATCGGCGGTGGGCGCAAACCGCCAAGGCCCATAGTCGAAACTTTCGCCGGTGACATTCATATTGTCGGTATTCAGGACCCCGTGAACGAACCCTGCCGCCATCCATTGCGCCACCAATCGCGCCGTATGCTGAATGACGGATGTGTAAAAGCCGATAACGTTGCTGTCGCCGGGCGTTGAAAGCGCCGGAAAATAATTTTCAATGCAGTAATCGATTAAAGCGGCGATGGCATTTTCGTTTTTTTCGAAGGCGAGCCTTTGGAAAACGCCGAAGCGCACATGCGAATGCGAAAGACGCACAAGCACAGACGATCGCGTCGGCGAGGGTTCATCCTGACGCTGCAACGCCTCGCCCGTTTCGATCAGGCTGAAGCTTTTCGAGGTATAAACGCCGAGGGCTTCGAGCATTTCCGTCGCCAGAATTTCGCGCACCCCGCCCTTCAGGGTCAGGCGCCCGTCGCCAAAGCGCGAATAGGGCGTCTGGCCGGAGCCTTTCGTCCCGAGGTCGAGAAGACGGTCCTGATCATCGCGCAGCTGGGCGTATAAAAAGCCTCTCCCATCGCCGATATCGGGATTATAGGTTCGAAACTGATGGCCGTGATATCGAATGGCCAGCGGTTGGGTAAGATTGTCCGGCAAAGGCTCGAAACGGCCGAAATGCCTGATCCACGCGTCATCACTGAGGCTCGCCAGACCAACGCGGGCCGCCCATCGCTGATTGCGATATCGCAGGATATGCTCGGGAAATTCCGCCGGCTCCACGAGATCGTAATGGGGCGCGCCATTTTCGTCGCCCAATCGAGCAAAAACCGTATCAGCGCGATAATTTTCCGCCAAGAATCTGGACCCTGTTGAAATTTTGCGTCAAAAGACGGGACTTTGCTGCGGGCGCGAAATCGCCGCAGACAGACGTCTGTAACACACAAAACGCAAGGCTGACACATGGACTCGCCCGGACTGCCCACTGCCAAGGATGTACGCGAAGCGGCCGCGCGAATCGTTGGCGGCGTCAAGCGGACGCCCCTTGTGCACGCCCGTAAACTTTCGGCGCTTACCGGCGCGGATATCTGGTTGAAGCTTGAAAATCTTCAGTATACGGGCGCGTTTAAAGAACGCGGCGCGCTGAACAAACTCATGATGATCCCGGAGCAAGACCGCAAGCGCGGCGTTATCGCTGCATCGGCTGGCAATCACGCGCAGGGGCTCGCGCGGCATGCAAAGGCGCTGGGCGTGCCGGCGACGATTGTCATGCCGGTGACGACGCCGGACGTTAAGGTGCGCCAGACACGCGAACACGGCGCGGAAGTCGTGCTGGCGGGACATGATTTTGATGAAGCGAAAGCCGCAGTCGCAATTTTGCAAAAGGAGCGGGGCCTGATTTTCGTCCACCCGTTCGACGATCCTGACGTGATAACAGGCCAGGGCACAATCGCTATTGAAATGCTTGAAGACGGTCCGGATTTTGACGCCATGGTCATTCCCATCGGCGGCGGCGGGCTGATCGCGGGCATGAGCCTCGCGGTAAGAGATATCTCGCCAAAAACCGAAATCATTGGCGTACAGGCGGCTTTGTTCCCGTCCATGATCAATGCGCTGGACGGCGGCGAACGGCCGACTGGCGGCAACACGCTGGCGGAAGGGATCGCCGTCAAAGACGCTGGCGCGCTTACGCGACAGATCGTGCAAAACAATGTCGATGATATCGTCACCGTGGATGAGCGCATTCTGGAGCGCGCGCTCTCTATGCTGATGATGGAGCAGAAACTGCTGGTTGAGGGCGCAGGCGCCGCCGGGCTGGCGGCGTTGCTCGCAGATCCTGCGCGTTTTGTCGGCAAGACCATCGGTCTCGTCCTTTGCGGCGGCAACATCGACGCGCGGCTATTATCGATGATCCTGATGCGGGATCTGGCGCGCGCAGGCAGGCTCGCGCGATTGCGGGTGCAACTTCTCGATATGCCGGGCCAATTGGTGAAAGTCGCGACAATCATCGCCAGTCAGGACGGCAATGTGATCGATGTGGGACACCACCGGACATATTCCGATTTGCCCGCGAAGATGACCTGTATGGATGTCACAATCGACACCCAGGGTCAGGACCACCTGGACCGTATCCTCAGCAATTTGAGGGAAGAAGGCTACGAAGTTGAAATCGCCGCCTACTAGAACAGCATATATCCGCCGCCAGCGGACGGCGCACAGCCATTCAGGTAATTAGATGCGGTAAGCTTGCCGCAATCGGACAACGGCCTTCCCCAGACGCGGCCTTGTGGGCGACTTAATACACGCGCCCGTTGATTATCCACAATTTCAACCTATTTTAACAACAGGCAAAAATGGGGCGAGGGCATGATCAGAAGCGAATTCCGCATCCGGTTTTTTGCAGGGCTTTTCGCTTTTGGCGCCGCCCTGCTTACGATTGCCGCCTTTGCGCAACCTCAGAATACGGACAGCCGGCAAGGCGTTCTTCTTACGCTGAACGGACCCGTTACGCCGCCAGTCGCGGAGTATCTGTCGCGAGAGATCGCTGCGGCGTCCAGCGCCGGAAAAGAAATCGTCATCATCGAGATCGATACGCCCGGCGGACTGATGGATTCGATGAAAACCATCATCAAGGCCATACTGGCGTCGGATACGCCGGTGGCGACTTATGTCTCGCCGCAGGGCGCGCGCTCCGCCAGCGCAGGGCTTTACATCATGTATTCCGCCCATGTTTCAGCCATGGCGCCGGCGACCAATACGGGCGCTGCGACCCCGGTTGAGGTTGGCGGCAGCCCCTCCAGAGAAAGCCCCTTCGACGAAGAGGATCCCGGCTTCGGTGAAGATCAGGATGATGTTGAAAACGTCGATAATCCGGAAGCAACCGAAAACGGGGCCGGGCCCGAAGCCGATGACGAAGCGCGCAACGCCGCCCCCCGAAGCGTTGAGGATAGCGACCGCACCGTTTCGCCGCCGGCATCATCAAACGACGCGTTACGCGCGAAAGTCATCAACGATTCTGTCGCTTACATCCGCGCGCTGGCTGAAGAACGCGGGCGTAACGCCGACTGGGCTGAGAGCGCTGTGCGCGACGCAGTGTCTGTGACCTCCAATGAAGCGCTAGAGCTGGGCGTCATCGATCTGATCGCAAACGATATTGACGATCTACTGCAACAGATCGACGGAAGAGCGGTTAACGTCGCTTCCGGCGAAAAAACGCTGAATACGGAAAATGTGCGCCTTGAACGCGCTGAGCCGACGCTTGTTGAAAAGATCCTGGGCTTCATTGCGGATCCGAATGTCGCCGTGATCTTAATGTCGCTGGCGACTACCGGCATCATTATCGAGATGTGGAATCCCGGTTCGATCTTTCCGGGCGTCGTCGGCGTCCTCTGTCTTTTTCTTGGTTTATATGCGTTTCAGGTCCTGCCGTTTAACTGGCTCGGACTCGCGCTCATGGGGGTCGGCGTGATGATGATCACGGTCGAGGCCTATACGCCCACTTTCGGGCTCGCCGGATTGGCCGGCATGGCGGTATTCGGATTCGGGCTCTTTATTGTGTTTCCCGAAGGGTTTCGCGTTTCGCCCTCTGTCATCGGTTCAATCCTTGTAATCCTGGGCGGTTTTCTCGCCATCGTACTTTTTGCCATCATCGGCTCGCGCAGCCACGGCCCCCTGATTGGCGGCGATGCGGTCCGGCGGCGCGAAGGCGTCGTGGACGAATGGCATGGCAATGAAGGCTGGGTGATTATCGAGGGCGAACGCTGGCGCGCGCGCTGCGACAAGCCCCTCTCCCGCGGGGACAAGGTGCGCGTGACAAGCGTAGACGGGCTGATTGTCACGGTGAAACAGGCCAAGGGCGGCGGCCTGCTGGATGTGCTCCAGCCCAAAGAGGCGTGATCCCTCATGCCCTCACTGGGAGACATGACATCGAATCCCGGCGCCTTTGTCATGGCGGCGCTGCTCGTCGGGTTTGGCGCTGTTGCGCTTGCGAAACTGTATGGTTTGATTTTCATGCGGTGGAAAACGCCTTTCCGCGTCGGCGAGGCGATGAACGTCAACCGCGCCGAGGTTGTGGAATGGTCCGGCCAGGAAGGATACGTTTCGGCCGGCGGCGAATTATGGCGCGCGCAGTCAAAGGATGCGCTGGCGCCGGGAGACGAGGTGGCTATAAGCGCCGTGAACGGATTATTACTGAAGGTAAAAAAGCAGGGCTGACGCGTTTTTAAAGGCCGGCAACGAACAGGAGAAATTTATGGGCATCGGATTTTTGATCCCTCTCGCCGTTTTCGCATTTGTCATTTTGACAAGCATCATCAAGGTTCTGAAAGAATACGAACGCGGCGTCATATTCACGCTCGGACGTGTCGGGAACAAGGCCGCCGGCCCCGGCCTGATATTGCTGATTCCGGTGATCCAGACCATGCGCAAGGTCGATATGCGCACGCTTGTTCATGACGTGCCCACTCAGGATGTAATCTCGCAGGACAACGTCTCTGTGAAAGTGAACGCCGTTATCTATTACCGCGTGGTCGATGCGGTGCGCGCCGTTGTGCAGGTTGAAAACTACATGGCGGCGACAAGCCAGCTGGCGCAGACAACGTTGAGGTCTGTGCTCGGCAAGCATGATCTCGACGAAATGCTGCAGGAGCGCGACAAGCTCAACAAGGATATTCAGGAAATTCTGGATCTTCAGACCGAGGCCTGGGGCATCAAGGTGTCCAATGTCGAGATCAAGCATGTAGACGTCGATCAATCGATGATCCGCGCCATTGCGCGCCAGGCGGAAGCCGAGCGGGAACGGCGTTCGAAAGTCATTCTGGCGGAAGGCGAATTCCAGGCGGCCGCAAAACTCTCAGAAGCGGCCAACGTTCTGGCGACGTCGCCCGGGGCGATGGAGCTTCGCTATCTGAACTCGCTGCAGGATATCGCCGGCGACCGGACCAACACCATCGTTTTCCCGTTCTCGCTCAACCAGCTGGCGGATCAGTTGCGGCGGTAGCCGGCGGCGGACTTTCGCCGCGGCGGGCCTCAGTTTTGGTAAAGTCTTTAAAATTCCAGCTTTTTGACTAGCCTATCGCCCGCCCTTTTGTTGAAAATGCGCAACACCCGCCCAGTATTGCGCCGCTAATCAATTCCCTGACCGGCGTTATTGGCGCTTTGTGCTGCGTAAAGCCGTTGGCGGGACCGGTTTTCTCCGTCATCATCGCTCCCGTTATACGAATCGACGCTTGGACACACCAAAGCGCGTACAGGGAGGTTACCAATGAAAAACGGCTACGCCGTCAGAGCATCCGCTATTGCAATCGCCGCCGCCATGACATTGCCGGGCGCCGCCGCGGCGCAAGGCATTGCAGATCAGATTGTCGTGACAGCAACCAAACGCGCTGAAAATATTCAGGATGTTCCTATCGCGATTTCGGCATATTCTGGCGATCTCCTTGAAAAATCGGGTGTTTCGGACATTCGCGAGCTTTCCATTGTGTCGCCAAGTCTCGTTGTGGTGGCCACCCAGTCTGAGGCTGTGGGCGTGAACGCCCGCATTCGCGGCGTCGGCACCGTCGGCGACAATCCTGGTCTGCAATCCTCTGTCGGGGTCTTCATTGATGAAGTTTATCGTTCCCGGAACTCGGTGGCGCTCAGCGACCTTGGTGAAATCGAAGCCATCGAAGTCGCGCGAGGGCCGCAAGGGACCCTTTTCGGCCGGAATTCGTCCGCGGGCGCCATTATCGTGCGCACAAAACAGCCTGAGTATGAATTCGGGGGATATGGCGAATACACCCGTTCCAATTTTGACGGCAACAGGTTCGAAGGCGCCCTTACCGGGCCGCTCGTTCAAGATGTTCTCGCCGCCCGCATTAATGGCTTTTATGAAAATCGCGACGGGTTTCTAACGGAAGTCGTGACCGGCGACGATTACAATGACCGGGATCAGTTCGGCCTGCGCGGTCAATTGCTGTTCGAGCCCAATGACGCGCTGAGTGTTCGGCTCATTGGCGACTATTCAGAGCGCGATGAAGTCTGCTGCGCCGCCGTTAATATTGTAAATGGTCCGACCGGCGCAATTATCGATGCCTTGTCAGGCGGCGATCTTGCCTTGCGGCCGAGCGATCCATTTGAACGCGTAACCGGCGTTACGGACGGCCGCAGCTACACACAGGATATCGAAGAATGGGGCGCGTCGCTGCAAGCTACGCTGGATCTTGGCGGCGCAAGCTTGGTCTCCGTGACGAGCTATCGCGATTTCGAGGTGGCGCGTTCTCAAGACATCGACTACACGCGCGCCGACATTGCGTACCGTCCGGAAAACGGCTTTGTGAATGGGTACAAAACATTCACTCAGGAATTGCGCCTCAATGGCCAGGCCGGGGCGCTGGACTGGCTTATCGGCGGTTACTTCTCTGATGAAGAAGTGACGCTGAGGGATCAATTAAGCTACGGCGTTCACTATGAATTTTTCGCCGACCAGCTCGTCAACGGCGCATTGGCCGCCGCCATGGACCCGGCTGCCGGGACCTTCTCCTACGCAGCGCTAACGGGCATGATGCCCGGAACGGTATTCGCCGGCGCAGCGGAAGATGACGCGTTTGTTTCGGATTCCCAATCATTTGCAGCCTTCACCAATAATACATTTGACGTGACCGACCGTCTGGCCATTACGCTCGGCGCGCGATACACGCACGAAAAAAATGATTTCAATGCTGTATTGACGTCTTCCAACAATGGCTGCGCGGCGACTGTCGGCGTGTTTGGCGCAACAGCGGCGATGATGCCGCCAAACGCGCTTGCAGTAGACATTGTTACTGGCCCTGCGGCGCAAACCACCGCCGTTCTTGCTTGTCTTTTGAACGTTACGCCGTTTGCAGATACAACGATTGACGACACGCGCAAGGAAAACGAATTCACTTGGGACGCAAAACTAAGTTACGCCCTGAGCGACAATGTCAGCTTTTATGGCGGCGCGGCGCGCGGTTACAAAGCCGGCGGGTACAATTTCGATCGCGCGGGCGGGCCGCTTATTGTCGGCGGGCTCCTTACGGGCATGCCGACGTCGATAACGGGCCCATCTCTGGAATTCGACGAAGAAACTGTCATCAATTACGAAGCCGGCTTTAAATCAACGCTGCTGAACGGCGACGCCACTTTTAACGTAACCGGCTTCTACGCCGAGTATGACGATTACCAGTTGAACACGTTCAACGGTATCAGCTTCGTTGTGCAGAACATCGCCAAAGTAAAATCAAGCGGTTTTGAAGCCGATTTCCTCGCCCAGGCGACTGAGCAAATTTTTCTGCAGGGCGGCGTTACTTACGCCAACACGCGTTACGGAGACAACGTCAGCGCACCCATTATCGCCGCCGGCGGCACGCCGATCACATCGTCAGACGGCAGACTGCTGGACGGTCGCCAAATAACCCTGGCGCCAAAATGGTCCGCCACCGCCGCCATGACGTTCCAGGAGCAGTTGTGGGATACGAACTGGGACATCTTCATGAACTGGAACGCGCGGTATAGTTCAGAATACAATACAGGTTCCGATCTCGACCCTCAGAAAACGCAGGACGCATTCATTATCGCAAACGCGTCGATCGGGATCGTTACGCAGGAAACGGGATTTGAGCTCGAAGCCTTTGTCCGCAACTTGACTGATGCGGATATTTACCAGGTTGCTTTCGATGCGCCTCTGCAATCGGGTAGCTATGACGCGTTCCTCACGCAGCCGAGAACTTATGGAATCACTGCGCGCTTCAGGTTCTAAACGACTAATTTTATCACCAAAAACCCCCGCTTATCCTAGCGGGGGTTTTTTTTATGTTTTCCCGACGATAACCGTTTGACGCTTGCGAGGCTGCATATCATCAAGCGCGCCTGCAGATTGTGCGTTTCTGCTTTCCTAAAACACGATAAGAAATTGATTTGATTATGATTTTAGACCTCACCGGCTACCGCTGCCCGCTGCCGGTGATCCGCACGGAAGCGGCGCTGCGGGGAATGACGCCGGGCGATCAGGTGCTTGTACGCGCCGACGATCCCCTGGCGGCGCTGGACATTCCCCATTTTTGCCGTGAGGCAGGCCACAAAGTGGAGAAAAAACCCGATGAAGGGAAGCCGGACAGGCCAGTCTGCGTCTTTCTGGTCACGCGCGGCCCAAATCCATAAGAATAACCCTCAAATTTTGCCTGAAATCCTAAGGCGGCTGGGGCGGCGGGGGCGCCCTTTTGATTTCCTTAATGGTAAAGGTTAATGTGGAGAAGCGCAGCAATGCGTGCTTTAATGAGGGCGTATCGCCGAGGCCGGTAGCGGGCGGAGCGGCGCAGTAAGCGCTCCGCGAACTTGCGGGTTCGGGTGTGCTGTTGAGGGGAACCGGGGATATGAAGAGAGATCCAAAAATGCTGATTGGTAGAGCGCGCCGCTTTGTAGGCGGCCTTGTGGTTGCATCCATTCTGGCGATCGCGGCGGCGCCGGCGCACGCGACATACGAAGCCGGTCTGGAAGCCTATAAGAACGGTCAATATTCGCAGGCGCTCGATATTTGGCGCCGCTTTGCGGTCGCGGGCGATGTTCGCTCCAAGAAAATTCTCGGCGATGTTTATTCCGGTAAATCGCTTGAAGTTTCGTCCGGCGCCGCGACGCCGCTGGAAGAAATCCCCGTCGACAATGTGCAGGCGCTTTTGTGGTACACCCTCGCCGCCTATCATGATTTTTCCGCATACCAACTTCCCACAGCCGAAGAGGTCAATGCGCAAATTCTCGCCGAAGCCCGTCTTACCGATATCCGTTTCCGCATGAGCTCGATCGACGTCGACAAGGCGGAAGACCTAATCTCGCGGACATTCGAGGCCGGCAGCGCTTATGACATCTACCGTCTTGGCGAAATGTATCAAAAAGGCGCCGGGCTTCAAAAAGACAACGTAAAGGCGCTGAAAATGTACGCCCTCGCCAAAGAACGCGGCGTCGGTGAAGCAAGCGCCGCCTATGAATTTCTCGAGCCGCTGATGAACGCAAAAGAAGTTAAAGTCGCGCTTGAGAACGCCGATGAATGGCAGCCGCCCTTGCCGCCGGAGCACACCGGCAAAACCCGCCAGCAGGAAGAACTTGAGCGCTTGAAAAAAGAGCTCGAAGAAATCCGCATGGCCGATGCGCTCGAAGCGGTTTCCGATATCGATGTGGAGTTGATTCAACGCTCGCTGAATGCGCTCGGCTTCCGCGCCGGCGGCGTGGATAACAGACTTGGCCCATCGACCAGGGCCGCTATCCGCCGCTTCCAATATTCTACGGTCGCGCGCGATTTCGATATGAGCGAAGACGACAAGCAGGCGGTGGTGACAGGCGTTCTGACGCCGCGGCAAACTGTTGAGCTTTTTGGCGACGCAGCGCGGGCTGAGCATCCCATGTCGCAATATGTTTACGGCATCATGCATGTCCGCGGCATCGGCGTGGAGCAGGATGGCCAGCAGGCTGTGAACTGGCTGACCGCCGCCGCAGACCATGACCTCGCGATCGCTCATTATGCGCTCGGCGTCGTCTATCGCGACGGCACCACGGGCCTTAATGAAATTGCGCCGGATGAGCGTAAATCCGCTTATCATTTGGCCCGGGCGTCCGCCCTTGGTTACAAGCCGGCGAATGATGCGCTGCGCCGGCTCAGCTTCGAATACACGCGCGATATCCAGTAGGGGGTAATTGAGATGAGACTGACAACGAGCAACCATTTCGCCCCGATTGCAGCCGGCCTTCTGGCGGCCAGCATTGTTACTGGCGGCGCAAACGCCCAATCATTAGGGGGTTTCCCTATCCATGAGCCGGGCGCGCCTTCGTCTTCCTCCGGATCGACGTCTGGCGGGTCAAGCAAAAAAGGGCCGATGCAGATTATCGTCGATGCGAACGGACCCGGACCCTATAAAACGATCTCGCAAGCCATCGATGACGTCGCGGAAGGCGGCGTTATCTATGTGATGCATGGCCGCTATAATGAATCGATTACCCTCGACAAATCGATTTTCATACAGGGCGATCGCGGACCGGGTTCGGGCGTTGAGATTTCGGCGCCGATGAACGCGCCATGCCTCAGATTTTCGCCTGAGCAGGGCACGACCCACGCCGTTGTGGCGAATGTTCAGTTCAAGGCGCGCATCAACTCTTCCGCCAACGCCTGTATCGATGTCGATCAGGGAGTATTTACGCTGAAAGAAAGCGATGTTCTCGGCTCAGGCATTCGCCCGGCTGTGCGCATCAGCGGCGGCACCGTGATGCTTGAAAAGAACCGCATCAGCGCAGGCTCGGAGGGCGTTTTCGTCGCCCAGCCGCATTCGCTTTCGCAAAGCTTCATCATCGATAACAAGATTTTGCAAAACAAGGTTGGCGTCGATATCGCGTCCGGCAGCCGCGCTGACGTCGTTATCGCAGGCAATGAAATCTTCGACAATCTTGATTCCGGCGTAAAATCGTCCGGTTACGGCGCGGCGAAACTGATTGGCAACAAGATCCGCAACAATCAAGGCGCCGGCGTTATCCTTGATAAATACGCGGAATTGTCGCTCATTCGCTATAACGAAATTGCCCAAAATCAGGGCGACGGCGTTGCAATCCCGTTCGGCGCGAATGGCGCCATTGAAGACAACGACATTGTCGGCAATGAGGGGCTTTCAATTTTCATCCGCGAAGGTCTTGAGCCGAAAGTCACCAATAACTTTATCGAAAACAACGGCGGCGACCGCCCTTGTTCCAAACGTGACCGCCGCAAAGGCCGGTGCAAATAAAATCTGTTGCAACGACTTGATAAAAACGCCCCTTCATGGGGCGTTTTTTATTGGCCTGATGAGGAAGGCGCGCGCTGTACCGAAGAGCGTGTGATGGCGCCCGTGCGCCGAGCGTTTTAAAGCTGCGTGGCTGGACCAACAGGCGAAGCGTGGTGCCCCCCGCCGGAATCGAACCGGCACTCCAAAAAGGAACTGGATTTTGAATCCAGCGCGTCTACCAGTTCCGCCAGAGGGGCATTTTCTGTTGGCCGACGATGCGGGCGGCATATTAGGTAGCGAAGCAGCCGGGTCAAGCGCGCGGCATGAGGTTTTGTTAAGACCGGTCTGTTGTGATGGCCAGAACGGATTTACAAGCTGAGACTTTCAAATGCTGGACCACGCTATGATCAGCGACACGCACGAGCCGGAACGACCCATACGCGGCGCCGTTCGCGTTTTACACGATGTGCTCGGCGGCCTCGGGGCGGAGGCGCCGAACGCTCCGGATGACGCAGCAACGGCGCAGCTCGGCGATGTGGTCGACCGTCTGGATGAACGCGCGTTCGGCTTTCTGCTGCTCATGCTCGCCCTGCCGTGCTGCCTGCCATTCGTTTATCTTCTTCCGCAACTGGTTGCGTTGCCGATGCTGGCGCTCGCCGGACAAATGGCGGCGGGCGGGCGCCACCCATGGCTGCCCAAAAAACTTCACGAGCGTTCTTTTTCAGTATCCGCCTTTCAGGGCGTCCTCTCCCGCGCCGAAAAATATGTTGGCTGGGTTGAGCGTTTTGCATCGCCCAGACTCGCCTTCGTCACCGGACGGATCGGGGTTCGGCTTGTAGGATTGCTGATGCTCGTTCCTATCGCCTCAATTCTGACGCCCCTGCCCTCCACCAACACCATACCGGGCATCGGGATCGCCGTGACATCGCTGGGCCTCATCGAACGGGACGGATTTCTGGTCATTCTGGGGCTCATTATCGGTTTTATCTGGGTGTTTCTGCTCGTTTTTCTGGGCGCAGAAGCGGTGCAGCTCATCCGCGGCTGGCTCGGCGCTTAGCGCCTTTCAAGATGTGACGATCCGCCTTAGCCGCGACATGCAGCTTCGGCGTTATAGGTTCATCATGCGCAAAGTTTTGACGTATCTTTCGTTTACCGAACGCGCGCTGGCCATCGCGTTTGTCACCAGCGGCGCCCTCATCGCCGGCGCGCATTTATTTGAAAAAGTTGGCGGCCTGGCGCCTTGCGTCCTTTGTCTCGATCAGCGCGAAGCGCACTGGACTGCGCTTGCCGTCGCCGCCGCCGGATTAATCCTGGCGCGATTGTTTAACTCGCAGCTTGCAGCGGCGAGCGCGGTTGGTGCGGCGGCGCTTGTTTACAGCGTTAGCGTTGGCCTCGCTTTTTTTCATGTGGGCGTTGAATATGGCTATTGGCCGGGACCGGCCATATGCGCCGGCGGCGGCGCGGCTAATTTGAGCGATATCGTCGCATCGCTCGACCAGCCTGCATCCGGCCCGTCCTGCGAAGATGTGCAATGGCGGTTTTTTGGCGTATCAATGGCCGGTTATAATATGCTGATTTCCGCCGGGCTGTTTGGATTGACAATATTCGCGGCGCTGCAGGAATCTCGAGCTGCGCGGCGGATCAGACAGGGTGATCCCAGTTGAACGAGGACGGCGTAAAAAAACCAGGCCCCCGCGCGCAACGCATCGCTGAAATGCTGCGCGTCGATCACGCAGGCGAGTATGGCGCGGTCGCCATTTATCGCGGTCAGCGCGCGGTTTTCGACGCCCTGCCCCACAAAGCCCGCATGTCGGCTTTGTTAAACCATATGGAAGCGGGCGAAGCGCATCATCTGGCGACATTCAATCGTATCCTTGGAGACCGAAATATTCGTCCTTCTCTGCTTTCGCCTTTATGGAACGCCGCCGGATTTGGCCTCGGCGCAGCGACCGCCCTGATGAGCGACAAAGCGGCCATGGCCTGCACCGACGCGGTCGAAGACGTCATTGAAAAGCATTATGCTGCGCAGATTGTAGAACTTGACGGCGTTGAACCCGTTCTCGCAGACACAATTCGCGAATTTCGCGACGATGAGCTGGAACATAAGGCGACCGCTGAACAAGAGGGCTCAAAATCAACGCCCGGCTATCGCGTTTTGTCTTCCGTGATACGGCTTGGTTGCCGCACGGCCATAAAAATTGCGGAAAAGCTGTAGCCCGCCAGTTCGCACTTTGCGTGCGGCCCGCGCCGTCGCTAGTATATCCGCAACCAGTGAATTCAAGGGAGATTTCATGATATATCCATCTACGCGCCGCGCCTTCGCTGCTGTTTCCATCCTCGCGCTCGCGGCCGCTTGTTCAGACTCTGAGTCAACCTCACAGACGACAACGCCACAAACCACAACCCCGGCGGCGGGCGCGGAGCAAGCGCCTTCACAGGTCAACGCCGAAGAGGCGCCTACCCAACAGGACGCACAGGAATTCATCGAGCGGGTTGAGCAGTTTTACCGTGACTTTGGGGAGTACGCGGCGCGGGTCGCCTGGGTGAACGCCACTTATATTAATTACGATACGGATTGGTTGAATACGCGTGTCTCTGCAGAGGGCACGGAAATGGGCGTGAAATTCGCCAATGAAGCAAAACGTTTTAATGATCTGGAGCTGCCCGACGATATGCGCCGCAAGATCGAGCTTATAAAGCTTGGTCTCAACCTGCCAGCGCCTGAACGCCCAGGCGCTGCGAAGGAGCTATCCGAAATCAACACGCGCATGTCCTCCGCTTATGCGACAGGAAAAATTGATCTAAGCGACTCCGCCGTACCGGCCGCCGAAATCGCCGCGGAGTTGCGAAAAGTTCGCGGTGAAAGCGCCGACGCCGAGGTTGACTTAACCGCTGTCCCCCGCGTCGATCTTGAAGCGATGATGGGATCGTCCCGCAATCCTGTGTTCCTGGAGGAAATGTGGACAAAATGGCGCGAAGTGACTGTCGCCGAAAAAGACGGCGGCGGCACGATGAAAGATGATTACGCCGCCATGGTGGAAATCGCCAATGAAGGCGCGCGCGAACTTGGATTCGAAGACGTCGGAACCATGTGGCGCGCACGATACGATCTTCCGCCTGCGGAGTTCGCCGCCGAAACGGATCGTTTATGGGGCCAGGTCAAGCCGCTTTATGATGAATTGCACTGCCATGTGCGCGCCAAACTCAATGAGCAATACGGGGATGACATTGTTCCTGTCGATCAGCCGATTCGCGCTGATCTTTTGGGAAATATGTGGGCGCAGAGCTGGATGAACATCTATGACTTGGTTGCGCCCGGCGAAGCCGATCCCGGCTACGATCTTCAGGCGCTGTTGCAGCAAAATAATTACGATCCCAACAAAATCGTGGAAACCGGCGAGGCGTTTTTCTCCTCGCTCGGATTTGAGCCGCTGCCGGAAACCTTCTGGGAGCGCTCGCTGATTACCAAGCCGCGCGATCGCGAAGTGGCGTGCCACGCGTCGGCCTGGAATCTCGACGGGCAGGACGATATTCGCATCAAGATGTGCACCAAGGTCAACGCTGACGACTTCCAGACCGTGCATCACGAACTGGGACATAATTATTATCAGCGTGCTTACAAAGACCAGTCGCCGATCTTCCAGGGCGGCGCCAATGGCGGCTTTCACGAAGCCATTGGCGACATGGTGGCGCTGTCGATTACGCCGGACTATTTGATCCAGTTAGGCCTTCTCGACACAGCGCCGGACGCCTCCAAGGATGTGGGCCTGTTGATGTCGACAGCGCTTGAAAAAATCGCCTTTCAACCTTTCGGCCTCCTCATGGACAAATGGCGCTGGCAGGTTTTTTCCGGCGAGTTGACGCCGGCGACATATAATGACGGATGGTGGGATCTGCGTACCCAGTATCAAGGCATACGCCCGCCCGCAGATCGCGCTTCAAGTTATTTCGATCCAGGCGGGAAATACCACATTCCCAACAATGTCTCCTACACCCGTTATTTTATCGCCAATATTCTTCAATTCCAGTTTCATAAAGCGGCTTGTGAACAGGCCGGCTGGGACGGCCCGCTGCATCGTTGCTCCGTTTACGGATCACAGGAAGTTGGTGAAAAATTCAACGCCATGCTGGAGATGGGACAGTCCAAGCCATGGCCGGAAGCGCTTGAAGCTTTCACCGGCAGCCGTGAAATGGACGGCTCTGCGGTGGTCGAGTATTTTACGCCGCTGATGACCTGGCTGCAGGAGCAAAACGAAGGGCGCACCTGCGGCTGGTAACGGACCCTCAATATAACGAAGAATTGAAAAGCCCCGTTCGGGGCTTTTCTTTTGCGCACGCAGACGCCCGCGACAATCTGACTGCAAGCGCAACGGATTGGCGTTTTCATTGTTATCACATTTGTAATGAAGCAAATGCTTGAGGATCTGAATTACTATGTTTTTTCCATCGAGATTGAATTCATCTGTTCTAACGCGCGGCGTCAGCGGTATGATTTTTCTTACCGCGGCTTGCGCCAGCAACGATGACGGAGCCAGCTTTGCAGAGACGGTCGGCGCGCAAGGTGCGGCAGACAGCGTTTTGGCGGAACGCTGGGCGGACGGAAAAGAGTTGCAAGATGAAGGCGAGAAACTCTCGCGCGAAGCCGACAAAATGACCCGCACCGCGCAAAGCGATGTCAGAGAGGGGCAAAACCTTATCGCCAGCGGTCAGGCCACGGTCGAAACGCAGCAGGTAAATTACGAGAGCGCTGTGGAGGGCCTCGGTCTAGCGGTGACGCCGGGGCAGCTGAAGAGAGAAATCGATGCGCTGCAGTCCATTCACAAGAAATGGAAGGAAGGCGCTGACAAAATTACCAGGGGCGATAAACTCATTGAGGATGGTCAGGCCCGCCTTGCCGAGGGCCGAACAAAATCCCGGCGCGCCGAAAGTCTGATTGAAAAAGGAACGCGACAGATGCGTGCGGCGGAAGCTCAATATGAGCCGCGTCAAACCGCGACGCCATCAGGCATAGAGGACTAATACGATGGGCGACTCGCCGCGTTCAGGGCCGCCTCGCCTTTTCTTCCAGGCCGGATAAGCCTTCGCGCGCGGCGAGCGATGCGGCGACATCGTCAAGAGAAACATTGCCTTGCGCCAGCATCACCAGCAAATGGTAAAGCACATCCGCTGCTTCCTCAGTAAGATGCGCCGTGTCGCCGCCGACCGCCGCCAAAGCCGCCTCCACCGCCTCTTCGCCAAATTTTTTGGCGCATTTTTGTGCGCCGCCCGCAAGAAGGCTTGCGGTGTAGGAACTTTCTTGCGCGGCGTCTTTTCGCGCGGCGATCGTTGCCTCCAATCGCTTCAAAACAGCGCCAATATCATTATCAGAATGCGTCATAATTTAAGCTTCCATCACTTCTTGAGGAGACCGGCGCACGGCGAGGCCGGCCCTGGCCAAAGCCGCTTTTGTTTCCTCAATCGTAATTTCCCCGAAATGAAATATGGACGCCGCCAGTAAAGCCGAGGCATTTGCTTCCTTTGCGGCTTCAACCAGATGCGCCACCGAACCCGCGCCGCCCGATGCGATCACCGGTATATCGACGGCGGCGGTCACGGCCTTCGTCAGCGCAATGTCGTAGCCTGTTTTTACGCCGTCTCTATCCATGGAGGTCAGCAGGATCTCCCCTGCCCCGCGCCGGGCCATATCTTTTGCAAAGTCAACGGCGTTGATACCCGTCGCCTTCCTGCCGCCATGGGTGAATATCTCCCAGTGATCGCCGGTTTTCTTTGCATCAATCGCCACCACAACGCATTGCGCGCCAAACCGTTGCGCCGAAGCGTTGATGAGATCCGGCGTGCGCACGGCGGCGGTATTGACGGCCACCTTGTCGGCCCCCGCCAGCAGCAGCGCGCGAAAATCATCTACCGAAGAGACGCCGCCGCCCACGGTCAGCGGCATAAAGCAGCGCTCAGCAACAACAGACACCTTGTCGAGCAGAATACCCCTGCCCTCGTGGCTCGCTGAGATGTCAAGAAAACAAAGCTCATCCGCCCCCGCCAGATCATACGCCTCGGCGGCCGCCGCTGGATCGCCGGCATCCGTCAGATTGACGAAATTGACGCCTTTGACGACGCGGCCGTCTTTCACATCGAGGCAGGGAATTATCCGTATATTGAGCATGGCGCGGTTATTTCTGCCAGAACGGTTTCAGGTTTTCAAAATCTTTCCAGAGTTCATCGACAGACTCGGCCGCAGATCTTGCTTGCGCCGTTTTATAGCCTGCGATGAAGCCGGCGGCGCGTTGCACATTGGCGTTTCCGGATATAGCGGCTTCATCAGCCAGTACCTGCGCCGTCACGCCGTCATTGACGGCTCCAAAAGCATTTTGCAGCGCCGAAAGCGTGCTCATATAGGGTTTTCGATCAGATTTTGGATAGAGATATCTGAATAGTTGTATCGGGTAACGCAACTTTTTTATCGCAAGCCGGAGCGGATGTCGGGAAGTAAGGTCGCCAGTGAAGCGCGTTTGTGTCGCCGCCTTCCGGGTTTTTCTCAGCGCGCGATCCAGGATTTCCGGCGCCAGCGCGGCGGCGGGTTTCGCCATGTCATTCTTCATGGCGCAGCGCCAGTCCGCCAGCGTTCCTGCGCGCGCCAGATGAATTAGAAAAATCGTAAATTCCTTGCTGGACAAAGTCTCCACTGCGTCCGCCCAGCATTCTGCCCTTCTTTTATAAGCATTCGATTGAATGATCCGGGCGCCCTCGCGCAGACTCTCCACGCCCTTTGTCACCGGCAGCGTTTCCGCCATAAAAACATCCCAGTCGCGCGCCGGTCCCAGACGTTTTGCAAAATATTTCGCCTGCATGGCGAGGTCGGCAATCTCGCTGGTCTTCAGATATCGCCGGAACACGCGTTCGATCGACCGCAACCGCCGCAGCGCAACACGCATCTGGCGTACGTCTTCCGCCGGGCGTAAATCGATAATGCGCGGCTGCAATTCGGCCATCTGCGCCGCCAGAATATTGAGGCTTTCCTGCAGGAGATCCGCTGTGGACGCCTCGGCGTTCATTTCTGTGCGCGGCGCCTGCGACGCGCCGCTTCGTGAACCATCAGCGCATAAAGCGGTTTGCAGTTTTGTCCGGGCGCAAAAGCGCAGCGGCGCATTGGCGATCAGCAGTTTGGCGAAATCAAATACCCGCGAAGGGTCCCCTTCAATGAGCTCCAACTCCACTTCCGCCAGGGGCTGGGCATGTTGATGGCCTTGATCGTCACAAGCCTGGGCGCGCCCCAGATCAATCGCAAGCTCAATACGCGTCTCGCGAAATGTAATTTCCGCCGCCCATCTGTCTACATAAATGAGGGCGACAGGCGCCAATTCCGGCGCTGCGGCTGACAACATGTCATCGATAGCGCCCACGCCGGTCAAAGCAGGAAAACCCTGCGTATCGTCAACACTGCACTCGAATTCGCTTCGGGAAATCACCGCCGATCCCTGCGTTTTTACCGCCTGCACCCGTGAACCGCCCTCCTCGCGTATGCGAATGCTGAGGCCCTGCGCGGCCAGCCGTCCGTCCGGCGTGTCGTAATATGTGGATGACAGGCGCTCCCATACGCCCGTTGGCGCAATCGCGGCGATAAAATCGCTTCGCTGCAATGCCGAAACATCCGCAGGCGATCCGGCGAATTTTAATTCAAATTCCGTTCGGCCGGCTGTCATGTCGGCGCGAGCCCCCAAATACTCAAACCCGATCTCACCTCATGATAGGTCGAATAAGCGCACCCAGCCAAGCCCGCTTTATCCGGCGGCCGCAAGCGCCTCTTTTGGGTCAACACGGCCATCATAGAGCGCCCGCCCGATAATAACGCCCTCAATATTCGGGTGTGCGGCGCGCAACGCCTCAATATCTCGCACAGAAGCAACGCCGCCGGAGGCGATCACGGGTATGGCCGCCGCCGCAGCCAGCGCCGCGGTCGCTTCCACGTTGGCCCCGGTCAACGCGCCGTCGCGGCTGATATCCGTATAGATAACGGCCGCCGCCCCCTGATCGGCGAAACGCTCTACGATTTCGGCCGGTGTTTTCTCGCTGTCGGTATCCCAGCCATCTGTCTTGACCCGCCCATCGCGCGCATCAATGCCCAGCACAATCCGATCCGGATAGGCTTTACAAGCTTCGTTTACAAAATCAGGGTTGTTCACTGCGGCCGTACCAAGAATAACGCGGGTCATACCGGCATTAATCCAACGCTCTACCGCATCCATTGATCGAACACCGCCGCCAAGCTGAGCCTTCACACCGCCATTCGCGAGAATCGATCTTATGGCTGCGCCGTTACGTTCCGCCCCCGCAAAAGCGCCATCCAGGTCCACAATATGGACCCATTGAAAACCAGCGCTGGAAAACGCCGCCGCCTGGGAGGCTGGGTCCTTATTGTAAACCGTAGCGTCGTCCATACGGCCTTGCAAAAGCCGCACGCATTCGCCGCCTTTCAGATCGATAGCCGGATAAAGCGTGAGTTTTCGGGCTTTGGAATTCATGTGGGCGACCAACTTAAAAACGCCCCGAGAAAACTCAGTCCAGCGCGCTGGCTTTTCTCAGGGTGGAATTGCGCGCCAATCAGATTGTCCCGGCCGACCATCGCCGTCACTTCGACGCCATGATCGGTTACGGCCAGCCGATGCGCTTCGTTTTCGACGGTGAACTCAAACGAATGGGCGAAATAAAATGCTTCACCGTCGATGCCTTCAAACAAAGTATGGTGGTCCAGCAACCGCACGGCGTTCCAGCCCATATGCGGCGAAAGATATTGAGGGGAATGGGGCAGGGGCGTTATCTCGCCGGGGATCCAGCCGAGCCCCTCGCTTTGGCCAAACTCATGCCCGCGTGTCGCCAGCAGCTGCATTCCGACGCAAATGCCCAGAAATGGCCGCGCCTCAACCAGGACGGCATGTTCCAGCGCCTCCAATACGCCCGTACTTCCCGAAAGCCCCTCCATGCAGGCGGAAAAAGCGCCGACGCCGGGCAAAATGATCCGGTCAGCTTTCGCGATGGCGTCTGCAGCGTCTGTTACGACAATATGGCGCGCAAGACCGGCCTCCCTGGCCGCACGCTCCACCGCTTTTTCAACGGAGCGAAGATTGCCCGAGCCATAATCGATAATAACGACAGTTTCCGCCATGCCGCGCTTCTTAAACCGGCAACGCCGCCTGTCATAGCGGCGTCCGCCGGAAAAACGCGGCTGATCGACCGAATTTTACAGATTTAAGATTTAGCGCACACGCTTCATGCGTCAGGCCAGCAAGCTGCAATCGCGTCCTTCGAAGCCTGGCTTAGCATTTCAAGGTCTGCTTCGCTTTCGACGGCCATCAGTTCATCGCTGATCGCCGCGTCCGCGCTGTCGGCAAGACATGCGCAACCGGAAGGATCCCCGCCGGTTTGCGTGGTGAAGCCTTCGCAATACGCCTTCAGATCGCTTTCAGCCAGAACAGGGGAGACCATAAAACCCGCAGCGCAGGCGGCGGCAAAGATTGTTCGCATTCTGTTTTTCTCCTTACTGAAGTTTAACGCGTACATTTGTCCATTGCGGCCTGGGCCTCTGGCGAGGCAGAAGCATAGCGCTCGGCCGGATCCTCAATCTCACCAAGGGCAAGGAATTCATCGACCAGATCGTTGGCGATCGCCTCCTCTTCAAGGCATGCACAACCGGCGGCGTCTCGTCCGTCGGCCTCCAGCGCTTCCACGCAGGCGCCGGCGAGCTCTCCGCCATAGGCCGGAGCGGAAAAGGCGCCCGCCATCAACAATAAATACAATTTTATCTTTAATTTCACTGAGTTAACTCCATTTTTGTGGCGCTCGCAACCGATTTTAAGAATCGTAAACGCAACATGGAGAGCGCGAAATTCAAGGCGATTGAAATTTCGCCTGAAATTGGCGGCGGCGTCAATTCTGACATACAGCGATCAGGAGGCGGAGCCAGGCTGCGAGACCGGAACCAACACAATGAGATCGTGTTTTCTAGGGTATGGAACAACGTAAGCAAAAACACAGCAGCAGCACCGCAACCAGCGCTTATGAAACTGATGCGCCAGAAGATGCGGCGCCGGTAACGCCGGACGAAGCGGAAAATACAGACGCGACCATGACTGTTACTGATGACGAGACCTCAAAGCCCGCGGCTGAACATCTTACTACGGAAGAAGTTCGTCAGGGCCATACGGGCGATCATGTGCGCTATATTCTAGCTACATCCGTTGTCGGCATCGTCATCGTGTTTGCTGTCGTTTATCTGTATTTCATACGATAAACTGCGGCCTTCAGTCCTCGTTTGGCTGACAGCTTCGCGATCAGTTTGCATCAGGGAAATCTAGCCGCCCAGAACGCCTTTCGTGGAGGGCGTTTGATCCTCGCAGCGCGGATCGATTTCGAGCGCCGCGCGAAACGCGCGTGCAGTCGCCTTGAAACAACTTTCGATAATATGATGCGTATTTTCGCCGTAGAGGTTTTCAACGTGAAGACAAATC
Source organism: Hyphococcus sp. (assembly GCF_965228385.1). Taxonomy (GTDB): domain Bacteria; phylum Pseudomonadota; class Alphaproteobacteria; order Caulobacterales; family Parvularculaceae; genus Hyphococcus. The sequence goes on along the minus strand of NZ_OZ245810.1, from coordinate 3,195,818 downwards.
CCGGCGTTGCCCGCGAACGCGTGAAACCATTCCTTGAAGAGTTCAGTATCCATTTCACCGATCTTGGGCCGGGCAAAGGCGACGCGCCAGACCAGATACGGACGCTTTGAAATGTCGATGGCCGCGCGCGACAGGGTTTCATCCATAGGCACATACGCCGCGCCGAACCGGCGAACGCCGCGGCAATCGCCGAGCGCCTTGGCGACCGCCTGGCCCATGACGATGCCGACGTCTTCTACGGTGTGATGCATATCGATGTGGAGATCGCCTTCCGCGCGCACCTTCAGATCGATCATGGCGTGCTTGGCGAAGGCTTCCAGCATATGATCGAAAAATCCGATGCCGGTCTCGATATCATAATCACCGCCGCCGTCGAGTTCGATCGCGACGAAAATATCCGTCTCGCGAGTTTTTCGCTCTACTGTCGCCGATCTCATATGCCCATCGCTCCTTTGACGGGCGCCGCCTGAAATGGCATGACCCGCCGGTCATCACTATTACTGAAATCCTTTAGAGTCGTCCATTGCGGCGCAGCGTACTGTCTGACAGGTAAATATTTATGAGCACGCACTCAACGCCTCCTTTGATGCACGGCACCACCATTCTTGCGGCGCGTCGCAACGGCGTCGTTTGCGTCGGCGGGGACGGGCAGGTCAGTCTTGGCAACACCATCGTCAAGGGCGATGCAAAAAAGATCCGGCGTCTTGGCGGCGATAAAGTTATCGCCGGCTTTGCGGGCGCCACTGCGGACGCCTTCACGCTGCTGGAGCGGCTTGAGGCCAAGCTGGAGCAATATCCCGCCCAGCTCACGCGCGCGAGCGTTGAACTCGCCAAGGACTGGCGCACAGACCGATATCTGCGCCGCCTTGAGGCGATGATGATCGTTGCGGACAAGGACGTGACGCTGACGCTTTCGGGGGCGGGGGACGTTCTGGAGCCCCAGCACGGCGTTACCGGCATCGGGTCGGGCGGCGAGTTCGCCAGGGCGGCCGCCCAGGCGCTGATGAATGAAACCGAGCTCGGCGCTGAAGACATTGTCCGGAAAGCTATGGCGATCGCCGCTTCAGTTTGTATTTACACAAACGATTCCCTCACGCTTGAAACCATTGAGTTCTAGGCCAATACGCTCTTTTTATCCTCCGGCGCAGTTCAGTAACCCAAAGCAATAACAATCATGACAGACTTTTCTCCCCGCGAAATCGTATCGGAACTCGACCGGTACATTGTCGGCCAGCAAGACGCCAAACGGGCCGTCGCCATCGCCCTGCGCAACCGCTGGCGCCGCCGTCGCGTCGAAGACCCGCTGCGAGATGAAATTACGCCGAAAAACATTCTCATGATCGGTCCGACCGGCGTCGGCAAAACGGAAATATCAAGACGTCTCGCCAAGCTCGCTGGCGCGCCGTTTTTGAAAGTCGAGGCGACGAAATTCACTGAAGTCGGTTATGTGGGCCGCGATGTGGACTCTATCGTTCGCGACCTGACCGAAATCGCCGTGGGCCTTGTCCGTGAGCGTAAACGCGAAGAGGTGAAAGCGGCGGCGCAGGCGGCCGCAGAAGACCGGGTGCTGGACGCGCTGGTCGGCGAACATGGCGGCGAGGCGACGCGTGAAGCGTTTCGCAAGAAGCTGCGCGCGGGCGAGCTTGACGATCGCGAAGTCGACCTTGAGCTGAGCGAAACGCAAGGCGGCGCGAACCAGATGTTTGACATCCCCGGCATGCCCGGCGCGCAGATGGGCATGGTCAATCTGTCCGACATGATCGGCAAGGCGTTCCAGCCGCCAAAAGTCAAGCGGCGAGTCAAGGTGCAGGACGCTTATGACCCGCTCGTGGCCGAAGAATCAGAGCAATTGATGGACGACGACGCCATCGGCCGCGAGGCCGTCGATCTGGCGCAAAATGACGGGATCGTGTTTTTGGACGAGATCGACAAGATCGCGCGCTCATCCGATCGGGCGAGCGCGGATATCTCCCGCGAGGGCGTGCAACGCGACCTCTTACCGCTGATTGAGGGCGCTACCGTCGCAACAAAATATGGCCCCGTGAAAACGGACCATATTCTGTTCATCGCCTCCGGCGCGTTTCACCTATCCAAACCGTCCGATCTTTTACCGGAACTCCAGGGCAGGCTGCCGATCCGGGTTGAACTCGACGCACTCACGCGCGACGACCTGCGCCGTATTTTGATGGAGCCGGAAGCAAGCTTGATCAAGCAATATTCAGCCTTGATGGAGACCGAGGGCGTTACCCTGGATTTCACAGAAGACGCCATCGACGCGCTCGCCGATGCCGCCGCGGAGGTCAATTCCGGCGTCGAAAATATTGGCGCGCGCCGGCTGGCCACCATTATGGAAACGGTGCTGGACGAGATTTCCTTCGCCGCCGCCGACAGGGACGGGGAGACAGTTTCCATCGACGCGGGTTATGTGACGGCAAGGCTCAGCAAAATTACCAAGAACGCCGATTTATCGAAGTATATCCTTTGATTTAGCTCGATTTTTTTGCTTCGAGCAAAATATGCGTGCGCTGCATTTGCGCATCATCGGCTGCGGAATCGACAGCCAATTCGCCGGATTCGGCGCAAAAGCGCTGATTCTCGCCCGAACCCGCGAATTGCGGGCTTTCACGATCGTTAATGACAGGTTAATCTATGCGTTCGTGAGGGATTTAAAGTGGGGATTTGATCATGGCGGACGGCGCAGCGCGGACGTGGAAGCGGCGATCCATGATGTCTTTCGCCGAGGATGCAGATCCCCGGTTTTCAGAAAAAGCCGAAGACCGTAAAGCCGCGTCGGAGATCGATAGCGGCAAAAAAAGGCCCCGCATCGCCTTTACAGGCGAAGAATGGGGCTTTGGCTATCAGGCGACAGACACTTTCCTGCGCCGCGCCCGCGACGCCGGCAATGTTTCTGACGCCGGCCTGGGCGCTGTCAATGCGCGCACCGAGCGCGAGCTCGAGGCTGCAAGCGCAAATTCCAGGTTTGACTACCGGTTCGCCGATACGATGCCGCTGCGCACGAAAGAACAATCCTTGATGGCGGTAAAGCAGCTTTCCGCCGATTTCGCCGTCGTTCCCTTCTATCATCCTTACACGGGATATGATTTCGAAGCCTTACGCGCGATGGCGAGCCAGTTTACGCTGCTCGGCGTGGAACAGGTCGAGGCGACAGACAATCTTTGCCTCGCCGTTCACGAATCGCAGCTTTACGACCTTATCCAATCGGCGCATCCCGGCACCGGGTTTTCCGCCCTGCAACGCCGCCTGCGAAAAGATTGGGGGCTCATTGATTCCGAAAGCGGCAATTCGCCCGGCGGCGATTACGCCAATGAAACGCCGCGCGCCGGTTTGCCCGTCGATATGTCAGACCAGAAACTGATACGCGACAGGATTGACGTCGTGTTCGCCGGCCCGGAAGCGGCGCGACGCTGCAAGTCAAAACTTGACGGTTTGCGCGCCATCGGCGTTGAGGTTCATGAAACGGCGCAAATGGTGGAGCCGCATCGCGAGCTCGCCAAGCTTGCCCGCTCAACAACCAATACCGCGCGTCAAACAAACACCATGTTCGACCCGATCAGCGGCGAAACGCGCTTTTATTCGACCCTTGGCGCGGAATCTCAGACAAGCAAACTGTTTGGCATGCTGCTGCCTTATGAAGTCGCCATGCGTTCATCGGACTATGTGATCATTGACCACAATTTTGACGACGCCCCGCCGACGAAAACGCGTTTCATGGTGGTGGAAAACAATCCGGATCAGACGCTTTACGAGGACAAGTACCGCACGACTGACGCCAAAACCGCTTATTGGGTGCGCCGGATGCAGGCCATATCAAGTCCTTCAGGTTCCTTTGGCGAAGGCTTTTTGAAAATGTTCGGATTTGTCGCGGGCGCCGTCGCCGTTGCGCTGGTGGCGCTTGGCGTATTCGGTCTTCTGACCTCGGCGCCGCTGGACCTGGCGCCGCCGCCGGAATTTGCATGGCTTTCCGGCCTCACCGCCGGGTCCGCCATGGTGCTAGGCGGCCTTGCCGCGATCGCCGCCTGGATATTGCTCTCCGTACAGAGCACCGGAGAGCGCGGCGTGCGCATGCTCATGCGATTTCGGCGCGACGGCGCTGCGGCGTCGCTCGGCGATATCGAGAACTATCTGCGCAATTACGGCGTAAGACACGCCGTTGTGCGGATGGACGAAGACAGCGAGCGGGCAGGGCCTGCGTCCGTTATTCTTGATGTCGAGTTTCAACCGGAAGACTTCGCATTTGGACCGTTCGCCATGTTCTCCCGGCGGCTGCGCGGATCGGTTGTTAATGGCGCGCTTAAAAAGTCATTCCAGCGCTGGAAAAATCGCGGCGTTACAATTCTGGCGGCCATGCCGTATGATAAATCGAAGCCGCAATTGCCGTCGCACAAACCGCGACGCTGGTGGAATGAAGCCGTGGGCGCGTGGGCGTCCGACTTTACCGAAACCATGTTTATCCGGATCTCGCGGCTCTTGGCTTTTTATCTTCTGCCGGCCGCAATCGTGATTTTAATCGTCTGGAAGCTTTTGAACGGCTGATCCTTGCAGTCAGCGCTTCAAAAAAACGTAGAACGCCCCGGCGCCGCCATGCCGCTGATGCGCGCTTGCGGCCCGTGACACGAGCCCGCGCACCGCGTCTTCATTGATCCAGTCGGCGAAACGCGCGCGCAAAACGCCGCGCCCGCTCGCCGGTTCGCTCCCGCCGGCGCCTTTCCCAGTGATCACCAGCAGACATTTCGCGCCCCGAGCATGGCCGATCTCGATAAAACGATGCAGCGCTGCGCGCGCCGTTGCCTGCCTGTGGCCATGCAGGTCAAGCACGGCGTCAATTTCCAGCCTGCCGCGGCCGGCGAGCCGGTCGAGACGGGGATCGCCGGATGCGACCCGGTCTATGGTTTTCGTCGGGCGGACCGTTCCGGGCCTTGAGACCGATTTCCGCTTTGGCGTCGTTTGTTTAGTGTCTCGCCCATTACTGTTCGCTTCCGAAACGATCGTTTTGGTGGTTGCATGTTGAGGTTCATACCTGGCGACATCGCGCGTCGCCTTGCGCCAAAGCGCTTCTTCTTCCGCAGACATTTGCCGGCGGCGCGTCATTGCGCGTCTCGCCAGGCCGTGACGGCCGAGCGGGACGGCGCCAGACGTTCCACTAATCGTCTTGGCAACAGCACCGCGATTTCACCCTCTGCGTTCATGGCTCCGGCAATCTCGCCGGCGTCCGGACCCGACCCCCAGAATACGTCGCCGCGGACAGGACCGCGAATAGCGCCGCCGGTGTCTTGTGCAATCATCAGGCGCTGAATGGGATTGGCGCCGGCTTCAACGACCGGCTCGATATTGACCCACACAGGCGCGCCGAGCGTGTGGTAGCGCCGGTCGACCGCCAGCGAACGCTCCGCGGTCAGCGGCGCGCCCTGCGCTCCAAGCGGGCCAAGCTCGGCCGGAACTTCTTCCAGCTCACGGAAAAAAACATACGATGCGTTCGCTTCACGCATCACTCGCGCCCTGTCCGGCGTTGCATTTGCAAGCCACTGGCGGATCGACTGCATCGTAATGTCTTCCAGCGGCATGACGCCATCGCGGACCATGACGCGCCCTATGGCAGTGTAAGCGTGGCCGTTTTGCGCCGCATACCCAACGCGCAAGGCGGCGCCGTCATCGAAAACCAGCCGGCCGGATCCTTGAATCTGTAAAAAGAAAAGATCGTTGGGGTCGAGCCACGCCAGCGGCTCGACTTTGTCTGAAAGAGCGCCCGCGTTAATCCCGGCATGGTCGGCGTAAGGCCGCAGCCGCCCGCGTTCGACCCGTCCGGCAATGCGCTCGCCCTTTAACTCGTCCCGGAATTGCCCGAGATCGACCTCGATCAGATCATCGGGACGCGGGTATAAAGGCGCATTTTGCGTGTCTGTCCGCTCTCGCGATGCGCGATAAACAGGCTCAAAATAGCCGGTAAAGGTCCCCTTTTTCTCTATACGCGGGTTCGCCCGCCGCGCCGGCCCGTCCGGGCGAGGGGCGCGTCTGACGGCGATCTCTATGGGTCGAAAATGAAATTCGAAAAAAGATCTGAGCGCTTCGCGGCGAACCGCCGGATCGCCATAAGCGCTGACCAGTATCGCTCTGGCTTCCGCACAAGGGCGCAGCCAGTCTGCGTTGACGCCGCCGAGCGACACACCGGCATGCGCCGGCCCTAAATTTTCCAGAGGATTTGCAGGCGCCTGCGGATCGCCAGCCTCAAAGACAGCGCATGAACGAACAAATGCGCCCAGCGCCTCGCCTAGATCGTCACGGCGCCATCCTTCAAGGTCATCGAACTCAATCAGCCGGAAATCCAGGGTCGGCTCGCCAAAATCTTCAGGAGAGAATTCACGGTCGTAATAGGGCGGCAAGACACCGCTGAACACCAGCGTCGCAACAAGAGCAGCGAACAATACGGATGCAGCCAGGAAGAATCGCAGCCATATTCCGGACGAAGTCATCACGCAAAACCTGCTGCGGCGGCGTCAAAGCTAATCAGAATTTATGCCGCGCCGCTGGTCGCCACAAGCATCCAGTTCGGATCGCGGCTGGAAAGTTTTTTCGTAAACTTCCACCGGTCTTTGACAAGATCGATACGGTTTGGGTCGCCGTCAATGATTTCGCCCTGGCTATCGCGTGTTACGCGAACCTGATTGGATGCGAATTCTACCAGCGCAGACAGCGCGCCCTGATCGACAGCGCTATCCACAATCGCCGCATGCTCGATGCCGACAAATTTTAAATCCGACGTGTATCCTGCGGATTCACGCGCCACGACCGCATCCTTGAATGCGCCGTATACAGACTCATTCAAATACGGCCTGATAGACTTGATATCGCCAGACGCAAACGCTTCGACGATCATTTCGTAAGCGCTTTTCGCGCCGGCGAGAAATTCCTTTTCATCGAAAGCAGGGTCTGCGTCGCGCAGCACGCGCGCATTGGTGGAAACCGGCTTGGGCGCGGGCGGCGGGTCTGTGTCGCGCGCTTCATCATGCGCCTCGTCAGCGGCGCGAGAGCGCGCCGCGCGCTGCATAGCCTCCAGGTCATTGCTTTGCTCATGACCCGTTCGCGTGCCCATGACTGAAATGAGACGGAAAATAATGAACGCCGTAACGCCCGCGAAAAAGAGAAGTACTGGATCCATAACTCAATTTTGGCTCGAAAAGCTTAATTTTGCTCAAGCACATCCTATATAGGGGCAAACACGATAAAATTCACTAGGATCCCATGTTGTTTGCACTGATTGCACTGTTTATTATCGGCCCGATTGCAGAAATCTACGTGCTTTTGGCCGCAGGCGACGCATTCGGGATCATTCCTGTGATCGCCGCCTGCATTTTTACCGCCTTTCTTGGCGGCTTCATAATCCGATTGCAGGGGCTCGCGGCCCTCAACAGCGCCAGAGGCGATCTTCAAACGGGCCGCTTGCCCATCGATTCCGCTGTTGACGGCGCGCTTTTGATTGTCGCGGCGCCATTTTTGATGACCCCGGGCTTTATAACAGACGCCATCGGGTTTTCGCTGCTTGTGCCGCCGGTGCGGCGCGCGCTCGCACGATACGCGCTGACCCGCATCCGCGCCCGCATTGTCGTGCGGGACTCGCGGCGCGAGCCTTACCCGTAAGCGCGGTGCGGGTTGCGGGGCGCCGGTTGGGCGTGTATGAGCCCTTTTTTTCCTGACCAAGACGGAACGCGATCACACATGTCCGATACGCCAGCCAACCCGAACAATGCCGCCAATCCGCAAGGATTTGATCCGAACAACCCGCCGTCGCTCACAGTGCTCGCGCAATATGTTAAGGATCTGTCATTCGAGAATCCGCGCGCACCGGCGGTCTACCAGTCCAATGAAGCGCCGAAAATCGATGTGAACGTCGATGTTCAGGGCCGCACGCTCAACGCCAACCAGTATGAGATAGAGCTTTCCGTGGCGGGTCGCGCCAATCGCGGCGAGCAAGATGAGCCCATGTTCGTGGTTGAGACAACTTATGCAGGCGTTTTCGAAATCAAGAACGTGCCGCAAGACCAGCTTGAAATGGTCATGATGGTTGAATGTCCGCGGCTTTTGTTCCCTTTCATGCGCCAGATCGTCGCCGACGCAACGCGCAACGGCAATTTCCCGCCGCTGATGCTGGAGCCTATTGATTTTATGGCGATCTACATCGCGAATGCGCAACGCAAAGCGAATGCGCCGGAAGCAGCGCCTGCGTCCTAGACAGCATCCTAGACAAAACGGGTTAGACGGCGCGATTGCGCCACAGGCTGCCCTCGCCAAGTTCGGCGACGAATGCATCGTGAGCGCGTTTTTCCTGCTGTGTTATCAAGGGCGGCAGTTTTTGCGGTCTTTGCCTGGCCGGTTGCCGGCCCTTGACCGCGCCTGATGCGTCCGGGCGGCTGTCTTCGCGCCGGAAATCAAGCCCCGCCTGCGCGCCGCCGGTGAGCTCGATATACACTTCCGCCAGCAATCGCGAGTCGAGCAAAGCGCCGTGACCATCGCGTTCACGCATCGCCGTGTCGATGCCGAACCGGGAGCACAACGCATCGAGACTGGCTGGCGCGCCGGGAAATTTGCGCCGCGCCATATGCAACGTATCCACAATGTTTTCGCGGTCCAGTATGGGCAGGCCGGCCGCCTCAAGCTCTGCGTTTAAAAACGGCAGGTCGAACCCTATGCCATTATGGGCGACGAGCTGCGCGCCGCCGACAAAATCCAGAAAAGCCTGCGCAACGCTGGCATGCGCGAATAACGGTTTGTCGCTCAGGAACGCCGCGGAAAGGCCGTGAACCTGAAACGCGCCATCGGGCACGTCGCGCTCGGGATTGACGTAAGTATGAAAATTACGCCCGGTTACGGCGCCGTTGACGAGTTCTATGCCGCCGATCTCGACGATCCGGTGGCCTTCTGAAAATTTAAATCCAGTTGTCTCGAGGTCGAATACGATTTGCCGCATGCGCCGCCTTTATGCCGATAGTTTCGTGTCCGCCGCGCCGCCCGCGCGTTTTATTCCGCATCGCCTTCGTCAACAGGAAACAACGTTGTTTTCACCGTCTCAGCGATACCCTGAAGCGTGAAAGGCTTTTGTATATAGCCCGCGCCCTTGATGATATCGAGTTGATCGCGAACAGCCGCTTCTGCATAGGCTGACATAAAAATGACCTTCGACTTCAACGCCAGCTCCTCGCGCGCCCTGGCGATCATTGAGGGCCCGTCGAGATCAGGCATCATCACGTCCGATATCACAAGATCGAAATCTTTATCGTCTTCAAGAATTTCAAGCGCGTCTTCGCCGTCTTCGGCTTGTTCAACGTCATATCCGCAATCTGTCAGCGTCGCGACGACAAAGGCGCGGACGGGGTCTTCATCCTCCACGACAAGCACGCGGCCGGCGCCGGTGAGATCCTGCGGCTCACGGGAACGGGCAGGGCGCGATTCCGGGCGTGGTTTTTCCGCATCCGGAGCGTCTGTTTCATATGCGGGGAGATAGATTTCGAAACAGGCGCCCTTGTCCGGTTCGTTTTTTAAGGCGATCACGCCGTCCAGCTGGCGAATAATCCCATAAACGGTGGAAAGCCCCAATCCGGTGCCTTTGCCGCTCGCCTTGGTTGTGAAAAACGGGTCGAAGATCTTGTCTACAAGCGCAGGGGGCACGCCCGGTCCTGTGTCCTCGATTTCCACAAGAACGTAATCCTGATCGAGCAGCCCCTGAATAGGGCGGCTCTTGATTTCCTCCGCATCAAGACACGTTGTGCGAACGATCAGCCTGCCGCCTTTCGGGGCCATGGCGTCGCGTGCGTTCACGGCCAGATTCATAAGCGCCGTTTCGAGCTGATGGCGGTCAACGCGGATCGTTGGCAGGGCGCGCCCGTTGATAAGCTCCAGCTTGACTTTCTCGCCGATCGAGCGCGTCAGGAATGGTGAGAAATCGCGCAAGACTTCTGTAATGGACAGCACTTCGCGTTGCAGCGTCTGTTTGCGCGAGAACGCCAGCAATTGCTTTGTCGTGTTGGCGGCGCGCTGGGCGTTTTCACGAATCTGCACAAGGTCCTGATAGGCCGGATCGCCAGCTGGATGTTTTAGCATCAGCCTTTCGCAATGCCCGATAACAACCTGCAAATAGTTGTTGAAATCATGCGCGACCTTACTCGCCAGCTCGCCTATGCCGCGCAGTTTCTGGTCTTGCGCATACTCTTCCTCCATCTGTTTGCGATCGGTCACATCGACGGAATAAAGCAGCGTTCTGCGTACGCCGTATGAGCCGCGCCGTCGTTTTACGGGCCGCGCATATAACGCAAATGTTCGCGCGCCGACGCCCTGACCGACAGTCGTTTCGACAGGTTTCGGCGCGCCGCCCGCGCGCGTCTTGCGGCGAATTTCATCCGCAAGCTCTTCCAGCGCCGCCGCGCCGGCGCATTTCGCCAGCGGCGTATTTTTCCTTTGCGCCCCAAACGCGTCGATAAAAGCCTTGTTCGCTTCCACAACGCGGCCGTCGCGATTGATCTCTCCCTCGATGATGGCGACGCCAAAGGGCGATTCCGAAATATCGCCCGACAGCGTAACTTCTTCGACCTGATCGGCGGATTCATCGACAGTGACGCTCACGCAGACATAACCTTCGCCGACGCCGCCGCGGCGAAACGCGCAGAAGACCGCCGAAGCCGGGTCCAGATCGATGCGGCGCACCTGCGCTTCTTCAGGCGTACGATCAATCCGCCACATGGCGCTGACGAGATCGCGCGTCTCGCCGAGAATAATGTCATCAATATTGCCGATATCCCCGCGCCGGGCGCCCAGCTTGTCGCGCAGCGCAGCATTGGACCAGGCGACCTGACCGGATTTTTCAAGTGCGAATACGGGCTGCGGCAGGTCCGCATATGCGGCCGCCAGCGCGTCATGTTCTCTTTCTTCTATAGGCAATTCGCGCAATCGCCAGACCACATGATCTTCGGCCGTGCGGATGGGACGCACGCTCACTTCAAAACGCCGGCGCGCGCCGCCGCCGGCGATACCCATGATCTGGTAGATAATTTCTTCGCCTGCCTCGCCGCTTTTCGCCGCCTTGCACAGGCGGAATAATTTTGTGGCTTCCGCGCCTTGCTGTGCGAAAAGCCTGTCAATTCTGGGCGGCAATCCGGCGGGGCCCATGACGCCTGCGTCTTTGGCGAGCGCGAAATACGCCTTGTTGGCGTACGTAACGACGCCGTCGCGGCGCGCCACAAGCCGGGCGTCCGGATCGCCGTCGAGAACGCGTTCCGCCAGTCCCAGCGCGCCCAGGATTTCCGATCCGGCGAGCTCCGCAGCCTCGCCTGACCGTTTCCCCGTCGCACGCTGCAACAGCATGCCGGTGATCAGGACAGGCGAAAACATTTTCATCGCCGCGCCGGTCAGGAAGACAGCGATCAATAACGCCAGGCCGCCCGCCAGAATGACGCCGGCCCCGCCCGCATCGCGCGCGCTCAAGATCACGTAAACAATCGCGGCGATGGCGACGAACACGCCGGCCCACAACAACCAAAAGGATGTCGCATTCAGCAATCCGCCCTCGCGGCGGCGGCGCTTTTCCGCCTTGCCTGCAGCGGCGTCCATCAAGGCCGCGATTTCTTCGCGCGTATGCGGACGCGGCGCGCTCTCGGCGCGCGCAGGCTCTGGTTCGCTATGCGGTTTGATCTGCTCGACGCCAGACACGCAATTACTCCAAGGAAAACGTGATTCGAACCGCGCACTATGCTTGTGTTCGTAGATTGAAGCTACCGCTTGAACATTGCTTATCAGATTGAAATCCTTATCTGCGGCGTTCAAAAATCCTGCTAGATTTCCACAGGTTGATGAACGCAAAGACCGCGCATCTAGCTCAACGCGCCGGGACGGAGACGACTATGGCCAAGAAATCGGGGGCTAAGAAATTGGGGCTGGTGCTGGGTTCCGGCGCCGCGCGCGGCTGGGCCCATATCGGCGTTTTACGGGCGCTGAACGACATGGGCGTGAAGCCTGATGTGATCGCCGGATGCTCGGTCGGCGCGCTGGTGGGCGGCGCGCACCTTATCGGCGCGCTGGAAGAGTTTGAGAGCTGGGCGCGTATGCTGAAACCGCTATCGGCGTTGCAGCGCTTTACGCTCAAGGTCCATCGGGGCGGATTTGTCGATACATCGCCGGCCTTCGAGGCGTTTCGCGGCTATGACAAGAATATTGAAGATTTAGACGCGGCATTTGTCGCGGTCGCCGCGGATCTCGCCACAGGCGAAGAGATCGCTATCACTTCCGGATCGGTCATAGACGCTGCGCGCGCGTCCAGCGCCATTCCTGTTGTATTCCACGCCGTGCGGATGAACGACCGCTGGCTGGTGGACGGCGCGCTCGCCAACCCCGCGCCAGTTTCGCAGGCCCGCCAAATGGGCGCGGACATAGTGATCTCGGTGGACCTTAACGCCGTCCCGCGCGTCCTCGACAGGTTCGATGCGCCGCCCCCCGCCTTGCCGGCGCTGGCGCCGGCCGACACGTCTCAACCTGAAGGCGTAACCGGGGCCGTTGCAAAGCTGATCGACGATACCCGCACCGCCATTGAACGCCAATTCGAGTTCGCCAAGGCCCGCGCCAAGGCGCAACCGCATCTTTTTGAGACCGCCTACGCCGCCGCCGACATTTTTCAGATGCAGCTCGCCAGGGCGCGGGCGAAAATCGACCCGCCGGAGATCTGTATTCAGCCGGATATGCGCGACGCCATGCCGACGGCTTTCGACCGGGCCGACGAATTCATTGAAGAAGGCTATAGCGCATTGATGCGCCGCCGTGCTGAAATTGAAACGCTCTTGAAAGGCTGATCGCGGGAAGGAAACATCGATGAAGACAGTATTTATCGCCAGCGCGGCGCTTGTAACGCTCACGGCCTGTTCTGCGCCGTCAACGCAGGAATCCGGCGCATACGGCGTCAGCGGCGGCGCCGCCATTGAACGCACCACAAGCAACGCCGGCTTTGAAAGCACGCTGGCGCAGATTCAATCGGCTATTGACGCGCGCGGCTTCAGGACATTCGCCGTCATCGATCACGCCGCCGGCGCGGCGTCTGTCGATCAGAGCTTGCGGCCGACAACATTGATTATTTTTGGCAACCCGCAAGGCGGGACGCCCGTCATGCAGGCGGACCAGTCCATGGGGCTGGAACTGCCATTGAAGATTCTCGTTGTTGAAAATGAAGACGGTTCCGTCAGCATTATCCGTCATGATATGACGCAAGTCTTCGAAAATTACGGTATTGAGCAACAAGCGGGCGGCCCGCTTCAGAAAATAAACGGCGCGCTTGATGCGATCGTAGAAGAGGGCGCCGCAGGCTGACTTTGGGAGTATGATTTGGCAAACGGGAGCGAGCCGTTCCGTGCGCTTGTTATCGGCGCATCTGGCGGGCTCGGCGCGGCCATAGCGCTGGAACTGGAGCGCAACAAGAATTGCATTGACCTGCGCCGGCTCAGCCGGCGCGACGATGGTTTGGACCTGTCGCAGGAACACAGCGTGAAACGCGCCGCAGAGATGTTTGCGGCTGACAATATTCAATTCGACATTATTTTTAACGCATCCGGCATCCTGGTGGCCGGCGGCGACGCTCCGGAAAAGGCGTTCCGTGAAATAGACGCCAGTCATTTGCAGCATGCATTCGCCGTGAACTCGATTGGCGCGGCCCTGGCGTTCAAATATTTCATGCCGCTTCTAAAACGGCGCGAACGCACCGTATTCGCAACCCTTTCGGCGCGCATCGGGTCGATTGGCGACAACCGGCTCGGCGGCTGGATGAGCTACCGCGCTTCAAAAGCGGCGCTGAACCAGATTGTTCGCTGCGCCGCCATTGAAGAGGCGCGGCGCAATCAGCGCTCCATTATTGTGGCGCTGCATCCCGGTACGGTTAAGACGCCGCTGACCGAGAAATTCGCGGGCGGGCGATACACCGCCACGCCGCAAGAGGCGGCGGAAAACCTGCTGCGGGTTATCGCCGGATTGCAGCCAAACCAATCAGGCGGTTTTTTTGATTATGCGGGGCGCAGGATCGAATGGTGAGCGGACCGCGACTGATCCTGATCATGGGCGATCAGCTGTCGCTCGACATCTCCAGCCTCAAGGATGCGCGCAAAACCAAAGACGTCATCGTTATGGCGGAACTCTACAATGAGATCACGAGCGTCAGGCATCATAAAAAGAAAATTGTATTTGTGCTTTCCGCCATGCGTCATTTTGCGGAAACGCTCAAGGCCAAAGGATACAAGGTTGATTATATACGCCTTGATGACGGCAACGATTTTCAATCGTTTACAGATTTTCTAAAAGCCTCGATTTCAAAACACAATGTGGAAAGCATTGTCGTTACGAAACCAAGCGAAAGGCGCGTTGTCAACGAAGTAAAAGGGTGGCGAGACGCGCTCTCTTTGCAAGTCGAGGTCCGCGACGATGACCGGTTTGTAGCCTCTATCGAAGAATTCAGAACATGGGCGAAGGGCCGCAAGACGCTGCGCATGGAATATTTTTATCGCGAGATGCGTAAGAAAACCGGCCTCTTGATGGACGGTGATGAGCCGGAGGGCGGCAAATGGAATTACGATAAACAAAACCGCAAGCCTGCAGCGCCTGATCTTTTCATCCCCAAGCCCTTCGGCGCCGCGCCTGATGAAATCACAAAAAATACGATGCGTTTAATTCAGAAGCATTGCGAAGGTCATTTTGGCGACATTGAGCCTTTCCGTTTCGCAGTCACACGCGAAGACGCGCTCAAAGCCCTCGACGATTTCATCGAGAATGCGCTGCCGTTATTTGGCGATTATCAAGATGCAATGCTGCAAGACGAACGGTTTTTATACCACTCTCTCCTCTCGCCCTATATCAATGTCGGGCTTTTGCGTCCCATGGAGGTCTGCCGGCGCGCTGAAAAAGCCTATGCGGACGGCCATGCGCCGCTGAACGCCGTCGAGGGTTTCATCCGCCAGATTATTGGCTGGCGCGAATATATGCGCGGCGTTTATTGGCTGGGCGACGGGGATTATACGGAACAGAATTTTCTCGGCGCTGAAAGGGCGCTGCCCTGGTTCTACTGGTCCGGCGAAACCGATATGAATTGCATTCGCCAGGTTGTGTCGCAAACTCGCGAAGAGGCGTATGCGCATCATATTCAGCGCTTGATGGTGACCGGTACGTTCGCCATGCTGGCCGGCGTCGACCCGCTTGAGGTGCACGAATGGTATCTCATTGTGTATATCGACGCGTTCGAATGGGTTGAGGCGCCAAATGTGATCGGCATGTCGCAATATGCCGACGGCGGCGCACTGGGGTCAAAACCCTATGCGGCGTCCGGCGCGTATATCAATCGCATGTCGGATTACTGTAAACACTGCAAATACGCCGTCACGAAAAAAACAGAAGAAAACGCCTGTCCTTTTAATGCGCTGTATTGGGATTTTTTGGCCCGTAACGAAAAGAAACTGAAAGGCAATCCGCGTTTGGGCCAAATGTATAAAACATGGGAAAAAATGGACGCCAACACCAAGCGCGGCTACCGGAGCCGGGCGAACGCGCTCTTGAAAAAGCTTGATCGGAATGAACGACTTTAGCGCTTATAAAATATCGAGCACATTCTCGGGAGGGCGCCCGATTGCGGCTTTGTCGCCATTTACCACAATCGGACGTTCGATGAGAATTGGGTGCTCCGCCATGGCGTCAATCAGCGCTGTCTCCGCGTCGACATTTGCAAGCTCAAGCTCGATATAGGGCGCCTCTTTTACGCGCATGATATCGCGTGCGCTGGACGCCCCCAGTTTTTGCACAATCGACTTCAGGACCGTCTTGGCTGGCGGGTTTTCGAGATAGAGTACAATCTCGGGCGCGACGCCCTTTTCTTCCAACAACGACAGTGTCTGGCGTGATTTTGAACAACGCGGATTGTGATAAATTGTGACCGTCATTCCCGATTTCCTAAAGTGATAATCTGTACCCGCCGCTTTCGGTCAACAGGATTGACGCGTTTGACGGCTCCGGCTCGATTTTCTGACGCAAGCGGTAGACATGCGTTTCCAGCGTATGCGTCGTCACGCCGGAATTATAACCCCAGACTTCATCGAGCAGCACGTCGCGGGTGACGGGTTTGCCGCCGGCGCGATAAAGAAATTTGAGTATCGAGGTTTCCTTTTCGGTAAGGCGGATTTTTTTGTCCTCCGGCGTCACGAGCATTTTGACCGCCGGGCGAAATTCATAAGGGCCGACTTTGAAAACGGCGTCTTCGCTTTGTTCATGGCTGCGCAAATGGGCGCGCAGCCGCGCCAGCAAGACGCTGAACTTAAACGGTTTGGAGACATAGTCGTTTGCACCGGCGTCGAGCCCCAGAATTGTATCCGCCTCGCTGTCCGCGCCGGTAAGCATGATGATCGGCGACTTGAAACCGTTCTTGCGCATAATGCGGCAGGCTTCGCGTCCGTCCATATCGGGCAGGCCGACATCCAGCAGCATAAGATCAATATGCGCTTCCTCGCGGACGCGGTCGATGGCTGCGGCCGCTGTCTCGACAGGTTCGACGGCGAATTCATCGTGAACGCCAAACTGATCGATCAGCGTATCGCGAAGAAGGGCGTCGTCATCGACGAGGAGAATTTTTTTAACCCTGTTCATCACTGGTCCGCCTGTTCCTGCTCAATATGGCTCAGCGCGGGTCATAGCGCTGAATGACGTGATATTGAAATTCACATCTCACACAACTTTTCGTTAGGCCGCGAAAAATCAGGCTTGCGGCCTTGGCCCGAAGACCCCCGAACCTACCCGAACATGGCTTGCGCCAAGTTGCGCGGCAATAGCGTAGTCGGCGCTCATGCCCATGCTGAGCGCTTGCAACCCGGTTCTGGCGGCGATTTTTTCCAGAAGCGCGAAATGCGGGGCGGGATCGTCATCCGCCGGGGGGATGCACATTAGACCCTCAATGGGCAGTCCCATCCCGTCACGGCATTCGGCAATAAACGCATCCGCTTCGGCCGGGATGACGCCCGCCTTCTGCGCCTCTTCGCCGGTATTGACCTGAATGAGCAGAGCCGGGCGTTTTCCCTGATTTTCCATTTCCTTCGCCAGCGCTCTGGCGAGCTTCGGCCGGTCAAGGCTTTCGATAACGTCAAATAAGGCGACAGCTTCTTTGGCTTTGTTCGTTTGCAAGGGGCCGATGAGCCTTAGCTCGATATCGGGAAATTTGTCCCGTAGCGGCGGCCATTTCGCCATCGCCTCCTGAACCCGGTTTTCACCGAAAACGCGATGCCCGGCGTCAAGCGCCTGGAGAATGCGCGTTTCGTCATGCTGTTTGGATACCGCAGTCAGCGTAACGGCGCCGGAAGGCCGGCCGGCCTCTTTCAGCGCTTTTTCGATCCCGGCCTTGATCGCCGCAAGATTTGCCTGCACGTCAACACCGGACTTTTGAGGATTGGCGTTTTGGACACTGTCCGGCATCTGGGGCTCCGTTCGCGGGCGGCAAGGCTAGCAGCCGCCGCGCATTCGCTCAAACGCCGATCGGGCGCCGCGCCGCCGTTTTGTCTCGCTTTTCTGACGGACCAGGCGCGCGCGCCGCATCCAGAACTCATTGCCCGAAGTCTGCCGGAAAATTCAGCCCTTATTTTCAGAGACTACCGGATGCCCGGACGGGCGCATCTGGCGGCCCGGCTCAAGTCGATCTGCGCAGCGCGCGGAGTCAAACTCCTGATCGGCGCGGATATGGCGCTGGCCGAAAAAATTGGCGCAGACGGCGTGCATTTTCCGCGCTGGCATGCGCCCGGCGCCGATTTTCCGAAACATCTGATCCTGACGGCGGCGTGTCATGACGCAGACGCGCTAACACGCGCCGGCGCCATGGGAGCCGATGCGGCGCTGTTGTCGCCCGCCTTCGCGACGCAAAGCCATCCCGGCGCCATAGCGGCCGGCCCGGCGCGATTGCGCATGCTCGCGGCCGGATCGCCAATACCGGTTCTGGCGCTGGGCGGCGTCAACGCCGGCAACGCCCATCTTCTGGCGGGACCGAATATCGCCGGGATCGCGGCGATCAGCGCGTTTTTGCGATAACTAGGCTGTTTCCGCGATCGTCCAGACGCCAAGCACATTGCCGGCCGGGTCGCGAAAATGAAACCGCCTGCCGCCTGGGAAATCGTGATGGTCGATGATTTCGCCCCCGGCGTCGATGACGCGCTTTTCGCTCGCATCAAGCTCGTCCGCATAAAGAATGACCAGCGCGCCGCCGGATTGCGGCTTCTCACCGCCGCGAAAACCACCCTCAAGTCCCGAGCCAGAAAAGCTGGTATAGGTCTCGCCCCAATCCTGAAACGCCCAGCCAAAAGCGGCCGCGTAAAACGCCTGCACGGTTTTGAGATCTTCCGCAGCGAACTCAATATAATCCACGTGATTGTTCGTACGCGACATCGGCGCCTCCGTCCTGGTGTGACCAGTCTGCGTCAAAGCTTGAACGTAGCCGCATATGGGCAGCCTGGCATCACCCGGTTTTCCCCGGTGTTGAAAGAAAACGGGGCGGCCATAAAGCCGCCCCGGTTCATATCCCCTCTAAGCATCGCAGGCGCTTAGAAACTTAAAATTTGATCGAGCTTTCGATCACGACCGTGGCGGCTTCTTCGGGGCCGCCTGCAGCCACTGGTTTCTTGGCTTCGACATACTGGCCGGCGACGCCGACCGTGATGCCGCGGCCAAGAACATAGGACACGCCTGCTTGAGCAGAGCGCGTATCACGGAAAAGAGTTGGATCAATCGGATTGGATCCGATGGTGTTCGCCTCGGACTGGCCGACGCCAAGCATAAAGGCGACATCGCCGGAATCCTCGCCCGTGCGGAACGTTACGCCGGCGTCGAAAGCCAGATAACCATCGTCCTCGAGCGAGGCGAGACCGGCGTTCGTTGTTTTCACCGAGCCGCCAAGCGTAATGCCGCGATAGGCGAGATTCAGCCCGACAGAATACGCTTCGTAATCGTCAAAAGCGGTCGAGAGCGTTCGCGTATCTTCGCTCGCCGTCACAAAACTTGCACCAACGCCAAGGAACAGCCGGTCCGACCCGACGCCGATGCCTTTTTCGTAATAAAGCGCGGCTTCAACGGCGTCATCCCATTTACTGGTTTCCGTGAGCATCACCCCGTTGGGCGAGATCACGAAACCGGATTCCGGGGCGCATAAAAGATCGCCGCATTCACGCAGCACGGGCGAATAGGAAACGCCAAGCTGCAAGCCGCCGAAAACGCCGCCGAGGAAATTCGCCGGCGGCATATACGTCACCTTGGTCGCGTAACCGGTGAAATCATTGATCGTATGGATATCGTTGAGGCCGGAAAGATCCGTCTGCCAATCATTTATGTTCACCGACGAGAAAATCGTCGGCGCCTTGACGGCGAAGATGCGCGCCGCGCCCTGATCGCGGCCGACAATCACCTGCCCGAAACCGCCCTTCACATAGGCTGACGCGCCCTGAAGATAAACATCGCTTTCCGCCGGCGCGACGCCGCGCGGGCCGCCGAGCAACAGGCTGGAATACCGTCCGCCGGCAAACATCTGGCGCGGCTGATCGCCGTCGAGCCGGGCCATCACGCTGGCGCCGATCTCAATACCATTATCGAGAATGCTTGATCCCGTGACCTTGAGGCGCGCGTTTGCATCGGCCTTCGCATCGCCGTCCGCCAGGCCGGCCGCGGCGCTGGCTTCGCCTTCAACGTCAATTTCGACCGGGTCCGCGCCATAGGCGGCGCCCGCGGTCAAAGCCGCGGCGCTAACGCCAATCAACGCTCTCAAAAGGCCGGTCATCGGTCTTCTATTTCCGTTTTCGTTCCGGCCGTCTTGTCGTAAGGGCGGCCGCGTTGTCATTCATCTCGGTTGCCACGGAAACAGATGATAAAAACCATTCCCACACAACCATTTGCACACCATGCCGAACTTCCCCAAGTCCGGCGTCGTCTCCCAACGCAACGCCCCTTGCGATCACCAGCCCGCCGCCGTTCCGTTAATCCAACCGCTGCCGGCTGGACAGACGCAATTCAAAATCAGAGCCAACCCCATTTTCGCCCTGATGACGCACTACGGTTAACGGCATAAAGTTAAACGCTTTATGACCACGCGATATAATGGCGCCGCCTTCACCATGGTTCAAGCAAAGCGATGCGGCCCCGTTGTGTAATTAGCGGTTTGTGGTAGGAAAGCCACGGCTTTTGCGCCGACAACGCAGCGCCGCTTTCCCGGAATGACCGCCGAATGACAGGATTTCAGTCTATGAAGCCGGAATATATAAATTTAATCAAAGTTTTAGCGCTTGCGACCGGCGCGGCTGGTCTGGCTGCCTGCGGCGGCAACAGCGCCGATCGCGACCGCAACGCCACGCTGGCGGATTATAAATCCGGCCGCGGCGCGCAGGCCACAACCGTGAACCGCTATTTGTGGGCGGCCTCGCTTGAAACGCTTGATTTCTTGCCCGTTTTCTCGGCCGACCCCATCGCCGGGTTGATCATCACCGACTGGTACGTCAATCCGGAAGCGCCGGGCGAACGGTTCAAGACCAATGTCTATATTCTGGACAGCGCCTTGCGGGCCGACGCGCTGAGGGTTTCCGTTTTCCGTCAGGAAAGATCCGAAGCCGGCGACTGGGTCGACGCCAGCGTCAACCCGGCCACGGGCCGCGAGATTGAAAATGCGATCCTTTCGCGCGCGCGCCAGTTGCGCCTAAACGTCATTGACGACTAGCAACGCACGCCGGAATGGTTGAAAAACGGCGCGCACGCGCCGTTTTTTTTGTATCCGAAAGAATTTGAAGATGTCCCGCTACAATCCCAAAATATCCGAACCCAAATGGCAGAAACGCTGGGCGCAGGAAAAATCCTTTGAAACGCGCGCGGACGATGCGCGGCCAAATTATTACGTCCTCGAAATGTTCCCGTACCCATCGGGGCGAATCCATATCGGCCATGTGCGCAACTACGCCATGGGCGATGTCATCGCGCGCTACAAGCGCGCCGCCGGTTTCAATGTGTTGCACCCCATGGGCTGGGACGCATTCGGCATGCCGGCCGAAAACGCCGCCATGCAAACCGGATCGCATCCGGCCAAGTGGACATACGGCAATATCGACATCATGCGCGGGCAGCTGAAAAAAATGGGCCTCGCCATCGACTGGTCGCGCGAGTTCGCCACCTGCGATCCGGAATATTACGTTCACCAGCAGCGCATGTTTCTGGATTTCTGGAAAAAGGGGTTCGCTTACCGCAAGGAAAGCCTCGTCAACTGGGACCCCGTGGACCAGACCGTTCTGGCCAATGAACAGGTAATCGACGGCAAGGGCTGGCGCTCGGGCGCGGCCGTGGAGCGGCGCAAACTTTCGCAGTGGTTTTTCAGGATCACCGATGCGGCCGAAGACCTGCTGGCGGCGCTGGATGACGGGCGCCTTTCCGGCTGGCCGGACAATGTCCGCCTGATGCAGAAAAACTGGATCGGCAAGTCCAAAGGCGCGGCCATAAAGTTTCCTTTCGCCACGGAAATAAAAACGCCTGCGGGTTTTGAGGACGGGATCGAGGTTTTCACGACCCGGCCGGACACGCTTTTTGGCGCAAGCTTCATCGCCATCTCGCCGGATCATCCGCTGGCCGTAAAACTGGCCGAAAAGGATACGGATCTGGCGGCGTTTATCGCCGAATGCGCGAGCGCGGGCACATCCGAAGAGGCAATCGAGAAAGCGGAGAAGAAAGGCTACAAGACCGCGCTGGAAACGGCCCATCCGTTCGATGAGCGAACGCTGCCGGTCTATGTCGCCAACTTCGTATTGATGGGCTACGGCACAGGCGCGATTTTCGGCTGTCCGGCGCATGACCAGCGCGACTTCGATTTTGCTACAAAATACAGCCTGCCGATCCCGCCGGTGGTCTTGCCGGAGGGCGCGGACGCCGCCGGCTTCTCGCTTGACGGCGCGGCCTATACCGGGCCCGGCGTATTGTTCAATTCAGAGTTTCTGAACGGGCTGCCGATTGACGCCGCCATCGCCGCAGCCATCGAAAAGATCGAGGCGATGGGGCTGGGAAAGGGCGTTACGCAATATCGCCTGCGCGACTGGGGCGTTTCGCGCCAGCGCTATTGGGGCTGCCCGATCCCCGCGATTCATTGCGACGCCTGCGGGATCGTGCCCGTGCCTGAAAAAGACCTGCCCGTGAAACTCCCCGAGGAGGCGGACTTTTCCGTCCCCGGAAACCCGCTCGATCGGCGCCCCGAATGGAAACATGTGGACTGCCCGGAATGCGGCGGGAAAGGCCGGCGTGAAACCGACACGTTCGATACATTTGTCGATTCCTCATGGTATTTCGCGCGCTTCGCCTCGCAGCCGGACGATAAACCCGTCGACCGCGAAACCGTCGATCAATGGCTGCCCGTGGACCAGTATATCGGCGGCGTCGAGCACGCGATTTTGCACCTGCTTTATGCGCGCTATTTCTCACGCATGATGAAGGCCTGCGGTTATTCCTCCGTAGACGAACCCTTCGCCAATTTGTTCACGCAAGGCATGGTGGTGCATGCGACGTTCAAAGACGAAGACAACGGAGAATGGCTTTTGCCCGAGGACGTTGTTCTTGAAAAAGGCGCCGCCAAACGCGCCGATAACGGCATGCCGGTGAAAATCGGCCCCATCGAAAAGATGTCGAAATCGAAAAAGAACGTGGTCTCCCCCGAAGCCATCGCCGAAACCTACGGCGCGGACGCGGCGCGCTGGTTCATGCTGTCGGACTCCCCGCCCGAGCGCGACGTGGAGTGGACCGATTCCGGCGTCGAGGGCGCGTGGAAACTGATCAATCGTATCTGGGACGCGGTGGCGCCCGCCAAAGGCGCGCTGAAACCCCATGACCTTGCGAACCCGCCGGCGAACATTGACGAGGCGGGCCTTGGCCTGCGCCGCGCCACCCACGCCGCCATCGCCGGCGTCACGGACGACATTGAGCATTTCCGGTTCAACAAGGCGATTGCGCGCATCTACGAGTTCCTGAACACGCTCAAGAAAACGCCCGCCATGAAAAGAGAAGACGGCGCGCCGGCGAACAGCGTCAAGGCCGAGGCTTTTGCGCAGGCTGAAGCGCTGGCCGCGCTGGCCCGTCTTGTGGCACCGTTTACGCCGCATCTGGCCGAAGAATGCTGGGAGACGCTGGGCGGCGAAGGTCTCATCTGCGATGCGCCCTGGCCGAAGGCCGATCCCGCGCTGCTCGCCAGGGACGAGATTGTCATCGGCGTACAGGTCAACGGCAAACGCCGGGCGGAAATCGCCGTCGCGAGCGACGCGCCCAGTGAAACTGTGGAACAGGCGGCCTTGTCCGACGAGGCGGTTAAGCGCCATACTGACGGCAAGACCATCCGCAAGGTCGTCGTGGTGCCGGGACGGATCGTCAACATCGTCGCCAATTGAGCGGCAGGGGTCGCAACAGCAATGCCAAACAGAATAAAACTGATTTTCGCGGCCGCCGGGGCCTTGCTTCTCACCGGCTGCGGTTTCCGGCCGATTTACGCAACGCCAGAGGGACAGGCGCCGGTCATCCGGCAGGTCCGCGTCGAGAGCGTTGCCGCGCCGGATTCCCTGGCGCCGATCCTGACCGACGCGTTGAACGCGCGCATGACGCCGGGCGAGGGCGTAACGCCGCGCTATTCGCTCTTTGTGGAAGCCAATGAGCGCGCCGAGCGGCTGGCGGTGCAGATCGACGCCACGGTCACGCGCTACAATTACCGGCTGACGGGGCGTTATACGGTTATCGATCAGACGACGGGGCAGCGCTTTCGCTGCAGCGCGCGATCGATCACCTCCTACAACATCGTCAGTTCGCAATACTCGACCCTGTTCGCGGAGAAGAACGCCATCGAAAAAGCCGCCACGCAACTCGCCGAAGAAATCGAGCGCGATCTTCTGTTGCGTTTCTCTGCGCCGCCTGAAGAGCGCGGCAATCTGGACCCGGATGAATTTGAAGCCGAGATTGACGATTCCGTCATACTGGTGGAGCCGCGCCGGGGCGAGGTGATCAAGCCCCGATACGATCAAGAATGACCGCCCTGAAAGGCCGCGCCATCAAGGGTTTTCTCGCCAGGCGCGACCCGGCGATTGCGGCTGTGCTTGTTTATGGTCCCGATAGCGGGCTTGCGCGCGAGCGCGCCATGAAGCTGGCCGGGGACGTCGTTTCCGACCTCAAGGACCCATTTAATTACCTCGAGCTTTCGGACGCCGATTTGAAAGACGAACCGGCGCGCCTCGCCGATGAAATCACGGCCCTGTCTTTTACCGGCGGCGAACGGGTCATCCGGGTGCGGACAAGCGGCGAAGGCGCCGCCAGGGCCGCCGGCGTCCTGATCGACGGCCTCGATTCCGGACATTTGAAACCGAACGGCCTCGTTATCATTGAGGCGGGCGAGTTAACGCCGCGATCCGGCCTCAGAAAAGCGTTTGAAAAAGCCAAATCCGCCGCCGCACTGCCGTGCTACGCCGACGGGCCGGCGGATGTGCGCGCCATGGCGCAAGAGGCGGCGCGCGCCGAAGACCTGCGGTTCGAAGAAGACGCGCTTGATCTCGTGGTTTCCATCCTCGGCGAGGATCACGGTCTTTCGCGCGCGGAAATCGAAAAACTCATTCTTTATAAAGGCCCGAAAGCATTGCGGTCCGGCCCGTCCGGAATTTCGCTGGACGATGTGCGCGCCTCGCTGGTGGACGGGCTCGGCGACGCCATGGACGACACCGCGGGCGCCTGCGCCGACGGCGCGCCGGAACGCCTCGCCGACGCGCTGCACAAGGCCTCCACCGCCGGCGCCAGCCCCATCGGATTGCTGCGCGCCATGCAGCGCAAGTTCGCCCGCCTCAAAACCGCCGGCGATTTGATGGACGCCGGCGACAGCGCAGCCGCCGCCATGAAAAAGCTTCGCCCGCCGGTTTTTTTCGCCGAACAGCGCGCATTTGAAAACCGCCTCTACAAATGGCGCGGCGCCAAAATCGACAACGCCCTGCGCATGCTTGTGGACGCTGAACTTGACGCCAAAACCACCGGCGCGCCGCAACGCGAGATCGTCGAGCGCGCCGCGTTGCGCCTGGCGCTGATGGCCCGGCGGTAGGGGCGTTTCCGGGCTTCCTTCACCCATCATGCGTTTGCAAAATATTTTGCGGCGGCGTCTTTTATTCAGCGCCGCAACGCTGCTATAGGCGTTGCGAAGGGGAGATCACACAAAATTCAAGGTGTGCGATCGAGAATGGCCGAAGCCGCCCAGAAACGAATCCAACCAGACGTCACGCGCGCATTTTCCATTGACGCGCAACGTACGTTTTTCCGCGCCAATGATCAGGTTTACGCCATCGTCGGCGTCAACAGGGATCTGAATCTTGTTTCCGATGTCTGGTTCGACCGGTTCGACACCCAGGACGAATTCCGCGCTGTTATCGACTATATTTGCGACCTGTTCCGCACGGGCGCCTTTCGATACTGGCTCGCGGATTTGCGTTTTCTGCGCTCGAGTTTCGACGCATCCGAAGCGTGGCTCGTGAACGACGTCATGCCCGCCGTGATCGAGGCAGGGCTGGAGCGCGAAGCCGTGGTGCTGCCTGATGCGGCGGTCGATCGGGAAGGCGAAGACGCCTACGCCAGCGGCTCACGCGCGCTTCGTGAAATCGCCGACGGGCGGGTGCGCGGGTTTACGGATGTCGCGTTGGCGCGGCGCTGGCTTCTGGACGGCGCGTTACCGGAAGACTCAAACTTTGGTTGACGTCAATCTGTTATGGTAAACAGCATTGGTTGACTATCGCTGCAGAAAATGAATTCTTGCTGCTTTAAAGTAGCGTACGGCCGGGGGGCCATTTTGTTCAAACTATACATCATTCGCGCATTTATGCGGCAAAGCATTGGTCTTTGTTTCTTGTTCATGGCGCTGCTTTCAACGGCCGCTGGCCAACCGGATCACGCTTCTACAGATATTTCTTTCAATGACGCCCCTGCATGGGTCATTCCGGCCACCGTGCCGGCTCCCCGAGAAAATCGCTTAAATGAGACCCAAGACGGCCTCTATTTTCTCATTGCTGATGTTCAGGTTCGTATAGAGGACGAAAGATACGTATTTTACCGGCGCATCGCTTCTCAAGTTGTCAACAGGACTGGTCTTGAAGACGCCGCCAGACTTCAGTTCAGTTTTGATCCGCTGGATGATGAATTTGCCGTACACCGCGTTCGCATTATTCGCGACGGCGTTACGCTGGATAAGCTTAAGCCGGATGATTTCATAGTCGCTCGTCAGGAAAGCGATATGGCAAGCGGCGTAACGGACGGCGATCTTACCGTATATGCGGAAGTTGAAGATGTCCGTGTCGGAGATATTGTAGATTACGAGGTCAGCTGGACCACGCAGTCAGCGCTTTGGCCGGGTCAGTTTTCCACCGGCGTATCAGCAAGCTGGTCGGTGCCGCTTGAATTTTACCGGAATCGGATCTTGTCGCCTGCGGATAAGCCGCTCACTGTTAAATATCAAAATACAGATTTTACGCCTGAAACATCCAGTAACGATGGATATATCGAATATCTGTGGCTGCTGGAAGATCCCGAGATTGTCGCCAGCCAGGACGCGACGCCGCAAACTTATGAAAATTGGGGAAATGTATCGGTTTCCACATTTCCGGATTGGCGCACAGTCGTTGACAGCCTGGTCAGCGATTACGATGCGAAAACTGTGCTGCCTGAAAATTTTGCGGAAGAACAGCCGTGGATTTCAGACGCTGAAAAAAGCCTGAATGAAAAAATTACGGCGGCGATCCGTTATGTTCAAGATGAGATTCGCTATGTCGCTGATGAAACTGGCGTGGGGTCTCATTTGCCGCGCGCGCCAAAGGACGTTATCGCCCGGGGATGGGGCGACTGCAAAGACAAGAGCGTGTTGCTTGTCGCAATATTACGGGCTTTGAATGTCGACGCCCATGTAGCGCTAACAGATAATGATGCAGGCTACGCGTTGCCGCTCACCGCGCCGTCGCCTTTTGCATTTGATCATGCAATTGCCGTTTATTCCGTAAACGGTCAAAGATATTGGAACGATCCGACAAGTTTCGCGCAGGGAGGCGTTTTTCCGGACATTGCACAACCCCATTACGGGTATGGTCTGGCGCTGCAATTAGGAAACGGCGCGTTGTGGGCGATCACGCCGCCGCAAAAAGACAGTCCGGAAAAATCCGTCAGAGAACATTTTGATTTTTCAAAATTTGAGACCTCCGGCGTCTCATTGACTGTTGTTTCAGATTATACAGGTCAGGAAGCTGACAGCTTTAGGCGGCAATTGGAGTCAAAGTCCCTGCATCAGCTTTCACTGGATTACCTGAACTATTACCAGGGGCAATATCCGGGGATCGTCGCCGCCGAAGACATTTCGGTCGACGACAATCGCGAAGCCAACAAAATTACTATACGGGAGTTCTATTCGTTTGACCGCGAAGCCTATGCCGGTAAAGCGATTGAAGATGCTTTTCCTCTGCGTGCGGATGCTGTGCTTGGCGTTCTCAGCGACATCAATTTCCACGACAGGACAGCCCCGATCGCGCTTCCTTTTCCTGTAAATTATCATCATGAATTCGTCCTGGCCGGCATTAGCGACTTTGAAGGCGAGCCCGAATTCAATTTGGCGTCCGCATATCTTGATTTTCGCCGCAGCGAAGACATCAGCAATGGCGACACAACTCTATCTTACAGTC
Source organism: Hyphococcus sp. (assembly GCF_965228385.1). Taxonomy (GTDB): domain Bacteria; phylum Pseudomonadota; class Alphaproteobacteria; order Caulobacterales; family Parvularculaceae; genus Hyphococcus. The sequence continues at coordinate 3,168,078 of NZ_OZ245810.1, read as the reverse complement.
TGAAGACCTATTCTCCGGAAGCGCCCATAGAGTTTAAAGACGAATACCAACAGGTAATCAGTGACCTGAATGATTTTGGCTATCTTGACTTCACTTATATGGGAAATGCTGACATTTCCAACCTGGACTGGTTTTACATCGGCATCATCGTGTTAATGATTGCCGGGCTGATTTACCTCCCCGTGGCCATCTACATGCAGTTGAAGCGCGACAACCTACTTATGTCGCAATCCGTATTGCATCCTGTATCGTTGACAAAATTTATTATTCTCAGCATCGCCAGCGTCGGACTCTACGCCATATTCTGGATGTGGCGCTGTTGGCGATGGGTCAATGCTCAGGAAGACCGCTCCATTATGCCCTTCTGGCGCGCTTTCTTTTCCATGATCTGGTTTTATCCGCTTTTTGCAGAAATCCGCGGCCAACAGGAGACCAGAAAAGCGCCTGTCATCCTTGGCGCATTATTGACGCTAGGGGTTATTATTTTTTCAATTGGCGGAAACTTGGCGTCCAGAGCATATGAAAACGAAACTGGAATTGGGGCTTTAGCCGCTGGCGTTTCCTCTGGTTTGGCCTTTTTGTTTTTTGTACCGCTCGTATTATGGGTGAATTCGCTTAATCGCGACGCCCCGGCGGTCATTAAAGCAAATTCCAAATGGACGGCTCATACTTTTGGCGCGCTGTTTTGCGGCTTTATCTTCTGGGCGCTCATTTTTATAGGCGCGTTCGCGCCTCAATAACTGGCGTTTAATGACTGTCGCCAACTAGCTTTGCGGCGAACTTTTCAAGGCGATCTCAGCGGGCTGTTTGATGTGAAGGTCACGCTGGGGAAACGGAATTTCGATCTCATATTTGGCGAGCGCCGTTTCAATCGCCCAGCAATAGGCCGCGTTGACGGCGCCCGGCCGGCGCACCGCTTCGCCCGTCAGCCAGACGACCAGTTCAAAATCGAGACTTGAATCGCCGAACCCCGTCAACCAGACATCGGGTTTGCGTTTTGCATTGTCTTTGAGCGTGTACGGAACGCTTTCCGCCGCTTCGAGCGCAGCCTTCTTCACAAGGTCCTTGTCGGTGCCGTAGGCGACGCCAAACGGGACCCGAATGCGCCGGTAAACCTCACGCAGCGTCCAGTTGGTGACGCGGTTCGTGATAAATTCCGCATTGGGCACCAGAATATCCACATTGTCGTTTGTCGTGACCAGCGTGGAGCGCACATTGATCTCGCGCACCTCGCCGGTGATGCCCGATTCCAGATCGACAAAATCGCCGACCTTGAGCGTTTTTTCCAGAAGGATGATGATCCCGGCGATGAAATTCTGGAAGATCGACTGCAGGCCGAAACCGATGCCGACGCCGATAGCGCCGGTAAGGACGGCGAGGCCCGTCAGATTGACCCGCGCGGCGGAGAGCGCAAACATGATCGCGCCGGCGAAGAGGGCAATCTGAATAAGCTGGCCCAAAAGTCCGCGCACCGAAGGGGTGAGTTTTTCCGATGCGGCGAGGCGGCCCTGCACCAGCCTTGAAATGAAAGAGGCCGTCCACAACAGGATGATCGCCAGTCCGATCGCCCACAGAACGTCAAACGCCGAGATGGCGTTTTCCCCGCCGGGCGGCAGCTGCAATCGGTCGAGGAAATCAACAGTCGGCCCCAAAAGCCGGAGGATGTTCAACGCCGCGACCACCCAGGCGAGCGTCGCGAAGGTTCGCGACCAGAACGGATCTTTCACGAAAGTGGCGACCAGCCGGATCAGCACCCACGCCGTCATCAGGCTGGCCGCGATGCGCAACACGCTCAAGGGCTGGCCGGCTGCAGAATAGAGCGGCACGGCGATCCACAATATCGCCGCCGCTATGGCGAACGGCATTTGCCGGGCCAGCGCCAGCAGGAGCGCGCTTTGGGCGTCGCGCCGGCGGGCGAGGGATGTGCGCGCCGGACGCGCGGCCAGCCAGCCGAGCCCGAGCGCGAAAAGGATGGCGCCAAGCTGATAGAATACCGTAACCGATCCCAGCTGATCCTGCAGGCGCTCCGCCAGCAAAACGGCGTTGTCGTTCAGCGAGGTGAAAAAGTCCTCGACGCGATCAAAGTCAGCAGGCGGAAGAGTTTCAGTATCGGCCGGTTCGCCAGGCGCGCTGTCTTGCGTCTCCTGCGCCATCAGGCATTGGCGCCCATCAGACGCCGGCAGATATCATCGAGCTGATCGAGCGTCAGATAGTTGAGCGTCAGGGCGCCGGCGCCCTTCCGGGAATGATCGATCGCCACCTCAAGACCCAGAATGGCCGACAAATCGCGCTCCAGGGCGCGGGTGTCGGCGTCTTTGGGGCTGCTGGAAGTCTTTGTTTTCGCTTTGTTTTTATCCTTGCCGCGAGCGCCGGGGTCGCGAATTTCCTTTTCCGCCTCGCGCACCAGCGACTCGGTCTCGCGCACCGACAGATCGCGCTTCAGCACGATGGTAAAGGCTTCCGCCGGCGCGGATGAGCCGAGCAGGGCGCGCGCGTGGCCCATGGTGATGGCGCCGGATGACAGCGCGTCAATGGCTTTTTGCGGCAGGTTCAACAGCCGCATGATGTTGGCGACATGACTGCGCGATTTGCCCACGGCCTTGGCGATGTCGTCCTGCGTGCGGCCATATGTTTGCGCAAGGCGGCGATAGGCGGCAGCCTCCTCAACGGGGTTCAGATCCACGCGCTGAACATTTTCAATGAGCGCGATTTCTGCCGCTTCTTCATCTGTCAGTTCACGGATGATAACCGGGACATTATGGAGCTTCGCCTTTTGCGCCGCGCGCCAGCGCCGTTCCCCGGCGACGATTTCGTAATTGTCTTTGCCCTTCGGGCGCACGAGGATCGGTTGCAGCAAACCCTTCGCGGCGATGGAGGCGGCAAGCTCGTCTATGGCGTCCTTGTCGAAGACGCGCCGCGGCTGGTCGGCGTTTGCTTTCAAATATTCGATCGGCAATTCCCGCTTGGGGCCGGCCTGCGCATCGCCGGCTTCAGCGGCGTTCTCTGCGGTTTTCCGCGGGCGCGGCGCATCACCCAGAAGAGCGTCGAGGCCGCGCCCTAACCCTTTGTTTCCGCTTTTCTTTTTTGCTGCGACGGCCATTTGTGACTATCCCTCTCTACGCCGCTTTCGGACGTTGGCGCTCTCGCTGAATAACTTCGGAGGCAAGCTGAATGTAGGCTTGGCTGCCGGGGCATTTGAGATCATAAAGCAGCGCCGGTTTGCCGTGGCTCGGGGCCTCGGAAATGCGCACATTGCGCGGAATGACCGTGCGGTAAACCTTGTCCTGAAGATGCCCGCGCACATCCGCCTCAACCTGGTTGGTGAGATTGTTGCGCCGGTCATGCATGGTCAGCACCACCCCTTGCAACTCAAGCTCCGTATTAATCCGTGTACGCACCGTCTCGATGGTGCGCATGATCTGCGACAGACCCTCGAGCGCAAAAAACTCACATTGCAGAGGGATCATCACAGCCTGCGCCGCCGCGAGTGCGTTGATAGTCAAAAGACTGAGCGAGGGCGGACAATCGATGAGCACATAGGTGACGCCGGCGCCCTTTTCGCTGGCGGCGAACTCTTCCAGCGCGTCGGCGAGCCGGTAATGGCGACGCTCCGCCTCAATGAGCTCGATCTCCGCGCCCGCAAGATCGACACCCGCCGGGGCCAGCGAGAGGCCCGGAATATCCGTTTCCATGACCGCTGCTTCGAGCCTGTATTCGCCCGAAAGCACTTCATAGGTGGTCACGCCCCGTTCCGCGGCGGAAATCCCGAGACCCGTCGAGGCGTTGCCTTGCGGATCGAGATCGATAAGCAGCACTTTCTCGCCCACGGCGGCGAGCGCCGTTGAAAGGTTGATGGCTGTCGTGGTCTTTCCGACGCCGCCTTTTTGATTGGCGACGGCGAGAACGCGCGGCGGGGAGCGGCGGGTATCAGCGGACACGGGCGAGGTTTCCGATCTCTAGAATGGTCGCCTCAGGGCTGGTCACGCTCTGATGGCGAATAATGTCCATAGTCCAAGATTTAGCGGCTTCGGTCAATTCAACCTCAACATCTTGTCCTTTTAGTAAGAAATACTTCGTGTTTTCGCCTTGCAATCCAAAGCCGTAGCCGAGCAATTTATCAAGCCGGGCGAGGGCCCGCGCCGTGATGATGTCCGGCGGCGCCGTCAGCCCTACCGATTCGATTCGCGCCGGTATGACCTCAAGGTTGTCCAGACCCATAGCCTCGCCCGCATCGGTTAGGAAAGCGGCTTTTTTCCCCGTCGATTCGATCAGCGTCACTTTCAGATCCGGCAGCATCGCCGCCAGAACGAGACCGGGAAAGCCTGCGCCCGACCCCAGATCGGCCAGCCGTTTCGCGCCCGGCGGCAACAGCGGGGCCACTTGCGCGGAATCGAGAAAATGCCTGCGCCACCGGTCTTTTATGGTGGAGCGCGCAATCAGATTATGGCGTTCCGACCACTCCATCAGTACACGGTCCATCACATTCAGACGGTTCAGTGTTTCACGTGGAACATCGGTTTCGGCGAGAAAGTCTTCTGGCGTCACGACTGCGCTACCCGGCTTCCGGCGCGCCGGTCATGAAGCCGCCTTTTGTTTTTTGACATGCGCTAGCAGGAGAGCCAATGCAGCGGGCGTCACGCCTTCGATCCGCCCGGCCTGACCGAGCGTCGCGGGCCGCGCGTCCAGAAGCTTCTGTCGCACCTCATTCGATAGCCCCTTGATAAGAGCGTAGTCGATATTGGCCGGCAGCGTCAGGGATTCGTCCTTTTTGAAGGCGATAATATCCGCCTCCTGGCGGTGGAGATACCCGGCGTAAAGCGCATCGAAACTCAATTGTTCCGCCACCGTAACCGGCAAGGCGCTGATTTCCGGCCAGATCGCGCCAAGCGCGCCGAGATCGACGCCCGGCAGCGCCAGAAGGTCCAGCACTGAGCGGCGCCGGCCATCCTGGTTGATTTTGAGGCCGTGTTTTTGCGCTTCATTCGGCGTGAGCGTGGTCGCGCGCGCCCAATCACGCGCCTTCTCAAGCGCTGAGTGTTTCACGTGGAACGCTCTTTCGCGTTCTTCGCCCACAAGGCCAGCGGCGACGCCCGCCGGGGTCAGACGCTGATCTGCATTGTCGGCGCGAAGGGTCAGGCGATATTCCGCACGGCTTGTGAACATGCGATAGGGTTCTGTAACCCCGGCGGTTACAAGATCGTCGATCATCACGCCGATATAGGCTTCGGACCGGTCAAGCAGAAACGGCGCTGCGCCCGCCGCCTTGCGCGCCGCATTGGCGCCGGCGATCAGCCCTTGCGCCGCCGCCTCCTCATAACCGGTGGTGCCGTTGATCTGACCGGCGAGGAATAGGCCGGGCAGGGCGCCTGTCTCCAGCGTGCGGCTCAGCTCGCGCGGGTCGACGTAGTCATATTCGATGGCGTAGCCGTAGCGTATGACTTTCGCGTCTTCGAGGCCGGGAATGGTTTTCAGGAACGCCGCCTGCACGTCTTCGGGGAGCGACGTTGAAATGCCGTTCGGATAGACCGTGTGATCGTCAAGGCCTTCCGGCTCAAGGAAAATCTGGTGGCTTTCCCGCTCTGCGAAACGCACAACCTTGTCTTCAATAGACGGACAGTAGCGCGGGCCGCGCCCTGAAACGCCGCCGCCGTAAACCGCCGACTTCCCGATATTGTCTTCAATAATGCGATGCGTTTCGCCATTGGTGCCGGTGATCCCGCAGGAGATTTGCGGGACCGCGATCCGCTCCGTCAGGAAGGAAAAGGGTACGGGCTCTTCGTCGGCAGGCTGCATCTCCAGCCGGTCCCAGCCGATGGTGCGCCCATCCAGGCGGGCCGGGGTGCCGGTTTTCAACCGGCCCGTTTTGAGGCCCAGCCCATAAAGCCGGCCCGACAGCCCGATCGAGGGCGTTTCAACGTCGTCCCAAGTCTTAGCGCCCCAGTTCTCGCCTTCCGCGCGCGCTGTCGCGCGGCCAGCGGGAATGCGCCGGTCGCCAATATGGATAACGCCCTTCAGGAAGGTCCCTGTCGTCAGAACCACCGCATGGGCGCGCACTTTCGCACCGTCGGCCAGAATGACGCCCGCCGCTGTTTCACGTGAAACAATGAGATCTTCCACCGCCGCTTCGAGAATATCGAGATTGGGATAGGCGGCGAGGGCTTGTTGCATCGCTTCGCGGTAGAGCCTGCGGTCGGCCTGTGCGCGCGGTCCCCGGACTGCCGGACCTTTCGACCGGTTCAACATGCGGAACTGGATGCCCGCCTTGTCGATGACGCGGCCCATCAGCCCGTCCAGCGCGTCGACCTCGCGCACCAGATGACCCTTGCCCAGCCCGCCGATGGCCGGATTACACGACATCTCGCCGATCGTGTCCCGGCGGTGGGTCGCGAGCAGGGTTGTGGCGCCGGCGCGCGCGGCGGCGGCGGCGGCTTCGCAGCCTGCGTGACCGCCCCCGATCACTATGACGTCGTATTGTTGCATGTCTTAAAACCTCGGGCGCGGGATATAGGACCCTTGCGTCCGGATTGCATCCTTTATTTGGCGCTTGCCGGAGCGCGCATCGTTCCACGTGAAACGCCGGAAGGGCCGTTTAAAAGCCGAACCCGCAAACCGAGGCCGCCAGGCACAGGATAAAGAGCCACGTCCCGCACTGGAATAGCGCCGGACCATGATCCGCGAAAGCTTCCGTCCAGCCGCGCGCGTCGCTCGCCTGCGCCGCGTCCCGCCAGAACCTGCGCGCCACGCGTAAACAGACAAATCCGACGGCGATAAAAAGCGCCAGGCCGATCCAGAAAAATTCGCTTTCGGGCGTTATGCACATCCGGCCTTTTTAGCAGCGTCAACTTTCAAAACCGTTTCACGTGAAACAGTCTAAGGCCTGCCGGAAAGGCGGGGATAGATTTTAATGTCACGAATTGTTTCAGCTTCTCGCGGGCGAAGTTTACAATTTGGAAAGCATGGCGCAACGGCCACACATAAAGGCACGCTTGCTGCAGTAGTGCCTGAAACAATAAGCGCCGACGATAACAATAAGGGGTATTTATGGGTCAGCAGCGCGCAGGCAAAATCAGGCACGGCAAACTGTTCGGAACGGCGGATACGCCGGCCACGCCCCGTCGCGGGCAAAGCCTCGCCGAACAGCTTTCGCAACGGCTTTCCGAAAAATACACAAACTATGAGCGCGCTGCGGCGCGACTTGAGTTACGCGGCGAGCATGACGCCGCAATCGTCTTGCGCCGGGCCGCGGGCCGGTTGCGGCTGATCCGCAATGGCGACAAGGCGGCAAGCGACAAACCGAATTAAGGCGCCGCCGCCGCTTTCAAACCAAATAAATACAACGGTGCTGCAACCACCGGCCGGATTCATACGTTACTAACCATGTAGCCCTTCGTCCGGACGCGTATTTTGTCCTCTGTTTAACAGTTTGGAGCACTTTTCATGAAACTAAAATATATTGCAGCGACGGCAGCCGCCGCGCTGACCGCCGCAGGCGCAGCGCATGCAGACCATATGGGCCTGACGCTGGGCAGCGGCGGGACCACGCTCGTCGGCTTTGACATCACAAACGCCTCGACGCTTGGCGTCGTTGACATCAGCGGCGATGCGGCGCGGCTCGACGCTATCGACTTCCGCCCCGCCACCGGCGAGCTGATCGGTTATTCAAGCTCTGCCGATGAATATTACCTGGTCGATCCGGTCAGCGGCGCGACGACGCTTTTAAGTACGGCCCCGGTGGTTCCCACCAATGGTCCCAATGTCGGCCTCGATTTTAATCCGACCATCGACCGGTCGCGCACGGTTGGCGCCAATGATGAAAACGTCGTTTTCAACCCGAATGACGGCTCGACCAGCGTGCAGACAGACCTGTTTTACGCCATGGGCGACCCCAATGAAGGGACGAACCCGACCATCACGGCGAACGCCTATTCAAACAGCGTCGCGGGCGCCATGACGACCCAGCAATATGCGCTGGATTCGTCGCTGAATATTCTGGCGACGCTCAACAACAATGCAGGCGATCTGACGACGATTGGCGGCGTTACGCTGAACGGTCAGGATTTCAACTTCAACACCGATACAGGTTTCGACATCTTTTCCGGCGGCGGTTCGGATGTCGCTTACGCCATCCTGCAGGAAAATGGCGGACTTTCGAGCCTGTTTACCATCGATCTCGCCAGCGGCGCGCTGAACTTCCTCGGCTCGTTCGCAAACAATCTCGGCCAGATCAACGGCCTCGCGGTCGGGGTCGTACCGGGCTTCGGCGAAGTGCCGATACCGGCGGCGCTGCCGCTCTTCCTGGCCGGCATGGCGGGCCTTCGTTTCGCCTCACGCCGCAAGAAGAAACAAACTGCTTAAATCTCTGTAGAGGTTTGCGCATTCAGGCCCCGCCATCCCGGCGGGGCCTTTTTATTTGCCGATACAAAAGCTGGAGAATATTTCCCCCAGCACGTCTTCCACCCCGACTGCGCCGGTAATCGTTCCCAGCGCGCGCGCGGCGAGCCGGGCGTCCTCCGCGGCCAGTTCAGGGGCGGTTTCGATCATGGTCTCGGCGCGATTTAGCGATTCGATAGACGCGGCCACGGCCGACGCGTGCCGGAGCCGGGTGAGGGCGGGCGCGCCGGCGTCGAGATCTGCGGCTATCGCCTTTGTCAGCGCCGCCACGAAATCGGTAAGTCCGCTTTTCGTATCGGCGGAAAGGGCGTGGATGCTGACGCCGTCTGGCGCAGCGCCGCCGGGTATGGCTGCGCCAAGATCCGCTTTTGACCAGACCAGAAAATCGCCGGTTTTCAGAAGATCGATTGTTTCACGTGAAACATAAGCCTCGCCCGGATCGAGGACGCCGATGCGCAGGTCAGCGCCGCCGGCGCGCTCGCGGGCGCGGCGCATGCCTTCCGCTTCAATCTTGTCATTCGTCGCGCCGTGAATCCCCGCCGTGTCCGCGATGGTCGCGACGATCCCGCCGAGATCGAGGCGCGTCTCAACGATGTCGCGCGTCGTGCCGGCGATCTCGGAAACGATCGCAACGTCCGATCCCGCGAGCGCATTGACGAGGGATGACTTGCCCGCATTGGGCGGTCCGACCACAGCGATGGAAACGCCTTCCCGGATCATCCGTGCACGTCCTGATTGTTTCAGATAGGCGGTTAACGATTCCTTGAGCCCGCGAATGGCCGGTCCCGATCTGGCTGCGACCGCGGCGGGCACATCCCCTTCGTCGGGGAAATCGATATCCGCTTCCAGGGGCGCCATGACCGCCAGAATCTGCTTGCGCCAGCCTTCCGCCAGCGCCGAGAGCCGCCCGTCGAGCTGACCCAAAGCCTGCTTTTTCTGAAGGGTCGTTTCGGCATCGATAAGATCGGCGAGGGCTTCCGCCTGCGCAAGATCGAGCTTGCCGTTTTTAAGCGCCCGCAGGGTGAATTCGCCGGCTTCGGCCGGCCGCGCGCCGAGGCCGGAAAGCGTTTCATAGAGGGACGCCTCGACAGCGCGGGACCCGTGCAGATGAAATTCCACGACGTCCTCGCCGGTGAAACTCGCCGGCGCTTGAAAAAGTATGGCCAGTCCCCGATCGATCAACGCGCCGCTTGCAGGATCGCGCAAAGCAGCGAGCCGCGCTTCGCGATTAATATTCCGTTTACCAACTAACTGACTGGCGATATTGCGCGCTTGCGGTCCCGACAGACGAAAGACGGCGACGCCCGCCTTGCCGGCGCCGGACGCCCTGGCGAATATGGTGTCGTTGTCGCCTGTCATGGTCATGACCGTTCAATCCCGATGTCGCGCGGTTGCGGGTTCCCGGCCATCTCCCTGAACGGCGCTGCGCGACTGGGGGGCGTCCCTATTTTTTCTTGGCGCCCGCCGCGCCGCCGCGCCCGCCTCCCATGGCCGCGCCCATGAGGTTCTGAAACTGCTCCATGCCCTTGCCTGACATCGCCATCCATTGCGCCATGAACCGTTCCGGATCGGCCAGCGTATCCATGTTCTCCTTGGCGCGCTTCATCATTTCGCTCACGATCATATCGTTCATGGGCTCCATGTCGGGCATGCCGAAAAAAGCGCGCGCTTCGGCGGGCGTGCAGTCGATATTTATCGTCAATTTCATTTTGGCCTCTCGGGGGGTTGGCAATAAGACCTACTCGCCAACACCGTCCCGCTGCAATATGAAAGCGACAGAGGAAATATTTATGAGCAAAGCCGTTTTCATCGACGCCCATGGCGGGCCTGAAAATTTCACGCTGCGCGATCAGGACCTGCCTGCGCCCGCCGCCGGGGAGCTGCGCGTGCGGCATACGGCTATCGGCTTGAATTTCATAGATATTTACCAGCGCAAGGGGCTTTATCCCATCGCCATGCCAGCCATTCTGGGTTCAGAAGCGGCGGGCGTTGTCGAGGCGGTCGGGGAGGGCGTTGACGCAATCTCGGTCGGCGAGCGCATCGCTTATATCGGCGGGCGGGGCGCTTATGCCGACGCCGCCAATATCCCCGCGGTGATGGCCGCCAAAATTCCGGACGGGGTCACGGACGATATCGCCGCGGCGATTTTCCTCAAAGGGCTGACGACAGAAATGCTGGTGCGCCAGGTCTACGTCCTGACAAAAGACGACTCTTGCCTCATCTATGCGGCGGCGGGCGGCGTCGGCGTCCTCCTGACCCAATGGGCGAAACATATCGGGGCGCGCGTCATCGGCGTCGTGGGCGGCGAGGCGAAAGCGGCGATCGCAAAAGAAAACGGCGCCGACGACATTATAATCCGCACAAAGACGGACTCGATTTCCGGCGATGTACGCGCGCTGACGGAAGGCCGGGGCGTTCAGGTCGTTTACGATTCCGTAGGGGCTGAAACCTTCGAAACCTCGCTCGACGCGCTCGCCATGCGCGGCCATATGGTGACCTTCGGCAACGCCTCCGGCCCGGTGCCGGCGATCGCGCCGCTGGAGCTTTCGCGCCGCGGCTCGCTGACCCTCACAAGGCCGACGCTGTTTCATTACGCCACGCCGGACCGCCTGCCGGCCATGGCCGAAACGCTGTTCGCCATGGTCGCGAAAGGCGCTGTCAAACCCAAGATCAGCCATCGCTTCGCCCTCGCGGACATCGCTGAGGCGCACAGGCTCCTGGAAAGCGGCAAATCAACCGGCGCCATTATCGTGAAGCCCTAAATACATGGAATATCAAATGCCTAAATGGTTAATGGCGGCCAGTTTTCTCGCCCTCGCCGCCTGCGGCGACTCTGTTACCAACACGGATTCACAAACCGCCGGCGCACCGGCGCCGGGGTGGCGTGTCGATCCTCAAGGGGGGCTCAACGCCTTTTTCGATTGCCTTGCGGATAACGGCGCAACGCTGATTTCCGCCCATCGCGGCGGGCCCTATCCCGGCTATCCCGAAAACGCGGTGGAAACCATGAGCGCGGTTCTCGCCGCGACCCCGGCGATCATGGAGATCGATGTGGCGACGTCCGCTGACGGCGTTTTATATCTGATGCATGACGATACGCTCGAGCGCACAACCACCGGCGAGGGGGCCGCTGACGGCATGAGCTGGGCCGGCCTCGAAAAATTGCGGCTTGAAGATAATCACGGCGGAAGAAGCGATTATGCGCCTTCGCGTTTTGACGACGCGCTCGCCTGGGCGGCGGGGCGCACCATCCTGCAAGTGGATTTCAAACGCACCACGCGATACGAAGATGTCGCCGAAGAGATAAAACGTCAGGGGGCGGAAGACCGCGTCATCCTGATCGCCTATTCCATGGCTTCGGCGCGAAAACTGCACGCGCTCCTGCCGGACACCATGATTTCGCTATCCCTCGACAGCCAGTCGGCGCTGAACCGGGCCGTCGCCTCCGGCGTGCCGGATGACCGGCTACTCGGCTTTACCGGCACGCAGGACCCCCGGCCCCGTCTGTTTTCCATTCTGAACGGGCGGGACGTGGAGGTGATTTTCGGCACGCTCGGCGGCGGCGATTCCATCGACAATGATATCGCGCGATCCGGCTATGAGGCGCTTTACGCCGATATCGCGGAGCAGGGCGCCGATATCATCGCCACCGACCGACCGCATGAAGCCCACGCCGCCCTTGTAGCGGCGGGGCGCGCTGTAGAAGACGGCGAGTGCGGGGTAAGCTTGACCGGCGGCTGATCGCCTTATTGTCTCGGCAGCGCCTGACGCCGATTGAGCAGCGCCCCCGCTTCGTCCAGAATAGCGCCCATGACGCGCACGATCGTATTTTATGGCCTGGCCCTCGCCGCTGCGGCCCTCGCCCTTGAATGGCTCGAATATAAATTCATCACCCGCGTTTTTGCGGCGGAATTCTACATCATCCTGATCGCCGTGGCTTTCGCAGCGCTCGGCGTTTTTGTCGGCCACCGCCTCACGCGCCAATCGGCGCCGGCGGCGTTCGAATTCAACGCGGCGGCCGCCGAAACGCTGAAGCTGACGCCGCGCGAGCTGGAAAGTCTTGCGCTTCTGGCCGATGGTCTCACCAACAAGGAAATCGCTCGCAAACTCGATATTTCGCCCAACACCGTAAAGACCCATCTGGCGCGCGTTTACGAAAAGCTCGGCGTCTCCCGGCGGACGCAGGCGATCCAGAAAGCAAAAGAACTTTTGCTCATTCCCTGAAAAATCCGGTCATCAAATGACCGAAAAACAGGTGATTTTCAATATATCACCCATCCGGGCGATAGCGCGGCGCGCGCAGATCCGGCCATTCTCGTCCCGTCAACACGAGAAAAGGAGACCCCATGGGCGCGCCCGTTATTCATTTCGATATTGGCTGCAGGAACGCACTCAAGACCCGGAAATTCTACGAATCCGTATTCGGCTGGAAAACAAAAGACGCTGCATTCAACGCCTCGGTCGACACCGGCTCAAAAGAAGGCGTCAACGGCGCGATTACAGCCCTCGGTCACGAGCCGCATAATTACGTCATGATCTATATGGATGTCGCCGATATCAACGCGGCCTGCGACAAGATTAAAGGCGCAGGCGGGAAAATCAGCATCGGTCCGGTGGAGATACCCGGGAACGGCGGGTGGTTCGCCTGGTTCCACGATCCGGAAGGCAATCTTCTAGGTATTTCCCAAAAGCCCGCCTGATTGCTAAAGCGATATCCCGGGAGGAGAGAACCCATGTTAAAAATCGCACTTGTTTACGGCGCTATTTCGGGCGTCATCGTCATTTCCGTCATGACCGCCGGCATCGCCATGAGCGGCGGCGAGGGCGGTGCGTCATCGCAAGCCTTCGGCTATCTCATCATGCTGATCGCCCTGTCGCTGATTTTTGTGGGCGTCAAGCGCCATCGCGACCGCAACCTTGGCGGCGTCATCAAATTCGGCGGGGCGTTCCTGACCGGCGTTTCCATTGCGGCGGTGGCGGGTCTTTTTTACGTCGCCGGGTGGGAGGCGTATCTGGCCTCCACCGACTACGCCTTTATTGATCAGTATACGGCCGGCGTGATTGAGGCAAAGCGCGAAAGCGGGGCCGACGCCGCCGCGCTGGCCAAAGTGACGGCGGATATGGAAACGCTCACCGCCCGATACGCTAACCCCTTGTTTCGAATACCAATTACCTTTTCGGAAATTTTCCCGGTAGGCCTGATTATCGCGCTCATTTCCGCCCTGATCCTGCGCAATCCCAAGGCTTTTCCAGCACGGTGACAAGGCAGTGGTGCAGCGCCGGCGGCGGCGTTCACCCGGGCCCGTTCGGGCGCGCGCCGTCCAGACAGGTTCGCAGCCGCAAGAGTGAAGACAGCAACCCTTCCCAGTCCATGCCAGGCAGCGCCGCCTTCAGGGACGCGATTTGCGGCGCAATCGCCTGAACCGCAGCTTCGCGCATGGCTTTACCCTTTGACGTGACGCGAACGCGTTTCACACGCCGGTCTTCCGTGTCCGGAACGATATCGACGTATTTTTTTTCCAGCAGCTTTTTCACGGTGGACGACATGGTCGGTTGTGCGACCTGAAAAGCCGACGCCAGTTCGCCGACAGTCTCCATCGCGCCAAGACGCAAAAGATGATTGAGCACGCCAAACTGCGCCACAGTCAGCTTGCCCGGCATGGTCCGCGCGAAAGCATGCTCCGCCAGATTGGCGATGATCGCGATTTCGGTGAGCGCCTTGAAAAGCGCCGGATCGCCCGGCAACCCAGGTCCGGCGGGCGCGGTTTTTTTACGCATCGTCTACAATAATCCTCGAGCTCAGCGGCCAGCGCGGCGCGGGCGGCGGCGAGGGCGCATAGCCGAAACGGAACAGTCCCTGCACCCGGCCGTGGCGCGGGCCCGGCGGCGGCTCTATGCCAGTAAGCCTGTGAATTTCCTCAAACATTTCAGCCATGGCTGGGAATTCCTGCAATGGCTGACTGAGCGGCTGCATCGCCAGTCCGGCGCGCGCCGCCGCCAGATGCAGCCGCATCCAGCCTGCCCCGGCGCGCAGTTGTTCCGTACGGGAATTGCCTGCCGTCGACAGCCATCCCATCGCCATGGCGCTGTCGATAAGGCCGTTATAAAATTTACGCGTCCCGGCGTAAGCCCGCGACGCCGGATCGTTCATCGTCTCGCGTGAGAGTACGCCGGCTAGCCGCATGGTCTCGATCATCGGCCCGCTCAAGGAAACGCCGTCCGGGGCGGCGTTGATTTCCGTTTCGCCGATCCGGGTCAGCCCCGTCGATTCACGGTGCGTTGCTGCGTTCGCGGTTTCGATGCGCCAGCTCTCTTTGCAAACCGCTTTAATAGCAGCGACCGCTTCCGCTCCTCGCGTCCAGCCAAAGGCGCCGTCGCCTGGGCGCAACGCATCGCCCAGCGCCGTCAGCGCTTCGGCGGGTACCGGCCGCGCCTGATCGAAGGGTATGCGCGATGTGCGCCGCTCCAGCGCGGCGCCGAATAACCCATCCTTTTCAATCGCGACTTTTTTGATGAAGCGGATATGAGCGACCGGCCGCTCGTCGAGGCGCGGATAGGGCTCGCCGTCCGGAAAGGGCGCCAGTTCAAGCGCATAGCCGTTTTGCGCCGCCGCCTGCCGCATCAGCTCCAGAAATGCGCCGAGTCCGATGACGATCTGGCGGTTCGGCGGATCTGTGTGCGGCAGCAGGCGATCCAGATCGCAGAAAAGCATGACTTCGTCTTCGCCGCTCAGCCGGATTTTCCAGGGCTGGCGATTATGCGGGCTTGGCGCAAGGACGGCATAGGCGAGCGCATCAAGCCGCGGATCGCTAAATCCTTCCGCTGCGTCACGCCAGGGTCTTCGCGCCGGGCGCAAATCCGAGTGCAGCAGCCTCGCCGCGCCCAACCCCGCGACGGCAACACAGGCCGTGCCGGTAAAAAGCAGTGCGCGTCTTGTTGTCATCAGCATTTTCCCCGAAGTCAATAGATATCTATATAGTTGCCTATGTTTTGTCAACCTCCAGCGCGTGCAAGCCGGGGCGGGCGCCCTGTTGCTGTCGAATTCTTACAATCCTTTCAGGAACATAACCGCTACAACGCGCCTATCAGAAGGGGATAGACGAATGAGAAAACTGATTATTGTGACTGCAATGGCGCTCGCCGGAACGGCGCCCGCCTTGGCGAAAAAGGATAATCCCGCGGACGACGTGATTATCACGCAGCCGATGAAAATGGGCGATGCGCGCATGACCTGCGACCAGCTTGTGGAAGAAGCCGGCAATATGGAGCTTGTGCTTGGCGGCTCGCCCGCTGAAGGCCTCATGGACGGCGAACAGATGGCCAATATCGGCACAGGGCTCGCTCAACAGGCGGCGTTGCGGGCGGGCGGAGGCGTCGCCGCCGGCGCCATCGGCCAGGTGGGCGGGCTCCTCGGCCGCTCGTCAAAAAAGCGCAAACAGGAAGAGGCGATGCGCAAGGCCGTCGCCGAAAAACGCTGGATTTATATTGTCGGTCTCTATGAGGGCCGCAATTGCGATCAGCAACCGGCCGCTGCGGTAAGCGTTGAAGGCGAGGCAGCCGCTATTGCTCCGGCTACTGAATAATCATGGCGTAACGCTATGATGGGGGAGCGCCGCCGGCCACAGGCCGGCGGCGTCAATTTAACAGGGCTATTGCGGCGGCTGCAGCCCGCTCGCCGCTATCCAGGCCTCGCGGGCCGTCAATCGCTTGAAATATGCGTTCGTCTTGTCGCCGAAGAGCTTCCCGTGGCGCGCAAGCTTCACGAGATAAAGCACATAGCCGACGGAAATATCAGCGATCGAAAATTCGCCCAGCAGATAGCCGTCGTCAGAAAGATGCGCTTCCAGATAGTTCAGGCAGTTTTGCAGCTCCTGCGTCGCCCAGTCTTTCATGGCCACGATGCGCTGTTCTTCGGGCAGCAGAACTGTGTGGCCAAGGAGCATGCTGATATAACCGCCCATGCCAGCCTCGCCGAATTCACGCCATTGCAGATAGTCAGCGTAATCCTTGTCTTTCGGCGAGCGGGTAAGCTTGCCCTCGCCATATGTGTTCGCGAGATATTCAATGATCGCCACGGACTCAACGATGTTGATATCGCCGTCGCGCAGAAAAGGCGATTTGCCAAGCGGATTGAGCGCCACATAATCGGGGTGTTTAATACTGGCGCGAACAAAAGGGCGGGTTTCGATCTCCGCTTCTATCCCGAGTTCATAAAGCGCCCAGACGACCCGCAAGGAACGCGTCATCGGAAAGTGGATCAGTTTCAGCGACATCGATACGCTCCTCGCCAGCCTAAAGGGTTCCTTCTGTATGGCGGCGGCGCATTCCGACCGCAACCGTTTCGCACAGTACAGGCGTTTCAAATAGTAAAAGCCGGCGCTCCGTCATGAGCGCCGGCCAATCTTCCTAACTGAATAGCAAGGCCCTGCCTGAAGGGACGTTAAAGTTTTTCAAGGTTGCGTTTGAATGACCGGCTGATACCGGCCCGGCCTGAAACCTTGTCCCAGCAGCCTTCAAAGCGCGTACTAGCCTGAATAGCGGCTGACAGGCTTTTCGCCGCCTCTTGGGAGGCGTTTTGATTACCTGACTCAAGCGCGTCTCCGAGCTGATTGTAACGCGCCATCAGCACTTCAAGACGCGTAGAACCGTCGCTGCCAAATTCGCCGCACTCGCCGTAACGATTGGTGGTGATACGCACCCAGTCCTCGTCCTTATCGCTAAACGCTCCGGGCTCGTAATTATCGACAACATCCTGATAGCTCGCCAGAGCCGCCGGGGCTGCAATTAGAATGCTCGCAAACGCGATCATTGCTGTTTTCATTTTCCACTCCTTTTAAAATCGCAAGACTCCATCCGCCCCTGCCGGCAATGCCGCGAGAGCCCCGTATACGGATGAAATCATATCCTTCGTAGAAAATGATTTTCTCCAAAACAATACGCAATCGGCGAAGCGAGCGTTAAAAGCGCCGGGCGGCTAATCGATCATGCGCCGCGCCGCATTGGCGAGACACTCAACGGTCAGGGCGGGCGACGGGATTGTTCAATTCCATACCGCAAAAGACCGGCCGGCATGGGCTATTTGCAAATCATTACGAATAGTACTACTTTGTTCGATCAAGCGAGCGGGAAATACGGCAAGCCGTCATACCCGCGCGCCGTTATTCGCTACCATGCGTTTTTTGGAGGTGATCTGAATGCAATTAACTGTGAATGGTGAAACTCATGAATTCACCGGCGACGAATCCATGCCCCTGTTATGGTGGCTGCGCGAGAACGCAGGGCTGAAAGGCGCGAAATTCGGCTGCGGCATCGCCCAGTGCGGCGCCTGCACCGTACACGTCGACGGGAATACGGTCCGCTCCTGCGTGACGCCGGTGGCCTCGGTCGCGGGCGCGCAGATCACGACAATCGAAGGGCTGGCGGACGGCGACGCCCTGCATCCGGTGCAAGAAGCCTGGCTTGAAGAAGACGTGGCCCAATGCGGATATTGCCAGACCGGGCAGATTATGGCGGTCGCCGCCATGCTGGAGCAAAATAGCGCGCCCAGCGATCAGGAGATAAACGATCAGCTTACGAATATTTGCCGCTGCGGCACCTATACGCGAATGCGCAAGGCCATCCACCGCGCCGCGCAGATCAAAGCGGGGAGGTCCTCATGAACGCGCCCTTCTCATCAAACGGCCTGACCACCGACCGCAGAGGGTTTTTACGTTACGCAGCGGCCGGCGGCGCCCTGATCGTCGCCGCGCCGCTGTCAGCCTGTTCCCGCCCCGGCCAGGCGGAAGCCCAAACGCTGGATAACGCCGGCTGGTTTGAAGGCAACGCTGGCGGTTTTGTCATGATCCGCCCCGATGAAAGCGTCGTCATTGCTTTTCCCAATCCGGAAATGGGCCAGGGCGTCGATACGGCGCTGCCCATGCTGGTCGCGGAAGAGCTAGGCGTGGATTTTGACAGGGTTGAGACAACACAGCTTCCGCTTGAAATCATGCCGGACGGCGAAGGCGCCTTTACCTGGCGGTTCGCACCGCAAGGCTCCGGCGGCAGCTATTCCGTCGTCAGCCATTGGGAGGGTTTGCGTCAGGCCGGCGCGCTGGCGCGCCAGCTTCTCATCAACGCCGCCGCAGAGGAATGGGGCGTCGCGGCCAGCGAACTCAGCGCTGAGAACGGCGCAGTGCTTCACGCCGCATCGCAGCGGCGCATCACTTACGGCGCGCTGGCGGAAAAAGCGGCGGGCATGACCATGCCGCACGAGCCGCCGGCGCTGAAAACAAAAGATCAATTCACGCTGATCGGCACGGCGCAAAAAATGAAAAACGCCAGGGCGATTGTCACCGGCAAAATGGTCTACGGCATCGATGCAGAAATCCCGGGCATGGCCCATGCGGTGATCGCGCGCTGCCCCTATTTCGATGGCGTCGCCCGCTCGGTTGACGACAGTGATGCGCGCGCCGTCGACGGCGTTATTGATGTCGTCAAGATCGAGCGCCCGGCGATCGACGGGCCTTATGATGTTCAAGCGGAAGGCTATGCGGTTGTCGCAACGTCCACCTGGGCGGCGTTAAAGGGCCGGCGCGCCTTGAAAATCGATTGGGAGCCCGGCCCGCACGCCAATGAATCAAGCGCAGCATTCAAAGCGCAATGTGAGGAATTGCTCGGCGGCGAAGGCCAGATCGTCCGCGACGAAGGCGATTTCGGAGAAGCTTTCGCGAACGCCGCCACAACCCATGAAGCGCGATACTGGCAACCCTATGTCAGCCATGCGCCGCTGGAGCCGCAGAACTTTATCGCGGATGTGCGCGACGACGAGATTATCCTAATCGGCCCTACACAGATGCCCTCCGGCGCGAGCCGCATCGTGGCGAGCGCCCTCGGTATCGAAAACCGCATGAAAATCAAGGTCTTGCCCACACGGCTCGGGGGCGGGTTCGGGCGGCGCCTTTCCAATGATTATGTCCTTGAAGCGGCGCTGGTCAGCAAGGGCGCCGGCCGGCCCGTGCAGGTGTTGTGGACGCGTGAAGACGACATGCGCCACGATTTTTACCGGCCCTCCGGCATGCATGAATTGAAAGCGGCGTTTGACGCCGACGGCAACCTCACCGCCTGGACGCACCGCCTCGCCAGTGCGTCGAAATATTATCGCCGGCCGAATATGCCGGAGACGGATTATTGGATTGCGGAGATTTATCCGGATGATTTCCCGGCGCATCTCGTCGAAAATCTCCGGCTGGAATATTTTTCCGCAAAATCCGGCGCGCCGCGCGGCTCATGGCGGGCGCCCGCCCACACGGCCAACGCTTTTGTGGTTCAAAGCTTTCTCGATGAAATCGCGCATGCCCGGGGCGAGGACCCGCTGGAGCTTCGCCTCCGCCTGCTCGGCGAGCCGAGGGAGTTGACCTATGAAAACCACGGCGGGCCGACCTTCAATCCGGGCCGTCTGGCGGGCGTCCTGCGTCTTGCGGCGGAACGCGGCAATTACGGCGCAACGATGCCGGAAGGAACGGGACGCGGCATCGCTGCGCATTTCACCTTCGGCGGTTATGTGGCTCAAGTTGTCGATGTTGCAGTCGATGGCGACGGAAATTTAACCGTGCCCAAAGTCGTCGCCGCAGTCGATATCGGCACGATCGTCAATCCGAACGGCGTCGCCGCGCAGCTTGAATCCGGCGTCAATGACGGTTTGTCCACCGCGCTGCGCCTCGCCATCGATATTGAGGGCGGACGCGTCGTCACCGGCAATTTCGACGACTACCAGCTGATGCGCATCGCCGACGCGCCGCCTGTCGTCGAGACGCACATCATCGATAACGGCGAATCTCCCATGGGCATGGGTGAAATGGGCCTGCCGCCCCTGGCGCCGGCGCTCGCCAACGCGATTTTCCAGGCGACCGGCAAACGTATCCGCGATCTGCCCATTGCGGATCAGCTTCGCGCCTGACAGCCAATGAGTTTCACTGAATAGCCAGTGAAACTCATTCTCATTTTTAATCCGTATGCGGCATTGCGCCCCTGCGACGCTCTGCGCAGGCGGCCGCGAACTGAAGCGCGCCTATAAAGAAGGCGACATTCATTCGCGGGGCCTCTTATGGAGTTCGACGCTCTCTTGCTGTCGCGGCTGCAGTTCGCTTTCGTCATTGCGTTCCACATCATGTTTCCCGCCTTCACCATCGGGCTCGCCGCCTTTCTGGCCGTGTGCGAGGGTTTATGGCTGAAAACCAAACGCGATGTCTTTTTGCGCCTGTATCTTCACTGGGTGAAAATCTTCGCCATCGCTTTCGCCATGGGCGTCGTTTCCGGCGTCGTCATGAGCTATCAGTTCGGCACGAACTGGTCGGTGTTCGCCGATAAAACCGGCAGCGTTATCGGCCCGCTGCTCGGCTATGAAGTCTTGACCGCCTTCTTCCTGGAGGCGACGTTTCTAGGCGTGATGCTGTTCGGCTGGAAGCGTGTCGGCAACCGTCTGCATTTCACTGCGACGCTCGCCGTTTCCATCGGCACCATGATTTCCGCTTTCTGGATTTTGTCCGCCAATAGCTGGATGCAGACGCCGCAAGGGTTCGCCATCGATGCGGAAGGCAAATTTTACGCTACCAACTGGATAGAGGTGATTTTCAATCCCAGCTTTCCATCCCGCTATGTCCATATGATGCTCGCGGCGTTTATCACCACCGCCGCCGTGGTCATGGCCGCCGGCGCCGTACAGGTTTTGCGCGGGCGGGTCGCGGAGCCGACGCGCTGGCAGATGCGCATGGCGGCGGGAACGCTCAGCATATTGATGCCATTGCAGATATGGGCCGGTCACTGGTCCGGCGAGGTCGCGCATCACTATCAGCCGGCGAAAGTCGCGGCCATGGAAGGCTGGTGGGAGACGGCGGAACGTCAGCCGACAATTTTATTCGGCATTCCCGACGAGGAAAAGCGTGAAACGAAATTTGCGCTCTCGATACCGAACACCAGCGACTATCTGTTTTCCGGGTCAGAACCTTTGCGCGGTCTCAATGATTTTGCAGAAGATGAGCGCCCGCCTGTCTTCATCACCTTCTGGGCGTTTCGCATCATGGTGGGCGCCGGGCTCGGCCTTCTCCTCATCGGCCTGTGGGGCGCGTGGCTGTGGCGCAGCAATAAGCTGACGACGCCTGGATTGTTTCACTGGCTGGCGATCCCCGGCGGGACTCTCGGCTTCATTGCGGTGATCAGCGGCTGGGTCGTCGCAGAGGTCGGCCGCCAGCCCTATACGGTTTATGGCGCGCTTCGCACGGCGGACAGCGTCGCACCTGTCTCCGCCGCGCAAGTTGCAACATCTCTACTCGTCTTCATGATCGTCTACGCCATCATTTTCACCGCCGGCGTCATTTACATGGCGCGCATCGCTACGCGCGGCTTTGACGACGACGTGACCGATCCGCCTGAAAAGGAGGGCCGTGCGCCCGGCACGCCCATGGGCTCCGTCGACGATCCCGCCGATACGCCGGAAGATCACGGCGACCATCTGCCTTCCCCGGCGCAATAGGAGACAGAAATGGACCTTCCCCTCATCTGGTCGGTTTTGATTGCAACCGCGGTGATGCTCTATGTGCTGCTCGACGGGTTCGATCTTGGCGTTGGCATACTGACGGTTTTCGCCGACGACGAAGCCGAACGCTCTCTCCTGACCTCGACCATCGAACCGGTCTGGGACGGCAATGAAACCTGGCTGGTGCTGGGCGGCGGCGGGCTTTTCGCGGCGTTTCCGCTCGCCTATGCGATCTTGATGCCCGCATTCTATTTGCCCGTACTGGTTATGCTGGCGGCGCTCATCTTTCGCGGCGTGGCGTTTGAATTCCGGCACAAGGCGGCGCGCGCCGCAACACGCAATTTCTGGAACGGCGCGTTTTTTGGCGGCTCGCTTGCCGCCGCTTTCTCGCAAGGCGTTATTCTCGGCGCCTTTGTGCAAGGCGTCGAGGTGGAGGGGCGCGGTTTCGCCGGCGGCGGATTTGACTGGCTCACGCCCTTTTCCCTGATGACCGGGTTTTCAGTGGTGATCGGCTACGTACTGCTTGGCGCGTGCTGGCTGGTATTGAAAACCGAGGGCGCAACGCGTGAGGGTGCGCGCAAATGGGCCCGGCGGGCGCTTATCGGCGTCGGCGTCTCCATGGCGACGGTTAGTCTCGCGACGCTTTCCATCGATCCGCGCGTTACGGAACGCTGGGGCTTTACCATGGCCGCTATCGACTTCGCCAAATTCTGGAAGCTCGCGCCGATCCCCATTGCGGCGGCGGGTTTGTTCTATGCGCTCTGGCGCGATCTCGACCTGAAACGCGAGGCGGCGCCGGACTGGCGGCCGTTTATTTTGTCGGCCGGTCTGTTTCTCACCGGCTTTTTGGGTCTCGCCTTTTCGCTCTTTCCCTACAATGTCCCATTCGCGCGAACCGTATGGGAAACAGCGGCGCGCGATAATGCGCTGGGCTTCATGCTCGCGGGCGCGGGCGTGATGATCCCGGTGATCCTGATTTATACGGCTTATGTCTATTCTCTGTTCTGGGGGAAGGTCAGACCGGCGGAAGGCTACGGCGCGGGAGGCGCGCATGGCTGAGCAAAAAAGGGCTGCATTGTTGAAACCCGTTCCTCCGTCAACGGATGATAAAAAGCCGGAACCTTGGCAGGCCCGGCTTTTCTGGTTTGGGGCGATCGCCCTCATCGGTCTTTTGACCGTGGCCGGCGCGGCGTATCTGCTGCGCGGGCTCCTGTTTATAGGCGGTTAAAGATCAGCCGCTGTTAGACCCAGTAAGGCGTGACGCCGTAATATTCATGAACAGAGGCGCCGTAATCCCGGTCATAAAGCCGGTTCTTCTCCTCGCGGTCCAAGGTCGGGGCGCCTTCAAGCTGCTCTTTGGAGAGATTGACCACATAACCGTCGCGGCTTTCGTCATAATTCAGCGTCTTCCATGGCAAGGGGTGATGTTTTTCACCCATGCCCAGAAACCCGCCAAACGACATGACAGCATAAGCGACATTGCCGCCGCGCTTGTCGAGCATCACGTCTTCCACCGAACCGAGCTTTTCGCCCTCGGCGTTATAAACCGCCGTACCTTCAACTTTATCGGCGGAGATGAGATTTGCAGTTTCTTCCGTTTCAACACCAGGCATATTCTTTTCCTTCCTAAAAAAACCCCACCGTTAGGCAAATGCGCCGCTCCGGTTTTGGTTCCGCCAGAATTTTTCAGACAGAAAATTTTTCAGGTTTGCCCGCGCGCCGGTTGATAGGGGCGCCGAAAAAAACCCCGCTCTTGCGAGCGGGGCATGTTTTAAAATCAAGCAAGCGTCAGCCTCTTGGAAAATTTACTTCCCATCAGCATTTTTCGCACGCTTTGGCGTATCCAGCACAACGACGTCATCGCCGTCTTTGTTTTTTCGCTCATCGTTATCGTAGACGCGCGAGGGCAGGTCCGCCCCGACAGGCTGCAATTCCGCAATCATCGGGTTGGGGCGCAGATCGAGATTGGCGCCGGTGCCTGCGTCAACGCCGATGCCGATTATGCCGCCAGCGATGACATTGCCCGCGCCGGAGGCGACGCCGCCGCCAGTGACTTTTTTCTCAAGCGTTCCGCTTGCGGGCTGATAGCCGTCCAGCTTGTAGACAACCGCCCAGTCGCGCTTGCGCTTCAGTTCCAGTTCACAAGGGGTGACGCATGTGAACGGACCCAGCTTGTCATCGCTGATTGACTCCGCCATCACTGTAGCCCCGGCGGGCATGCTTTCAAATTTGGCCGTTTCCTTGGTTCCGCGCACGACCGTCGCGCATGCCGTGGTCAATAACGCCGCGGCGAGCAACACAAACATTTTCATTGGTGAAAAGTCTCCGAAGCGCCCGTCCCATTGAGGGCGCAAACGCGGCGGAGACTGGTCTTCAATTGCGGTTTTTATTGGGCGTGAAGATTTCTTTTTACGTATTCATCGAGTCGAAGAAATCCTGGTTGGTTTTCGTCTGCTTCAGCTTGTCGAGGAGGAACTCGATAGCGTCGTTGACGCCCATGGGCGCGAGGATACGGCGCAACACGAAGATTTTCTGCATGGCGGCCTTGTCGGTGATGAGGTCTTCTTTCCGCGTGCCGGATTTGGCGATGTCGATCGCCGGGTAGACGCGTTTGTCCGCGACCTTGCGGTCAAGGATCAACTCGGAGTTACCCGTGCCCTTGAATTCCTCGAAGATGACCTCGTCCATTTTCGACCCGGTCTCGATCAGCGCCGTGGCGATAATGGTGAGCGATCCGCCCTCCTCGATGTTCCGTGCGGCGCCGAAGAACCGTTTCGGACGTTGCAGCGCGTTAGCGTCGACGCCGCCGGTCAGAACCTTGCCGGAAGACGGCACGACTGTGTTGTAGGCGCGCCCGAGGCGGGTGATGGAATCGAGAAGGATCACGACGTCGCGGCCATGTTCAACAAGGCGCTTGGCCTTTTCGATGACCATTTCAGCCACGGCGACGTGACGCGTCGCCGGTTCGTCAAAGGTCGAGGAAACGACTTCGCCTTTCACGGAGCGCTGCATGTCTGTCACTTCTTCCGGCCGCTCGTCGATCAGGAGAACAATCAGGTAGCATTCCGGATGGTTGCTCGCGATGGCGTGGGCGATGTTCTGAAGGATAACGGTTTTGCCTGTGCGCGGCGGCGCCGTGATGAGACCGCGCTGGCCCTTGCCCAGCGGCGCCACGAGATCGATGACGCGCGCGGTGAGGTCTTTCGTCTTTTCACCGTCGACTTCCATCTTCAACCGCTCGTCCGGGTATAGCGGCGTCAGATTGTCAAAATGCACTTTGTGCCGCGTTTTTTCCGGGTCCTCAAAATTGATGGTGTGCACTTTTAAAAGCGCGAAATACCGCTCGCCGTCCTTCGGGCTGCGGATCTCGCCCTGCACCGTATCCCCGGTTCTCAGCGCAAAACGGCGGATCTGGTTCGGCGACACATAGATGTCGTCCGGACCGGCGAGATAATTGGCGTCCGGCGAACGCAAGAACCCGAAACCGTCGGACAACACTTCCAGAACGCCGCCGCCGTGAATTTCAACGTCGCGGTCGGCTAGCTCTTTCAGGATCGCGAACAGCATGTCCTGCTTGCGCATGGTCGAGGCGTTCTCGACCTCAAGATCTTCGGCGAAAATCAAGAGGTCCGCCGGCGATTTTTCCTTCAACTCGTCGAGAGTCATTGTTTCGGGCAGCATCGGTATTTCCTTAAACGAATATGTTGAGAAGCCTGCGCACGTAGCGGCGCGGGGGGCAGGGTCAGCGATGAAAAAGGCGGGGGCGCGTCGGTTTTGAAATTTCGCACCGTAAAGGGAAAGTTGCCCTAAATATAATTTTCACAACGCCGCCGTCAATGGGGCCGCCGTCAATGGGGGCTGCCGCCAATAGGGCCGCTTTCAGCGGGAAAGGCGAGGTTGCTTTAAAATCATCCATGGCGGGCGTGACCGTTTAACCGCTCTTTACGGTTTCAAACGATACTTGGCGCGAAAACCCTCAAACTACGGTCGTTATTGTGAAACGCTTTTTTCCGGCTATTTGCGCTCTCCTTTTCTCGGCCGCTTGCGATAGGGGCCCCGAGGCCCGCAGCATTCTTGATGCGGCGGCGCTCTATTCTGAATATCCGGCCGCATTTGAAACTATCCGATCAGCTTACCCCGGACCGTTCCCGGAATTTGCCCGCATTCCCGCGCGCGACCCGGCTGATGCGACAGATCGCGACAATGATTTCCTGAAACGCTTGCAGCGTGAAATTCCTGTCGATTTTATTGATTTTCACCCTATTGGCGACGCCGATGGCGACTGGGGCGGCGATGAAATCGACGTGGTGTTAAAGCGCTATGGCGCTGGTGATAAGTGGATTACGGTTAGCCTCGTTTATTTTAGCGTGCCGCTCTCCATCGCGGATAATGATCCGAACGTGCTGTTGTTTAAAACGTGCGATCAAAAAGCCGCTGACTGGCTTGGCGACAAACCCCCCTCAGTCACCCGAACAGCGTTTTGCCAGATCAATTCGCATTGGTACGCTTATCAAAAAGTCGAATAATGCGACCCGTCTTATCCTTGTGGAGCTCAACCTGATTGACCGGAAGGGCGGCCCGCAAGATCTCAAAACGGCTTCACGATCACCATAATGACGATAACAATGAGCGCGATGAACGGCGCTTCATTCATGATGCGCCAGAATTTTTCCGTGCGCGGGCGCTCGCCGGCTTCAAACTTTTTTCGCGACGCCGCGTAGAACCCGTGCACCGCCGAGATTGCGATAACGAGCGCGAATTTAACGTGAAACCATCCGTCCGACAGGAAAGCCGGGTTGGCGATCAGCATCAAAATGCCGATCACCCAGACCGCAACCATGGCAGGATTGATGATCCCCTTTAAGAGCCGGCGCTGCATCTGGACAAACATGCGCTCCGCTTCGCCGCCCTTTTCGGACTGAAGGTGATACACAAACAATCGCGGCAGATACATCATGCCGGCCATCCAGGCGATGACGGCGATCAGATGCGCAGCTTTAAGCCATAAATAGATACTGCTCAAAAATGCAGCCATTACTCGCCGCCCCTGACAATCTCCACTAGCCGCGCCACATTTTCGGGCGGCGTCTGCGGCGTAAATCCGTGGCCCAGATTAAAAATATACGGAACGTCATGAAACAGTTTCAGATAGGTTTGCGCCGCCCGCTCCATGTCATCTCCGCCGCTCACCGTCAGTAATGGATCCAGTCCGCCCTGCACCACGACCCGCCCGCCAAGATTGGCCCGCGCCCAGGACGGATCCATGGCGTAATCAATGCCAAGGCCGTCGCAGCCTTGCAACAACGCATATTCCCCGGCCTTTTCCCCGACCCCTTTTGGAAAAAATATGACCGGCGTTTCAGGATGGGCTTTTTTGATCGCCCTGGAAATTTTGTCGAGCGGGCGCACTGAAACTGCATCGAGCACAGGCCATGGCAAACCGCTCGCCCAAGTGTCGAACAACTGCACCGCATCGGCGCCGGCCTCGATCTGGGCGTTGAGATAATCGATGGTTTTCTCCGTGAGGACGTCAATCAAATCTTCGATAAACTTGCGATCTTCGTAAAAGCGCAGGCGCAGCGCAGCCGGATCTTTTACAGGGCCGCCTGCGAGCATGTATGTCGCCACGGTCCAGGGCGCGCCGGCGAAACCGATCAGCGCCTTGTCCGCCGAAAGGGCGGCGCGCGTTTTCGCGACTGTCTCAAAAACCGGCGCCAGATGCTCGCGCACGTCGCAAGCACGGTAGCGCTCGATGTCATTGGCGCTGACAAGCGGCGCCAGTTGCGGTCCTTCGCCCGTCACGAATGTCAGTTTCTGCCCAAGAGCATCGGGGATCAGGAGGATATCAGCGAACAGGATGGCCGCATCGAGATCGAAACGGCGTATGGGCTGCAACGTCACTTCACTCGCCAGATCGGGATCATAACAAAGATCGAGGAATGAGCCCGCTTTTGCGCGCAATTCGCGATATTCCGGTAGATACCGGCCAGCCTGACGCATGAACCATACTGGCGGCGCGTCAAACACCTCGCCTTCAAACACGCGAAGGAACTTCGGCTTGTCGGCCATATGTTTCGAACTTTCCTTGTTAACCTTCTATAAAGGATTCTTAAGAAAGGGTTAATGTTAAGAGTCAGGCGGGATGCCGGGGAAAAATGAACGGCTTGAATCTTTCCAGTGGACTCACCCCGGTCTTACCCGGTGTTTCCCACCGGGAATAGTTTTTCCGGCTCGTGTTGAAAACAGCGCCAAACGCCGCATAGGATTGGTTTTTTATCTGTTAAAGAAATTGTGGAGTCTTCGTTTTTCCTGTGGACTTAAAAACGCCGGTAAAGAAAGTATGACCAGTATGACTTTTCAAATTGGGCTGGGCGCCGAACTGGTATGACCGATGAAGTTTTCATAGGGGGTAAAAGCGCGCCCGTAAAACGCCTTGTATTTCCCACGGACTTCCACACGCCATGAGCGCGCAAAGGGAAAACTTCGATACGAAGCGCGTGAAACGTCAGACGGCGGCGACATTCTTTCACGTTCATCTTGTATCTGACTCCACGGGCGAGACGCTGAACGCGATGCTGAAAGCGACAGCGTCGCAGTTTGCTGCGGCCAAACCTCTAGAACATATCTACGCGCTGACGCGATCGCGCGCGCAGATGGAAAAAACCCTGGCTGAAATAGAGGCCTCGCCCGGTCTTGTGCTTTACACGATTTTGAACCCGGAATTGCGCCGGCTTCTGGAAATCCGGTGCAGTGAGTTGCAAACCCCGGCGATTTCCGTCCTCGATCCATTGCTGCACGCATTCACTGATTTTCTGGGATTGGAACAATCGTTGCGTCCGGGCGCGCAACATCAACTGGACGATGCATATTTCAAGCGCATTGCGGCGCTTGATTACACGCTTTCTCATGATGACGGACAGATGGTGTGGGATCTGGAGCCCGCCGACGTGGTTGTCGTTGGCGTCAGCCGCACATCGAAAACGCCGACCTGCATGTATCTGGCGAACCGCGGGGTAAAAGCGGCGAATATTCCTTTGGTGCCAACCTCACCGCCGCCGCCGGAGCTGTTTTCCTTGCGCAAGCCGCTGGTGGTGGGCCTTGTCGCCAGTCCGGAGCGGCTGGCGCAAATCCGCAAGAGCCGTCTCGGGGGAATGAACGCAGAAGGCGCAGCAGATGAATATTCAGACCTTGAATTGATCCGGAAGGAAATTCTGGCGGCGAAACGCCTCTTTGCAAAACATCGTTGGCCGTCGATCGATGTAACGCGAAAGTCGGTGGAAGAGACCGCCGCTGCGATCCTCACCAAGCTTTCAGCCCGTCAAAACCAGTGACGCAGAACGCTGATATTATTCTGGCGTCAGGCAGCGCCATTCGCCGGCAAATTCTCCAGGCTGTGGGCGTTCTATTTAACGTTGTCCGCCCTGACGTCGACGAAGGGAAGATCAAAGAGGAAGCGCTGGAAAGGGGCGAAGATCTGAACGAACTGGCGATGATGCTGGCGGAAGCCAAATGCCTCAATGTTTCCGCCCAACGCGCCCGCAGCGCCGGCGCACTTGTCATCGGCGCGGACCAGATCATGGAATTTGACGGCCGCGCCTATGACAAGCCGGCGGATATGGACCAGGCGCGCTCGCGGCTTCGAGCGCTTCAGGGCAAATCCCACACATTGATCAACGCTGTGGCCGTCGCCAGAAAAGGCGAGATTATCTGGCGTAATCTTGACCGGCCGAAACTGTTCATGCGCGCCATGACGGAAAAAGAGATCGACGCATATCTTGAGGCTGCCGGTGCGGACATATTATCGAGCGTCGGCGCCTATCAGGTTGAAAAACTGGGCGCCCGGCTGTTCGACCGGATTGAGGGCGATTATTTCGCGATCCTCGGTCTTTCGTTGTTTCCGTTGCTCGCATTTTTGCGCCGGGAAGGGGCGCTTGTGTATTGATGGCTGTCAAGCGCGCCCCAAAACTCGCCGGCGTTATCGGATGGCCTATAGCACAGTCATTGTCGCCGCTCATCCATACGATATGGGCGCATCGGGCTGGCGTTGATGCGTATTATATTCCCATACCCGTCGAGCCGGACTACCAAGTCTTCGCGCGCACAATGGACAGTCTCAAAACCGTGGGTTTCGAAGGCGTCAACGTAACTCTTCCGCATAAGGAGCATGCGTTGCGCTATGCGCGCAGCGCCACCGACAACGCCCGCAAGGCCGGTGCGGCGAATATGCTGACATTTCACGATGACGGCGCCGAGGCGGACAATTCCGATATCGCCGGTTTTACAGACGCCGTGCGCGAAAAGGCGCCGGAACGAACCGGAACAGCGCTCATACTCGGCGCGGGCGGGGCCGCGCGAGGTATTAGTATCGCTTTGAAAACCCTGGGGTTTTCGAACATCGCGATCACTAACCGTACGCCGGAAAAAGCCTCGGCGCTGGCCGAATTGTTCGATCTCCAAACCGTGGACTGGGCCAGCCGTGCGGCGGCGCTCGAAAATGCAGATTTACTCGTCAACACAACCAGCCTTGGCATGACCGGCCAGCCGCCGCTCGAAATGGATTTATCGGCGCTGAAGCCGCATGCGTGCGTTGCTGATATTGTTTATGCGCCGGTTGAAACGCCGCTGCTGGCGCAGGCGCGGGACCGCGCTATGAAAACGGTCGACGGACTCGCCATGTTGATGCATCAGGCGGCGCCGGGCGCGCGTGCATGGTTCGGCGCGGACCCGGTTGTGGACGATGATTTACGCCGTCATCTGGTAAATGAACTGAACCGGCGGAGCGAGACATGATCAAAATAGGCCTGACCGGTTCGATCGGCATGGGAAAATCCACGGTGCTCGCCATGTTCGCTGATCTCGGCGCCGCGACATGGGACGCGGACGCCGCCGTTCACCGTCTTTACGCCAGGGACGGGCGGGCGGTGACGGCCATCGCCGGCGCGTTTCCGGACGCGGTATCAGACGGCGGCGTGGACCGCACCGCGCTCGCAAAAAAAGTGCTTGGCGATCCGCAAGCCTTGCAAAAACTGGAAGCCCTTGTGCATCCGCTGGTCGAAGAAGACCGTGAAGCTTTTTTAACGACTGCTGCGCATTCCGGCGCGCCCGCCGCCGTGCTCGATATTCCCCTGTTGTTTGAAAACGGCACTGAGAAGTTTTTCGACGCAACGGTCGTTGTCAGCGCGCCGGAGGACGTACAGCGCGAACGGGTCCTGGCGCGGCCCGGCATGAGCCCGCAAAAATTCGAAGCCATCCTGTCGCTGCAGACGCCGGATGCGGAAAAACGTCAGCGCGCGGATTATGTCATCGATACAGGCCAGCCCATTGACGCAACGCGCGAGCAGGTCAGAAAGACGCTGGCGGAAATTATCGACCGGTTTTCAGGGTCTTAAGGCTTAAATTAGTCCGGCGTTTCCAGCCATATCCTTCAGTGACACAGATGGGCGCGCGCCGAAATGGCTGATGATTTCGCTGGCGGCAAGCGAGCCGAGCGCGCCCGCCTGCGCCAGATCAAGCCCGCGCGCCAGGCCGAATAAAAGCCCCGCGGCGTAAGCGTCGCCGGCGCCGGTCGTGTCTTCCAGCTGCGGCGGATTGACAGCGTCGATACGCACAACCTCTCCGTCGCGCGGAATCAACAAAGATCCCTTTTCGGACAGCGTCACCGCTGTAAGCGCGCACTTTTCCCGCGCCTTTTCAGCGATGACGTCAAGATCGTCGCTCCCGAACAGCGCCGCCGCTTCCACATCGTTGGCGAGAAGAATATCAATATGCTGATCAATAAAATCGTTGAACGCAGCGAACTGCCGCTCGACGCAGCCGGCGTCAGAGAGTGTCAGCGCCGTGCGCCGGCCGGCGCTGCGGGCGATTTCCGCCGCCTTGTAAAACGCTTTTCGGGGAACCTCGCCTTCAAAAAGATATCCTTCGAAAAATGTAATGGCGCTGCGCCCGATCTGTTCCGGATCGATATCGGCTACAGACACATGCCCGGCCGCGCCGAGAAATGTCGACATGGAGCGTTGCGCGTCCGGCGTTACGTTGACGAGACAGCGCCCCGTCGCCGGGCCCTTATCAAGCGGCGCGGTCTCAAATTCAACGCCCAGCGCGCGCAGATCATGCCGAAAAATCTCGCCCAGCGTATCGTCGGCAACCTTGCCGACAAACCCGGCCGCGCCCCCGAAGGAGGCGACGCAGGCAGTGGTGTTCGCCGCGGAACCTCCGGAAATTTCAATCGCCGCGCCCATGGCCGCGTAGATTTCCTTCGCCTGGGCTTCGTCGATCAGCATCATGCCGCCCCGCGTAATGTCGTGGGCGCTTAAAAACGCATCGTCCGCTTTGGCGAGCACATCGACAATGGCGTTGCCGACGCCGACAACGTCGAGTCCGGTCTGGGACATGAGGGGAATTCCTTATGGGCGCATTAATATTGGGCGGCTTATAGAAAGGCGCGCCGGGGGACGCAAGGCGCACGGGATGAGCGCGATGTTGAAGACGGCGTGATTGAAGCGGACGACGGGCGCGTTTACTGTGGGCGCTTGATGATGTTTGGAGCAGGAATGAAAATGCGCGATGAGGCCGGCTCGTCCAAGGGGCTGAAAATTATTTCTACAATCGCTGTCTGCCTTGCCAGCGCGGCCTGCGCAACGGCGCCGCAGACGCCAGGCCCTGAGCCCATCGCCGCGCCAATCGCCCCCGCGCCGCCCGCGTTCCGGCTGGATGAGTTCCTTGGGGCCGGACCGGACGCGGTGGACGCCATGCTGGGCGCCCCGGCGTTAACCCGAAAAGAAGGCGCCGGCGAGTATCGCCGCTACTCGCTCTCCACCTGCAGCCTGATTATTATTCTTTATCCTGATGAAACAGGAACGCAGAAAGTCGCGCATGTGGATACGACCGCGCTGCAGTCGGCGTCGGAAAAACCGGATCTGGAAGACTGCCTCGCCGCCGGTTAGGCGGGTCCGGGACCGGTTTCTTTCGTGTTCGGGGAAGACGCATAGCCTTTTGAATCTTTCAACAAGAATACCAGCGCCGCCGCCGGCAGACCGATAATCGCCGTAATGGCGAAAAACCACGCGAAACCCACGCCCTCGACCATAAAGCCTGAAAAACCGCCGACGAATTTTCCCGGCAGCGCGTAAAAAGAACTGAACAGGGCGTATTGCGTCGCCGTGAACGCCGTATTTGTCAGACTCGACATATACGCAATCAAAATCGTGCCCGCCGCGCCATAGGCGATATTATCCACAACGACAGCGAAAGCGAGCCCGCCCGTCGTCGCATCCGAAAGGGCGAGCCAGCTGTAAATCAGATTTGTCAACGATTGTGCGAGAACGCCGATCAGAAGCGTCCAGCGAAAATCGAAACGCGCGACAATCACCCCGCCCACAAAAACACCGAAGAGCGTAGCGAAAAGCCCGGCAACCGAACGTACAGAACCGATCGTCGTCTTGTCGTAACCAAGCTCGATATAAAGCGGGCCCGTCATGTATCCCATCAGGAAATCGGGAATGCGAAAGAGCGCGATGAACAACAGGATGACAAGCGCATGCACGCCATATCTTGAATAGAAATCCCGAAACGGGCCGATAACCGATTTCGACAAGGTTTCGCCCAGCGGTGCGCGCGGCGGCGGAACATATTCGCCGACTTCCACTTTGGGCGCGAATAGCGCGGTCAACAGCCCGACGCCCATCAACAGCGCCATGAACTGATAGGCGGCGGGCCAGTGCACGGCGTCAGCCACGAATAACGCGCCCGCGCCCGCAACCATGATCGCGACGCGATACCCATACTGATACATCGCCGCCATGACGCCCTGTTCTTCATCCGTCGCAGCCTCGATGCGCCAGGCGTCGATGGCGATGTCCTGCGTCGCCGCGGCGAAGGCGAGCCCCACGGCGATCGCGGCGACAATCAACAGTTTGCCGCCGGGGTTCGCCGCCGACATGGCGAGGAGCGCCAGCATGACGCCGATTTGCGCAACCGCCATCCAGGCGCGTCTGCGCCCGACCATTTTTTCGAGAAAAGGAATTGGCACGCGGTCCACAGCCGGCGCCCATAAAAATTTGAAAGAAAACGCAAACCCCGTCCACGCAAAAAGGCCGATCTCGCCCTTTTCGACGCCCGCCTCCGCCAGCCAGAGGGAGAGGTTCTGGTAGATCATGTAAAACGGAAGGCCCGCGGAAAAACCGAGCAGCAGCATTACGATGCTGCGCGCGCGGATATAGGCGGCCAGCGACTGCAGCAAAGTTTTTTTCTCGCCGGGCGCGGCGGTTGCTTGGTCGGTCATGGGCGCGACGCTAGGGGCGTTTTCGGGTGAAATAAAGGCGGGCTTTTAGGACGCTTCGCTCAGAGTGCTTTGCGCATCGCCCCATTTCGCCAGAAGGCCGGTGAGATCGTCGGGCTCAAAAGGTTTGGACAGAAAATCGTCCATCCCGGCGGCGATGCATTTCTGGCGATCGGCCGCCATGGCGCTGGCGGTCAGGGCGATAATCGGAATGCGGCGCATGTCCGAATTCAGATTCCGGATCTGTTTGGCCGCTTCCAGGCCATCCATTTCGGGCATGTGCAGATCCATCAAAATAAGATCATATGGCCGCGTATTGACCGCTTCGACCGCTTCAAGGCCGTTATGGGCGACATCGACGCGGTGACCCGCCCGCTTGATGATCGTCGTGGCCAGCACGGCGTTGATTTGATTGTCTTCCGCGAGAAGAACGGAATAGGTCCGGCCTTTCTTCTCCGCCGCCGGCGCCGCCTGTTCCTGCCGGTCGGCAGGCTCATCATTCAGTAATTGTTTGTGTAAGGATGATTGACGCGTCGGTTTAATGAAATATCCGTCAAATCCGGCCTCGCGCAAATCGGCAATGCGCCCGCGCGATTGCGGCGATAACAAGACATAAGAGCGCGCAGCGCCGTCGCAAAGCGCACGCGGGCTTTCCTCGGCGATGTCCGTGTCACTCAACAAAACCGCCTCGTCATGGGCTTTCATGGCTTTGATCGCGGCGTTCGGGCTGTCGGCGGCGACGATGGTGCGCGCGCCGATTGACTTTAATTGCTGGCGTAAATTTCTCGCCAGCACAGGCGAGCGCGTGGCGATCACCACAGGCGTTTGAAAATCTTCGGGCGCGCCGGGCAAGGCGCCTTCATAGGCCAATGTAACAGTGAAAGAAAACGCGCTGCCGGCCCCGGGCGCGCTGACCAGCGTGATGTCGCCGCCCATGGCGCGCACGATTTTGCGCGCGATGGCGAGGCCAAGCCCCGTGCCTTCGCGTTTGCGCGCCACGTCGAGGCTTGCTTGCGCATATTCTTCGAAAATCGTCGCATGTTTGTCGGGCTCGACGCCGACGCCGGTGTCGCGAACGCAAAACGCGACCCGGGCCAGACCGTTTTCTGCGGAATCCAGTCTGGCTTCTATGGCGACGCCGCCTTTATCGGTGAATTTCACGCCATTGCCGGCAAGGTTGATCAGGACCTGGCGCAACCGGGCTTCGTCGCCGTTGAGTTGAAGCGGTATGGCGCTGTCTACAAAGGCGGCGAGTTCGATATTCTTGTCCGCAGCTTTGGGAGACAGCAATTCCGCAACGCCCTGCACAAGCCCGGCGGGGCTGAATGTGTTTTGTTCGATTTCCATATGACCGGCTTCGATTTTCGTAAAATCAAGCAGGTCGTTGATCAGGGCGAGCAAGGCGACGCCCGATTCCCGCACGGATTCGGCGTATGCGCGCTGATTGGGCTCAAGCGGCGTGTCCATCAACAGCGAGGTCATGCCGAGAATGCCGTTTAGGGGGGTGCGCATCTCGTGGCTCATGGTCGCCAAAAGCTGTAATTTCGGGTCGTCGGCGCTCGCGTGAATGGCTGGGGCGCTGGCTTGATTGGCGGGTTTGCCAGGGGCGTCGATGTTTACATCGTTATCAGCATCCGCATCTGTATCGGCCGTCTGGCGCCCATGTTCGGGCTTGCCCACATAAAGGCGTTCTCCGCCGGAGAGGGCCGTTTCCGTCCATGCGAGAATTGCTTCGCCGCCGCCAAGGCGGGCCGCCGTTTTGTAAACCGCCGGGGCGCCGGGCCGGGCCGCATTATCGCCGGGCGCGAATGCGCGGCCGTGCCAGCTCTCAGCCGGCGCGCCAAAAAACGACGAAAAACTTTGCGATACAAAACGGATTAATCCGTCTGCGTCGCAAACGACAATCAATTCGCGAAGATTGGCGCCCGAGGATGCGGCTGGCGTCATAAAGATGATGTT
Source organism: Hyphococcus sp. (assembly GCF_965228385.1). Classification (GTDB taxonomy): domain Bacteria; phylum Pseudomonadota; class Alphaproteobacteria; order Caulobacterales; family Parvularculaceae; genus Hyphococcus. The sequence continues at coordinate 3,131,941 of NZ_OZ245810.1, read as the reverse complement.
CCCCTACACGATGTGAGGCCCATAATGCGGGCGCGTCCTTGAAAAAAAGTTGAAAAGCGTGGTTACGAAATGATTAAAACGCTTGCGGCGCGACGGGTTGCGGCGCCGTCTTGCTTAAGGGGCTCGTTTTAATTTGCGGCAAATGCCGACGCCGGTTCCGCCGCTGCGGGCCCTCTACCGTCGCGCCGGCGGAAACTGACCGCCTCTGCGATATGGCGCCGGCGCACCCCGTCCGCGCCGTCGAGATCGGCGAGCGTGCGGGCGACGCGTAAAATACGGGTATAGGCGCGCGCCGACAGCCCCAGCGCATCGGCCGCGCGGGTTAAAAGGCTTGCGCCTTCCGCGTCGGGCGCCGCGATTTTGGCGAGATCGGCGTCGTTAAGGGCGGCGTTTGTCGCCGCGCCGCCGGGGCGGGATGCGCCGCCTTGAGCCGCGCCCGGAGCCGTCTCTGAACGGCTCATCTGGCGCGCCCGCGCATCGGCGACGCGCTCGGCGACTATAGCGCTGGCTTCGCCCGCGCCCGGCGCCGCCATTTCGGCGGGCGTCACTGCGGGCAATTCAATGGTCAGATCCATCCGGTCGAGGAGCGGCCCGGAAATGCGCGATTGATAAACTTCCTCGCAATTGGGTCCCCGCCCGCAGGCGCGTCCGCTTGCACGGCCATATCCGCACCGGCAGGGATTCATGGCCGCCACGAGCTGAAACCGGGCCGGATACCGGACGTGAAAATTCGCGCGCGCGATCAGGACATCGCCGGTTTCCAACGGCTGACGGAGGGAATCGAGAACGGGCGCGGTAAATTCCGGCAATTCATCCAGAAACAGAACGCCGTGATGCGCAAGAGATGCTTCGCCTGGCCGCGCCCTGACCCCGCCGCCGATCATCGCCGCCATCGACGCCGAATGATGCGGTGCGCGAAACGGCCGCGCCCGGGTCAGGCGCCCGCCCTCCAGAAGGCCGGCAAGAGACTGCACCATGGAAATTTCCAGCATCTCGGAAGGCGACAATGGCGGCAGCAGGCCGGGAAGGCGCGCGGCGAGCATGGATTTTCCGGCGCCGGGCGGCCCCACCATCAAAAGATTGTGCCCGCCTGCGGCGGCGACCTCCAGCGCGCGTTTGGCGGTCTCCTGGCCCTTCACGTCCGCAAGATCGGGGACGGTTGGCGGCGCTTCCAGCGCGCCCGGTTTCGGGGCGTTTAGCACTTGCGTTCCCTTGAAGTGGTTAACCAGTTGAATCAATGATTTCGGCGCCAAAATCGCCGCGTCTCCGCCCGCCCACGCCGCCTCGGCCCCGCTGGCCGCCGGACAGATGAGCCCTAGCCCCATGGCGTTGGCGGCGACCGCCGCGGGCAGCGCACCCGCGCAGGGCGCGATCGATCCATCAAGCCCAAGCTCGCCCATCACCGCGAAACCCGCGGCCGCATCATGGGGCGCGGCCCCCATCTCCATTAACAGGCCGAGCGCGATGGCGAGATCGAAATGGCTGCCTTCCTTGGGCAGGTCGGCGGGCGCCAGATTGACGGTGATGCGCTTGACGGGCAGGCCAAGGCCGACAGCGGAAAGGGCGGCGCGCACCCGCTCGCGCGCCTCGGACACCGCCTTGTCGCCAAGCCCCACAATGGTGAACGCGTTGGCGCCGTTGGTGAGTTGCACCTGCGCCGTCACGGGCTGAGCGTCGACGCCATGGAAGGCAAAGGTGGTAATTTGCGCGACCATTTTCCGGTCTCCGGCTTTTCTCTCTCCACGCCCAGCTTGCACGAATAAAAGAACAATACAAGAACAAAATTTCCACCTCTTGCGCGTCCCACAGGCGGCGGCCTGCGTAATTCCTTGCAAAAGTTTTAGTTAACGCCCCTCGAGTCTTGCCCCCGATTCGCCTTAGAAGGGCGGGCCGCTCATACCGCGCACGGTATCGGTGAAAACGATTGTAACGCAGCAGAAACGATTAACGATGTCCGCCGTCTCTATTCTTCATGCGCCGCGCGATGAGGCGCTGAGCGAAAAAATCGCCGCAGCCTTGGCGCGCGCCGGTCATGCGGCGACCCGCATCAGCGCCGATCCGTCCGTCGGCGATCTGCGGGGCGATGCGCTGAGCGATGAGGGCGCGGCGATCGTAGTGTGGACGGAAGCGGCGGCGAAACTGGCGCGCCTCCATGAGCAGGCGCGTCAGGCTATGGCGCGCGGCGCGCTGATCCCCGTCGCCGTGGGCGGCGCCCGTCCGCCGGGAGATTTCGATGCGCTGCCGCCGGTCGATCTTTCCGGCTGGAGCGGCGCGCTCGACGATCCGCGCTGGCGTTTTGTGCTGGATGAAATCAAGATCAGCCAGGAGCGGGCGCAACTTGAGGACGCGCCGGTGTGGCGCCCGCAAAACGATGAGCCGTCGATTGAAAGCGAAGCGCCGGCCGCGCCGCCGTCTGATGCAGTTGCGCCGGTTGAACCGCCGCCAGTCGATGAGTCCTACGCCGGCGACCTTGACGTCTCGGACGATGAAGGATCCGAAACCGATATCGGCGATGCACTGTATGCGGAACGTCTGGCGCCGCCGTCTCGGCCGCGTCAGTCGCGCCGCCGCTTCAAAGCGCGTGACGTCGCCATCGGCGCCACCGCAGGACTGGTCGGGATGACGCTCGCCACGGCGGCGTTTGCGCCGTTTGTGCTGCCGGACCTCGGCGGCGGCGATGCGCAACAGACGGCAAGCCGTCCGGGTGCGGAGCAAACTGAAAGCACAACAGACCCCGCCATTCCCGATCCATCCGTGGATGAGCCTTCACGGCTGGCGACGATGCGGCCCCTGGAGCGTGTGTCCCCGCCGGTTGAAAATGGGGCGGGCGCGCAACAGGACTCAGTTGAAAGCGCGCAAAACGCCGTCCCCGAGAACGAAGGAATGCAAGCGCCGGCCTCGTCGCTGGACGGTATGTCAGACGCCGCTGCACCAGACATTTCTGCACCAGACGCCGCCGGATCACTGCAAACCGCGGATCAGGCCGATACCGGCGTGGCGCCTGGCGCCGGCGAGGAGACTGGCGCGCCTTTTGACGTCGCCGATGCGGAGACATTGCCCACGGAATCGATATTTTCCCCGGCCGAGCCGTCTATCAAACCGCAGCAGACGCCGCCCGCTGAATTCCGCGAAGGCGCGGCCGAAGACGCAGCCGAGGCCGGCGCGGCCGACAGCGACGCCATGGGCAATCTGTTCGCCTCCATCGCCGCCGAAGACGCAGGCGAGACGAACCCCAACGCTTCCGTTGATCCGTTGCCGGAAGAACTCAAGGAAACGGCCTATCTCGGTAATTATTTCAAGGAATGCATCGCCTGTCCGGATATGGCGGCGCTGCCGGGCGGCTCGTTTCGCATGGGCGCTCCGGCTGGCGAAGCGGCGGCAGAAACTTTCGAGGCGCCGACGCGCATTGTGACAATCGAGCATCGTTTCGCCATCGGCACGCGGGAAGTAACCTACGATCAGTGGGACGCCTGCGTCGCGGAAGGCGGCTGCCGCGCCTACGCCGCGCCCGATCATGGCTGGGGCCGGGGCAACCGGCCGGTGGTCAGCGTCTCCCATGCGGACGCGCAAGCCTACACGGCCTGGCTTTCGAACAAGACCGGCCGGAATTATCGCCTACCGACAGAGGCGGAATGGGAGTTCGCCGCGCGGGGCGGATCGCTGACGCCTTTTGCCTATGGCGAGCGGATCACATCGCAGCGCGCCAATTTCAACGGGAATTATCCGTATCTCAACACAAAGAGCGATTACCGCGGACAAACAACGCCCGTGGCCAGTTTCCAGCCGAACCCGTTCGGTCTGTTCGACATGCACGGCAACGCCTGGGAATGGACCAGCGACTGCTGGAGCGCGAGTCACGCCGGGGCGCCGTCAACGGGCGCCGCGCGGGTATCTGGCGACTGCTCGCGGCGGGTTTTAAAAGGCGGCGCCTGGAACACCGGGGCCTGGCGGTTGCGCTCCGCCCATCGCATCGGCAAGCCGGTGAATATCCGCGAGTTCGACAACGGCTTCCGCGTGGCGCGCGATCTGGACTGACCGCCGCCCTAATTTCGCCCCGACTCGCCTTATGATGCCGTCTGGGCGGATCAGGGACGGGAGAACATTTTCATGCGGATATTCATAATTTCGGCGGGTGCGCTGGCGGCTGGCCTTGTAGCGTGCACGACCAGCGACGAAGCCTTTGTAGACGATTTCTCACCAGCCGCGGAAGACGTCGCCGTTGTAACGGCCTCCCGGGAGGCAAAAGCGGGCATGGCTTACGCCGCCTCGCCGCTCATGCGCCCGGCGCCGGAGCCGCAAATCACCGAACAATATGAAAAGACCGATCCCAATCCGGTCAAGCTGGCAAGCGAAGAGCCGGTCTCAACGTTCTCGTCGGATGTGGACACCACCGCCTATTCGGTCATGCGCCGGTATATTTCGAACAATAATCAATTGCCGCCTTCGGACGCCGTGCGGATCGAGGAATATGTCAATTATTTTGATTATCAGTATGCGGAGCCGGCGAGCGCAGACGCCCCATTCACGCCGACAGTGTGGGTCACGCCGTCGCCCTGGAACGCCGGTACGCGCCTGATGCATATCGGGGTCAAGGGTTTCGACCTGCAGCCCGAAGAAACGCCGGACGCCAATATCGTCCTGTTGCTCGATGTTTCCGGCTCCATGCAGGCGGAGAACAAGCTGCCGCTGGTGAAGAAATCTGTCGGGCTTCTTGTGGATGAAATGACGCGTGACGACCGGATTTCGGTGGTGGTCTATGCAGGCGCTGCGGGCGTTGTGCTCGAGCCGACGCCGGGTAATCAGAAAACGAAAATCATGCAGGCTTTAAACCAACTTGAAGCGGGCGGCTCCACCGCCGGAGGCGAGGGGCTGTCGCTCGCCTACACGCTGGCTGAGGAAAATTTCGCAGACGACAAGGTCAATCGTATCATTCTCGCCACCGACGGCGATTTTAACGTGGGCGTTGTTGACGCCGACAGTCTTGAAGACTTCGTGGCGCGCAAGCGCAAAAGCGGTATTTACCTTACCATTCTCGGATTCGGCGAGGGCAATTATAACGATGTGATTGCACAAAAACTGGCGCAGGCCGGCAACGGCGCCGCCGCCTATATCGATACGCTGAATGAAGCGCGCAAAGTGCTGGTGCGCGAGTTTCGCTCAACGCTGTTTCCCATTGCGAAGGATTTGAAATTTCAGGTGGAGTTCAATCCGGCGGTGGTCGCCGAATACAGGCTGATCGGATACGAGACACGGCTGCTCAACCGCGAGGACTTCAATAATGACGCCATAGACGCCGGCGATATCGGCTCCGGGCACACGGTGACGGCGCTGTACGAGCTGGCGCTTGTTGGGTCTGACGCGCGGCTGATCGACGATCTGCGGTATAAGCAGGCTGCGCCGGTTTCGGGTAACACCGATGAAATTGCTTTTATCCGCTTACGGTATAAATTGCCGGATGAAGAGGAAAGCCGGCTGATCGAGCGGGCTGCGCCTGCGGACGATGCTTTTACGACGCTTGCCGCCGCACCGCGCGATGCGCGCTTCGCCGCCGCCGTCGCGGCCTTCGGGCAAAAGCTGCAGCGCGCTGGGTATACGGATGATTACGCCTATGCGGACATCATTGAATTGGCGCAGGATGCTAAGGGCGACGACCTTTACGGGTATCGCGCGGAGTTCGTTAATCTCGTCCGCGCCGCTGCGAAAATCGACCAAAGCGCCGCGCCTTAGCGGTTGGATCAGGTTAAGCGGGGTTTGAACGATTACGCATCGCAATAGCCCGTATCCAGCAGCGACTTATCCAGCTTATAGAGAATAATCCCGTACTGATTGCCGGGGCCGGCGACGCGCTTGAACAGATCGGGACATTTCTCCCGCGCCAGCGCGTCCAGCGCACGCCCGCCGGAACCATAGGCGACGGCGCCGCCATTTGTAACGTAATCTGGCTGTTCGGCTTTCAGCTGGGCGAGGATAGTGCGCGCGTTCGCCTGCATGGCGTCATGGGGCCGGCTCATTTCCGCATGGCCGTAAAAAAGGCCGTAGATATAATTGGTCGGCGTCCAGAGTTTGACATTGTTCTCCTCCCGGATCGCCCTGTAAACTGCGCCGGCGTCATCGCCGAAAAAAGCAATCAAGTTGCTATGGCTGGCGTCGCCGACGCGAAAAGCGGGATGCTTGTTTTTATAGCGCGCCAGCTCATAAAGCCCGCCCAGAGAACACACGGTGAAAAGCAAGCCCGCAAACGCTGCGCGCATGCGGGCGGCGGGAAACCCGGCGAGCGCAGCCGTTTCATGTCCTGTCGTTCGCAAGCCATACCGTTCGGCGGCGATGATGAAGCCAAAGAACAACAGGGCGGGCGCGCCGCCGCGAAGGTCGTATGCGGCGAAGAAAAACCAGGCCAACAAAAAAGGCAGCGCCGCCAGTATCAGTATTTCAGTTTGCGCCTTTGCGCGGACCGCCAGAAAGACAGCGGCGGCGATCACTATGAAAATCGCAGGTTCGCCGAATATCCATTGATCAATTGCGTAGGCAAGCTGGGAAAAGACGCCGCGGCCTTCAAAAGACGCATTCATCACGCCCTCATTGTCCTGAAACTGACGGCCTTCCGTCATTACCCACAACAGGGCGCAGACAGCGGGCGCGAGAAGCGCCGCAAACGCATTCCATGAAATTTTTTTCCTGAAGGCGTCTGCGGCGGCGATCGCCGGCAAACTGAATGCGGCCCATAAAAGGCCCGGCTGTTTCGACAACGCAGCGATGATGCCCGCTGTGATAGCGCAATATAAATAGACCTGTTCGCGGTGCGCATGGCGAAATCGGCAATAAAAAAACAGCGACGCTAATATCGCGCTGGCAGTGAGCATGTCCGGCATACCGTTATCGGCAAGCGAGTCCAGTCCGGCCAGTTTCAGCAAAAACAAACATAAGCCCGCATGCAGAAACATCAGCCGAATATCGCCGCGATGCGCCGGCGCGAGGCCGAGCGTAAAAAAAATCGATGCAGGAAAAATATAGAGCGGGGTCTTTACGGCGGTCTGCGCGTCTATGTCGCCGATCAGCATGTATGACCAGGCAAGCAGCTTCGGAAACAATTGCGGGTACGGCGCCTGCGTATAATAATAGTCTGGCGGCTCGCCGAGAACGTGCTGGATCGCCCACATGTTCCAGCTGTAAATTTCATCGTTCTCGTCAAATCCGCCTTCAACGAGCCTTAAAACGACATAAGCCGAAAACGCCAGCGTCACGCCAAGCGCGGCCCAGTCGCCGCCGCGCCATGTGGAAAACTGTCGTATTTCTTTGCGAACGCGCCAAATCCTGATGGCGGCGCCCGCCATGGCCAGCGCGCTCAACCCCCGCACCGCCGCCGGAGAAAACAGGCCGGAGAAGATGAAAACCGAACCCGTCAGAAAAACGATCAACACGCTGACAAAAGGGATGGCGAGCGCGGTCTCGGGACGTGCCAGCAGTCCCGGCCGCAGCGCAACGGCCGGCGCCAGATATACAGCGATGAAAACGAGAACGATCTGAATTGCGTACATGCGGCGCGCGCCTATCCCCGGTTTTCTTAGGCAGCCAGGCCGGTTGTTCCGCAATTTACGGATTCCGGCAACCGTTCGCGGGCCGCGCCAGCCTTCGCAGCGCATATGAAAGCCTGCGCCAGGGTGTAAATCGCCGTCATATCGGGGTTTTTCCGCGGCGCGCGCGTTAAAGAATTGTTAGCCGGCCGGATCGCGCGCGGAACTGTTCTCGCCTTTATCCGGCAGGGGTTGCGAGGGTGAAACCCTCTCCTTATATCCCGCCCGAACGCCGCTTTCAGTGAATGGCGAGCCATCGCAGGAAAGCTTGATCGAAATTGAAAAAAGGGGCGCGCCCGCATCCGGCGCTGGCTTTCAGGCCGGAAATAACGGGGCGGCTCGCTTAGACGGAGAAGAGTGAAGATATGGGCAAAGTTATAGGCATTGACCTCGGCACGACGAACTCATGCGTCGCCGTGATGGAAGGCAAGGAACCGAAAGTCATCGAAAACGCCGAAGGCGCGCGCACGACCCCCTCGATCGTCGCCTTTACCGAAGACGGCGAGCGTCTGATCGGCCAGCCGGCGCGCCGTCAGGCGGTGACCAATCCGGAAAACACGTTTTTCGCCATCAAGCGCCTGATCGGGCGCCCGTATAACGATCCCACGGCGCAAAAAGACAAGGACATGGTGCCTTACGCCATCGTCAAGGGCGACAATGACGACGCCTGGGTGGAAAGCCGCGGCGAGAAATACGCCCCGTCCCAGATTTCCGCGTTTATCCTGCAGAAAATGAAAGAGACGGCGGAAGCCCATCTCGGTCAGGATGTAACGCAGGCGGTGATTACCGTCCCCGCCTATTTCAACGACGCCCAGCGCCAGGCGACCAAAGACGCCGGCAAGATCGCCGGGCTCGAAGTCCTGCGCATCATCAACGAGCCGACGGCGGCGGCGCTCGCCTATGGCCTCGACAAGAAGGAAGGCAAGAAGATCGCCGTTTACGACCTCGGCGGCGGTACTTTCGATATTTCCATCCTCGAGATCGGCGACGGCGTCTTCGAAGTGCTCTCCACCAACGGCGACACGTTCCTTGGCGGTGAAGATTTCGACCTCAGGATCGTTGATTATCTCGCCGATGAATTCAAAAAAGATCAGGGCATTGATCTGCGCAAGGATAAACTCGCGCTGCAACGCCTGAAGGAAGAAGCGGAAAAAGCCAAGAAAGAGCTTTCCTCCACGTCCCAGTATGAAGTGAACCTGCCGTTCATCACAGCCGATTCCTCGGGCCCGAAACACCTGACCATGAAGCTCTCGCGCGCCAAGCTCGAAAGCCTTGTTGAAGACCTCGTCAAACGCACGGTCGATCCTTGCAAATCGGCGCTGAAAGACGCCGGCATGTCGCCGGGCGACATTGACGAAGTCATTCTTGTGGGCGGCATGACCCGCATGCCGAAGGTGCAGGAAACGGTGAAGCAGTTCTTTGGCAAGGATCCGCACAAGGGCGTCAATCCGGATGAAGTTGTGGCGCTCGGCGCGGCTATTCAGGCGGGCGTCTTACAGGGCGACGTTAAGGACGTTCTTCTGCTTGACGTGACCCCGCTGTCGCTCGGCATTGAAACGCTGGGCGGCGTCTTTACCCGCCTCATCGATCGCAACACCACCATCCCGACCAAGAAGTCGCAGACTTTCTCGACGGCTGAAGACAATCAGTCGGCGGTGACTATTCGCGTCTTCCAGGGCGAGCGCGAAATGGCGGCCGACAACAAGATGCTCGGCCAGTTCGACCTTGTGGGTATCCCGCCGGCGCCGCGCGGCGTGCCGCAAATCGAAGTCACGTTCGACATCGACGCCAACGGCATTGTGCACGTGAATGCGAAAGACAAGGCGACCAACAAGGAGCAGTCCATTCGTATTCAGGCTTCGGGCGGCCTATCCGATAACGACATCGAACAGATGGTCAAGGACGCTGAAGCCAACGCGGAAGCTGATAAAAAACGCCGGGAAGGCGTGGAATCGAAAAACCGCGCCGAGGCGCTTGTCCACTCCACCGAGAAAAATCTCGAGGAGTATGGCGACAAGATTTCCGACGAGGACCGCAACGCCATCGATGCGGCGCTCGCCGGCATGAAGGAAGTGCTGGAAAAAGAAGACGCCGGCGTCGAGGAGATCGACACGGCCGCCGGCACGCTCGCCCAGGCGACGATGAAGCTTGGCGAGGCCATGTATAAAGCCGGCGCCGGCGAAGACGGCGACGACGCGGGCGCTGCTGCTGCGGCGGCTGATGCGGCGCGCGAGGAGTCGTCCGATGATGATGTCGTGGACGCCGATTTCGAGGAAGTTGACGGCGACAAGAAAGAGTAAAACCCCCAATGAAGCTCGAACGAAAAAAGGTGGTCTTTACGCTGACAATGTTCGTGATGGTGGTGATCGCGGTATCGCTCACCCAAAGCGGTCAGCATGGACAGATCACGGATTTTCTTTTGGGCCTGTTTGGCGGTTAAATGTTGAAACGGCGCCGCGCTGGGCAATCCGCGCGGCGCTTTCATAACCCGGCCCTGGCGGGAGGGCCGTAAACGGGGCGAAGCAAGAGAACCCCGGTGAGGGCAGGGCGCAAAATTATGGCGCAAGCATGTTATTATGAAGTTCTGGGCGTTGAGCGCGGCGCGGACGGCGCGTCGATAAAATCCGCCTTCCGCAAGCGTGCGATGCAATACCATCCGGACCGCAACAAGGACGACCCGGAAGCTGAAGTAAAATTCAAGGAGCTTGGCGAGGCTTACGAAGTTCTCTCCGACGATCAAAAACGCGCGGCCTATGACCGGTTTGGCCATGCGGCGTTTCAGAACGGCGGCGGCGGATTTAACGGCGCCCGCGGTTTTGGCGGCGCCGGCATGGGCGCCGGCGGCGCGGCGGGCTTTTCCGATATTTTCGACGAGATCTTCGGCGAGTTCATGGGCGGGCGCGGCGGCCGGCGCGCGGGACCGGGCCGCGGCGCGGATTTAAAATACAATCTTACGATCAGTCTTGAAGACGCCTTTCACGGCCGCAAGTCAGAGATCAAGGTGCCGGGCTCCGTCGCTTGCGACACTTGCGAGGGCTCCGGCGCCAAGCCGGGGTCGGGCCCCATCCATTGCGGCACCTGCAAGGGCGCAGGCCGCGTTCGCGTCCAGCAAGGCTTTTTCACGATTGAGCGCGCCTGCCCCCACTGCAACGGCGAGGGCAGCGTGATCGCCGATCCGTGTACGGATTGCGGCGGCCAGGGGCGCGTGCGGCGCGAGCGCACGCTTTCCATCGACGTGCCCGCCGGCATTGAAAGCGGCACGCGCATCCGGCTTTCCGGCGAGGGCGAAGCGGGTCCGCGCGGCGGACCGGAGGGCGATCTTTATATTTTTGTGCATGTTTCCGAACATGACCTTTTCGAGCGCGACGGCCCGGATCTTTATTGCGTCATGCCGATCCCGATGACGACGGCGGCCCTCAGCGGTGAATTTGAAACGCCGACCATCGACGGGGGCCGCGTGAAAATCTCCGTGCCTGAGGGCGCGCAGACCGGCAAGCGGTTCCGCGTGCGCGGCAAGGGCATGACCCAGCTGGACCAGTCGGGACGCGGCAATATCCGCCGGCGCGGCGACATGTATGTGGAAGTTCAGGTGGAAACGCCGACGGGCCTTACAGCCGAGCAGAAAGACCTGTTGCAGCAGTTCTGCGAGGCCGGCGGCGGCGAAGCGTCCTGCCCGCAATCGCGCGGCTTTTTCGACCGCGCCAAGGCGTTCTGGGAGAACGTGACGGACGGGCGGTAGGCGTTAGCGTCGCCGGAATCAGCTATAACTTGTGTCACGCTAAGCTGGCGCCCGTATCGGTGGCGCGCGCCTGCGCACGATCGTAGAGGGACCGGCTTTCATCTCTATTTTCCGGTGTACATGGCGGCTTTCTTGCAGCTGACTGGCCAAGCGCAATTGATAATGGCGGACTGCGCCTATACAAAGCGTTTCAGTTTGTTGCATCCGGGGGACTCATCGTGAAATTTCAAAAACTAACGGCCATGCTGGCCATCATCTTCCTGTCTGTTCCCGCTGCTGCTGCGGCGACGCTTGAAGGCGATGAAATTTTTGGCACGTTAAACACGCCCGGCGCGCCGTTCAATATTTTCGACCCGGCGTTTACTTCTCCCCTTCCCGTCAGCGCGACGGTGGGCGCTGGCCCGGAATTTACGGTGGATGACGGCTTTACACGCATTCTTGCGGATTTTTCAGATGATATGCTCGAGATCAGCGTGGAGATTCTCGACGATTCAATAATCGGTATCGCAGATCTTGAATACACGTTCGACGATCTCGATTTTGGCCCAGGTCTGCAGATTGTCGGCTTCGACGTGCTCTCGAACGGTTTCCCCGGCATGCCGATAATCACGACAACGGCCAATGGCCTCGTCATCAGTTTCGAAGAATACGATGTGAATGGACTAGAGCTTCGCTCTTTTACCGGTCAGTTCATTGTCTCCGAGGTTCCGCTCCCCGCAGCGCTGCCCTTGTTTTTGGCGGGACTGGCGGGTGTCGGATTTGCGGGCCGCAGGCGGAATAAAATCGCCGCATAAGACAAAGGCTGTTTTGGGTTATGGCTGCAGGCTCTGGTGCAGCGTATCGGCGGCGCAAGGCGATATAAGAAAACTTACAAAGGATTTATTGAGCTTCGTCCTCAAACCGGTCCGCATTCGTCAGCGCCGGGAACAGTCTGAACCACGCCAGCGCGGCGATGATGGAGACTGTCCCGCCGAGCAGAACCGCCCCGACAGGCCCGAGAAACCTCGCCGCGACGCCTGATTCAAATTCGCCAAGTTCGTTAGACGCCGCGATAAATATGTAAGACACGGATGAAACGCGCCCGCGCATGCCGTCGGGGGTCGCAAGCTGTATGAGCGACATGCGCACATACATGGAAATCATGTCCGCCGCACCGGTGATCGCCAGCATCAATAGCGACAGCCAGAAAACCTTCGAGACAGCAAAGCCCAGCATCGCCGCGCCATAGATGAAAATTGACGCCATCATCCAGAAGCCGACCCTGGAACCGAACGGTCGCACCGCCAGCATGAAAGCGATGATCGCGGCGCCAAGCGCGGGCGCGCCGCGCAACAGCCCCAGCCCTTCGGTTCCCACATGCAGAATGTCGCGCGCAAAGACAGGCAACAGCGCCGTGACGCCGCCGAAAAACACCACGACCAGATCAAGCGATATGGCGCCGAGCACGATCTTATTGTCGCGCACATAGCGCAAGCCGTCGATCATCATGGAAAGTCCGCGCACGTTTTTTAAAGGCTCGTGTTTCGGCGCCTGCATCGTTGTGAACATGATGACGGCGAGCGCGCTGATTGCGGCGGCGGTGGCGTAAACGACATGCGGGCCTGCGATATAGAGAAAACCGCCAGCCGCGGGGCCGAAAATCGCCGCCGTCTGGAAGCCAAGCGAGTTCCAGGCGATGGCGGTGGGCAATTCCTCGCGCGGCACGAGCCGCGGATAGAGCGCGTTTGACGCCGCCGGGGTAAAAGCGTTGACGCATCCCATCAGCCCGGCGGCGGCGAAGATAGCAGGGATGGCGCTGGCGGTCGGCAGGAAGCTCCCGGCGATCAGTCCGCCGATGACAAAACAGCGAACGATATTGCTGGCGACCAGAATCATCTTGCGGTCGATCCTGTCCGCCGCCTGGCCGCCGACCAGCGACAATAAAAACACCGGCGCGAATTGCGCCAGCCCGATCATGCCGATCAAAAACGCCGACTCCTCAACCGAGCGCGTTTGCCGGGCGAGATCGTAAATCTGCCAGCCCATGGCGACGGCCACCATCTGCCGCTCGGCGGAGATCAGCTGGCGCGCAATCCAGTAGTGACGGTATCCTTGATGGCGAAATATGGTGAGAGATGGAATGCGGGCCATGATGCGCCGAACCATAGGCGGCCTTTTGGCGCGCGCAATGCACTTGCGTCGATAATTTACGTCTTGCTTTTTGGCGGCGGCGCGCCAAGTTTGCGCAACGTCAAACGGGGAGATGAGATATGGGTTTGAAAATTATCGGCGCCGGTTTCGGCCGCACGGGAACTGCGTCGCTCAAACTGGCGCTGGAAAAGCTCGGTTTCGGTCCCTGCTACCATATGAGCGAAGTACTTGCGAATGCGGGGCATATCGACCTCTGGAATGATGTCGCCGACGGCGCCGCCGACTGGGAAACGATTTTCAAGAATTATCAGTCTACTGTAGACTTTCCGGCGTCTATCTATTGGCGCGCGCTCGCCGCAGCTTATCCCGATGCGAAGGTGGTTTTGTCCTTAAGGGATGCGGAGCGCTGGTATGAGTCGACGCAAGAGACCATTCTTAGCGAGAAAATGTGGGAATTCACCGGACCGACCCGATGGGGCGGCATGCTCGACCGGACGATCCGCACGCTTTTTGAAGGCGATATTCACGACCGCGACACGCTCATTCGCATCTATAATGAGCACAATGAAACCGTCAAAGCGGCCTTCGGACCGGATCGTCTCCTGGTCTTTGAGGCGAAAGACGGCTGGGCCCCGTTATGCGCGTTTCTGGGCGTTGAGGTTCCGGATGAGGCCTATCCGCGCGTCAATTCGAGAGAAGAACTTCAGGGCATGATCGCCATGCTTGAATCCGACGCCGGCCGCGCGATGATTAATGGCGATGGCATGCCGGCGGCAATGCGCGAACAAGTGTTTGGCAAGGGGTGAACCAAGATGGAGCGCGATGTTTTGTTTCTCCTGCCGCCTGGTTTCCAGGATAACGGACGCCGCGAATTCTGCCCTGAATGCGCGGAAATATGGGGCGTCCTGAGTTATTTTCCGGCCATAAGGGAATCGCTGGAGATTCGCTACCAACCCCTTGATCACCCGCGCGCGGGGCTTGTTGCGCTTCTGGGAGACGGCGAATGGAATTGCCCGACGCTCGTCCTTGCGGAGGACGCCGACGGCGGCGCCCAAGTGCATAAGAAAGCAGCGAACGGCGCCCGGTTTGTCGATAACGCCCGCGACATGGCAAATTATTTTGCGCACAAATTCGGAACGCCGTTTCCGCGCGGCGCATGAGCGAATTAAAAGAGCTCATAAACGGTTATGCGCATCCCGGTCGCGTGGAATGGATCGGCGTTCGTGCTGAACGGCGCGGGCCGGTAATCAAATTGTCGGCGGCCAAAATTCTTGAAGGCGGCGTTGAAGGCGATCATCGCCAGCGGCCTGGAAAGCGCGCTGTCACGTTAATCCAGTGGGAGCATTTGCCTGTCATTGCAGCGCTCGTGGGCGCGGGCGCCATCGATCCTGGGCTTGTCCGGCGCAACATCGCCGTCAGCGGCATTAATCTTCTGGGCTTGCGAAACCGCCCTTTCAGGATCGGCGGCGCCGTTCTGGCGGGAACCGGACTTTGTGCGCCCTGCTCGCGCATGGAAGAAGCGCTGGGCAAAGGCGGGTATGCTGCGGTGCGCGGCCATGGCGGGATCACCGCCCGTGTGATCGAGGCGGGATCGATTGCGTCCGGCGATAGTGTTGAACCGCTTTGACTTGCGCTTTTGGCGGCGGGCGTTACCCATCGCCGGGCTGATAACAGGAAAATGACCATGCCTGGATCTTCGATTCTTGTGGCCGGCGCCGGCGGGCGCATGGGTAAGGCGATCGTCGCGGAAATTCTGCGCACGCCCGGCGCAACGCTCGCCGGCGGTTTCGAACGTCCCGGCGGCCCCGATATCGGCAAGGATATCGGCGTCCTTGCAGGCCTCGACGCGATCGGGCTGGCCGTTGAGGACGCGGCGGAAAAGGGTCTCGCGCGCGCCGGCGCGATGATCGATTTTACGGCGCCCGACGTATCGGCGGCGAACGCCGCGGCGGCGGCGAAACAGGGGGTCGCGCATGTGATCGGCACCACGGGCCTTTCGGAAGAAAATGAAGCGGCGATTGCCGAGGCGGCGAAATCCATCGCTATCGTCAAATCCGGCAATATGAGTGTCGGGGTCAACATCCTGACGGCGCTGGTGGAGCGCGCGGCGAAGGCGCTGGACGAAGATTTCGATATCGAAATCTTCGAGGCGCACCACCGGGCAAAGGTCGACGCGCCGTCCGGAACGGCCTTGATGCTGGGCGAAGCGGCGGCGCGCGGGCGCGGCCGGGATCTGGAGGCGCTGCGGGCCGAGGATGACCGGTCAGGCGAACGAAAAAAAGGCGATATCGGCTTTTCGGTGATGCGGGGCGGCGGCGTCGTGGGAGAACACCGGGTTTCGTTTGCCGGTTTGCAGGAAGTCATCACGCTGTCCCATTTGGCGCTCGACAGGGCGCTGTTCGCCAAGGGCGCGGTGGCGGCGGCGCAATGGGCGGCGGGCAAACCGCCTGGATTGTACTCAATGCGCGACGTCCTCGGCCTCAATAGCTGACGGGGCTTATCCCCGCGTGCGCCCGGCGCATGGTTAACAGCAACACCGATAATTCGAACGACTGAAGAGAACTTCCCGAAACCAAGCTCTGGCAGGGTAAGGCCGCTTATCGAAGAGGCCGTGATGCGTTCGGAAATCATTTTAGCTGCGGGAATCGTTTCAGCGACCGTCATTTGCGTGCGTCTTCTCGATATGCGTGAAAGCGCCGGCGTTCACGCCAGCGCGCCTGCGCCGGCGCAGGTTGAAGAGACGGCGCGCGCCGCCTCTCTCTCTGTCGGCTGGAATGATGAGATTCGCATCGCCGCCGCCCCTGACCGGCAGTTTTACGTAGACGCGGAAATCAATCGCCGCGCCGCCCGTTTCCTGATTGATACGGGCGCCAGTTATGTCGCGCTGCGCGATTCCGATGCGCGCGAGGCGGGCATTTATACGTCGTGGACGGATTATATCTATCCTGTGCATACGGCGAATGGAGAGACGAAAGCCGCCTTCGTCACCATCGACGAAATCGAAATCGACAATATCCGAATTGAAAACGTGAAGGCGTTCATCCTCAAGGATGAACAGCTCGACATTAATCTTCTGGGTATGAGCTTTCTGTCGCAGCTGGAAAGCGTTGAGGCGCGAAAGGGCGAGCTGCGCTTGCGCGGTTAACGCTCCCGCGCCATCAAACTTGGCAGCGCGCCCATATCCGCCCCGGCCTGTCGCATGAAAAATTTGCGCAAGGGCGCAACTTTATTGACTGCGCCCATGCCAATATCGCGGACAAGCCGCAGGGGCCCGATATCGTTGGAAAAAAGCCGGTTTAACAGATCGGTTCCCAGCGCCAGCGAGGCGGAATCAAAACGGCGCCATCGCTGATATTTCTCAAGAACAGCCATATGACCGATATCAAGGCCAAGTTCGCGCGCCTCGACCAAAACATCCGTCAGGGCGGCGATGTCTTTAACCGCGAGGTTATAGCCCTGCCCGGCGATGGGATGAATGGCGTGGGCGGCGTCGCCGATGAGCGCCAGACGCGGCGCGATATAGGACTGCGCCAGGGTAAAGCTGAGCGGATACGACCAGCGCGGACCCGCCGGCTCCAGTGCGCCGAGATAAGGGCCGAACCGGTTTTCAATTTCCATACGGAATTTATCATCGTCAAGCGCCATATAGGCCGTGGCGGCCTCGGCGTGTTCAGTCCAGACGAGAGAACTCCGGCGGTTCGTCATGGGCAGGATGGCGAATGGACCCGCAGGCAGGAATAATTCCTGGGCGACGCCCTCGTGCGGGCGTTCATGGGCGACCGTGGCGACGATGCCTGTCTGCGGATAACGCCATTGGTTTGTTTTGATATTCGCTTGCGCGCGCAAGGCGGAGCCGCGCCCGTCAGCGGCGAGGATGAGCGCTGCGGTAATCTTTTTGCCGCCCTGAAGCGTGACGCTCGCCGCGCCTGCGCCAAATGCGCTCGCCGTTCGTTTCGCCGGCGCGAACAGCGTTATGGCGTCATCGGCGGCAATGGCGTCGAACACCACATTCCGCAGAATGCGGTTCTCGACAATCCATCCCAGCGGCGTCGTTTCCGCTTCGTTGCTATCAAGTTCGCGGCTGTCGAAATGCAGATGAAAGGTTGAAACCGCGCCGTCGCTGAAGCGGCTTTTCGCCCGGCCGTCGGTAACCAGGATGTCGCGAATAGGCTCCGCTTCCGGCGCTATGGACCGCCACAGACCAAGACGTTTGAAGACGCGCGCCGAGGCGTAGGAAACCGCCGTCGTTCGTCCGTCAAAGGCGGCGTTACGCATTGCGGCCGGATCGCCTGCGTCAATGACGGCGCAGGAAAATCCGCTGTTCGCCAGCGCCAGCGCCGCCAGTCCGCCGGCCAGACCGCCGCCGACAATCGCGATATCATAAGTCTTAGCCTCACTCATGGCGGCAGTGTCGCGCGTCAGGCGCAAGCCGTCCATGGGCGGGTCATGCGGCGAAAGGCGCACCGGCAATGGCGATCCCGGTCCCGGGCGCAGGCAGTCGTCATTGTTGCCTTAACAGCAGTGCTTTTTTTACGAGAACAGGGTTATAGGCGAAGCCATATGACAAGCGATCGTAGACAAAACGCAACAGGCGGAATCGTCCGGGCCACGGTTTCGGGCGGGATTTCAGGGCGCAGAGACTGGTTCATGGCGGCGGGATTAAAATTCTTTCTGGTCGTTATCGTATTTACGGCGGGGGCGGCGCCGGCCTTTGCGCAGGATATGTCGCCGCCCAGCGATGTGACGCGATATCTGCTGGATTCAGCGCTCCTGATCGCCGCCGGCCTTGCCGGGCTGCTGGCGCTGGCGGGCTTTGCGCTTCGCGATGTCGGCTTTGCGCGCACGCAGAACACGCCGGCGGTCTGTTTACGGATGATCGGTTTGCTCGCCGTTTCAGCAATCATGTTCTGGATGACCGGGTATCACCTTCTTTACGATGTCGAACCCGGCGGCTTCCTCGGTGAATTTCAGATCTGGTCGTTGAACGATCTTGACCCGGCGGCGTCCGGCAGATCGTCGGGCGCGTTCTGGTTCTCGCAGATGATAATTGCAGCGATCGGCGCGGCGATTGTTTCCTCTGCTGTTTCCGAGCGCGTGCGCCTGTGGCCGTTTTTGTTTTTCGCCGCCGCCTGGGCCGGTTTGATTTATCCTATTGTCGCTTCATGGGTTTGGGGCGGCGGCTATTTTGGCGCGGAGTGGAATTACCGCGATCTAGGCGGCGCAGGCGTCTTGCATGCTTCGGCGGGTGCGGCGGCGCTGGCGGCGATCATCGTGCTTGGTCCGCGCCAGGGGCGCTATGCGCATGGACCCGCCAGGCTGGCCCCATCAACGGCGCTGCCGCTGTCAGCTTTCGGCGTGCTTCTCGCGACGGCGGGGCTCCTTATTGTCATCGGCGGCCTGCAGGGAGCATTGTCGTCTGTCGAATCAGCAGCCACGTTTGGCGTAATCTGCGTCAATGCGGTGATCGCCATGGCGGGCGGATCACTCGCCGCGATGTTCCTGACGCAGACGGTTTACAAACGCACGGGTCTTGTCTCGGCGATGACGGGATCGCTTGCAGGGCTCGTGGCCATCTCCGCCGATCCGATATCCCCGGCGATGTGGCAGGCGTCGATGATCGGCGCCGTCGGGGGCGTGATCGTGACCGTCACCCCGCCTTTCCTTGACCGGTTCCGCATTGACGATGCGGGGTTTGCTATCCCCGCCCATCTTGGCTGCGGCGTCTGGGGGGCTTTCATCTCCTTTTGGCCCAGCGAAACCAGCCGGCTTTCAGGACAGGTTGTGGGGATAGCGGCGATTGTCGGCTTTTCCTTCCTGATGAGCCTTCTCATCTGGGTGGCGCTGAAATATACCGTGGGTATTCGCACGCCGCCCACGGATGAGATCGCGGAATAAACCGGCGGCTCGTTAACACTCGTTAACCCTTTTTCAGAAAAGCCGTGGCAAGGTGCGTTAAGGATTTTCGTTAACAAGATTTTTTGCCTCGCTATGTCGCGTCAAACCCGATCTTACGCCCGCCGATCTTCACGCTCCCGGCGGCGGGACCCGTTTTCTGAATTCGCCGACCGCATGCGCGCATTCTCCCGGAATGTCATAATCCGGGCCGGCGGGGCGGCGATGATTTTGCTTGCGATCTGGCTTGCGGCCGCATTGGCGACATTCACCATCAGCGATCCGAGCCTCAACACGGCGACGCCGGCGCCCGTGCAAAATATCGCCGGCCCGCTCGGCGCGGCCAGCGCCGATCTGTTGCTGCAGCTGCTGGGCGGGGCGAGCCTTCTGTTGCTGGCGCCGTTGGCGATCTGGGGCGGCTTTGCGCTGTTGAACGGCGCGCCGGAAGAGACCCCGCTGGCATTCTGGCGTCGTCTGGCGGTTGCGCCGGCGGCGCTGCTTGCTGCGGCCGGCATGCTCGCCACATGGGCGCCGCCGCTGAACTGGCCTTACATGGCGGGGCCAGGCGGGCTGTTTGGCGACTTGATGCTTGGCGCCGCTACATCAGTTCTGGCGTTTTTGGGGCCGGATATCGCCATAATTATCGCCGCGGGGGCCTTCGCAATCGCCGCGCTGGCCGCCTACGCAATCCTTTGCGGGCTCACGCGCGCGCGGCTCGCGGAAGCATGGTGGGCGCTCGAAGATACGGCGCTTGCCGTGCGCGATCTTGTGAGCGATGCATATGCGCGCATGACGGGCGCGGACCAGGAAGAAGACGCTGAATACGAAGAATTCGAAGACGATGAAGCCGAAGCAGACGTCGATGAAGACGGCGAACCGGTTCTCGCAGCACAAAAGCGCAAGCGTAATATCATCCGTAAAAAGACCAAGAAGAAAGAAAGCCGCCGTGAGCGCCGCGAGGTCCAGCCCGTATTGCCGGTATTTTCAGCCGATGACTACGAATTGCCGCCGCTCAATCTGCTATCCAAACCCAATGCGGCGCGCCGCCAGGTGATTTCCGATGAAGCGCTCGAACAGAACGCGCGCATGCTTGAAAATGTACTCGGCGATTTCGGCGTGCGCGGTGAAATCATCAATGTCCGCCCCGGCCCCGTCGTGACGCTCTATGAACTTGAGCCGGCGGCGGGGGTCAAGTCCTCGCGTGTGATCGGTCTGGCAGACGATATTGCGCGCTCCATGAGCGCGGTGGCCGCCCGTGTTGCGGTGGTGCCGGGCCGCAATGTGATCGGTATAGAATTGCCGAACCAGGACCGCGAAATGGTCTTTCTGCGCGAGCTTCTGGGCGCCGGGGAATATGAAAGCTCCAGAGGCGACTTGACGCTGGCGCTGGGCAAATCCATCGGCGGCGAGCCGGTGTTCGCCGACCTCGCCCGCATGCCGCATCTGTTGATCGCCGGTACGACCGGGTCCGGTAAGTCCGTCGGCATCAACACCATGATCCTGTCGCTGCTTTATCGGCTGTCGCCGGAACATTGCAAGCTGATCCTGATCGATCCCAAAATGCTGGAGCTTTCCGTTTACGAAGGAATTCCGCATCTTCTATCACCTGTCGTTACCGATCCGCGCAAAGCGGTCGTCGCCCTGAAATGGACGGTGCGGGAGATGGAAGAGCGCTATCGCAAGATGTCGAAAGTTGGCGTCCGGAACATTGAAGGCTTCAACGCCCGCGTCGCCGAAGCGGAAGAGAACGGTGAAGTGCTGACCCGGACAGTTCATACCGGATACGACGAGGAAACGGGCGAGCCGGTCTATGAAAGCGAAGAGCTTGAATACGAATTCATGCCGTTCATTGTCGTCGTGATCGACGAGGTCGCCGACCTGATGATGGTCGCCGGCAAGGACATTGAAGGCATGGTCCAGCGTCTGGCCCAAATGGCGCGCGCCGCCGGCATACACCTCATCATGGCGACGCAGCGCCCCTCCGTAGACGTTATTACCGGTACGATCAAAGCTAACTTCCCGACGCGGATTTCGTTTCAGGTCACGTCAAAAATCGACTCGCGCACGATCCTCGGAGAACAGGGTGCGGAACAATTGCTCGGTCAGGGCGACATGCTGCACATGGCGGGCGGGGGACGTCTCCGGCGCGTCCACGGGGCTTTTGTCTCCGATGACGAAGTCGAAAAAATCGTCAAGTTCCTGAAAAAGCAGGGCGCGCCCGATTATGTACAGGAAGTGACGGAAATGCGCGACGATGAGGGGCCGGATATTCCGGGTCTTGATATCGGGGGCAATACCAATTCCGGCGACGCCTTGTACGACCGCGCCGTGGCGGTGGTCCTGCGCGACCGAAAAGCATCAACCTCCTATGTTCAGAGACGCTTGCAGATTGGCTATAATCGCGCCGCGACCCTGATTGAGCGCATGGAGGAAGAAGGCGTTATTTCGGCCGCAAACCACGCAGGGAAAAGGGAAATTCTGGTCGGCGACGACGCTGCGTGATGAAATCACATTGATCCGCTGCAAGACTATTCCTACCGGTTGAGGTGAAAAAACCAGCGTTAACCATTTGAATCCGCCCATAATTGCGGCGGGTGTGATTGATCTTTACGATTTGTTAGGCATACTTAACGTCACGGGGAGAGAATTCACAGCCTGGGGTGGCGTCATGTCTAAGAGTTATGAAAATCTTCCCGGCGCGGCCGGCAAGGCGCGGTTTTTCCGCCCCAGCCGCTACGACGCCATCGAAATTTTCGCTGGAAGGCCGCCCCAACTCGTTTTTGAAGACGAGATTTTTGATCTGGACAACTTAAGCGCGCGCGGCGCCGGCTGCATAACGCGCCGCCGCGCTGACGATAACGCCTATGCGGCGCCGGGGGCGAAAGGGGTGTTGCGCTTAACCCAGCAGGGGCGCGAATTGTTTCTGGGCGCGGCCCGGAAAGCGCGTCATCATGCTGGTCCGGGCGGGGTCAGCGCGGGTTTCGA
Organism: Hyphococcus sp.; assembly: GCF_965228385.1. GTDB lineage: Bacteria > Pseudomonadota > Alphaproteobacteria > Caulobacterales > Parvularculaceae > Hyphococcus. Next base: position 3,109,624 of record NZ_OZ245810.1, on the reverse strand, counting down.
ACTTGAAGAAAATAGTTTCGACCTCGACTGGCTGATGCGCGAAAATGCGAGCCTCTTGGCGCGTATTGAAAATCGCGCTGCGCAAACGCTCGAACCTTCGGTTGAATACAAAACCTTCTGCGCAGATGCGTCAGCATTTATTGGCGGTTATCTGCAACGTATTCAGCAATATGTCGGACCGATCGAGGATCGTCTGAATGAAGACGAGCGAAACGACATCGCGCGCGATCTCGCAGACGCTGCGGAAGCCGAATGGCATGAAATCCTGCGTGAAGGCAATCTCTTGGCCGCCCGGGCGCATGGCGATAAGCAAAAGCGGATCCGGTATAAGTCTTTTACGGAACGCACCGTAACGCAAATGTTGCTGGCCGGTCCCGGATGGGCGCGCTGTCTGTTCAAGCCCGCGGGATATCCTGGCGATTACAAGATCATGAATTACGGCTATGAGCAAAAGCCGGAAGGCGAAAAGGTCACTGAAAAGTTTTTGCACCTGCTCGGCATGATTGCGTCGCAGGCCATCATTACCCGGATGGAAATGGTGGCGCAGCTTGTCAGCGAATACGCCATGCAGCGCAGAACCGGGCGCGGCGATGAGTTCTCCATCACCAGCGTCGGCAGCGGACCCGCCAGAGAGCTGGAAGATCTGCTTGAAACCACGCCCGAAGACGTCCGCTGGGCGGTGACTCTGGTTGACCAGGAGCCGGCGGCGCTCGATTATGCTTTTGAGCGCGTTGCTAATCTGCCGGGCCGCGACCGGATCAATTTGACCGGGTTAAACATTTCATTTCGAGAAATGCTGCGCCCAACGCCCGACAACGCCGCTTTTATGAACAATGATGTCATCTATTCGTCGGGTTTCGTTGATTATCTCAACCCATTGCTGGCGCAGCGCTTCATCAAACGCCTTTATGAATTCGTCAAACCGGGCGGGCGGGTCATCGTCGGCAATGTCAACGACCTTCCTTCCGGCATGATCTGGCCGCTTGAATATATTACCGACTGGAGCCTTTATTTCCGGAACGAGGACGACATGCGGGCGATGGCCCGCGAAATTCCGGATGCGAAGGTCTCGGTTATTTCCGATCCTAAAGAAGCGATTTATTTTCTAGTCGTTGAAAAACCGGAAAAGTAAATTCACGCTTGATCTCGTGATTTCGCTGAAATGGCCAACCCGATTTTGTGATGATCGTTCAGCTTTTCAACAAACGTGACAGGGTCTGCGGCGCAGCTGTTAACCCGCCGCACGCGCAGGCTTATCTTTTTTACTGGTTTCAACTTTATCGGTTTTAACGTCGGTGAACGAGATGGTGACGCTCAGCCCTTGTCCGGGGTTTGACGCGAGTGAAATATCCGCATTTTGATCACGGAAAATGCGCCCCGCCAATGTCAGACCGAGCCCCATGCCCTCGCGTGAGCGGACAAGCGCATTTTCGCCTTGTGTAAATGGTTGCAGCGCCTCACTGATCTGTTCCTGTGTCATGCCCTCGCCCTCGTCGCGGACGGTAAGGTCGTAACGCCCGTCCGTTCCCCTGTCTCCGGCAATCCAGATTACGCCGTTTTGCGGAGAGGCGGTCACCGCATTTTCAATAATGTTGTTCAGCGCATAGCAAGTGTGAACGATGTCGATCGTTATACTTTTTTCAACTAGGGCGGAGGCGTCTATCCTGAGGCCCTTTTTCTCAATGGCGGCGCGCATTTGCTCAATGGACGCTTCGATAAGTTCACTGACCGGCGTATATGCAAGTTCATATTTCATCTTGCCGGCGGTCGCATCCGCATAGCGCAGCATTTTCTGAATGCGCGACAGCAAAATATAAGCCGAGCCGTGGATTTCATTCAGATGCGTCAGATTTTCGCCGTCGTCATTCGCCGCCTTGCAGGCATTGGTGACGACTTCCGTGTAGCCGATAATCTGATGCAGCGGCGTTCTGAGTTCGTGACTCATCATGGACAGGAAATTGATTTTTGAACGGTCTGCTGCGGTCGCCTCAATCAGGAGTTTCTCAATGGTTTCCGCGTCCCGTTTTCGCTGTTCGTCCCGCACCCAGATAATGCGTGAACGGATCTCCTGGCTGTAATTTGTCATAACGGCGACAGAAGCTATGGAAATCATGAAAAAATGACCGGAGATAACATCGGTGCGCTGAAAGTCGCTATCAAGATTCAACACTGCGAGATAAACTGCCGAGGCGATGATATAAACGCTCGCCGCAATTCTGAATGGAATGCGCATCAGGCAGGAAGATGCGATGAACGTCACCAGGACGCCAATGATGTAGGGCGGCGCGCCTGTCGCCTGCATCATCGAGATCATGGCGATCACTGCAAACGCACACAGCAACATGCCGGCGGCCGTTAAATAGCCGAAATGCGGCTTGAACCGGTCAATGTAGGAAAGCGGTATCAGGGCCGCGCAGGCCAGCCCCACCAGGATACGCAGGATAACGATTTCGCTCAGCGACTGGGTGACCGTCGTCAGGTCGAGGATCAGATAAAGGTAAAAGGCGAAAATCGTTCCCCACCAGTAAAGACGCTCTGTCTTTAGCTGGCTCGCCACCAGGAAACGGCGGTAATCGTCCTCAACCGCGTTGTCCTTGAACTCCGCCGTACTCGCACTGATCCCGTCCCGCCGGAGCTCGGCGCGGAAACGGTGCAGGAAGCCGCGCACGCCTTGCGGCGCCGCGTGGGTGCGGGCGGAAATTTCCATTGGGTTTGTTTAGACGATTAGCGTTAAGGACTTATTGGCGGGCCCCGCTGCGGGCGCGTATCTATCGAGTTGCCTATTGATATTAATAGTTTATTAATAATCCCCATGGCTGTCGTTTCTGAACACGCGCATCATGGCGCGCCTTTCACGCTTGAAAATAGCGCCCCGGTTAAGCTCGGCGCGCACGGGCCCGCATGGACGAGTGTGGCGGTTTTTGCAGCGCTGCTCGGCGGCATAGGGCTTGTCAGCGCGTTAACGATTTCAGGCAATATCTCTTACTGGATCGCCGTGCCGGTAAATGCGGTTTGTCTTTACGTGCTCGCGCACCTCAATCATGAAGCGTTTCACGCGAATATTTGCGGATCGCAAACCCGATTGCGGTGGCTGAATGAAAGTATTGGCCGTCTGATCAGTTTTATTTTCTGGTTTTCCATGCCGGCTTTCCGGGCGGTGCATTTTGCGCATCACCGTTCGACGAACGATCATGACCTCGACGCGGATATGTGGATGGCGCGCAAGAACCCGGTTCTCGTCGCGCTCGCATGCCTCACTCTGCAGATGCGTTACGAAGTGCAGATGTGGCGGCTGCGGGGCAAGGGCGTGATTTCAAACCGCATTCTTATAGAGTTTTACATTGAAAGGGCCCTGGCGATCGCGCTTGTCGCCGCCGCTTTTCAGGCTGGATACGGCTTTGAAGTCGTCATGCTGTGGCTGTTGCCCGCTTATTTGACATTGCCGTTTCTTGCTTTCCTTTTCGCCTATGCGGTGCACCATCCCCATGACGGGGAAAGCGGAAAATATGCGGACACGAATGTCTGGATTACGCGCGCGCCGCTTTTGCAGCCGCTGGTGACGGCGGTATTCGTGTTTCAGAATTATCATCTGATCCACCACCTGCATCCGCGCATTCCGTTTTATCTTTACGGGAAAACGTTCCGGCGGATACGCCCGGAACTGGAGCGCGAGGGCGCGTCCATACGCGTACTTTAAGCCGGGTGCTTTGCAATTGGCCGCTTGGGCGCGGGAAGGCTTCAAGCCACGGCGTGTGACGGGGAATTTCGCTTATTCCTCAGTACTGAGATCGTCGTCGACGCGTTTGTAGGTTCCTACGAACCAGTCATTCCATACGCCGGCATCGGCGTCGAATTCTTCAAAGTGCTGCGTTACGGAGCCGTCGTTGTTCGGCGTCCAGGTTCCTTTAAAGTCGGCGCTGCGCGCGCCCTTCGCGCTGAAATAAGTGATTTGACCGGTCAAAACCATTTGGCCGTCAGCGTTCAATCCGCCTTCGTACGTGATGTAATTGTTGGTGCCCATCCAGGTCTGGGTCCAATTCCCCGTGCGTGGATCGAGGAAGTTCATGCTCACGCCTTCCCCGCCGTTTGCCGAACGCCACTCCTCCAAAATCAGACAGCCGCCGCTGCGTTTTGAAATTTTATTGACGCCGCCGAGCTTCTCATTCTTGTCGTAAACTTCCCACGTCCCCAGCCAGAAATCGAAATCGCGCGCGCCCGGTATATCGTTGCACCCTGGCGGCTGCGCCGAAACGCCGCCGCTGAACAAGCAGAAGCCAGCCAATGAAATCGCCGCCATATATCCCGATTTTTTCATAAGACTGTCCCTCGTTTTGTGATGAAATCCCATTGGCGCACCCACTGATTATGTAACCATGAGATTGGTTTCGATAAAAGGCTGATTACCCGTGGGCTCCACGCTGCCTCGGCGAGATCGGCCGCGCTATGTCATTCCAGCAAGCATGCGCGCCGCCTTGCCGCCCGCCATTTTGCGCGTGTTGTAAATCGCGCGCATCGTAATAGTACGCGCAGAGCATGCAGCGATCTCAAATGACTTTGAGACCGGCTATTTGTCATAATGGCAATAAAATGGAGCGGGCGATGCGATTCGAACGCACGACCTAAACCTTGGCAAGGTTTCGCTCTACCCCTGAGCTACGCCCGCTCGCTTGCCGCCGGGCACATGCTTGATGACCGGCAGGGGCCGCTATATGCACGAGGGCCGACCCCTTTGCAAGTGGTGGAGAGAAGGGAATTATTGAATGACGATGGAAACGGCGACCGGCCCCAGCCCCGCCCCCGACGCCGCAACCCGCGCCGATCTATTGGCCTATCTGGACAGGCTTGGCGTTGCGCATCGCACTGTCGAGCATCCGGCGATTTTCACCGTGGAGGAGGGGCGCGATCTGAAACGCCAATGGCCGGGCGGGCATTCGAAAAACCTCTTTTTGAAGGATAAAAAAGGGGCGCTCTATTTGGCGGTAGCGCTGGCCGAAACGCGTATCGACCTTGTGGGGCTTGGCAAGAGGCTGGGGGCGAAGGGACGGCTGTCTTTCGGCAAGCCGGCGCTGATGACGCAAACCCTCGGCGTTATTCCGGGCGCTGTGACGCCCTTTACGCTGATGAACAAGAGCGCTGCGGCGCTGACGGCGGTGATCCTCGATACGGCGCTATTGAGCGCGGCGCCGGTGTGGTTTCACCCGCTTGAAAATACGGCCTCTACGGCGATCAGCCCGGAGGATCTGAAGGTGTTTGTCAGCGCATGCGGTTTTCAGCCGCTGATCATCGATTTGACAGCGCCTTTGACTGATAATTGAGCGGTTGCGTTTCGCCTCGCGCGCCCTCATTTATAGGACGAAATGACGGAGAGTACGCCATGAGCGAGATTTTAGGCGCGAACGGCCTGCCCACAGGCGGCGCGGGCGGTGGAAACGACGACGAGCTCATCAAGGACGCAACCATAGAGACTTTTGAAGCCGACGTCTTGTCGGCCTCCATGAGCACGCCGGTCGTTGTCGATTTCTGGGCCGACTGGTGTCAGCCCTGCAAACAGCTCGCGCCCGCGCTGGAAAAGGCGGTTAAAGCGGCGGGCGGCAAGGTCCGGCTGGTCAAGGTCGATATCGACAAAAACCAGATGTTGGCGTCGCAACTGCGGATACAGTCGATTCCCACAGTATACGCTTTTTTCCAGGGACGGCCAGTAGACGGATTTCAGGGGGCTGTGCCGGAAAGTGAAATCAAGGAATTTATCGGCCGTCTTGAACAGATGACTGGCGATGAGCCGCAGCAGGGCGATCAACCGCAGGATTATGCAGCGCTTGGCGAGGCCGCGTTCGAGGGCGGCGATATCGCTACAGCCGCGCAGATGTATGCTCAGGCGGCGCAGAGCAATCCGGAAAATCTTTCTGCAATCGCCGGTCTCGCGCGGTGCCATCTGGCGCTCGGCGACGCAGCGCAGGCCAGGCAGACGCTGGACCTGATACCGGACGAAAAACAAAAGGATCCGGCGCTTGCCAGCATTGCCGCCGCAGTGGCGCTAGCCGAGGAGAATCAGGGCGGCGATGTCGCCGCGCTGGAGACAAAAGTCGCCGCCAATCCGGACGACCTTGACGCCCGGTTTGATTTGGCCGGCGCGCAGCTCGCCGGCGGCCATATGGAAGCTGCGGTTGAAAGCCTGCTCGCGATCATCGAGCGCGACCGTGAATGGAATGAAGAGGCGGCCCGCAAAAAGCTTCTGACTGTGTTCGAAGCGCTGGGCCACGCCCATCCGGCAACAATACGCGGGCGGCGCAAACTTTCGTCGATCCTGTTTTCATGAAAACGGCGGCCGGTTTTCGCTATCGCTCGGCGACGCCCGAAACCTTGCCGGTTTTTCCGCTGACGGGCGCGTTGTTGCTGCCCGGCGGCCAATTGCCCCTCAATATTTTCGAACCGCGGTATCTGCGCATGATTGACGATGCGCTGGCGGGGCCGCGTCTTATTGGCATGATACAGCCGCTGGATGATGAGGAAAATACGCTCAAGCCCCCGCTTTACGAGGTCGGTTGCGCGGGGCGCATCACATCTTTTGTGGAAACAGACGACGGCCGCTATATCCTCAATCTGACTGGTACGCGGCGCTTCAGACTGACGGAGGAGCTGGCGAGCGACACGCCCTACCGGCTTGCACGGCCTGACTGGTCTGTTTTTGAAATCGATGCGAAGAAGGATCCGTCCGGCAAAGATGTCGATCGGGATGAGTTAATGGCTGCGCTTCATAAATATCTTGATGCGGAGCAATTGCAGATCGAGTGGGAGCAGGCGGAATCGGCGCCGGTCGATGCGCTGATCGTTTCGCTTGCCATGGGCTGTCCGTTCGAAGCCAACGAAAAGCAGGCGCTTTTGGAAGCGCCGACACTGGCGGAACAGGCCAAGTGCCTGATAACCTTAATGAAATTTTCCGGCGCCGATGAAGGCGGCGACGATTCATTGCTGCAATAACGCGCGCCTCGTTGCGCGGCTAAGTATAGGTGGAGCGTCATGAGCGAGACAGATAATCAAAAAGCCGTAGATCCGAAGCTGCTTGAAATTCTGGTCTGTCCCCAGACAAAGGGTCCGCTTAGGTATGACCGTGAAAAAGCCGAGCTGCTCAGTAAGAAAGCGCGGCTTGCATATCCTATCCGCGACGGCGTGCCGATCATGCTTCCCGACGAGGCCCGTAATCTGAGCGATGATGAGGTCAACGCCATCTAGGCAAGCTGCTGGCGCGCCCATAGGCTTCCCGGCCCGGTTCATGCATGCTGAAGGTGAAATATATTCATCTGTTAACCGGTTAACAAAAGCCGCTTGAGACAAGACATGGGAGCGCTCACGGGGGGCATGCTTCGAAATCGCCATATGAAAGATGACGCCGAGACCGTTCGAGCGGATCTGCTGCGGCCGGAGGAAGCGGCAGATCCATCCTTTACAGCTGCGTGGACATCGCTTTGCGATGACCTGGCGGAAGAAAACCCTTTTTATGCGCCATGGTCGCTGGCGCCGGCGCTCGCAGCGTATGCGGATACCCGCGTGCGTCTCGCTGTCGTGTGGCGCGGCGACATATTGATCGGTCTTGTTCCCGTGACGCCAGCGCGCGGCTACGCACGCCTGCCGGTCGGCTACTGGCGAAACTGGACGCATCCGCACTGTTATTTCGCAGCGCCGCTGGTGCGAAAGAACCATACCGAAATTTTTTTTCGCGCGTTATTCGACCTCTTGTGCGAGGGCGATGACAAGCGCGGGTTTTTGCGGTTAGGCCGCATTGACGGGGAGGGTCAGTCAACGCAATCGGCGCGGCTTGTGGCGGAAAGTGAAAAACGGTTCTGTTATCAGGCGGGAGACGCAGAACGCGCCTTGTTGACAGCGGGCGCGTCGGCGGAAGCAACCCTTGCCGTCTTTGTACGGAAGAAAAAACGAAAAGAACTCAAACGCCTGCGCAACCGCCTTGATGAGCTGGGGCGTGTTGAAATTCGCCAATTCGGCGCCGGCGACGACATAGGGGAATGGACCCAATCTTTTGTGGATCTCGAACATTGCGGCTGGAAAGGGAAAAAAGGAACGTCGCTGAAGGCCAACAAAAAGGATGCAGGGTGGTTTTCAAAGACATTGGAAGGCGCGCGTGAAGCGGGGCAATTGCATATAGTGCGCATCGATGTGGACGAAAAGCCAATCGCCATGCTGGCGAATTTTCTCGCAAACGGGGCAGGGTACTCGGTCAAGATTTGCTATGATCCCGAATTCGCCCGTTTTTCGCCGGGCGTCATGGTGGAGGTAGAGGCCATGCGCTTCCTGCTTGAAAAGCCGGATTTCCGATTCATGGATTCATGCGCGGCGCCCGATCACTCGATGATCAACGGCCTCTGGCGCTCCCGCCGGGTGATTACGGGGCTGAATATCAGTGCGAACGGAATTTCATCAAAACTCGGTTTACGGATATGCAGAGCGCTTGAAGGCGCGCGCGCGCGGCTGCAGGCGCCAAAGACTTAAAGTCATGCTTTTCACGGAGAACTCCATTTCGAAATTCAAGGCGCATTATCCGGGCGCGCCCGTGCTTTTGCGCCATAGCCTGAACGATCACCCGCTATTCGAGATTGAGCGGCTCACGAAGCTGGCCGCCGTGCTGCCGCCGCATTGTGTTGAATATAACGCTGGCGACCTGCCAGTCAGCCAGGACCCGGCGATGACGCCCATGAACGGGCTTTCGGCGGAAGAAACAGTCCGGCGTATAGCCGAAAACAACTCCTGGATGGTGTTGAAGCAGATCGAACAGGATGGCGACTACGCCGACCTCCTCAATTCCTGCCTCGGCGACATTGAACCTGCGGCGCGCACCGCGACGGGTCAGATGCATCAACGCGAAGGCTTTATCTTCGTATCCTCGCCCGGCGCCGTCACCCCCTTTCACATGGATCCGGAGCATAATATTCTGCTGCAATTGCGCGGCCGTAAAGCTTTCCGCATCTACCCCAATGATGCGGAGGAGATCGTCTCTCATGAACAGCATGAGGCGTTTTACAAGCCTGGCGGTCATCGAAACCTTTCCCATAAGGACGAATTCGAACGGCATGCGCGTCTTGTCGAATTAGGGCCGGGCGATGCGCTCTATGTGCCGGTTAAATCTCCCCATTGGGTGAAAAATGCTGACGAGGTTTCGGTCTCGCTGTCCATAACTTGGCGCAGCCGCGCGTCTGATAATGAGGCGCGGCTGCGCCGCGCCAATGGGTGGATCAGGCGACGGGGCGGGCGCCCGCCGGCGCCAGGCGCCGCGCCCATCAGGGACCGCTGCGTTATCTTTGGCCGGCACATGGCCGAGCGTCTTGGCCGCGAATAAAAGGCGCATACTCCGGACGTGCTGGCCTATTGTCGGTCATTAGTGTAAAGGGCGGGACTTTTTACTTTCCATAAAGCCGCGCTCATCGCCCGGCGTGCGAATTTCCGCAATTCTCGCAAAGGCTGATGTCGCATAAAAGACAAGGCTGCGGGAAACGCCCGCAAGGAGGATGAATGGCTTTGACCACGCAATTTGACGCTCCCGCCAGCGATCTTGTCGCCTGTTCTGGGCCGAAAGAAGCCATCGAGCGGCTCATCAAACTTTATGAAGAAGCCCATAAACTGACTGAAACGCGGTTTGAGCAATATCTTTCCGGAAAAACCGATCTCGGCGCCTCTGGCGGCGCGGTTTATCCTTATCTGTGCGTCGTCGTGCCGGCGGAAGCGGCGCCGCAGACATCGAAGCTGGCGCTTGGCCAAATCGCCTCCCTCAGCGTTCACGGCGCAACCATAACGCAGCCCGCGCTTTACGCCGGCTATATCGAAGAGCAGCTTACGCGCGTAAGCGAACGGTTTTCCGCCAAGATTTATGTGGGCCAATCATACACGCCAATTCCGCTAACATTTGCGCTGGAAAGAGCGACGGCCTCGCTGACACAAGACAAGCGCGCGCGGTTGCAGCATTACTTTCATACGCCGAACCTGGTGGCGACGAATGACGATATTGTCGACGGCCAGTATATCCTGAAACGTCACGGCGCCATGCCGCTCACGCTGTTTACGGCGGAGCGCATTGATTACTCGCTGCATCGCATCCAGCATTACACAGCAACCAAACCGGAACATTTTCAGGACTATATTCTGTTTACGAACTACCAGCGTTACGTGGACGAGTTCGTGGAACATGCGCGCGGCGAAATTGACGCCGGCCGGGCCGAAGCGCTGATAGAACCGGGCGACAGGATCACTACGAAATCCGCCGCGCCACAAGATGATAAAGGCGCGCGGCTGCCGCAAATGCCGGCCTATCATCTCGTGCAAAAAGGCCACAAGGGCGTGACGCTGGTCAATATTGGCGTTGGCCCGTCCAACGCTAAAACGATAACAGATCATCTTGCCGTGCTGCGCCCGCATGTTTGGCTGATGATCGGTCATTGCGGCGGTTTGCGGCGAACGCAACGTCTTGGCGATTATGTGCTGGCGCACGCCTATCTGCGTGAAGACGCCGTACTGGACGATGTTCTGCCGCCCTCTGTGCCGCTGCCGACGCTGGCGGAGGTGCAGCTTGCGATGACGCGCGCCGTGCAGGAAGTTTCCGGCCTTGAAGGTAAACAACTCAAAGAGCATTTACGCACCGGCACCGTTGTTACAACCAGCGACCGGAACTGGGAGCTGCGTTTTGAAAAAAACGCGGTGCGGCTCAATCAGGCGCGCGCTATCGCCATTGATATGGAATCTGCGACCATCGCCGCCAATGGCTATCGCTATCGCGTCCCTTACGGGACGCTTTTGTGCGTTTCGGACCGTCCGCTCCATGGCGAGGTCAAGCTGCCGGGCATGGCGGATGCGTTCTATCAGGAACGGGTAAGCCAACATCTGGAAATCGGCTTGCGGGCGATCGATCTGTTGCGCAAGGAAGCGCAGGCCGGCACCTTGCATTCACGCAAGCTGAGAAGTTTTGACGAGCCGTTTTTCAGATAGATTAATGATTCTTCTCTCGCTCGACGAGTTCGATTTTGAATAGCTTGGGCCAGTTTTTGCCCGTGACATAAAGGACGTTTTCCTGTCCGTCATAAGCAACGCCGTTTAATACGTCCGTTTGTCCCGGAACGACATCCTCTTCCGGCAACAGGCCGCGAAGGTCAACTGCGCCGGTCACGGCGCCGCTTTGCGCGTCGATGCGCACGAGCACGTTGCGCCGCCAGACATTTGCAAAAACTTGGCCGTCAATCCACTCAAGTTCATTCAGATGGTTTAGCGTTTGACCACGCAAAGTGACGGTGACGCGGCGCTTTTCAGTAAAAGTTTCAGGGTCGATAAACCGCAATTGCGCGCTCCCGTCGCTCATCACGAGGTCTTCGCCATTATAGGTCAGGCCCCAGCCTTCTCCGTCATATTGAAACTTTTTTTCAAGATCCATTGTGCGCGCGTCGTAGCGAAACGCTGTGCCTTCCCGCCAGCTCAGCACAAATATATCGTCGCCGACCAGCGCCGCCCCTTCGCCAAAATGCGTCGGCGGCAACGCTGTTATCTGTAAAACCTGGCCGGTTTCGATGTCGACCCGCCGCAGCGAAGACTGACCATATTGACCAGTGCTTTCGTATAGGGTGTCGCCGTCGAAAAAGAGACCTTGCGTAAATGCATCCGTTGCGTGCGGATAGGTTTCGAGAATCTTGTGACCATAGATGACGGGCTCGACCGCGGCGGGCGCCGTCTCAGAATGGGCGGCGCTGCTTATCAGCACCAGGAATATGTAAGCGGCGAATCTCACAATGGTTTTTCGTATATCCTATAGGTTTTATAGATCTTGCTGCCGAGGTCCAGCAACATTGAGACCATGGATTCGTTGCTTTCGAGAATCCAGGAAAGTTCGGAATGCGTGACCCCCCTCTCCATATTGGCCGTACGGACCATATCGATAATCTTGTAGGCGAGCGCCGTGCCGACCGGACGGCGGTGGAGCCTGCGGACAACGCCCATCAGCGGCATCCGCGCGCGGGGAACGCCCTTGACCTTCAACCGCCAGAGCAGTTTCGCCCAGTTAAAAGGCAATAGCGCGCCGTCAAAATCGCGAATAGCATGATTGACGTCGGGCAGAACAAGCCCGAACGCCACCGGTTCGCCTTCGTAATAACAGAAGACAACGTTGTGGGGCGATATTATCGGCCGAAGCTCTTTGGCCATGTGTTCGATCTGTTCGTTGGTGAACGGTACAAATCCCCAATTGTCGAACCAGGCGTCATTGAATATTTCAACGACGCGGAAAATATCGGCTTTGAAATCGGACATGTTCAGGAGACGGAATGTAACATTGGATTTGGCGAGCGCCTTATCCATGAAGCGCTTGCGCTTTTCCGGGATGAATCCATCCTGCGGCGTATAGCTGAAGGCGTAAACATCCGCAGCTTTTGTAAAACCCAGTTGCTCAAGCAATTGTGGATAATAACGCCGGCCATGCGGCATCATGATATAGGGCGGCGTTTCAAAACCATCCACAAGCATGCCCATTTCTTCGTTGACGGAGAAGTTATAGGGTCCTGCAATTTTCGCCATGCCGCGTTGTTTCAGCCAATCGCTCGCCGTTTCAACCAAAGCGCGCGCGATTTCCAGGTCATTCACGCATTCGAAGAATCCAAAATGGCCGGCGCCGTCCCCGTGCCGATCAAGATGCGCCTTGTTGACGATTGCGGATATTCGCCCGGCGGGCGCGCCATCCTTATAGGCGATCCAGAGCTGGTGATCGCAATGCTTGATCGTCGGATTCTTGGCGGGATTGAGCCGCGCGCCTATTTCGAATTCCAGCGGCGCGATGAAATTAGGGTCGTCCTTATAGATATCTTTTGCAAGACGAATGAAGGTCCTGCGTTCGGCGCTGCTGTTCGCCGGGCGGATTTCTATGGAAGGTTTTGCTAACGGCGAAGTCATAGTGCGGTCATCCTGTGGCCGGCAAGGCGTTTACAGCCATACCGAACCTTTTTGCTGGCCATTGGCCATAGAATGGAAGCCGCAGAATGAAAACCGCTTCGTCTGCGTCAATTCAGCGAAATTGTAATTTTGGCGCCATTTTCAGGGGTGACGTCAAACAACGCTTTGTCCACGGAGGGCGGGCCAAAGCGGATTTTCGGATTGTTGGATATGCCCCAGGGCTCCGCCGGCAGGCCAATACCGTTTTTGTCAAAATCGCCATTGGCGTTTTCATCGTGATAAACGGCTATGGCGAACTGGCCGCTTTCAGGCGCGCGCATGCAAAATTTCGTTTGCGGCGTCTTGGCGGCGAATGAAACCTGCTCTATCCGGCCCCGTCCGCGCAAGAAACCGTCTTCCTTGTTTGGAAAAAGATCGGCCGTGACCCGGCCTTGCGGCCGCACAACGCCGTCAACAATGATGCGAATTTCGTTTTCCGCCCCTGTGCAGGAAACATGCGTGAATTCAAAGGCGGCGTCATCGGCGGCGCCGTTCTTTTTGTCCTCGGCCAGCGACGCGCCTGCGCCGATAGCCATAAAAACGCCTGTCGCGATCGCGATACGTTTTACCATTGTGAAACTTCCTTACCCTTACGCAGAACAATCATTTTATCATTCCTTTGGACGCTCGCGCGGCGAGATTGTGGCGGTTTTGTTTCTGCCGTAATTGTGATCTCACGGTTCAGGCGTCGGCCTTATCCCTAGCGAGCATCTGTGACAGCGCCGTGTAGGCGTCGACGACCACGTCAAGATCCTCGTTCGTATGCGCCGCCGAAACGCTCAGACGCAGAATAGACGTTGCATTCGGCGTGCCGGGCGGTATGGCGAGGTTAACATAAACGCCGTTTTCCATGAGCGCATTCCACGCCATGAACGCCTGTTCCTTGTTGGGCAGCTTGACGGCGATGACGGGGCCGACGCCCGCGCAGAGTTCAAAACCCAGTTGTGTAAAAGCGTCATGGATGCGCTTCGCATTCTTCCAGAGGTTTTTGCGCATGGAATCATCGTGAGAGATTTTCGCCAGCGCAGCGCCCGCCGCCGCGATATTCGAGGGCGAAGGCGAGGCCGTGAACATATAAGGCCGGCTGGAAAAGCGCAGATATTCAAGCTCGGGATGGTTGGAGGCGACAAAGCCGCCGATCGAGGCGAGACTTTTTGAGAAAGTGCCGGTGTAAAAATCCACTTCATCGCGCACGCCGTCCGCTTCGCAAACGCCTCGGCCCTGTTCGCCGAAAACGCCAAATGAATGGGCCTCGTCAAGCAACAGATAGGCGCCGTGCTTGTGTGCAACTTCAACAAATTCCTTTACCGGCGCGACGTCGCCGAACATGGAATACATGCCTTCAATACAGACAAGCTTGCCCTTCACGTCAGGCGACAACCGGGACAGGCGTTTATCGAGGCTTTCCGGATCATTGTGGCGGAAGCGAACGGTTTCTGCGCCGGAAAGCTGGCAGCCGTCATAGATGCAGGCGTGGCAATCGGCGTCGATCAAGATGACATCGTGCGGCGGTTGGGCGAGCGCTGAAATCGCGCCGAGGTTCGCCTGATAGCCGGTCGAAAACACCATGCAATGCTGGTATCCGAGAAACTCCGCCAGGTCGTGCTCCAATTGCCGGTGGGCTGCGTATGTGCCGTTGGCGAAACGCGAGCCAGTGGTCCCGGTGCCGGATTCCTGTACCGCCTTGACCGCCGCGTCTACGGCGTCTTCGTGAAATGTCAGACCAAGATAATTATTGGTTCCTGCCAGGACGATTTCCTTGCCCTTGACCAGCGCCCGCGTCGGACCTTTCATTTCGTCCATGGATACGCTGAACGGATCGCGCGGCAATTCTTTTAACAGACTTTTGAGTTGCGTTGCGTTGCTTTGGAATTTGTCAAAGAGGCCCATCGTTACGACTGTTCTTTCTTGATCTTGTGAATAGCATCGACAAGCTCGCCGATCGTCTTGATTTCTGAAATCGTGTTGACGGGAATGGAAATGTCGTAATTATCCTCAATGTCCATCACGACATCCAGCAGCGAAACGGAATCGATTTCGAGATCAGCGATAATGTCTGTATCTCGCGTCAGCTTCACGCTCTTGTCATTCAGCGGCTCCAGCAGCGAGCAGATCTTGTGAAACACGAGATCGTCGTCTTCCTGAATGGCGGTCATGGTTTCTGGTCTCCCTGGGCGCCCGTCAAAGGCGTTGCTATAGCGCTATTAAAGCAAATCGTGTTCTTGATACCAACGGACGGTTTTTGCAAATCCCTCTTTCAATGGGGTTTGCGGCCGCCAGCCGCAAGCGTCCGACAGCAAATTGTCGCGCGCGACCCAGTCTGCGTGAAAGAATTCGTTGATCTGTCCCTCGCGCACGCTGGGGGCGCGGCCCAATACGCCCTCAATACTGCGTAACAAACTGTGATAGCTTGCGATTGCCGGGCGGGGCACACGGATAGGGCGAATATTCTTTCCAAACACCTCTGCGAGGATGGCGCCGATTTCGCTCCAGGCGCGGCCATGGGGTTCTTCGTCGCCAACTTCCAGAACGCAGGGGTCTCTGACGGCGGCGCCCTGTAGGGCGCGGCCAGCGGCGATCAGCGCGCCGGCGGCGTCATCCACGTACAAAATCGACGCCCGCGCCGGACGCGGTGTTTTCGGCTCCAGCGCAAAACCCGCCTTGATCATTTTGAAATAGGGCAAAGTCGCCTTGTCGCGCGGCCCGTATATGGCGGGCAGACGCAAAGCGATCCAGTTTGAGCGCGACGCCGCCGCGAGCGCAGTTTCGCTGTCGCGTTTGCTTTGCGCATAAGGCGAGACTTCCGGTTTGCGGGCGGACATCGATGACGCGTGGACAAATGCGGCGCCCGCCTCGCCGGCGATATGGGCCGCGCGTTCAGCGCCGGTGACATTGACCTCGCGATATTCCTGGCGCGTGCGTGCGTGGGTGAGGCCGGCCAGGTGAAAAAAAACGTCCGCCCCGTCAGCCAGCGCTGCAATCGCGCGTTCGTCGTCAAGCGCGCCCTGCACAATATTGACGCCGGGCCGGGCTGATATTTTTGACGGGTCGCGCGCCAGCGCCGACACCGACCAACCCTCTGCGGATAATCGTTCAATCAACGCTGCGCCGACGAACCCGGTGCCGCCGGTGACGGCCGCGCGATTGCTCAAACTCGCGCCTCGGCCAAGGCGCGGGTCGTATTTTCCGTCGCGTCGGCGTCTTCAGTGAATGCGCCCGCCAGATATTTCTGGCGCATTTTTGCGCGGGAGAGCTTCCCTGAGGAGGTCATCACCATTGAGTGCGGACGAGCAAGCACGATCTCCGCCGGCGCGCCCACCGCGTTTTGCACGACGACGCTGACTTCGCGCTTCAGCGCCGCCAGCGCATCGGCGTCCAGGCCCCGCCGTTCGGCGATTACGACAATGCGTTCAGAGCCGCCGTCATCGATTGAGAAGGCCGCGACGCCGCCCCCGCGAACGCCATCAACCTTTTCGACCGCCCATTCGATATCCTGCGGCCAGATATTGCGGCCATTGATGATGATCAGATCCTTGGCGCGTCCGGTAATAACGATCTGTCCGTCAAGGAAATAGCCCATGTCTCCGGTGTCGAGCCATTCACCGTCAAAAATCGCGTCGGATGCTTCGGCGTCGGAGAAATAACCGGTGGTCAGGCTTGGGCCCTTGATGAATATTCTGCCTACAGAACGTTCACCCATGGCGGCGCCATTCTCATCGCGCACTTCAATGTCATGGCCAGGCAAGGGGCGCCCGCAAAGCACAAAGCCGCGCTTGTGTTCCGGCGATGTGACGGCCGAAGCGGGCTGCGCAACGCCAGAACGCGTATAGTGACGCATATCGACTTCGTCGACGGTGACCGGCGCGCCCAGTTCCGGAAAAGAAATGGCGAGGGTCGCCTCGGCCATGCCGTAACTTGGCGTGAAGGCGTTGCGGTTAAACCCGACCGGTTCGAAGGCCTCTGCGAAGGCGTTCAACGCTTCCGGACGCACCATGTCGCCGCCGATGCCGGCGACGCGAAGGCGTGATAAATCAATTGCGCCCGGTTCTATTCGCGCGGATCTTTTCGCGGCAAGTTCGTACCCGAATGACGGGCTGTACGTGATCGTGCACTTGTTTTCCGTAATGATGCGCAACCACAATAACGGGCGCCTTACGAAATCCGACGTTGCAAGAAAATCCACGGAGGTCTGGCCGGCCATCGGCGTCAAGACGAAACCGATAAGGCCCATATCGTGATATAGCGGCAGCCAGCTCGAAGCGCGGTCGCCGGGCTGAATATACATGCCGTCATGCGCAATTGCGGTGAGGTTGGCGCACACCGAGCGCTGGACGCCGATGACGCCTTTTGGCGCGCTCGTGGAGCCGGAGGAATACTGAATATAACAAAGTTCGTCGGGCCCGAACGGCGTCGGCTCCTCGTCGGCGTCATCGAGTTCGGCAAGGTCTGTAAAGCTCAAAACTTCCGCGCCGGGAACGCGGCTGGCGGCTTCATCGAGAAATTCGCGCAATGTTTCCGGACCGACGGCGGCGGCGGCTTTGGCGCCGGCGATCATTTGGCGGATCTGGGTAATGTAACCGTCTTTGCCGCCGAGATTGACCGGCATGGGCATGGGCGCCGGAACAAGGCCCGCATACTGGCAGGCGAAAAACGTCACGATGAATTCAGGGCTGGTTTCGGCGATTACGGCGAGCCTCGCGCCGCGCTCAAAGCGACCCGCGAGCTTGCGCGCGAGCATTTTTGCTTCCTCACGAAGATCCTTATAAGTCAGGACCGCAGTGGCTTCGCCGCGCAGATTGAAAAAATTATAACCGGTTTCACCTTGCGCTGCATAATCCAGCGCTTCGCAAATCGTTGAAAACCCTCCGACTTTCATGGCCAAAGTTGTATTCGTGCTCGGTGTCGGCATGCCTGCTCGCCCTGGGGTTTCCTGTGAAGGGATGACGGTCATTTACTTACGCCCCCGTACTGTCGCCCGCCGGTTTTCCCGGCTTATCTCGAAGCGCATCCCGACTTCCCCTGCCGGACGCACCCAATTCACACTGTGACGGCTTTCATCGAAGATTCCAGCCCAAAGCCATGGCGCTGCGCCGGGACGCAGTCCAAGTGGTAACCTTGAGCCGATACAAGGCCTTGGGTCAACGGGCAATACCTTCCTATGACGCGGTGCATCAAGATTTACAGCGGGATGTTACATGTTTGCCGTCAAGAAGGCCCTTGGGCGCATTGCGCTGAAAAGCCTGCAAAATGACGCGCCTGCAGCCGCTTGAACCCGCGCGCCGGCGCGCCTAATTTCCGGGCGATTGGGACACGCGGGATTGATTTGCGCCCGGACCGCCATTTTGCTGCAATAGTTGAAAAATCGCACAAAGTTAGAAAATCGCTCAGGGATCAAGCGGAATGCGTCTGTTTATCGGTTATAAAGCCTGGAAAGAAGAAGAGTATCTTCTGAACCGGATGACCTTCGACGATCTGGTCAAAGCCTATATCACCTATCCGGCAATCCAGATTTATGCGCTTATCCTCTTGGTTGCGCTCACTGTCGGCATTGCGTCGATAACGTCAGTTACGCTTTTCGTGGCGGCTTTTGCGGCGGGCGCCATCCTGTTTCCTATCGCCTGGTACCTGGTCCACCGGTTCATCCTGCATGGGAGCTGGATGTACAAAACGCCGTTGCTGGCGGGATTGTGGAAGCGCGTGCATTACGATCACCACCGGTTTCCCAATGATTTATCGGTGCTTTTCGGCGGTTTGCATACGACGCTGCCCACGATTATTTTTGTCGCCGGGCCGCTGGGATGGCTTATCAACGGCCTTCCGGGCGCGTGTGCAGCGATCGCCGGCACGGTCGCCATGACCTGTTATACGGAATTCCTCCATGCCGGGCAGCATCTGGCGTTCGAACCAAAATCGACATTCTGGAAGACCATCAAGGCGCGGCATCTCGCCCACCATTTTCACAACGAAAACGGCAATTACGGCATAGCGGAATTTTTCTGGGACAAGGCCTTCGGCACCTATTACGGCGAAACGAAGAATGCGCCGCGCAGCGCGACAGCCCGCAATCTTGGTTACACAGACGAAATGGCCCTTAAATTCCCTTGGGTTCGGGACCTGACAGACGCGGAACCGGAAACCCGTCAGGCGATGCGCGCCCGCGGGGCGGCCTCCTCGTAAAGCCGGAACACCGCGTCAAAGCCATCCTCTGATTTCACCGTTCTGGTCCATAGAGCGCAATCCGCCGCGCAAGTTTTTGTTGATTTTGCGAAAGGGCTTTGCCAGTTTCCGCGCCGACATCAACAGGAGCTGGTTGAAGCGCGCGCGGGGGGCGACCCTGACGCTGCGGCCATGTCAGCGTTCAAACTCACCACACAGAAATTCCAGGAAGGAAGTAACATGGGCTTGGAGCTTTGGTTAGTCATTGGGGCTGGCTTGCTCGCGATTGCATATGGGGCATTCACCGTAAACCAGGTGTTGTCATTGCCGTCGGGCACAGACCGGATGAAAGAAATCGCCGCAGCTATTCAGGAAGGCGCGCAGGCGTATCTCAATAAACAGTATACCACCATCGCCATCGCCGGGGGCGTTGTGTTCCTCGTGCTGCTGGCGGCGTTCAAATTCGACTTTATTCCCGCCGTGGGCTTCGCCATCGGGGCTGTCTTGTCGGGCGCGGCCGGATTTATCGGCATGCTGGTTTCGGTCCGCGCCAATGTGCGCACGACCCAGGCCGCGAGCGAAAGCCTCGCGAAAGGCCTTTCGGTCGCGTTCAAGGCCGGCGCTATCACCGGTATGCTCGTCGCCGGCCTCGCGCTTCTCGGGCTTGCCGCCTATTATGCCATTCTGACGGCGGGTCTCGGTCACGCGCCGGAAAGCCGTGCGGTTGTGAACGGCCTCATCGCGTTATCGCTTGGCGCATCGCTGATTTCCGTTTTCGCGCGTCTTGGCGGCGGCATCTTCACGAAAGGCGCCGATGTGGGCGGCGACATGGTCGGCAAGGTCGAGGCTGGCATCCCGGAAGACGATCCGCGCAATCCGGCGACCATTGCCGACAATGTGGGCGATAATGTCGGCGACTGCGCCGGCATGGCCGCAGACCTGTTCGAAACATACGTGGTGACCATTGCGGCGACCATGGTGCTGGGCTCGATCCTGTTCACTGAGAATGCGGCGCAATTCATGTTCTATCCGCTCGCCATCGGCGGGGTCTGCATCATCACCTCCATCGCCGGCACCTACGGCGTCTCGCTCGGCAAAGGGTCGACCAACATCATGGGCGCTCTTTACAAGGGTCTCGTTGTCACCGGCGTTCTGTCTTTGATTGCAATCGGCGGCGTCACCTTCCAGATGTTCGGTTTTTCAGAAACCATCGGACAGACGGAGCAGGGCGATCCTTTCACGGGCCTGTCGTTATTCCTTTGCGGCATTCTCGGTCTCGTTGTCACCGGCCTGATCGTCTGGATCACCGAATATTATACGGGTACGGATTACCGGCCGGTGAAATCGGTTGCGAAAGCGTCTGAATCTGGGCACGGCACCAACGTTATCCAGGGCCTTGCGATTTCAATGGAGGCAACAGCGCTTCCGGCGCTCGTTATCGTCATTGGCATCATCACAGCGTACAACCTTGCCGGCCTTTTCGGCATCGCCACAGCGGTGACGACAATGCTCGCGCTCGCGGGCATGATCGTCGCGCTCGATGCGTTCGGCCCAGTGACGGACAACGCCGGCGGCATAGCCGAAATGTCCGGTCTTGAGGGGTCCGTGCGCGAAACAACGGATGCGCTCGACGCCGTTGGCAACACGACGAAAGCCGTAACCAAAGGTTATGCGATCGGCTCAGCGGGTCTCGGCGCGCTTGTTCTGTTTGCGGCGTATACCAAGGACATCGAACATTTCCGTCTGCATTCGGATGAATATCCGTTCTTCGCGGACGTGAATGTATCGTTCGCGCTCTCCGATCCCTATGTGATTGCGGGCCTTCTGATAGGCGGCCTCTTGCCGTATCTCTTCGGCGGCATCGCCATGCAGGCGGTGGGGCGCGCTGCGTCCGCCATCGTTGAAGAAGTACGCCGGCAGTTCAAGGAAAAGCCGGGCATCATGCAAGGTACGGAGAAGCCGGATTACGCCCGCGCCGTGAACATGCTGACCGGCGCCGCGATCAAGGAAATGGTCGTGCCGTCCATGTTGCCGATCCTCTCACCGCTGGTCGTCTATTTTGTAGTCGGCGCGGTGGCGGATAAATCCGCTGCGCTTTCGGCGGTCGGCGCCATGCTGATCGGCGTTATTGTTACAGGCCTTTTCGTCGCCATTTCCATGACGGCCGGCGGCGGCGCCTGGGACAACGCCAAAAAGTATATCGAAGACGGCAACCATGGCGGCAAGGGTTCGGAAGCCCATAAAGCAGCGGTAACGGGCGACACAGTCGGCGATCCCTACAAGGATACGGCGGGCCCGGCGGTCAACCCGATGATCAAGATCACCAATATCGTGGCGCTCTTGCTCCTCGCCGCCCTGGCTGGCTAATCATCACTTCTATATCGACGTAAAAAGGGCCCGCATTTTGCGGGCCCTTTTGTTTTGCATGGTCGCCAAGGCGATCTAGTCGTTGAGACAGACCTGCAACGCTGTGTCATAGGCGACTTTCGCCTGCTCATACTGGGCGCGTTGCTGTTCGAAAACTTCGT
Organism: Hyphococcus sp.; assembly: GCF_965228385.1. Taxonomy (GTDB): domain Bacteria; phylum Pseudomonadota; class Alphaproteobacteria; order Caulobacterales; family Parvularculaceae; genus Hyphococcus. The sequence continues at coordinate 3,087,971 of NZ_OZ245810.1, read as the reverse complement.
CGGCGGTTTTCTGTTTGTCGGCTTTGACCGCCTGGCCGCCTGCAGCCCCGGCGGCGGCGCCGGCAGCCGCGCCGTAACCGGCTTTATCGCCGATGACTTCGCCCGCGACAGCGCCCACGGCGGCGCCGACAGCCGTGCCTTTCAGCACCTGCTTGTTGCCGGCGTCGTCACGGACCGGCACAGGCGTCGTCGCCGGATCAAAACCGGTTTCCGCCGTCGCGATAGCGCGGCAATCTTTTGCGGCTTCCGGCGCGGACGCGACATTTTCTGTTTCGTTCGCAATTTCATTTTCATTTGCGGATGTAAAGCCGTCGTCATCAAAAGCGCCTGACATGGCTGCTCCAACGCCAATAACAGCGACAAGCGCGCCAACGCCGGCGCCGATTAAAACTCCTTTACGCATGATAAACTCTCCTCGTTTTGCGCAACATGCGGACGAGGACCAAACACGCGCGGGTCAATGCGGGTCCGGCGTATTACACAAAATCAATCAGGGCTGAGAAAACCCCTGATAGCGGGGCTTTCGGGGGAAGAATTTCAGGCGAAGCGCTGCATGCGGATCGCCTGTAAGTTGTTCCCCTCAGCGGCGCGACACGTAAAAAACGTTTTTGGGAATTTCCCGACGCTTGATATCCGTATTCGCCAGGATGATATCGGCCAATCGAACATTGCGCACTTTTACAAGTTCGGAAATGGCCAGATCGCGCTCGTACCAGAAGCGGTCGTAATCGCGCAGCATAGTAAACTGCAAGATACAAATTTCCCGCAGGAGCGGCCCCAATTGCGAGCCATCGCGCTCCATCGGGTCTTCTGAAATGCCGCCGACCCACAGATCGATATCGTCAACGTCGCCATAGGCTTCATACAGTTTTTGCTGCACCGCCGGATCCGAGGTGATTTCATCGAAATCCGACACCCGCCCCAGCCCCAGCGATTCCCGCATGTCGTTATAGGAGGGCAGGCCGCGGTCGCGTCCGCGCTGAATGTTAAGCGCAGCAAGATCAAATCCACCGGCGCCCGGGGGGCCAAACAGGAAGTTGCGCAAATCGTCCACGATCATGTGATCGAACGCCTGACTTTTCTGCGCCGCAAGGCCGCGCAAAACGGGGTCGATATCGTTGCGTTCCGTCAATAGCAACGGCGCGTTAAAAAACGCATTGCGCAAGGGCAAATGCCCGGCGGCGATTTCATCGCCATTCCTGTCGACACGCATAATTTGCGGGTTAATCAGCGTATGGCCGAGCCGCCACGCCGCGCCGGAGAACTCGGTCATGAGGCCCGGATTACCTTCCTTGTAACCGCGATAGCGCGGCAAGGCGCGCCGCCCGATCAGCGCGGGTAAAAATTCCTCATAGGTAATGATCTGAATTTCCGCGATCACCATGCGTCTTGCAGCATGATAAACATCGTCGCCCGAAAGCCATGGCCGCGTCTTGCGGATCTGATCCGCCCAGCGGTTATGTTCGCGCACGAACAATGTGTGCATGACGGTGAGACCGACCTGCTCATTGGATCGCACGTCGCCTGCCAGAAAAAGGTCGGCCGGTGGGATTGGCCCTTCATTGGCGTTCGGCAATTCATCCGGATTGAACGGCAACAGCTCGCCTGCGCTGGTCTTGAGCCTTCCTGTCCCGTCATTGGCTCTCAACGCCGCTGCGCGCGCGTCGCTGGAGCCATAGACCATTGAGCCGTCGAGCCAGGAGGTGATCTCGTTCATATGTTCGCGGGGATTGGACAGATCCGTTCCCGTTTCTTCATCGAAGAGCGCCCGGTCGAAATGAATGGATTTGCCGCCCGCGCCCATAGGGTCAAACCAGGGATCGCCCGCCGGGATGGGAATATCGAATGAGCGGTCGCCGGTTCTGACGCCGTCACCCAGTGCGAAATCATGATCGATGAACTGTCCCCATTGCCACAGGAAATCGCTGGTTCCGAAATCGTTGGGAACTGACTTGTCGCCCTGATGCACGACAATGTTGCTGATTTCGCGCGGCCCTTTGCGCAACGGGCCGCCCATGGCGGAGATGCCGTCGCTATAGTCGGAAGGCATCATACGGGACAATTTCTGAAAGGCGGCCCCGGCGCCCGGCTCGGAAGCGTTGTTGCCTGTGCCGTCAAAACTGCGCACTTCGCGCCCGTCAGAAAACGCCGGCCCCTGCGGTCCCATCCGGTCGCGCAGGCGCGCCTTGATCTGCGCCGAGACATCGCGCTCGATGTTTTGCGCCGGTGCATCCTTTTCCCTGTCCTGGCGCATAACGAGCGCGGAGGTGGTTGATGTCAGCGCGACAACGATGATTGCCGCGCCTGCCATGAGATTACGCTTGAACATAAAATTTCTCCGGATCCCCTGAATATCGGCGCCATTTCAGCCGGGATAGCCTTGCCGATCAAGCGCTGTCATAAGCGAAGCGCAAAAGAATTCGTCCGGGGGTGTTTGTGGCGACACGATTTTCGCTTTAGACGGGCGCCCGGACAGGGCTGTTCACTCTGGAGTCTCTAAAACAATCATGAATTTTGTAGCGGTTATTTTCGATTGCGACGGTGTGCTGGTCGATTCCGAAGTGCTGGCCATCAAGGGCGAACGCGGTGCGCTGGAGAGTTTCGGCCTGCGATATTCTCCTGCGGAATATGTCGGCCGATTCGTCGGACTGCATGACGACGCGTTTTTTGAGGCGCTGCGAAATGATTTTCAACTGGCGTTCAAGACGGAAGCGCCCGATGATTTTGAAGACCGCATTCTGGAAGGACGAAGCCAGGAAAAGCATGCGTTGCAGGTCATTGCCGGCGCTGCTGCGGCCATGGGGGCGGCGAAAACCCGGTTCGGGGCGATCGCTGTCGCCTCGTCGTCGCGGGCGCATTTCCTGAAATCAAAACTCGAGCGCACGGGACTTTATGGTCTCGCAGCGCCGCATGTCTATTCAGCGGACCTGGTCGCAAACGGAAAGCCGTCGCCGGACATATTTCTTTTCGCAGCGGAACGGCTTGGCGTGGACCCGGCGCGATGTCTGGTGCTGGAGGACAGTGAAAACGGCGTTCGTGCGGGGTGCGCCGCCGGCATGTCTGTCTGGGGTTTTCTAGGCGGCGGGCATTGTTTTGAAGGCCATGAGAGCCGGTTGCGCAAAGCGGGCGCGAGGCAGACGGTATGTTCTTTTGCAGAATTCAATGCGCAGATTGACGGTGCTGCTTCCGGCGCGCCATAGGTAGGTTATGACATTCGCATCGGACAACTGGGCCGGCGCCGCGCCGGAAGTGCTTGAAGCGATCGCGCGCGCCAATGACGGCGCGGCCCCGTCCTACGGCGTTGACGATTACACCAAAAAAATTGCGGGCCGTATTTCTGAAAGATTTGAACGCGATTGCGCCGTTTATTTCGTCGCCACGGGCGGCGCGGCGAATGGACTGGCCCTCTCTGTTCTGGCGCCGTCTTACGGCATGGTGTTCTGTCACGAGGAAAGCCATGTCCAAATGGATGAATGCGCGGGACCTGAGTTTTTTACAGGGGGCGCCAAGCTGATTCCCGTTGCCGGCTCAGGCGGCAAGATGACTGCCGATGGTTTCGCCAAAGCGCTCAAAGGGTTTCCGCATCGTCCACCGCACGGGGCGCCGCCTAGCGCCCTGTCACTGACGCAGGCTACAGAATGCGGCGCGCTGTATTCTGTAGACGAATTGAAAGCGTTATGCGAAGCCGCGCATGACGCAGATATGACGGTTCATATGGACGGCGCGCGTTTCGCCAACGCCGTGGCGGCGTCAGGCGCGTCGCCGGCGACACTGACATGGAAAGCCGGCGTCGACGTTTTATGTTTCGGCGGCACGAAAAACGGCTGCATTGCTGCGGAGGCGGTCGTTTTTTTCAATCCCGAGATGGCGAAGGATTTCGAATTCCGGCGCAAGCGCGCCGGGCATTTATGGTCAAAGATGCGGTTCATCGCGGCGCAGTTCGACGCTTATTTAGCGGACGATTTGTGGTTGCGCCTTGCCGCGCACGCCAACGCGATGGCGGCGCGTCTTTCCAGCGGGCTCGGTTCCATTAAAGGCGTTGAGATTTCGTATCCCACGCAGATTAACGAGGTTTTCGCCTGCTTTCCGGGTGATGCGGCGGAGAGGTTACGCGCGAACGGCGAATTCTTTTATCCATGGATTACGCCCGGCGATCCCGCCAGCGGGCGTATGAATCGGCTGATTACCTCTTTCCGCACGACGGAACAGGAAGTCGACGGGTTTGTGGAGCGCGTTGCGGCGGCGGCGCACAGCTAACTTCCGGGTTCGGTTTCCAACCACCATTTGCGCGACCACCAGGCGAGCAGCGCAAACAGCAGAAATACGCCCGCCAGCGACGCCCAGCCAAGCCATGGCCTGTCTATTACCATGGCGCCGATACTCACAAAAATGAAAACCGGCGCCGCCATGCCAACGGCGGATGTCCAAAGATAGGTGCTGAAGCGAACCGGGCTGAGGCCCGATCCATAATTGACAATTGTGTAGGGAATGAGCGGTATCATCCGTACAATGAGAAGAAAGTGCGCGCCTCTGCGCTCGACGGCCCGCTCAAATCGCGCCAGCGATCTGTTGGGCATAAACCTGTATATCAGCGGTTGTCCCAGCCAGCGCGCCAAAGCAAATGCGATGATCGCAGCAATCACAGCGCCCGTCCATGTCAGGAAGAATCCGTAGATCTGTCCAAACACCATACCGTTGGCGATCGCGACGGTTTCCGCCGGCAACGGCAGGAATGATACGATAATCATGGCGAAAATCGCCATCAACGGCGCCCAGGGACCGGCTTTCTGGATCCAGGCTTCATAACGCGCCCCATCCCATAGGAACGACCAGAAGGATGGGTCAAAGATTTCCATGCTGAGACGCCCTTTGCTGCGTTATAGGGATTGCGCCCCGCCAGTAAATTTTTTCAGCGCAAGTGTTCTCACGATCAGCATAATGGTCAACGCGTTCAGAGGCGGATTTGTGGCGGGCTTTCAAAAACCCCAAATTTCTTTTGCGGCGCGCCAGGTGTTGGCGTAGGCGGCGACGCTTTGCGCGATCGGGTCAGTATAGCCGCCGCCAATCGCCATGGAGACGGGAATCCCGCGCTTTTTACACATTGACAGCACCAGACGGTCGCGTTGCATCAGACCGTTATAGGTCAACGCCATGCGGCCAAGGCGGTCTTCTTTCAGCGGATCGACACCCGCCTGATAGAGAACAAGGTCAGGTTTGAATTCCCATATTGCCGGCAGGACCCCGCAAAGCGCAGCGTTATATTCTTCATCTTCGACGCCGTCCGGCAGGTTAAGATCGAGATCGGACGTCATTTTCCGGAACGGAAAGTTCTTTTCACCGTGTACGGATAATACGAACACGTCGTCTCGCGGTGAAAGAAGGGCGGCGTTGCCGTCGCCCTGGTGCACATCGAGATCTATAATGGCGACGCGATCCACATTTTTCTCATTCAACAGCGCCAGCGCGGTCACGGCGAAATCATTGAACACGCAGTAGCCCGAACCGAAATCGTAATGCGCGTGATGCGTGCCGCCGGCGAGCTGACCGGAAAGCCCGTCTTGAAGCGCCGCCCGCGCCGCGGCGAGCGCGCCGCCCATGGTCGCCCTTGCGCGCAAGGCGATATGTCTTGACCAGGGAAAACCGATGCGCCGCATGGCTTTATCGTCGATCGTACCATGATCTATCGACGCTACATATTCAGGCGCATGAGCGCGTAAAAGGGCGGCGTCGTCTATCGGTTGCGACGCTTCCAGCATGTCTTCCGCGAGAATGTCGTTTTCAAGGAGCGTTCTGCGCAACATGCCGTATTTGCTTCCGGGAAAACGATGATTGTCCGGCAAGTTGAGATCGAATGTATCGGAATAGAAGACTTTCATGAGCGTCGCGCGTCGCTCCAGCCTGCGGTCTCCCGCCGTGATATGGTCTCAAGCAGCGCCGCCATTTCCGGCGAGTCGTTCAGGCACGGGATCGCAGTAAAATCTTCTCCGCCAGCTTCCATAAATGTCGCGCGCGCAGCGATGTCGATCTCCTCCAGGGTTTCGATGCAGTCAGAGACAAATCCCGGCATGATGACCGCGATTTTTTTAATGCGCTGTTCCGCAAGGGACTTGATAGTTTCATCCGTCGCGGGCTCCAGCCACTTCTCACGGCCGAATTTGGATTGAAACGCCAAGGGCGCGAACTCTTCCGTCCACCCCATGGTTTCGCGCAGCAGACGCGCGGTTTTCGCACAATGGCAATGATAAGGGTCGCCAGCCTCGAAATAACGTTGCGGCAAACCGTGAAAAGAGATGACGACGCGTTCCGGCGTCCAGTCAATACCGCTCAAATGCCGTTTTGCGACTTGCGCCAAGGCGTCCACATAGGCGGGATCGTCATGAAACGGCGGCGCAGTACGGATGGCCGGCTGCCAGCGCATGGATTTGACGGCGGCGAAAACGGCGTCCGCGACGCTCGCCGTCGTTGTGGCCGAATATTGCGGATATAGCGGGACTACAAGAATTCGCGTGCAGCCCTTGGCTTTCATCGCCTCAAGGCGCGCCGCAATGGATGGATTGCCATAACGCATCGCCCAATCCACCGTGGCCGCGTCAAGCGAGGCGGACAAAGCCTTGCTTTGCGCCCTTGTAAAATACCGCAAAGGGCTTTCATTGCTCTCCTCGCGCCAGATTTTTTTGTAGTTGCGGGCGGTGACCGCCGGGCGAACATTCAGTATGACGCCATGCAAAATCGGCAGCCACACGGCGCGGGGCAGATCGACAATACGCTCATCGCTGAGGAACTCACGTAAATATCGGCGAACTGCGCCAGGCTCGGGCGCGTCCGGCGTGCCGAGATTCACCAAAAGCACGCCAATCCGCTGGGCGGGGATTGCGGGGTGATTTGCCGGTGCGAGATCGTTCAGTAGCTTTTCCGTCATGCCCCGCTCTCCATCACGCGCCGGTGACCTTTAATCCAGGTTTTTTCGTCGATTTCCGGTGTTCTGTCACAATTGTGAAACAAAAAAAATAGAGGGTGCGCGCGAATTCGGGGCAAGCGCGCACGGTGCGCCGCCCGTCGTGTTTGCACCGGCTCCTGACGAGTAAGCATGGGCCGGATGACGCCAGGGATGAACATGGAAATCGATATCGGGTTATGGGCTGCGGTTGGCTTTGTTTTCGCTGCTTACGCAGTTGTCGGCAATGACGCGCTGCAGACGCTTGGCACCTTTATCAATTCTAACCGCCGGTTGCCCTGGTGGGCGCTGTTTTTGTTCGCGGCGACTGTGCTCGTGGTGGTTTTTACCTATGGGTATATCACGAATGAAGGCGATCCGTCTTTTGGCCGTCTGAACAATACGGATAAGTATCCGGTTATCATCGACCCGCAATGGTATTATGCATTGCCGCCCCTCGTTCTGCTCGTGTTGACGCGGTTTGGCATCCCCGTCTCGACGACATTCATGGTTCTGACGATTTTCGCCACGATGGGCGGCCTTTACAGCATGCTGATAAAGTCGCTGATCGGGTATTTGGTCGCCTTCGTGGCGGGCGGACTGATATATGCGGCGCTCGCGCCCACGCTGGAAAGGTGGTTTCTTAAAACCGCTGACCAGCAGCATGCGCCGCTTTGGGTGCTGATGCAGTGGATCACCACGGGGTATCTCTGGTCTGTCTGGTTGATGCAGGATTTCGCCAATATCTACATCTATCTGCCGCGCGGGGATACGGCGAGCGGCGTCGCACGTCTCAATCCGCTAGAGGCCGCCATATCTGTCGGGATTCTTGTGCTGCTGCTGGGCTATACGTTCTGGAACAGGGGCGGGCCGGTGCAACGCATCCTGAAAACCAAAACCAGTGTTAGCGATATTCGTTCGGCGACGATTATCGATTTCACCTATGCGACGCTGCTATTTTATTTCAAGGAAATGAACAACATCCCGATGTCGACCACATGGGTGTTTCTGGGGCTGATCGCCGGCCGGGAGTTCGCCATTGCTACAATCGATAAAGTACGCGCGCCGGGCGATACGGCGAAAATTGTCGGCATGGATGCGGCGAAGGCGTTATTCGGCCTGGTAATCAGCGTCATCATGGCAATCGGTCTGCCGCTGGCGGCGCAAGCGCTGGGCGGCTAATCGGCGTTTCCGGGAGTGTTTTTCGGTTTGTAATTCGCGGCCGTATCCTTGACCCGGTAACGCGCTTCGTCCTGTCTGCGAAAGCGCTGCCGCATGCGTTCCGGATCAGCGTTTTCAGCGCCGCCTTTGACGCGATAGGCGGCCTTTTGATTTTTTTCCGCCCTGATATCGCGCATGGACGCCTTGCCGTGCGCGGCGCGCTCTTTAATCCGGTAGGCGCGCCGGTTTTTGGTTTTCGCACTCTCCGGGTCGTCGTTAACCGCGAGCAGACCGATTAGCCCTTCCGATCCGGCTTCGGCGTTCTGCAGATACCAGGCGATCACCACGGCGAAGACGGCGACGATCAGCAGAAACTCGATTGTATCCATCGTACTAAATCCCGTGCGCCGGCGCATCAGCGGCAATATTGCGGTTAACAGATTTATACCATGCAAGGCGCGTGCAATCAGACGATGAAACGCCCCCCTGCATTCACTTATAGACCGGTGTTCCGATGCGGGTTAAGCATTTTCATTATGGAATATCAGGGAAAATGGGCGCTGATCACCGGCGCCTCGGCAGGTATCGGGGCTGCCTTCGCGCGCGCCTGCGCGGCCAGGGGCGCGAATCTCATTCTCGTGGCGCGCCGCGAAGAGCGCCTTCGCGCACTCGCGACAACGCTCCGGAACGATTACGGCGTCGATGTCAAAATTATCGCCGCAGATCTTGCCGATCCGTCGGCGCCGATAACAATCGCCGGGGCGCTTCAGGCTGATGCGACGCCGGTCGATATTCTCATCAACAATGCCGGTTTCGGGTTGCCGGGGGGATATACCGAGAATGCGTGGAGCGTACATCGCGATTTTCTCGAACTCATGGTGAATTCCTACGCCCATATGACGCGCCTTTTTATGCCCGGCATGATATCGCGCGGCTGGGGACGGATCATTCAGGTTTCTTCCGTCGCCGGACTGGTTCCAGGCTCGGCCGGGCATACGCTTTACGGCCCGTCAAAAGCGTTTCTTGTGAGTTTCGCACAATCCATCGCCGCGGAATGCGCCGGAACCGGCGTCAATTCGACGGCCTTATGTCCCGGTTTCACCTATTCGGAATTTCACGACGTCAACAATACGCGGGGCCTCGTTTCCCAACTGCCCACATACATGTTCATGAAAGCCGAGCCGGTTGTAGAGGGCGCGTTGAAAGCCGTCGACGGCAGACATGTCGTCTATGTTCCCGGACTTTGGAATAAATTCGTGGTCTGGCTAACAAAAGCGCTGCCGCGTCCATGGGCTGCGGAAGTGGTGAAGCGGCAGTCAAAAAATTTCCGGCGCAGGAAAGAAAATTAAGCTGTTTTCTGCGCCCATGACCGGTGCTCGGAATCGAGCTCATAGGCAGCCATGGCGGCGAGCGTAACAATATCGGTGACGCCTGCGCCGACCTGCGCGATCTGCACCGGGCGCTCCAGCCCGATCAAGACGGGTCCGAGCACAAGCGCGCCGCCGATCTCTCCCAGCAGCTTCGTTGAAACGGCCGCGGAATGAACGCCCGGCGTAATCAAAACGTTCGCTTCGCCCTTCAGCCGTGAAAACGGATAAAGCTTGCGCAGATCTTCATTCAGCGCCATGCGCGGCGTCATTTCGCCTTCATACTCAAAATCGATATCGCTGCGCTTGTCGAGCAATTCAACGGCGCCTGCAACGCGTCTTGAATGCGCCGTATTCGGGTTGCCGAAATTGGAATAGGAAACGAAAGCGACTTTCGGCGGAAAGCCCAGATGCCGGGCGGCATGGGCGACCTGCACCGCGATTTCCGCTAGCTCTTCGGAGCCGGGCAATTCGGTGACATTCGTGTCGGCGACGAAAAGCGTTCGCGTCTTGGTCAAAATAATCGAGACACCGATCATCCGCTCGCCGGGCCTTGGGTCGAGCGCCAGCTGAACATTGGAAAGCGCTACGTCGTAGTGCCTCGTGATGCCGGTGACCATGCCGTCGGCGTGTCCATGTGCGAGCATGCAGGCGGCGTACACATTCCGGTCTGTGTTCACCAGCCGGATCGCGTCGCGATAGAGATAGCCTTTGCGCTGCAGGCGTTTATACAGGTAATCTGTATAGAGATCACTGTGTTTTGACGTGCGCGAATGATAGGTTTCAAATTTGTGATTGACAGGAAGGCCGGCGTCGGCGAGGGCATTTTTGATCTGGTCGTCCCGGCCGATCAGAATCGGCGTGCCGAGTCCTTCCTGCTGAAAGGCGTAGGCGGCGCGCACGACGGCTTCTTCTTCGCCCTCCGCGAAAACAATGCGCTTGGGCGTCTCAAAGCCGCGCAGGGAGGAATAAATTCGTTGCAGGAAAGACGCTGACGGGTCGAGCCGGGCGGCGAGCGTGTTTTTATAAACAGACAGATCATCGATCGGTTTGCGGGCGACGCCGGTCTCGACAGCCGCCTTCGCAACGGCAGGCGGAATTTCGGATATCAACCGCGGATCGAACGGCGTGGGAATAATATAGCCGGGCCCATAACGTAAGCGCTTGCCGTAAGCGGCGGCGACTTCATCGGGGACGTCCTCGCGGGCGAGTTTCGCGAGCGCCTGCGCGCAGGCGATTTTCATTTCCTCGTTAATGGTGCGCGCGCGCGCATCAAGCGCGCCGCGGAAAATATAGGGAAAGCCAAGAACATTGTTGACCTGATTTGGGTAATCGGAGCGGCCTGTGGCGATGATGGCGTCGTCGCGAACGCTGCTGATGTCTTCCGGCAGAATTTCAGGCGTCGGGTTGGCCATGACAAAAACGATCGGGCTTTTCGCCATGGACTTGATCATGTCTTTAGATACGGCGCCGGCGACGGAAAGACCGATACAGACATCCGCGCCGTCCATAGCGTCTGCGAGTGTGCGCTTGTCCGTATCCACCGCGTGCGCGGAGCGCCATTGATCGAGGTCGCGGTCTTTGTGAAGGACGCCCTTGGAGTCGCAAACAAGCGCGTTATCGTGCGGCAGGCCCATCGCCTTGATGAGCCCGATCACAGAGAGTGCGGACGAACCGGCGCCGGAAACCGCAACCTTAATATCTTTGATTGATTTTCCGGTGACATCGAGCGCGTTTAAAAGGCCTGCGGCGGCGATGATCGCCGTGCCGTGCTGATCGTCATGGAAAACGGGTATGTCCATCGCTTCTTTCAGACGCTGCTCAATGATGAAGCTGTCCGGCGCGGCAATATCTTCCAGATTGATGCCGCCGAAAGCCGGGCCGAGATAGCGCACGGCGTTGACAAACGCGTCGGGGTCGCGCGTGTCGACTTCAATGTCGACGGAGTCGATGTCCGCGAAACGCTTGAAGAGAACTGATTTACCTTCCATCACGGGTTTGGCGGCGAGCGCGCCAAGATCGCCCATGCCGAGAATCGCCGTGCCGTTGGAAATGACCGCGACCATGTTGCCCTTGGAGGTATAGTCATATGCGCTGTCAGGGTTGTCTGCGATCTTTTGCACCGGGACGGCGACGCCTGGCGAATAAGCAAGCGATAGATCCCGCTGGGTCGCCATGGGTTTCGTCGGATTGATCTCGAGCTTGCCGGGTTTGCCGCGGCTATGAAAATCGAGCGCTTCCTGATCGGTGAATTTTGTTGAATTATCGTCCATGACAGTCTCTTTTAGGCGTGACCCTAGCGCTTACGACGCCTTACGGCGCGACGCAAGGAACAGTGCGGAGAGTTGGAGCGCGCCTGATGCGGATCAGACTGAAACGCGCCTATGAAAAGCCTGCGAAGGCTGACGGCAAACGCATCCTCGTGGAGCGCTTGTGGCCGCGCGGCGTAACAAAGGCGGCGGCGTTGCTTGACGAATGGCTCAAGGATATCGCGCCCAGCCCGTCATTGCGCAAATGGTACGGTCACGATCCTGAAAAATGGCCTGAGTTTCAAAAGCGGTATCGGGCTGAACTTGCCGGGAATAAGGAAGGGGTCGAACGGCTGCGCGAGATATGTAAATCCGGAACGGTGACATTCATCTACGCGGCGAAAGACGAAGAGCGCAACAGCGCCGCCGTCCTGAAAGCGTTCTTGGAAGACCCTACTCGAAACTGAACGTCAGGCTGGAAAATACAGTTTCAAAGTCCGCTTCGTCATGCTCCACGGGCGTCGCCCATACAACGTTGAACTTCCAAGCGCCTTTTTTGGGAAGGTCGAACGCGGCGTGTCCATTTTCATCTGTTGTACGCCGCGTTTCCGGAAATATCCCGACACGGAGATTTTCCAGCGAAACCGTCGCGCCGGGAAGGGGCGCCCCGTTGTAAAGCACTTCCAGCGGCAACGGTTCGCCCGGCGCAAGTGAAAACGGGTTGTCAAGCGGGCGGATTTCCAGCGTGTGTCCCACCGCCGCCGTTATATCTGCGCCGCTTGCGACGGCGTTCTCGCCAGCATTGATTATGGTCTTCGCCCGGCGGGAATAGTATTCCGTCCCCGGTTTATCGGTCCGCGCGTGGGCGCGGCGGTGCTCTATGGCTTGCGTCAGGCCTTCTTCTTCGAGGTAAGCGTTGAAGGTTTCCGCATCGAGTTCAATGAAAGCGGGGGTCGATTCAAAAGCGATGATATATGTCCCCGGCGCGGTAAATTTTACGTCTGCGCCGCCGTCCTTTCCGCCCGGCGTAATCGTGCGTGAAATATCTTCAGCGCCGCGAGCCCCGATGCGTGTGAATGCGGCGACGCGTTCCTTGCGTAGATTCCAGTGTTCGCCTTCGCCTGCGTGCCCGACCATGAAGTTGATATGGACAGGCTTGTCGAGGCCGGCGCGATAGTCGGCGGGTTCCAGCCAGAAGTCATGCGCATGCGCCGGATAAACCATGATGGCGGCTGCAATCGCGGCAAAGCTTACGAAGCGGCTTGATTTCATGTTCGTCATCCATTTCTTAAAGCATAAAAAGCCGACCGGGTAAGGGGCGTACCCGGCCGGCGCCGTGGAGACTGGATTATTCTCCGCCGGCTTCGTTCCCGCGGCCATGATGGTCATGAACGCGACCGTTGAGGGGTGTGGCCGCATACGGAAACACTTGATTGTAAGTAATGTCGTTTTCGCTGACGCGGTCGGCGTCAACGCCGGAAAAGTCCGGTCCCGGACCGGCGAGACCGAGAGCAATGATCGCAATGTCGATGACATCGTCGCCGAACCGCCGGCCGTTCGGCCAGCCGCCGGGGATTAGTCCGCCATTGCCGAACGGATCCTGAAACTGGCTCTGCAAGACATCGCCGCCAAAGACGCCAAGCCGGTCAAAATCACTCGCGCCGGCGAGCCGTGCGGGGCCGGTCGTCAAATCCACCTTGATCATATCGGGAATGAAGATCGAACGCAGAAGGCCCGGGATTAGTTCGGAACCGCCGAGCAGCGCCAACAATTCAGGGCTGTCAACGGCATCGCCATATTGCGCGTCGTCTTCCGGACTGCCTTCATTATACTGGTCCTTCTGGCTCAGCGGCAGCAGCGCCTCAACGAAAAGCGGATTGCCCTGCCTGCCGACCTGATCGTAAGGTCCGCGCGCGCGATTAAAACGCGACCGCGCCGTCGTGGCGTAAACACCCGCAAGCTGCGCTGGCGTCACGGTCTCGTTCACGCCGCGACCGTCCCGGACTTGCAATTCGTCAAGCGGTATATTCAGAACGATGGTGTGGACGTTGTATCCGCCCTGACTGTCAAACGGTTTTGTAGGCGTACCGGTATTGGCGCCAAAGCTGAAATCCAGATCGAAAATCGATTGAATATCCGCATAGAACCCATCGTCGCGTTGTCCGGCGAAAGAGACATAGCCGTCTTTCAGCGTTGCTACGGCGGACGCCGTGTAAGGGTCGAGCGCGTTTGCATCGTCGACGCCTTCCCTGGCGGGACGGTCGCCGTCATTGTTCTGATTGTAGAATGGCGTGAGCAGGCCCTGATTGTTCACCGGCACGATGAGGCCGTCGCGCATCCCGTCGCCAAGCACTTCGTCGCGGCGCGTGCGGTGATCGGTTTTTGTGATTGTGTAGGTCTGACGCAGATTCTGATTGGCGGGAAAGGCGCCGTCGCCCGCCGGCTGTACGGGCCCTAAAAACGCCTGCCGGATCGTGTCTTCATTGGCGTAGCGGGTGGAAAACTCAAAATGGTAGCTGAGACTGGGCTCGCCTTCCGCAATGGCGTCTTCGAGCGCAATATGGATTGTGTAGCGAACGCGTTCATCGAACTGAAAGTTGTTGGGCCCGATGCCCGGTTCCTGAAATGGATAGACCGCGAGCGCCGTCGTAAGATATTGCCGCCCGTCTGCGTCTTCGCTGACAAACGCATAGACGTCGGTTGTATTTGCAGCGTCGTCGAGCGTGATTTTCGGCGCGTCCATATGGCTCGAAGCCATGGCCGGACCGGCGGCGAGGGCCGCAAACCCGGTCCAGAAAAGACGTGGAGCCGTCTTTGGCATGTGCATGATGTTTCTCTCCGTAATTGCCCTTGACGCTGATTGTTTTTGTTCCACCAGGCGATCGAGCGCCAAAAACACGCCCGGCATGCCATTATCTACGGCGAAGTGGCGCGGATAGTTTCGCGCGATGCGTGAATGATGCGGTTATGTCTTCACAACGGGGTGAGGCGGCGGCTGGCGGCGGTATTGCGCGCTCAAGCGGAAGTTCAACAGCGGCGTTGCGCAAGCCGTGGACAATCCCTAGGTATAGCGCGAAAACGCCGAAAGACTCCGACCATGTTTATTCAGACCGAAGATACGCCAAATCCGCAATCCATGAAATTTGTTCCCGGTCAGCCGGTGCTGGGCGAGGGCGCGCTCGGCATGGATTTCCCGACGCAAGAATCCGCCGCCGCCTCGCCTCTGGCGCAATTGCTTTTTGAAACAGATGGCGTGATGGGGGTTTATCTCGGCGCGGATTTTATCACGGTCACCAAGGCGGAAGCGGTCGAGTGGATGCATATCAAGCCGGCGCTGCTCGGCGCGATCGCTGATTTTCTCACCGCCGGCTTGCCGGTCCTGAATGACGGCGCTGAGGCGACGTCAGGCAAACCCGCAACGCCGCTTGAAGATTATGAAGGCGATGACCGCGAAGTCGTTGAACAGATCATTGAGTTGATTGAAACGCGCGTGCGTCCGGCGGTCGCTGCGGACGGCGGCGATATCGTCTTCAAGCATTTCGAACCGCGCACCGGGGTTGTTTTCCTCGCCATGCAGGGCGCCTGTGCGGGCTGCCCGTCTTCGACCATGACGCTGAAATCGGGCATCGAAAACATGCTGAAGCATTATGTGCCGGAAGTCGCCAGCGTCGAAGCGGTGATGTAACGGCGGCGCAAGTCTGGCCTGATACGGAACTTTCAACCCTCCTTTTCGTTATCCTTTTGTACGGAACGGAGAATCTTCATGTCAGATAATGTCTATGCAGTTTCAAAGATCGTCGGAACCTCGAAAACCTCGATTGAGGACGCGATTCAGAACGCAATCGCAAGGGCTTCCAAAACGCTTGAGAATCTTGACTGGTTCGAAGTGAAGGAAACGCGTGGTCTCATCGATAAAGACAAGGTTGCTTATTATCAGGTCTGTCTTGAGCTTGGCTTTCGCTATGAAAAATAGCTAGAACCGCTCTTGACGCCGTAAGCCAAGGAGCGAGTTCACCCATGTCCGACAAGATGATCAACGATCAGGCCCTCGACATTATTTTTCGAGAGGCGCGAACGCATAATGGCTGGGAGGAGCGTAAGGTTACGCCAACGCTGATGCAGGCGGTCTATGACCTCATGAAGTGGGGCGCGACTTCGGCCAACTGTTCGCCTGCGCGATTTGTGTTCGTGACTTCAGACGAAGGCAAGGCGCGATTAAAGCCTCATCTGGCCGAGGGCAATCGCGACAAGACCATGAAGGCGCCGTGCTGTGTGATTATCGGCTATGATATGGAGTTTTACGAAAAGCTTCCCGAGCTTTTTCCGCATACGGATGCAAAAAGCTGGTTTGTCGGGAATGACGATCTCATCAAATCAACGGCGTTCCGAAACGGCACTCTACAAGGCGCCTATTTCATGATCGCCGCGCGGGCGCTTGGGCTCGATTGCGGTCCCATGTCCGGGTTCGATAATGCAGGCCTTGACGAAGAGTTTTTCAAGGGAACGCCGGTCAAATCCAACTTTATCTGCAATATCGGTTACGGTACGGATGAAAATCTATTTCCACGCAGTCCGCGCCTGACATTCGACGACGCTTGCCAAGTTGTCTAGCAGCCTGCTCTCCGGTTTTCGTAACGGTCGGGGTTTGCCGCCATCAGCAGTAAGATGAACTATAAATGCTGGTAATGGGTCTGGATACGGCGTTGCAGCGATGTTCCGTTGCCATTATGCGCGGCGAAACCGTGTATGCCGATTTTGCCTCTGACATGGAGCGCGGTCACGCGGAACATCTGGCGCCCATGGCGGCGCAAGCGCTGGCGCAGGCGCGGGTGAGCGTGCGCGATCTTGACCGGGTCGGCGTTGTCGTGGGGCCGGGCGGCTTCACTGGCGTTCGCGTGGCGCTTTCCTTCGCCCGCGGCCTTGGCGTCGGCACCGGCATACCCGTGATCGGCGTAACGTCTCTGGCGGCGCTTGCCGCCAACATTACGCCTTCGGGCGCCAATGAACTTGTTGCGGCAATTATCGACGCGCGGCGGGGGCAAGTCTATGCAGCGCTTTTTGATCCGCAGGCGAACGCCGTGCTTGCCGAGCCGTTTGTGGCTGATCCCGCCTCGGCGCATGCCAAGCTCAAGGCGTCGGCTGACGGACGCGATTTTCTCCTTACGGGCTCAGGCGCGCCGCTTTTAGATCGGGCGTCATCGGGCGCAGCGCAGATTGACGCCAAAGTCGTCGCGCGGCTGGCCGCACGCGCGCCCCATCCCGCGACGCCCCCGGCGCCGCTTTATCTGCGCGCGCCTGACGCCAAGCCGGGAAAACCGCCGCTCTTTCAAACCGGCCCTGGCGCATGACGGCGTGGAGGGTCTGGAGTGCCTCGTCTGCGGACGCTGATGTGCTCGCGGCGCTCGAATCCGAAAGCTTCGGCCGGAAAAGCTGGGGCGAAAAGGGCGTTCGCGCGAGTTTTACGGCGTCTGGCGTTTCCATCCTGCTCGCAGGTGAAACGCCCGATGCGCCGCGCGGTTTCGCCTTGTGGCGCGATCTGGGCGAGGACGCCGAGCTTTTGACGATTGGGGTCGCGCCGGCCAGCCGCAAGGCCGGCCTCGGAAGGGCGCTGCTGCGCGCCGTCATAACAACCGCCAGATCCGGCGGCGCTGAAAAAATCTATCTGGAAGTCGACAAAAAAAACGAGGCGGCGCTGGCCCTTTATGAAAGGGCCGGATTTCGCGCCATAGGCGTGCGAAAAAGCTATTATCGCGACGGGCGCGACGCCACTGTCATGTCCTGCAGATTGTAATCATTAGCAACTGGCCGCTTTGAAGTTGCATGGGGCGCCGGGTGCGTGAATAAAGGCCGCAGCTTTTGCTGCAAAGCGATTAGAGGAGCGCGACGACCATGGACCGGCTGGAAAAACTCTGCATCGAAAAAGGCATGCGCATGACAGAGCAGCGCCGCGTGATCGCGCGGGTCCTGTCGGTCGCCGACGACCATCCGGATGTGGAGGAGATCCACCGGCGCGCTAGCGAGATCGACGATAAAATCTCCATTGCCACCGTCTATCGCACCATGCGTCTTTTCGAAGAAGCGGGCGTAGTCGAGCGGCATGACTTTCAGGACGGCCGGTCGCGTTATGAAGAGGCGTCGGAAACGCATCACGATCATCTGATCAATCTGCGCACAGGCGAAGTCATCGAGTTTGTGAACGAAGAGATCGAGCAGCTTCAAAAACGCATCGCCGAGGAGCACGGCTACAAGCTGGTGGATCACAGGCTTGAGCTTTACGGCGTGCCGCTGAAGAAATCCGACGATTAGCGATTTTTAGCAATTTCGGCCAAAACAGTAAGTAAATCTTGACAATTCGGGGGTAAACTCACCAGTGTACTAACTGGTGTTTCAGCTGTTTGCGGCTCGCCTGGAACCTGAGAAAAAAAAGCCGCTATAGCCATATCGTCTGGGAGAAACATGATGGCGTCACTTCGCGAGCTTTATCCGATCCCCGAAATCGATACCTGCTGGACCGTTCCGCAGGAATTCGAGGCGGCGTTTGACTGGGAATATGACGACGGCCGCAAGCAGATGATGCACCTCTATCAAAAGGGCAAGGACATGCAGTGGGATGCGCTGGACCGCATCGACTGGTCGCTTGAGCTTGATCCCGATAACCCCATGGAACTGCCGGACGAGTTAAGCGGCATTTATCACACGCCGGTCTGGGGGAAGTTCAACGATAAGGAAAAGGCTGAATTCCGCCGTCTTATGCAATCCTGGACCATGTCGCAATTCATGCAGGGCGAGCAGGCGGCGCTGATCTGCGCGGCGAAAATCGTGCAGCAGGTGCCGGACCTTGATGCGAAGTTTTACGCATCGACACAGGTCATGGACGAGGCGAGGCACGTAGAGGCCTACAAGAAATATCTCGGGATCATGGGCGTCGCCTATCCGATGACCAAACCGCTGCAGACGCTGGTCGATCAGGCGCTGCGCGATTCGCGTTGGGACATGACATATCTGGCGATGCAGGTCGTCATCGAGGGGCTGGCGCTCGCGGCGTTCGGGAATATCCGCGACATTTCGAAAAACCAGCTCTCACAACAGGTCAACGCCTATGTGATGGAGGACGAGTCCCGTCACGTGGCGTTCGGGCGCCTAACTCTGAAAGAATATTATCCGCATCTGACGCAGGCCGAGCGCGATGAGCGCGAAGAATTTCTGGTAGAAGCGTGTTACCACATGCGCGACCGGTTCGAAGCGCGCGAGCTTTACGAACATCTCGATTTACCGGTGGACGAGGTCGTTGAAGCGCAGAAAAATTCTGAATTTCAGCGTCATTTCCGCTCCATGCTGTTTCAGCGAATTGTGCCTATAGTACGCGATATCGGTCTGTGGTCTGATAAAATCCAGGCGGCCTATGCGGAAATGGGCGTCATCGGTTTTGCTGAAACGAATTACGATGAACTTTCACAAAATGACGAAAAGCGCGCCGAGGAATTTGACGACATCAACAAGCGCAAACGCCAGGACTATGTTGAGGGCGTCGCTGCTCTGGGCGCGTCCGGCGTCGCCGCCGAGTAGATATCAGCGCGCTCACGACGGGCAATAGGCCGCCGCGATAATGCGCGCCTGCGTGGGCTCCTGGATGATCAAGGCGCAGCCATCGCCTGCGGCGGGCCGTTCAGCAGTAAAGACGTCCCCGCGTTTCAACACCACGCCGAGCGGCCGTACGCCAGTTACGACATGGGCGTTGTCAAACGTCTTGCCTGCGTTCTCGCCCCTGGGGATGTCTGTTGAAACCCGCTTTTTAAACGTTACCAGCATTGCATTGCCGCCATTGTCGCTTTCGCCGACGTCAAATAAAAATGCGTTCCCTTCCACAGAAGTCTTGATCGCCGTACGGCCATCGCGTTTTGACGCGGCGTCGATAAGGGTCTCTATTTTGGCTTTGGAGGAGCCGACAGTTTCCCACCCACCGTCAATTATGACCTGCGGCGTATAAACGGAGCTGCGGTTGCGAATATGCATATTGTAGGTTTTCTGGCGGACAGTGTAGGCGGCTTGTGAGTAAGGGTCGGCCCATTGGCCCTGTTTCGTATTGAGCCGGTTCCAGTAATCCACGTGCCAGCTCAACGCGACAACGTCTTCGCGCGCCGCCAAACCCGGCATCAGCTTTGCGGCGGCGGTGCAAGAGCTGCACGCCTGTGAGAGAAACATCTCCACAAGGACCGGCGTCTCAGCCGGGGAAGAGGAACCGGCTTGGGCCCGCGCAGCATTCTGCGCAAGGCTTGCGCCATGCAGGAGAGGCAGGCCCGCGCCCGCCAGGATCACCAAACGAAAACAAGACAACTTCATACAACGCATCCTCAAGAGAACAGTACGCATTCCCTTCCCGCGCCTTATTTGCGCCGCCGCCATTATGGGTTCAAACCACTGTTTGTCACAAGCGCGAGAGCCCTGACGATTGCATCGCGGGCTTTAGCCCCCTAAATAGCGCGTTCCCAACACTAAAGACGCGTAAAATGACCGAGACACGGCGAAAACAAGGTAAATCCGTATTCATCCGCACCTATGGCTGCCAGATGAATGTCTATGATTCCGAGCGGATGGCCGGTTTGCTGAAACCTTTGGGGTATGGCCTCGCTGACGCGCCTGATGATGCGGATCTGGTGATTTTGAACACCTGCCATATTCGGGAAAAAGCGGCGGAAAAGGTCTATTCCGAACTCGGACGATTAAAGAAAATGAAATCCGAAAAAGCGCGCGCCGGCGGCGATATGAAAATCGCCGTCGCAGGTTGTGTGGCCCAGGCGGAAGGTCCGGAAATCACGGCGCGCGCTCGCCATGTCGATATGGTTGTGGGCCCGCAGGCCTATCACCGCCTTCCGGAGCTGCTTGCCCGCGCTGCGCGCGATGACGGGGACATTCTGGAAACCGATTTCGCGGTGGATGAAAAATTCGATCGCCTCGCCAAACGCAGCGCAGATGGACCCACAGCGTTTCTTACTATCCAGGAAGGTTGCGACAAATTCTGCACTTTCTGCGTCGTGCCTTATACGCGCGGGGCGGAGGTTTCGCGCGGCGTCGACGCCATCGTCGCTGAAGCGCGCGCGCTTGCCGCGCAAGGGGTCCGTGAAATTACGCTGCTTGGTCAGAACGTTAACGCGTGGCGCTCTGCGGCGCCGTCGGGCGAGTCCGGCGCGCGCTGGGGTCTCGGGGAATTGTGCCGGCATCTGGCGAAGATCGACGGCATCGAGCGCATCCGTTTCACCACCTCGCACCCCCGCGATATGGATGACGGTCTGATCGCCGCGCTGGGCGAAGAAACCAAGCTGATGCCTTATCTGCACCTGCCGGTGCAGGCGGGATCTGATAAAATCCTGAAGGCTATGAATCGCGGCCATACCGCCGCGCACTACATCCGCCAAATAGAGCAAATCCGCGCCGCGCGGCCAGACATTGCGATTTCGGGGGACTTTATCGTTGGTTTCCCAGGCGAAACGAATGAGGATTTTGAAGGCACATTGGCCCTTGTTGAAGAAATTGGCTATGCGTCGGCTTATTCCTTCAAATATTCGCGCCGCCCCGGCACGCCGGGCGCAGTCATGCCCAAACAGGTCGCTGAGCCCGAAAAAGACGAACGGCTTGCGCGATTACAGACGCTTCTGGAGGCCCAGCGGCGTGATTTTAATCAGCGACAGATTGGCGGCGTTTTACCGGTGCTTTTTGAAAAACCCGGGCGTCACGAAGGCCAGCTCATTGGCCGGTCGCCATATTTGCAAAGCGTTCATGTAACAGCGCCACAATCCATGCTAGGCTCAATCGCGCCGGTGAGGATAGACGATACGACCCCGAACGCATTGGCCGGCGTACTGGTTAAACAGGGTGAGGCGGCCGCTTGAGCGAACAAAACCCCGCGGGCGACATCGAACATATCGATTTTGACGACAATCGCCTTGTCGCCGGCCTTTCCGGCGAGCATGACGCCCATCTTTCCATTCTCGAAGACAGTCTCGGCGTGAGGATTGACCCGCGTGGCAATCATTTTGCCGTAACGGGGCCGCCTTCCGCGCGGGCCCGCGCCATTGCAGCGCTGTCTTCGCTGTATGACCGGTTGGAACGCGGCCAGCATGTCGGCGTGGGCGAGGTGCGCGCCGCTGCGAAGCTGAGCGATGCGCCGGAAGCGGTAAAAGCCGTAACGCCTTCGATAAAAACCCCAAAACGGCTCATATCCGCCAGAACGCCCAATCAGGCCGCTTACATGGCCGCGCTTGACGGGCATGATTTGACATTCGGCGTCGGTCCCGCCGGCACAGGTAAAACATATCTGGCCGTTGCGCATGCGGTGGGAATGCTTTTGTCAGGCCAGGTTGAGCGCGTAATTCTTTCGCGACCGGCGCTCGAAGCGGGGGAGCGTATCGGGTTCTTGCCAGGTGAAATGAAGGAAAAGCTCGATCCCTACATGCGCCCGCTCTACGACGCATTGCATGATATGATGCACACGGACTATGTAGAGCGGCGTATCGCGGCGGGCGACATAGAGATCGCACCGATCGCGTTCATGCGCGGGCGCACGCTGACCCGCGCGGCCGTCATTCTCGATGAAGCGCAAAACGCAACACCGGCGCAAATGAAAATGTTTTTAACGCGCCTTGGCGAAGGCGCGCATATGGCGATTACCGGCGATCCGTCCCAGACGGACCTTCCCGCCGGAGAAATGTCCGGCCTCGCTGATGCGCTGGGCGTTCTTTCCGGCGTAAAAGGGGTCGCGGAGGTGCGGTTCCAGGCAGGCGACGTTGTGCGCCATCCGCTGGTGTCCCGTATTATCAAAGCCTACGACAGACGCGCCGAACACCGTCCGCCGCACACAAAGCCATGATTGAGACCATCATCGAAGACGATGCGTGGCGTGATGCGCTGCCGGACGCGCAAGAAATCGCTGCGCGCTGCCAGACGGCGGCCGCGGCGTTCGAGCCCGAGACAATGCGGGAAATCGCGGTTTTATGGTGCGACGACGCCGTGATTGCGAACCTGAATGCAAAGTTTCGCAACAAGGCCGGCGCGACGAATGTTTTGTCGTTTCCGTCCGGCGCCGCTGCGGGGTTTTTGGGCGATATTGCGCTCGCCCGGGAAACCTGCATGCGTGAAGCGGTGGAAAAGGACATTGCCTTGCGCGACCATGCGGCCCACCTGATAATTCATGCTATGCTGCATCTTGTCGGGTATGATCACGAAACCGACAATGACGCGATGGTAATGGAAGCGCGTGAACGGGAAATACTGGCGTCGATGCATATTGCGGATCCTTATGACGCTAACGGGTAAAGAATTGAGACGATGAACGGCGAAGAATCAGAAGAAGGCGATAGTCCGCGCGACAGCATGCTGGAGCGCTTGCGTGCGATGATTGGCAAACCGGCGCGCCAGACGGATAATATAGCGGCGGCTATCGAAAACGGCGACGATGACGCCACGCTGACGCTGGATAGAGCGCGCCGGGAAATGATCGAGCGCGTTGTGGCGTTTGACGATAAAAAAGTTTTCGACGTCATGGCGCCGCGGGCGGACGTCGCCGCGGTGGAGATTGATACGCCCATGCAGGAGCTGATCCGGGTGTTCTCCGAAGCCGGTCATTCCCGAATGCCGATCTATCGCGGCGATCTCGATGATCCTGTGGGCATGGTGCACATCAAGGATGTCATCGGGCTTATCGCCGACGACGCCAAACCGCTTCCGACCGAAGGCCCAATCCTTAAATCACTGCGCCGGGACGTTTTATACGTTCCGCCTTCCATGCGGGTGACGGATCTGTTGCTGAGGATGCAGGCGACGCGCATTCATATGGCGCTCGTTATCGATGAATATGGCGGCACGGACGGGCTTGTGACAATTGAAGACCTCGTTGAGGAAATTGTCGGCGAGATCAACGACGAGCACGATGATGACGAATCGCTGGTCATTGCGCCGCTCTCATCTGGCGGCTGGGAGGTGGACGCACGTGTTGAACTGTCGGACTTCGAAGATGAGACAAGCCTTCATCTCCATGCTGATGATGACGACATTGACACCGTGGGCGGATACGCAGTCTCGCTTGCGGGCCGCGTGCCGCAACGAGGCGAAGTCCTGACAACCCCGCACGGATTCGATATTGAAGTGACGGAAGGCGACGCGCGAAAAGTGCGCAAACTGCGCATTCGGCCTTCTGCGGTTCGCACTCATAATAAAGCAGCGGAGTAGCCGCGCGATGAATTTCTGGCGCAAGCCGCTCGCGAAATTCGCCGGCTGGCTAGGCGATGGCGCAATATGGGTTCAGGCGGCGAAGGGCTGGCGCCGGCGGCTCATCGCTTTTTTTGCCGGCGCCGCCGCGGCCTTGTCCATGGCGCCGGTTTATGCACTGCCGCTGCTTGCCGTTGGGTTTACCGTTCTGGTGTTGTTGATCGATGCATCGCAGAACCATGCGCGTGTCAGACTTAGCGCCTTCGCGGCTGGATGGTTTTTCGGATTTGGGTACTTTCTGGCTGGCGTTTACTGGATGTCGTTTTCGCTGTTCGTACAGGCGGACCAGTTCGCCTGGATGGCGCCGTTCGCGATTTTAGGGGTGCCCGCCTTTCTGGCGATTTTCAGCGGGGCGGCATGTGCGGCGGCGGCGGTTTTTTGGCGCTCGGGCTGGTCGCGGGTTTTCTGGTTTGCGGCTGTCTGGGCAGCGGTCGAATATATCAGAGGACATATTTTTACAGGTTTGCCCTGGAACCTTGCGGGTCAGGCTTTTGCCGGCGGCGCCCTCGGCGCACAGACCGCCGCCTGGTATGGCGCATACGGACTAAGCCTGGTCGCTGTCCTGTTGAGCGCGTCGCCGGCGGCGACGTTGTCACAAAACGGCGTGCGTGCGCTGTCGGGAATCGGCCTCATGTTGACGGGCGTCATATTGTTGTTCGCCGTCGGCGCTGTGCGTCTGGCCCTTCCGGAGCCGCAAGGCGATGGCCAAACGCTTGTCCGGATCGTGCAGCCCAACATCCCACAGCGCGAGAAAATCCAGTGGGATATGTGGTCGAAAAATTTCAATCGCCAGCTTGAACATTCAACTGCGCCTGCGCCGCCGGGCGTTCAAACATTTATTATCTGGCCGGAAAACGGCGCGCCTTTGCTGGATGAAGCGACGTCGGCGCTGGCGGTCTTGTCCCGCGATCTGCCTGATCAGTCGGTGCTGATCGCCGGCGCGGTCAGGCGTGAGCGCGATGAAGAAGACGATGAACGGTTTTTTAATTCCATCGCCATTGTTGAAAAAACGCCTGAAGGCATGGCTGTTACGGATCACTATGACAAACATCATCTTGTTCCGCTCGGCGAATATCTTCCGTTTTACGATCTGTTGAAAGCGATCGGCCTCGCGCAACTCACTCCTTACGGAGACGCCGGTTTCATGGCCGGGGGCGGACCGCGCGTGCTTCACGCCGCCGGTTCGGCTTTCGCCCCGATGATTTGCTATGAAGCTATTTTTCCGGGCGCTTCCTATCCGCGTGGCGCGCGTCCGGATTGGCTGGTGGTTGTCACGAATGACGCCTGGTTTGGCGATACGTCAGGCCCGCGCCAGCATCTTGATATGGCGCGATTGCGTTCAGTTGAAGCGGGACTGCCCATGGCGCGCTCCGCCAATACCGGCGTTTCCGCACTGATCGACGGCAAGGGCCGGATATTGGCGCGCCTCAAACTTTACACCGCCGGCAAAATCGATGCGCCCTTGCCGCCGCCGCTGGCGCAGACAATTTATGGGCGATTTGGCGATTGGATATTCCTTGTAATGATGGCCGGATTCATAGGGTTTTCGTTCCATTCAGGCGGGAAAAGGCAACGATCCGGCTAAGCGCAATGTTTGCGCGACCCTGTAATATCCCTATAAAACCGCATGGTGAGAAACAGAAGACCAGAATGGTCTTCATGGGCGGGTATGATGGCGAAGCAGAAAGCGGCGTCCGGCAAAGACAATCCGCATCCTGTGGATGTGTATGTGGGGCAGCGCGTGAAACTGCGCCGTATGGCGATGGGCCTAAGCCAGGAAAAACTTGGCAAGGCGATGGAGCTGACCTTTCAGCAAATTCAAAAATATGAAAAAGGCGCCAATCGTATCAGCGCCAGCAAGCTCTACGAATTGGGGCAGGAACTGGAAGTGCCTATCCAGTTTTTTTATGACGGTTACGGGCCGGAGCCCCACTACGCAGGCGGTTTCGCCGAGACGGAAAACGAAGACCCGTTCATGGAACTGATACAGTCGCCGGAAGGCGTCCAGTTGTGCCGGTATTTCGCCTCGATCAAAGATCCGGATGTGAAAAAACGGGTCCTTGATCTGGTGAAGTCCATTGCTGAAACTGAAGGGGCGGGCAAATCCGCGTGACCGGGGGCGGCGCGCCATCATAGCGTTGGACACGGGCGGGCGTCTTGGGTATAGGCGCTCATATAAACATTTCTTTATATCCCTTTTAGAGGTCGAACGGTTCTATGGCGCGCCAGTCTTATCTATTCACCAGCGAGAGCGTTTCTGAAGGTCACCCGGACAAGGTCTGTGACCGCATCTCCGACGAAATTGTCGATCTCATGTATCGCGAGGCGCAAACAGCGGGGATGAATCCGTGGGATGTGCGTACGGCATGTGAAACGCTGACGACAACGAACAAGGTGGTTATCGCCGGCGAGGTGCGGGCCCCGGAAAACCTGATGGACGGCGCTGGCGGCGTTAATCCGGAAAAATTCATTGCCGCGGCGCGCGATGCAATCAAATCGATTGGTTATGAGCAGGACGGTTTTCACTGGGAGACGGCCGATATTGATGTCCTGCTCCACGGGCAGTCCGCAGATATAGCGCAAGGCGTCGACAAGGCGTCTGACGCCAACGCTGAAGGGGCCGGCGACCAGGGCATCATGTTCGGCTATGCCTGCAGGGAAACGCCCAAATTGATGCCGGCGCCGATATATTACAGCCATAAAATTCTACAGGACCTGGCCGCCGCCCGGCATGCAAAAAACGGCGACGCGGGGCTTTTGGGTCCCGATGCAAAAAGCCAGGTTACGGTGCGTTATCGGAACGGCGAAGCGGTGGAAATTGTGTCCATCGTTCTGTCCACGCAGCATCTCGACTCCAACTGGAACTCAGCGAAAGTGCGCGAGATCGTGGAGCCCTATATTCGCCGCTCCGTCAGCGAGCTCGCCATTGCCGAAGACTGCGTCTGGCACGTTAATCCCACCGGCAAATTCGTAATCGGCGGGCCTGACGGCGACGCCGGCCTGACGGGCCGGAAAATTATCGTCGATACTTATGGCGGCGCCGCGCCGCACGGCGGCGGGGCCTTTTCAGGCAAGGATACGACCAAGGTTGACCGCTCCGCCGCATATGCAGCGCGTTATCTCGCGAAAAATGTGGTTGCGGCGGAACTGGCCGATCGCTGCACAATTCAGCTTTCCTACGCAATCGGCGTCGCCTCGCCATTGTCTGTTTATGTGGATCTGCATGGAACTGGCCGCGTGGAGGAAGAAACTGTCGAGACGGCGATCCGCGAGGTCATGGACTTGTCGCCGTCCGGCATCCGGCGCGCGCTCGATCTGAACAAACCGATTTACGCCCGCACTGCCGCTTACGGCCATTTCGGCAGAGATCCTGAAGCGGATGGCGGATTTTCCTGGGAAAAAACCAATCTTGTGGAAGAGCTCAAGAAAGCGGCGGGTGCGTAGGATTTAAAGGTCGCCGATTAAAGTCTGCACGCCAACAAAAAGGATTGGCGATTTTTCGTCTTTTCTGAAGATCGGCTCAATATTAAGTTTTAGCCGATAAGCGCTGCCGCTTTTTCTGTAATTGACCAATTCGGTTTCGATCGGTTCGCCCGCGTCAAGCGCTTTACGGATTTTCGCGGTTGTATCCGGGTCCGTTTTGGCGCCCTGCAGAAACCGGCAGTTCTTACCGACGACTTCCTTGTTTGCATACTCGCAAAGATCCGTAAATCCGGGCGATACGTATATTAGCGGCATATCGGGAGAGCGTGCGTCGGCGATAGTAAATGAGGGCGGCCCTTCGCGCGTCACTTTTGATTCCAGCACGCCGATTTCACGTGATGTCACTCGCGCCTCGGACATCGTGGCTTCTGTGTTGATTGACCGGCCGATCAATTCGCGTATTGCAGCGGCGCGGGTCGGCATCCGATTATCGAACTGCCACTTGTCGATCTGTTCGATCTCTTCAGGAGCCAGAGATATCTGGATTTTTTCCGTTCGTTTCGACGTCTTGGGCATGTGAAAATTTCTAAGCTTCGCACTTCCAATAGTCATGATGTGGCGCGCCGACAACTGCAATCACGAAAAAGCCTATTTTTGTTGCGGGTTTATTCATGATTTACCATCAGCGCGCGCATGAATTATTGGATAGGCCGCCGCTCTATTCACGATGCAGACGGAAAACTCGTAATTGTCTGTCGAAATTATAAAAGTCCATACGTCATCAGGAAGACGACGTTAGGCAGAAAATGAGAGGTATATAATGCGAATAGGAATAGCTGTGTGCTGCTTTTTGCTGCTGGGCTTACCAGCGCGCGCTGAACGGGCGGATGTGTTTGAAGCCTTTACCGGCGTCTGGGTTTCTGACGGCGACGCGTTTGGCGGTCCCGCTCAGTCGAAAATGATCTGGGAAACCACATTGGACGGAAAGTTCGTCAAGTTGTCCTACCGGATTGACATGCCAAGAGATGAGAGCGCCGCGACCTTTGAAGGCGTCGCCTATTATAGGGCGTCCGATGAAAATGAATGGAACGCGTTCTGGGCCGACAATTCAGGGGCTTTATACTCCATTCGTGCGGAGATTGATGAAAAGGGGGTTCTGTCGCATTGGGGCGTCGAGGGCGGCAAACAGGGGCGGACCCGATACACATTAACCGCGGATGGCGATATTGAGGTGACGGACTGGGTCCATACCCCGGATGGCTGGCGGCAGTTCAATAACAACACTTTCTCGCGCGCGCCGCGATAGATAGTCCAGTCCGGTTGAGGCGCGCATCGCCATCGGATATGTCCGCGGGCGATGCGTGATGCGAAATATATCCCCCGGCTTTACGGCCGTCAGCAGGATAAGCCGCTGAAGCCGCGACAGGCGCGGCTCATGGAAACATTATTGCCGAAAATATCGGTTCCTGATCCCGGCGCTGGAAAAATTGATCTGCAGGAACTTTATCCGCAAGCGGAGGAGTTTCAACTGGAGGTGGGTTTTGGCGGCGGTGAACATCTCGCCTGGCAGGCGGCGCAGCAACCCAAAGCCGGTTTTATAGGCGCAGAGCCGTTCGTGAACGGCGTGGGGAAATTACTCAGCGCCATTGACGATCAAACTCTCGATAATGTGCGCATTCATTTTGGTGATGCGCGGCCGTTGATCGAGGCGCTGCCAGATGCGTCCTTGTCGCGAATTTACGTGCTCCATCCCGATCCGTGGCCCAAAAAACGCCACCACAAACGGCGGATGATATCGCCGTGGTTTTTTCAGGAGGCTGCGCGCCTGATCCGGCCGGGCGGAACTTTCCGCGTGGCGTCCGATATCCGCGATTACATCCGCTGGACGCTGATGCATGCAAGAAACGCCGCTGAGTTTGAATGGACGGCAGAATACGCCGGCGACTGGAAAAACCGGCCTGCAGACTGGCCGCAGACGCGATATGAGGCGAAGGCGGTGCGCGAAGGACGCGCACCGGCCTATCTGATTTTCAGACGAACCTGATTGATCGCGCGGCGCAGCGTCTGGCCGGCTTACGGGGTTTTGACTTGCGCTCTGGCGCACACGCAGGCCAACTGCGCAAATGCGATTTGCTTTCCTGAAACCATTATTGTGCGGGCTTGCCGCCCTCATGGCGCTCACCGGCTGCGCCAAACTCACGCTGGCGTGGACGGACTTGAAGCCAGCCGGCCCCGTAGCGTCGCCTCCCGTAATGGCAGGCATAGACGACAGGAATCGCGAGGCTGCGTTGCAGTCATGGCAAGCGCGCGCGTCGGCGATCCGTCAGGCGCTGCAGCAGGAAATCTATGGCGCCATGCCGGATGATTATGCGCTGAGTGTAAACAGCTACGAAGTGCTGGACGAGGCGGCATTCTCAGGCGCCGGTCGCTTGTCAGAATATACGCTGCAGGCAGACGTAAGTTTTAACGGCGAGCGCGCGACAACCAACGCTTTCTATATGAATGTGGTGACGCCGCGAGACGCGCCGAATGCCCCAGTCATCTTGATGCAAACTTTTTGCCCGCGCTGGGATACAATTCCGCATGCTTCCGTTCAGCGTCCGGATCAGGCGGAAGGCTGTGACGGCGGCGGCGTCCTGACCGGCGTCATGAATTATGTATTCGGGCGATATATCGCGACGCCGCCAATCGAGGAAATTCTGGCGCGCGGCTACGCTATCGCCACGATATTTCCGAGTGAATATGTTCCCGACGAGCGCGAGGAAGGCCTCTCCGTGCTGGCTGATCTGTCAGCGGGGCTGACGCCGGATCGTCAGCGCTGGGGAGCCATTGCGGCCTGGGCGTGGGGCTATTCGCTGATGATCGATGCGCTGGAAGGGCGGGGCGGCGGATCAGGCGGCGTTTATGTGGTTTGGGGGCATTCCCGGTATGGAAAGTCGGCCTTGCTGGCCGCTGCCTTTGATGATCGTATTGACGCTGTCATTGCGCATCAGTCCGGCACGGGCGGCGCCTCTTTGAACAGCCGGAAAAAGGGCGAAAGCGTCAAGGAGATCACGGATAGCTATCCCCACTGGTTCGCCGGCCGGTATGCTGAATTCGCCGGAAATCAAAATGCTATGAGCGTGGACCAGCATCATTTGCTGGCCCTGATCGCGCCGCGGCCAATGTTGCTGGGCAATGCCCGGCGGGACGTCTGGTCCGACCCGAACGGCGCGTTCCGCGCGGCCATGGGCGCCGATCCCGTTTATGAGTTACACGGCCGGCGCGGACTTGCGCAGGAACGGCTGGACCATTGGACGCCGTCGGCGGACATCGCCTTCTGGATCCGGCCGGGCACGCACGGGATCGTCAAGGAAGACTGGCCTGCGTTTCTGGAGTTTCTGGACGCCCATGTGAAAAACTGAAGAATTAATTTTCAACCGGAGAACGAATCTCCGCGCGGCGTGTTTCCTTTAAGTAGCTTGTATAGGAGCACTCAATGGATAAAGAACATGCAAAAGGCGCCGGCAAGGAAGCCGAAGGCCGCGCAAAGAAAGCCGCCGGCGAACTTACGGGAAACGACAAGTTGAAAGGCGAAGGCGAAGCCGACAAGGCGGAAGGCAAAGTCCGCAAGGCGGCTGGCGACGTCAAAGATGCTTTTAAGGACGATAAGAACAAGAAAGCATCATAAAAGGTAAAAAACTGCTTGTTGAATCAACAAACGGCAACCGATTCGGCTGGCGACGAACTTCAAACTCGTCGCCGGCTTTTTGCGTTCCCGCGCAATTTGAACCCGTGACATTTGCCGCCGCCCATGCTTGATCCATGGCTGAACCCATGGAGATTGAACGTGGCAAACGGCGCCGATCTCAAATCCCGAACTGACGCTTCGCGCACGTTGCCGCGCGTTTACGCCGATGCGCCTTCTTCGGTCTCGTTCAAGAAATTGCGCAAACGATTATTGCGCCAAACGCAGGACGCCGTGCGCCGATATGGTATGGACGGGGTACGGGCGGACGGATCTGCGCAAAAATGGCTTGTCTGTCTTTCCGGCGGCAAAGACAGCTACACCCTCCTGACGGCGTTGCTGGACCTGAAATGGCAAGGCGCGCTGAAGGCGGAACTCGTCGCGTGCAATCTGGATCAGGGCCAGCCCGGTTTCCCCAAGCATATTCTGCCGGATTATCTGGAAAGCCTGCGCGTTAATTATCGGATTATCACTGAAGACACCTACTCCATCGTCACCGACAAGGTGCCTGAGAATAAAACCTACTGTTCGTTATGTTCGCGGCTGAGGCGTGGAATTCTTTATCGTGTCGCGCGCGAGGAGGGCTGCGATGCTGTCGTGCTCGGCCATCACCGCGACGACGCGCTCGAAACATTCATGATGAACCTTTTCCATGGCGGACGTATGGCGGCGATGCCGCCGAAGCTCGTCAATGACGAAGGCGATTTGTTTGTTTTGCGCCCGCTTATCCTTTGCGCAGAAGAGGACATTGCAAAATTCGCCGCCGCGCTCAGATTTCCGATTATACCCTGCAATCTCTGCGGCAGTCAGGAAGGGTTGCAGCGCGAAGTCATGAAGCGGATGCTTGACGATTGGGAAGCGCGCGCGCCCGGCCGCCGGGAGGTGATGTTTCGCGCATTGCAGAACGTGCGCCCCAGCCATCTGGCGGATGAAAAGATATGGGATTTTGAAGCGCTTTCGAAAAAGCTCTAAGCGTAGCGTCTTCGCCCGCCGCCGAGTGCGCCGAGCAATCCGAAAATAAATGACGCGCCGCCCCACAGAACCGCAAATCCGCCGCCGGCGTAGATAAGCCCGTTTGTCGTTACAGGAACCGCCGGTTCAAACTGTTCGTAAACGGATTGTGTAATGTCATTCATCTGGGTGCGTGCGAGCACGAGAGGGCGCACCGTAGTGCTGGCGGCGTCAAGATCGGCCTTGTGCGCCACAAGCACTTCATAACGCTGCACGGCTGAAACATAGGTTTTGCATAACGCATCGAGAAGACCGGCCGCTGTGCGGCACTCGCCGATCGCTTGCTCGCGCGTATACCCGTAAGCAGCGATGTTTTCGTCGAATTGCTCAACAATGGGCTTTAACTCATCAAGGCGTCCCTGAAGGTTTTGCATATATTGAAGCGTAAAACCCGGGCCCTGAGAGCCCAGAACGGCGCCGGCGACACCCAGTAAAAATGCAAGCAAACGACCCACGACGCGACCCCTTTTGTAAGCTACGGACCCCTAAACACCATGCTTGACGATGATCTTGGCCCATCATGGCGGTAAAATCCATAGCGCCAGACGGCGTAATTAATCAGCTTGACGAACCCGGACTGTCGCGAAACCGCCGGCCGGTCCTCCATCAGCCTCCAGCGCTTGGGGCTAGTGAAATCGGGCTAGTCGCGCGAAGACATCCGGCGTTTTTCCAGTCTTTGCGCCCATCCGTCATACCCCGCGACCTCCAGGGGCGGCGGAAATCAAGATTTTTGCCGCAGCGCTTGGCTTCGAGGCTAGTTGTTTTCGGAAAGCCTTGTCGTTGTTTGCAAAAAAACCCTTCGGATTGGGGGCTGACAAAAGCGTTCCGGCGCCCTATATACCGCATCAAACGCTATCGGATTTGATAAGCGGGCCCCGCGGGGCCCGCTTTTTCGTTCCGGGCAGCGCTCATTGGAGCCGCTTTTGACGCACGAAACGCGCCTTGCCGAATTGATTGCACCGGTTGTCGACGCCGCCGGGTTCGAACTGGTGCGCGTGCGCGTCACCGGCGGCAGAACCAAAACGCTGCAGGTTATGGCCGAACGGGCAGACAGGACGATGAGTGCGGAAGATTGCGCGCGGCTGTCGCGTGCTTTGTCTCCCGTGCTCGAAGAGGCCGATCCGATTGATGGCCGCTATAATCTTGAAGTGTCCTCGCCCGGCATCGACAGGCCGCTGGTGCGGGAGAAAGACTTTGAGGAATGGCGGGGCTGGCCGGCGAAGCTGGAGCTGAATCGCCTTGTGGAAGGCCGCAAACGCTTCAAGGGCGTGCTTGCCGGGCTCGATGAAGGAAAAATTGCTTTCGATATCGAAGGCGAAGACGAAACGGCGCTCTTTCCAATGGAATGGATCGCAAGTGCGCAACTCATCCTGACGGATGATTTATTGCGCGAAACCATGAAGGCGGAAAAACAAAACCCGCCCGCTTAAGGAGACGAAAGATGATGGAGACCCTTCGATGACCGCAGTCAGCGCCAACAAGCTTGAGCTGATCCAGATCGCGGACGCTGTCGCGCGCGAGAAATCAATCGACAAATCGCTGGTCATTGAGGCGATGGAAGACGCGCTCGCCCGCGCTGCGCGCACCCGATACGGTCATGAAACGCTGGTCCGCGCGGAAATCAATCCGAAGACCGGCGAGACGAGGCTGTGGCGCCTTTTTGAAGTGGTCGATGAAATCGAAAACGACCAGACGCAAATTCTGGTGCAGGATGCGCGTCACCGTAATCCTGAAGCGGAAGTCGGCGACTTCATGTCTGAGCCGCTGCCCCCGATCGATTTCGGCCGTCAGGCTGCTATGGGCGCGAAGCAGGTTATCACGCAAAAGGTTCGCGAAGCCGAGCGCGACCGTCAGTATGAAGATTTCAAAGATCGCGTCGGCGAGATCATTAATGGCATCATTAAGCGCGTTGAATACGGCCACGTTATTGTGGACCTTGGCAAGGCTGAGGCGATTGTCCGCCGCGATCAGCAATTGCCGCGGGAAAATTATAGAAACGGCGATCGCGTGCGCGCCTATATCATGGATGTGCGCCGCGAAGCGCGGGGGCCGCAGATATTCCTGTCGCGCTCGCATCCGCAATTCATGGCGAAATTGTTCGAGCAGGAAGTGCCGGAAGTTTATGACGGCGTCATTGAGATCAAAGCCGTTGCGAGAGACCCCGGCAGCCGCGCAAAAATTGGCGTGTTTTCCAATGACAGCGGCATTGACCCGGTCGGCGCGTGCGTGGGCATGCGCGGCAGCCGCGTCCAGGCGGTGGTCAACGAGCTTGGCGGCGAGAAAATCGACATTGTGCCGTGGAACGAGAATGACGCGACATTTGTCGTGAACGCGCTGGCGCCTGCCGAAGTGACAAAAGTTGTTCTCGATGAAGAATTGCAGCGTATCGAGGTTGTCGTGCCGGACGAGCAATTGTCGCTCGCTATCGGTCGACGCGGCCAGAATGTTCGGCTCGCGTCTCAGCTTTCCGGTTATGAAATCGACATCATGACCGAAGAGGAAGAAAGCGCGAAGCGGCAGGAAGAGTTCCGTGTACGATCGGAACTGTTCATGACCGGTCTTGACGTTGACGACATGATGGCGGGCCTTCTGGTGTCGGAAGGTTTTGCGACAATCGAAGAGATTGCTTTCGTTGAAATCGAAGAGCTCATGGAAATTGACGGGCTTGACGAGGAAACTGCCGAAGAGCTGCAGGCGCGCGCAAAAGATTTTATCGAGGAAGAAAACAAGAAACTCGACGAAAAACGCAAGGAGCTTGGCGTTGCAGACGACATTACCGAACTGGACGGTCTTGATCTCAAGATGATCGTCACCCTTGGCGAAAACGACGTGAAGTCGCTGGAAGACCTCGCGGGCTGCGCCACGGACGACCTGACCGGATGGACCGAACGGGTCGATGGCGAGCGCAAGCACTATGACGGCATTCTTGAAGGCTACAAAATTGCGCCGGATGAAGCCGAAGATCTGATTATGCGCGCGCGCGTCAAGGCGGGATGGGTCACGCAGGAAGACCTCGACGCCATGCGCGCTGCTGAAGAAGAACAGGAAAACGAGGAGGCGGCGGCTGAAGAAAGCGTCTAAAACGCAACTTTCCGCGCGCCGCTGCGTGGCGACTGGCGATGCTTTGTCGCCAGGCGCCGGTTTGCGTTTCGTGCTCGCGCCTGACGGCGCGCTTGCCCCGGATTTTTCCGGCAAGCTGCCCGGGCGCGGCGCATGGCTGACGCCGACGCGCTCGGCGCTTGATGCGGCGTTGAAACGGGGCGCTTTCGCGCGCTCGTTCAAGGCGCCGGCGCCGGCGCCGGATGACCTGCCGGCGCGGGTTGAGGCGGGGCTGGCCAAAACGGCGCTTTCAGCGCTTGGGCTGGCGCGAAAGGCGGGTGATGTGGCGCTCGGGTTTGAGAAAGTCCGGGCTGTCCTCAAGAGCGGCGATGCGGCGGCGCTGGTTCACGCGGCGGACGCCGGCGCGGACGGCAAGCGTAAGCTCGCCGGGCTCGCGCTGGACGTTGAGGCGGTCGAGATTTTTTCCGCAGACGAGCTTTCTGCGGCGTTGGGGCGTGATGCGCCCGCGGTTCACGCGGTGCTGAAAAAAGGCCGCCCGGCGGAAAAGTTTCTGAGAGAGGCGCGACGGGTGAACGGTTTTCGCAGCGCTTCGACGGACGACAGAAAAACCGCGGGGCGCAGCTTCGCGAAAACCGGCTGAAACGCCGGAAAAGGTAAGGGGTTCGGTGTGGACCCGCGCCCTCCGGGGCTGTATGTCGATGGCGGCTTCAGGCGCGCGTTTAAGGTGCGCATGGGGCCATGATGAAGCGTCTTTGAAAGGGCGCATTTGGAGATTTGATGAGCGACGACGTCGAAACTGAAACGAAATCGAAATCGCCCCGCCGGCCGCTGACGCTCCGACGTACGGAGAAGGGCGCGGTCAAGCAGAGCTTTTCGCATGGACGCTCGAAAACCGTTGTCGTGGAAACGAAACGGCGTCGTGTCCTTACGCCTAAAACCGGCGAAGAAGCTAAAGCCGAGCCGAAACAGAAAGAAGCGCCTGAAAAGAAATCGGCGCGGCCGACCGTAAAGCCGTCAACAAAAGCGAAAGAAACCCCGGCGCCGGAAGAAAGCGGCGATAAAAAACAGGGCGCGGTTCTCAGAACGCTTTCCGATGATGAAAAACAGGCGCGGGCTTCCGCGCTCGCCAAGTCTCGCAAGGAAAAAGCCGAACGCGAAAAACGCGAAGCGGCCGAGCGTGCTGAACGCGAAGAGCGCGAAGCTGAAGAGCGCGCCCGCCTTGAGGAAGATCGCAAGCGCCAGGCCGAAGAAGAAACCCGCCGCAGCAAGGAAGCCGAGGCGCGGCGCAAGGCTGAAGAAGAAGCGCGTGAGGCATTGGAAGAGGAAGAGCGTGAGCGTAAAAAACGCAACGCCGCGAAGGCCGATGCGCGCGCCAAGGGTAAAGAAGCTGAAGACGAGCGCAAGGAAGACGCCGATCCGGCCAACCCGCTCGCACAGCTTGGCGGCCGTCTTAAAACGCGCCGAAAGGGCGCGGGCGGCGATGATCGCCGCGACACCAGCAAGACGAAGGAAACGCCGCGCCGGCGGTCCGGCAAGCTCACCATCGCCAATGCGCTGGACGACGAAGAGCGCCAGCGTTCTCTGGCGTCAGTCAAACGTGCGCGCGAACGTGAAAAGCAGGCGCGCCAGCAGCGCGCATCCGATAGCGGACGGGTCGTCCGTGACGTGACAATTCCCGAGACCATCACGGTGCAGGAGTTGGCGGCGCGGATGTCCATGCGCGCGGTGGACCTTGTCAAAGAACTGATGAAGCAGGGGCAGATGGTGACGGCCAACGCCGTTCTGGACGCTGATACGGCGCAGCTTGTCGCTGAAGATCTTGGTCACAGTGTGAAACGGGTTGCGGAAGCCGACGTGGAAGAAGGCCTCGAAGGCGATTCGGACAACGATGCGGATAAAAAGCCGCGCCCGCCGGTCGTCACGATCATGGGGCATGTCGATCACGGCAAAACCTCGCTGCTGGACGCGCTGCGCCAGACCGACGTGGTCGCCGGCGAAGCTGGCGGCATCACGCAGCATATCGGCGCTTATCAGGTGACGCTGGGCGACGACCGTAAGATCACATTCCTCGATACGCCAGGCCACGCCGCGTTCACACAGATGCGCGCACGGGGCGCCAGCGTAACCGACATCATCATTCTGGTGGTGGCGGCGGACGATTCCATCATGCCGCAAACCGAAGAAGCGATCAGCCACGCCAAGGCGGCTGGCGTGCCGATTATCGTCGCCATCAACAAGGTC
Source organism: Hyphococcus sp. (assembly GCF_965228385.1). Lineage (GTDB taxonomy): Bacteria > Pseudomonadota > Alphaproteobacteria > Caulobacterales > Parvularculaceae > Hyphococcus. The sequence continues at coordinate 3,050,537 of NZ_OZ245810.1, read as the reverse complement.
GACAAACCGGACGCCGACCCCAACAAAGTCCGCACCGATCTGCTGCAATATGAAATTCAGGTCGAAAGCATGGGCGGCGACGTGCAGGATGTTGAGGTCTCGGCGCTGAAGAAGATGAATCTCGACGGACTTCAGGAAGCGATCCTGTTGCAGTCCGAGCTTCTCGAGCTGAAAGCAAATCCCGACCGGGCCGCCGACGGCGCCGTTGTCGAGGCGCGCCTCGATAAAGGCCGGGGCGCGGTGGCGACCATGCTGGTGGAGCGCGGCACGCTGAAGCGCGGCGATGTTATTGTTGTCGGCGCCGAATGGGGCAAGGTGCGCGCCATGTCCGACGACAAGGGGCAGCAGGTCAAGGAGGCCGGCCCCGCCTACCCGGTTGAGGTTCTGGGCCTCAACGGCGTGCCTGAACCCGGCGACAAATTTAATGTGGTTGCGTCGGAAGCGCGTGCGAGAGAGATTGCTGAATTCCGTCAGCGCCAGCGCCGTGAAAAAGCGGCCGCGAAATCCTCCGGCACATCGCTGGAACAGATGATGGCGCAGTTGCAGGATTCGGAAATCAAGGAATTGCCTATCGTCATCAAGGGCGACGTGCAGGGCTCCATTGAGGCGATCGTCAGTTCGCTGGATAAGATGAGTACGGAAGAAGTGCGCGTGCGCGTCCTACATACGGGCGTCGGCGGCATTTCCGAGAGCGATGTCATCCTGGCCGAGGCGTCCTCCGCCCCGGTCATCGGGTTCAACGTGCGCGCCAACAAGCAGGCGCGCGATGAGGCCGAGCGTTCCGGCGTCGAAATCCGCTATTATTCGGTGATCTACGATCTCCTCGACGACTTGAAGGGTGTGTTGTCAGGCATGCTGGAACCCGAATTGCGCGAGACCTTCCTCGGCAACGCGGAAATTCTCGAGGTCTTCTCGATTTCCAAGCACGGCAAGGTCGCCGGCTGCCGCGTCACCGAGGGCAAGGTGGAGCGCGGCGCGAAGGTGCGCCTTATCCGCGACGACGTCGTCATTCACGAAGGCGAGCTCTCCCAGCTCAAGCGCTTCAAGGACGATGTGCAGGAAGTGCCCGGCGGCCAGGAATGCGGTATGAGCTTCGCCAACTACGAGGATATGAAAGTCGGCGACGTTATCGAATGCTTCCGCGTTGAGAAAGTGACGCGGACTCTCTAGTCTCCCTTTCCGTGGAAACGGGAGGGATTATGCAAAGTCGTTTTGTTGGCTTACTTGCCTTTGCTTCAATGCTGTCGGGGTGCGCTGCGACAACCTCAGGAGCGCCGCCAACCGGTTTGGGTGGTGATAAAGAACGATCCAAGGAAAATATTACCTATTCACAGGAAAAACAGCGTGCCTTTGAGACTTTGACGGGGCTGAAGTTTCCAGCTGTTGCGACAGAAGTGGCTGAGTATTGCGACAAAATTGCGCCGCCAGTTGAAGGCGTTATCGCCAGTGTTGCCGGTTATGCAGACGACCGTGCGTGTCGGCGTTTACATCGTTGCGCCCGTCCGCTTGCAGAAGGCGGATATCATTACGTTGAAGTTGAATTTACGCCGCTGCGAAGTGTGCCGACGGCGTCTTTGAGCGCTGGAAAGTATAAAATCTATTTGTCTGATATCGGTGATCCTGCTTGTGCCACCTATAATCGATACATCAATAATCTCAATGATGAAGAACGTCGCCGCGCGACACGGCCGCCGGTGAATAAATGTTTTGCACTAGCAAAAATTTCTACATTCTCGTCTAAATATACGGTTTCAGAATCTAGAGAGTTTAATATCGATGTTGGCGATTTTCGGCACGTGGAGAACAAAACAATCATAAAAGATACCAAATCTGGCGATGTTGTTGTCGCCAGCAAAAGGATCATCTTTGGGTCGAGAGATCTGGATCCCGATTGGTACATAAGTTGTAGTAACAAGAGTGAAAGGGAAAGCTTTGTTAGGTCGGTGTTGCCTCCGATAAGATGACGGATAACCATGCTCCGCCTTCTCGACCCTGACCGCGACGGCCCCGACTTGCACGCCATTTTCGGCGATGAGGAAAGCTGCCGGTACATGACGGGACCGGCTTTCGCATCGGTTGCGGAAACTGTTTCCAATCTAAAAACATGGAACGAGGGAACCGAAGACACGACCTGGGCGATTGTCGAGCGTGAAGACGGCGCGGCGCTGGGGCGCATCACATTGATACCGCGCGGCCCTGCGGTTTTCGAAACCGGGATCATGGTCTGCCCCGAGGCGCGCGGGCGCGGTCTCGCCCATGCCGGCCTCGCGCAGGCGCTCGATATCGCCTTTGAAAATCATGACGCCCGGCGGATTTACGCTGATATTGATCCGGACAATACGCCCTCGCTCCGGCTGTTCGAGCGGCTTGGCTTCCGGCAGGAAGGGCTGTTGCGCGCCGCCTGGAAAACCCATATCGGCGTGCGCGATTCCGTCATTATGGGGCTGATCGACCGCGACCCGCGGCCGTGGAAGGCTTAATCTGACGAGTATTATTCGGCGCAAGGGTTTTCTCCCTCATCGCCCGCGCCTATCTTGAGCAGCTATGGCAAACCGGTTTTCCAGTAAAAAAGGCCCTTCCCAGCGTCAGCTACGCGCTGGGGAGCTTATTCGTCATGCGCTTGTTGAGATTTTGCAGCGCGAGCCCTTGCGCGATCCTGCGCTTGACGGCGTATCTATCACAGTGAGCGAAGTGCGCGTATCGCCCGATTTGAAACAGGCGAGCGTTTACGCGGCGCCCTTGGGCGGCGAAGCGCAAGCCGAAACGATCGCGGCGCTTAACCGGGTTGCGTCTTACCTGCGGGGCGTATTGGGGAAGAAAATTGAGCTGAAATTTACCCCGGCGCTCAAATTCGTAAGCGACGAAACATTCGAAGAGGCGCAAAGAATCGATGAATTGCTCGCTCGTCCGGAAGTGGCCCGCGATTTGAAATCCTGAAATCCGGAACATTCCAAATGCGATCGTCTCCGGCCAGCTATTGCCGCTGGCTTTAAGGCGCCGCCTTTGCAAAGATAATATTCACATTTACAGATCGGGTCGAATGAACGCTATTTTTCGTCACGCGAAGTTTCAGGTTCCGCTTGTCCAGATGCGCGACCGGATTTCCTCTGTCTGGCGCGGCGCGTCGTCGCTGTTGAAATTGTATCAGCCGCTCTCGGAGGAAGAGAATGCGGTCGAGCAGCACGGCGCCGTCCCGTTCAAGGGCGATATTCCCCGTAAAGCCGGCGATGCGCATCACCAGTTTCGTCTTGTTTATAAGCAGCCGAGGCCTGCCGCCGAAAAAGTTGAAAACCTCATCGTCACGCCGGAAGGCGCGGGCTGGAAAGACGGACGGCTTTTTGAGAAATATTCAGCCGGCAAACCGGGCCTGCGCATGCTCGCAGGCGCGCATGCGCCGGTGCGCGAAGTCGATGAAGGCTACTTCATTCAGTCAGAACATACTGATACGTTCGGCGACTGGACGTCGGAATATTTATCGCCGCTGTCGCTGCTGCCTGAGATTTCCGCGCCGGTCTTTCTGCCCCGGTCAATGGCCAAAAAAGCTTATGTGCGCCGCGATGCGGAGCGGACCGGGTTGCAATTTGTGGATATCGACGCGCCAATACGCATCCGTAATGCGACGGTTGTGCGGTTACAGCGCTACATTCGCTATTGGCGCGCCAAAGATGTAATGGCGCTCAGGAAACTGTTGAATGTGGAGCCGGTGACGCCTCAATCCGGATCGCTTCTCTATCTTTCGCGTTATGGCGAGACGTCCGAGGTTGCAACGCGAACGCACCCCAATCTGATGATTGAAGAGGTCATCAAGGAACGCGGCGGCGTCGTATTGCGAACTGGCGAGACACGTCTTGAAGACTACCTGAACGCAGCCCGCTACGCTGAAACGATTTTGTACGATCACGGATCGGCGGCGTATAATATGATTTACTGGAGCCCCAAGCGAGCGGTGGAATTCGTCAGCGACGCCTGGTGGATGAACAGCTTCCTGTTTTTTGCAGAAGGGCTCGGCGTTCATGATTACAACATTATCTGTACGGACCGCGGCGGCCTCGACAGCGTTCGGGACCGGCTCAACGCTGTGCTTGATGCGCCGTTGTAAGAGGCCGGGTCCGCCACGGGACGAGAGCGTGCTGCCTTGACCTCAGCCGTCAGACCTGTTTGAACCCCAATCCGCCGCCGCACCGTTCGAACCGGGGCGCCGGCTTGCGATCAACAGTAAAAAAGGAGCGCCCTTGATGGGCAGACGGCGCAAAAAAGGCCGGCCGATTTCGGGCTGGCTGATTATTGATAAAGCTTATGATTTCGGATCAACCGAAGCGGTCTCTAAAGCAAAGTGGCTGTTTCAGGCGCAAAAGGCGGGGCATGCAGGTACGCTGGATCCGTTGGCGACAGGCGTTTTGCCAATTGCGTTCGGTGAAGCGACAAAAACGGCGTCTTTTGTCATGGAGGCGCAAAAACATTACCGGTTTACGGCCCGATGGGGTGAGGCGCGCAGCACCGATGACTCCGAAGGCGACATTATCGCAACTTCCGATGTGCGCCCTTCCAGCGAACAAATCGATGCAGTGTTGAATGATTTTATCGGGGAGATATCGCAAACGCCGCCCCAGTTCTCAGCAATCAAAGTGGGCGGCGAACGCGCATATGACCTCGCAAGGGACGGGCAGGCCGTGGCGTTGGAGCCCCGCCGGGTCATGATTTACGAATTGCGTATCGTGGATACGCCGTCAGCGGACGAAACTGTATTTGAAGCGATAACAGGCAAGGGCGCATATGTCCGTTCGCTTGTCCGCGACATCGCCCATGCGCTCGGAACCGAAGGGTATGTCAGCGCCTTACGCCGGCTTGCTGTTGGCTCCCTTCGGGCGGAGGACGGCATCACGCTCGAGGCGCTTGAATCGCTTGAAGGCGTAGAGGAACGTGATCGGGCGCTGTTGCCGGTTATCGATGCGCTTTCCATGATGCCGCAGGCGGCGATAGACGGTCCGCAGGCGGATAGGTTGCGCCACGGGCAGGCGGCGGTGGTGTCTGCCGCGATCGCCAAGGGCGTGCGCGGCGAGCGCGCCGGAACGGTGGAAGGCGTGCTGGCGGTTATGCATGATGAAGCTGTAGCGATTTGCGAACTCGATGGGCTGAAACTGAAACCGACACGGGTTTTAAACGCTTAGCGTCGCCTTTCATGCGATCAAATCAACTCGTCACGGCCTTTCGAGGTCGTGAATTTTTGTGTTATGCATGGCCAGACGTCGAAGTAACAGGGGGCGGCGAGCGTGCGCATCGTCACGATTTCACCGATATTTACGCCATTGCGCCTGAAACCCGGCATTGATCCGCGGTCAGTCATGTATCGTGAAATTTTGCAGGCGATTACAACGCGCCGCGATCTGATTACAGCCGATCAAGAGGACGAGGAGGGGGATTACGACAATCTGGAGAAGGACGGATATGATTTGCGCTTGTTTGAATGGCGGCCGAAATCGGAAGAAGCCGGCGTGCGTGCGCGATATCATATTTATCCGAATGGCGTCTCGATTGCGCAAATCGAATTTGACGACGTAAACGGGCGCGACCCGCACAAGCTTGAAGACTACGCCAAGGACGAAACACGCCGTATTATCGACGATCATGCCGCCGAACTGGAAAAAGCGCTGACGTCGGCGGCGAAATCTATCCCGGCTCAATACAGGGAGCGGCAAGACCACAGAGACGATCGGCCCACCCGGATCAATTGGATTGCAAGGGCGCTTGTGTTTTCCGATGCCGAGCGCAAAGAGCCCGCCTGCCAGGCGCTGATCGAAGAATGGCTCTTGCACACAGCGCATCCTGAAGATGCGCAAAAGCTGATAAACGGCGATACCGACCATTCCATGACATGGGTCCGCTACGTGATAGTTGAGAATGCGACGGGCAGGCCGGAGAAAACCCGCATGCTGCTTTCCGCCATGCGGATTGCGCAGTTTTTTTACGCCTCACAGAAAGCATTGAACGATCAAACGCAGGCAACCATATCGCGCGCATATTTCGTGAAAAACATCCGCCGCGCTGAAAAGATGCTGGTGGACGCCCGCGCGAAAATGCAGATGCTGCGTATTCAATACGGCGTGCAGCAGAATTTCCTGAACAGAAACAAGCGTCGCATCTTCGACGAAATCGTCAAAGTCTGGGATTTCGAGGCTTTGATTGAGAACGGCGCGCGTATGAACGAGGCTTGTTCGGCCAGGATTAACGAGATTTCGGGTGCGCGCCGGGAGCGCAGCGCGGTGGTCACGGATATCATTCTTGCGGTGATCGGCTTTCTTGCGGTTATTGATGTTTCGCTGGGGCTGACTGAATACAGCCGCGAGGTCATGTCGCGTCCGGTTCTTGAATACACAGATAATCAGCCGTCGCGAATCCTGTCCGCCGTTGCGTCAGTGGATATTGATTTCATGCTGCTAGGCGGCGCGCTGTCCATCATCTTGCTGATTGGAATATATGGCTACTGGAAAATCAATAAATAGGCTTATTCGTTGTATTGGCGCGGCGTTTGTTGCGGCGTCCGCGGCTGGCGTTTCAGCGCATGCGCAAGCGCCGGTTAAGGTGTATACGGATGATTGGCCGCCCTATGTGCGCACAACCGGCGCCGATCCGGGTATCGCCGCGCGCGTCGTGCGCCTGGTGCTTGACGATATGGGGCGGGAAGCTGAATTTCAGTATTACGGATATGCTTATGGCTATCATTTGATGAAGACCGGCGCGCCCGGGCTGTCTTTTCCGTATTTCGAAACGCAAGCCCGGAAAGGAGAAGTGCTCTTCTCCGCGCCGCTGTTTCAAGTTCGAACGCTTATCTTCTACAATCGCCGGTTTCATAGTCTTGCGACCTGCGATGAAAGTTTAAGCACGCTGCAATTCGGCCGTGTCGCCGGATATAGTTACGGCGAGGAATTTGACTCATTGATGCGCAATGAAGAGGTTTTTTCTGCTGAAGCGGAAGCTATCGAGGCGCTGTTGAACGGACAGATAGACGCGCTTCCGATGACGGCGTCCGTGGCGAGCGCGTTTCTTGATGAACAATTTCCGGATCGCCGCCAGCTCGTTCGCGCGATCGATGATTGTTCGACTGACTCGCAGTTACATGTCGTCGCGCCCAATACGGAAAGCGGCCGCGCGCTTTTGGAGGCTTTCAACGCCAGCCATGCGCGTCTTTCTGAAGAGGGCGTTCTCGCCTATACAGACGAGACGACATTCACGGGCTTTGCACAACGCGAAGACATTGTAGAGCTGGTCGCGGCTGAAGGTTTTCCGGTGATTGTAGGGCGCGATGCGGGCGCGAATGATTATTTCGCCTTGCCGCAGGGCACGCGCGCAACAGTAAAGCAGTGGAGCCGCCGTATCAGCGAGGGGTCAAAAACCGATCGGCTGTATCAAACGATGGTTGATGAGAGCGTTGTCGTAATTTTAAACGGGCCGCATGTCGGCAAAGAGCTCCGCGTTAAAAACATGCATATCAATATAGTTGAATGATGCTGACGATTGTCGGATGGGTCTCCACCGCCATCTACCTTGGTAATCACGGCTATTTATCCACGCACCGCAATTACCGGCCGAATATCTATTACGCGTTGAACTTCATCGGCGCGAGCGGCATTGTCGTCAGTTCCGCCGCCATCGCGTCGTGGCAAGCGGTTGTGGTCAACGTATTCTGGGCGGGTTTGAGCCTGCTGGCGCTGAGCGGGACAGCTTTGCCGGAGAGCATGCGTCTTTCCGAACGCTGGATCCTCACGCCGCTGGCTATACTCGGCGCGGGCGGTCTCGCATACGGGTTTGCGGATTTTCCAGCCGGCATGGCGGCGCTCGGTTGGGCTGCGACGGGCCTTTTTTCAGGCGGTTATTTGCTGTTCGCCGCCGGAGCGGTGCGGCGCAGGCGCTTCCTGCTTTATAATATTTTCGCCGCTTATGGGCTTGTGCCGATATTGTATCTGGACGCCAATTGGCCGGTGCTCGCGCTTGAGCTGGCCTGGGGAACGATTTCCATTGCGGGATGGGTCGCCGCTATCCGCAATCCGCCGCAGGAGCACTATTAGCGCCCCTTGCCATTCATGCGCTTTTCCCTCATAAGCCGCCCAAATCTACCGACCTTGCTGGACGGCGTCCCGGCTTGGCCGGCATTTAAAGGGGACGCCGCGGAGAAAAGTTATGTCGATTACGGCTGGCCGTAAGGCCGATCTTATCAAAAAATTTGCGCAAAAAGACGGCGACACGGGCTCGCCGGAGGTTCAGGTTGCAATCCTGTCGGAGCGCATTTCGAATCTGACCGAACATTTTAAAGAGCATAAAAAAGACAATCACTCGCGCCGCGGTCTGTTGAAGATGGTTTCCCAGCGCCGGCGCCTGCTCGATTACGTCAAGCGCGGCGACGAGGCGCGCTATAAGAAGCTGATCGAGGAACTCGGCCTGCGCCGTTAGTCTTGGTTGAAGCCTTCGCCGTTAGCATAAACTGGAGCCTGTTTTCATGAATCTATCCGGATCGAGTGCAATCATAACGGGCGGCGCCTCCGGTCTTGGCGCGGCGACGGCCGAGGGCCTGAACGGCGCCGGCGCGAAAGTCGCGCTCTGGGATTTAAATGAAGAAAAAGGCGAAGCACTGGCGCAAGAGCTCGGTGGCGTTTTTTGCAAGACCAATGTCTGCGACGAAGACAGCATCAATGCAGCGCTGGAAAAATCCATCGCAGCAAACGGGTCTCCATCGATCCTTGTGAACTGCGCCGGGATCGCCATTGGCGAGAAAACCGTCGGCAAAAACGGTCCGCACGTACTCGATAATTTTAAGCGGGTTATTGAAATAAACCTCATCGGGACTTTCAACTGCATTCGCCTCGTGGCGGCGCAGATGGAAAAGAACGATCCGCAGGCCGATGGAGAACGCGGCGTTATTGTGAACACCGCCTCCGTCGCCGCCTTTGACGGCCAGATCGGTCAAGCCGCCTACTCTGCGTCGAAAGCGGGCGTGGCGGGCATGACATTGCCGATAGCGCGCGACCTGATGAGCATTGGCGTGCGGGTCAACACGATTGCGCCCGGCATTTTCTGGACGCCGATGATGGCGGGCATGGACCAGAAGGTTCAGGATGCGCTCGCCGCCATGGTGCCGTTTCCGAAACGCCTGGGAACGCCTGAGGAGTATGCGTCCCTTGCGCTTGAAATTTGCCGCAACAGTTACATGAACGGCGAAACCATAAGGCTCGATGGAGCCATTCGAATGCAGCCGAGATAATAGCCGCGCCGCCTGAACAAGGCGGCGCTTTTGATTTCGGTTTCATAAACCCCGGGCTTTCGCGATCCGCGCGGAAGCCGTCACGTAAGAAAAGAAGAGAACTTATGTTTAACATCACGAAAAAATCGATCGAATGGGGCGGCAGAACGCTGACGCTCGAAACAGGGCGTATTGCGCGACAGGCTGACGGCGCCGTGCTTGCGACTTACGGTGATACCACTGTCCTTGCCGCGGTCACAGCTGCCAAGGAACCGAACCCTAATTTCGATTTCTTTCCACTCACAGTACATTATCAGGAGCGTTATTACGCCGCCGGTCGTGTACCGGGCGGGTACTTCAAACGTGAAGCGCGTCCGACTGAAAAAGAAACGCTGACCTCGCGCCTTATCGACCGGCCAATCCGCCCGTTGTTCGCCAAGGGCTTTAAAAACGAAGTGCTCGTCGTTGCTCAAGTGTTGAGCCACGATCTTGAGAACGACCCGGACGTTGTCGCCATGATCGCGGTGTCTGCGGCGCTGACGATTGCCGGCGTGCCGTTTATGGGTCCGATTGCTGCGGCGCGCGTTGGTTATATCAACGGTGATTACGTTCTGAATCCGACCATCGATGAAATGCCGGACACGCAGCTCGATCTCGTCATGGCCGGCACGTCCGACGCCGTGATGATGGTGGAATCCGAAGCCAAAGAGCTTTCCGAAGACGTCATGCTCGGCGCGGTGAATGCCGGCCACAAAGCGGCGAAGGAGGCCATTGGTCTGATTATCGATTTCGCGGAAGATTGCGCCAAAGAGCCGTGGGAATTTACGCCGCCAGACAATTCTGACGTAGAATCCAAAGTGCGCGGCCTTGTGGAAGACGATGTGCGTGCGGCGTATAAAATCACTATCAAGCAGGATCGCCAGAATGCGCTGGCGGCGGCCAAGGATAAAGCGGTCGAAGCGTTATGCGATGATGAAAATGAAGCGGCGCCCTCCAAATCGGTTGTTGGCGGCGCCTTCAAGTCTATTGAATCTGATATCGTGCGCGGCGGCATTCTCGATACCGGGGAACGCATAGACGGCCGGGACACGAAAACGGTCCGTCCGATTGTCGCCGAAGCCGGCGTTCTTCCGCGCACGCATGGCTCGTCGCTGTTCACGCGCGGCGAAACGCAGGCGCTGGTGGTGGCGACTCTCGGCACTGGCGAGGATGAGCAGTTTATCGACGCGCTGGAAGGCACGCGTAAGGAAGCGTTCCTTCTGCACTACAACTTCCCTCCCTATTCGGTCGGCGAAGTTGGCCGTATGGGCTTTACTGGCCGCCGCGAGATCGGCCACGGCAAGCTCGCCTGGCGTGCGCTGAAAGCTGTTCTTCCGACCCAGGAAGAATTTCCTTACGTTATTCGTCTGGTCTCGGAGATCACCGAATCCAACGGCTCGTCTTCAATGGCGACTGTCTGCGGGGCGTCGCTCGCCATGATGGATGGCGGCGTGCCGATCAAGCGTCCGGTGGCGGGCATCGCCATGGGGCTGATTCTCGAGGGTGAGAAATACGCCGTCCTGTCCGATATTCTCGGCGACGAGGATCATCTTGGCGACATGGACTTCAAGGTGGCCGGCACCGATCAGGGCGTTACCTCCCTGCAGATGGACATCAAGATCGCCGGCATCACGGAAGAGATCATGCAAGTTGCACTTGGTCAGGCGAAAGACGGCCGCATGCATATTCTCGGCGAGATGGGTAAAGCGCTCGACCACGCCCGCGAAGAGCTTGGCGATTACGCGCCGCGGATCGAAACAATGCAGATCTCCAAGGACAAGATCCGGGACGTTATCGGGTCAGGCGGTAAAGTGATCCGCCAGATAGTCGAAGAAACCGGCGCCAAGATTAATGTGGACGATGAAGGTCTCATCAAGATTGCGTCGAGCGACAAGGCGCAGATTGATGCGGCGTATAAATGGATTCATTCCATTGTGGCCGAGCCGGAAGTCGGAGAAATCTACAAAGGCAAAGTCGTCAAGACCATGGATTTCGGCGCGTTCGTGAATTTCTTCGGGCCGCGCGACGGGCTTGTGCATATCTCGCAACTATCCGACGGGCGCCCAGAAAAAACGACTGATGTGGTCAAGGAAGGCGACGAAGTTTTCGTGAAACTTCTCGGTTTTGATGACCGCGGCAAAGTCCGTCTTTCCATGAAAGTAGTCGATCAGGAGTCCGGCAAGGAGATTGAGCGGGATTAATCGCTTGATTTTATTTAATATCTTGTGGAAAGCGGGGCCTGTGGCAATCGGGCGCCGCTTTTCTTTTTTCAGGCGCCAAACAGAGCATAGGCGCTTTGGATAGGCGCGCGGCGGCGCTAATCTCAAACGTGATTCGGACGCGGGAAGATTAAGGGGACGGGGACAATGAGAATTTTCAGAAAGCAGATTGCAGCGGGAGCTGGGCTTTGCGCATTGCTGGCGGCCGGTTCTTGCGGCGATCGCTCCTCGCCTGTCGAAAACAGCGCCCCTGTCGCCGATGAGTTGGACAATGTTGAAACAGAACCCGCCGATCCGTCCGAGGCTTTTCTGGCCATGGCGGAGCGCCATAGTATTCTGTGGCTTGAGCAAAACCCTGAAAGCGCCAGCGATCTCGGCGTGTCGGAGGAGATTGCGGGCGCAGGCTATAATGCGCGCCTCGGCGGCTACGGTTTTGAAGCGCATCAGAATATGCGCGCCCTTAATGAACAATTCCTGCAGGAATTACGAAGCTATAACCGCTCGGCGCTGACAGATACCGCGGCGACGACGTACGACGTTCTGAAGAACGCGTATGATACCGCCGCGCGGCGCAACCAGTTTGATTTCGGCGGCGCTGCGCCCGCTGGCGGCGCCGTGCCGGCGGTGGGCGCCGGCTGGGCGATTACGCCGTATTTCGTAACGCAGCTCACCGGGCTCCATCTGACTTTGCCGCAACTGTTAACCACAGGCCAGCCGCTTGAAACGCGGGCTGATGCGGAGGCTTACATCGCGCGCATGAATGAATTTGGCCGTGCTTTCGACGAGGCCATCGAAACGATCGGCGCGGATGCTGCGTTGGGGGTTGTGCCGCCGCGTTTTGTAATCAACGGCGTTATCGCCTCACTGGAAGGGTTTGCGCAGACCGCGCCTGCGGACAACCCCTTGATTGTCACGCTGAACGAAAAGCTGGCAAACGTTGAAGGGCTCAGCGCGGAAGACAGAGCCGACTTTACAGAGCGCGCCACCCAGGCGCTGACGGCGAATGTTTATCCGGCCTATCAACGGCTCACCGCGGCGATGGAGCAATTGCTGGCGCAATCGGACGATACGCCTGGCGTATGGCGGCTCGGTGAAGAAGGGGAGGCGTATTATCAGTTTGCCCTGAATGCGTATGGCGCTGGCGGCATGACCGGCGAAGACATTCATGAACTCGGTCTTTCGGAAGTGGAACGCATTACTGCGGAAATGGACGCAATTTTAAAAGCCGAGGGGCTGGCGCAAGGCAGCGTCGCTGAGCGAATGGAAATTATCTCGGCGCGTCCTGAAAGTGTTTTCGCCAATAACGATCAGGGCCGTGAAGAATTGCTGTCGATGCTGCGTGAGCAGATCAATGCGGTGATGGCCGTTGCGCCGCAATGGTTCAATGTCCTGCCGGAGCAATCCGTAGAGGTGCGCCGTATTCCTGTTTACGAACAGGATTCATCGCCGGGCGCTTATTACTCACCAGGGCCGATCGACGGGTCGCGTCCCGGCAATTACTGGATCAATCTCAAGAGTACGGCGGACAATCCGAAATTCAGCCTGCGCACGCTGACCCATCATGAAGCCGTGCCGGGACATCATTTTCAGACATCTCTGCAGCGCTCCATCGACGACATGCCGCTTATCAGAAATATGTTGAGCTATTCGGAATTCTCAGAAGGCTGGGCGCTCTACGGCGAACAACTCGCGAAGGAAATGGGCATGTACGAAGGCGACCCGCTCGGCGATCTGGGCCGGCTTCAGGCGGAGATTTTTCGTGCGGCGCGGCTCGTCGTTGATAGCGGGATGCATCATAAACGCTGGTCCCGAGAACAGGCGATTGATTACATGGTCGCCGCCACCGGTGAAACGCGCGCATCGGTAACCCGAGAAATTGAACGTTATGCGGCTGTCCCAGCCCAAGCCTGCTCTTACAAGCTCGGCATGATACGGATCGGGGCGTTCCGCGCCAAGGCGGAGGCCGAACTGGGAGAGGCATTCGACATTCGTGAATTTCACGATCAAGTTCTGCTTTCCGGATCCATGCCCATGCAGGTGCTGGAGCGAAAAATCGACGCCTGGATCGAAAGCAAGAAGGGTGCTTGACGGTTTCGCATACGAATTAATGCCGCTGAGGCGATGCGGCGTCTTGATCGACAGGCGCGCAGGTCTAATCTACCGTTTGTGATCAAGAAACGGACAACATGACAGGCGCAATATCGCCCACTGGACGGCCTTATGAATGGCTGACCGAAGACGAACGCCGTGCGGTCGAAACGCCGTCATGGACAAAAGGCGTTCGCCTGGCGCTTATCCATTTCGCGTTATACTTTCTGACGCTTTACGGTGCGCTGGGGCCCTTTCCGGCGGTAGTGAATCTCCTTGCAGGGTTCGCGAACGGCTTTGCGCTCGGCCTTTTGTTCATCATCGGTCATGATTGCGTCCATAAATGCTTTCTGCCCACGCTGCGCGCGAACCAGATTTTGGGGCGTCTTGCTTTTCTGCCAACAGCGCATTCGGCGAGCCTATGGGAGACGGGCCATAATCGCTTCCATCACGGCAAGACGAATTTCAAGGGCGTCGATTATGTGTGGACGCCAATGTCAGTCGAAGAATATCAAGACGCCGGTTTGTTGCGACGCTTGCTGGAACGGCTCAATCGCGGCGTCGCCGGGCAGTTTTTGAACTATCCGATTTCCATCTGGATTCCGAAACTCATTTTGCCGATCGCGAGGGAAACGCGCACCCAGTGGAAGCGGTATTTCTGGGATTCAGTTTTCGTTGTACTTGGGCACGGCGCCATCATTGCGGGCATGCTCATTCTTGGAAAATGGTGGCATCCGGAGCGCAGCCTTCTGGAGATTTTTGCGGTTGCCTGGCTGCTCCCGATGATTGTCTGGAATTTCCTCGCCTCTTTCAGTTTCTTTCTCCATCACGCACATGAAGACGGGCACTGGTTCGACAAGACCGAGGACTGGTCATTCTACCAGTCGTCCATTGAAGGAACCACGCATCTTGAAATTCCGGCCCTGAAATGGCTTGGCCTTTATTACAACGTGATGGAGCATACGGCGCATCACGCCCTGACAACGATTCCCATTTATCACCTTGATAAAGCGGGAAAGCTTTTGCGCGCCCGGTACGGGGATGCAGTAACGTCGTATGAATTCCGCCTGGGCGATTTCTTCCGTATCATGAAAAATTGTAAGCTCTATGATTATAAAAATCGCTGCTGGACCGACTTCGAAGGGCGCCCGACAGGCCCAGCGCTTGAGCATCGTCGCGCGCCTGCGCCCCTGGCGGCGCAGTAATCTACCGGCGGCGCAGTAAATCAAGTCCTGGTGCGGCGGCCCGGCTTTAAAAGCAAACCCCTTATCGCGTTCGCTGTTTACGCCCCCGGGTAAATACGCAAAGGTCGCGTAAAAAGACAAGGGGACCCAAAAAATGATCAAACAGCTATTGGGGGCGATGCTCGCCCTGACAGCCGCTTGCAACGCGCAAGAGGCGGATTCTGAATCAGCGCAATCATTGGCCTCAGGCCCGTCTGCACCCGCTATCCAAATAATGGTTGTCGGAACGTTCCATATGACCAATCCCGGTCAGGATGTGGCGAATGCTGAAATTGAAAATATGCTGACCGATCAGCGGCAGGCGGAAATCGCCGCTGTTGTAAATGCGCTCGCGGAATTCAGGCCAACCGTTGTTGCTGTTGAGCGCGTTACGGACGCGCCTTCATATGTGGACGCAAATTTTAACGCCTTCACGCCGACGGCGTTAACCGAGAACGCCAATGAACGGGCGCAAATCGGATACCGTCTTGCATCCCAAGCCAGCCTTGATCGCGTTTATGGCGTCGATGAGCAGCCAAGTGAAGGCGAACCGGACTATTTCCCCTTTGACAGGCTCAGCGCTCATGCTTCAGCGACAGGGCAAGGCGAAAAGTTAGAGAACCAAGTCGCGGAAATTCGAAAGATTGTCTCTGATTTTTCCGCGCTTCAGAAAGACCACAATGTTGCTGAGTTGTTGATTGAACAAAACACGCCGGAAACCGTCGCGCTCAGCAAGGATTTTTATTACCGCACTTTCGAATATGATCGCGGCGAAGACCAACCCGGCGCGGAGCTTCAGTCATACTGGTTCATGCGCAACGCGAAAATCTTCTCAAAACTGATGCAGGTGACAAAACCGGGCGACCGCATTGTCGTTGTATATGGAGCGGGGCACAAATTCTGGCTTGATCATTTCGCTGAGAATACGCCAGGCTATGTCAGCGTTGATCCGCTGCCTTACCTTGAGAAAGCGGCGGCGCAGAACTGATTAGCGGCTTATTCCTTAGCGCCAATACCATCAGGCACGGCGACAACGTGAAAACCGGCATCCACATGCAGCACTTCGCCGGCGCATGAAAGGCCGAGATCGGAAAGCAGATAAAGCGCAGCGCCGGCGACGCCTTCTATCGTTGTATCTTGCTTCAGTAACGACCAGTCGCGGCCCGTGGACATTAACTGGCGCCCGCCTGATATGCCGGCCATGGCGAGGGTTTTCATGGGTCCGGCGGAAATCGCATTGACGCGGATGCCCTTGGGGCCAAGGTCGCGGGCGACATATCGCATTGAGGCTTCCAGCGTCGCCTTTGCGACGCCCATCACATTGTAATTGGGCACGGTGCGTTCAGAGCCAAGATATGTGAGCGTAATCATGGCGCCGCCGTCCGGCATGAGTTCCGCCGAGCGTCGCGCAGCGTCGACAAAGGAAAACGCCGAGACGTCCATCGTATCCTTAAAATTCTGGCGCGTCGTGTTCTCCACGAATGAACCTTTCAGCGCCTCTTTGTCGGTGAAGGCGATGGCGTGGACGAGAAAATCGATCTTCCCCCATTCGTCTTTTATTTTCGAGAACGCGGCGTCCATGTCGTCGTCGCTCATGACGTCCGCCTGCACGAGGAACTTAACGCCAATGCTTTCAGCGAGCTGGCTGACCCGGCTTTCCATGGCGGGAATATAGGAAAAGGCGAGTTCGGCGCCTTGCGCCGTGAGTTGCTGCGCGATGCCCCAGGCAATGGAGTTTTTATTCGCGACCCCCATGATGAGCCCGCGTTTTCCTTTCATCAAATCGCCCTTGGGAAAACCCGTATCGTCAGCCATGTTTTCTGATCCTTCCTTCGCCTGCGCACTATCCGGCGCGGCCCATCACTATCACGGATAAAATGAAATAGGCGAGCCAGATAAGAGCGTAAACGCCGTAGCGGATATTTTTAGGTTGTTTGCGCACCACCGGAAGCACCAGCCGAAACCACCATAAGCCGATGCTTGCGATTACCGCCGAAACCAAAATGGCGATGAGCGCCGTCTGGTTCAACTTTATACCCGCGCTACGGCGAGGCAGCCATTCGTGCCGCCGAAGCCAAAACTGTTCGTCAGAAAACAGTCGATTTTTGCGTTATCAATGCGCTCGCGAATGATCGGCAAATCCTCAAATTCCGGATCAATGTTTTCAATATGCGCAGATGCGGCGAGAAAATTGTCGCGCATCATGATGAGGCCGTAAACCAACTCCTGTGCGCCGACGGCGCCGAGCGAATGGCCTGTGAGAGACTTTGTTGAGGAAAGCGGCGGAATTTCCGAGCCGAACACCTCGCGAATGGCCTGCGTTTCTTTTTGGTCTCCGACTGGCGTCGATGTGCCGTGCGGATTAACATAATCAATCGGCGCCCGAACGGTTTCCAGGGTCCCGCGCATGCAGCGCACCGCGCCTTCACCGGAAAGCTGCACCATGTCGTAACCGTCAGAGTTAGCGAAGTAACCGACAATTTCCCCAAGAATGGGCGCGCCGCGTTTTTTTGCGCGCTCATATTCTTCCAGCACGACGGTGGCGGCGCCCCCGGCGATGACGAAACCGTCGCGGTCTTTGTCGTAAGCGCGGCTCGCCACTTCCGGCCGGTCGTTAAAATCAGTCGACATGGCGCCCATAGCGTCGAAAATATTGGAAAGTGTCCAGTCCAGCTCTTCACCGCCGCCGGCGAAAACAACGTCCTGCTTGCCCCACATGATCTGTTCCGCCGCCGCGCCGATACAGTGAACGGACGTCGCACAGGCGGAGGAAATCGTATAGTTCACCCCCAGAATTTTAAATGGCACAGCAAGCGTCGCCGAGTTGGTCGATCCCATGGCTTTCGGCACGACGGTCGGGCCGATGCGTTTTGTTGAACCCGTTTTCCGGTTTACGTCTGCGGCTTCGACGATTGCTTTTGTGGAAGGGCCGCCTGAACCCATGATAATGCCCGTCATCGGATGACTGACGTCGTCTTCTGAAAGTCCCGATTGCTTTAGCGCTTCCTGCATGGCGATATAGTTCCATGCAGCGCCTTCGCCCATGAAACGCCTGGTGCGGCGGTCCAGCATTTCTTCGACATTGACGCCAGGGCGCGCCGAGACCTGGCATTTAAAGCCATGCTCGGCGAAACTTTCATCATGCGCCGTTCCGGACTTACCTTCGTAAAGCGAGGTTTTGACCTCATCTACATTGGCGCCAATCGAGGAAACGACGCCCATTCCGGTAATCACAACGCGACGCATAGGGTTCCTTTCATTCTCAGACGATAACGCTCGGATTTACAACGAAAGCCCGGCGGCCAGTTCTTCTGCGGAAAACAGGCCCACTCTCAAATCTTTCGCCTGGTAAATCTGGCGATCATCGACTTTCATAATCCCGTCAGCGATGCCGAGGATCAAGGGACGCCGCATCATGCGGCGGACATCCAGCTCATAGGTAACCTTCTTGGCGCTGGGTACAACCATGCCCGAGAACTTTACTTCCTTTGCCCCCAGCGCGCGGCCATGACCGGGCGCGCCTGTCCAGGTCAGGTAAAAGCCGACCAGTTGCCATAAGGCGTCAAGCCCGAGACAGCCAGGCATCACCGGGTCGCCGGGAAAATGGCAGTCAAAAAACCACAAATCCGGATTGATATCGAGTTCCGCTTCGACCCGGCCTTTTCCATAATGTCCGCCTTCATCACTGATATGTGTAATCCGGTCGAACATCAGCATCGGCGGCACGGGCAACTGCGCCGTGCCTTTGCCGCGCAAGCCGTGATAACCGCATTCCAAAAGGTCTTCGCGGCTGTAACTGTTTTTACTTTCGCTCATGCGCCCTGTTCTGAACTAAACGTTGCCGTCCGCTTCCATAAAACGAAGCGGTTTATCCCTGCGCTTGGTATAGATGCGCCCCGTTTGGGTCAATTATGCGACGCAGCATTGATTCAGGGCGAGGACGCCCCGGCCCCCCAGAACGCCGAACTGGGCGCCCAGCCCTTGACGCCGGCAGCGGATATTTTGATCCAGCCCTCCCGCCTGTCATCAACACGCGCAACGAGGCCTCGGCCAAACCTGGCTTTAACGGGGGCTGAGACGGCGGGTTTGCTCCGGATGGCCAGCCCGTCTTCCAGAACGAGCGCCGTCAGGTTTCCCGAAAGCTTTGATTTGTGGGTCCAGCACTCATCGTTTTCGGAATCGCGAATCTTGCGCCAGTGGTCATGGGTTTCAGCGACGACCACCACCGGCAGCCCCTGCCGCATATAGGTCAACCGCACCGGATGCGAAAAACTTGGGCCTGTGCGGCAGAAGGTTTTTTTTGATTTCAGTGATACAAGGCGGGGTACCGGGTAGCCTGAAGGCGTATCCATGCGAATTTCGGCCGCCGCCGATTCCCGCGGCTCAGTCGCCGAAGCGGCTTGCGCGTAAGGGGCGGGTCCGGTCAAATACAGGGCGAGACCGCAAAGGGCGGCCGCAGGAGAATGTTGACGCGTCATAAAGGGGGCGCTCAAAACTATAGATGATGAATAAACCTTTACCGAACAGCAAAGCCGTTAATCTTCGGTTAACCACGGCGCGAAAACCAGCAAGATTTAAGCGCGATTTAAAGGCCGGCCCATGAACGCAAAATCTGTGTGTGTCGCCGTCACGCGAAAATTGCCCGCCTCGGTTGAGGCGCGGCTGACAGATCTGTTCGATGCCACCTTGAATGACCGCGATGCGCCATTATCGCCGGAAGCGCTTCTGGGCCTGGCGCAAAATGTTGACGTACTGGCGCCGACGCTGGGCGACAAATTGGATGCGGCGTTTTTTGACGCCGCAGGCGAGCGCCTGAAACTCGTGGCGAATTTTGGCGCGGGGACAGATCATATCGATGTCGCCGCCGCCAATGCGCGGGGGATTACGGTCACCAATACGCCTTCCGTACTGGCCGAAGACGCCGCGGACATGGCGATGGCGCTGATCCTCGCCGTGCCGCGCCGGCTGGTGGAGGGCGTGCATGCGCTGGAAAACGGCGCGTTTCACGGGTGGTCTCCAACCTGGATGCTCGGCCGGCGGGTTCGCGGCAAGAAGCTCGGGATTATCGGGCTTGGCCGTGTGGGCGAGGCAATCGCAAGACGCGCGCGGGCGTTTGGACTTTCCATCCATTATCACAATCGCTCGCCGATTAATCCGCATATCGAAGAAGAACTGGAAGCCACCTATTGGGACAGTCTCGACCAGATGCTGGCGCGTGTAGACATCGTTTCCATCAACTGTCCGCATACGCCGGCGACTTTTCATCTTTTGTCGAGACGCCGTCTCGAACTGCTTCAGCCTCAGGCCTATGTGGTCAATATTTCCCGCGGCGAGCTCGTCGACGAAGAGACACTGGCGGGCATGATCGAAGAAGGCCGTCTCGCGGGCGCAGGGCTGGACGTTTATGAGCGCGGCACGCCCAGTGAAAAACTGTTGAAAGCGCCGAATGTGGTGCTGTTGCCGCATATGGCGTCGGCGACCGTGGAAAGCCGGGCGGAAATGGGCGAGCGAATGATCATTAATATCAAAATGTTTGCTGACGGCCATAAGCCGCCTGACCGCGTTATCCCGGGTCTTGACGATAATCTGGAGCCCAAAGCGGGCAATTGATTTGCAAAACGCCTCCAGCGGGGACGCGCCGCCGCGGCGCACCTAAATAGCGCTATGTTGGTTTCGCCATGTGGCGCGGTCCTGTTAAACAATCGGGTCTAGGGCATGAACTTTTACGATCGCCATATTGAACCGCGCCTCGTCTCGTGCATTTGCGGCGTAAAGCCAATCTCGGATGAACGCGCTAAAATTGTGCCTCAAGCCACGGGCCGCGTGCTGGAGATCGGATTTGGCTCCGGTCACAACGAGCCATATTACAATCGCGAAAACATTTCACATCTTTATGCGCTTGAGCCTTCCGCGTCCTGGAGGAAGCTCGCCGAACCGCGTGTATCGAGGTTGCCTTTTCCAGTCGAATGGCTCGACCTTCCGGGAGAAGAAATTCCGCTACCGGATGAATCTGTCGATACGGTGCTTGTAACGTTTTCCCTGTGCACGATTTCAGGGGTGGATCAGGCGCTGGCCGGCATGCGCCGCGTTTTGAAACCGGGCTGCAAACTCGTTTTTCTGGAACACGGGGCGGCGCCGGATAAGGGCGTGGCGCGTTGGCAGGATCGCCTGAACGGCTCATGGAAGCGTGTGGCGGGGGGATGCAATTTAAACCGGAAACCGGCTGAACGCGTCACCTTGGCGGGGTTTCGCATTCAGGCGCTGGAGCAGCGCTATGTTCCCTGGATGCCGAAAATCGCCGGGTTCGTGACCAGCGGCGTCGCTATCCGGTAACACCTGTCTCACTTTGACGCGAAATCCTTCGAATTTTAGTTGAATCGCAAGGTTCGCGGCGCATCATAAGGTTAAGCTTACGTAAAGCCCCTTGCGCCGCCTTACTTTTGCGCTAGTTGAGGGCCATTACCGTAACAGTGACGCGTGGATTGAGAGCAATAAAGTGCGTAGATTTTTGGGGATAGGGGTTTTAGCGGCGCTCTTTGGCGTATCACACGCCGATTCCGCGCCCGATTTGCCTGATCCGTTCGCCAAATACGCCGACCCCGCGTCGGTCGTGGCGGCGATTAAAACGGAATTCAAGACAAAACCCGGGCAGGCGGTCCGGCTTACGGTCTATGACAGCGAAGACAAGTTTCTGGAAACGCCGCGCCTTAAAAATGAAGGCGCGCTGGATGAGGACGGCGTCGCCGTCGTGCCCCTTCTCGGTCTCGAGCCTGGCGAATATTCCTTCGCCGCCTATCTTGATAAGAATGGCGACGGCGTCTTGAACCGTGGCAACATACTCGGACGCCCGAAAGAGCCAGTGGCGTTTTCAAATGGCGTAAAGCCAAAATTGCGAAAGCCGCGTTTCGATGAAACGAAAGTCGCCGTCGCACCCGGCAGCGTCGTCGTTATCACCCTCGAAGACTGATTTTTCCGCTAACTGCCGCAGTCCGGGCAATCAGGGTCCGCCGGCAGGCGAATGGTGCGCGTTGAGCCCGCCAGGCCGTCATATAAAAGCAGACGCCCGGAAAGGCTTTCGCCGACGCCCAACAGCTCTTTCATGACTTCCATCGCCGCGAGTGCGCCCATAACGCCGGTTACAGCGCCGAGGACGCCTTCCTCGGCGCAGTTGATCTGCTGGTCCTGCGGCGGCTCCTCCGGCACGAGGCAGCGATAACAAGGCGCCGCACCTGGTTTTTCATATGGTTTGAACGTAGAAAGCTGGCCCTCGAACCTGCCGACTGCGGCGGAAACGAGCGGGACCCTGGCGGCGATACATGCTGCGTTCACAACATAGCGCGTTTGAAAATTATCGACCCCTTCAACAACAAGGTCGTAAGCGTCGATAATTTCCGCAGCGTTGTCCTGTGTGATGCGCGTGTGCTCATGCACGCCGACATTGGGGTTTAACCGTTCAATAAACTCACCGGCGCTTTGTGTTTTCGGCCGTCCGATATCATCTGTGTGAAAGATCGTCTGGCGCTGCAGGTTTGAACGCGAAACGGCGTCGTCATCCGCGACGCCGAGCGTTCCAACGCCTGCCCCGGCCAGATATTGCAGTATGGGCGCGCCAAGCCCGCCGGCCCCGACAACCAGCACGCGCGCATCCATCAGTTTTTGCTGGCCCTGTCCCCCCACCTCGCGCAGGAGGATATGGCGGGCGTAACGTTCTCTTTGTTCAGGGGTCATAACAGTAGTCTAGGCTCGGGCCGCGCCAAACAAAACTATCGTTTCAAAAACAATTCCGGACGCACGCGCAGCGTGCGCGTCGCGATGGAGATTTCCATCAGAAATAGCGCCAGTCCGCCAATCATCGCGAACATGGCGGCGATGAACATGAGCGCCACCAGCGCGCCAACGGCGAGATCGATAAAGTCGCCGACAAACAGCGTCGCCACAACAAGACAAACCAGTAGCGCCGCGAAGGAGAAAAGAAAAATCGCTCGCTGCGCGTAAACCGTGCGCTTGTCGAGAATCCCGAGTTCAGCGCGAAGCCGTTCGATTTCCGTCGCGTCCGGACCTTCATTGCAGCGTGATTCCAGCGTTCTTGAACGGTCAACGATGCGCGCCAGCCGCGCCGCGACGACATTCAGGAAAGCCCCGATCCCGGCCAGCAGGAAAACCGGCGCCACGGAAAGCTCGATAATATGGGCAAGGTCGGAAAGCTCGTTCATCATCGTTTCTTGCGCTCATCCGAGAAGTTCGTAAAGGACGCGGTTCAGGAGACGGCGTCCATTGCCGCTGGCTTTCAGTAGTTCTCCATTCCAGATGAGAAAGCCGTCCTCGACGAGCCGCCGCAATTTTTCGCGCGCGCCACCCTGTTCAAAGAAACAATCATCCGGCTGCAACGCCATACCATCGATAAGCCTCAATCCCATGGAAAAGCGCTCAATGTTCGCTTCTGTAGCGCTGAGCGGCGCTTCAACATGCATTGGCGCATTGGCGGCGGCGGCGGTTAGATAATCTTCCGGACGCGCCAGCGTTTCGGTGGCGATGCGTGCGCCGTTTGCGCTCAGCCGCCCATGCGCGCCGGGCCCGACGCCGACATAGTCGCCATAAGTCCAGTAAACGAGATTATGTCGCGATTGATCGCCGGGGCGTGCGTGATTGGAAATTTCATAGGCGGGCAGGCCCGCTTGCGCTGTTAATTCCTGTGTCGCATCGAACAAATCCGCGCTTCGATCATCGTCCAGCGGCGCCCATCGGCCTTTATCAACGGCGCGCGCGAACGCGGTTGCTGGCTCTATCATCAATTGATAAAGCGACAAATGCCCCGCGCCGAACGCCAGCGCTTCGGTGAGTTCTGCGCGCCAGTCTTCAATTGTCTGCCTGGGCCGCGCGTAAATCAGATCAAATGTCATCCGCGCGAATGTTTCTTGCGCGCATTCAATCGCGCGTCTTGCGGCGTCTGCGTCGTGATCACGGCCAAGAAAGGCGAGCGCCTCATCGCGCAGCGACTGCACGCCCAGCGATAGCCGGTTGACGCCTGCATTCGCTATTTCCTTGAAGTGCAATTGTTCCGTATCCGTTGGATTGGCTTCCAGCGTGATTTCCGCACCTTGTTCAAAGCCCCACAAGAATTCGCAGGTTTCAATAACATGACCAATGATTTCAACAGGCGCGCGCGAGGGCGTACCGCCGCCGAAATAAAGGCTTGTCAGTTTTCCCTGCCCCGTTCGCCGCGCCCAATGGCTCAAGTCTTTTGTGAGTGCTTTTTTCCAGGCGGCGGCGTCAATGGCGCGATTTTTGTAAACATTGAAATCGCAGTAAGGGCAAATTCGCGCGCAATAGGGCCAGTGAACGTAAACCCCCAGCGCCTTGCTCACCGCTCCACCTTCGGCATGACCCGTTTCATGAAGCCGTCGAAGAGCGGCACGGTAAAGGCGTTGTCGCCGTGAGACGGGCTGTAGATCATTCCCTTGTTGATGAGCTTGGCGCGCACCGGCGCCACCTCGCTGACCTTTTTCTTGAGAATATCAGCAATATCGCCGGAACGGTGGGGCCCGCTTCCCAATTCCGCCATGGCGCGCAGATACCGCTTTTCCGCCGGCGTCAACCGATCGAAACGGACGCGAAAAAAACTGTCGTCAAGCTCGGCCAGCGCAGTCACGGTTGCGGCTTCCACATCGGTTCGGGTAATGGGCGATTTCCCGGCGGCGTCCCAAGCGTGTTTCCCCCATTCCTGAAGGAAATAGGGGTAACAGCCCGTTTGATGAATGATTTCATCTACGGCGTTATTTCTGTACTGAACGTTTTCCGACTGAGCGGGGTTGATAATCGCGTCGCGGGCGGCTTGCTGCGCCAGCGGCGTGATCTCGATAAACTCGAACAGACGCTCGGCGTATGATTTTGCCCGCCCCATCTGCGCCAGAAGTTGCGGCAGACCGGCGGCGACCATTGTTGCGGGCAACTGGCTTTGCGCCACACGATGCAGGGCGGAGACCAACGCCGCCAGTTGCTCTTCCGGCACGTATTGCAATTCATCGATAAACATGACGAACGCCGTGTCGCGTTCCTTCGCCGCCTCGCCGATCGCCATCAGCAAATCCATAAGATCCATATCGAGATCGCCGGAATCCGCCAGACCTTTTTCCGTTTCGAAATCGACGCCGACTTCGATGTCGTCATATTTAACTTTGAGGGCTTTGACGAAACCGGCTAGCGCGCGCATGGCGCGGGCGGCGGCGGCCTTTGCCGCCGCGCCGCGGTTTAGCCGCAACAGGGCGGTGCGCAATGCGGGCGCCAGTACGCCGGGAAGGGAGCGTCCTTCCGGCGCTTCCATCCAGACAGCTGCAATTTCTCTCGTTTCCGCATCAAGCCTGATGTTGTTGAGCAGAACGGTTTTGCCGACACCGCGCAGGCCATAATAGATGAAACTGCGCGCTGCGCGGCCCGCGCGAATTCGGTCGAGGGCCACGCTGGCGCGTTCCAGTATTTCGTCCCGGCCCGCAAGATCGGGCGGAGGCGTTCCGGCCCCGGGAGCGTAAGGGTTGCGTCGCGGATCCATGTATATTTGAATTATCCAAAGTTATCTATTTTTGATAACTTAAGATAATATCGATATAAATCAAGGCGCATTCGCGCCAGCCGCTTCCGCCAGCGCTATTGTATGCATGAGCAATTCGCGGCCGCCCGCCGCGCCATGGCTCGGGATGACAACTTCAGCGTCCGGAAAAGCTTCAGCAACATTGCGGACGGCCTGCGCCCAATGGGCGATATCCGCGTCCGCCGTGTTGCCAAGATTGTTCGATCCACCCGGCCGGATCAGGCAGCCGCCGAACAGAATTTTGGCCGGCGCATAATAAACGACAATATTATCACGCGTGTGCCCTGCGCCAGGATAGAAAACCGTAATTGGTCCGTCGGCATGCACGCCGTTGTCGGTGATTCCGAAAAGGCTCTGCCGGTCTTCCCCGTCCAGAATTGTATAATGCGTCGGCTTCAGGCCGCGCGCAGGCGCGTCGGCGTTCGTCAACGGGTGCGCCCTGACGCCGATGCGGCTTTCATGCAATGCGCCGACGCCGCCCATTTTATCCTGGTGGGCGTGTGTAACAACAGCAATTTCCGGTTGCTCGCCGGTCAACTTCTCGATGGCGCTCAGCAATGCGCCAGTGCCTTCATTGGTCCATGCGGTATCGACCAGCACTATGCCTTCGCCGGTATCAATCACCATCCCTTGTGATAAAACCGGGCCCCATGGCGCAATGGTTTCATAACTTTTGTGTATCCAGACGCCGTCAGCGATTTGCTCCAGTTCCATCGCCGGTTTTTCCGCCGCAGGCTCCATATCGAGTTTGCCCGTGGGCGTGATCAAGCTGCATGCGCCTGTCAGGGTCGCCAGAAGAAACAGCGCCGAAAAATTATTCATGGAGCACAGGCTTTCATCAGCTTACGGAACGCATCGGCGCGATGGGATATGGCGTGCTTCTCCGCCGGATCCATTTCGCCGAATGTAATCTGATAGCCGTCGGCGACAAAGATGGGATCATAGCCAAATCCTTTTTCGCCGCGTGGTGGAAAGACAATTGAGCCCTTCACCTCGCCTTCAAAAACAGCGTGTTCGCCATCCGGCCAGACCAGCGCAAGGGCGCAGACAAAGCGGGCGGAAAAATCCTCCGTGCCGCTTTCATCCAGCGCCGCCTCGACCTTTTTCATAGCCGTATCGAAATTTCGGGGCTCACCGGCCCATCGCGCCGAATAGACGCCGGGCGCGCCCCCGAGCGCCGTCACGGATAGCCCGGAGTCATCGGCAAGGGCGGGCAGGCTTGCCGCGCCAGCAGCGGCGCGCGCCTTCAAGAGCGCGTTCTCGGCATAGGTAACGCCGGTCTCTTCAGGGTCGTTCAAGGCCAGCGATTTTGCGGAGACCGCATCGATACCGAGAGGAGAGAGTAAATCATTGATTTCACGTACTTTTCCATCATTGTGCGAGGCGATAACAAGCCGCCCTGGACTTAATTTCCGCACATTTTCGCCCATGTATTTATCCTTTTTCGAAAAAAAATTATCGTTTTTCGACAAAAACCTCTTGTATTGTTTTTCGATAAGTGTATATCGATAATCAACAAGACGGCGGAACAGCCGCCGCAAGACAAAAGCCCGGCAGGCGACACTATCAGCCAAAGGGAGAAAGAAAAGAAGGCCGGACCACGGCACGAAAGACCAAAAAAGAGCGGCATGGAAAACCACGCCGCTCAAGAAAGATCTAACGAGTCGCGAAACACAGGAAAGAAAAGGAGAAACCCATGCGTTACACAAACTCAGAAAAGAATGTCGGGAATTTTGGCGGAATTGTCAATGGTTTGGCCGTTTTTGTAACGGTTGTACTGATCGGCGCGGGCTATTTTTCCGCGATCGGTTCCTTTGCAGGGGTAGCATAATGGAAAAGCTTATGCGCATGGCTGTGGCGGCGGTTTTCGCCGTCACGGCGGCCGCCGGCCTGGTTGTGCTGGCTGAAGCGGCGCCCGGTAAAGATGTTGCTGCGGCGAAAAACTGCCACAAGCAGCTTTGCATGGCTGCTTTTTTCTAAAAACATCGAATCCGGCAAAGCTGTGGTCGCGCAATTGGGCGCGCTATGAAGAAAATAC
Source organism: Hyphococcus sp. (assembly GCF_965228385.1). GTDB lineage: Bacteria > Pseudomonadota > Alphaproteobacteria > Caulobacterales > Parvularculaceae > Hyphococcus. The sequence continues at coordinate 3,023,113 of NZ_OZ245810.1, read as the reverse complement.
GGAGAATTCGGCATGCGAGCGATAGGCAAGGGGTCGCTGGCGTCCATCCTGGCGGTGGGCCTTCACGTCACACGCGTTGTTTTATGGATTGCGCTCGGCGGCATCACGTTCGCTATCATCCTGATGCCGTTTGTTCCTTTTATCGCCGGAATTTTCACGGGATCAGATCATATCAATATCGACGGCGACATTGAGTCCGGCGATTTTTTCGAGGTCACGCATGCTTTTGTAAACACGATTGTCATGCTTTTTGTCGTCAATCGCTTGCTCGAAATCCTCAAAACGCTCCGTTTTGGCTCGCCATTTGTCAAGGAAAACGCCGACCGTTTCCGTACGGTCGGTTATGCGCTGTTAATCGGCGAAGGCGCCAAGTTCGCATTCGGCTTTTTGTCGATCCTTTTCGACGCTGAGATCGACATCGATTTCTCATTTATCAGCTGGCTTGCGATCATTGCGGTGCTTGTTCTGTCGGAAGTGTTTCGCGAAGGCGCGCGGATGAAAGAAGAACAGGATTTGACCGTTTAGCTATGAAGATTTCAACCATATTCAATCTGTTTAAACATGAGGCGTTTCCGGACTGGCGCTCTTTTCTGTTCTGGTTCGACACGCGCCCGCACATGGTTGCGCCAGGCCTTCTCGCAGGCTTGACGATGGCGTTTTATCTTCAGTTGGCGCTAATTGTATTGTCAGCAGTTGCAGCGTCGCTGGCGCTTCTTGCGGGGGGCGACGGCGCCAACGTTATTTTCAGCATGGCGTCAGTTTTTGTGGATTTACCGATCAGCTTATGGATGCTGGCGGGGCAATTGATATCGATCACAGCCTATATAATCATTGCAGAGAACATTTTGCGGGTCGCCCTGGACGCCGCTGTCACCAAACCGTTCAACATAGAGAATCCACGACGCTTTCGTCGCGCGGCGATAGCCGCCGGAATGCTTGGATTAATGCACCTTGCAGGACTGATCGCCGAGAAAAACGGTGTCGCAGTAGCTTTTGACTGGTCTCGAGCTGGTTTTTATCTCGCTATGCTCGCCGCCATGACGTTTATCACTTTGTCATCGGCGTTTCGCGAAGGCGCGCGGATGAAAGAAGAACAGGATTTAACCGTTTAATGGGTATTTCCGTCAAACTTGATCGTGTGATGCTGGACCGCGGCATGTCGCTGACGGAGCTGTCGGAACGCGTCGGGGTGACGATCGCCAATTTATCCATTCTCAAAACCGGAAAAGCGAAAGCCATCAGGTTCTCCACGCTGGAAGCGATCTGCAAAGAGCTGGATTGTCAGCCGGGCGATATTCTTTCTTTTGATGAATAGGACGGCTGACGCGCCCTTGCATAAACGAAAATTGCTATTGATACGGCGCCGCGGCGGAATCAACGCCGGGCTCCGGCGTGAAATCGTCCCCGGGTAGCGCCTCGCCGACAGCCCGGCTTTTCCAGGCGAACGCCAGCAGCATGATCGCGAGCGCCGTCGTGAAATAATACGGGGCCTGCGGCGCAAGCCCGTAAAGCCAGAAGCCGATCAAGGGCGAGACAATGAAACCCGCGGCGCCGGCTGAATTCGCAAGTCCAATGGCGGCGCCCTGCTCTTCCGGCGCGACCGCCAGAGATGTCGCGGACGTGGCGGCCGGAATCGCCATGCCAGCGCCAAGACCGGAAATCAGCATACCAATAACCACTGGCCATAAATCACTACTTAGCCAGATTAGCGTATGGCCGGCGATCATCAGCATCGGGGCTGTGCGCATCAAGCGCGCGGGCGGAAAACGAAAACGTTGTACGATTACAAGTTGTGAAAAAAGCGACGCCATGGCGCCCGCCGTCAGGCCTATGCTGACATAGGCTGGCGCCGCGCTTGTTGAAAATCCCAGCCGGTCGATGAAATAAAACGCAATCGTCTGTATCGGTATGGCGTTCATGATGCTGAAAGTGATCGCAAAAATAAAAAATGGCGTAAGCCGGGAATCAGTCAGTCTGACGCTTTTGCCTTTCTTGCGTTCTGTCGGGCCGGTCCGCTCGGGCAGAAAAATCAAGACGGCAATACACATCACGGCCGCCAGCATCGCCGCGGCGAAAAACGGCGCCGTCGGCCCGATCAAAATTGTAACCGCGCCGAAACTGGGCCCGAGCATGGCGCCGAATCCAAACGCCGCCGTAAATCCGGCGATGCCGGCGGTTCGGTCCATCCTGTTGGTGCGATCGGCGATATAGGCCTGCGCAGCAGGCGGCCCGGCAGAGCCAATGACGCCGAATAGCGCCCTTGTCAGCACCATCAAAAAATAAAGTTGCCAGCCGGCGACAACGCCGGCGATCCCGAGTTGTATGGACGTCGCGAAAAGCGCCATGGAGACTGCAAATCCGCTCAGCCCCAAAATAACAAAAGGCTTGCGCCCCTTTACATCGCTGCGCCGGCCCCAGAACGGACCCAGAAACACCCACAGGCATGCAGAGACCATGAAAATGGCGCCGACCTGAAAATTCGACAGCCCCAACTCGCGCGCAAGCGGCGGCAAAACCGAAAATACTATAGTTTGCCCCATGCCTGCGCAGACGGCGCCGGCAAGCAACAAGGCAATCGCAAAACGGCGCTGGCGGGGGCTGGTCGCCGCCGCGCGGGATTGTTGTTCATTTGCAGGGCGTTGTGCGTCCACGCTGGACAACTCCGTCTTGGCGGGAAGTCAAGAACACGGTGCGTAACCATTTGCAATCGCAAATCCCCGCCCCGCGTCTTTGCCCGCAGAAGGGTTGGCGCTATTATTATGCCTGAAAGTCATAACCTGGAGGGAGAATTGTCTTTAGGGGATGGATTTACTGCAGATGGAGGCTGCGCCTGCGGCGGCGTTCGTTATCGGCTCACAGCAAAACCGTTATTCGTTCATTGTTGTCATTGCAGCTGGTGCCAGCGTGAAAGCGGCGCCGCCTTTGCGCTGAATGCGATTTTGGAAACGTCATGTATTGAAATGCTCGCGGGTCAAACCAGAGAAATCGAGTTATCCTCGGAAAGCGGGCGAGGGCAGAAAGTGCATCGTTGTCCGGAATGTTATGTGGCGTTGTGGAGCTATTATGGCGGCGCAGGCGATAAGTTCAGTTTCGTTCGCGTGGGAACGTTAGACGAGCCGGCCCGCGTTCCGCCGGACATTCATATCTATACGGCGTCAAAGCAGTCATGGTTTGAACTTTCTCACAATATACCGGCTGTTAAAGAATATTACAGCCGCAAGGAATACTGGCCGGAAGCCAGCATCGAACGCGCGCGCCTCGCCAAGGCATGAACACAGACGTTTAGTCACTTTGCGCATGGCGTAAGTGAAGTTTTTTGCGCCAGGCGGCTTTCGCCGTCCAGTCGCTGACAAAAAAACCAAAGTCTGCGGTTGATCGCGTATCTCCGTAGTGCGCATGCGCCGCGGCTGTCTTCGTCTGCAGTAATCGTGGTTCTGTCGTAGTCGATACCGTAGGTTGCAACCGGCCAACCGTAATTGGCGGCTTTTTTTAAGAATATCGATTTCGTCCCCGTCTTGTTGAAACGATGGAGCGGCGGGGGGATATGCCCATGGATGGACGCGGCGGCGGCGAGCCCCTATATCCGGGCCATTATGACCTCTCTAGACCTTTCTCTCCGGCCCGCCGACGCGGCGCTCTGCAATCTCGCCGGCATGACGCGCGCAGAACTCGCTGCACTCATGGGCGAGACTTTCGGACTGGATGAGAAAAAGGCGCGCATGCGCGCAACGCAGCTCTGGCGGTGGATCTATCATTACGGGCAGACGGATTTTTCCGCCATGACCGACATCGGCAAGGACATGCGCGGCGCGCTCGCCGAGCGATTTGTCGTGGCGCGGCCGGACGTCGCTGAACGGCTCGTATCCGTAGATGGCACGCGCAAATATCTGATCCGTCTGGGGCCGGGCATCGAGGTCGAGTGCGTTTACATTCCCGATGTGGGCCGCGCCGGCGCCTTGTGCGTTTCTTCACAGGTGGGCTGCACGCTCGCCTGCACGTTCTGTCATACAGGTACGCAAAAGCTCGTCCGTAATCTGACAGCCGCCGAGATCGTCAATCAGGTGATGGCCGTGAAAGACGATCTGGAGGAGTGGCCTTCCGGCGGTGATGAACGCAAGCTCTCCAACATCGTTTTTATGGGCATGGGCGAGCCGCTCTATAATCTCGACAATGTTTCAGAGGCGATCGACGTCATCTCTGACAATGAAGGGATCTCCCTGTCGCGACGGCGCATCACCGTATCGACGTCTGGCGTTGTGCCGGAAATGCGCCGGCTGGGCGAGGAAACATCCGCCATGCTGGCGATATCGCTTCACGCCACCAACGATGCGTTGCGTGATGAACTGGTGCCCATCAACCGCAAATACAATATCGCCGAACTGATGGACGCCTGCCGCAATTATCCGGGCGCGGCCAATGCGCGGCGCATCACCTTTGAATATGTGATGCTGAAAGGCGTCAATGATAGCGATGCGGAGGCGCGGGCGCTGGTGAAACTGCTTAAAGGTCTCCCGGCGAAGATCAACTTGATCCCGTTTAACCCGTGGCCCGGCGCGCCTTATGAGTGCTCAAGCTGGGAACGGATCGAGTCTTTCGCCGAGATTCTGTCGCGCGCCGGTTACGCCTCGCCCATCAGAACCCCGCGCGGCCGGGACATTTTCGCCGCCTGCGGACAATTGAAATCCGAGAGCGTGAAGAAAAAGGCGAGTGAAGCGCGGCGGGAGCGCATAACGTTGCGGTAAGGCTAGTTGTAGCATTTAAACGCCCGTTTATATCCCCGTGAATGCTGGGAACCAAAACACAAGAGCACGGATTCCTGCTTACGCGGCAAGGAACCGACGGAAAGGTTGCTGTTTGATTTATTTCCGCCTCTTCTCAAACGCCGCCATTTGTTCCGGCGTCGCGGGCTTTTGATATTTCTCTTTCCACTCCGCGTAGGGCATGCCGTAGACGCGCTCGCGGGCTTCGTCTTTCGTCAGCGTCACGCCTTCGGCTTCCGCCGCCTCGCGCCGCCAGTCGCCGAGGCAGTTGCGGCAGAAATCGGCGAGGATCATCAAATCGATATTCTGCACATCCGGCCGGTTCTGAAGATGCGATACCAGCCGCCGGAAGGTCGCGGCGTCGAGTTTTTCCTGAAGCTCCGGTGAAATTTCGGTCATGGCGTCACTCCTCGAAATAAATTTCCGTTATCGCGCGGCGAAGTGTATTGAGCCTTATGGCGATTTCAATCGGCGATATCGAAATCCAGGACTGGGAGCTTGTGGAAAGCTTCATCCGCGCCTCGGGCCCGGGCGGGCAGAACCTCAACAAGGTTGCGAGCGCGGTGCAACTGAGATTCAACGCGAAAAACTCGCCCTCGCTTCCCGGCCCGGTTAAGGCGCGCCTCAGTAAAATCGCCGGGCGGCGCATGACGGCGGATGGCGAGATTATCATCGAGGCGAAACGGTTTCGCCGACAGGAGCAAAACCGGGACGACGCCCGCGCGCGTCTCGCCGCGCTGATTGAGCGCGCGGCAACGCCCCCAAAACCGCGCAAAAAAACCCGGGTCTCCCAGAGCCAGAAGCGCAAACGTGTTGAACAAAAGCGAAAACGCAGTGAGATCAAGGCGAAACGAGCCAAGCCCAATCTTGCCGATTGATCACATGGCGCAATGACCAAGTTGTGCTACAACCCCGCCGCAGTTTCTGCTTGCGTTGCAGCGTGATTCGCAGCGCAAGCGCATTCAGAGGGAGAATTTTGTTTATGTTGAAATCATGTATCGCCGGCGTCAGCGCCCTGTTGTTTTTGGCTTCAGGCGCGCTCGCGGCGGATAAACCGCTCACGGAAGACCAGGCCAAACGCTTTGTTGAAACGCTGGAAGCGGTAGAGGAACTCGGCAAGGAATTTGAGACCGAGGGGAAAATGGAAGAATTCAGGCTCGCAACGACCCCGGTCGCGGGCGAGGCGTTCAAGCCTTACTCCGGCGCCGTGGCGTCATTAAAGGAAAATCATCCGGGCGATCACGCCCGGCTTGAAAAAGCGGTTAAACCACACGGCTTTTCCGCCGATGAATGGGCCGGCGTCGGCGATCGCATCATGGTCGCCTATCTCGCCGTCAAGATGGAAGAGGAAAATCCGCAAGCCATGGCGCAGATGGCGTCGATGGACAAATCCATGCTGGATATGATGCCGCCCGATATGCAAGCACAGATGGCGCAGGCGCTCGCCATGGTGGAAACCATCAAGAACGCGACGCCGGAAGACAAGGCCGCAGTGGCGTCGGTCAGGGAAGATCTTGACGCTTATATGGAAAAGCAGGCCCAGCTTTAACCTGCAGGGACTTTGTGATTTCGCCCGGACGTGTTTTGATCGTCCGGGCTTTTTTGTTTCTGGGAGGCGGCATTGAATAAGAAAATTCTCGGGCTTGCAGCGGCGTCGCTGTGTGCGTTTATTTCGCCAGTCATGGCGCAATCACAAACCGGCGAAGCTGTGGCGGCGGCGCGCGAATGGCGCGATGCGAATGGCGCTGAAATCCTGCGCGGTTTCGCAGAATTGCTTGCGCTTCCCAACGATGCGAATGACACGCCCAATATTCGGCGTAATGCGGAATATGTTTCAAGTCTCTTTCAGGAGCGCGGCTTTGAAATGGAGCTATTGGAAGTCGAGGGGTCGCCGCCTTTGATTTACGGGTTGCGTTCAACGCCCGGCGCAACGCGCACAATTGCTATCTATGTTCACTATGACGGCCAGCCGGTGGAAGCGGCGAACTGGACTCATCCGCCTTTTGAACCGGTGTTGTATTCCGCGGCGATGACTGACGGCGGAGAGGCAATCGCCTTTCCTGACGACGGTGCGCCGATTGACGAGAACTGGCGGATTTATGCGCGGTCCGCAAGCGACGACAAAGCGCCGATACCGGCGTTGCTCGCGGCCATAGATGCGCTCGATGAAGCGGGAATAGGGTTTTCCTCAAATATCAAGCTCGTCTTTGACGGCGAGGAAGAAGCAGGTTCGGGGCATCTTGATGATTTTCTGGAAAACTATGCGGATAAGTTCTCGGATATTGATCTGTGGCTGTTCTGCGACGGCCCAACGCATCAAAGCGGACAGCCGCAGCTTGTTTTTGGCGTGCGCGGAGTCACCGGGCTTGAATTAACCGTCTACGGACCAAATCGCGGGCTGCATAGCGGTCACTACGGCAACTGGGCGCCGGGACCGGGCTGGCGTCTGGCGCAATTGCTCGCCAGCATGAAAGATGAAGACGGCAAAGTGCTGATCAAGGATTTTTACAAATCCGCAGCGCCGGTAACGAAAGCTGAGCGGGACGCCATCGCCGCGGCGCCTGATGTGGACGATACGTTACGCGCTACATTCGGCCTTGCCCAAACCGAGGCGGACAATGCGCCGCTTGGAGAGCGTCTCCTGTTGCCTGCGCTCAATCTGAAAGGATTGAAGAGCGCCGAAGTCGGCGCTGCCTCGCGCAATGTCATTCCGCCGAGCGCCAGCGCGTCCATTGGTTTGCGCCTGGTGAAAGGAAACGATCCTCAGAATATGCAGGATCTGGTAGAGGCGCATATAACGCGGCAGGGATATCATATCGTCCGTGAAGCGCCGGATGCGGCGACGCGTGCGCAATATCCGCTTATAGCGCGGGTTACGCGCAATGGGGGGTATCCGGCTGTGAGGAGCGATATGGGCGATGCCCGCGTGACCCCGCTTATAGAAGCTTTGCGCATCGCGGCATCCGATCTGATTTTAACACCCAGTCTCGGCGGCTCGCTGCCGCTTTATATGTTTGAAGAAAACTCCGATGCGCCAATCGTCATCCTGCCAATCGCCAATTACGATAATAATCAGCACGCTGCAGATGAAAATATTCGCCTCGGCAATCTTTTTTACGGCGTAGAAGCATACGCCGCCGTTCTGACAATGGAAACGTCGGGGCAATGAGGGCGCGCGCCCCCGGCTTCAGACTGCGGGGCGGCAGCCTGGCCGGAGGCGCGCGGGGAGGGTCTGCCGGGTTCAGCCTGTGCGCGGCGTCATTCGAGGGCGCGTTTGATGCGTTGCGCTGAACCCGGTATTAAAACGGGCTACGCAGTATGTTTCCGTCGCAAATTTTAAAGTTTAAAATTTCGACGGAAATCTTCAGGCGGTTCGTTCAGTCTGCGCGCGATCCGCGTTCAGTTTCTCAAAACGAGGGTTCAATGCCGATTTTCCGTTACGCCACTATATTTTTTCTCGCCGCCGCGATTGTAGCTTGCGCATCCTCCGGCCGCGGCGGGCCGGGTGAGCGGCGCGGCCCTGTCGGGGTCAATCAACCATCGGCGCTTCTGGCCAAGGCGCGCGACATTCAAGCCAAGCAGGGCTGCGCAAAGGCGGCGCCGACCTATCGCATCGTTTCAAGTTATGGCGAGGGCTATGAAATCGCGCAATACGAACTCGGCGCCTGCCTTTTGGAAATCGAAGGCGGCAGTGTCACAGAAACTGCGCTTTTCCGCGATGAAGGGTTGTTCTGGCTCAAGCGCGCCGCATGGGCGGGTAATCCGCGCGCGCAGTTGAAGCTGGCGGAAATCCTGAGCGGGGAGCCGGGCTCGGCGGTGTCGCATATCAGCGCCGATCCTGCGCGTGCGATGGTCTGGTCAATTGTTTATGACCAAAATGGCGCGCGTGAAACCTATGGTCTAAAACCGGTCGGGCCGATTGTCGCCGGCCATTTGCGCGCTGTCCTGTCTGCAGAGATGATGGACGCGGCGCGCGGTGATGCGGCGCGGTTTCAACAAATCTCAATGGACGAATTTGTACCGCTGGCGCAGGACCGCGACGAACGCGCGCAAAGTCAGGAACGGGGGCGCCGCTCAGAAGGCCGCCGCCGCCAGCGCTAAACTGAAGAAAAATAGAAAACGCCGCCGCGAGAATTCTCCGCGGCGGCGTTTCCTTTACGACGCTTCCTCCCTGAAAAAAGCGCCTTTGGTTCGGGCGGCCGGTTGGTGGACCCGTTCATCGCCTTGACGATAAGACCGCCCTGAATGGTTACCCGAACTGATTCATTGTGTTGTCCTTGCCGCCGGCTTTCAACGCCGCGTCGCCGGCGAAATATTCCTTGTGATCGTCGCCGATATCTGAGCCCGCCATGTTCTGGTGTTTGACGCAGGCGACGCCCTGGCGGATTTCCTCGCGCTGCACGGTTTTCACATAGCCCAGCATCGCTTCGTCGCCGAAATACCGTTTGGCGAGATTGTCGGTGGAAAGCGCCGCAGTGTGATAGGTCGGCAGTGTGATGAGGTGATGGAAGATGCCGGCGCGTTTGGCGGCGTCGCGCTGGAAAGACTGGATCTTCTTGTCCGCTTCAACGGCGAGATCTGTCTCGTCATATTCGACGCTCATCAATTGATCGCGCTTATAGGCTGAGACATCCTTGCCGTCCTGTTCCCAGGCGTCGAACACTTGTTGGCGGAAATTCAGCGTCCAGTTGAAAGACGGCGAATTGTTGTAAACAAGCTTGGCGTTAGGAACGGCTTCCCGGATACGGTCGACCATCCCTGCGATCTGCTCCACATGCGGCTTTTCGGTTTCGATCCACAACAGATCGGCCCCATGCTGCAATGACGTGATGCAGTCAAGCACGCAACGGTCTTCTCCGCTGCCTTTGCGGAACTGGTAGAGATTAGAGCGAAGGCGTTTCGGGCGCATCAGCTTGCCGCCGCGATTGATGAGGACATCGCCATTTTGCGTCTCTTCCGGGGTCACTTCATCGCAATCGAGAAACGCATTGTACTGATCGCCTAGATCGCCCGGCGTTTCGCTATATGCGATTTGTTTGGTGAGGCCGGCGCCAAGAGAGTCCGTGCGCGAAACAATGACGCCGTCTTCTACGCCCAGCTCCAGAAAGGCGTAACGGCAGGCGCGAATTTTGGCGAGGAAGTCTTCATGAGGCACAGTAACTTTACCGTCCTGATGACCGCATTGCTTTTCATCCGAGACCTGATTTTCGATTTGCAACGCGCAGGCGCCGGCCTCGATCATTTTTTTTGCGAGCAGATAGGTCGCTTCACCGTTGCCGAACCCTGCGTCAATGTCGGCGATAATCGGCACAACATGCGTCTGGTGATTATCGATTTTGTTTTGAATCTCCTTTTCTCTGGATTTGTCGCCTGCGCTGCGCGCTGCGTCGAGATCGCGGAAAAGCAGACCGAGTTCACGCGCGTCCGCCTGCTTCAGAAACGTATACAATTCTTCGATCAGTGCAGGGACGGATGTTTTTTCATGCATGGACTGATCCGGCAGCGGTCCGAATTCCGAGCGCAGCGCTGCGACCATCCAGCCTGACAGGTAGAGATAGCGTCCTTTGGTGTCGCCGAAATGCTTTTTGATGGAGATCATTTTCTGCTGGCCGACAAATCCGTGCCAGCAGCCCAGCGACTGTGTGTAATTTGCAGAGTCGGCGTCATAAGCCGCCATGTCCTCACGCATAATTTTCGCACAATATTTCGCGATATCGAGACCGGTCTTGAATCGGTTCTGCGCGCGCATGCGCGCCACGGCTTCCTGATCAATGCCGGAAAAATTGACTGCCGGCGTGCGGGCGGGATCTTCAAATGGCATCTTACTCATCGTCCTTCTCTTTTGCGGCAATCGCCGCTGTTTGTGTTAATCAGTGCAAGCGTTATGCCTGCGGTCTGTTTTTTCTTCTAAATCATGGGAATTTGGCCTTTGCGCCGCCCGATCTTGGTAATGAAAACGTATATCCTGTCGCCCAGTAACCAGTGCGGCCGATATTTGTAAGTCATTCTGTACCTGACTGCAGGAACATCCTCTTCGTCCCTTTTTGCCGGCCTGACGTCTATCCATATATTTGCTTCTTTGCGTTTATTTAATACGCGCGCCATGCAGTCGCTGAGTTTGCAATCGAATTTTAAAATTTCCTCGCGGCTTTTGCCTTTTGGTGATGCAAACACGACCGAATTGATCAGGGCGTCTCTGGAGACGCGCATTGAGCGATTCAAAAAACGTCGGACTTCCATATTGAATGCATCGCCAAAAGCGCTGTTCGCTGACTTCAGCACGCATTTTTCAGGATCGATGTCATCTCTCGTTACCGTAATATTTTTCCGGTCGGCTTTGCGCGCCAGACGTCTTGGTATGGAAAAGCTCGCCGCGCCTTCAGGGTGCAGATCATAGCGCCGCCTGTCCCAGAACTTATAAAAAGTAAATACAGATAATACTGAAAGCCCAGTTGCAAACATAATCCAGCCAATGATTTCGGATACAGGGCTCGCAAAAATCGCCAATACTGGTTCCGTAGACGCAAATCTTGCCTGAAACGCATCAGCCCCAAGACCGACGAGCGCCAATCCGCCGAGCGCTGAAATAAAGTTGGTGGTTATAAACAACGACGCGATCGTGCTGAGATCTGCAAAAAACCTAATTATCCGGTCTATCCTGCTCCCGATTTTTTCCCTTTTATTCATTGTTCCCTCCATCGGATCGTCAACAGAAGGCTGCCCCCCAAAACAGCGGCTTGGGATTTGGTCGCATATGCACAGCAGCGGGGGGAGTGGGTAAAAGGTGAGGCTGTAAAACTTTACACTATTATTCTGTAAAGATGTAAAGTACATTACTTATCGTAACCGACGAGGCCCGCCATGGACAAAGAACGCAGCGCATATATGGGTCCCCGCTTGCGAAAATTGCGGCGGGGGCTTGGGCTCACCCAGGCGTCCATGGCCGAGGAGCTTGGCGTATCCCCCTCTTATATTGCGCTGATTGAGCGCAATCATCGTCCACTGTCTGCGGACCTTTTAATCAAGCTTGCGGAAAACTACGACCTGGATATCGCCGCTTTTGCCAGCGCCGAAGACAAGACATTTGAGCGGCTGGAAGCGGCGCTCGCCGACCCGATTTTTTCAGAATTATCAATCCGGCGTGAAGACATTCAAGAGCTGCTTGCAGCAAATCCGGCCTTAGGGGAGGCGCTGGCCACGCTCTACCAAAGCTACAGGGCGGGCCAGCGCGCGGTGATGGAGGCGCGCGCCGATGGCGGACACGTCAAGGACCCGGTGGAGGACGCGCGGCAATTCATTGCCGGCGCCCGGAATTATTTTGACGATCTCGACCGGGCGGGAGAAGAAACGGCTTCCGCGCTGGCTTCGCAAAAAACGGCCCTGTTTGAAGCGCTGTCGGCGCGGCTGCAAAACCGGCATGGTCTAACAGTGCGTGTGCTGCCTAATGACGTCATGCTTGACGCGTACAGGCGGCACGATCGTCATCGAAAACAGGTGATGATCTCCGAAGCGCTCGATCAGGCCAGCCGTACATTTCAACTCTCGTTGCAGCTTGCGCTGATCGAGGGCGGTAAGCTGCTTGATAGTGCAGTTGAAAAAGGTTCCTTTGAAAATGATGCAGGGCGCAAACTCGCCCGCGCAGCGCTTGCAAATTATTACGCCGCCGCGATTATGCTGCCCTATCGCAGATTTCTGGATGCGGCCAATACGCTATTCTATGACATAGAAGCGTTGGGCCGGCGTTTTGGCGCAAGCTTTGAGCAAATCTGTCACCGCCTCACCACGCTGCAACGTCCGGGGGCGGAGGGGGTGCCGTTTTTCTTTTTAAGGTTTGACGCGGCAGGAAATGTTTCCAAGCGATTTTCCGGAGATGTTTTTCCGTTCGCGCAATATGGCGGCGCGTGTCCGGTCTGGAATATTCATGAAACATTCCGCCAACCAAGAAAAATCCTTACACAAATGGTGCAGCTCCCGGAGGGCGACGCCTATTTTTCTATTGCGCGCACCGTGCATGGCGGCGCGGGCGGGTTTGGCGCGCCGAATGCGGATCGCGCAGTTGCGCTGGGTTGTGACATAAAACATGCAGGAAAGCTGATTTACACAAAAAATGTAGATATCGAGACAGCGCCGCGCGGTGAAATTGGCGTCACTTGCCGCTTGTGTTCGCGGCCCGCCTGCGCGGCGCGCGCGCACCCGCCCCTGGAACGGCGCCTGATCATTGACGAATATCGCCGTATGGCGGCGCCGTTCAGCTTTGCGTTTGACTGAAACCGCCCTTGCCGCCGTAGGGAGAAGTCCCTAGCTTTGCGCCCAATTCACAGAAGAAATTCGGGAGTTCATTGATGAGTGACTTTTCCAAAACGCATTGGCTTTGCGCGGCGAGCGCCTTTGTTTTGCTGGGCGCATGTTCTGAGCAGGGCGCGACGGAGCGAACGCCGCAGGATCGCCCTGAACAGGCGACCACACAAACGGCGGAGCAAAACCAGACCGCCGAAATTAACGAATGGTTTGAGCAGGAATTCGACCGGCAGGTCGCGCGTTCTCCCATGTTTCAGACATTTCTCGGCCGAAAAACGAATTACGGCGCATGGGACACTGCGACAGACGAATTCGAGCAGGAATCGCACAGGCTGCAGATGGCGGCAATCGCTGAAATGAAAAACCGGTTCGATATAGAAAACCTCGACCCGTCAGCGCAGCTTTCCTACCGGCTTGCAGAATATGACGCCGATCTGGCTGAGCGCCGGTTTCCATATCGCAATCACTGGTATGCTTTCAGCCATTTTCGCGGACCGCATACGGGCGTGCCGACCTTCCTGGCCAATCAGCATCGCATCGACAGCGTTGGGGATGCAGAGGCTTATATTTCGCGGCTGGAAGGCGTTGAAACCTATCTTGGCCAGCACCAGCAAAACGCCGAAGACCAGTTTGCGCGGGGTATATATCCGCCGAAATGGTCGTATGAGCAGATGATTGCAACCTCCAGAAACATCATTTCCGGCGCGCCTTTCGACGATACGGGCGAGTCGTCTTCCATGCTGGCGGATTTCGACCGGAAAATTTCTGATCTCGAGATCAGCGATGACGACAAAGAGACGCTAAGAACGCGGGCTATTGAAGCGCTGAACACATCCGTCAAACCGGCGTATGAGTCCTTGATTTCCATGTTTGAAGCGCAAATGGCCGATGCGTCAAATGACGACGGCGCATGGAAACTGCCCGACGGCGCCAATTATTACGGGCTCCAGCTTGAGGCGATGACGACAACCCAGATGAGCGCCGAAGAAATCCATAATCTCGGGCTGTCAGAAGTTGAACGCATTCACGCAGAGATGAACGCCATAAAAGACAGCGTCGGCTTTGAGGGTGATCTTCAGGCTTTTTTCGCGCATCTGCGTGAGGACCCGGAAGGAAAATTCACCTACCCCAACACCGATGAAGGGCGGGATGCGTATCTTGCACAAGCGCGCGCGTATATCGACAACATGCGCGACAGGCTCGATGAGCTGTTCTACACCTTCCCGAAAGCCGATCTTGTGGTGCGGCGCGTCGAACCTTATCGCGAGCAGTCCGCCGGGAAAGGGTTTTATCAGCGCCCTGCGCCGGACGGTTCAAGGCCGGGAATATTCTACGTCAATTTGTATAACACCAAAGATGTGCCGAAATATCAGATGGAGGCGCTTGCCTATCATGAAGGCATTCCGGGCCATCACATGCAACTTGCCATCATGCAAGAGCTTGAGGATGTGCCCAGTTTCCGGCGGTTTGGCGGATTTACAGCTTACACTGAAGGGTGGGGACTTTATTCGGAATACATCCCAAAAGAGATGGGGCTTTATGAGGACCCCTATTCCGACTTCGGCCGCCTCGCCATGGAGCTCTGGCGCGCCGCCCGTCTCGTTGTCGATACCGGCATTCATGAAAAGCAATGGACACGGCAGGAAGCAATCGATTACCTCATGACGAACACGCCTAATCCGGAAGGAGACGCCATTAAGGCGATTGAGCGGTATGTCGTGATGCCGGGCCAGGCCACGGCGTATAAAATCGGTATGCTGAAGATTCTCGAATTACGCGACCGCGCCAGCAACACACTGGGAGATGCGTTCGACATTCGCGAATTTCATGACGTCGTTTTGAAAGACGGCGCCGTGCCGCTTGCCATTCTGGAAGAGAATGTTGACGCCTGGGTCGCCTCAAAATCCGAAGGGTGATCGAACGGCAGGATATGAGTGAAACAAGGCGGCGGCGCGCACGGTCTACTAATCCGGGGCGCCGCCGGAACTTATGACTGACAAGCCGCCTGTTTCAGCGATTATTCGCACAAAAAACGAAGAACGGTTGATTGCGGAAGTCGTTCAGGCGGCGCTGCTTGTCGCGCGCGAAGTGATCGTTGTTGATTCCGGGTCGACAGACCGCACGATATCGCTGGCGCGGGACGCCGGCGCGGAAGTCATCGAACAGGCGTGGCTAGGGTGGGGGCGGCAGAAACGATTTGCCGAGGACGCCTGCGCTCATGACTGGATCCTTGATCTCGACGCCGATGAAGTCGTCACGCAGGCATTCGCCGATGAACTCGCGGGATTGTTCAGATATGGCGAACCGCCGTGCAAAATTTACCGGACAATGCTGGCGCTGGCGCCGCCTGTGGGCGAACCGTGGATGAATTTTGGCAATCAGACCCGCCACAAAGTCTATGACAGACGGGTCGTGCGCCAGCCCGATCATGATGGCTGGGATCAGTTCCGATTGCCTGAGGGCGTTGAAATTGGCGTCATGCGCGCAAGGCTGTTGCATTATGCATATCAGGACGCCGCGCATTTGATGGACAAGTTGAACCGAAACTCGTCAATTCCTGTCCCTTTAAAATCAAAATCCTATCTGGCGTTGCGCATAACATGCGGTTTGCCTTTTTATTTTACCAAACGCTATCTCGCCCATCAGTATTTTCGCGGTGGCGTTTACGGCTTTGCGCTGGCGCTGATGTATGGGTATGCGCGGTGGTTGCGGGATGTGAAAATGTGGGAGCGTCACGCCGTTCCCGAGATTCGGCATGAAAAGCTTTAAATGATCAAAAAAAATATCGCCCGCGCATCACGTCGCAGGCGATATTTTTCAAATTTATGGCGATGCCTTTCTCAATAACGGCTTGAACGGCGCGTATAATCGAGGGCGTTCCTGGCGTCATAGACGCTTGCGCTTCTTGGCGGAGGATTGTTGCCCATGACGATTTCAATCACGGCGACCGCATCATCGTCATAACGTGAATCATAGTAGCGCGGACGCTCATTATAGCGATCATTATATGTTCTGAATGATTCATAACGGTCGAACGCGTCATCGCGGAACATACGATTGCGGTTGATGATCTGAAACCAATCGTAGCGCTGGTTCAGGGTCAGTTCTGCGGCGCGGCGAAAAGCCCAGTCCTGCGCAAGCTGTAAATCGCCATTGTCTACGCGGTATTGCACCCGATACCGGTTGTCGTCCAGGCGCGCTTCCGAATATCCATCATCATACTGCGAATTCGCCGGTTCATAAACCGGCCCGTAATAACCCGTTGCGCAACCTGCGGTCGCCAATGCAAACGCAGCAATCATAACTTTCGTCTTCATGGTCGGCTCCTCTCATTATTGGAAGCCAACAGCGGCGTTAACCAAATAGTTCCGGCACGCATAAACGACTGATAATCAGTGCTTTTTGTAGTAGTCGGTCACGCAATTCAGCGCATCAAGCGCCGGCTCGGCGTAACCGCTGTCTTCAATTTTCGGGCGCGGGGGCAAACTCACCGGCTCGAAAGCCTCTTCATTAAAGTCGTAAGGCGCACGGTCCAAGATAGCGCGAATGATGTTGAGCCGCGCTTTCTTTTTATCGTCTCCGTCGACGACGAGCCATGGCGACGCCTCGGTGCTGGTGTCGGCGAACATCTTGTCGCGATACCGCGTGAACTCGATCCACAAGTCACGCGCTTTCAAATCTATTGGAGACAGTTTCCACCGTTTGCGCGGATCGTTTGCGCGGTCCTGAAATCGTTTTTCCTGTTCTTCCGCCGAGACGTGAATCCAGAATTTCAGTAATATCAGCCCGCTGTCCTGCAGCATCTTTTCGAATGCGGGAACCTCGCGCATGAACAATTCGTGTTCGTCCTGTGTGCAAAAGCCCATTACGGGTTCTACGACGGCGCGATTGTACCAGGATCTGTCAAACAGAACGATTTCGCCGCCTGCCGGCAAATGTTTTACATAACGCTCGAAATACCACTGCGTGCGTTCACGCTCTGTAGGCTTTGGCAGGGCGGCGATACGCCAAATGCGCGCGTTCATCCGCCGCAGAATTGTCTTGATCGCGCCGCCTTTTCCCGCAGCGTCCCGGCCCTCAAAAATGATCGCCAGTTTGAGGCCTTTACGGGAGACGGTTTCCTGCAATTTCGCTAACTCAAGTTCGAGGTCTTTCAGTTCTTTTTTGTAGAATTTCTTTTTCATCTTCAGATCATTCCAGGTGTGCGCCGTCAGGGGTGAACCGGTATGATTTCCGGCAAAACTCGCACGTTACAATTATAGCGCCGTCCTCAACCATATCCTCGAGATCATCCTTGCCGTATCGCGAGAGTACGGCCCCGATTTTATCGGCGTTGCAACTGCACGCCGCCCGGACCGGCTGCGGATCGTAGACACGCACTCCATCCTCGTGAAACAGCCGGTATAACAGCGTCTCGGCGCTGATGAACGGATCAAGAAGCTCATCCGCCTGTACGGTTTCCACAAAGGCGGCGGCGCGGTCCCAATGTTCGCGATCTTCATCAGTTTGCAGGATCGCTTCGCCGCGTTCTCTCGTCCCGCCTTCACCCGGCACATACTGCGCCATGACACCGCCGGCGCGCCATGTGGGCTCAGCGCCAGGCGATTGAACCCGGCCCACCGCAAGCTTGATGATGGTGGGAATTTGTTCGGATTGGTTGAAATAAGAGATCGCAGCCTGCGCCAGGCTATCGCCTTCAATCGGCGTGACGCCCTGGTACCGGTCCATGTCGGCGCCCTGGTCAATGGTCATCACGATCGTGCCTTCGCCCAGAAGTTCGCGCAGACCTGGATTTGATATTGCGTCCGGTAATTCGGCGCTTGTCTTGGCCGTACCGCGCAGCGCTCCGTTTGCGGAATAGTCTGTAACCAGCAGCGGCGCCGGGCCGTCGCCTTGCGCCTGAAAAATAAGCTTGCCGTCGAATTTAAGCGACGCGCCCATCATCGACACAAGGGCGACCGCCTCCCCGAGCAGCTCGGAAACGGGATCGGGAAATTGATGCGCGCTGAGAATTTCATCGATGGCGCCGCCGAGACGGACAATGCGGCCGCGAACTGCGGTGTCGGCGACTTGAAACGGCAAAATGAGATCGTCAGCGGATCGTTCGCTAGGGGCCATAATAAACGCTATTCTTTGATTTTATAACCCGCGCGCAGCAGGAGATAGGCGATTGCTGAAAACCCGAATGCGAGCAGAAGCGTGACGCCAACGCCAATCAATAAATTCGCTTCCGCCACGCCGGTAAAACCGAAGCGGAAACCGTCAATCATGTAATATACCGGATTGAATTGGCTGATAGATCGAAAAGGTTCCGGCAGCCGCTCTACAGAATAAAACGTGCCGGAAAGAAATGTCAGGGGCGTAATGACAAAATTCGTCACCGCCGCCATCTGGTCGAACTTGTCCGCCCAAATACCGCCAATCACGCCAATCGCCGCAAAAATCACTGCGGCGATCAGCGAAAAATAACCGACAGCGAGAATGGATTCGACTGCGATGGGCGCACCAATCGCCATCATGAATGCGGCGCATGTAACCGCAGTAACAAGCCCGACAAGGATGCCGCGCGTTGCGGCGCCGGCGATGAAAGCGATGGCGAGTTCTGCAGCGGACAAGGGCGGCATTAAAACGTCTACAATAGAGCCTTGGACTTTGGAGATGATCAGCGACGAAGATGAATTGGTGAATGCATTCGTCAGCACCGCCATCATGATCAGGCCGGGCGTTAAAAATTCAACGAAAGGTACGCCGTTAATATCGGGCCGGACGCCTCCGAAGGCCTGTGTAAACACGATAAGAAAGAGCAGTGTGGAAATTACCGGCGCGATAACCGTCTGAAAAACCACCTTCAGGAAACGGCGGACTTCCTTGACATAAAGGGTCCACAGACCAAGCCAGTTGACGGCGCCAAAACGCCGGGCGCCAAACCCTGCGCCGTATTGATCGGTCTCTGGCGCGATAGCCGCTGCATCGCGCGTTTGCGTAACGGTCATTGAATGAACTGCTTTGTTGCGTCGCAACGGATGTGCGCCGAGGGTGCTGACGGCGTCAAGTGGGGAAATTTATCTATATATGGTGGGCAAAAATTTATGATGGCGCCATGTTGTGTTTATAAACTTATGCGATACTATATTTAGGCGTTAGCGTAGCGGCGCATATTTATAACACAAAATATTGTGAATTCGATCAGTGCGGCAAACGTGATCCGGATAAATCAAGGAGACGGGCGAGATGGCTTGGACCGATGAGCGAGTGGAGCTTTTGAAAACCTTGTGGGCGGAAGGGCTTTCCGCTGCACAGATCGCAAATAAAATGGGCGGGGTCACCCGTAATGCGGTGATCGGCAAGGTGCATCGCCTTGGTCTTTCCGGCCGCGCGACGCCGGCCAAGCCACAGCGCGGCTGCGGCCCAGCGCCTGTTCGCAGCAAGGAAGAGGCGCCGGCAAAGCCAGCCCCCCGAATGGAAATGCGCTCCGTCATCCCGGATGCAGAATCCATCGCGCCCTTGGTATTGGACTCGGGCGACAAGACCACGGTCAACACGATTAAAAATAATATGTGCAAATGGCCGATCGGCGACCCGGCGAAGGATGATTTCCATTTCTGCGGCCAGCCGGCGCTGACGGGAAAATCCTATTGTACACATCATGCGCGGATGGCGTTTCAGCCGCCGCAACGTCGCGAGCGCCCCGAGCCGCGCCGTCCGGCCGCACAGATCGAACGCCGCCGCGCCGCCGGCTGATATCAATCTCTGGTGATAACGTTGAAAAAAAGCCCGTTCATACGGGCTTTTTTTAATCGACGTCGAGGGCGTATCCGGCCGACCGGACTGTCCTGATCGCGTCGCCCTGTTTGTGTTTATTGAGCGCTTTTCGCAGCCGCCCGATATGCACATCAACGGTGCGCACTTCTACGAACACGTCCGATCCCCAGACGGCGTTCAATAGCTGTTCGCGCGAGAAAACGCGGCCCGGATGCTGGATGAGATGATCAAGCAGCCTGAATTCCGTTGGTCCCAGATGAATGTCCTTGCCGCCGCGTGTTACGCGGTGGGAAACGCGGTCAATGGAAATATCGCCAAATACAACCGTGTCGTCGGCAAGCCCTGGCCTGATGCGGCGCAGGATCGCTTTCACCCTGGCGATTAATTCATTCGTCGAAAACGGCTTGGTGAGATAATCATCCGCCCCGGTTTCCAGCCCGCGTATGCGATCCGCTTCTTCCGAGCGCGCCGTCAGCATGATGATCGGCAAATTCCGGGTTTCGGGTTTAGAGCGGATGCGTCTGCACACTTCGATGCCGGATACTTTCGGCAGCATCCAGTCTAGAATGATGATGTCCGGCCCGAATTCCTCGACTTTCAAAAGCCCTTCTTCGCCGTCCGTGGCGACGGAAACCTCGAATTTTTCCTTGGTCAGATTATACTCGAGAATAGTCGTCAACGCATCTTCGTCTTCGACGATAAGGACTTTCGTCGCCGGCATTTTTGCTGATCCTAACCGCTTGCGCTACCGGACTGCTTAGGCGGAGAGACGGTGATTGTCGAGGTCTTGTCGCCTTTCGGCCGCGGCTCATGAATACGCTCGCCTGTCAGTAGAAAATGCAGGATTTCTGCGATATTCGTGGCGTGATCGCCGACGCGCTCGAAATTTTTCGCCGTGAAAACAAGGTGAGTGCAGGCGTTTATGCGTTTCGGATCGCCCATCATGGAAACGAGAATTTCTTCAAAAACGGAATTGTAAAGCTCGTCCAGTTCGTCGTCGCCGCCCCAGACCGCCTTTGCTGCGTCAAGGTTGCGCGCGGCGTAGGCGTTCAGGATATCTGAGAACTGCCGCAAGCTGGCCCGGCCCATGCGCGCCACGCCGGAGGTCGGCTTGGCCGGCGCTTCCAGACTGACTACGAGCGTTCGTTTCGCCACATTCTTGGCGAGATCGCCCACCCTTTCGAGCTCGCCGGCGAGCTTGCCGATGCTCATGATTTCTCGCAAAGCGGGTTCCGGCATCGGTCCTTTGAGCAACAGCTCCATAACCTTGCCTTCGATTTCATCGTCCAGCGTATCAATGCGTTCATCACCCGCGATCACCGCCTCTGCGGCGGGGAGATCGCGGCGTTCAAACGCGCTGACGGCTTTGGATAGCTGGTTTTCAACCTGAGCAGCCATGCGTGACAACACGGTCTCGAGTGCGAGACGGGATTGAAATGTCGATTGCGGGGCCGGGGTCGCCATTTTCTCGTATGCTCTGCTTCAGTAGCGCTTGGTTGAAAAAGCGCCTACTTGCCTTTTATTTATGACAAATTCTTGTCGGCCGCACACTCTAGGCGCATTTTTTGCGCCTGTAAATTTCCACAATCCGAAAAACCGTGATGAGCCCGAGAGATCAAAGGAATGTAGCCAAGAGCGGGTACTATCTACTGCGCATGTTGAAAATGGCAGGCGAAGACGGTGCCGCCTGCAAGGCGGCTTTCGATCTGAAAACCGCCTTTGTGCCGGTTCATAATATGTTTGACGATGGCCAGCCCCAGCCCCGTGCCGCCGCTCTTCCGACTGCGCTCGATGTTGACGCGGTAAAACCGTTCCGTCAGCCGGGGCAAATCGGCTCTTTCAATACCGGGGCCGAAATCCCGGATCTGGACGTAAACCAGTTCGCCGACGCTGACGCCAAGCCGCGCCGCCACCTGTTCGGCGCTGTCGCCGGCGCGATGCGCCGGCGCCCCGTCTGTGAATGGCGTCGGCGCCGGGCCTCTGCCGACGGTAACTTTGACCATCGCCGGATCGCCGCCATATTTGACAGCATTATCAAGTAAATTCTGGATCGCCTGAAAGACTTCATCTCGATCCGCGCGAATTTCCGTACCCGCATCATCACCTTTTGTAAAATCAACGATAGCGCCGGCGGCTTCAAACAGCGGTGAAAGACTCTCCATGACATCCTGCGCCAGTTCAGAGAGATCGACGCGCTCGCGCGGCGGCACATGTTCGTTTAGTTCAATACGGGAAAGCGACATTAGGTCGGCGACGAGCCGCTGCATGCGTTCAGCCTGAGACTGCATGACGGTCAGAAATTTTTCCTGCGCCTCCGGGTCGTCTTTTGCGTGGCCGCGCAAGGTTTCGATAAACCCGAGGACGGAGGCTAAAGGCGTTCGCAGTTCGTGACTGGCGCTGGCGATAAAATCGGCCCGCATCTGCTCCAGCCGCCGTTCCGTCGTGAGATCCCGGATAAAAACAAGCGCGCGCAGGCGATCGTTACCGCCGCCAGGGTCGATAGGCGCTATATAGGCGCGGCAGGTTCGCTCAACAGCGCCGGGCGTTGTGAATTCAACGGATTCCGGTTCTTTGCCGGCCAGCACGTTTTCAGCGGCGTCGAACACGATGGGCGCCCGCAAGACCGAGGCGAAATGTTTGCCGGTGGCTTCGCTGAGGCCAACCATATCGAGGGCGGCCGGATTGGCGTGTTCAACAATACCATCCGCATCAAGAATAAACAAAGGTTCCGGCAAAACCCGCGCCACGCCATGCACCATGCGCAGGCGCGCAAGTTCTGCTTCCTGTACGTTGAGTTCGGTTTCGATAATGCGCTGTACCGGGGCCGCCCAGACGCGGCCCGACGAAAACCTGTACCGCACGGCAAGGGCGGCCAAGAAGGCCAGCCAGGTCAACAGGACTATTCGCCAATCAGCCAGTCCGGCGATTAGCAAAGCCGCGCATACGCCAGCGCTAATGCCCACAGCCCACATAAAATCGCGCGCCCGAACCTGTGCGGCGGTATTGCGGATTAATGTGGCGAGATCTTCCTGCATGACGGCTGAACAGCGCCTGTCCCTAATGTCTAAAGACAAAAAAGTTTGAAGGTCAGGCTGTAGAGCCTTGCGGTCGCGCCCGCAAGGCTCATTTCCGGCGCGGCTTTATTCCTGAGCCGCGATCCATGCGTCCAGATTCATTTCCAGAACCGACAAAGGCACTGCGCCGTTCTCCAGCAAGGCGTCGTGAAACCGGCGAAGATCGAAATCTTCGCCAAGCGCGTCGCTGGCGCGCTGACGCAATTCTTTCATCTTCAACTCACCCATTTTATAAGCGAGCGCCTGACCGGGAGTGACAATATACCGGTTCACTTCCGCTTCGATATTATGTAGCGACAGCGCAGTGTTCTCGGCCATAAAATCCACGGCTCGCTGTTTTGTCCAGCCTTTGGCGTGCAGCCCCGTATCAACAACCAGGCGGCAGGCGCGCCACATCTCATAGGACAAACGTCCGAAGTTCGAATACGGATCATCATAAAAGCCGGCGTCCAGACCGAGGCTTTCAGCGTAAAGTCCCCAACCTTCGGTGAAGGCCGTGAAGCCGCCATATTTCCGAAAATCCGGCAGCGTCAGTTCCTGTGACAGCGCAATCTGAAAATGATGACCCGGCACGGCTTCGTGCAATGACAGGGCTTCAAGCTCAAAGAGCGGGCGTTGGTCGAGAAGCGATGTATTAATGCGATAAATACCAGCGCGGCTGCCGTCGCCTGCGGGCCGCTCATAATAGGCGGTGGTTGTGCCTTCCGCGATATCCGCCGGAACAGGCTTCACGGTGTACGGCATGCGCGGCAATTTCGTAAACAACAAAGGCAGAGCCCCGTCCGCCTGTTTGGCGATTACAGAAGTCGCCGCCACCAGTTCTTCCGGCGTCTTTGCATAAAATTGCGGGTCTGTGCGCAAAAATTCCTGAAATGCTTTGAAGTCGCCGTCAAAACCCGATTGTTCGATGACCTCATCCATTTCCGCGCGAATGCGCGCTACTTCGCTGAGGCCGAGTTCATGAATTTCCTGCGGCGTGCGATCTGTGGTTGTGAACATGCGCGCGCGATACGCATAATAGTTTGCCCCATCAGGCAAAGCGGAGGCGCCGACCTCATCACGGCAGGCGGAGGCGTATTCTTCCACATAAAATTCCCCCAATGCTGCGATTGCGGGAACAACGTCATTTTCTATAAGGCGTTCAGCGCGCGTTTTCATGCGCCGCCAGTCATTGTCTGAAATCGTTGACGGTTTCGTTTCGAAGGGCTTCATGAGGACGCTGTCTTCGGCGTCGTCAACGACATGATAGAGAATGGCGTTTTCAGCGCCGTCCATCGGCGCGCAGGCTTGCGTCCAGCCGGCCTCGGCGCCGGCGCGCAATGTCTCAGCAGCCTCAGCAAGATATCGCGGACCGTCTTCAAGTCTTGAAAGATAACTTTCATAATCGGCTTTCGAGAAGAACGGGACCCGGTCCGGTAGGCTGGTGAGCGTTCGGTGAGGACCGGAGCGATGGCTCATCAGGAGATATTTACCGCCAAATTCCGCAGCCTCCACCTCGTTGCCGACATCAAGAAGAAGCAGGCGGTAATTCAGCCGTTCGTCATCCGACAATTGATCGGGGTCAATGGATTCAAGCCGCTCGAGAAAATCTTTCATCCTGGCGGCGTCATTGTCCGCGCTTTCCAGCGAAACAGAGCCGAGGCGGTCGTCATAGTCGCGCACGCCGAGACTGGTGGCGAAGACGGGGTTTACAGAAAGCGTATACGCCCAATGATCGTCGATGACGGACTGCAATTGTTCAGACGCCGTTTGCGCATTTGCATTCGTCACGCACAAAAGGCCGGCAAGCGCAAAAGCTATCGATTTTCGTATATCCAGCATGAGGGGTTTGTCTCCTTGAGAATTAGCGCGGGCGCAGCATGGCGAAGACAAGGCCGCCAATTAAACCCGCGAAACATTGCAGCGTGACGCCGAAAGCATCGCGGGCGCCGCCGATTATGCCGGCTCCGCCGCCCAGTTGCTGTTCCACTAAAATGAGCATGACGAACATACCCGCTGCGCCCGCCGCTGGATACGCAAAAGGCGCCAGCGGCTTGAGCGCGCGTTTGACGATGAATGCAACGCCGAAGGCAATCAAAAAAGTCGCCGCGATAACGCAAGCATACACCCAAAGTCCGGAAAGGTTCTGAAAAAAAGTATCGGCTTTCTGAGGCAGGGTATAAACAGCGCCAATTTCCGCCTGTTTGGCGATCACCTGTTGCGTATAAAACAAAACCGCTAGCGCATAACCTGCAATTACCGATGTCAAATACGCTATAAACAGTTTCACGATGTTCATGCCGCCCCGCCTTTCCAGCCCGCGCATTGCAAGAATGTGAGCTTTTTCCTCTTGGCGCAATATTGACGATGAATGGTCGCTGCGCCTACCCATATCTGGATAAATTTAAATTTTGAATGGAAGGCGCCGCCCATGCCAAGAAGCACTCGCACATTTTTCCTTTTCTGCTGCGCTGCGGCGCTGGCCTCATGCTCGGCCAGCGAAAGCGGCGCTGCAGCAAACGGTCAGGCGAAAGGCGGCGGCGACGCCAGCCTGCAGGAAACGCTGGCGGAACCTGCGCCGCGGGGTGATGTCGCTCTATCTGTGGAAACGATTGCGGAAGGGCTGGTCAATCCCTGGTCTGTGGCGTTTCTGCCGGGCGGCGATATGCTGGTGACGGAACGCGAAGGCCGTCTACGGATAATTCGCGATGGCGAACTGGTTGAAGAGCCTGTGAGCGGCGTTCCGGAAGTGCTCGCCTGGAATCAGGGCGGCCTCTTCGATGTGCTGCTGCATCCGAATTTTGCAGAAAACCGGTTGCTTTATCTGGCGTATGCGCACGGAACCCGAGACGAAAACGCAACACGCGTGGCGCGCGCGACGTTCGACGGCGAAACGCTTGGCGATCTTGAAGTTTTATACGACGCCAAACCATTGAAAGACACCGGTCATCATTTTGGCGGCCGGATGGTCTGGGGCGGCGACGGCAAGCTTTATCTGACGCTTGGCGAAGGTTCTCGATACAAGGAAAAAGCGCAGGATATGGCGACAAGTTTCGGCGCCGTTGTCCGTCTGAACGAAGACGGATCAATCCCGGATGATAATCCTGATTTCGGCGAGGGCGCATTGCCGGAGCTTTATTCGAAAGGGCATCGTAATGCGCAAGGGTTCGCTTATGACGCTGAGCGCGATATCTTGTGGGAAACAGAGCATGGGGCGCGCGGCGGCGATGAAATCAATATTATCGAGCCCGGCGCCAATTACGGCTGGCCGCTAGCGACATACGGCATTGATTACAACGGTGCGAAAATTACGCCGTTTACGGAATATGAAGGTACAAAGCAGCCGGAAAAATACTGGACGCCGTCAATTGCGCCCTCCGGTCTGGCGGTTTATCGCGGCGATATGTTTGCTGACTGGGACGGCGATCTGCTGGTCGGCGCGCTCGCCGGAACCGCGTTACATCGCGTCATGATAGAAAATGGCAAGCCGGCGGGAGAAGAACGCTATCTTGTGGATCGCGCAGCGCGCATCCGCGATGTCAGCGTTGGGCCGGACGGCGCGATTTATGTGACGACCGAAGACCGGGGCGGCGCGCCGGTTGGCGAGGTGCTGCGTCTCACGCCGCAATAATTTTATGCTGAAAGGGGCGGCGCGAACGCTCTTAGCGCCGCTTGCCGGGCAAAGCGCAAGGTCACGGCCTTGCGCCGCGCCGCCGCAAGCGGCCGCTCCTCAGCGATACGGGAAATAACCGCGCCGTATTCGTCAGCAATGATCAGTCCTTCGGCGCTTGGCAAGACATCACGCGGAAAATTGGGGTCGACCGCGAAATAATACCGGTCGCAAAATTCAAGATAGTCCGGCCATTTTTCATCTACATCGAAATCAGCACGGCATGATTTCACTTCCACGATGGTCACGCGCCCGCGCCGGTCGAGGGCCGCAACATCGGCGCGGCGGCCATTGGCGAGGCGAAATTCGCACAGCGGGCTCAGTCCCATATCCAGAAACAGACGTGTGACGCCGCGGGTCAGCGCAGTGGTGCGGTCAGGGCGTGCGGGTTCGAGCGCGGAAAGTATGTTCTGCATTTGTTCATGAAACGACGTGAAGAACGCGTCGTCAAGGCCGCGCCGGCGAGAATTCGTTCAGCCCTGAAATTCAGGCAAGCGGACAACCAGGCCGTCAAGCGTGTCGCTCACCTTGATCTGGCAGGAGAGACGTGAGTTTTCTTTTTGCTCGGCGGCGAAATCGAGCATCGATTCTTCCATCGATTCCGGCTTTCCGGTCTTTTCCCGCCATGTTTCATCCACATAAACATGACAGGTGGCGCACGCACAGGCGCCGCCGCAATCTGCGTCAATGCCGGGCACCATATTCTTCACCGCCGCTTCCATGACCGATATGCCGGCTTCGGCGTCAATTGTATGTTCAGTTCCGTCATGTTCGATATAGGTGATTTTTGGCATCGGCTCTCAAGTCATCTGGTCTGTGAAAAGTCAATGCGTGGATGTAAAGGCTTATGGGCTGAGGGCAAGTCCTATTTGAGGAGGCGCGGCGATTAGCGGCGCTACCAGGAATTCGTGACGGCGGAGATAATTTCCATCGATCTTGCTGACGAACAGGCGACAATGGCGCTTGGCGCGCGCCTAGCCGGTGTTTTGCGCGGCGGCGACGTCGTCCGGCTTTCCGGCGATCTGGGCGCTGGAAAATCCATGCTGGCGCGCGGCGCAATCCGGGCGCTGGCAGGCGTGTCAGATGCGCCAAGCCCGACTTTTACATTCGTGGAGACGTATGAGACGTCTGCTTTTCCACTATGGCATTTTGATTTTTACCGGCTGGAGACACCTGCGGATGTGTGGGAGTTAGGATTGGAAGAAGCGCTTGAGAACGGCGCCGTCCTGATGGAATGGCCGGAGCGGGTAGAAGGCGTTCTCGGCGAAGAGGGTCTTTTGATCCGGCTGGAGATCGCAGGCGGCGGACGCCGCGCGCTGCTATATCCAGATCCATCGTGGAAACGCCGTCTTTCAACAGCAGGAATCATATAAAAGCAATGATCATGAATGCAGGACAAATGAAAGTTGATGAGGCGCGTTTCGCGTTTCTCGACAAAGCCGGCTGGGCGGATGCAAAAGCAACTCCGCTCGCGGGCGATGCGTCAAGCCGGCGTTACGAACGCCTCGAAAAAAATGGGTTGCCGGCAATCCTGATGATCGCGCCGCCAGGCGCGGAGGAGGCGGCTTGTCCGGCGGCGGCAAGCGAGCAGGAACGCCGAACGCTAGGCTATAACGCCATGGCGCGGCTGGCCGGGCCGAATCTCAATGCTTTCACGAGTGTATCGAACATGTTGCGCCAGACAGGTCTGTCTGCGCCGGAAGTCTACAGCGCCGATGCGCAGTCAGGTTTCGCGCTCATTGAAGATCTCGGCGACGATCTGTTTGCGCGGGTCGCTGGCGATATAGATGAAACAACGCTTTATTCTGCAGCGATCGACGCTCTGGCGCATTTGCATCTCGGCGGCGTCAGTCCGCCCGCCGCACCCGGATTTCAGATGCTTGACTATGACGCGCTCGCGCTCGAGGCTGAAGTCATGTTGCTGTTGCAATGGTATTGGCCGCTGAAAAAAAACGCGTCCGCCAGTGACGATCAGTGCAGTGAATATATACAACTCTGGCGCGAGGCTTTCGGCGCGCTTTCGGCGCCGCATGCGCCAGTGCTGCGCGACTATCACGCGGAAAACCTGTTGTGGCTGCCGGACAGAAAAGCTGACGCTCGCGTCGGTATTATCGATTTCCAGGACGCGCTCTTCGGCCATGCTGCTTACGACATTGCATCGCTGCTGGAAGATGCGCGCCGCGATGTCAGTCCGGAACTGGCGAACGCCATGTTAAGCCGTTATTATGACCGCACGGGCGAAGGGGTCGACAGGGGGGAGTTCGAGCGTGACTACGCTATCCTTGCGGCGCAGAGAAATGCTAAAATACTTGGTATTTTTGCACGGCTGGCGAAGCGGGATAACAAGCCGCGTTATCTCGACCTGCTGCCCCGGGTGGAGGCGCATTTTCGCGATGATTTGAAACGCGAGCCCATGGGCGCGCTCGCTGAGTTCATGAAAAAACACTTTCCGGAATGGTCGTCATGACTGAAATGCCGCAAACCGCCATGGTGCTCGCCGCTGGTCTTGGCACACGCATGCGTCCGTTGACGGATGAAACGCCAAAGCCGCTTATTCCGGTCGCCGGTAAACCGCTCATAAATTATGCGCTTGAACGCTTTGCAGGCGCAGGCGTTGCGCGCGCGATTGTCAATGTGCATCATCTCGCTGATCAGGTGGAAGCGACGATGAGCAACGTGGAGACGCCAGAAATTGTTATATCCGATGAGCGCGCAACGCTGCTGGAGACAGGCGGCGGGCTTAAAAAGGCGAGATCGCTGCTTGGCGAAGCGCCGGTATTTTGCACCAACACCGATGCGATCCTGATTGATGGCGACGGTAAAGAGGCTTGCGCCGCACTTGCTGATCAATGGGACAGCACCCGCATGGACGCATTATTGCTGTTGGTTCCGAGTGAACGCACAAGCGGGTATGACGGATACGGGGATTTTGATCGCAGCGACACTGGCGAAATCTCGTTGCGATCGGGCGATCACGCGCCGTTCGTTTTCACAGGCTTGCAGATCATTGCGCCAACGCTCATTGACAAGGGGCCGTCCGGCGCTTTTTCGACGCGAGTCCTGTGGGATATGGCTGCAGAAAACAATCGTCTATTTGGCGTTGTCTATGAAGGCGACTGGCTGCATGTGGGCGATCCGGCCGGCCTTTCAGCGGCGGAACGTCGGCTTGGCGCGGCGCCGCCGGCCTGATGGTTCAGACAGGAGATATTTTCGATGGGCCGGCGCCCCGGGTTTTTTCTATCGCGCCCGGCCGGGCGTTCCTAAAAGATCTTGCGGACGGCGTCGCATCAACGGCTGCAAAGAACGGTTTCCAACTGCCGGATGTCACGATCTATCTGCCGACGCGCCGGGCGATGCGCGCCCTTGGCGAAGCCTTCGTTGAAATCAGCAGCCCCCGCGCGGTTCTGGCGCCGCGCATTCGCGCCCTTGGCGATATCGATGAAGATGAATTTGTTGTTTTCAGCGGCGGCGCCGAGGATGAAGCTGATTTGTCTCCGCCCATTTCGACCGAGCACCGCCGGCTGACTCTCGCGCGTCTTGTCGCTGAGCGTGACAAGGCATATTTTCAGGGCCAGCGGCGATGGGCCGGCGCGATTTCTGCGGCGGATGAACTTGGCAAACTGCTGGACTCTCTTTATACAGAAGAAATTTCGGCGGATCGTTTAGGCGGCGTTGTGCCGGAAGAACTGGCTCGACATTGGCGCGATTCCCTTGAGTTCTTGTCGCTTATTACGGCTGAATGGCCGGAAATTTTGAAAGCGCAGGATCTTTCCGATCCCGCGGCGCGCCGTGTGGCGCTGATTGAACGCCAGACGCGGCGCTGGCGTGAAAACCCGCCGCGAAACCCTGTAATCATCGCTGGCACGACCGGGTCGGCGCCGGCGGTGGCGCGTATGATGGGCGTGGTTTCGAGGCTTCCCGCCGGGGCCGTCGTGTTGCCTGGGCTCGACCTGGATGCGCCGGCGTCTGTGTGGAATTCTGTTGATGAACCGCATCCGCAAAGCGGGCTTAAAGCGTTGATTGAAAGTTTAGAGTTAACGCGTGAACAGGTAAGGCCCTGGCCGGTTTCCAGCGTGACACAGAAAAACCCGAGAGCGGATATTGTCACCGTTGCGTTGCGCCCGGCCGGCGCCTCTGACGAATGGCGGGACTGGGCGGCTGAAGCAAAGGCTGCGAAAGCCTCGATGGATGAAGCAACAAGAGGGTTGGCGCTGGTCGAGGCGAGTGATGAAGAACGCGAAGCGGGCGTCATTGCGTTAAAAATACGCGAAACGATTGAAACGCCTGACCGCACTGTAATGCTGGTCACGCCGAACCGTGACTTGGCGCGGCGCGTCGCGCTCAAGATGCGCCGATGGGACGTCAATATAGACGATTCCGCCGGCTCTCCGTTTGCGAATACCCAGTGCGGCGTTTTTTTACGCCTCGTCGCTGATTGGCTGGGGGCCGTGTCCGACCCGGTGCGATTGATGGCGCTGATTGATCATCCCTTGTTCGGGGGCGGATTGTCACTGCAGGAATTACCGCGTGTCCGGCGTCTATTCGATCGCGGATTGCGCGGTCTGAAACCGGGCCCGGGCGTCGCGGGCTTGCGGCGAAAACTCGATCCTGCATTATCCGGCGGCGAAAGCCTGGAAACGCTATTGTCGGCGCTTGAGACGGCGGCGGCGCTCTGGCCGGAAACTGAGGGTTCGTTTGCAGAGAGGTTTCATGCTCACCTTGCGGCGGCGGAACAGCTATGCGCGCTGGCCGAAGCGCCGGGTGACAAAAGGCTTTGGCGCGGCGATGACGGCGAGGCCGGCGCCGCACTGCTTGCGCAAATTGAACCCTCGCTTTCGCTGATTGTTCAGGACCGCGCAGAAGAATATGCGGATATATTTACGCGCTTGATAGCGGGCGGCATTGTCCGCCGCCGTATGCCGGCCCATCCGCGTATCGCGATTCTCGGTCCGCTCGAGGCGCGCATGCAAACCGCAGATGTGGTGATTCTCGGCGGACTTAATGAAGGCGTCTGGCCGCACGATGCTGTCACCGATCCATTTCTCTCACGGCCCATGCGTGAAAAGCTTGGGCTTCCCTCGCCGGAGCGGCGTATCGGGCTCGCCGCACATGATTTTGCGCAACTGACCTCAATGGGCGACGTCCTGCTGACGCGTTCGACGCGCGCTGCCGGCAAGCCGACAAAGCCGTCGCGCTGGATTATCCGTCTAAAGAATATACTCGAAGGCGCGGAGGCTGCTGAAAACGTCTACCAGGCGCGCTATTGGGAAGGTCTCGCCGATTCGCTCGACCGGCCGCAACCGGCGACGCGCATTGCCGCGCCATTTCCAACGCCGCCCGTAGCGGCGAGACCGCAATCTCTTTCTGTGACGCAAATCGAGACGCTGCTGCGCGATCCTTATGCGCTTTACGCCAGCAAGGTGCTGCGCCTCGATCCGCTCGATCCGCTCGGCGAGGCGTTCGGGCCGCGATATCTGGGAAATCTTTTCCATCTGATACTTGAACTGTTCGCGCGCGAACATGGGGGGGACGGCGCTGCGAATTTTCAAACAAGACTGCGAGAGCTCTTCAACAAACATGCAAGCGATTTTGGTCTCGATGCGACCGCATTACGATTTCGCATCAGACAGATCGATGCGGCTTTCGACCGGCTGGAAGACTGGTTTGCGGAACGCGCGGCGTTAGGTGTCCCCGCCGTGCTGGAAGGGAAAGGCGCCTGGATTTTCGCGCTGGATGATAAGCAGTTCCGTCTTAGCGCGCGCGCTGATCGTATTGATGTCCTGACGGAAGGCGGCGCTTACATTATCGATTACAAAACTGGCGCGCCGCCAAGCCTTGAGCAGCAAAAAGCTATGTTCAGTCCGCAGTTGCCGCTTACCGGCTTGATTGTCGAGAAAGGCGGATTTGGCGACATTGGCGCGGCGCGGGTCGCCGGCTTTGAATTTTTGCGCGTGCTTGGCGGGCGCACGCAAAAAGACAGAACCGCCAATCTCACCGGCGACGAAGCGCGGCGGCTTATGGATGAAACCCGCGATGGGCTGTTTTCAATACTTCGTCACTTCGCCGATCCGGCTGCGGGTTATCCATCCCAGCCGCGCCCGCAATACGCCAACCGTTTTGGCGCGTATGACCATCTTGCCCGCCGCCGCGAGCGCGAAGCTCACGGCGATGACGGGGCGGGAGACAATCTGTGAACGCGCTCGAAAAAACGCAAAACAGTCAGCGCCGCGCCGCCGCACCCATACGGTCGGCTTTCGTCATGGCGAACGCAGGGTCAGGCAAAACCCGCGTTTTGACGAACCGCGTTGCGCGTCTCCTGCTTGCCGATACGCCGCCACAGAAAATTTTGTGCATTACATTTACAAAAGCGGCGGCGGCGGAAATGGCCGACCGCCTTTTCTCCGTGCTCGGCAAATGGGCGCTCGCCAGCGATGAGACATTAACGGAGGCGCTTAATGAGCTGGAGGGTGAAGACACGCCTCGCGATCCCGCGGCGCTGGCAAAAGCGCGCCGATTGTTCGCTCGCGCTTTGGAAACGCCGGGCGGGCTAAAAATCCAGACGATTCACTCATTTTGCGAGAGCGTCTTGCGGCGGTTTCCGCTGGAGGCGGG
Organism: Hyphococcus sp.; assembly: GCF_965228385.1. Classification (GTDB taxonomy): domain Bacteria; phylum Pseudomonadota; class Alphaproteobacteria; order Caulobacterales; family Parvularculaceae; genus Hyphococcus. Next base: position 2,989,958 of record NZ_OZ245810.1, on the reverse strand, counting down.
CGCCCCGCCCGGCTTTACCGTCATTGAAGACGCGGCGGCGGCGGAACTCATGCATCAATCGCTGGACCGGCTGGCGTGCGACGCAAGCGCCGATCCCGGCCTCGCGGCCGCCTTTGACCGGTTGAGCGTCGAGCGATTGGAAGACCAGTTGCGCGCCCTGTTGACCGATGGCGCTGTAAAGCGCGCCCCGCATCAAAATGAACTGGAAAGCGCGCTTGAAAACATGGCGCGGCGGCTCGGCGCTTTCGGCGAAACCGATCCGGAAAAAATCAAAAACGCTTTCCTGGATGCGTTGGTGGACGCTGAGTTGAAACGCGCCATGGAAGGGCTGGCCGCGGACGGAAAGCAGCCAAAAGAAGCAGCACAACGTCTGGCGCCGTATTTTTCAACGACTGAAAGCGCTGAAAAATGGGCGGCGCTGGAGGCATTCCTCCTGACTTCGGATAAGTCAAAACCGCGCGCCCGAATCGCTTCCGCGGCGACTGACAAGATTGATCCCTGGGTCAGGCCTTTCGTGGATGATTTAAGCGAAAGGTTGTTTGAAACCATTCAACAGGTAAAGGCGATTGATATTTATCATGACACCGCCGCGTTCTGGCGGCTATCCGCACGGTTGCGCAAATATTATGAAGACGGCAAAGCCGCGCGCGCCGCACTTGATTTTAACGACCTAGTCTTGCGCGCGCGAGCGCTGTTTCATCGCGTTGAGAGCGCGTGGATTATGTACAAGCTCGATTACGGCGTCGATCATATTTTAGTCGATGAGGCGCAGGATACGAGCCCGGATCAATGGGCGGTGATCGAAAGCTTGTTTGAGGAATTTTTCAGCGGCGCCGGTGCGAGGCCGGAACCGCGCAGTTTTTTTGCGGTCGGCGATCTTAAGCAATCGATCTATTCATTTCAGGGCGCCGATGTTGCGCTTTTCAAACAAAAGGAAGTGGACCTTGGCGCGCGTCTGGCGCAGGTTACCGCGTTCGAAAGCCTGCCGCTCGATTTGTCATTTCGAACAACGGCGCCGGTGCTGTCCTTTGTAGACGCTGCATTCGCCGACGTTGAAGCGCGGGAAGGGCTGGGCGATGTAAAACTTGCGCATGGCGTTTTTCGAGAAGGTCATGCCGGACTGGTGGAGCTTTGGCCGCTGACGCCCTTGCCAGAAAAATTCGAGGTTAACCCTTGGGATGCGCCGGTGGATGCACCGTCGGGCAATCATCCGGTGCAGGTGCTTTGCGAGCGTATTGCGGCAACGCTCAGAGACTGGCTTGAAAAAGGCGAGCGACTGGAATCAAAATCCCGCGCCGTGCGTCCAGGGGACGTTCTGATTTTGGTGCAAAGCCGTGGCGCCCTGTTTTCACAGATTATCCGCAGCCTGTCGGCTGCGGGCGTTCCTGTTGCCGGACCGGACCGTTTGAAACTGAATGAAGATCCGGCGGTTGAAGACCTGATCTCCTTTGCGCGTTTTGCGCTTTGCCCATCAGACGACCTCTCCCTTGCGGAAGTTTTAAAAAGCCCGCTTTTCGGTTTTGGCGATGACGAAGATCTCTTCCCGCTGGCGCACGAGCGGGGCAAAAGTGAAACTTTATGGGGCGCATTGAGACGGCGCGCCTGCGAGCAAGCGCGATGGTCAAAGGCGGCGGAAGAACTTAGTGCAGCGCGTATCGTGGCGGCGGAAGAAGGGCCATTCGCTTTTTTCAGCACCGTTCTGGCGGCGGGGAGCCCGTCTGGCCGAAAGCGATTCTTTGATCGTATGGGCAAGGCGCATAGCGACGCCATAGATGAGCTTTTGCGCCAGGCGATTGACTTTGAAAACGCCAACCCGCGCAGTTTGCGCAATTTCATCGCCTGGTTCGATCACGCCGCCACGGAAATCAAACGCGAGATGGAGCGGCAGGACGACGCCGTTCGCGTTATGACCGTCCATGGCGCTAAAGGCCTGGAAGCGGAAATTGTTTTTCTTCTTGATGCGCACCGCGAAGTCAGTCTCAACAATATTGGGCCAATTATTGATGTTGAGATGGGCGATGATGATTCTGCATCATCGATTGGTATACTGACTGGCCCTAAGGCGAATGATGTCGAAGCGACAGCTGACGCCCGCGCCGCTATGGCGCGCAACAAATACGAAGAATATCGGCGGCTTTTTTACGTAGCCGCAACGCGCGCGCGAGACCGGCTGTATATATGCGGCGTGGAAAGCGGTCGAAACAAGGACCCGCACGGCAAGCCGGTCAATCAAAAAACCTGGCACGCTCTTGCGGAAGACGCCTTTGCCCGGCTTGATTATGTTGAGACGGGCGCAAGCGAATTTTGGGAAAATGGCGGCGGCGCTGTCCAGAGGCTTAGCTGCGCGCAAACGGCTCCACTGTCAGCAGATGATGAAACAGCTGAGACGTTTCAGCCGGAAGCGCCCGAATGGATGTTCGCGCACGCCCCCCAGGAAAAGGCGCAAACACGCTTGACGCCGTCAAAGCTCGGCGGGGAAGAAAACGAATGGGGCGCTGGCGAAGGCGATGCATCCTATTCTCCGTTGCGCAGCCGCGATAAATATTTCCGTGGACGGATATTACACAGGCTTCTGGAATTATTGCCGGATGTTACGCCGGATGCGCGCTCAAAAGCGGCGGATAAGTTACTGGCGCGGCTCGCAGGCGATGTTGAGGCTGACGAGCGCGCACGCTGGCGCGATGAGGTGTTGACAGTCCTGAGCGATCCGGCGTTTGCAGAAGTTTTTATGCCGGACTCCATGGCGGAAGTTCCCGTTGCGGGCGAGCTTGGCGGTCAGTCTTCATCAAGGAAAATCAGCGGCCAGATTGATCGTCTCGCCGTGACGGCGTCAAAGGTTTTTGTTGTGGACTATAAAACCAACCGCCCGCCGCCGAAGAATGTTGGCGACATTGATTTTTCCTATGTGGCGCAAATGGCGGCCTACCGCGCCTTGCTTCAGAAAATCTATCCTGATCGTGAGGTGGTCTGCGCGCTTTTGTGGACATATGACGCACGGTTAATGTTGATTCCCGATAACATGCTCGACAAGGCGGCTGCACAACATCAACTGACGGGTTGAAACCGGGCAAGTTCGGTTTATCTTCACTTTTCAGCATCAAGCCTGGCATCAGGAGTATCCAATCATGGCCGTAAAAACCGTCACCGACGCAAGCTTTTCCGAAGAAGTTATCAATTCCGGCGACACCGTTCTTATTGATTTCTGGGCTGAATGGTGCGGCCCGTGCAAGCAGATCGCCCCGGCGCTGGAAGAAATCGCAAGCGAGTATGAAGGCAAGATCACTATCGCCAAGGTCAATATTGATGAAAATCCCGAAACGCCCGGAAAGTACGGCGTGCGCGGTATTCCGACCTTGATGATTTTTTCCGGCGGCGAACATGTGGCGACTCGCGTTGGCGCGGCGCCTAAAAGCCAGCTTGCGGCATGGGTGGATGAAGTGCTGAAAGAAGCCGCCGCTTAACTGTTTGACCGCAGAATTTCTCCGGCGAGATACAAAGAACCGCTGATTAATAATCTCGGCGGTTCTTTTGTGTCTTCCGCTGCAGAAATGACGGCCTCTTCGATAGAGGCGCAGCTTTTGGCTTTCAGACCCGCTTGCCTGGCGGCGTTCATGACGTCGTCCGGCGCCATGACGCCGTCATGTGCAGCGGCGACGCAATAGACATGGGCTGCAAGGCCGTTGAAAGAAGAGAAATAACCTTTCGCATCCTTGTTCGCCTGCATTCCGGAAATCATCACGAGCGGCCTTGAATTGCGCGCTTCCAAGTCCGCCATGACCCGTGCAATCGCGCGGCCCGCATGCGGGTTGTGACCGCCGTCCAGCCAGATTTCGATTTCAGCGCCAAAGGCGGCGTTGGCTGTTTCCACAAGGGGGCCAATCGTAAGCCGCTGCAGACGCGCGGGCCAGCTGGCGGCGACAAGACCTTTTGAAATGATGCTGTCATCAACTTGCAACCCCGCGGCCCGTATCGCCGCAATAGCCGCGCCGGCGTTTTCGATCTGATGCGCGCCCTGCATTCGCGGCATGTCAAGATCGCATAAACCGGCATCATCCTGATAGATCAGCCGTCCGTGTTCGGACCATGCGCTCCATTGCTCTGCGAAAGCAAAGATCCGCGCTCCGGTCCGGCGTGCGCAGTGCTGCAGTGCGGCCATGGCTTCAGCCGATTGCGGGGCGATGACAGCGGGAGCGCCTCGTCTGAAAATACCGGCTTTTTCTGCAGCGATCCCGGCTATAGTCTCGCCAAGAAATTGCTGGTGATCGAGATCAACCGGCGTAACGACAGCAGCGGCGATATTGTCAAAAACGTTTGTGGCGTCGAGCCGTCCGCCGAGGCCGACTTCGACAACTGCGTAATCGGCCGATATTTCGGAAAAAGCGAGTAGCGCGGCGCAGGTTGTCGTCTCAAAGTAAGTGAGCATGTCTTCGCCCATGGCCGAATCGACGCGTTCCAGCGCATCGATCAGCGCGGCGTCGCTAATCTCGTTGCCGGCGACAACAATTCTTTCGTTAAACCTGACAAGATGCGGCGAGGTGTATGCATGAACGTCATTCCCCGCCTGTTCGAGGATCGCGCGAATAAAGGCGACAGTGGAGCCTTTGCCGTTCGTGCCGGCTACATGAAAAACAGGCGGCAGTTTCTTGTGCGGATCGCCAAGGCGCGAAAGCGCGGCGCGAATCCGGTCGAGTGAAAGATCGATAATGACGGGCCGCCGGTTCGCGATGCGCGCGAGAACCGTTTCAATGTCGCTCAAGCGATTAATTCCCAATAGGTTGGCGTTCGCCGTATTTATTCTGCGGCCTTATCCAGTTTTGGCTGGCTTTCAGAAACAGTCTTTTTCGATTTTTCCAATGCCGCCGGTTTGGCGGTGTTGGCGGGCTTTTCAGCAGCGATGGCCGGGTTTTCAACTGATACAACCGGCGTTTTCGCAGGCGCGGCCTGTCGGCGTTCCTTGATGAGAACGCGGATAAGCCGTGACAGCGTTTCTTTCATTTCAGCGCGCCGCACGACCATATCGACCATGCCTTTTTCTTCGAGGAATTCAGCGCGCTGAAAACCTTCGGGCAGTTTTTCGCGAATGGTCTGCTCAATAACGCGAGGGCCGGCGAAACAAATCAGGGCGCCTGGCTCGGCGAGATTTACATCGCCCAGCATCGCGTAAGAGGCTGTCACGCCGCCCGTGGTCGGGTTTGTGAGAACGACAATATAAGGCAGGCCCGCTTCCTTGACCATTTGTACAGCGATCGTCGTGCGCGGCATCTGCATCAGCGACAGGATGCCTTCCTGCATGCGCGCCCCGCCGGACGCCGCGAATACAACCAGCGGCGCATTACGCGACACCGCTTCTTCGGCGGCCTTTAGCATCGCTTCGCCAAGCGCCATGCCCATGGAGCCGCCCATAAATTTAAAGTTCTGTACGGTCGCCACAACGCCAGCGCCGTCAATCGTTCCGTAAGCGGCCATCATCGCGTCCTGCTGGCCGGTCTTGCGGCGGTTTTCTTTTAACCGGTCCGTGTAGCGTTTTTCATCGCGGAACTTCAAAGGATCGGTCACCGGTTCAGGCAGCTCGATTTCTTCATAAGCGCCATTATCAAAGATGAGCGCCAGCCGTTCCGCCGGGCCGATCGCCAAATGATGGTCGCAGGACGGGCAGACCTGATTGGCGGCGTCGAGATCGCGCTGGAAAATCATCTCGCCGCAGCCGCCGCATTTGGTCCATAATGCGTCGGAGCCGTCATCTTTCCGGTTGAAGATGTTTTTAATGCCTGGAGGAATGTTCGACAGCCAACTCATTTCCCACTCACTTTGTTTACTTCGGTTACGGTCAGCCCAAACCGGACATCAGGATCGGCGTGCGGCGCGGATCGCCCCCGAAATATCCGCCGCCAGCTTCAAGACCGCGTTAACGCCATTATCCGCCTCGCCGGGGCGCGCTTCAAGGCCTTGTGTTCCGCGCGCCTTCGCAAGTTCGCTCACGAGAGCCGAACCCACTACCACAGCATCGGCGAATTTGGCGAATTCGCGCGCCGTTTCAGCCGTTTTGACCCCGAAACCGACCGCTACAGGCAAGCAGGACGCCTTTTTAATGCGGGCGAGCGCGGCCGCCACAGCGGCCGTATCGCCGCTCGCCTTGCCGGTGACCCCGGCGATAGAGACATAATATACGAAACCGGAACTGTTTTTGATGACGGCGGGCAGGCGGTTATCATCGGTGGTGGGCGTTGTCAGGCGGATGAAATCAACGCCTTGAGCCCTTGCGGGCGCACACAGCTCCGCGTCTTCTTCCGCCGGTAAATCGACAATGATCAGACCATCGACGCCGGCGGCGACGGCGTCCGTCACGAATTTTTCCGGCCCATAAGCGTAAAAAGGGTTGTAATAGCCCATCAGGACGACAGGCGTTTGATCGTCTTCAGTCCGAAATGAACGAACCATTTCAAGGGTTTTGGCGAGGGTTTGTCCGGCTTTCAAGGCCCGCAGGCCCGCCGCTTCAATCGCCGGGCCGTCCGCCATGGGGTCGGTGAAAGGTACGCCCAGTTCAATCATGTCAGCGCCCGCGCCCGGCATTCTTTTCAACAGATCCATCGATGTCGCGTAATCCGGGTCACCGCCCATAATGTAAGGGACGAATGCAGCGCGGTTTTCTGTTTTCAGCCGGGTGAAAAGGGCGTTGATGCGGGACATGTCTTTCCGGAGAACAAGGGACGGCTTGCCTAGCGCGCCTGCGTGGGAAAGCAAACATCGCCCGAGCAAAAAAACGCCCCGGCTTTCCGGGGCGTTTTCATATTTCTGAGGATTTTTTGCCGCTAGGCGGTTTTGGATTTCTTCCGGCGAGAGGCGAAGCCAAGCCCAGCCAAACCGGACAAGAGCAGCGGCAAGGCGGCCGGAACCGGCACTTCCTCGACCTCATAGACCAAATCATCAATCGCGCCCGAACCGGACAGCGTTATTGCGAGCCGGGCGACTCCGGCAATATTGAAATTGAACCCGAGAAACTCATTGTCGCCGGTTGTCACCATGCCGTTGGATATAGATGTAATCAGCACATCGTTCACATCGAAAAAGTCAAAGGTGATGCTTTCGGAGCCGTTGATATCGAAAGCGTTGAGGCTGAAAATCGTGACGGCCTGATCGAAAAGGAACGACAGCATGCCGCCGCCCGCAGCATCGTCCGGATCGGATGCGTTATCATCAGTCGAAACAATCAGGACATTGCCCGGCATGAGCATTTCGACAGGACCCGTCGTCGGGTTATCGAACGGCGCTGCGAGGTCGCTATCGTTACCTGTCGGATTGTCCGTATCGAAAACCATCGCTGCATTCGGCGAACCCATGGGAGCGCCGTTGCGCGCACCGGAGATGGTGACGCCCGCAAATTGCGTACTCACAAGATCGCCGGCGGAAAGGCTTTCAAAGTCGATAGTGACTGGCGCGGCCTGTGCGGCGCCGGCGCTGAACAAGACAGCGATGATGGAAGACACTACGCGTTTCATAACTCATACCCCAAACACAACAACGCCTGATCAAGATAAATTTCACACCAGACAAAGAGTTCGGTATTGTGGAATTGATAGCTTGTCAAACGACTTCCCGCGTCAGGCGAGTCTGTTGAAAACCGTATCCGGATAAGGAGATTTTCAGTGTACATATTAGGAATTTTCGGTCGCATTAACCATATTTTTTAAAGAACTGGCCCAAGGTTATCTGTGAACGTTGCATCCAGAATAATGATTGGCGCGATCTGGCTTTATCGCCGCTCATTGTCTCCACTTTTTTATGCGCTTGGCGTGCGATGCCGGCATGAACCGTCGTGCTCGCACTACGCCGCAACGGTCTTCGCCAGGCTTGGTTTTGCACGCGCATTCTGGCTGACCGTGTCACGGCTTGTGCGATGTCACCCTCTGGGATCTCATGGCTATGATCCGCCGCCCGACACTACGCCGGATGTTGGATGGAAGTTCTGGAAACTTGGCGATTGGGCGTGGACAGAGCGGTGCGGACCGGAAACGGAAACGCACGGCCCCGCTGAGCCGTTTTCTTGATTGTCTACAGTCCGCTGGTTCAAAAAATGCTTTTGTCGCGCCAGAATGGCGCGAATAATGGCTGGCGCTAATGCGTTACAGTCGCCAATGTTTCAACATGTGAATTCGTTTTCCCAATGCCCCTTATCATCATCGCGACTTGCAAGACTTTTCCCGAGCTTCAGCCTAGCGATGAAATTTTCGCAGAGGCGCTGCGCGCGTACGGCGCAGATGTTTGCGCCGCACCGTGGAACGGCTGCCAGACGGCGTTCGCTAACGCTGACGCTGTCATCATTCGCTCCACCTGGGACTATCAACAGCAGCCAAAAGACTTTCTTGTCTGGCTGGAGCGGCAAGAGGCGGCCGCGCATATATTCAACGCGCCTGAATTGATGCGCTGGAACCTGTCAAAACAGTATCTTCTTGAGTTAGAAAAAGCCGGCGCGCCGATGGCGCCGCTGCGATGGGTGGAGCCGCGCGCCGATCATATCGCTGCGGCGTTGGATACGCTCGGGCTGACGACGGCGGTGGTTAAGCCAGAAATCGGCGCCACAGCAAGCGGGATTTCGATTGTGCACCGGGAGGACAGGGACGGCATTGAGCGCGCGGCGCAAGTCATGGCGATGCCCGGGATGGTGCAGGCGCTGATTCCCGAAATAACGACCGAAGGGGAAACCTCTTTCATGTTTGCGGGCGGCGAATTTACGCACGCCGTGACGAAAATGCCGAAACAGGGCGATATCCGCTGTCAGGCGGAGTTTGGCGGCGCGACAACTCTCATTTCGCCGCCTGACTGGGCGATCGCACAGGCTTCCAAAATTCTCTCCATGGTGCCGGGGAGGCCTTTATACGCCAGGATCGACGCCGTTCTGCTTGACGGGAGCATGCAGCTTATGGAAGTCGAACTGATTGAGCCGGAACTGTTTTTCACCTATTGCCCTGACGGCGCGGCGCGGCTCGCTGCGGCGCTCATTCAACGTCTATAAGTCTGCATCAGAAACGAAGCAAAAATCATGGTCGCAATTACACTTCCCGATGGGTCGCAACGCCAATTCGACGGCCCCGTCACGGGAACGGACATCGCCGAGAATATTTCCAAATCGCTCGCCAAGAAGGCGCTGGCGGTGAAAGTCGATGGCGAGGTGCGCGATCTTTTCGATACGATCGATAAGGACGCGTCGGTTGAAATTGTCACCCGAGAACACGAAGACGCGCTCGATATCATCCGCCACGATACAGCGCATCTGATGGCGCAGGCCGTGCAGGAATTATATCCCGATACGCAAGTCACCATCGGCCCGAATATTGAGGACGGATTTTTTTACGACTTTGCGCGCGAAGAGCCGTTTTCTTCTGACGATCTCGCCGCGATCGAAAAGCGGATGAACCAGATCGTTGAGGAAGGCCGCCCGACTCGCAAGGAAGTCTGGGACCGTGATGAGGCGATCAGGCATTTCAAGGATATCGGCGAGCGTTACAAGGCCGAGATCATCGCTGATCTTCCCGAGGGCGAGAATATAAATATCTATTTTCACGGCGACTGGCACGACCTTTGCCGCGGCCCTCATCTTCCGTCTACGAAACATATCGGCAAGGCCTTCAAGCTGATGAAAGTAGCGGGAGCCTATTGGCGCGGCGATCATCGCAACCCCATGCTACAGCGAATTTACGGCACCGCCTGGGCGAATGAAAAAGACCTCAAAGCCTATCTGCATCGCCTTGAAGAAGCGGAAAAGCGCGATCACCGCAAGCTGGGAAAGGAAATGGACCTGTTCCATTTTCAGCAGGAAGCGCAAGGCTCGGTTTTCTGGCATGCGAAAGGCTATCTTATCTGGCGCCAGCTGGAGGCGTATATTCGCCGCCAGCTTGACGCCGACGGTTATGTGGAAGTGAAGACGCCGCAGCTTCTCGATGCGAAGCTTTGGGAAATGTCGGGCCACTGGGGCAAGTTTCGCGAGAATATGTTCGTCGTGCCTGATGAAATTCCGTCAACAGACGATGATGCGCCAATCCTCACCGGCGAGGCGGATTTGATGGCGTTAAAACCAATGAACTGCCCGGCGCATGTGCAGATTTTCCGGCAGGGCATCAAATCCTATCGCGACCTGCCGATCCGCATGGCTGAGTTCGGCTGCTGTCACCGCAACGAAGCGCATGGAGCGCTGCACGGGCTCATGCGCGTACGTCAGATGACTCAGGATGACGCGCATATCTTTTGCCGTGAGGATCAACTGGGCGAAGAGACCAAACGCTTTCTCGATTTGTTCGCCCGCGTATATAAAGATATGGGCCTTACCGATATCGCCTATAGGCTGGCGACCCGGCCGGAAATGCGCGCCGGCGATGATGCGAGCTGGGATCGGGCTGAAAAGGCGCTTTCCGATGCGCTGACCGCCGCCGGGCTTGAATTCGACATCGCCGAGGGCGAGGGGGCTTTTTATGGGCCCAAGCTTGAGTTTCATCTGACCGACGCCATCGGGCGCACATGGCAGGCGGGAACCTTCCAGCTTGATTACGTGCTGCCCGAACGTCTCGATGCGAGTTACGTCGATGAAAGCGGTGCGCGCCAGCGGCCAGTAATGCTCCATCGCGCGGTCTTCGGCACTTTTGAACGATTCATCGGATTGCTGATCGAGCACTATGCAGGCCGGCTTCCCTTGTGGCTGTCGCCGGCGCAGATCGTTGTGACGACGATCACTTCGGCGGCAGACGATTATGCAACTGAGGTCGCATCGGCGCTGGAGGCGGCGGGCTTGCGCGTCGAACTCGATATCCGGGCGGAAAAAATCAATTACAAGGTGCGTGAACATTCTCACGCCAAAATTCCGGTCATCGCCGTTGTCGGCGCGCGCGAGGCCGAAGAAAGAAAAGTGTCGTTGCGGCGGCTCGGGTCGAAAGACCAGGAGTCAATGTTGCTGGATGAGGCCGTGCAAGCGCTCCGCGATGAATCGCGCGCGCCTGATCTGAAGCGCGCATAGCGGATAGTTCCTATGCAGTTCAGTTGGCGAGAAAGGCGCGACCGGGCAAGCCGTCTCTGGCTGTACGGTCTGTTTTTTCTGTTGCCGGCGCTCGCCGTATTCGGACATCGCGGGGTCGCGCCGTGGCTTTTACTTGCGAGCTTGCCGGCGTTTTTGCGGGGCGATTTCTGGCAAGCGGCGCTGGGGAAACTCCTTGACCATCCAAGCCTTAAGGATCCCTTGTTTGCAGGGTTCGTGGCGCTACTCTTTTTTTGCTTCTGGATTTTCCTGTCAGGGTTCTGGTCGCCGAAGCATCACTACAGTCTTTTCCTGTGGGTGCTGGCGCCTGCGCTGGTGGCCGGATCAGTTGTCTGGTTTTCGCTCAACCTTTCACGCGAATGGGCGTGGCGGCTGGGGCGCGCTTTTTCTCTCGCGATTGCCGGCGGCATGATTATTCTCGCGATTGAGGGGGCCAGCGGCGGCTATTTGCGTGATATTCTTCCGCCTAAGGATGCCTCGCCCGGCGGCGCGCGGGATATTATCTCGCTCGGGCGCGGCGTCACTGCGCTGGCGCCCGCGCTATTTCCTGCGGCCGCGATTGCGGTTCGCATCTGGTCGCGGGGCGCGGCTGCCGGCATTCTGGCCATCGGCGTTACAGCTGCGTTCATGAACGATGTCAGCGCCAACATAGTCGCCATAGGGGCGGGCTTGATCGCGGCGTTGCTGGCGCTGGAATATCGGCGGTTCATGCTGCGCCTTGCCGGTTGCGGCGCGATCGCCGCCTTGTTGCTGTTTCCGGTCTTTGCGGCGCTGGCGCCGGTAGACGCTATTTATGTAACGGCAAGTGAAACATTGTCGGACCGCCAGCTTGCGGGCGCGTCGTCGTCACTCCACCGCCTCGCCATATGGCATGCGTCCAGCGTCGAAGCGTTTAAGGGATTGCCGTTCGGCTTTGGCGCAGACTATGCGCGCATATGGAACGAAACAGCGCCAATGATTTCGGTGCCCGGATCTGCGGCGCCTTTATCGGTAATTCCGAACCATCCGCATAATTTGTTTATTCAGATATGGCTTGAACTGGGCGTTCAGGGTGTTGCAGCGCTTGCGCTGTTCATCTTTTTCGGGATGAAATCCCTGTTACGCGCAAGCATGTCGAAGGCTGTCGGCGCGGCGATACTGGGCGCGTTTGCGGCGGTGCTGATTTCGATTACGGTGGAGGGAAGTTTGTGGCAGGTCTGGCGTCTGGCGGCGATGGGCCTCGCCGCAGGCGGAATTGCCCTGGCGCATAGACTGGAAAAACGCTGAACAAGAGTTTCACGAGGTGAGCGGCGTGCAGGCCGATTTGCAACATCAGGGCGCGCCCACAGTTTCCGCGATTGTGGTGAGCTATTTCACAGGGCCGGTGCTCGCGCGATCGATTGAAGCCTTGCGTGCGCAGCCCGATATTGCAGAAATTATTATTGTCGATAACGGAAACTTTCCGGGGCACGCCGACGCGGCGACTTCTTCTAAAGGCGCGCCGTCTGTGAAACTTGTATCCGGGCATGGCAATATCGGCTTCGCCGCCGGCTGCAATCTCGGCGTTAGCCATTCGAGCGGCAAGTTGCTGCTTTTTATTAATCCAGACGCAATTATGCAGCCTGACAGCGTGTCCCGCCTGTTGGCCGATGCGCGCGATATTGAACAGCCATGGTTGATGGGCGCAAAACTGGTCGGCCCGGACGGCGAAGAGCAGCAGGGGTCGCGCCGGCGCGTATTAACGCCGTGGACAGCGTTTGTAGAATTGACCCGGCTTTACAAGCTGGCGCCGGGACACCCTTATTTTCGCCGGTTCAATATGCATACAGACGAATGTCCTCAGGGTCTTATCGAAGTGCCGACGCTATCCGGCGCAGTCATGCTGTTGCCGAGAGAGGATTTCGACGCTGTTGACGGCATGGATGAACGCTATTTTCTGCATGTGGAAGATGTGGATTTCTGTCTGCGATTTGCGAAGGCGGGCGGACATATCTATTTCAATCCGGCTGTATCTGTTCTCCATTTCAAAAGTTCGAGCCGCGCCAACCCGGTGCGTATCGAAGCGCGTAAAACCGCGGGGATTATACGCTATTTTCACACGCATTTCTCACACGCATATCCGAAACCTTTTCTGTGGTTTGTGGATGGCGCGTTGTGGATCGCATTCGGGCTGCTGTTCGTAAAAAGGGCGTTCTTGAAAATATTTCGTCTTGCCGGCTTTCGCGCGCGGCGCGGCGGAAGCGGCGTCAGGCGCGCTCGCTCGATATCGCGGCGCCAGTCTCAGCGTTGATCGCGTAATTGTCTGCGTCCCGGACCAGGAGGAACGTAATCCTCAAGCGCGTAGAGTGTATAGCGACGCGGCTTGCTAGATCCATTTAAGGCTTTAACGCCGCCAAGCCGCTCGATTGAGCGAAAGCGGTAATTGACATGGGCGTCGTCATCTCTCGTCGTGACGAAAAGGACCCGTTTGTGACGCTCCGGTTCAAAGGCTTTGAAGGCTTCGAAATGATGGCTGACGCTGGCGTTCGGATCGAGCGCTGCGATTTCGGTATTTGCATGGCGCTGGTAATAGAGCATTTCCGAAATCAAATACCGGTCATCAATAAGAATGGCGTCGTAGCCTTGGCCGCGCGCCGCTATCGCCGCCGTCTGCTCTTCCCAGCCGCGCAGATCTTGTACCGCGCGCGCGCCGCCGACGGCGTCAGCGAAGCGAAGATTCAGTACGCCTATGGAAAAAACGGTCAGTAAAAATGCGTGCAGGATAACGCTCGCCTTTGCGAGCCATCCAAGACCCGACCGGAAAAGAAATCCGGTGACAATGAGCAAAGCGGCGGGGTAGGCGGCGGCGGCCCAGTTGGCGTGCGCGCGGGAGATAAACGCCTGGGCTGCGACAACAAGCAGGGGCGTGAGCGCGAAAACAATCAGCAAAAGATTATCGCGATCCCATCCGCCCGGCTTTGTGCGGGTGATTAAAATGATCAGTGCGCCAAATGGTATAAGGCCGAACACCAGGAATTGCCCGCCTATAAATTCAACAAGGCTTAGCGGTTTAAACAGCGAGGCGCCCCAGTTGGCGTTGGCTGCTGTGTGCGAGAGAGTCTGAAAATCATGCTGCAAATTCCAGATAATGTTCGGGGCGAAGAGAATAAGAGCGATGAGCACCGTCCAGCCAATCGCCGGGCGGAGAATTTTTTGCCTGAGCGGGGCAAACGCCAGAGAGATGACGATCCCGGCGATGAAGTACATCATGGCGTATTTCGACAGGAGACCGAGGCCGATGGCGGCGCCGAGTCTTGCGAAATCGCGGCGCGCCGGCTGCTCGGCGCTGACTATCCGAAATAGAAAATAAAGCGCGGCGGACCAGAAAAACAAAAGCGGCGCATCGGTGGCGATTATGAAAGAGGATAAAATAACGCCGGGAATTGTGAGCCAGCCGAGCCCGGTCCAAAACGCGATGCGTCTGTCGAAGACGTCGCGGGCGATGAGATAAAGAAAACTCGCCGCGCCAAAATGGAAGAGCGGCGCCGAGAGGCGCACCGCCCATTCGCCATTCCCGAAAAGAGCCGTGGTTGCGCCAATCGCCCAGGCGATCAGGGGCGGCTTTGAAAAATAACCAAATGCAAGATCGCGCGACCAGTACCAGTATTGCGCTTCATCCGGTCCAAGTTCCGCCTGTGAGAAAACCAGCACTATGATACGCAGCACAGTGACGGCGCCGGCGATAGCCCAGAAAGAACGCCATCGCGCCGAAAGCAGGGGAGTGTTGTCAGGAACGGTCTGCATCAAACTACTGTTCAGCGGGTTCAGGCGGTCGCAACACGTAAATGGTGAGCGAGACCTCATCGCCGTTGGAGTAATTGAGCCCGTCGATCACGGCAAGCGGGAGCGCGCCAGCGCCGGACAAGGCGTTTTGAAACGCCGCCTCATGGCGTTGTTCGATGATTGCGGCGCCCGCAGCGCCTGAATTTAACAACGCCGCGGCATGGCTCGCGTTGGTCAGTGCTGTTTGCGTTCCCAGCAGGAAAACCGCAGAAGGTTCGTTGTATCCGACAAGCGCCGTTGGGGGGGCGTCATCATGCAGGGGATGGCGCCCTGCAATTTCAAGCGCCGTCGACAGACGCGGCGAAACAGCAAGACTGGAAAGTCCCGGCAGAACGGTTGTCATAACGATCCAGGCGTAAAGCGCAGCAAGGCCGGCGGCGGAGAGCGCGCCCGCATAACGACGGCCGCGCCAGAACAGGGCGCCGATCAGCACTGTTCCCAGCGCGACCAAACTTGCGATAGCAAAACATGCCAGTTGCAAGGGCGCGGCGCTGAAATACACAGGCAACGCCGCAAGCAGACCTGCTGCGGTTAACCCGACTGCTATATAAACAGCCGCGCCAACACGCGCCGCCCATTGAATTTTAACGCCAGGCCCGGTCGCAACGCGGGCCGCCAGAATTGCGAGGGCAGGATAAAGCGGCATTGTGTAATGCGGCAGCTTTGTCGCCGCGATTTCAAAAACGATCCATGCCGGAATGATCCATGCGAGAAGAAACCGGCTGCGCCAGTCGTCCCGTTCGCGCCAGGCGACAAGCAAGCCGGGAATGATCAGCGCACTCGCCGGCCAGAACAAGAGCCATAACAGAACGCTATGATAGCCAGGCGGACCGTAATGACCTTCCTGCGCGCCGCCGACTTTACCCAGCATATCGCCGCCGATGGCGTCGGTGAAAAACCGGCCTTCAGTCGCGAGGCCGATCGCAATCACCCATGGCGCAGTTATCAACGCCAGGATGAAAAACCCTGACACGGGCCGCATGGCCTGAAGCCATCTCATGTTGCGCTTTGCGGCGAAAAGACCTGCGCCGGTCAGCAGTGACACCATGGGCGCAATCGGTCCTTTAATCAGCGCCGCCGCTCCGTGCGCGCCCCAGAATAGTAAAGGCCATCGCCACGTTTTGCGCTGACTTTCCTCCGCGCGCGCATAAATATGGATGAACGCCAGCTGCGCGAGGCAGACCAGCCCGAGCAGCATGCCGTCCGTCTTTGCGATGGTGCTCTCGGCGGCGACGACAGGCGCGCTGGCGAGCAATAGTGCCGCGACCAGCGCTGTGCGGGCGTCGTAAAGGCGTAGGGCGGCGAGATATGTAAAAACTGCTGCGAAAACAGCGCCGATGAGTGATGGTATGCGGTAGGCCCAGATCTGACGCTCACTCTCAGCGGATAACGCGGAAACGCTCGCCGCCTGGAGCCAGTGAATTCCAGCCGGTTTTTTATTGCGCTCATCCTCCTGAAAGCGGATCGCGATAAAATCGCCGCTCTCCAGCATCTGCGCGGTCGCCTGCGCAAAGCGGGCCTCGTCGCGATCAAGCGGAGGCAGGGACCATATCCCCGCCGCGCCCGTAAAAAGGGCGAAGACAGCGACGATAATGATGCGCAGATCGCGAAATACCGGCGTCATGTCAGATCACCCCCCTCTTCTGCGTTAACTTAGCCGCGCGGTCCGATTTTGTCTTGCTGCGCGTTTGATCACAGCAGGAGGTGACCAATTGGCGCGGGTCGGCTATGTGCCATTGATGGGCGGGAATGCGAGAAACGATATGGAAATGTCAACGTCAGGCGGGCCCGCGCCTGGTCTCAGCGTCGTTGCGCCCATGTTGAACGAGGCGGGCGGGGCGGCGGCGCTTGTCGCGGAAATTGCAGCGGCCCTGTCGCATATGGACCACGAAATTATCATCGTTGACGATGCGTCCGCGGATGACACGCTTGTGGTGCTGAAAAAGGCCCAGGATCAGTTTCCCCAACTTCGTATCATTTCGCATGAAAAAAACGCGGGTCAGAGCCGTGCGTTGCGCACCGGTGTTTTGGCGGCCCGCGGCGCGGTGACGGCGATGCTGGACGGCGATGGGCAGAACGATCCCGCCGACATTCCCGCGCTGCTGGTGAAATTTGACGAAAGCGGCGCAGACATGGTGGCGGGAGAGAGGGTGGCGCGCAAAGACAGGGCGGCGAAGAAATGGGCTTCGCGCGCAGCGAACGCCCTGCGGCGCAGGTTGCTGCGAGACGGTTCGGCGGACACAGGCTGCGGGCTGAAAGTCTTTCGCCGCGACGCCTATCTGAATTTGCCTTATTTCGATCACATGCATCGCTATTTGCCGGCGCTGATGAAACGTGAAGGCTACAGCGTCATTTTTGCGCCGGTCGGCCATCGCGCGCGTGCACATGGGCGCTCGAAATACTCGAATTTTGGCCGGCTCGTGGTCGCCTTTCGCGATATTTTTGGGGTGTTGTGGCTACTGGCGCGTGCAAAAAACCCCGGAAAGATTACTGAATCGGCGCGGAAATGAGTTTTTGCGCCTGCCGGGTCCCGTGTTAAGATAAATCAGATGAGGCCGCTGGCGTGCTATTCGGGGGGCGGCGAAAAAAGAAGGATTTTCGTCTCATGTATCAAATGTTTCCCTTGCTGGCGATCAGCTTGATTGTCTTCGCGATTTTATCGCTCACGGGCGCGGTCGGGACCGCGACCATTCCCTGGTACGAGGTCACATTCGTTCAGTTGCCGATGGTTTCCGGCGATATATGGGACGTAAGCTGGGGCGATGTATTTTTACTGGCCAGTATGGGTTTGCTTTTTGTCGAGCTCTTACGATCGACCAAGACTGGTTCTGAGTCCATTATGAACCACGCGCTTTCGGTCGTGGTTTTTGTCGTGGCCTTGCTGCTTTTCATCATCGTAGAAGGGTTCGGCAATTCCGTTTTCTTCCTTTACATGTCGATGACGTTTCTCGATTTCATGGCCGGCTTTATTGTGACGACAGTGACGGCCCGGCGCGATCTGGCGGTCGGGGGCGGCGTCGGTTAGCTGGCGTCACGCCTCGATTGAAGCGGCGACGGATTTCAAAATTTAATAATAAACATCCAGCGCGTGCGCCCCGTATTGGGACGCGCGCGTTTCAATTTGGGAATAGACCCCGGCCTTCGGCGATGGCGCATGCGCGCGGCGGCTGGATGTTAGTGGAATGAGCGTCGCTTTCACTGCGGGCTCCGCGCTGGTCGTCGGTAATTGCGCCATATTTCTCGTCGCAATCGACCGCGCCGCCAGCCGTTGTCTGCGGGCGCTGTTCAAAACCGGAAGGTTAATAATTTCTTTCATAACGGGTGAAACGCAATAACGGCGCCGCGCCTATTTCATCAGAGAACGTATGGCGTTTCAAATTTTATTTACGGCTTGGCGTGTAAGGTTTTCAGGCAATGGCGAAAGTGGGTTTAATGGTAGAAAACGCGAAAGCGTTCCCTGGCATAAAGCATGGCGACGTGGCGCAGGCGCCGTCAGCGGTTTCGTATGACTCCGGCGAGAGTCGTTCAAGCATGTCTCAAGGCGATCAAGGCCTGCAGACAATGTTTGAATATAATCCAGAGGCCGACGATCTGAAATGGTCGGACGAAGACGCGGCGGCGCGGATTCTGGCCGTTAACGGCCGAGATCTCGCAGCTACCGCTAAAGAATTCACGTCCAGGATATATGGCCAGGAAGATTCAGAGCGCGCCAGCGCCTTCGCCGGCGATCAGGATAGTTATGCGTGTGAATACCGTCTGAAAACGAACGACCACGCAGGCGACTGGGTTGAGGAGCGCGGCGGATGGATCGGCGCCGGTCCCCAGAGACGGCTCATCGGGGTTATTCGTTCTATTGAAAACCGCAAACAGCGCGAAGCGGAGCTTTCAAGACTCGCCATCAATGATGACCTAACCGGTATTTCCAATCGTGCATATTTGCGCAAGGTGCTCGACGAACAAATTGACCGACTTGCATCCGGTGAAACCACCGGCGCCTATCTTATGGCGGGCGTTGATGATGTCGGCGCCGTGAACGCCGATTTCGGTTTCGAAGCGGCTGATATGGTGATCGTCGAAGTGGCGAACCGATTAGAAAGCCTTTTAGGACCGAACGATCAGATTGGCCGCGTCGCCGGAACGAAATTCGGCATTATCATCGCGGACTGCGATGAAGAACAATTGCGCCAGCTTTGCGTGCGGTTCCTGAACGTCGTGCGCGAGCATGTTATCGAGGCCAAGGGCGGCGCTGTCGCCGCCTCCATTTGTCTCGGGGCAGTGCGTCTTCCCGAGCAGGCGGGCGATTCATACGCCGCTATGACGCGGGCCGAAGCCGCTCTTGACGCCGCCAAACGCATCGGCAAGTCGAGCTGGTCCGCCTTCAGCGAAAAGACGGACGCCGTCAGTATGCGCCGCCGCAATTCGCATATGTCGGACGTCATTCTGACCGCGCTCAACGAACGTCGCATCCGCCTGGCTTTCCAGCCGATTGTCAGCGACCTCGGTGAAACGCCGAAAAAATTCGAATGCCTGATCCGCATGCTCGGCGAAGACGGTCAGAACATCCCGGCGCCGGAATTTATTCCCGCCTCAGAACGTCTTGGTCTTGTGCATTTGCTAGACCGGCGTGTTCTTGAACTCGCTATGAACACGCTTGCGGTCTGCCCGGACATTCATCTCAATGTGAACATTTCCATGGAGACGGTGAAAGACTTCGTCTGGGCCGAAGGATATATCGCGCTTCTGCGCGCCAATCAGGACCTGGCCAATCGCATTACGGTTGAACTGACGGAGACACAGGTGATTGACGCTATCGACGCTTCGATCGAGTTCGTCTCTGAAATCAAAAAACTTGGTTGCTCTTTCGGCATTGACGACTTCGGCGCGGGATATACGTCTTTCCGGAATCTCAAAGCGATGGATATCGATATTCTGAAAATCGACGGTTCGTTTGTCACCGGCGTTTCAGCCTCGCGTGAGAATCAGCTTTTCGTGCGCACGCTTTTGGACCTGGCGCGTAATTTCGGCATGCAGACAGTGGCGGAATGGGTCGATAATGAAGCCGACGCCATGCTGCTGAAAGGCCTTGGCGTCGACTTTCTGCAAGGTTATCTGCTTGGCAAGCCTGAAACAAATCCTGCATGGCTGCCGCAAGGCGCGCCCAATGATACGCCGCAACGCGCCGAGCGAATCTAACTGGCGAATTACGTATCGTCGCTTTCAAGACGATCAAGTTTTTCCTTGAGCGCGGACAACTGGTCCTTCAACGCATTGATGTCGTCGCTGTCTTTTTGCGCGCCCGCATTTGCGCCGGCGGATTTTGGCGCGGCATAGGCGGCGCCCATTGGCGAGAACATTTTCATCGCCTGTTCATACAGCTCCATGTTCTTGCGAACGCTCTCTTCGAACATGCCGTAACCGGGCGCGCCGCCGAATGTGTCGCGCATGCGCGCGCGCATTTCTTCCTGATTTTTCGAAAAGGCGTCCATGCTCATTTCCAGATAGGAGGGCACAAAGGACTGGAGACTGTCGCCGTAGAATTTTATCAATTGCCGCAAAAACTGGATGGGCAGAAGATTCTGGCCTTTGCTTTCTTCCTCGAAAATAATCTGCGTGAGAACAGAGCGCGTGATGTCGTCGCCGGATTTGGCGTCAAAAACGACAAAATCTTCGCCTTCCTTCACCATTTCAGCCAGAAAATCGAGCGTTACGTATGACGAACTCGCCGTGTTGTAGAGACGGCGGTTTGCGTATTTTTTGATGACGATCGCATCGCCATCGGCTTTTGAGCGGCCTTTGGTCTTGTCAGCCATATTCGATACCCTCCCGTGCCATTTGCAGCGCTGCATTTGATGCACTGCATGCTTTTTGTGCACTTGCTAATCATGCTATAGCATGAAATTAGGTTTTGCATACGCGGTAGAACAAAGTTTTATCGCAGTTAAGCCATTGAGATCGTTTATTCTTCGCGTTTCTCGCGGCCGCAGTGTGTAATCTGGTCGGCCTGACAAGCGTGTATTTGAAAGGTGTGGAGGTTTTATGAGCGGAGCAGTTATTGTTTCGGCGGCGCGTACCGGCGTGGGGTCTTTCGGCGGCTCGCTGGCGAGCGTTCCAGCGGCGACGCTGGGACAGACGGTCATTGCAGCGGCGCTGGAACGGGCGGGCGTTTCCGGCGAGGATGTGAGCGAAACCGTTATGGGCCACGTTCTTCAGGCGGGACAGGGACAGAATACGGCGCGACAGGCCTCCATTGGCGCGGGCATTCCCAAGGAAACGCCTGCAATGACCATCAATCAGGTCTGCGGATCGGGCCTTCGGGCCGTGGCCATGGCCGCGCAGGCGGTGCGCTTGGGCGATGCGTCAGCTGTTGTTGCTGGCGGACATGAAAATATGTCGCTTGCCCCGCATGTCGCGCATTTACGCGACGGCGTAAAAATGGGCCCCAAAAATTTTGTCGACAGTATGATCGTCGATGGTCTCTGGGACGCTTTCAACGATTATCATATGGGTCAGACGGCGGAGAATCTGGCGGAAAAATACCAGATCAGCCGCGAAGACCAGGATGCGTTCGCGGTCGCCAGCCAGAACAAGGCGGAAGCCGCGAAAAAAGACGGTAAATTCAAGGATGAGATCGTTCCCGTGGTGATCAAGACCCGGAAAGGCGAAACCGTTTTCCAGGAAGACGAGTATATTCGCGAGGGCGTCAGCATCGACAATGTCTCAGGCCTGAAGCCTGCGTTTAAACGCGAAGGCGGCTCGGTGACGGCGGCAAATGCATCCGGTCTCAATGACGGCGCTGCGGCAATTCTCGTCATGTCGGAAAAAGAAGCTGAAAAGCGCGGGCTTGAGCCGCTGGCGCGCATCGCATCATGGGCCCATTGCGGCGTCGATCCGTCCCTCATGGGCATCGGTCCCGCGCCGGCGTCGCGCATGGCGCTTGAAAAAGCCGGCTGGCGCCTTGATGATCTGGATCTGATCGAGGCGAATGAAGCTTTCGCGGCGCAGGCGCTGGCGGTCGGCAAGGAACTTGGCTGGGACGCTGACAAGGTCAACGTCAATGGCGGCGCGATCGCCATCGGTCACCCCATTGGCGCGTCCGGCGCGCGTATTCTGACGACGCTGCTCTACGAATTGCAGCGTTCGGGCAAATCCAAAGGGCTCGCCACATTGTGCATTGGCGGGGGCATGGGCGTGGCGCTTTGTGTTGAACGCTAGCCAGTAGCGGCCGCAAGGGCGCATCAATGGTCGCGTATTTTAACAAGCCGGCGCAATGTCCGGCGTTTCAGGGAGAAACGACATGGGAAAGACAGCAATCGTGACTGGCGGCACGCGCGGGATCGGCCGTGCGATCTGTATGTCGCTGAAGGAAAAGGGCTGCACGGTCGCCGCCACTTACGCCGGCAATGACGAGGCCGCCGCAAAGTTCAAGGACGAGACCGGCGTCAATGTCTTTAAGTGGGATGTTGGCGATTACGAGGCGTGCAAAGCCGGCGTTCAGGAAATTGAAGAGGCGCAAGGGCCGACTAATATTCTGGTGAACAACGCCGGCATCACGCGTGACGGCATGTTCCATAAACTGACGCCGGCGCAGTGGTCGGAGGTCATGCGCGCCGACCTCGACAGTGTCTTCAACATGAGCCACCAGGTGTTTCCGGGTATGCGCGAGCGCGGCTTCGGACGCATCGTCAATATCTCATCCATCAATGGCCAGAAAGGTCAGATGGGACAGACGAATTATTCGGCGGCAAAGGCCGGCATGATCGGTTTTACACGAGCGCTGGCGCAGGAAGGCGCATTCAAGGGTGTAACCGTGAACGCCGTCGCGCCGGGATATATCGCCACGGAGATGGTGGCGGCGATGAATGACGATGTGCTGAAAAAGATCACGTCGCAAATTCCTGTCGGCCGGCTGGGCAGCGCCGAGGAAATCGGGGACTGCGTGGCGTTTCTGGCCGACGAAAAAGCGGGCTTTATCACCGGCGCGGTTCTGTCAGCGAACGGCGGGCAGTATATCGCGTCGTAACTAATTGGAATAATTGAAGATTTCATAGGCCTTGCGGTGAAAAATCCTGCCGCAAGGCCCTTTTTTCACCAAGATTTCAATTTACGGTCGCCGGTCAGTTGACGGAGAATCCAGTTTGGGCGCGCCGAGATTACTTATTGCTGTTGCCGCCGCGGTTTTTGTTTTGACCGCGCCGTCGTTTGGCGCGCCAATGCAATTGCAAAAATTTGCGCTGGCGGAAAATGCGCTGCAATCCAACAACCCTTTTTCCGCCCTTGTCGGCAAGAGGCGCGAACGCGACCAGCGCCGGCAAGCGCGCATTGTCGAGCGCTATGTGCTTGCCAGCGATGACCGCATGTTCCTGTTTGAAGAACGCGGCGGGGTTGCGCGTGTACAGTTTCTATGCGGAGAAAATGACCCTCGTCTGGAATGCGTTGTCGATATGGCGGGGCCTTCGCCGGAAATTTATGAACTATCCGCCACCAGGGCGCCGCGCGGAGATGTTATTTATAAAAATTCCCGTGAAGACACATTGCTGCGAATCGCCGCTTATGGCGGGGCGACTGTTTATTGGCCGGGAGAAGTCCGCGGCGTCGCTGCGTCGAAGTCGTTTGGCGATGACCGGCCGTTGACGCTTGGGCGCGCCGATTGGGAAACGGTTGTCCGGCGTGCGCAAGGGGCGAGCGCGCAACTGAGCGCGTTGACCGGCGCGCCTATTTATTTCGATATTTCCGCCGGGGACAGGTCGGCGAATGCGAACTCCGCTGTCCTTGCCGACGCTATTGTCACGGCGGCGAAAGGATTGTCCTTGGTCGCGGATGACGAAACGGGCGCCGCGGCCGTTGCGGCGCGTATCAAGCGGGTCGTTTTCTTGCCGTCTTCCGATCCGGAAATCTCGATGGGCGGGGCGATTCTTGAAATACGGTATGTTCCGGGACAGGATATTCAGGGTCGGCCGTCCTCGGCCGAAATCATGCACTTTCTGGAAGAATCCCTTTGACCGGTGCAAATTTCGAACGCGGTTTAGAAGTTTGACAGGTTTGCGTCTTAAAAGGGCCCTATTGAAGAGACAAGGTTTCCAGTGATGAAACGCGCCGCTGATATATCGCGCAACAAGCTGACAGCCGCCCTGGCGGCCGGGCTTCTCGCGTTTTGCGCGCCCTCCGTCGCGGCGTCGCAATCGTTAAAGGAAAGCCGCGCCCAGAACGCCGAAGAACGAGCGTTATCGCGTGAGGCTTCTTTCACGCAATCCGTATGCGGCATGGATTTTGACATCGTGATCGATTGGCGTTCCGCCGCAGATTGGCCGGACGGCGCCAGCATCGCCGATTCCTGCGACGGAGCCCTTGGCGCGCTCGAGGCGGTTTGCCGCCGTGGAGATGCGCCGCAGATAACACGCTTTGTGTGCGCCGGCGACGGTTCCGGCGCTTCGCTGCGAGGGGGGACTTTGCGATACGGCGCCAGTCCCGGCGATAACGGATTTTCCGAGACGATGTCGGCGCTTGGCGGCTAGGCGCCCGCCGCCTGTTCAAGAATGCCGATGCGAATCCCGTCGAAAACATACTGCGTAGACAGAGCCATCAGCAGCATGCCGAGTATTCGGGTGATGGCGTTCATGCCCGTGCGCCCCAGCACATCGCCGATGCGGCTGGCGAAAGCCATCATCAGGACGGCGATGGCGAGCACAATCGCTACGGCCAGGATGGCGGCGCCTTTTTCCACCAATTGTGTGTCCGGGCCCATCACCAGCATGATGGTTGCAATGGCGCCCGGGCCGGCGAGCATGGGGATCGACAAGGGAAAAAATGCGATATTATCACGGGCCGACGCTTTCGGGCCCGGCGTTTTGGCCTGCGTTTCACTGTCCGGATCAAAAAACATCCGAAAGCCCATAATAAAAAGAATAATACCCATGGCGGCGCGGAACGCCGCGAGGCTAACCCCCAGATGGTGCAAAAGCGCGTTGCCGACAAAACCGAAAAACATCAGGACGCCAACGGAATAGATCGCCGCCATCACCGCGATGCGCAGACGCTCGCGCGGCGTGTCGTCTTTTGTGAGCGATGCAAAAATAGGCGTCACCAGAATCGGGTCGATGACAATAAAAAGCGTCGCGAAAGCGGTCACAAATATGGCGAAAAGTTCATTGGTCATGCCGGCGGCTTTATTGGGTCGGCGCGTCTTTGTCTAGCGAATTGGAAGAGCGTTTTCAGTTTTATGGACGGCGTTTCAAAAGCATCTGGCAATGAAAGCTAAATTACTGACTGGCCGGTAAAAAACCGGTTTCCGCTAAAATGCGGCGCCGCGCAAAGCGCAGGCTAACGGCGAGGCGGCGGCGCTGAGTTCGAACCGAGAGGGGAACCAACTGCGTAGCGCTTTGTTAACCTTTTAAACGCCGATGACAGTTGGGTTTTCTCGGCGGGGGTCTGTAGTTGATTAAATCAAAGGAGATAAACCATGGCCTGCTCTAATAGGACGTTGCGAATTTTAAAAAGCGCAGGCGCTGTCAGCCTGATGGCTCTAACGGCGACGGCTTGTGCAAGCAATGACCGGCGTTATTACTCCGCATACGAAAATGACAGATACGCCGATTATAATTATCCAGCGACGGCGCAAACATCTTCGTATAATCGTACTGACTACTATGACGGACGGCGCGTTGATGGGCGGTACGGCGTTGATGCGGCTCGCGCGGCGCATGCGCGCAATAATGAGCGCAGGGCCGAACGCCTTGACGGCAACTGCGAAGAATTCGTTTATATTCATCGCGGCGAAACGCTGTCCGATATAGCCGAATATTGCGACGTGCCGGTGGCGGCGATCATTCGCGCCAATCACGACATCCGCAACCCGCGCACCGTAGCCGCAGGCGAGCGATTGCGCATCCCGAATGTGCGCGGCAATGTTTATGAAGGTTCCTCACGCTATCGCTATGCTTACCGTGATGCGCTCTATGCAGACGCTTCCTATCAGGAGGACTATGTCGCTGCGCAATGGATCGATAGTCGCGACGGGCGCGATCTTTACACGATACGCCGAGGCGACACGCTCGCCGAAATCGCCTGGCGCTTTGATGTGCCGCTTCGAACGCTTTTTCAATTAAATCCGGGCGTCCGGCCCCGCCAGTTGCAGGTTGGCCAGCATATTTATCTTCCCGATTATGCAAGCACGTCGCCGCGCCAACGCGCCCATCGTGATTACGTTTACTACGAAGATGAGCCGCCGCTGATTTCCATCACCCCAGCGCGCGGGCCGCGCGATGGAGAAATTCGCGTTCTGGGCGATAATTTTCGCCGGGGCGAGAAAGTCACGGTTTATTTCGGCGATGGCAGAAACAATCTGACGGAGTTAAAGATTGTCGAGACTGACGGCGACGGCCGAATTAACGAAATCGTCCGGTTGCCGAACACTTACGACCGAGATGAAGCCTATTTCGCATTCCGGCCCGGCAACCGCGATAACTACATTATGAGCGAAGCCTACGCGATTGACGCCGGCGGCCGCCGCACAATTGCGCGCGTCGATGGCGATCGCACATACAATCAGGCTGACGCTTCGCGCTACAATAACGCCAGAATGCGCGCCATGCAGGAAAGCATTTATTGGGGAGACAAAATTTCCCTGCGCGCCGAAGGTTTTCCCGCCAGCACGCCTGTGGCTATCTATGGCGGTCCGAACAGAAACTCGCTTGAAAAACTGAGCGATATCAGAACCGGTCCGCGCGGACGTTTTTCAGCGGATGTTGAAGCGCCCGAAAGCGGTCGCGGCGGGCATGTGATTTTTGTCGCTGCGATTGAAGACGGACCGCGTACGATATTTTCGGAAAAAGTGAGAATCATTGATCGCGATCGAGGCTATCAGAATTCGTCGCTTTCCGACGGGTATATCGATGATCGGATATATCAAAATGAGCAGGCGCGCACGCCGCGCCGTCTGGAACGCGGCGTCGAAGGCCGCCGTGGTTTCTTTGACCGCTTCCGCCGCCGGGACGCAAACTATGTCGGCGACGCCAGGCCAAACGCCATAGGCGGGGTCGATTCCGCAGGGTCTGCGGCGATAGCCGGGGTTCTGACGGATGAGGGTGAAAACTGCCCGGCGCTGCGCGATGACGCCGGCAACCTTTATACGCTGCTTGGCGACCTTGAAGGGTTCGATGATGGCGATCGTGTGCTGGTGCGCGGCTCGGTTCAGGCCGATGACCGCATCTGCGGCCAGGCGGAAACAATCCACGTTCACGAAGTCGATGAAGCCCCCTGGTAGGGACCGGCATTCATAGCTATCACGAAAAAGGGCGGCTCTTGCGAGCCGCCCTTTTTTTACGCAACTGTAAATTCGCCAGGCAGTTGGCGCGACTACATCATGCCGCCCATGCCGCCCATGCCGCCCATGTCAGGCATGCCGCCGCCCGCGGCGCCTTCTTTTTTTGGCGCTTCTGCGACCATCGCCTCCGTCGTGATGAGGAGACCGGCGACAGACGCCGCATCCTGAAGGGCTGTGCGAACAACTTTCGCCGGATCGACAATGCCATTGGAGATCAGATCGACATATTCGTCCGTCTGCGCATTGAAGCCGAACTTGAAGTTGTCCTGCTCAAGCAATTTACCCACAACGATGGAGCCTTCGCCGCCAGCATTGCGAACGATCTGACGGATCGGCGCTTCCAGCGCCTTGCGCACGATATTGATGCCGGCTGTCTGGTCGGCGTTTTCGCCCGTCAAATCCGAAAGCGCTTTTGAAGCATAAAGAAGCGCAGCGCCGCCGCCTGGGACGATGCCTTCTTCCACCGCTGCGCGGGTGGCGTTCAGGGCGTCATCGACGCGGTCTTTGCGTTCTTTCACTTCGATTTCTGTTGCGCCGCCAACTTTGATCACGGCAACGCCGCCGGCGAGTTTCGCCAGACGCTCTTGCAGTTTCTCACGGTCGTAATCGGACGTCGTGTCCTCGATCTGGCGGCGGATTTGCGCAGTGCGCGCTTCGATATCCGCTTTCTCGCCGGAACCGTCGACAATCGTCGTATCGTCTTTGTTGATCGATACTTTTTTCGCCGTGCCGAGCATGTCGAGCGTCACGTTCTCAAGCTTGATGCCAAGATCTTCGGAGATGACCTGGCCGCCTGTGAGGATCGCGATGTCCTCCAGCATGGCTTTACGGCGATCGCCGAAACCTGGTGCTTTTACCGCAGCGATTTTCAGGCCGCCGCGCAGCTTGTTGACAACGAGAGTCGCCAGCGCTTCGCCTTCGACATCCTCTGCGATGATGAGGAGAGGACGGCTCGACTGCACAACCGACTCCAGCAGCGGCAGCATGGACTGCAGGTTGGAAAGCTTTTTCTCGTGCAGAAGAATGTACGGATCTTCAAGTTCCGCCACCATCTTGTCTGCATTGGTGATGAAGTAAGGCGACAGGTAGCCGCGGTCGAACTGCATGCCTTCAACAACGTCGAGTTCGGTTTCGAGCGACTTGGCTTCTTCTACCGTGATCACGCCTTCATTGCCGACTTTGTCCATGGCTTTGGCGATCATGTCGCCGATTTCTTTTTCGCCATTGGACGAGATCGTGCCGACCTGCGCGATTTCATCGGAAGATGCGATTTTGGTCGCGCGGTTCTTGATATCCTCGACGACTTTGGAAACGGCGAGATCGACGCCGCGCTTCAGGTCCATCGGGTTCATCCCGGCGGCGACGGCTTTTGCGCCTTCCTTGACGATAGCCTGGGCCAGCACGGTAGCGGTTGTCGTGCCGTCGCCAGCTTCGTCGTTGGTTTTCGACGCGACTTCACGGACCATTTGTGCGCCCATATTTTCGAACTTGTCTTCAAGCTCGATTTCCTTCGCCACGGTGACGCCGTCTTTCGTCGTGCGCGGCGCGCCGAATGATTTTTCGATGACGACGTTGCGGCCTTTGGGGCCGAGCGTCACTTTCACCGCATTGGCGAGGATATCGACGCCGCGCAGCATTTTATCGCGCGCTTCGACGTCAAATTTGACTTCCTTGGCAGCCATTGATGCTTCTCCTTAAATCTTGAAACTGATGGGTTAGTCGATAATCCCGAGGATGTCGGACTCTTTCATGATCAAAAGGTCCTCACCGTCGATTTTCACTTCCGATCCGGACCATTTGCCGAACAGGATTTTGTCGCCGGATTTCACGTCCAGCGGGACAATTTCATTGTCGTCGCCGCGTGCGCCGGAACCGACCGCCACGACTTCGCCCTGCTGGGGTTTTTCTTTCGCGGTGTCGGGGATAATGATGCCGCCTGCGGTTTTCTCGTCTTCTTCAAGACGACGGACCAGCACACGGTCATGGAGAGGCCGAAAAGCCATATTCTAATTCTCCCTTGGCTGAGTTTTTCAAGTAAAAACAACCGATTAAACAAATGTGGAAAGATGGTCACCCATCTGCTAGCACTTGGTGGAACCGAGTGCTAGCGGCGATTTAGGCAGGCGGCGGCCGAAGGTCAAGAGGCCGCAGGCGCTGAAATTACCCGCCAACTCACGCAAATGTAATTTTTATGGCCACGGCGGCGAAACTTTTGCCGTAATTACCTGTTTTTAATTCAGCGCGAACCGCAATAGCTTCATATTGACGGTGTGTTAAACGGGGCGGAAGGTCGGCTAAACGCCGGGCCGGATGCGGGGCTAAAAAGTTTTGAAATTGACTACCCAACGCGTGAAAGGAAAGAGACCCATGCGCAAGGCACTTATTTTAGCAGCGGTTGCGGCGCTCGCCGTTGGCTGCACCACAAACCCTTATACCGGTGAAAGACGCGCAGGCCGCGTTGTCACGTCAGGCGCCGCGGGCGCTGGCGCCGGCGCCGCAGCCGGCGCTATCGCGGGCGCAATTGCTGGCGGCGGCAATGTCGGCAAAGGCGCTGCGATTGGCGCAGCGGCAGGCGCGGCCATCGGGGCCGGGATCGGCGTTTATCAGGATCAGCAGCAGGCGAAGCTGCGGGAGCGTCTATTGAACAGCGGCGTGCAGGTGCAGCGGGACGGCGATAATCTGATCCTGCTGATGCCGTCGGATATTACGTTTGACGTCAATCAGTCGGAGATCAAACCGGGTTTTTACGAAACCCTGAATTCGGTGTCGCTTGTCCTGAAAGAATTCAACAAGACGACGATCAGCGTCTATGGCCATGCGGATTCGACGGGTCCGGAAGACTACAACCAGCGCCTGTCTGAGCGCCGCGCGCTTTCGGTCTCCAATTATCTTGCCGCACAGGGCGTCGCTCCGGGACGTCTCCAGGCCATTGGCTTTGGCGAGTCACGTCCTATCGCCGACAACAGCACCGAAACCGGCCGCTCGGCGAACCGGCGCGTGGAAATAGTCATCGACCCGGTTGAAAGCCAGTTTAACAGTTAAGACGTTTTAACGCTTCCATAGAAAGCCCGCCCGGCGTCGCGCCGGGCGGGCTTTTTTGTTGTCTTGCTCCTCGCCGGAAAATAAACGCGTTCACGCCGGTTTTAAGCGCTTTTAAAGACAATTTGCATAAAACTTTCAATGCGGGCGCCGATGCGGCGCGGCGCGATTAGCGTGTTGTTGAGCGGGGCGCAGATGAATTTTCGGCAGAAGAGTTCGCGCTATAATGCTGCTGTGTTGTTCGTCGCCGGTGTGGCCGGCGCGTTTCTGGTCATGGCGACGATCCGGTCCGGCTTTGAGCCGCAACTGGAAATCTGGCTTGCCTGCGGGCTGGTGGTCTCGCTGATCCTGCATGCGCGCGCCAGCTTTGCGCTCAGCAAGGCGCAGCAGGAAGTGGAATTGCTGCGCAATCTCGTAAAACGGATTAACCCCCCGTCTCGCAAAGCCGCGCCAAATCTGAAATTCGAGCCGGCGGCGGATGCCGACAAACGCGATGGCGAGGCGCTAAAGGCGGTGCAGGACGCGATCGAAAACGATCGCGTCGATCTGTATTTACAGCCAATTGTGAGCTTGCCGCAGCGCAAGATCCGGTGTTTCGAAGCATTCTCCCGGTTGCGTCAGGAAAACGGCGCCGTCCTGCAGCCCGGCGATTATCTGGAAGCGGCGGAGCGCACGAACCGGATCGGCGTTATCGACAATATGATCCTCTTGCGCGCCGTGCAGGCGCTGCGTCAGCTTGGGCCCGAAAGCGCGCAATACAGAATTTTCTGCAACATCTCTCCGGCGACTATTTTCGATCAGGACTTTTTTGTCCGTTTTTCGGAATATCTCGATGCGAACCAGGATCTCGCGCATCGGATCGTGTTTGAGTTTACCTATCCGGCGGTTGAAATGATGCACGCCAAGGTGAGTGAGAACCTGAAAGCGGTCGCCAAACGCGGGTTTTCATTTTCAGTCGATCATATCCGGCGCTTCGATCTTAACTGGGAAGCGCTGGCGGATAAGAACTTCCGGTATGTCAAAACGTCGGGCGCGCTGCTCTTGAGCGAAAGCGCCCGCGGCGACGAGGGACTGGCGCGTATACGGGCGTTCAAAGACAATCTGCAAAAGCACAATATAGATTTGATTGTCGAAAAAGTTGAGCGCGAAGTCGATATGCAGGAAATTCAAAAGCTTTGTATCGACTACGGCCAGGGCGCTCTGTTCGGCGCGCCGATGGCCGCAGGGTCCTATCTGCAAAACGGAACGGCCTACGCTGCCGCTTCCTGAAAGTCTGGATCATGCCGCATGATACACATTGGACGGATCGGGGCGTCGAATGGCGATACTACGATCACGTAACGCCGGAAGAGGCGCGCCGCGCTGATGAAGCTTTTTACAATGACGCCCGGTCAGATCATGCGCGCTATCAGTTCATTGATCTGCGCGATGTCACGCGGCTTGATTTTCCTGAAGGCGATCAAAAACTGAGCGCCGCTATTGACGGCGCCGCCAGCTATTCAGTGCCCTGGGTGCGGGTTGCTTTCATTGTTTCCGATAGCCGCTTCGACAAGCAGCTCGCCGTTTATATCGACATGATCAGCAAGACCAGCTGGTCCGCACGCCGCTTTACCGACGAAGAAGACGCCAGGCGTTGGTGCGAAAGCGGCGGCCAGGATGCAATGGCGAAGCTGCGCACGAGGCTTTACGGTTAGACTGTTCGTATTATCCGCGCATGCGCCAATCGCCGCTTGACCGTTCCCCTCATCGGTCTTATCGGCGGTTTGGCAGATGGCGGGTTCTTTTTTCATATCGTCGATCCGATCGCTCGCGCAGCATTATGACGCCATGCTGTGCGACGCCTGGGGCGTTATTCATAATGGCGTCGATCTGTTTCCAGGCGTTACCGATGCGTTGCGGACTTTCCGAAAAGAGCGCGGACCGGTTGTGATATTGACCAATGCGCCCCGCCCCCGGCGCGTAATTCCACCGCAGCTGGACCGTCTTGGCTTGCCGCGCGATGCATATGACGGCGTCGTGACCTCTGGCGACGCCACGCGCGCGGCGATCAGGGCGCATCTTCCTTCGCCCGCGTTCCGTCTGGGACCATCGAAAGACGAAGCGCTATTCGACGGGCTTGATATTCAATTCGCCGAACTGGAAGCATCAGGATTTATGATCTGCACAGGCCTGGAGGACGACCAGCAAGAATCGCCTGATGATTACAGGTCGCTGCTGCAACGGGCGGCGGCGCTGAAACTGCCGATGGTTTGCGCAAATCCGGATATTGTCGTGAATTGGGGCGGCAGGATGATCTGGTGCGCCGGCGCGCTGGCGGAAATCTATGAAGGGCTTGGCGGCAAGGTTATCTATGGCGGCAAACCTCACGCCCCGATTTATGATGTGGCCTGCGAAATGATTGATAATATTCGCCCGGGTATAAGCAAATCACGCATCCTTGCTGTGGGCGACGGGTTAAAAACTGACATTCAGGGTGCGAATAATCAGGGAATTGACGCCTTGTATATCGCCGGGGCAGGCGGCGTTCATGACGGCGTTGCAGACGAAGCGGGGGTAAAGGCAAAGCTGAGGGCGGCGGGCGCCCGCGTTGTTGCAGCCTCGGAGGCGCTCTTGTGGTAGGCGGAAAAAAAATCGTCGCCGCGATCGGCAATTTTGACGGCGTGCATCGCGGCCATCAATTTTTACTTCAACAAACGCAAGAGCTAGCCCGCGAACAGCAAGCAGCGCTCGGCGTCGTGTTGTTCGAGCCGCATCCGCGCCGGTTTTTCCGTCCAGATGACCCGGCGTTTTTACTGACGACGCCAGCAAAGCGGGACGCCTTGTTGCGCGCTGTGGGCGTCGATGAAATTTTTGCATTGCGTTTTGACGCGGCGCTGGCGTCGATGACGCCGGAAGACTTCGTGCTGGAAGAATTAAAAACACGGCTCAAACTTTCGGGCGTTGTCGCCGGCGCTGACTTTCGTTTTGGCAAGGATCGCGCGGGCGGCGGGGCGGCGCTTGAAAAGCTGAGCGGCGAGGCTGGCATGGCCGTGAAACTCGTCGGGATACTGGACGGTGAAAAAGGCGAGAAGTTCGGATCGAGCGCCATCCGTCAAGCTTTGCGCAACGGCGAACCCGAAGACGCCGCGCGGATGCTGGGCCGGCCATGGTCGGCGACAGGCGTTGTTGCGGAGGGCCAAAAAGTGGGACGGACGATCGGCTTCCCAACGGCGAACATGATACTCGGTGACCTTATTGCGCCGCGTGAGGGCGTCTACGCAACGCGGGCCCGCGTTGGCGATGAAATCTACGACGCGGTTTCGAATTTCGGCCGCCGTCCGACGGTCGGGTCCGGCGCGCCGCTTCTGGAAACGTATCTGCTCGATTTTGACGGCGATCTTTACGGCCGGGAGATCGAGATTTTCTTCGTTTCTTTTTTGCGCGACGAGCGGAAATTCGATGGTCTCGACGCCCTGAAGGCGCAGATCAGCGACGATTGCGAAGCGGCGCGAAAACGGCTCGCCGCATACTCCAATTGATTGTCAGTTTTCCGAATGGGGGAGGGAAAATAACCCGCTCCGTGTATAAAACTCTTTCATGAGCGTGAAACGTAAACCGGGCCGTCCTCGCCACGACGATATTTTAACCCCCGCCGAATGGCGCATCGTGAACGGCATTCGGCACGGTCTGAGCAGCCGCGAGATTTCCGGACGGCGCGGGATCAGTGTTGACGCGGTTAAATATCATGTTGCGAATATCCTGCAAAAACTTGGATTTTCGAGTCGGCGCCAGTTACGCGATTGGGACGGCGTCGACCGGTTCAGCGCGCTGGCGGCAAAGGAGACTATTATGACTGCATCGTTTACCCTGGATAAAGTCGGGCAAATATCACGCACGGTTTCAGATATTGATAAGGCGCGTGATTGGTACAGTGAAACGCTGGGACTTGAACATCTTTATTCTTTCGGCGACCTCGCTTTTTTCAAGTGTAATGGTTTGCGGCTTTTCCTGTCGCAAGGCGATTGCAAGCCGGGAGAGGAATCGATCATCTATTTTGTCGTTGATGATATCCGTTCGGCTCATCGCACTTTGGGCGAGCGCGGCGTAAAGTTTACCAACGCCCCGCACATGGTTCACCGTCATAATGACGGTGTTGAAGAATGGATGGCGTTTTTTGAAGATCTTGAGGGGCGTCCGCTGGCGCTCATGTCCAGTGAAGCCGTTACAGACGCCGGTTAAATTAACGCTCTAGGCAGAAGTTCCTGGGACTATCTTAGGCGTGTCGGCAATCTACGGCGCGGATTAATTTCGCTCTCGAAAGCGTGTACGTTACAGTACATTGCCCGCCTTATTCTCGTCACAAAGCCGATGAAAATCGCAAATGTTGAGAGAAAATTCGCGTATCCGCTTCGCAGAGCTGGGCGCAAAACAGGGTTGTATGATGATCCGACGCTATTTTCAGAAATCAATCGCCCGCACCGCCATCGCCGCCGCGGCGACTGCCGCGATGATGCTGGGCGGGGCGGCGCCGGCCATGGCGGGCGGCGGCTATGTTTCGGCCGGATATTCCAGCGGCTATTATGGCGGCGGATATTCTGCAGCAAGTTACAAGGGGCACGGTCATCGGCGTTATCATCGCCATCGCCGCCACGGGCATCGCGGCGGCGGCGGTAAAGCGGCTGCAATTGCGCTTGGCGTTATCGGCGGCGCGATCATTCTCAATGAGCTTTCGGAAGACCGGGAAAGAGACCGGTATTATCGCGACCGGTATTATGACGGTTATGCCAATGGGCGACGCGACGCGAACGCCGAGCGTTATTGGTCTGACGGCTATTATGACCGCGCTTATAACGACCGTTATGACGAAGATTACGCGAATGACGGTTACGCTTATGACGGCGATCAACGTGACGATGTGTATGACGGCGTCTATGACGATGATGTCTACACTGACGATACGCTGGATGACCGGCTTGCCGGCGGTCCGGATGAGCAGCGCAATTATACAGCTGCGCCGCCCCGCGTTCCGGTTGGCGCCGCCTATGATGCTTGTCTGCGTCAAGCGCGCAACGCGCTCGGCGAGCGGGGTTTTGTAGTCACCGCGCCGTATCGGCCTGAAACCGTGGAGGCGCGCGGCGACTCCTGGCTGATGACCGCGACGGTAACAGCGCAACGGGGGCCGGACCGCTGGTCGCGGGCGATGTCCTGCGAAGCGAACGGCGCGCGCGTCTTCCGTATGGAACTCATATAGGCGATTGCTGTTTATATGAGTGACCGGTATTGCGCCCGCGCGACAGGCGTTGACTTTTTGTGGTTCCGCGATATCGCGAAACATTATCCAAAGTTAAAAATAAACTGAGCAAATGTCAGTGAGCATGTGTTCATGCACTCTCAAATGATGTCATAATTTTTTGTTCAAGTTTACTGTATCGCGCTTTTTTCAAAGGTTTCTTCTGCAGGCCGCGACGATTTGGCTGCAAATCGAAAATGATCAGCCGTCATTGATGATAGGATGTTTTTTCTGGGGCGGTCCGCGAGAAAATTACCCGGTCGCCATAATGAGTGAGCGCTCACTACGGGTGGCATTGGTGATTTGCGGTACTTGTTATCCCCCGATGACCTTTCCTCCACCGCCTACTCATTTTGAGCCGGGTGCGCCGGTTTGGCGCGTGACGGATCGCCGGGCGGCTGATATGAACCGCGCATGATCAGCAGTCTCATAATATTCGTTACGGGCACAATTCGAATTACTAGCCCGGACCGGCGCGCGGCGAGCCTCTCCAAGGCTTGACAAAGGCGCCCGGGACCGGGCCTTGCTCACCCTTCAGGAAAACAACGTTCAATAGAAGAGATTTGACGATGCCAAAAGCATCAGACGGGGCGTCGAATGACGCTGGCGGCAAGCCGGACCAAGGCCGCGATTACAAGGATACGCTGTTCCTTCCCCAAACCGATTTTCCCATGCGCGCCGGACTGCCCAAGCGGGAACCGGAATGGCTCGCCCGCTGGGCGCAAATGAATCTCTACAAGCGGCTCAGGGAATCTGCGGCGGGCCGGGAAAAATATATTCTCCATGACGGCCCGCCTTACGCGAACGGTCATTTGCACATGGGCCACGCGTTCAACAAGGTTTTGAAAGATTTCGTCGTGCGTTCGCGGCAGATGGCGGGATACGATTCCAACTATGTGCCGGGCTGGGATTGTCACGGCCTGCCGATTGAGTGGCAGGTGGAGAAAGAATTCGCATCGAAAGGCAAAGCCAAGCGCGACGTGCCGGTGACCGAATTCCGAAAAGCCTGCCGCGATTATGCCGACAAATGGGTGGACATCCAGCGCGAGGAATTCAAGCGCTATGGTGTTGAGGGCGACTGGGACGATCCGTATACGACGATGGCGTTCAGCGCAGAGGCCGCTATCGTAGGCGAATTTTTGAAATTTGTGGAAAAGGGCGTCGTCTATCGCGGATCGAAGCCGGTGATGTGGTCGCCGGTTGAACAGACCGCGCTCGCCGAAGCGGAAATTGAATATCACGATCACCAGTCAACGACGATCTGGGTGAAGTTACCCTTGCTCAGCGGCGATTTCAAAGACGCTCATGTCGTTATCTGGACGACGACGCCCTGGACGATACCAGGCAACCGCGCGATCTGTTACGGGCCGCGCATGTCCTACGGGCTATATGAAGTGGTCGCCATGAAAAGCGATCTTGGCTTCGAGCCATGGTCAAAGCCGGGCGACAGGCTGATCCTTTCCGATGCGCTTGCGGACGATGTGCGTGAGGCGGGGCTGATCGCGGAGTGGAAGCGCGTAACCGACGTACCTGCCGATGCGCTGAAGGGCGCCATGTGCGCGCATCCTCTGAAAGGCTATGGCGGCGGCTATGAATTCGACGTCCCCCTGCTTGCCGGCGATCACGTCACCGACGAAGCGGGCACGGGCTTTGTGCACACAGCGCCGGGACACGGCGCAGAAGATTATATCGCGTGGGTCTCCGCATTCGGCATGGAAGCGGAAATTCCGCATACGGTGGATGCGTTCGGCGCCTATACGGATGAGGCGCCGGGCTTTGAGGGCGCGAAAGTACTGGTTACTGAAGGCAAGAAAAAGGGTAAGGACGGCGACGCCAACAAGCGCGTCATCGAAGCGTTGATTGAACACGGGAAATTGCTGGCGCGCGGGCGCCTTGTTCACTCTTATCCCCATTCATGGCGGTCAAAGGCGCCGGTGATATTCCGCAACACGCCGCAGTGGTTCATACGCCTCGGACAGGCGGGCGAGGGCGGTCTTCGCGACACGGCGCTGAAAGCCATCGACGACACGCAATTTACACCGGCGTCCGGAAAGAACCGCATCCGCGCCATGGTGGAAGGCCGGCCCGACTGGCTGGTGTCGCGCCAACGCGCCTGGGGCGTGCCGATCGCAGTGTTCGCCGACAAGGACGGCGTTCCCTTGAATGATCCGAAGGTTAATCAGCGCATCATCGACGCTGTGCGCGAACGCGGCGCCGATGCGTGGTTCGATACGCCGGCGCAAGACTTCCTCGGCGACGACTATTCTTCGAATGAATATGAGAAGGTCGAGGATATTCTTGATGTCTGGTTTGATTCCGGATCGACGCACGCCTTTTGCCTTGAAGGCCGCGACGATCTGAAATGGCCGGCGGATTTATATCTCGAGGGTTCCGACCAGCATCGCGGCTGGTTCCAGTCGTCGCTTCTGGAAAGCTGCGGCACGCGCGGGCGCGCGCCCTATGATGCGGTCTTGACCCATGGTTTCGTACTCGACGATCAGGGCCGCAAGATGTCGAAATCCATTGGAAATGTGGTCGATCCAGCGGAGATCATCCAGCAATATGGCGCGGACATCTTGCGCATCTGGACGGCGAGTTCGGATTACTCCGAAGATCTGCGCATCGGCAAAGAGATCATCGGCTCTGCGGTGGACGCCTACCGCAAACTCAGAAACACCCTGCGCTATCTGCTTGGCGCGCTGGCGGATTTTTCCGACGATGAGCGTGTGGCGCCCGCCGATATGCCGGAGCTGGAGCGCTATATTCTCCATCGCCTCGCCGTGCTCGATGAAGACGTGCGCGCAGGTTACGAGAAATTCGACTTCAAGGGCGTGTGGCGCAAGTGCATCGACTTTGCTTCGCTGGAACTCTCGGCGTTTTATCTCGACGTGCGCAAGGATTCCCTTTACTGCGACCGGCCGGACGATCCGCGCCGGCGCGCTGCGCGCACTGTCATGGCGCATGTGTTTGACCGTCTGGCGACGTGGCTCGCGCCGGTGTGTGTCTTTACCATGGAAGAGGCGTGGCTGGCGCGCTATCCGTCTGCGGACGATTCTGTGCATTTGCAGCTCTTCCCGGAAACGCCTGGCGATTGGCGCGATGACGCGCTTGGCGCCAAATGGCGGAAAATCCGCGAAGTGCGCCGCGTGGTTACGGGCGCGCTGGAAGTGGAGCGCCGGGAAAAGCGGATCGGCGCCAGCTTACAGGCCGCGCCCATCGTGCACGTGGCGGACGCCGAACTTCTGAAGGCCTATGACGGGCTTGATGCGGCGGAGCTGTTCATCACCTCCGGGGCCACGCTTTCTGACAAGCCCGCGCCGGATGGCGCGTTCCGGCTGGAAGGCGAAACCTCGGCCGTCGCTGTCGTTTCCGCCGAGGCGGCGGGGCAAAAATGCAGCCGATGCTGGCGCATTCTTGACGAGGTCGGCGCCCATGAATCTAGCGATGACCTGTGCGAGCGTTGCATTGACGCTGTCGACGCTGCGGATAAAAGAAGCGCCGCATGAGTGAAACACAAACTTACAGACACCGGATCAATGAGTGGTGGTCGACTGCGCGTCAAAATAAACTGTTCTGGCGCGGTCTCCTTGGCGCGGCCGTTGTCATTATCATCGATCAGGCGTCGAAACTGTGGATCGTCCACGGCCTCGGGTTGCCGGAAATCGGACGCATCGAGATTTCGGGGATTTTCGATCTCACTTACGTCGAAAATCGGGGCGCCAGTTTCGGCATGTTGTCGGGCATGCGCTGGCTGTTATCGGTAATTTCCGTCGGCGTTGCACTGGCGCTCGCCGTTTGGCTAGGGAGGCTCAACCGGCCGATTGCGGCGATTGGCGTTTCCTTCATTATCGGGGGCGCGCTCGGCAATCTTTATGACCGGCTCGCCTATGGCTATGTCGTCGATTTTCTTGATTTTTCAGGACTTGCCTTCCCCTGGGTGTTCAATGTCGCCGATACGGCGATCAATGTCGGAATCGCCTTTTTGCTGCTGGATGCGTGGAATACGCGCGATCACGACGAAACCGCATAATCCGCTTTGCGTCAGCGCGTGCGCATGCGTATAGTGCGCGCCGAAATGACGGGGCGGCGCGCGAAAAAGGTTGGAGTGATACTGTTATGATGAAGGCTTCTGCATTTCGGTTTGCGGGCGCAATGGCGGCGATATCGGTAATGACCGCAGGTTGCGGCATCGGCAAGGCGGTCGGCGCCGGCAAAAACGCACCTGATGAATTCGCGATTGCGACGAAAGCGCCGCTGGTTGTGCCCCCTGATTATGGTTTGCAGCCTCCGCGTCCGGGCGAATCGCGTCCGCAGGAATTATCGTCATCCGAACGCGCCCAGCAGGTGCTGGTGGGCGATACGACGGCGGCGCCGCCAACTGCAGGCGAACAAATGCTGCTGCGCAAGGCCGGCGCGTTCGGCGCCGACAATTCGATCCGCGTATTGTTGGCGGCTGAAAATGGCGGCCGCGCTGAAAAAGATCGCAGCCTCGCCAATCAGCTCATGTTCTGGCAATTCAACGACGGCAAGGTTGACGATTCTGCTGCGCCATTGCGTGTTGAAAATACGGAAGAATGGATGGAAGCGCGCGAGCGCGCCATCAAGGCTGTTCTGGGCGAGGAAGCGCAAGTCAAGATTGAGCAATCCGACGGTTTGAAACTGCCAGGCGTATTTTAAACGAAAATTGAACGGTTCAAAGGTTTGGAGGGCCGCCCCAACCGAGGCGGCCTTTGTCATTGTCAGCGGCCGTTTCCGGGTTTGCGTGAGCGCCCTGCAATTGCGATAATCACCCATGGCGAATCGCGCGGAAAAAATTACGGAAAATCAAATCAGAATTCACCGGCTGCCGCCGGACGCGGTCAACCGCATCGCCGCCGGCGAAGTGATTGAGCGCCCGGCTGCTGTCGTCAAGGAACTGGTCGAAAATGCGCTCGACGCCGGCGCTGCGCGCATCGATGTTGAAATTGAACATGGCGGCAAAACGCGCCTCGTCGTGACGGATGACGGTTGCGGGATGAGCAGGCGCGACCTCCTGCTCGCGGTGGAACGCCACGCGACATCAAAACTCACGCCCGGCGCCGATGGCGATTATGATCTGATGAATATCGCCACAATGGGCTTTCGCGGCGAAGCGCTGCCGTCGATTGGCGCAGTCGCGCGGCTTTCCATCACAACACGGGAAAACGGGGGCGAGGCGCACCATCTGCGCGTGGAGGGCGGCGCGCTGGAAGGACCGGCGCCGGCGGCGTTCGGCGGTCATGGCGCACGCATTGAGGTGCGCGATCTTTTTTACGCGACGCCCGCCCGGCTGAAATTTTTAAAATCCGATCAGGCTGAGACGACGGCGATCGGCGAAACCGTACGCCGCCTGGCCATGGCCCGCCAGGACGTCGCTTTCACGCTTCTCTCCTCCGGCCGCAAGATCGTGAACCTTTCCGCTGAAACATTGAGCGAAGACGGCCGTCTGAAACGGCTCGCCGCCATCATGGGCCGGGAATTCGGCGAGAACGCGCTGGCGATCCACGCCGAGCGGGAGGGCGCGCGCGTCACCGGTTTTGCTGGCCTGCCAACGTTCAATCGCGGTTTGCCGGACAAACAGTTTTTGTTCGTCAACGGACGGCCTGTGCGCGACCGGCTTGTTGTGGGCGCCGTGCGCGGCGCCTATGCGGACTTTCTGGCGCGCGATAGACATCCGGCCGTGGCGCTTTTCCTCGACATTCCCGCCGCACTGGTGGACGTCAATGTGCACCCGGCGAAAACGGAAGTGCGCTTTCGCAACGCCGCCGAAGTCCGCGGCCTTCTGGTCGGCGCCCTGCGGCATGCGCTGGCGGAAGCCGGCCACCGCGCCTCGACGACGACAAGCGCCTATGCGCTCGGAAAAATGTCGGCGCAGTCGGGCGGACCGGTAACGCCGCTGCATTCTCATTATCGTCCTTCGCTCGCGGCTAACCCTTATATTCGCGACGCCTTTTCGCCGGCGGCCGGATTGAACGACCGTCAGTCCGCTTTCGAGAATGTGGACCGGCCGAGCGCGCGGGCTGAAGCCTCGCCGGATGAAGATGCGATATCCGCTGAACGCCCGCTTGGCGCGGCGCGCGCCCAGATGCACGAAACTTATATCGTCTCGCAGACAACTGACGGCCTTGTCATTGTCGATCAGCATGCGGCGCATGAGCGGCTGGTGTATGAAAAGATGAAATCAGCGCTTTCCGGCGGCGCTGTTGGCGGGCAGGGCCTTTTGCTGCCCGAGGTTGTCGATCTCGCAAGCGACGAAGCTGACCGGCTTGAAAAACGTTTTGATGAATTCGCCGAGCTTGGTCTCGTGATGGAGCGTTTCGGGGAAGACGCCGTAATGGTGCGCGAAACGCCCGCCATGCTTGGCGAGGTTGATATTAAAGGGCTGGTCCATGCGCTGGCTGACGATCTGTCCTCCATGGGCGAAACGCTG
The DNA here is from genome assembly GCF_965228385.1 of Hyphococcus sp. Taxonomy (GTDB): domain Bacteria; phylum Pseudomonadota; class Alphaproteobacteria; order Caulobacterales; family Parvularculaceae; genus Hyphococcus. The sequence goes on along the minus strand of NZ_OZ245810.1, from coordinate 2,948,062 downwards.
GCGCTGAAGGAACGTCTGGAAGAGGTGTGCTCCTCCATGGCGTGCCATGGCTCGATCCGCGCCGGCCGGCGTATGACTGCTGATGAAATGAACGCGCTTTTGCGCCAGATGGAGGCGACGCCCCATTCCGGCCAGTGCAATCACGGCCGCCCGACTTACGTGGAACTGAAACTTGCCGACATCGAACGGCTGTTCGGACGTCGTTAGCCGGCGCGAATGTGCTAACGCGCGGCCCAGTCAAGCGCGTCGTCCAGCCGGTCATCGCCCCAGAACAATTCTTCGCCGACGGTAAAGCTCGGCGCGCCGAAAATTTTCAGGGCTTTTGCCCGTTCGACATCCGCGCGCAGCCGCTGTTTGTTTTCCGGCGATGTGGCCGCGCCCAGGATATCGCCGGGAACGCCCGCCTTGACGGCAATATCGACGAGCGTCTGAGGGTCGGAGATATCGCGGCCCTCTTCAAATTCAGCAATAAACACGCTTTTGCAAAACTCACGGCCGGCGTCGCCGTCCAGCGCGATCAGCGCCATTCGGGCGGCGAGCACCGTATGTTGAGGGAAATCGCGCGCGTCGTTCGCGCCTGGCTTATAAAAGGGCCGGCCCAGTTTTTCGGCCCGCCTTTCAACGTCGCGCCACATATATTCGCCTTTGATGGGATAAACCCTGAACGGCGATGTGTTCCAGCCATGAAGCGCAAAAATCGGACCTAACAAAATCGGCCGCCATGACACGCTTACGTTCTTCGCCGCGGCTGCTTCCTCAATCCGGACTGCGGTGAGATAGGAATAGGTCGAGGCGAAATCGAACCAGAATTCAACCGGCTGCGGCATGGAAACCTCTCTTTATGCAGCTGCGTTGCGTGAGGGTGGGGCGCGCTATAGTTTGCATCCGAATCGCGAAGAGATGAAGTATGATCTGCATGTTGTCGCCATTGGCGATAGGCGTTGTTGTACTGACGCTGAATGAAAATAAAGAAAGCCGGTAATGTCGGACTATAAATATACGCCGCTTGATGAACTGGGCGATTATGTCTCCCGCAGCGACGATGAAATGGCGTCGCGCGCGGAGGCTTTTTTCGAGGATATGAAACGCCGGCATACGATTCGGGATTTTACCGATGAGCCCGTGCCGCGCCAACTCATCGAAAAATGTATTGAGACGGCGGGCCGCGCGCCCTCCGGCGCCAATCACCAGCCATGGTTTTTCGGGCTTGTGGGCGATCCTGGCGTCAAGCGGGATATTCGTCTCGCTGCGGAAGAAGAAGAGCGCGCTTTTTATCAGGGGCGCGCCGGCGATGAATGGCTCGAAGCGCTTGATCCGCTCGGCACCGGCCCGGAAAAACCGTTTCTTGAAACGGCGCCGTGGCTGATCGCTGTTTTCGCCCAGCGGCGTGGCGGCGTTGAAGCCGGCATGGATAAGAAGAACTACTATCTGCATGAAAGCGTCGGCATCGCCTGCGGCTTCCTGATTGCCGCGTTACATCAGGCGGGGCTGGCGACGCTGACCCATACGCCAAACCCAATGACGTTCCTGACGAAAAAGCTCGATCGTCCGGCGACGGAGAAACCCTATCTCCTCATCGTTACAGGCCGCGCGCAAAAAGACGCGCCAATCCCGCATCATTCCATGATTAAAAAGCCATTGGACGATATTCTGAAAGTTTATTAATCCCTCATCCGCCTGCGTCGTTTTCAACTTTCATGCGAAGGCAAATCAGACTAGCGTTTTTTCAAGGCTGATTCGGCCGCTATAGTCTGCGGACTTTTTTCGCGGAAAACGGCCTGGCGCGGGAAAAAGGAACGGCAAGATGGGCATTGTAAAAGAGTTTCAGGAATTCGCCGTCAAGGGTAATGTCGTCGATATGGCGGTGGGCATTATTATCGGCGGCGCTTTTGGAACAATCGTAAAGTCACTCGTTGATGATATTATTATGCCGCCGATCGGCAAGATGATGGGCAATATCGATTTCTCCGACCTCTTCATCAATCTGACGGATATTCAGTATGAAAGTCTTGCCGCCGCGCGCGAGGCGGGCGCCCCCGTGATTGCTTACGGCTCATTCATCAACAATGTCATTTCATTTCTCATCGTCGCCTGGGCCGTGTTCCTGCTGGTCAAGGGCGTCAACAATCTCAAGAAAAGAGCCGAAGCCGCGCCGGAAGCGGCGCCAACGCCGGTTGAACCGCCAAAGGAACAGGTGCTGCTGGCGGAAATTCGCGACGCCATCAAATCGCGCGGCGTATAACAGAACCCCAAACGACCCCACCCCAGTGAGTAAAAGCCCGGTCCTCGCGTTATCGAGGGCCGGGTTTTTTATTGGAGTTGTCCCTTATCGCCGCGCCGTCTATACGCCATGGCTTTGCAGCCATATGTACGTCTCATGACTCCGCTTAAAAACATCCGCAATTTCTCCATCGTCGCCCATATCGATCATGGCAAGTCGACGCTCGCCGACCGTCTCATTCAGGTTACGGGCGGGCTCTCCGACCGCGAGATGAAGGAGCAGGTGCTGGACTCCATGGAACTGGAGCGCGAGCGCGGCATCACCATCAAAGCCCAGACCGTGCGCCTTAATTACAAGGCGAAAGACGGCGAGGACTATGTCCTGAACCTCATCGATACGCCGGGGCATGTGGATTTCACCTATGAGGTCTCGCGCTCGCTGTCGGCGTGCGAGGGTGCGCTTCTGGTGGTGGACGCCAGTCAGGGCGTCGAGGCGCAGACGCTCGCCAACGTCTATCAGGCGATTGATGTGGATCTCGAAATCGTGCCCGTCCTCAACAAGGTCGATCTCCCCGCCGCCGAGCCGGACCGCGTCAAGGCGCAGATCGAGGACGTGATCGGCATCGAAGCGGCGGACGCACTGGAAATTTCCGCCAAGACGGGGCTCGGCGTGCCGGACGTCCTGGAGGCGATCGTCACCAAACTGCCAGCGCCCGGCGGCGACGAGACCGCGCCGCTGAAAGCGCTGCTGGTTGATTCCTGGTACGATCCGTATCTTGGCGTCGTCGTGCTCGTGCGCGTCGTTGACGGCGTTATGAAAAAGGGCATGCGGGTTCGCATGATGGGCGCGAAAGCCGTCTACACTGTCGATCAGGTGGGCGTCTCGACGCCGAAGAAAACGCCGGTCGACGCGCTGGGACCGGGCGAGATCGGGTATCTCACGGCGTCGATCAAAGAGGTTGCGGACACCGCCGTGGGCGACACCATCACCGACGACCGGCGGCCCTGCGACAAGGCGCTTCCCGGCTTCAAGCCATCCGTACCCGTTGTATTTTGCGGCATCTTCCCTGTGGACGCCAACGACTTCGAGGACTTGCGCGACGCCATGAGCAAGCTGCGCCTCAATGACGCCAGTTTCGAATTCGAGATGGAAACTTCTGCCGCGCTCGGCTTCGGGTTTCGTTGCGGGTTTCTCGGCCTGTTGCATCTGGAGATTATTCGCGAGCGGCTGGAGCGTGAATTTAATCTCGATCTTATCACCACGGCGCCAAGCGTTGTTTACGATATTCACCTTACGGATGGCTCGGTAAGCGAACTGCACAACCCGGCGGATATGCCGGACCCGGCGCGCATCGATCATATGGAAGAGCCCTGGATCAAGGCGACGATCATGGCGCCGGACGATTATCTTGGCGGCATCCTGAAACTTTGTGAGGAACGGCGCGGCGTCCAGCAGGATCTGACCTATGCGGGCTCACGCGCCATGGTGGTTTATGAATTGCCGCTGAACGAGGTGGTGTTTGACTTTTACGACCGGCTGAAATCTGTGTCGAAAGGCTACGCCAGTTTCGATTACCAGATCCTCGATCATCGCCCCGGCGATCTCGTGAAAATGCAGATACTTGTCAATGACGAACCGGTGGACGCGCTGTCTATTATCGTTCACCGCGACAAGGCGCAGTCGCGCGGGCGCGCCATGTGCGAGAAGCTGAAGGATTTGATCCCGCGCCATATGTTCAAGATCCCGATCCAGGCGGCGATCGGCGGGCGCGTCATTGCGCGCGAAACAATTGCGGCCTTGCGCAAAGACGTCACTGCGAAATGCTATGGCGGCGACGCGACGCGCAAACGCAAGCTTTTGGAAAAACAAAAAGAAGGGAAGAAAAAGATGCGCCAGTTCGGCCGCGTCGAAATTCCTCAGGAAGCGTTCATCAAGGCGCTGAAGATCGATAGCTAGCGCTTTATTCCAAATTTGCGTTCTACAATTTTTGTCGAATGATATTATTGTTTTTGAAGGCGGTGGTTCGCGACTACTCCGCGCGCTTCACATATTCCAGCGTTTCGGTGTTGACGATAATCTTTTCGCCCACAGTCATGTAAGGCGGGATCATGATCCGCAGGCCGTTGTCAGCCATGGCGGGTTTATACGACGAGGACGCCGTCTGGCCTTTCACTGTCGGTTCGGTTTCCACGACCTCCAGTGTGACATGCTCCGGCATCTGCACGCCAATGGCGCGGCCTTCATGGCTTTCGACCACGACGGCCATGCCGTCCTGCAGAAACGCCACGCGCTCGCCGATCATGTCCTTGTGGATGTTGATCTGCTCGTAGCTTTCCGCGTCCATAAAGACCAGCATGTCGCCTTCGGCGTAAAGATAGGTGTGGTCCTTCTGTTCAAGGCGCACGCGCTCGACGGTTTCCGAAGCGCGGAAACGCTCATTCAGTTTCGAACCGGTCTCGAGGTTTTTCAGCTCCACCTGCGCATAGGCCGGGCCCTTGCCGGGTTTGACAGCATTGGTTTTGACCGCGACCCATAAGCCGTTCTGATGCTGAATGACGTTGCCGGGGCGGATCTCGTTGCCGTTGATTTTCATATTGCGCGCTCGCCAGAGACTTTAATTGATTTCGCGCCGCTCTAGCAGGCGGGCGGTCGTCAGGCAAGTTGCGGGCGCGCCGCGCGCATTAACTCGCCAGCCGCTCCATTTCCTCGTCGGAAATGTCGTAGTTGGCGTAGACGTTCTGCACATCATCGCAATCGTCGAGCGAGTCGATGAGTTTCATCAGTGTCGCGGCTTTTTCGCCTTCAATTTCAATCGTGTTTTGCGGGCGCCATGTCGGCTTGGCTGTAGCGGCCTCGCCGAATTTTTTCTCAAGCGCGCTGCTGACTTCCGCAAGCTGATCGAAGGCGCAATATATTTCATGCGTTTCGTCAGAGGACTGTGCATCTTCGGCGCCGGCCTCGATAGCGGCCTCCAGCATTTCCTCTTCGCTGGCGACGTTCGCCGGATATTCGACGTAACCCATCAGGTCAAACATGAAAGAGACAGACCCGGTCTCGCCAAGGTTCCCGCCATTCTTTGAGAAAATCGAGCGCACTTCGCTGGCGGCGCGGTTGCGGTTATCCGTCAGCGCCTCGACAATCACGCCGACGCCGGCGGGCCCGAAACCTTCATAACGAATTTCCTCGAAATTCGATTCATCCGCGCTCGTCGATTTTTTGATGGCGCGGTCGATATTGTCCTTGGGCATGGACTGGGCTTTCGCCGCCTGAATGGCGAGGCGCAAACGCGGGTTAAATTCAGGGTCCGGCGCGCCCATTTTCGCCGCCACCGTAATCTCTTTTGACAGTTTCGAGAACATTTTGGAGCGCTTGGCGTCCTGGCGGCCTTTGCGATGCTGAATATTCGCCCATTTACTGTGCCCGGCCATGGGTTCACCCTTTTACAATCTGAACGGAAAGGCGACTGTTATGGCGCTCGGCGATGAAATTTCAAGGCCCCGCAAGGTTTTGCAGTATTGTTTCGCGCCAAAACCTTGACCCGCCCGCCGCGATTCCGCCAAAGCTGCCCCGCGTATGAGAGCGCGCGCACGGACTTGAACGGGAGAATAGGCGGATGGCTTACGATTTAAATGGAAAAGCGGTGCTGATCACGGGCGCCTCGCGCGGCATCGGCGCAAAGGCGGCGGCGGTCTGCAAGGCGGCGGGCGCGAATGTTCTCCTGCACGCCAGCGCGGAAAGTGAAGCGTCCGCGGCCGTGGCGAAATCAGCGGGTCAGGCGGCTGGTGATTTCTTGTATCAGGATCTCACCGCGCCGGGCGCGGGGTTTGAACTGGCGTCGCGCGCCATCGAACGCGCCGGCCGTCTCGACGCCGTTGTCAACAACGCCGGCGTTTATCTTCCCTCGCCGCTGACAGGCGATAAATCCGGCTGGGAAGACGGCTGGGCGAAAACCATTGCCGTAAACGTCACAGCGCCGGCTGATATTTGCCGCGCCGCAATCGCGCATTTCCGCGAAAAGGGCGGGGGAACCATCGTCAATATCGCCAGCCGCGCGGGCCATCGCGGCGACGGACTGGAAAAAGCCGCTTACGCCGCTTCAAAAGGGGCTGTTCTCGGCATGACGAAAACCTGGGCGCGGGGCCTCGCCGGAGAGAATATTCTGCTTTATGCGATTGCCCCCGGCTGGGTCGAAACGCGCATGGCGCCAGAAGACATCGAAGCGCGAAAACACGCGGTGCATGAAATTCCGCTGGGCCGCGTCGCCCAGCCTGAGGAAGTGGCGGCGGCGATTTTGTTCTGCCTCAGCGGCGCGTGCCCTTCCATGACCGGGACCACGATCGATATTAACGGCGCGAGTTACGTGCGCTGAGGCGGCGGCGCCCTTGAATGAAAACGCGTGCACAGCTTGACAGCAGCGCGTCTGACTTTACGCCGGCGCAGCGTTCAGGAAAGCCGCATTGTCTGCTAGGGTCCCGCGCGGCAGCCCGGAGTTTTTCTATGCGGTTTTTTCTGTTCGCGGTGTTTTTGCTGCAGGTTTTGGTTTTTCCGTCTTTTGCGCAGGAGCCGCCCGATCCGGCGCCAACAACGCCCGTGGACCTCGTCGAGCTTCCTTCATTTGAACCCACACGGGAAGAGGCGGTGCTTGAAGGGTATATTGACGGCGTCGTGGCGGCGCATATGCGTGAGCATGGAACGCCGGGCGCGACGGTGAGCGTCGTGCGAAACGGCAAGACATTATTCGCCAAAGGCTACGGTGTCGCGGATGCGGCGGGCGAACGTCCGGTGGACGGCGGCGCCACATTATTCCGTATCGGGTCGGTTTCGAAAACCTTTATCTGGACTGCCGCGATGATGCTGCATGAGCGCGGGCTGCTCGACCTTGATGAAGATGTAAACGCATATCTGAAAGACATCCGTATTCGGGATGCTTTCGGAGCGCCTGTGACGATGAACCATCTTATGGCGCACCGGGCGGGCTTTGAAGACGCCTTTGGCGTTTACACCCGCAGCGACGCCGATGACACATCCCTCACCGATGCGTTGAACGAAACCATGCCGGAACGCGTTTATCCGCCGGGCGCGCGCACGTCCTATTCGAACTGGGGCGCGGCGTTGGCTGCAAAAATCGTTGAGGACGTCTCCGGCGTTTCATACAATCAATTTTTGCAAACCGAAATTCTGGACCCGCTCGGAATGGCGGACACGACCTTGAACGCGCCATCGCAAATGCAGCAGCGCTTGAGGGAAAACCTTGCAGAGGGCGTCAAAACTGAGCGCGGCGGTTATGAAACGGCGGATTACATGGGGCTTGGTCCTTTCGCGCCGGCAGGGGCCATGTCGTCAACAGCGCGCGATATGGCGCGATGGATGATGTTTCATCTGGGCGGCGGCGTTGTTGACGGCGTGCGTCTTCTTTCGCCGGCGACCCACCAGTTGATGGCGTCGCGCGCATTCGATGACCGCGCCGCCGGCGCCGATATGGCGCACGGCTTCCAGAGCAATATTTACAAGGGCGTTGAGACCTTTGGCCATGGCGGCGCCACCACCGTTTTTTACACCAATATGATTTTAATCCCGGATTTGGAAACCGGTATTTTTATCTCCCAGAACAGCACGTCGGATCGAACCCTTGTCAACGAAATCCCCGTGCTTCTTATTGACCATCTTTACAAAGAGCAAAATCAGCAAACCACTATGGCGGCGCGAAGCAGCGTAGATGCAGTGCAGTATACTGGCCGGTATCTCTCCAACCGCCGGTCATTTTCAAAATTCGAAAAATTGTATTCCCTGCCGGATGTGTATTCGGTCTCCGCCACGGACGGCGCCCTGTTAATCGCGTCGGGCGAGAAGGCCCTGCGCTATGGGCCGGTGGCGGGCGCAAGCGATACATTCGAGAACCGGCGCGGCGAAAGGGTCGTCTTTACACGGGACGAAAGCGGGCGCGTCGCCGCGCTTTCCGACGCCAGCAGCGTGCATTCTTATGAGCGCGCGGGGATTTTCGGGGATGGTGGTGTGTTGATCGCGAGCCTTGCAGCGAGTCTTTTTTTCGGCGCGACAACACTCGCGGGCGCGTGGCGCCGTCATGGCCGTATGCACGCCAATACAAAGCTCGGCGTCTGGCTCAACAAGGGCGATATTCTCGCCGCTATTGTGGTTTTCGTTTTCGCGGGATTGTTAGCCGCCAGCATCGCGGCGATGGGGTTTACATCCGGCGCCCTCTCGGATTACCCGCCGCGCGCCATCACCGGATTGCGGATTGCCGGACTAATGTTATTCGCCTCTGCTGTTGCGCTTGTTATCAGCGCGCCGTTCGCCTGGATGCGTTCAGGTTGGAGCGTGTGGCGCAAAGCGCATCACACAGGTTTCGTGCTGTCGCTTGCAGCGCTGGCCGTGATGCTGGTGGCGTGGCGGGTTATTTTTTCCGGCACGGCCTGATCTTATAAAGGATTCGCCGTGCTTAACCGTCCGCCAATCCGGATCGGGTGAATGGACGCGGCGAGACCTGATTTTTTGTCGGTTTCCACAAAGACGCCGCAGATCGTCGCTTCGCCTGCGGCGGGCGCAAAACGGCCGCCGGTCATTTTTGTCGTAAAGCGCCGCAACGGTTCTGACTTTTCCATGCCGATGACGCTGTCATAATCGCCGGTCATGCCAAGGTCGGTAATATACCCCGTGCCGCGGGAAAGGATTCTATCATCCGCAGTCGGAATATGCGTATGCGTGCCAACGACAAGACTGGCCCGGCCGTCAAGAAAATGCCCCATGGCGTTTTTTTCGGACGTCGCCTCAGCGTGAAAATCGACGATAACCGCGTCAACCGCGTCTCCGAGCGGGGCGTTTTCCATTTCACGGTCAATAGCGGCGAAAGGATCATCGCAAGGGTGCATGCCGATCTGTCCCTGAGCATGCAGGACAAGCACCTTGTCGCCGTTCCGGGCGGTAAAAACGCCGCTGCCTCGGCCTGGATTGTCCGCCGGAAAATTAATCGGCCGCAACAGCCGTGCTTCCTGATCGTATATTTCGATTTCGTCGCGCTGATCGAATGCATGATTACCCGTGGTCATCACATCGGCGCCGGCCTCGAGAAAATCGGAAGCGATTTTCGACGTTACGCCAAATCCGCCGGCGGCGTTTTCCACATTGACGACGATAAAGTCGAGCGCATGATTGCGTCTGAGGCCCGGCAGCGCTTCAAGCAGGGCGTTGCGCCCGCTGCGTCCCATGACGTCGCCGAAAACAGCAATTCGCAAGGCAATACCCGCTTTCTAGCACTTGATGGCGCCGCGTTCGGTCACGACCCAATCGAGCGGCTGGTCTAGGCGGGTGAGGGGCAGCGCGTCAACTTCCTGCGCGCCGTAAGCATACCCGACGGCCAGCGGCGCGCCCTCGCGGCGCAACGCCTCGAGCGTGCGATCGTAATAGCCGCCGCCATAGCCGAGCCGGCCGCCGTCACGCGTAAAGGCTAATAGCGGAACGACCAGTATGGACGGCGTCGCCGACGGCGCGTTTTGCGATGGAACACGTTCTCCGTAAGCGCCGTCCACAAGATCGTCGCCGGGTTGGTATTCGCGGAAGGCAAGCGGCGCTTTTTTACGGGCGACCACTGGCAGGGCGATGCGGACGCCTTTTTCAATAAGCGCCGCCGCCAGCGGTTCGGTATCAAGCTCATCGCGCATGGGGTGGTAAAGCGACACAACCGCGCCGTCAGTGAGGTCGATGGCGCGCAGGAAATTCGCGGCGGCGTGCTTGCCGGCGTCGGGCCGTGCTTTGGCGGCGGCGCGGCGCTCGCCCTTCATGCGCTCGCGCAGGATTTTTTTCGGGTCGTGCAAAAAGGAGATCGGCGGCAGCATCGCGATACATTTCCTGCTTCACTGTCAGCCGGTCCGGCACAGCGCTATGCGGGCGGACCTCGATACGCATGAAAACCTAAAGGATCAGACCCCAGACGCAACAAACTGGCGCCTTCACGGTTTGAAAACTTAAACGCCGCCCTGGCCGTTGGACTTTTATTCGCCCTGAACCCTAAGGATCAGGTGGGCGCCGCGTAATAGGGACCAGGGTCCCAGTCAGAGGCAGCTCCCTATAAGTGAGATAAGGCCCCGGGGAATGTCGTCCTGACGGGCCGGGCAGCCAGATGAAAATAGGCGCCCGCCGTGCCCGCGTAAAGAGGCGTCAGGCGTCTTTGCGCCCCGCGGGTTGCTTGCGCTGGGGATGCGTCGCCATGCTGCGCCAGCTCGGGTAGATCAGGCATCCCAAAAACGAGAATGAGGCGGCGATGAGCAGCGCCAGCGCGAATATGCCGCCGCCCGCCTCGCCAAGCCAGTTCGCGACAAGACAGGTGCAGGCGATGATCAGGTACGGATAAACCGGCGGGTCGCTGGTCAGGTAGCGCCTCACGAACAGCGACATGGATGCGAGCAGCAGCGCCAGCGAAAAGACGTCAAAAACAGTGAACATAAATGCCCCCTACTGTATGGGACCGATCATATGATCATCGCTGTTAAAAGTGTTTTAATCCGGGAGCGGTGACGGGCGGTACAGGTTCATTTTGCTTCAGAAAAGACATAGATTCCAATTTGCGTATCGCCGTAATTACGCCGGTCGGTTTCTATAAATCCATCGACCCGAGCGGGAAGCTCGTCCTTTGCCTGCTCGACGACCGCGAGCGCGCCCGCCGCCAGCCAGCCGCCGCCAGCCAGCATGCGCATGGCCGGTTCGGCCAAGCCTTTCCGGTAGGGCGGGTCCAGGAAAGCGAGCGTAGATGGCGGCCCGGCGCCGGCGGGTTTTGCGCCAAGATCCGTCGCCGAGCGGCGGTGGATGCGGGTGACGCCGAAGAGCGACAGCGCTTCAATGTTGTCACGCACGGCGGCGCGCGCGGCGGCGTCAGTTTCCACAAAAAGGCACCATGCGCCGCCCCGCGACATCGCTTCCAGGCCGAGCGCGCCGGACCCGGCAAACAGATCAATAATGCGCGCGCCTTCCAGCGTGATGTCATCGCGCGCCTCAAGAATATTGAACAGGGCTTCGCGCGTGCGGTCAGTGGTCGGGCGCGCGCTGCGCCCCTTTGGCGCAATGATCCCTCTGCCCCTGAATTTTCCGCCAATGATGCGCATGATGTTATGTTGTCGCCCAGCCGGCCCCGACGATCCAGCCTTCTTCCTCAAGAACAGCGCATCGCGCCGCTTCGTCAAGGATTGGCGGCGCTGAAAGCCAGCGGCGAAAATCGCCGCGCGCATCTGTTTCTGCGAACGTCTTTGCGCAAATTCGCACCTGCGCGCGATCTTTCACCTCGTAAGGTTTGAGGGTTGCCGGGAACATGGTTGGATAAATTTCCGCAAGTATCAAAGGTGCAATGAGTCCTTGCGAGAAATTAGTTTCGAACGGCCAGACGAGCGCGGCCTCGCCGAATCGTCGCCTCATCTCTTCCATCCATGCCATGCCGAGCATCGCCTGTGAACCAACGGCGCCGTTATATGCAAGCTGCCAGACTGATTTCGACGGCGGCTGTGCGCGTTCAGTCAAGCGAAATTCCATCGCCTCGCGCGCAGTGCTCGGATCCTTTTTGGAGGGCAAATGCGAGTATCGGTGCTGATGCGGTCGGCCCCAGTATACGGGACTTCTAAACACTTCGGCGTTTAGCATGTTGGCGACGTGAAAACGATTGGACCGATTATTCTGGCTATCTTCAATTTCTATATGAAATCTCCGCCATATGGCGCGCCATGATGCGGCGCCAGTAATTTTTTTCGCGGCGCCTTTCGGATAACCGAAAGGAAAATCAAAACCAGCAAAAACCCGCTCGCCTAGTGCTATCCTGGTACGGATAATGTTTTCCAGAAAGGTGATCGCCTCATGACGCGTAGCGGGGTTTTCCAGACCCAGCATATTGACGTCCTCGCCCCTTCGTTCCGCGCTGGCTATCCAGATTGAATCTTTGCCGCGTTTCGGGCTGTTTGCGGCGGACCAGTCGACAATGATGTAAACGTCAAACAGGGGGTTTTCAGACGGCGCCATCGTCATCACCAAGCGCATGCCCGTCTAGCCGGCGGTTTCGGGATTCCTCCTCCTGCGCCGCTTTATGCCTTTCCGCTTTCGTCCGACCGTGCCTGGAGCGATTTTCGTCCGCCTGTTTTTCCTTCCCGGCGCGTGCTTTCTTCTTGCGAAACCTGTTGAGATTGACGACGTTGTTCACAGGCCGACCTCGTCGCAAATTTTTCGGCCCAGTTGTTCTTTCATTTGTTTGCCGGGAATTTCTTCAAAGGCGCCCTTGGCCAGCTTGCCGAGCTGAAATGGTCCGTATGCGGTGCGAATGAGACGATTGACCTGAAGGCCCAGATGCCGGCACACATTGCGGATTTCGCGGTTCTTGCCCTCGTTGATGGACATGGTGATCCACTGATTGCCGCCTTGCGTCTGGTCAAGATGCGCGCGAATGGGGCCGTATTGAACGCCGTCGATCTCCACGCCTTTTGTTAAACTGTCGAGATCCGATTGCCGTATGCGGCCATAAGCGCGCAGGCGGTAGCGGCGCGTCCATCCGGTTGACGGCAATTCAAGACGGCGGGCGAGGTCGCCTGAATTGGTCAGCAGCAACAGGCCTTCCGTTGTCAGATCAAGCCTGCCGATGGAGATGACGCGCGGCAATTTTCCCTGAAGCGCATCGAACACCGTCGCGCGCCCTTGCGGATCTTTATGGGTCGTCACGAGGCCGTCCGGTTTATGAAAGCGCCAGAGCCGCGTTGCGTCCGGCTTGCCGATGCGGGTCCCGTCAACGCGGATGTCCATGTCCGGCGTGACCTTGAAGGCGGGCGTCGTCAGCGTCACGCCATCGACTGTCACAATGCCCTGTTCAATCAGCTTTTCAGCCTCGCGCCGCGAAGCGACGCCCGCTCGGGCCAGGAATTTCGCGATGCGCTCGCCCGCCTGATTATGGTGTTCTTCCGTCATGGGATGGGTCCTAGCATTGCGCGCCGTCACGCGCGATAGTCCCGCCGATGGAAACTGACGCTCATTTTATGGAACGCGCTCTGGCCGAAGCGGAAAAGGCGGCGCAAGCGGGCGAAGCGCCGATCGGCGCCGTTCTTGTGAGCGAGGCTGGCGACATTATCTCGGCCGCCGGCAACGCGCCGATTGCGACCCACGATCCGACAGGGCACGCTGAAATACGCGCGCTGCGGGAGGCTGCGCAAAAGCGCGGCAATTATCGCCTGAACGATACCAGTCTTTACGTAACCCTTGAGCCCTGCGCCATGTGCGCCGGCGCCATTTCCATTGCGCGCATCAAACGATTGATCATCGCGGCGCGTGACGAAAAGGGCGGCGCCGTGTGGCACGGTCCGCGATTTTTCGAGCAGCCGACCTGCCATTGGCGCCCGGAAGTCGCGGCGGGCCCTTACGCCCGGGAGGCGGGCGATTTGTTGCGCGACTTTTTCCGCGCGCGGCGCTAGTATCACCCCGGGAGTGAGAGCGGCATGAAAAAACTGGTTTTTCTTGACGGGCTCGCCGGCCTGCAGGATGTCGCGTTGCTGGGGTTACGCGGCCTGACCGGCGCATTTCTCGTCTGGGGCGTGTGGGACAATATCGCCGATCCGGCGCGAATGGCGGAATTCGCGCAATTCATGCGTCAGTTCGGTTTCCCGGCGGCCGACATACTGGCGCCGGTGTCGGTGTGGTTTCAATTCGTGTGCGGGATCCTGTTTATCGTCGGGCTGTTCACGCGCTGGGCAGGGCTGCTCATGGCGTTCAATTTTATCGTCGGCTTTTTGATGGTGCATCTGAGCGATGATTTCCGCGCGCAGTTCCCGGCGCTCATTCTGATTGCTGTCAGTTTTTATCTGGCCGCCGCAGGCGGCGGGCGTTTCGCCGCCGACCGGCTTTTGCGCTAACTGCGCTCAGCGCTTTTATATGCGCGCCGCGCCGCTATCATGCCCGAAAAATCATTATTCTTATGAGGAGACGTTGCATGGATTTCGATTATTCCGATCGCTGTAAAGATTATCTGAAACGCGTCTCTGATTTCATGGACAATCATGTCTATGAGGGGAATGAAGTTTATGAACGTCAGCATGCGGAGTTCGGGCCGGAAGGTCGCTGGAAGGTGCCGCCGATTATCGACGAATTGAAAGAAAAGGCGAAAGCCGAAGGCCTGTGGAATATGTTTCACCCCAATCCGAAATGGGGCCCGGGTCTTTCCAACGCCGATTACGCGCCGATCGCGGAATTGACAGGCCGCTGTCATATCGCGCCGGAAGTCTTCAACTGCGCGGCGCCCGACACCGGCAATATGGAAGTGCTGATGAAATACGGCAGCCCGGCGCAACAGGATGAGTGGCTGGTTCCGTTGCTTGACGGGCAAATCCGGTCGGCGTTTCTCATGACCGAGCCGCAAGTCGCCTCTTCCGACGCCACGAATATTGAAACAGAGATCAAACTTGACGGCGATCATTATGTAATCAACGGGCGCAAATGGTGGTCGTCGGGGGCGGGCGATCCGCGCTGCAAGATTTTTATCGTCATGGGAAAGACCGATAAAAGCGCGGAACGCCACAAGCAGCAATCGCAAATACTCGTGCCCGCCGACGCGCCGGGCGTGAAAATACTCCGCCATCTTCCGGTCTTCGGTTATGATGACGCGCCGCACGGTCATATGGAAGTCGAGTTGAATGACGTGCGCGTACCGAAAGAAAATATTATTCTCGGCGAGGGCCGGGGGTTTGAAATCGCGCAAGGGCGCCTCGGGCCGGGGCGCATCCATCATTGCATGCGCACCATTGGCGCGGCGGAAGTCGCGCTGGAAAAAATGGTGAAGCGATTGTTGACGCGCGAAGCGTTCGGCAAGCCGATTTTCAAACATTCGATCTGGGAGCAGCGGGTCGCCGAAGCGCGCATCGATATCGAGATGGCGCGGCTTTTGACCCTGAAAGCCGCCTGGATGATGGATACGGTGGGCAACAAGGCGGCGCAGCAGGAAATAGCCATGATCAAGGTCGCCGCGCCGCGCGTCGCGCTCGGGATTATCGATGACGCCATCCAGGCTCATGGCGGCGCCGGCGTCACCTCCGATTTCGGACTGGCGCGCGCCTATGCGATGCTGCGCACGCTGCGGCTCGCCGATGGTCCCGATGAGGTCCACTGCCGCGCGATCTCGCGCATTGAGTTCAAAAAATACTCAAATCTGGCGTCATAAGGGCGATTGGGATCGAGCGTTTAAAGGCTTTAACCGGGAACGCCTCCGTGCGCTGGCGTGTTTCACGTCCATGACGAATTATCGAACCATCGATCCGGATACGGGCGTGCGTGCGCCATACGCGCCCGATTCCGCCGCCGCCCACGCCGCCGCAAGGGCGCGGGTCAATAAACTCGCCGATTTTCTAGATACGAAATACCGATTGCCGATCATCGGTTACCGGTTCGGCTGGGACAGTATTTTAGGCCTTATACCCGGCGTCGGCGACACGGCGAGCGCCGCGATTTCGATGTATATCATCTGGGAGGCGCGCCGCGCAGGCGCCGGTCTCGGCTTGATTGTCAGGATGATCTACAACGTGCTGATCGATACGATTTTGGGCGCTGTGCCATTGTTCGGCGATATTTTCGACTTCGCCTTCAAGGCCAATTTGCGCAACGCGCAGTTGCTTCAGGAACATTACGATGAAATTGAAGCGCGCCGATTGCGCGAGGCCGGTTGATCCTACCGGCCGGCGATCAATTCATGAATATCGCTGAAGCAGCCGATCATGCGCAACGGTTTTCCGCCGGCATTGCGCAATGCTTTACCGCGCGAATGATACCATCGATAGGCGCCCGCCGCATCGCGCAAGCGTAAGCGCAGATCGTAAGGCGCATTGTTTTTCAAATGATCGTGCAGGGCGGTTGTGTGCCGCGCTTTATCATCGGGATGGATGGCCGCTTCGATTTTGGAAAGATCCAGCGTTCCGCGCGCGCTGTCGCCAAGCAGCGCCTGCAGATTGTCGGTGACGACAGCGCCGCCGGTCGTCAGATCCCAGTCCCAGACGCCGTTGGTCGCTTCCGCGATAGCCCAGTCGCGCCGTTCGGCGCGCTCCGCCGCTTCAATGGCGGCGGCCACCCGGCCGCGATAGCAATCCAGGACCTGCCGAATTGCGCCGTCATTCTCGATTGGCGAAGCAGTCATGGCGACAACCACGCCCAGCACCTGTCCGTCATGGGCGTGCAATGGCGCGCCGGCATATCCTTCAACGCCGAGCTCAGCCAGCATCGCGTCTTTCGGAAATGTCCCGGCGACGCCGCTTCGATAAATGCAAGCGCCCGTGTCGGCGGCGCGCGCGCAGGGGGTGCCGTCAAGGCTGTAAGTAACAGGCTCTAAAAACCGGCCTTCGCGAACAAGCCGGACCGAGCGCATGAGATTTGAATAGGGATTGAGCCGGCCGATCATGAAGATATCTGCGCCGGTCGATTCATAGGCGGCCAGCGCATATGCGCTCAAAAAATCCTCATCGGCCACCGGAGCGAGCCGGAGGGCGAGCGCAGCCGCCTGGGCGTTGATCTCCCGAGACGACGGCGAAGAACCTGACGCAACGGGTTCATGGGCGTGTGCAAGGGCAGTTGAAGAGATCATTGGTGCTGGTTCCTGGCGTTAATCGGTGCGGCCCGGCTCTCTCCCAACCTGGCGGCCCGTCAGTGCTAAGGCGCCGCTCTTAAAGCGCCGTAAATTTTTTTCCGCCGCGCTTTGGCAAATGATCATTTGAACGAAACGGGCTCTGCTATAGGTTTTGCGGACCCGAAAAAAGGAGCGTGAAGGATGGAACAGCTTTTTACGACCGATAACTGGCTTTTGGTCGCGCTAGCCGCGGCGCTCGGGTTTCTCGCGGGCCGCGTGACGGCGAGCGGCATGTCGTCCGAGGCGCGCACGCAAAAAAGGATGGAGGCGCGCCAGGATGCAGAGCGGCTTTTCGCAGGCCTCCCGCCCGAAATCCAGCAGGATGTAGACGCGCGTATCCAGAACGGCAAAATCATCGAGGCTGTGAAAATCGTTCGTGAAAATTCAGGCGCAGGATTGAAAGACTCAAAACAGGCCGTTGACGCGCGGCGCGCCTCCATGGGCGCGGTTTAGTCCGCTTATGCGCAATTGCCCGGTGTCTTGCGCCGCCGCCGGACAATAAATCGCTTCGTCTTTTGTATCGCTCAGTTCGCCGCAAGCCGCCGTATATGATTTTCGCGGGATGCCGACGGTTGTTATCATGCATGCAGTTCTCATTCGCGTTAAACGGATGTTGTTCTATGATCGTATCCCGCCGGAATTTGCTGCAGTCCGCCTATGGCGTTGCGTTCTCCTATTCATCGCTCTCCCTGCTTGCCGGGGCGCATGCCTATTCCGCCAATAACCGGCTGCCATTGAAAACCGACCCCGATGGGCTGCTGGATCTGCCCGAAGGGTTTTCGTACCGTCTTGTTTCGACGTCAGGCGGGGAAATGTCGGACGGATTTTTCAGACCGGGCAGACCAGACGGCATGGCCTGCTTCGCGCATCCGCAAGACGCGGGCAAATGCATCCTCACCCGCAATCATGAGAACTGGCCAGACACGACGGACGGCTCTCCATTCGGAGAAGACGATGCGCTTGTCTCACGGCTCAGCGAAGCGCAGCTTTACGACTATCGCGCCGCGGCCGCGCCGATGAACGGGAGACCGTTTTACGGCGGCGTGACGACCGCGATTTATAATTTGCAGGAAAAGCGCCTCGAAAAAGATTTTCTCACCCTAGCGGGCACGGCCGGCAATTGCGCCGGCGGCGCGACGCCCTGGGGATCATGGCTGTCATGTGAGGAGTCGGCGGTCACCGCGCCGGGTTCATCGCAAAAGAACCACGGCTTTGTTTTCGAAGTGCCGATCAGCGCGACCAGACCGGTGGATGCGATACCGCTAACCGACATGGGCCGTTTCGCGCATGAAGCAGCGGCGGTCGATCTGGATACGGACATTGTTTATCTCACAGAAGACAGCCTGGAATGCCTTTTTTACCGGTTTTTGCCGCATACGCGTCAAGACTTGTCTAAAGGCGGCAGGCTTCAGGCGCTCGCGCTTAAAAACCAGCCTTCCGCGGACACGCGAAACTGGCCGCGGGATTGGGGCGGCGCGGGTGAAAACAGCATCCGCCAGGGCGAGACGTTTGATGTAGAATGGATAGACCTCGATCATGTGGACTCGCCGGACGGCGATCTGGCCGAGCGCGGCTTCGCCGCCGGCGCCGCCCATTTCTGCCGCGGCGAAGGCATGGCCTATGGCAAGCGCGACGGCGAACAGGGAAGCGTTTATTTCAACTGCACGCAAGGCGGCGCTGCGCGGGCGGGCCAGGTCTGGCGCTACACGCCAAGCCCGGAAGAGGGCCGGCGCGGCGAGGCGTCCGACCCGGGGAAGCTGACGCTTGTTTATGAATCGCCGACATCGGACGTGCTCGACATGTGCGATAATCTCGCCTTTGCGCCATGGGGCGATCTTATTTTGTGCGAAGACGGCCGGGGCGACCAGTATCTGCGCGGCCTGACGCCAGACGGAAACATCTACGACCTCGCGCGCAACGCGCATGAGGAGCAGTCCGAATTTTGCGGCGCTTGTTTTTCGCCCGACGGTTCGGTGCTTTTTGTCAATGTGCAGGAGCCCGGTTTTACTTTCGCGATCGAAGGGCCGTGGCGCCGCTTACGCGCTTAAGGGGCTTGCTGACGGCTTATCGCGCGTCACCAGCCAAAGCCGTACGCTTAACATGAGCGCGGCGCTGACAAGGCTCGCGAGCAGGCCCCACCAGACGCCGATGGCGCCGAGCGGGGTGGCGAGCCCAAGCCAGGCGGCGATGGGAAAGCCGATGATCCAGTAGCTGATGCCGGTTAAGACCATGGGAATACGCACGTCTTTCAGGCCGCGCAGGGCCTGCGCCGCGGCGACCTGGGTTGCGTCAAAGAGTGCAAACGCTGCGGCGATCGGCAGGAACGACGCCGCGAGCCGCACCGCATCCATATCATCCGTATCAAGATAAAATTTCGCTATGGAGTGCGGCGCCAGCGCCACCGGTACGGCGATCAGCATAATCAGGCCCATGCAGGAAAGCACTGACACAAGGGCGGCGCGGCGCACGCCGGCGGCGTCCCTGGCGCCGGCCATCAAGCCGACCCTGACCCCGCCCGCCATGGAAAGACCAAGCGGCAGCATAAAGGCAAGCGCAGTGACGTTGAGCGCCGCCTGGTGCGCCGCCATGGCGGCTACGCCGATCACGCCCATGAGAAGGACTGTCGAGTTGAAAAGCATCGCTTCAAACCCGAGCGTTACCGAACTCGGCCAGCCGATACGCGCGACTTCCGCCAGCAGGGGCCAGTCAGGCTTGAAAAATTTTACAAAAAGATCAAACCGCTTCGCCGTCGCTTCCCGGTTGATGTAAATCACGAGCGCGAAAAAACCGATGGCGTGGGAAAGCGAAGACGCAATTCCGGCGCCGACAAGCTCCATTCGCGGCGCGCCCCAATTGCCGTAGATCAGCATATAATTGAGGAGCGCGTTGATTCCGGTTGTCAGAATAATAAAGATCAGCGGCGCGCGCGTGCGCTCGATCGCGGCCAGAAAGTTCCGCAGGATAATGACGCCGAGCGCAAACGGCAGGCCGGGCGCCAGCGCCAGCACGTAAGGTTCGGCAAGCTTCGCCGCCATCGCCGGCTGGCCGAGAAAGAGCGACAATTCCTCCGTGAAGAAATAGATGAGAGACAGCATCGGCGCGCCGGCGCCCACAAGCCATAGCCCCATACGGACGGAACGGCGCGCTTCTCGCACATTGTCCTTGTCGGCGCCGAGCGCTTGCGAAACCAACGGAGACACCGCCATGGCGGGGCCAAGCCCGGCGACGAACAGTATATAGAACATGAACAAGCCCAGCGATGCGCCGGCAAGCTGTTCTGCGCCAAGGCGAGCGATCATCAAAACGTCGATGGTGTTGATGGAAAACTGGACAAGCTGAGTCAGCCCCATCGGAAGACCGATCGTCATCAGCGCGATAAATTCGCGGCGCCAAGGAGGCGCGGCGCCTTCCGGCGCGAACTGGGTTGCGTTCGTCATGAGTTCCCCGGGCGCATCAGGCGATTGACCCGCCGCGGGGAGGCTCTAGCTGATTTTACGTCAAAAGAAAAACCCTGACCGGAAGGCCGGCTTCAATTCAAAAACGACGCGACGGCTTTGGCACCCTGTTTATTGGCGCGCAAAGCATCAAAACGGCCCTGCGCAAGCATGCTGCGCGCGTCGCCGAGCGTTCCGTAAGCAGACCATGCAAGCCCGCCGCCGATGGAAAGGCGCGCGGCGCCGGCTTCAGCGAAATCTTCAACGCTAAAGTAGGCGAGTTTGCCGTGAATGAGCACGTTTACCGGTTTTGAGACGTCTTGGCAGATTGCGCGCACAGCGTCGAGACCGGGCAGGCCGGGTGCAAACAGAACATCGGCGCCTGCGTCGGCGAACGCGTTCAGCCGCGCGATGATTTTCCCAATGTCGCCCAGTCCGTAAAGGAATGCTTCGGCGCGGGCTGTCAGGACAAAATCGCGTCCGCTTTCCTTTATCGCCGCCGCCGAGGCGGCGATCCTTTCCACCGCCAGTATGTCGTCGTCGATAATCGGCGCGGCTTTATCTCCTGTGGAATCCTCTATTGAGCCGCCGCACATCGATGTCGCCGCTGCAAGCCTGATGGTCTGCGCTGCGTCTTCCGGGGCGAGCCCGAAACCGTTTTCCAGATCGGCGCTGACAGGGATCTTGACGGCTTCCGCGATGGCGGCGGCGTGCGCGATCGCTTCATCCCGGGTCACGCCGTAATCGCGCCGCCCCAGGGTCATGGCGAAACCTGAACTCGTCGTGGCGAGGGCGCTGAAACCGAGCCCTTCGAGCATTTTCGCCGAGCCGATGTCCCAGGGGTTGGCGATGATAAAGGGCGCGCCCGGATTGTGGAGCGCGCGGAAAGATTCAATCCTGTTTTCAAAAGTCATAACGCCCCTTTTAATTTACCGGAAGACGATGTCGTGAAGGCGTTAGCACTTTGCGCAGCCTGCATCCGCCCGGTTCTTGCGGCGTCTAGTCCGTAACGGCGTCATGCCAGCTTTTGTAAGGACCGCTCCCCAACACGCCTGACTGAATTTGCGCCATGGCGGCGTTCGCCGCGTCGGTCGCCTGCGTATTGGGGTGCACCGGCCTTCGCAGCGGCCGCGTTCCCGCAGGCATGGCTATGATTTCGGCGATGGCGCGCGGCACATCGTTCGGGTCTGTCTGATAGTCGCCGGACATTGTACCGTTCGCCATCTGAATGTGCGCGTTGTAAGCGTCCTTGCGCGAGGCGTCGACGCGCGCCAGCAGCGCATCGGAATAGCGTCGGCCATTGGACCAGATTTCGGTCGGATAGCCGCCCGGTTGAATGATCGTCACCTCAACGCCGAACGGCGCCA
Organism: Hyphococcus sp.; assembly: GCF_965228385.1. GTDB lineage: Bacteria > Pseudomonadota > Alphaproteobacteria > Caulobacterales > Parvularculaceae > Hyphococcus. The sequence goes on along the minus strand of NZ_OZ245810.1, from coordinate 2,926,402 downwards.
GTTCATACGCCATCGTTTCAAACATCGCCTCGACGCCGAATTTTGTCGCCTGATACATGCCAAGGCCGGGAATGAGAATGCGCCCGAGTTGTGAAGAGACATTGAAAATCTGTCCCGCGCCGCGTTCGCGCATCTTCGGCAGCACCGCCCGCGCCATGCGCAGATAGCCGAAAAGATTGGTTTCGAAAATCAGCCGCGTCGCTTCATCGTCGTTGATTTCCACCGGTCCTCCCATGCCGATCCCGGCATTGTTGACGAGCACATCGAGCGCGCCGCCGGCGATGTCTTCCGCCTGGGCGACGCCGGCGGCGATCAGTTCCTCATCCAGAACGTCGATCTCCACAACATGCAGATCGAGGTCTTCGTGGGCGGCGTGGTCCGCGAGGGTTTTCGCTTCCGGCCGGGCGCCGCCGTCAAGATTGCGCATGGAAGCGATGACGGTCGCGCCGAGGCGCGCCAGATGCAGTGCGGATAAGTGGCCGAAACCGGAACTCGTTCCCGTGATCAGCGCGGATTTGCCCTCCAGCGGCCGGGCGCCGGCGCCGTCCTGCGCGCCTGCGGATTTGGGCAGGATAGAGGCGGCTGCAAGCGCCGAGCCGCCGGCGAGCAGAGTCCTGCGACTGGCGGTCAGGGGGGCTTTTTTCATCGAAAAACTCCTTGAATCGTTTATCCGGGACGGGGCGGAGACTGGCGAGCGGCGCATTCTATGCTGATTTTGCCGCAGCGTCAGGCCGTTTTCCATGCAGGCGCTGCGGTCAGGCGTTGAAATTTTTGCAAAGATTACAATCTGTAACGACAAATCAGCGCAGCACGCGCAAATGTGATCATCGGCGTGCGACGGATAATATTGATTTACACGTTATGTGTATATTCAGCCTGTCCGATATTCCGCATTTGTCAAAGAAAGTATGCGTTTCATGGTCTCTAAACAGCTTCTGGCCGGACTTGCCGCGGGCGCCGTCATCGGCGCCGTTATTGTGGCGGCGACGCTGACGGGGGCGGGACAGGGACCCGAAGCGGCCGGCGGTCCGGGCGGCGGCGGCCCAGGCGGCGGAAGGGGCGGATACGCGCCGGTTGTCAGCATGACGCTTGCTGAGGAAGCCGCCATCCAGCGCACCGTTGAGGTTATCGGCCGAACGCGCTCATTACGAAGTGTCGCTATTACATCGGAAGTCACCGGGCTCGTGGAAGAATTAAATTTCGCGCCGGGCCAGCGCGTCACGGAAGGCGACGTCCTTGTTCAGGTGGACGATGATGAAGCGCAGGTCGCACTCGCCCGCGCCAGAGCGCAGTTTCCCATCGCGCAGGACAACGCAACACGGTATCGCAACCTTGCGGAAGACGAAGCGGCTTCGGCGCTGGAAGCCGAAGCGGCGCAAAACAATTTTGTCTCGATCCGGGCGGACCTGCGCGCCGCGGAGGTCGCCGTCGCACAGCGTAAAATCAGAGCGCCGTTTAACGGCATCGCGGGCCTGACTGAAATCGAACCCGGTGATTATCTGCGCGCCGGCGATCTCGTGGCGACGCTCGACGATACATCGTCGATTGTCATCGAGTTTTCGGTGCCGCAAGAGTCTGCCGGATATGTCAATATCGGGCAGCCCGTATCGGTCACGCTGACCTCCGATTTGCGTACAGAATATAGCGGTGAGATTACGGCTATCGACAGCCGCGTCGATCCGGAATCGCGCACCTTGCGTGTTGAGGCGCGCGTCGACAATGAGCGCGGCCGTCTGATTCCGGGCGCCGTGGTGGCGGTCTCGACAACGGCTGAAGGCGAGCCCGCCATAGCCGTCCCCGGCCTGTCCGTGCAGTGGGACCGCGCGGGCGCTTATGTCTGGCGTCGCGGCGAAGACGGCGCGGCGGAGCGCGCCGGCGTCATTATTTTACAGCGTACGGAAGATATGGTTCTGGTTGAAGGTGATTTGCAGGCGGATGACGTGATTGTTTCGGAAGGCGCTGACCGCATACGGGGCAGTGTGCCGCTTCCGGAATATGCGGCGCAACGGCGCGACAGCGCTACGACTTCGTCGGTTTCAGCGCCAGGCGCGTTTGGCGGCGGGGATTAATTTGATGACAGGCGCCCAGGGCGGTTTCATAGGTACATTTATCCAGCGGCCGATTCTTGCGGCCGTTTTGAGCATGCTGATCGTCATCGCGGGACTTGCGGCGCTTTTCGGCGTTGAGGTGCGTGAACTGCCGGATGTCGACCGGCCTGTTGTTTCGATCGATACGAATTATCCCGGCGCGACGCCAGAGACTGTTGACGCAGAAGTGACAGCCATCATTGAGGGCGCCGTCGCGCTGGTGGACGGCATTGACAGCATTTCTTCCTCGTCGGGTTTTGGCGACAGCGACGTTACTATCGAATTTTCCTCCAACGTCAGTATCGACATCGCCGCGACGGATGTTCAGAACGCAATCTCATCCGTTATTGATGAATTGCCCGAAGAAATTGAATTACCGCGCGTGCGCAAGGCGGACTCCAACGGGTCGGCGATGATGCGCATCAGTGTTGCGGCGACGGAAATGGACCCCGGCGACCTGGCGCGCCTTGTGGACGATGTTATCGTGCCGCGTCTGCAGTCCGTGGAAGGCGTTGCGCAGGCGGATGCTTACGGCGTGCGCAACAAACTCATCCGTATCCGCGTGCGCCCGGTTTCGCTGGCGGCGCGCGGCTACACTGTGGAGGATGTGGCGCGGGTCGCGTCAACGGCGTCGCAATCGACGCCAAGCGGACGGCTCAGAAGCGATACGCAGCAAATTCTCATACGCGCCGAAGCCCCGGCGACGACGCCCGAAGCCATCGCCGCCCTGCGGCTCGACAGCCAGACCCGGCTTTCCGATGTCGCCGTTGTGGAATGGGGTTATGAATCAGAAACCACAACAGCGCGCATAAACGGCGATCCCGGTATAGGCATCGCTATTGTCCGTCAGGCGCAGTCGAATACGATGGCGGTCTCCGCGGGCGTTCGAAAAGCGGTCGCCGAGTTAGACAGCTCGCTGCCGGAAAATGTTCAGCTCACCATCCCCGTCGATGATTCCATTTTTATCGGGCAGGCGGTGCGCGAGGTCGGCAAAAGCCTTCTGCTTGCGACAGGCATAGTCGTTTTTGTAATTTTCATGTTCCTGCGGTCGCTGCGCGCCACGCTCATACCGGCGGTGACGATACCGATTTCGCTGCTCGGCACTGTGGCGGCGCTCTATCTTGCAGGTTTTTCGGTCAACCTCATTACGCTCCTGGCGCTCGTGATGGCCTCGGGCCTTGTGGTCGATGACGCAGTGGTGGTGACGGAAAACATCCAGCGCTGGCGCGCCAGAGGCGCCGGCAAGCGCGCGGCGGCGGTGATTGGCACCCGCGAGATTATTTTCGCCGTTCTGGCGACGACCGCAACGCTGGCGGCGGTGTTTATTCCCATATCGTTCCTGCCGGGACAGGCGGGCAAGCTGTTTTCCGAATTCGGTTTCGTGCTGGCCTTCGCGGTGATGGTCTCTTCATTCGTCGCGTTGACGCTGTGCCCCGTCCTCACGGTTCTTCTGGGCCGCGAACATCGGGAAGAAATGGATTCGCCTGATGAGGAATCGCGTCCTGACGGACCGCTGACCAGCGTTTACCGCACGCCGCTGCGGTTCGTGTTACGCCGCCCCTTGCTGATTTCGCTCGCCTCGCTGGCCTTCGCCGCCGGCGGTTTCATGGTCTTCAAAACCGTGCCGCAGGAATTGACGCCTGAAGAAGATCGCGGCCGCGTTTTCATGATGGTGTTCCCGCAGGAAGGCGCGAGTTTCGATTATCTCGATCTGAAAATGCTGGAGATTGAACAGCGCCTGCAGGAAAACCTTGTCGAAGAAGGTTATGGCGACGCGGTTATTTCGATCAACGGCGTATGGGGCGGGAACCGGTCTTTCGCTATCTTGCGTTTGCCGGACTGGGCTGACCGGGAATTCTCTCAGAGTGAGGTTGAAACCAAGGTGCGCGCGCTTCTTGGCGACATCCCCGGCGTTTCCGTGATTATCCGGAGCGGAAACTCGCTGGGCATTCGCGGCGCAGGTCAGGGGCTGCAGTTCGCCGTTGTCGGCGATGATTACGGCGTAGCCGCCGATTCCGCCGACGCCATTGCAACGAAAATGCGCGCGCTGCCGGAATTTGCAGATGTGCGCACTGACTTCCAGACGTCGCAGCCGCAAATCCGCATCGACATTGACCGCGAGGCCGCGACGGCGCTCGGCGTTTCGATCTCTGCGATCACGCGGACGGTGCAGGTGCTGGCTGATGAATATCGCGCGGCGCAGGTTTTCGTGGGCGACGATATTATCGATATTGTGATGTCGGGCGCGGGTGCGCCGGTAAATGACCCGACCGATCTCGCCAATATATTCCTGCGCGCCGACAATGGCGATTTCGTACCACTGTCATCTATTGCGTCGGTTGAAGAGGTCGCCGTCGCCTCTCAACTCGCCCGGGAACAGCGCCGCCGCGCAGTGCCGGTGTCGGCTGAGTTGAACGCCGGCGTACCGCTGGGCGACGCGGTAAGGCTCATGCAGGGCGTTGCCGCCGAAACGCTGCAAGGCAACCTTTCAGTGACGCTGCTCGGCGAGGCGAAAGTGCTGCAGGAATCGAACCGGTCAACGCTTCTCGTTTTCGGTTTTGCAGGGCTGATCGTGTTTCTTGTGCTGGCGGCGCAGTTTGAAAGTTTCGTCAGCGCCATGATCATTATGGTGACGGTGCCGTTTGGTCTCGCCGCTGCGGTTTATGCGATCATGCTGACCGGCGGTTCGATCAATTTCTATAGCCAGATTGGTCTCGTTTTGCTGATCGGCATCATGGCGAAAAACGGTATCTTGATCGTCGAGTTTGCAAATCAGCAGCGCGACAAGGGCAAAAGCGTCGCGGAGGCTATTGAGTTCGCCGCCATGGTGCGGTTGCGACCGGTCCTGATGACGGCGATTTCCACGCTTCTGGCGAGTTTGCCGCTGATCCTCGGCGCCGGGGCGGGCGCGGAAAGCCGCGCGGCGCTCGGCTGGGTTATCTTCGGCGGGCTTGGTTTTGCGACAATCTTCACGCTGTTTCTGGTGCCGGTGGCGTTCCGGCTGTTTGCGGGACTGTCGAAACCGCGTGCAGCGGAAGGCCAGCGCGTTGAAGAAGAACTGGCGCGCGCGCCGGCGGGATAACCGCGTTTCGTTTGATTTGAGATTGGCGCGCTGGTCCGCCTTTGCGCGAACTTTCCGCATTCGCCCGTGTTGTCATAGCGTGTTTATCGCGACCCTTTTCCACAGCCGGCGCAGCGCCTGAATATTATGACTGAGCGCTGGAAAATACATTTTGCAAGGCTGCGCGAGCTCGCGCCGCGGATTGTGCGGCAGATCAACGACGACCGGATCGGTCTCACCGCTGCAGGCGTCGCCTTTTACGCCTTGCTGGCGATTTTCCCGGGGCTGGCCGCTGCTGTTTCCGTCTGGGGGCTGATTGCCGATCCCGGTGAAATATCCGCGCATTTGTCTGAATTCAGAGGCGTTCTGCCCGCTGATGTCATGACGGTCCTGCGCGAGCAAGCCTACGAGGTCGCCGCCGCCGATGAGGGCGTTGTTTCCGTCACGCTGATTTTTTCGCTGGCGATTTCATTTTTCAGCGCTTCGCGCGGCGTCAAGGCGATCATGACGGCGCTGAATATCGTTTATAATGAAAAAGAAAGCCGCGGCTTTTTGAAGTTCAATTTTATCGCGTTCTTGATGACGATCGCGATCACCATCGGCTTTGTCGTGGCGATTGCGGCCGTGGCTATTGTACCGATTGTATTTGAACTGGTGGGGCTTGGCGGCCTTCTTGAACCGTTGATCGGGCTCGCGCGCTGGCCGATTTTATTCGCCGGCGCATGGCTTGGCATTGCTGCGCTCTACCGGTTTGCGCCAAGCCGGAGCGATGATGCGTGGCGCTGGATCAGTCCCGGCGCAGGGGCGGCTGTCGTCTTGTGGATATTCGCCTCCATCGCCTTTTCCGTATACGCACAGAATTTCGCGAATTACAATGAAACCTACGGCTCTATCGGCGCGGTGATTGTCATGCTGATGTGGTTCTGGGTTTCAGCCTTCGTTTTTCTGGTGGGCGCTGAAATCGATTCAGAGGTTTTGCCGGACAACACGAAAGATCGCGGCGCATAAAAAAGGCGACGCCTTTTCACGGGCGCCGCCTTGTTTTTCTATAACGGCTCGGGCCGACGCCGCTACATCGCTTCGGCGGTTTCAGGTTGTCGCGCGCGGGCGTCTTTATCCATGCGTTTCATAGCTTTTTGCAGCTTTTCAAAAGCGCGCACTTCGATCTGGCGCACGCGCTCGCGCGAGACGTTATAAACCTGGCTCAGTTCTTCCAGCGTTGACGGGTTATCTTTCAGCCGCCGTTCGGTCAGAATGTGCTGCTCGCGTTCATTGAGCGTCGCCAGGGCTTGTTCAAGCAATCCCATGCGCATGTCATATTCGTCTTCATTGGCGAGTTTGGTTTCAGGATTGACGGCGTTGTCGTCGACAAGCCAGTCCTGCCATTCGCCGCCGCCGTCGGCGTCTTTGCTCATGGGCGCGTTCAACGACGCTTCGCCGCCGGACATGCGCCTGTTCATGCTGATGACATCGTCATGCGTCACGCCGAGTTTGGTTGCGATATGCTCGACCTGTTCGGGGCGCAGATCGCCCTCATCGACGGCGTCGATCTGGCCTTTGATCTTGCGCAGGTTGAAGAACAGTTTTTTCTGCGCGGCGGTCGTGCCGATTTTCACAAGGCTCCATGAGCGCAGGATATATTCCTGAATAGAGGCGCGGATCCACCACATGGCGTAAGTGGCGAGGCGGAAACCCTTGTCCGCGTCAAACCGTTTTACCGCCTGCATAAGGCCGACATTGCCTTCGGAGATCACCTCGCCGATGGGCAGGCCGTAGCCGCGATAGCCCATGGCGATTTTCGCCACCAGCCGCAAATGCGACGTAATCAGCTTTTGCGCCGCTTCCGGGTCTTCATGCTCGGCGAAACGTTTGGCGAGCATATACTCCTCGTCCTTTTCCAGCATGGGAAATTTGCGGATCTCGGCGAGGTAGCGCGACAGGCTGCCTTCAGGCGTCAGGGCGGTTCCGGTTGTGGTCAGTGCATTACTCATAAGCGCAAAGTCTCTTTCTCTCTCCTCAACACGCATTGGCGGCGTTGAGTTCAGTCAGGCGGGCGTTCTTTTGAATTCCCCTTTTGGAAAGCCGCCTCTTGACGGGCGTTGCCTAGGATATAGGGAGCCGGAACGCCAATCCCAAGCTTTGAGCCCGAAGCCCGAAGCCCGGAATTTGCTAATTGCCTATAATAAAAGCGCTTTTTGCTGAAATTGCGGCGAAAATCCAGTCAAAAGGACGCGAGCGGGGCGCGAGGTCGCGGCGTTCGCGCCAGTGATATTTGTCTCCAGTAAATGACGACTTGGTTTTTTTAGAAAAGTCGGCGGGTGGCGCGCTTACAGCGTAATCGCTAAAGTCTACACAAATAACCATAAATACAGGGGGATTCTGGTATGTGGACATTCACAGTAGGGCACAATGGCGGTGTCTCGCCAGCTCTTCTCGATAGTATAATGGATGTTCTTGCCGACGCTGCGGATTATTGGGGGCGCTATATAAATTTCGGGTCCGCCGCTACGCTCGATATTGAAATCAATTTTATTTCGCTTGACGATGACGTGCTTGCGCAGGCGGGCCCGGATTTTATTTTTGACCGCGTGGGGCCTGGCGGTGAGGATGTCTATCAGGCGGGTACGATACTCGAATTACAGACAGGAACAGACCCGAACGGCGCCGCGCCTGATATTTACATTGATGTGAATTTGGACACGTTACTCGCCGGAGAATATCATTTGGGCGGGATTGCGGACGCTGGCGTTGCGTCCAATGAGTATGACCTTTTCACGGTGCTTTTGCACGAAATCGGACACGGTCTTGGATTTGCTTCGTTTTACGGAGACCCGAGCGGGGATATAACCGAATATGATCTGCTGCTTACCCAAACTAACGGCGTTTTCTTTTTTACCGGCTCCAAAGCCAAGTCAGTCTATAACGGTGATGTACAACTTGGAGATGATCCAAGTCACTTTAATCGGAGAATTGACCTCTTTAATTCAGGATTGGAGCCGGGAGATCGTTTAGTAATCTCTGAGCTTGACGCAGCCATTCTGGAAGATGTTGGATTACTGGTTTTAGCGCCCACGACTGACGACGATACTCTTTTTGGTTTTGAAAGTAGGAGTCAGTCTGGTCTTGGTTATACCGGTGGCCGTGACAATGTGGACCTTCTTGATGGGGACGATTTTTTTTATGGCTTGAGCGGGGATGATACGATCAATGGAAACTCGGGCGACGATACTCTGGAGGGCGGACGAGGCGCTGATCAATTAATTGGCGGCTCCGGAGAAGATACTGCCTCATACCGATCATCAGGCGAATTTTTATCCGGCGTTTTAGTCAATTTAGATACAGGAGACACCAGCGGTTATCATGCGCTTGGCGATACATTTTCCAGCATAGAAAACATCATCGGCGGACCCTATAACGATACTTTAATTGGGGACGCCTCTTCCAACAGGTTATTTGGCGAAGCTGGAACGGATGAATTGAGGGGCGGTCTGGGTCAGGATATACTAAGCGGCGATACAGATCCAGATTTTCTATATGGTGATGAAGGTGACGATCTACTAAACGGTGGTAGCGGCAATGATTTTCTGGCTGGAGGCCCAGACAGTGATTCCCTTACGGGCGGCGAGGGTGATGACCATCTGAATGGCGGTGTTGGCGCCGATACATTGTTTGGCGGTTCCGGACGCGACATATTTTTCTTTGCCAGCGGTGGAAGCCAGGATGTGGTTGAAGATTTTTCGACGCGTGTGATTGATGGCGATTTCATCGAATTTGATGTATCCACAAGCCCTTTTTCAGCAGTTCAGGAAATTTTAGATGCGGCGACGCAAAATGAGGATGATGTCATTATTGATCTGGGCGGCGGCGACGCTCTTACGCTTCTTAATATTCAGCTCACGGATCTAAATTCGTATGATTTCCGATTGCTGGATGACCTTGACCCGCAAATCAGAAGCAACAACAAGACAATCTCATTTTCATATATCGACGCCAATGGCTTTCGCCCAATACATTTTGGTTTGAATGTAACTATAGAGCCAACTGGGGGTATTGAGAACATTACCTTTAATACTTACGGCGAAATTGTGCGGCTTAATACTGAATCTTTTGTCGTGAACAAGGGAACGGTGGCAGGAGCTGCGCACAGCGTCGGTGGCGAAAATGCGGGCATTTATGGAATAGAGTCTTATCGAGGGGAATTCGTCAATGAGGGAACAATTTTGTTGGAGGGACATGGTTCTACTTTGCTCGCAGGATCTGTTGTTCAAAAGGACGGCGATTTCACAAATTTGGGGCTTATTAAAATAATACAGACTGGTTTGAATGAGCCGGATTCCCGTGCGACAGGTATTGCTAGTGCGCAACAGACTGTAACGAACGGTGGCGAGATTATTATAATCTCCGATTCTTCTGCTGCCGGAATTAGAGCAGGAAATCGCGCGTCCGTTGTTCACAATACAGGAGAAATTGATATCAGCGTCGTTGAAAATCAAATTTCAGCCGGCGCGGTGGGGATTTCTTCTGAAGCGTTCAGGGTTACAAATGATGGAACTATTTCCGCTGTGGCGGATGCGGGGTCTGCGATAGGTATTATAGGCGAAGGAAGCGGCAGTGTTGAGAATTCGGGTGCGGTCACGGCAATCGGTGCTGGTGCGATTGCTATAGATGCGGACTATCAAAGTGTTATTGTAAATTCCGGAGATTTGTATGCGGAAGAATTACAGCCGGGTGGCGTTAGCATTGGAGTGCTTTTCGATTCAAGAATTTTCGGAGGAATAACGCGCATAGAGAATACCGGCAGCATTGTTGCTGACCATGCAATCTCCGCTAACGAAAACGGCGTGCAAGAATTATATAATAGCGGCTTAATCCAGGGCGATATTTTTTTGGGAGGGCGGGAAGATCGGATTGATAATACAGATGGTGTAATAAATGGCGATGTTGATTTCGGTTCTGGCGATGACTTTCTTGATAATTCTCTGGGCGACATAAATGGCGTTGTTTATGGCGGAAGAGGATTGGACACACTGATAGGCGGGATAGGCGCCGACACCATCTCCGGCGGCGGCAGCGACGACACGATTGATGGCGGAGCGGGAGACGACGCAATTAGCGGCGAGGCGGGGCGGGACTCTGTCTTTGGCGGCGATGGAGCAGATACGCTGCACGGATTCGGCAGTCACGATACGCTGATCGGCGGCGGCGATAATGACGATCTTCGCGGCGGCTTCGGCAGGGATTTACTAGGCGGCGCTAACGGCGACGATGTCGGCCGGGGCTATCAGGGTGATGACCGCCTGTTCGGCGGCGGCGGGGCGGACACTTTGTTGGGTAATGACGGCGATGACTCACTCACGGGCGGCGGCGGGATTGATCGTCTTAAGGGAGACGCTGGCGATGATACGTTGAATGGCCGTTTTGGCGCGGACAGCGTTACCGGCGGTGCGGGCGACGATCTATTTCAGTTCCGGCAGGGTCATGGCGATGACATCTATGATGACTTTACGCCAGGGGCGGGTACAGATGACGTTATTCAGCTAGTAGCCTTAGGGGCGGCGTTTGACACATTTGCAGAGGTTATAGGCGCAGCCTCCGACGACGGAGCCCATACGACAATCGACTTCGGCGGCGGCAATACCATCCTGCTGCTGAACGTTACGAAGGCTGAACTACACGAGGACGATTTTATTTTTACATGAGGCTAAAGCGCCCGCAGCGCCCCGAGGAGCGATTGAAAATCCTCCGGCGGCGGACGCTCGAAACGCATTTTCTCGCCCGTGACCGGGTGCGCGAAGCCCAGGACTTTTGCGTGCAGCGCCTGGCGGCGGAATTTATTCAGAACAGCCAGCGCATGATCCGCCGCGTCATCGCCGGGTCTCAGCCCGGAAAGCCCCGGTCCCTTGCCATACATCTGGTCGCCGATCAGCGGGCAGCCGATATGGGAAAGGTGCGCGCGGATCTGGTGCGTGCGTCCGGTCTCCAGCCGGCACTCGATCAGCGATGCGATCGCGTCGCCTTTCAGCTTCGCCCGTGTCCGGCCAAACTGTTCCATAACCTTGTAATGCGTCACGGCGCGGCGGGCGCCGGTGTGTTCGTCCTCAGCGTAAACCGACATTTTTTTGCGGTCTTTCGTAGCGCGCGCCAGCGCCGCGTCGATCACGCCAAAGCCGGGCCGGGGCGCGCCCACGGCAACCGCTTCGTAAACGCGATCTATATCGTGTACGGAAAAAGCAGCGGCGAGGCCCTGATGCGCAGCGTCATTCTTGGCGGCGACCAGCAGGCCCGACGTATCCTTGTCGATGCGGTGAACAATGCCGGGGCGTGCAACGCCGCCGACGCCGGAAAGGCTCTCCCCGCAATGATGGATCAGCGCATTGACGAGCGTGCCTGTCCAGTTGCCGGCGGCGGGGTGCACCACCAGTCCAGCGGGCTTGTTGACGACGATCAAATCGCTGTCCTCAAACACGACCTCGATGGGGATCGCTTCGGCTTCGGGTTCCGGGTCGGCGACCGGGGGCGGCGCCAGCCGGTATGTCTCGCCGTCGCGCAGCTTCCATGACGGGTCGGTAAACGCTGCGCCGTCACGCGTTACGGCCCCTTCCGCGATGAGCGCTTTCAGCCGGGAGCGGGTCAGCGCTGCGATGCGCGCCGCGAGCCATTTGTCGAGCCGCGCGCCGATATCGCCCTCGCCCACGGTGAAGACGTAGGCGCCGGTCTCATCGGGCTTGAGGCTTTGGCTGTCTGCAGTCATAACCCGTGGCGGTGTACCCGGCCTGCGGGCCATGCGCCATAGAGGCGCTGTAAAAAGAAGCGCCGTAAATGAGGAACAGACCAAGGCGATGACCGGCACCGAAAATGATTACGCCCCGTCTCCGGGCGCAGAGCCGTCGAAGTTCGGCTCGCTCGCCCATTCAATCGGCGCGCGCAATCTCATCCTCATCATTATCGCAATGCCGTTTTTCTTTCTGGTGGCGGTGATGGGCGTCATTGCCGTTTTCGGCGCGCCCCAAAAAGCGGCGGGGGGTGAAACGATTGCCGGTGAAACACCGGCAGTCTCCGCCGATGCGCTGAGCTATCCGGCGGGCGCGGCGCCGGGCGCAATTGCGCTGGACGGCGACCGGCTCGCCGTGCGCATCGATGGGCCGGACGGGGTGACGGTGATCGTCTACGATCTTGAAAAAGGCGAGGTCATTGCCCGCGTTCAGCTGACGGCGCAAGCGCAAGCGCCTTAGCGCTAAATACCTTCGCCGACGCCGGTCATCGCGCGCCGGAAGGCGGCGTCCGGCTGCGGGCCGGTAAGCGCGCCCATATTTTCGCGCATGTGATCGACGCGGCGGGTCGCCGGTATCGCCGCCGTGACGGCGGGGTGCGAGACGATGAATTTTAACAGGAACTGCGCCCAGTTTTGCGCGCCGATCTCTGCGGCCATTTCCGGCAGCGGCCGCCGTTTGGCGGCGTCGATCAGGCGGCTCTCCTGAAACGGCCGGTTGGCGATGACGCCGACGCCTTTCTCCCGCGCCAGCGGCAACAGGCGGTTTTCCGCTTCCCGGTCCACAAGATTATACGTAATCTGAATAAAATCGACGGGGTGGGCGTTCATGATGGCTTCGATCTGGTCATAGCGCAGCCCGGCGTAACTGGTTACGCCCACATAACGCAGGCGCCCTTCTGCTTTCATGGCGAACAGGGTTTCCAGATGATCGCGCCAGCTCACCAGATTATGCACCTGAATTAAGTCGAATTGCTCAACGCCCCAGCTTTCGCGGCTCTGTTCGATCTGCCGCGGACCGTTCTCGCCGCCGCCGATCCAGACTTTGTCCGCGGCGAACAGCGCGTCCGTGTTCTTCAGATTTTCAAGACAATACCCGACAACGCGCTGGGACGAGCCGTACATGGGCGATGAATCGATGATCGCGCCGCCGAGGTCAAAAAACGCCCGCGCCACATTGAGCCGGTCGCGCCGCAATTGCGGATCATCGCCTACATCGAAGGTCAGCCAGGTGCCCATACCGATAGCGGGCGTGATTTCTCCCGTTGACGCTATGGTTTTGGTCAACAGCGCCGGTTGCGCCCGTCCCAGCGCAGGGGCGAGGGCGGCGCTCGCAGCCCCCGCGATGATATGACGGCGATTGATCATTCGAATACGCCTTTGGCGATGTCCATGCGACACAGGTTCAGCAGGCTTAAAGCGCCTGCATGCGCGCCTGTTCAGGTATGGCGAGTTTTCAGGAGCGCACGCGCCATATCAATGCAGTTCGCCGCACAGGGCGCGCGTTTCACCGCAGACCTCAGCGTTCATTCTGCTTTCGAAAGGCGCATTTCGAACACTTGCGTGCAATTATCGCCTTCGCAGCGCTCGCCCGTTTCAATCCATTGCCCTTCATCGTTCAGGCGCGCGTAGTAACGCATCTCAACGCCGGGCCCGCCGGTATGCGACCAGCGATAGTCATTCTCGCCGATTTGCGGGGTTGAACGCGACTGGTAACCTTCTTTTACAAAAGCGTCGAAATGATACCTTTGTGCGTATGCGTCATAAGACATTACGCCGAACGCCTTGTGGCCTTCGACTTCATTTCCGTCTTCGTCCTCGCTCCAGCCGCGCCCGTGCAGCGTCAGCACCATACCGTCCAGGACGTATTCCGCGGTTTCAGTGACGCTGAAGGTTTCTTTGCCGTCAGGGCCCATGCGCCAGCCATCGCCGCGCCATTCGCCCTCAAGCCATGACAGTTTTTCCATGGCGGCGAGCACTTTGGGCGCGGGCGGGGTCGGCGGCTGGGCCTGAAGCTGGAGCGGGGCCAGCGCACCGGAAACGGCTATGAAACGGGCCAGAATCTTGATGTTTGCAGAATTTTTCATCGAAATAGTCCTTGTTCTTTCCTGTAGGGCTTGAAAATAAACAAAAGAGCTTTATTTTGTAAAGTTAAAACGGAGGACAGGATGAATCAGGCGCGAAGCGACGATCTGGCGAGCGAACTCGCCTATGTGCGTTCATTGGCGGAAGAAGGCGCAACCGCGCCCCTTGTCAGCGGGTTTTACTATCTTCTGTGGGGCGGGCTCATGGGCGCGGCGGCGCTGCTTGTCTACGCGGTCGCTATCGGTTTCATCCCTGCGGGAACCATCGGGTATTTTGCGCCATGGATGGTCGCCGGATTGATTGGCTGGGCCGGTTCATTGGCATGGGGACGAAAATCTAAAATCAAACCCGGCGCCCTGACCCTTGGCAATCAGACAGCGAATTCCGTCTGGTTCGCAGTCGGCGTATTCATGACAATCCTGTGGATTGCGTTCATGATCGTTCATGACAACTACACGCAGTTCGGCGTGCCGGAAAATTTTCTGTTCACGCTGATGTTTCCCATCGCCTTTGGCGTTTATGGCGTCGCGTTTTATGCAACGGCGACGGCGGCGAAATTGCCGTGGCTCAGATGGTTCGCCTGTCTCGCCTGGGGTTTTTCAATGCTCAGCCTGTTTTTGCTGGGAGACGATTTGCAATTCCTGCTGGGCGGGACCGGATGTATTCTGACCGCGGCGCTGCCGGGCGCGCTTCTCATGCGCCGCGAACCGGGCGATATCGTCTGATTGATGAATGACGAAGCAGCATACGACTATCGCGATATCGATGATGTCATTCACGGCCGGGTCCGCCTGTCCGTGATGGCGTATCTGTCAGGCGCGGGAACGGCGGAGTTTAACGAGCTGAAGGCGAAAGTGGGCGGCACGGACGGCAATCTTTCCGTGCATCTGCGCAAGCTCGAAGAGGCCGGTTATGTCAAGGTCGTCAAGACGTTTCGCGGGCGCCGTCCGCTGACGACTTGCGCGCTCACGAACAAAGGGCGCAACGCCTGGATTGCATATATCGCCCGCATGGAAGAATTCCTGAAACCGAAAGCGGCGGAATAGCGCTCTACTTGCGTGAGGAAAAAACCCGCGCAATCAGCCAAATCGGGATGACGATGGCGGCGCCGATCAGGAGATAAGTGCCGAGCGTGATGACGATATCGCCGAAATTTTCGCCGAGCGAAGCGACAATGCTTTTCACATTGCTGAAAACGCCGCGCCAGAATTCTTTCGGGCCGATGCCCAGAAGGGTGAACAGCGCGCCGACGACGATACTGACGATCGCCAGTTGCAGCACGGTTTTGCCAGCGCCGCCGCGGGTAAAGCGCGATTTGAAATTGTTGTCGCTCATGGCTCGCCGTATTTTGCTGTCCAAAACTGAAGACGGAATGTAGGCGTGAACGAAACGCTTATCAATGGAGCGGCTGACAACAGCAGCAGCGCGGATCAGGGCCGGATATCGATGCGCCAGCTCGCCGAAAAGCGCCAGTCCTGCTCGAATCCTGCCGCCGGCTGATCGAACGGGCGCGCCATTTCAAGCTCCAGAGAGCCCTTGTCCCGATAGGCGATGCGCACGCCGCCGCCGGCGGAACCGAGATCAACATAACGATTGTCGCCGCCCGGGCGCGCAAAGCTTTCCACATAGGCGTAATCGGCGAAGGCGTAGATTTCGCTGCGGGCGAACGCGCCGCCGTTGATGGGCCTCCAGGCCGGTTCAAGCAGGAGCGCTGCGCCTCTGTCAGCGTTGATCAGCCCGGCGGAAAAAGCGCGCCCGAACCTGGCGCCGCCAACGGAAAAACGCTCGCTGGCCGGCAAATTATCGTCTGTCCACTGAAGGGCGGCGTTCGCCTTCAGGCGCCAGGAATCGCCCAGGGACTGAACGATAGCGGCGTCGATACGGGCCTTGAAATATTCCGCGTCGCCGATAAGGCCGGAAACGCGCGCGCCTGCGACCGGCGCCCCGCGTTTGATTTCCGCGCTGAAATTGGCGCGCCGCGTTTCCCAGTTGCGGGCGAAAGCGGCGCTGAGCCCGGCGGCGCGGGTTCGCTCTGTTGCGATGAGAGAACCGAATGCGGCGTTATCGCTGTTCACAATATCAACGCCCGCCCGCATGGAAAGCGTAGTGCGATAGTCGCGTATAACCGGATAGCTGACGCCGGCTGTATAAATCTGCGCGTCGCCTTCGATGACGGTTCCGCTGGGGCGCGAGCGCAACAGGGCGGCGCCGATGTCGGCGCGCGCGCCGCTCGCGCCGAGCGGCGTCGTGTGTTGCAGCCCAGCGTAAAGCGAGTCCTCGAAATTGACGGATGCAGCGAGCTTCAGCGACGTGAAATCGCCGTCGCGCAACAGCCGATAGGCTTTCGCTGCGCCGGTGAACTGCCCGTCTTTGACAAAACGCGAGGAACGATTGCTGAAACCTGCCGATACCGTCGGGCGCTGGTAATCGAGCGCCAGCGTCAGCCGGACGGCGCCAGGGCGCTGGCCGTATGAGAAGGATGAGGCGGTCTTCAGTCCCGGAATATCGTTGATCAACGAAAGCTGGCGCTCAAGCGTTCGGCGGCTGGCGGGTTTTTCCCGCGTCAGCCGTTCTGCAAAGGCGGTGACGAGCGTGTTCGCGTGATCGGCGGCTTCTCCGTCTAGTGTGACGCTTTCAACAAAGCCTTCTGCGGTAAGCACGCGCACAAGACCGTCTTCAAAGGACTGCCGGGGTATGACGACCGTAAACAGCGCCACGTCGGAGCGTTCATAGGCGGCGGTGAGCGCGCTCGCGAGATCTTCCAGCGCGGCGCGCGAGGCGGTGCGGCCGATAAAGGGGCGTGCGGCGTTTGCGACGATGGCCGGAACGCGCACGCCTTCGAATTTGATCGACCTTATCAGGACGGAGGACTCTGCCCCCGATTCAATCCTGGCTTTCGCCGGGGCCGGCGCGATGGGCGCGGTGTTGCGCGGCTGTTTGTCTTGCGTTTCGCCGGGGCGCAATCGCTCTTCAAGTGGCGATGTCACGCGTTCCGCCGCCATCGCCAGCGTCGCGCCCGGCAGGAGCGCAACAAGAGCTGCGCGCATGAATTTCTTGATCCGCATAAGGATTGATCTTTGCGAGATTGGCGTATGAAAAAGTGCGACCGGGCGCGGCGTAGGGCAGGCGGCGCCCGGTCGCCGGGCGGCGTTAGCAGCCGCCGCCAAGCAGTCCGCCGACAACGCTGCAATCGTCCTCTCCCCCACTGAGAAGACCGCCCGTCGTCTCTTCGACAGTACTGCTTAAACCGTCCTCCAGAATATCGCCGCCGCTTCCTTCCAGGACGCCGGCGACGGTTCCCGATATATCCGCGCCCAGCGATCCGGCGTCTGAATGGGCGTCGCCGTTCAGGATTGCGCCAAGTCCGGCGCCGCCGGCGTCTGCGCTCGCGCCGGAGTGCGAACTGACATTAATAACGCCGGCGGCGCCAAGCGTATTCGTAACCGGCGATGCGGCGTCCAGAACCGGGTCGAGCGAATGTCCGCCGCCGCCGGCAAGCGCGCCGCCGACCCCGAGATTAACGAGCGCGCCGTCGCTGGCGACGCCAACCGTCAAAACGTCTCCGGTTTGTTGCTCCGGCGACAGAATGCTTGCGCCGATCAACGGCTCCGCTTCCGGGCTGCCGAGCAAAAAGGCCTCGCCGATCGTGGCGGTGACAAGCTCGCCCGGCGCGGCTGTCAGGCCGTCGATCAGATAGATATCGCCTTCGCCCGATTGCACCAGCGCATGGCCAGTCGCATCCACAACGCCGACAACAGTGCCTGCGAGCGGGACGCCGCCCGGAATTTTGCCGTCGAGTTTACTGGCGATCTTGTAACCGCCATGGGCGATCACATTAACGGTCTCGCCGGTTTTGGTC
The DNA here is from genome assembly GCF_965228385.1 of Hyphococcus sp. Lineage (GTDB taxonomy): Bacteria > Pseudomonadota > Alphaproteobacteria > Caulobacterales > Parvularculaceae > Hyphococcus. Next base: position 2,908,541 of record NZ_OZ245810.1, on the reverse strand, counting down.
TGCACATTGGCGATTACCGGCAGCGTGTTGTCAGGGTCGCCTGTATTCGCAAGCAGGCCCGTGCCGCCAAGACCATTGGGGCCGATGAGCCCGCCTGTGGTGATCGCGCCGGCGGCGCCGAGATTGAAATTGCCGTCTTCGCCGTCTTCGCCGTCTTCACCGGCGGGGCCTTGCGCGCCCCGGGGGCCGGTATCGCCCGGCGGTCCTTGCGGTCCCGTTGCGCCTGCCGGTCCTTGCGGACCCGCCTGGCCTTGCGGCCCGGCCGGACCCTCTTCGCCTTGCGGGCCTTGCGGTCCTGAATTTCCCGTCTCGCCCTTGGCGCCCTGCGGGCCGACGAGCCCGACGCGTGTTGAGCCGTGCGATGAACACGCCGGCAGCGCCAGCATGGCGCAAGCCGACATTAAAAGAGCGAGTTTCCTCGTCCTGTCCGTACTCATAGTAATCTCCCTTCTGCGTTGAACGATGCGGAAGGCTCCGCATGGTCGCCGCCATTCTGCTGCAGAAGGAAGGCTAGGCTGTTTATCTTAAGTTCAAATCAAGACGTATACGGAATTATTGCATAAAGTTCCTGAATAAGAAACGGGTTTTACAAAACCGCCTGAGGTTTTTCACAATGCAAAACCCGTTTTCTTATCCGGAATTTATAAGGCAGCCGGAGATTCAGGCGGCCTGCTCCATATAGAGCGAGCGGCATGGGAACGGGATCGATACGCCCTCGGCGTCGAAACGTTCTTTTACAGCTTTTGTAAGCGCCCATTTCACCGGGAAATAATCGGCGCGCTCGACCCAGACCCGGCAAATGATGTTAACGGATGAATCCCCGAGACTGTCGACGGCGATCACCGGTTCAGGATCGGATTTGGCGCGTTCGTCTTTTTCCACTTCGGATTTAATCAGATCCATCGCCTTGTTCAGGTCGTCGCCATAGGAAACGCCGAAGGTAAAATCGACGCGGCGCGTCGGGTAGCCTGCGAAATTGGTGATCACATCGTCGAAAATATTGCCGTTCGGCACGATAATTTTCTTGTTATCGACCGTCGCCATTTCCGTTGTGAAAAGACCGATATGCTTGACTGTGCCCATGACGCCTGCGGCTTCGACAAAATCGCCGACGTCGAAGGGGCGAAAACCAAGCATCATGACGCCTGACGCAACATGGCCGAGCGTTCCCTGCAAGGCGAGACCGATAGCAAGGCCGGCGGCGCCGATAACGGCCGCAAAACTGGTTGTCGGCACGCCGAATATGCCGAGCGTCGTGATGATCACCAGAACAATGAGCCCGTAGTGGATAAGGCTCGACAGGAAACCGGCGAGCGTTGCATCCACGCGGCCCGTCCGGCTGAAAGCGGATTGCACCAGTTTTTTGACGCGGCCTGCAATCCACAGACCGATGATCAGGACGATAAGCGCGCCGATGACGCTTGGCAGGAACGCGGCGGCCTTCTGGGCGAGGCCCTGAAAAAAGGCGGCCGTGAATTCTATCTCTTCGCCCGCCTGCCCGTTGCCGGCGGCTGTCGTATCTTGCGTCGCATCCTGCATAAAAATCTCCTTACTCGCTTGGCGTTCCGTCATGGCGAATTCGTCAGCGCCGGGCGGCGCCTGATCGGGCCGCCAACGCGCGCACCTGTTAGTTGAACAGACCGCGAAAAAATACAACCTATATGATGAAAATCGCGCTGAATCCCGCCTTTGGTGGATAGATATCCACCACTTCCCGGAAGGCCTTATGATGCGTTTTCCAAGTTTTGTTGCGTATCGGAGAGCCTTCACAATGGAGCAATCGCCCCGTCTTTCCTTATCCTATGTTGCGCCCAGCCAGGCGCAAAAGCATGTCACGGTCAATGAAACATTCCGGCGACTTGACGTATTGACGCAGTGCGCCGTCCGTTCACGGACTGAAACGGCCGAACCGGCCACTCCCGCTGACGGCGATGTTTATATTATTCCATCCGGCGCTTCGGGCGCCGCCTGGGATGACTTTACTGAAAATAATCTGGCGGCGTTTCAGGACGGCGCCTGGTCTGAAATCGCCGCGGTCGAGGGGTTTTGCGCCTGGGTCGCAGCCGATGACGAGTTTATCGCTTTCGACGGCGCCGTATGGAGCGCGTTGTCAGGCGGCGGAACTTCACAAACAGCGGCGAAACTGGGGGTCAATACGACGGCAGATGCGACGAATAAACTCGCCGTCAAATCCGACGCCGTCTTGTTCAATCATGACGACGCAACGCCGGGCTCCGGCGATTGCCAGGTCAAAATCAACAAGGACGCCGCAGGCGATACAGGCTCGCTCCTGTTTCAAACAGGAACATCGGGCCGCGCCGAATGCGGTCTCACAGGCGATGATAATTTTCATCTCAAGGTCAGTCCTGACGGCGCGGCGTGGAACGATGCGTTGTTTATAGATAAAGATTCAGCGGATATCGGGATCGGGACCGATGCGCCGGATAAAAAACTTCATATTCTCTGTACGGGTAATAATGATGGATTTGTACTGGAGACTTCACATTCTGCGGGCGGGCGTATCGGTTTCGATCTCGTGACCGGCTATACGGCCAACGCCGGCGATTTTTTCCGGTTCAATTTCAGAGGCGATCACGCCGATCTCATTCTGGCCGTATGGGACGCATCGGCTGCAGGGTTTGTCTCCTGGATTGCGTTTGATTATCTCGGCGAGGAAACAACATTCGAGGGGGCAATGATTGTCGGCTCGCCCACCGGCGGGGGAAAAGGCGCGGGTACGATCAATGCGCAAGCCGTCTATGACGATAACGCCTTATTGACCTGTTATGTCTTTGACCAGGTGCTTGACGGTGACGTCAATCTGGAGAAATGGGACGCTAAAGCGCCAACGAAAGCGCATCCGGATCAAAAATCAAGCGGGAAAAAATTACCGGGATCGCCGGGAAAACATGAACCCTTGCGCAAATTCACGGCGCGAATCGGCGGCGCCTATGATCCGCTTACGCTCGACGGTTACGCAAAACACTGGCGCGAAAAGCGCCATCTTACCTCAATGCCGAATGAAGCGACTTTCGACATTGAGAAGGGAATGGCCACGGGCGAATGGATCCAGCGGCTCGTGGAAACCGTGGAAATTCAGGCGGTGCTGATCGAAGAGCTGAACCAGCGTCTCAAAGCGCTGGAAGCGGGCCTTTAATGCTAGGCCGGCTTGAAGGTCAGCGCGACGCCGTTATTGCAATAACGCAGGCCCGTCGGCTCAGGGCCGTCCTTGAAGACATGGCCCTGATGGCCGCCGCAGCGCGCGCAATGATATTCCGTACGCGGGATAATCAGCTTGATATCAGTCTTGGTGCCGAGCGCGCCGGGAATGTAATCGTAAAAGGAAGGCCAGCCTGTGCCGCTGTCGAATTTTGTCTCCGATTTGAAAAGATCGTAGCCGCAGCCCGCGCAGGCGAAAATCCCTTCGCGCTTCTCATCGTCGAGCGGGCTCGATCCGGCGCGCTCCGTCGCCTCGCGGCGCAGGACGGCGAACTCTTCCTCGCTCAGGCGTTCTTTCCATTCCTCGCGCGACAATTGCCATTTCTCATAGTCGGGGATGGTCGACGGGTCGGGATCTTTCGCCATAGCCTTGTCCTTTGTCTGCACGCCGCAGCCGGCCGCCGCGACAAGCGCGCCGAGCGTCAGGTGGCGCCGGGTCATTATGGTCATAACGGATACCTCAATTGGCTGCGAACGAATTTCACCGCCCTATGTAACGCGCGAAGGCGTCAGATTGAACGGGCAGCGAGTTCACAAACAGGCGCCAGCAACAAAAGAAGCCCGGCGTTCCGGTTCGATTTGAACAAACTCAAGCAGATGTGACCGTCATGAATGTCGAGTTTGCGCCATTGCCAGAAAAAATGCCCTGCCGCGGGCAGGAGGCCGAGGTAAAAGGCGGGGCCAGCGTTCGCCAGCGCGCCCGCCAGCGCAAAGAGCAGGATCGTTGCGGAAACGAAGACGGCGATCCACGGCTTCGTTTTTTCGCCGAGTTTCAGGGCGGCGGATTTGACGCCGATGAGGATGTCGTCGTCCTTGTCCATGTGAGCGTAGATCGTGTCGTAGGAAAGCGTCCAGAAAAACCCGGCGGCGTAAATCGCAAAAGCTTCCGGCGCGAGCGCGCCCGCCGCTGCGGCGAAACCGACAAGCGCCCCCCAATTGAAGGTGAGGCCGAGCCAGGCCTGCGGCCAGTACGTTATGCGTTTCATGAACGGGTAGGCGGCCACCAGCGCCAGCGCGGCGAGACCGGTGAAAATCGCAAAACGGTTGAACTGCAACAGGACGACAAGCCCGGTGAGACAAAGGCCGATGAGAAGCGCCCACGCCTGTTTTTCGCTGACGGCGCCGGCGGGCAGGGGCCTCAACGCCGTGCGTTCAACCTTGGCGTCGATGTCCTGATCGACGATGTCGTTATAGGTGCAGCCGGCCGCGCGCATCACATAGGCGCCGATTGCGAACAACACGCCATGCCAGAGAGATATCAGCCCGGCCGCGCCGGCGGCATTTGTTCCGCTCAGATTGCCAAGCGCGAGTCCCCACCAGCAGGGCAAAAGCAGGAGCCATACGCCAATCGGCCGGTCGGCGCGCATCAGGCGCAGATACGGTTTCAAGGCGCCTGGCGCGCGGTCGACCCAGCTGTTCGGAATGGCGTCAGGCGTGGCCTGACTTTGGGCGGCGGACGGATTTGTCATGGCCTGATCATAACGCTCACCGGTATGCTTTCAAACCGGCGTATTGACGCCAGGGCAAAGCGAAGCTCAAAAAGCAGGATGATCCCCCGGCTGTATATCGACGCCCCGCTGAAAACCGGCGCCGCGGCGCCCTTCGACAGCGCGCAGGCGCATTATCTCAAAAATGTGCTGCGCCGCGCGCCGGGTGATGAAGTGCGTCTATTCAACGGCCGTGACGGGGAGTTCGCCGCGGAAATCGCAGAGCTGAAAAAGAAGGGCGGTCTCGCCGGCGTAAAGGCGAAAACGCGGGAACAAACATCCGAACCGGAGCTTACGCTCTATTTCGCGCCAGTTAAACGCGGGGCGCTCGAGACGATTGTCCAGAAAGCAACGGAAATCGGCGTCGCCGCCTTGCAGCCGGTGCTCACCGGCCGCACCGTGGCGTCGAAGCTGAATGTCGAACGCCTGCAGGCGATCGCTGTGGAAGCCGCCGAACAGTCGGGGCGACTTTCTATCCCGTCCGTAGGCGAACCGATAAAATTCGCGCGGATGTTTGACGGCTGGCCGGAAAATCGCCGCCTGTTATTTTGCGATGAAGCCGGCGACGATGAAAGCGCGGAATGGGGCGGACGGGAAGGCCGGGCGCCGCCCCTTTTAGAAGCGCTGAAAGATCACCGTAGAAATACTGATCAATGGGCCGTGCTGACCGGGCCCGAAGGGGGCTTTGCGCCGGAGGAGCGTGAAGCGTTGCGCGCAAAGCCGTTTGTCACAGCGGCGACGCTCGGTCCGCGCATTTTGCGCGCCGACACTGCGGCCATTTCGGCGCTGGTGTTATGGCAGGCGGCGCTCGGCGACTGGATTCGGCCGTGAAGTCGCGCAGCCGTGATGAAGTCAAGGCTTGGCCTTTTAAAAGCGTCGCTATAGAGCAAAAACGACGGGCGGCGCGCGACGGGCCGGGAGAAAGACATTGACGACCGCGAAACCATCGACCGGCGCATCGCCGCGTATTGGATCGAAAGATCAACTCGTCGCCTATCTCGCTGCGGGATCAAAACCGAAAGACGCGTGGAAGATCGGCACCGAGCATGAAAAGTTCGTTTTCTGCCGCACCAATTTGAAACCCGTGCCCTATGAGGGCGCCGCCGGCATCCGCACGATTCTCGAAAAGCTCAGCATCGAGACCGGCTGGGACATTATCGCCGAAGACGGCCTGCCCATCGGGCTGAAAGGCGAGGGCGCCAGCGTTTCTCTTGAACCGGGCGGACAGTTCGAGCTTTCCGGCGCGCCGCTCGATAATGTGCATCAAACCTGCGACGAGGTGCACCGTCATCTGGATGCGGTTAAAAAAGTATGCGACCCGCTCGGCGTTGCATTTCTGGGGATGGGGCACGCACCCACCTGGACCCGCGATGAAGCGCCGAAAATGCCGAAGGCGCGCTATGACATCATGCGCCGCTACATGCCGAAAAAAGGCGATCTTGGCCTCGACATGATGCACCGGACCTGCACCGTGCAGGTCAATCTCGATTTCGCCTCCGAAGCCGACATGGCGGCGAAATTCAGGACATCGCTGGCGCTGCAGCCTGTGGCGACGGCGCTTTTCGCCAATTCCGGATTGGTCGAAGGAAAGGATTCCGGTTACGCGTCATGGCGCGCGCATATCTGGACCGACACCGATCCCGACCGCACGGGACTATTGCATTTTGTCTTCGAGGACGGCTTTGGTTTTGAGCGCTATGTCGACTACATGCTCGATACGCCGATGTATTTCGTGCGCCGCAACGGCAAATTTATCGATGCGGCGGGACAGAGTTTTCGTGATTTCATGAAGGGCGAGTTGTCGGCGCTGCCGGGCGAAATTCCCACCATGGAAGACTGGGAGGATCATCTGTCTACGGCGTTTCCGGAAGTGCGCCTGAAAACATTTCTTGAAATGCGCGGCGCCGACAGCGGTCCATGGGCGCGGATTTGCGCGCTCCCCGCCTTCTGGGTCGGTATTTTATACGATGAGGAGGCGCTTGGCGCCGCATGGGATCTGGCGAAAGGCTGGACGCGAGAGATGCGCGAGCAGCTTCGCGGCGACGCCGCAAGATTCGGGTTGAGCGCAGACATCGGCGGCAGGACATTGCAGGATGTGGCGCTGGACGTGCTCGCGATCTCCCGCGAAGGCCTTCGCCGCCGCGCGCGCATGGGCAATTTGAAGGAAGATGAAACGACCTATCTCGACCCGCTCGTGAAAATCGCGAAATCCGGCGTCACCATGGGCGAATATACGGTCGATCACTTTCAGAACGACCTTAACGGCGACGTGAAGAAGCTGTTCGAAGAATGTAAATACTGAGGCGACGGCGGTCCCCGCCCGAATTCGAAGATTTCGACCTGGCCCTTAAATGGGAAGGCGACGAGCGCTTCACGCGATTGCGACTAAGATAATAGAATTGCATCGCTATATAGGTTTGCGAAATAAAGATTGGAAAAATACCGATGAGCGCAAAATCAGAATATACGCCCCCGAAAGTCTGGACCTGGGATCAGGAGAGCGGCGGCAACTGGGCGAGCATCAATCGTCCTGTTTCCGGCGCCACCCACGAAAAAGACCTACCCGTCGGGCGCCACCCGTTTCAGCTTTACTCGCTGGCGACGCCCAACGGCGTCAAGGTCACGATCATGTTCGAGGAATTGCTGGAGCGCGGCGAACAGCGCGCCGAATACGACGCCCATCTGATCCGCATCAGTGAAGGCGACCAGTTCAGCAGCGGTTTTGTCGCGCTTAATCCGAATTCAAAGATTCCCGCGCTGCTGGACCGTTCCGGCGACAAGCCGGTTCGCGTTTTTGAATCCGGCGCCATCCTTTTACATCTTGCGGAAAAGTTCGATGCGTTTTTGCCGTCCGATCCGTCGCGCCGACCGGAAATGCTGTCCTGGCTGTTCTGGCAGATGGGCGCGACGCCCTATCTTGGCGGCGGTTTCGGTCATTTTTACGCTTATGCGCCTGAAAAATTTGAATACCCCATTAATCGTTTTGCGATGGAGGTGAAGCGCCAGCTCGATGTGCTCGACAAGCGCCTGGCGGCGTCGAAGTTCCTCGCAGGCGACGATTACACGATTGCCGACATGGCGGTTTTTCCGTGGTATGGCGCCATGGCGAAGGGTCTGCTCTATGACGCCGCCGAATTTTTGCAGGTGCATGAATATGAAAACATTATTCGGTGGGCGGATGAAATCTATGCGCGTCCTGCGGTAAAGCGCGGACGCATGGTCAATCGCACATTCGGCGAGCCCGAGACGCAATTGCATGAGCGTCACGACGCCAGCGACTTTGAAACAAAAACGCAGGATAAAATTGGCGGCGGCGCTGAATAAGAAAAACGTATCACCGCTGCAGCTCGATGTTTTCGGCGATGCGTCGCCGGCCTCCGCCGCGCTGGCGCGCAAGGATGAGGTGCTGGCGCGCGCGCTCGACGTCATTGAAAAGCCGCATATCCGCCGGCGACCCGGCGGCTTTGAGGCGCTGTTTCGCATCATTGTCGAGCAGCAGGTGTCCGTGCCGAGCGCGCAGGCGATCTGGAAGCGCTGCGGGCAGGGCATGAAATCCTGCACGCCGCGCGCGGCGCTTGATCAGGGAACGGATGGTCTCCGCGGTTTTGGTCTTTCCGGTCCAAAGGCGCGCTATGTTCTTGCGCTTGCGGAAGACATGGAAAGCGGTCGTCTGCGTCTTGATGATCTGGCGCAGATGGACGACGAGGCCGCATCGCTGGCGCTGCAACAGGTGACGGGAATCGGTCCGTGGACGGCGGCGATTTACCTTCTGTTCTGCGAGGGGCGCGCCGATATCTGGCCGCCGGGCGATGTCGCGCTGCTTGCCGCATATTGCGCGGGGCGCCGGCGCGGGCCCTATCCTGATATGAAACAGTTCAACGCGCGCGCGCAAAAGTGGGCGCCGTATCGCGGCGTCGCCGCCCATGTTTTATGGACATATTACGCGCATTTGCGGGGCCGACAGCCAATTTAACGATGTTGCGAAAATATCGCCTTTTTGTTCAAAATTCTGTCACGGAGAATCAGCTATAGATATTATTCACAGGGTATTGTTATAATTACGGAACAGCAGGGGAGTACCCGCTTTCAGGTTTTTGAGTTGGCATCGACTAGATAACGACAGCGAAGTCCGGGGACGCAGACGATGAGTGTCGCGCTGCAATCTCCCGAGGCCTGTCCCGCTCTTGTGCTGAATGCGGATTTTCGTCCGCTCAGTTACTTTCCTCTATCTTTATGGTCCTGGCAGGATGCGCTGAAAGCCGTATTTCTTGATCGCGTTGACGTCGTCGCGGAATATGAGACGCGCGTTCACAGTCCGACGTTTGAAATGCGGCTGCCGTCTGTGGTGTCGCTGCGCAATTATGTCAATCATGCGCGATCGCCGGCCTTTACGCGGTTCAATGTATTTTTGCGCGACAGTTTCACCTGTCAGTATTGCGGCGCGACCGCACGCGACGCCCTGACGTTCGATCATGTGGTGCCGCGCTCCCAGGGCGGGCGAACGACATGGCAAAATATTGTCGCCGCATGCAGCGGCTGCAATATTAAAAAAGGCGGGCGCACGCCGCGCGAAGCGAAAATGTTTCCGGCGCGCCATCCCAAGCGGCCGACCATGTTCGAGCTGAACGAGCGCGGGCGGGCGTTTCCGCCGCATTATCTGCATGAAAGCTGGCAGGATTTCCTGTACTGGGATTCCGAGCTGGAACCTTAAACTTCCGTCATTGTTCGCCATATGCCGGTCCCGCGCGCACCGTTTGTGCTGCGGCGGCGGGTGGATTATGATGGCCGCAACCATTCAGGGATGTAAGGGGTTTCCACATGGCGGAAAAATACAACGTACTCGATCAGAAGGTGACCATGTCGCGCCGGGCGTTTGCAAAAGCGGCCGCGGCGGGCAGTATTGTCGTTCTTGCGCCCGGTTGCGAAACAGTCAGTCAGGCGTTTACGCCGTCGAACGAGCAAATGGCGCAACTCGCAGGCTCCGCATGGACGGACCTGAAGCAACAGCAGCCGACAACCAACGACCCAAAATACACATCGCGGGTACGGCGCGTGATGCCGCGCATCATTTCGGCGGCCAATGAAAATCCCGCCGGGTGGGAGGTTGAGGTCTTCGCTTCCGATGACCTCAACGCATTCGCATTGCCCGGCGGCAAAATCGGTTTTTACACCGGTATTCTCGACATTATGGCGAACGATTCCCAGATCGCCACCGTCATGGGCCACGAAGTTGCGCATGTGAAATTCAATCACGCCGGCGAGCGTTATGGCCGAACGGCGGCGGCGCAGGCCGGCCTTTCCGTCGCTCAGGTCGCGCTTGGCGATGGCGGCGCCTCGCAGGTGGCGTTGCAGGCGCTGGGCCTTGGCGCGCAATACGGCGTTATCCTGCCCTTCTCGCGCCAGCACGAACTGGAGGCGGACCGGTATGGCCTGCGTTTCATGCATCGCGCCAATTATGATGTGGATGAGGCCGTACGCTTCTGGGAGAACATGTCTTCCATGAAGCAAGGCGAGCCCCCTGAGTTTCTCGCGACGCACCCGAATGACGCAACCCGCATCGCCCAGTTGCGGCAGGAAATTGCGGTGCTCAAGGGCGGCGCCTGACCGGACGGAAAAAGCCTCATCCAGACGCTTGAAAAGCGAAAGTCCCGGGCGTAGGTTCCGCGCTTTCTTGTGGAAGGGCCGCCTTAGCTCAGTCGGTTAGAGCGCTAGATTGTGGATCTAGAGGTCCCCCGTTCGAACCGGGGAGGCGGTACCATTTGCAAGACGCGAGTTTTCCGAAATCATAGCCGGTCTAACGAATCTGAACGCCGATAATTTCCGGTCTCATCCCATGGCAGCCTTGGATGTTGAGCCTCACCTCACGCCCGGTTGCGGTCGCCTGCAGCAACATTTCAAACCCTATATCGTAATCGCGGTCGTTGCTTTTTCGAAAGCCGCTGACCTGGGTGCATCCGCCTGGATTGTAAAGCGATGGATCAATGCCGTTCAGTTTCACGAAAATTTCGTTGGTTCTGTACAATGCTGTTTGAATTTCCTGAACCGTCGCCCACGGCGTAACCACCGCCGTCGCCTGTGCGTGGGCTTCGCTTTGCATCAATAACGGCAGTAAGACCGCAATGCCCGTTACCTTTCGACTGAAAATATTCATCTACCCCTCCATTGAATGAGCACATAATTCAGCTTTAAAACAGGCGAGGCTCCATGACAAATCCAGTAAAGGAACGTTTTCCGGCGCGCGCAGTTTGTCTGCGGTCTGAGCAGGCTACGAATGCAGGGCCTATGTTGGTTTGCGGCTTAATCGATAATGATCGGCTCGATCCGGGCGGCGAGACCGCGATGCGGTTTTTTCTCCACCGCTCTTCGGGTCTCCGGCGCGTCGATGCGATAGGATTTCCAGCCGAAATAGCGCTCAAAGGTGATCAGCGACGTTGAGGCGATGCCGTATGCGGTTCCAGCGGCGCCCGGTTTGACGAAGGCTTCCACCGGTATGCTGTTTTCCAATACATCAACGCCGTCGCTTTCAAATATAATCGGCTTTTCCGTGGCGCGCGGATGCGCCTTGAAAACGATATTGTTTTCTCCCCGTCGTTTCAGTGTTTCGATGAGACGAAGATAAACGCCTCTCTCCTCTTCCCAGGATAAATGGCCTGTACGGAAAATACTTGTGCCGAAGATAACCGTCTCTGTCAGCCAGCCGCCCCTGGGCGATTTTCCGGCTGATCGCAGACCGGCAAACGCCATATCAAAATCATTAAGAGAAAGAGATTTTTGCGTCAGCCCCTTCAGATAGTTCGGCGGTTGGAGCGGCGGCGCCAATCCGAGACAGGCGCAAGCCGGTATCGGAATCCCGATCTCAGGAAACGTCTCATGAATATCCAGGGGCTGGTCCCAATAGCTCGACAGGCCATTGTCAAAAAAGATGAACTCATCCGGTTTCAAAAAGGTGTAAAGATACTGGTGGAACGGCTTATGCAGCGCATTTCCGTAAACAATGCGTTTTGCAGGCGTTTTTTCCAGACGTGACCGGGTGGCGTTGTCAAAATCGATCCGGTTTTTCAAGACAGTTTCCGGCGGCAGAATGAAGCTGTCTATAAACGGAAATGCGCTGCAGACGACTTCCAGAAATTCTTTTTGCATGCCGCTCGGGAGCGACTTCGGCCTTCCGAACAGGACGGCTTTGAGAATGTCTCCCTCTCTGTTTGTGTTGCGGGTTGTAAGGTTGTACGCGGCCAGAAAATTCGCAAAATCAGACAGACCGGTAACGATGCCTATATGCTCAGTCATTTATAGCAGCGCCTGTTTTCGAATTTGGCGAGGTAGCTCAACATGATAAAAATGATTTCCAATGGTTGCGCCGGCCGGCCGACTTTATTATCGCCATAAGTGGGTTGTTGCATCAATGCGGAAATGGATAGACTTGGCGTTTCAGCGTGAATCTCACTGATGACCGGGAATATTTGTGGCGGAAAAGAACATGAAGTTGAAGGTATTTATCGGTTGGGATTCGCGTGAAGTCGAGGCCTATGAGGTCGCACGTCATACAATTTTGAAGCATTCCAGCATTCCACTGGAGATCACGCCATTGAAGCAGACGGCTTTGCGCCAGGCGGGAACGTTTGACCGTCCGGAGGATCCGCGTGCGTCGACAGAATTCACCTATACGCGTTTCCTCACGCCGTTTCTGAGTGATTATGACGGACTGGCGCTATACTTTGACTGTGATTTTCTGTGGCGGGAGGACGTTGCAAAATTGCTCGCAGAGCTTGAATCCGGCAAAGCCGTGCATTGCGTGCAGCATGATTACAAACCCAAGGAACGCACCAAGATGGACGGCCGCGCGCAGGAGCATTATCCGCGCAAGAACTGGTCGTCGCTGATGTTGTTCGACAACGCTCATGCTTTTTGCAAAACGCTGACCCCCGCCTGCGTCAATAGCGCCGAGCCGAGTTATCTTCATCGTCTATCCTGGGCTGAGGATGACGCCATTGGCGCGCTGTCGCCAAAATGGAACTGGCTGGAAGGCTGGTATTCGATGGATAGAGGCGACCCTGAACCGGCGGCGGTTCATTATACCCGCGGCGGACCATGGTTTCCGGAATGGCGCGACGTCGATTTCGCTGATGAATGGATTGACGAATATCAACAACTGACACAGCAAAAGGCGTCCCGTGCAGTATCGTGAATTTCTGAAACGGTTTGGCGCTTCTGTTCGGACAAAGAATATCCTTCAGCCGGAAGAGGCCGATCCCAAAAAGATCGCCCGGAACGCGCGCCCGCACGCCTTACCTAAAAAGACCGAAGCGCCGCGCGAGTTTATTCGCCTGGATCCATGGGAGGCGGAATACCTCTTTATATTTGCAGCAAGTGCGCGCAAAGGCATTGTGGAAACAGGCCGGTTTCATGGCGGCAGCACCTTTGTCATGGCGTGCGCCAACGACAGCGCGCCCATCCATTCAATCGATCTTGCGCCGCAGGATGATGCGCGGCTTCTGGACGTCATGAACAACGCTGGCGTGGGCGAGAACGTTCATTTGATCGTCGGCGACAGCCGAAAAACCAGATACGATCAGATCGGCGCATTTGATTTTCTATTTATAGACGGAGATCATAGTTACGAAGGGTGTACTGATGATCTCAACAACTGGTTTCCGCTGCTTGCGCCCGGCGGTCATGTTTTGTTGCATGACAGTTATTATGGTCAGCCCGTAATGGAAGCGGTTGGCGATTTTTGCGCCCGGAACGGCGTTGATGTGATCATTCCGGCGTACCGAACGTCGAGGCACTGGTGGCATCACGCGGGCTCTATGGCGCACTTCGTAAAGCGCGCCTGATCTTCCTGCAGTCATATGGCTTATGGCTTCGGCGGTTTACTTAACCAGGGCAAGCCGCGCCCGCTTCGACCCATGCGGCGGTGAGCGCGCCGAAAGTTTCCTGATCGCCCGGCGCAGGCGTTCGGCCTTCGCCCGGATTCCACGCCCAGTTCACCAGATGATCCTCGCCATTATGTTTGACGATGTCTTCAAGCGATTTGCCGCCGTTGCGTTCAGGGTCCTTGATCTGGGCGCAGATTTCCGAAGGCGTTGAATTCTGCCAGCCCATGGATTCCGGCGGTAAATGCCATGGCGATGCGCCGGGAATGGATCCTTCCATGCTGGCGAATTCAACATTTGCCTCGCCGTGACATGTGGTGCACTCCATGCCGGTAGCGCCAAGGCCCGCTTCTCCCCGAACGACGGGCGGGTTATGCGGATGCATGTCGTCGCCTTGCGTCGGACCGCCGGATTTCGGGTGGCAATTGGCGCAGCGCGGATGCTGAATGACTTTCGCCATTTCGGTAAAGAGCGCGGCGGCGCGCTCTTGCGTGTCAGCTATATCGGCGAAGGCGGCCGGCGTCTGCAGGCCGTTGACCTCAAGCGCGCCGGTGCGCGATGCAGAACCGGCGTCGTCATTATTTTGTCCGCAGGCGGCGAGCCCGCAGGCGGCGGCAAAAACAGTGGAAAGAAGGACCTGTCGATTGCGCATTTTCTTCTCTCCCTACGCTTGCATGTCTTTGATCATCGGTAACCGGCGCGGCGTTTTGCCGGTGAGCTTTCGCACGGCGTTGGCGACCGCCGGCCCGATCGGCGGTGTTCCCGGTTCGCCAACGCCTGTCGGCGGTTGGGTGGACGGTATGATTGCAACGTCAACTTCCGGCATTTCATTGATGCGGAGTGAGCGATAATCGTGGAAGTTCGATTGCGTAACAGCGCCGCCTTCGCCAAGGATAAGCTCATTAAACAGGACGGCGCCTAGGCCGTATCCAATGCCGCCTTCCATCTGGGCGCGGACAATATCGGGATTAACGGCGACGCCGCAATCGACGGCGCACCAGACATGATGAACGCGCGGCCCGCCGTTTTCGATGGAGACTTCGGCGATTTGCGAAACGTAAGATCTGAATGATTCAACCGATGCGACGCCAAAGGCGCGCCCTTGCGGCGCGGCCCGCCCCCACCCGGCCATTTCCGCGACTTTTCTCAATGTGCCCGCGAGACGCGCATGTTTTTCGTCTTTCATGAGCGCCAGCCGGCCTTCAACGGCGTCCTTGCCGGCTTTTTCAAGCAGTTCATCGATGAAGGTTTCCACCGCATAGCCAGTATGCGTATGCCCTACCGAGCGCCACCAGAGCGTCGTCACGGGATTGTTTATGATATGCGCAGATGTCTTGAAATTTGGAATGTCATAAGCGATTTCTGCTGCGCCTTCCACCATGCTCGCATCGACGCCGTTCTGGATCATGCCCTCGAACGGCGACCCGGCGAGAAACGATTGCGCCGCGATGACCTGGTCCCAGGCGATAATATTGCCGTCGGCGTCAAGTCCGCCGCGAAGACGATGGACTGTCAGCGGGCGATAGTAGCCGCCCTGAATGTCGTCCTCGCGTGTCCACATAAGCTTGACAGGAGTTTGTCCGCCGGCCGCCATGAAGGCTGAAGCGAGCTCCACCGCGAAATGCGAAGTCGGCTGCGCGCGGCGGCCGAAACTGCCGCCGGCGAGCATCGTATTCAGCTTGACCTTCGACATATCGACGCCGCAAACCTGTGCGATAGCGTTATGGTCTCCGGTCTGAATCTGGCTGCCCATCCAGACCTCGACGCCGCCGTCTTCCGATCGCTCGATAACGCCGTCCAGCGGCTCCATTGGGGCGTGCGCAAGATAAGGGAAAACATACTCCGCTTCATGCATCGTCGCGGCCCCGGCGAGCGCATCATCGATTGCGCCGTTTTCACCAGCGGTCGCGCCCGGATTTTTTGCAGCGTCAATTCTTTCCTGCGCGATTGCGTCTGAAGAGCGTGTTTCCGCAGCGCTTTCATCCCACGAGATGTCAAGCGCCTTGCGGCCTTTCAGCGCCGCATAGGAATTCCGGGCGAAAACCGCGATGGCGTCGCCAACCTGTTTCACATCTTCGACGCCGTTAATTTCCATAGCGCCGGCGGCGTCGAAAGACGCGGGCTTGGCGCCAAATTTTTCCGGATGCGCCGCGACCACGGTCAGCATACCGTCCCGGTAGACATCGAGGCTGAACATTGCCTGGCCGGTCGCCTTCGCTTCTGTATCAATTTTTGGCGCTGATTTGCCGATATAAAGAAACTGATCAGGGGTTTTCAGAACCGGATTTTCCGGCGGCGTCTGGCTCGCCGCCGCGCCGGCAAGCTCGCCGAAAGTCGCTGACCGTCCGCTGCCCGCATGTGAGACCATCCCTTTCGATACGCTGATGGAACCGGCCGGAACGCCCCAGCGTTCGGCGGCGGCGGCGACCAGCATGGCTTTGGCGGCGGCGCCCGCTTTACGCATAATCTCGTAAGAAGAAAAAATCGCGCTGGAGCCGCCGGTGCCTTGTATCCCTGGTCCAAATGCGGCGTTTCCATAGAGTTCGGCGTCCGACGGGGCGTGCTCGGCGCGCATCTGCGACCAGTCCGCATCCATTTCATCGGCGACGAGCGTCGTCAAACCGGTAAAGGGTCCCTGGCCAAACTCAATATGCTTGACCATGACCGTGACCGTATTGTCCGGACTGACCCGGACAAATGCGTTTGGTTCGAAAATATCTTCGCCGCCTCCGGATTGGGCCCGCGCTTTTATGGGCAGTGCGACAGAGATCATCAGCGCGCCCGCGCCGGAAAGAAAGGCGCGACGCGAAGTAGCGGGCGTATCGAAAGGCGCCATAATTATTCTCCCAGGTTTTCGCTTGCGGTTTTGATGGCCTTGCGTATGCGCACATATGTAGCGCACCGGCATATATTGCCCGCCATGGCGTTATCGATGTCGTCGTCAGTCGGTTTTGGATTACGCGTTAACAGCGCGGCCGCGGCCATGACCTGTCCCGACTGGCAATACCCGCATTGCGGCGTATCATGCTCGGTCCACGCCGCCCGGACCGCCTCGGCTTCGACGCCTTGAAGGCCTTCGATGGTTGTAACCGATTGCCCTTCGATAGAGGAGACGGGCGTGACGCAGGCCCGCCGGGGAAAACCATTCAAATGGACAGTGCATGCGCCGCATTGCGCAATGCCGCAACCGAATTTGGTGCCGGTAAGGTGAAGCTCATCTCTCAACACCCATAAAAGCGGCGTATCCGGATCAACATCGACTGTCCGGTTCTCACCGTTGACATTGAACGTTACGGCCATGCTTGATTCTCCCGGTTATACGCAGGCTACAGGCAGCAGAACGCGCGCAACCTGAAATCTGACAACGAATTAGAGCGGAGTTTACACGAAAAGGCCGCGCGATACGATAGCCGTCAGCACAAGCAGAAAATTGCCGCTATGTGTGTTTTTCAGCCGCGGCGATTTCAAGGAGCGCTTTTTCAAAAAGCGCCGCCGCATCGTCCCATGAATAACTAATAGCTTTTTCATAGGCTGCATCGGACATGCGCCGCCATTTATCGTCAGAGGATTGCAAGACGCTGGCGGCTTTATGCGCCAGCGCGGCGTAATCATCTATTGGCGTTACATAGCCTTCCACGCCATCGTCAATAAGGTCTGGCGCGGCGCCTGCGCGGGTAGCGATGACAGGCGTACGGCACGCCATGGCTTCTAGAAGCGTCAGGTTAAATCCTTCCATGCGGCTCGCGGACAGCCATAAATCACATTTGGCGTAAATATTCCGGATTTTATCCTGCGCCGGCCGGTGATAAAATTCGCAACCATCCGGTAAGGGAAGTTTTCTTGTTGGATGGTGCGTACTGAAGGCAATTGTTTTGAGGTCCGGGATCGTGTCGCGCATCAGTTGAACTGCGCGCATTGTTACATCAACGCCTTTATTTTCGCTTGTCGAATATAAAAATCCGATAGAGGGACGCTGGTTTTTGTTTCGCGGGGGTGCATAAAACTGATCATGGTCAACACTGTTTGGAATGACGGCGAAAGCTTCTGTCTGTACGTTTTCACGCAACATTTCATTGAGCCAGTTAGACACCGCAATTTTGCTGAATGGCGCAGTATAGGTGGCCCTAACGCGCGCCGCCGGGGCATACGGAAACGCTGCTTCGTATCCTTGTATCAAATAGGTCTTGGCGCCTTTTTGCGCGCTCAAATTTATCGCCCACTCTGCTGTCAGCCAGAATGTGGCGATCAAGATATCGCCGTCCGGCACATCGCAATTTTCAATCGCCTGCTTGCCTTCGACAACGCGGACGCAAAGACCGGCATTTGAAAAGCGCTCCGTACTGAAACTGTTTTTGATGAATTTTCCTGTGCGCATAAAACGTTTTATGCGATGTGCGATGGGCGGCGCCGGCGGCTTTAGGGCTATAATATGGACATCGTGGCCCATGTCCTTGAGCTTGCGCGCATAAATTGCAACGACGCGGTCGCCGCCGCCGAATGACGGATTATAGGTCAGGATATTGATGCGCAATTTATTGGTCAAAGCATTCACTCGGCAGGCGCGGTTCATTTCCAGGCAAATTCTTCGGCGGCGCTGCTTGCCGCCGGGACGGTTGTTTGCGTCACGCCGCTGTCCAGCTGCTGATGAACGACCCGCGCGAGCGCAATGCCCAGCCCGCCCAGCGACCAGTATAAGTAAGGAATCTGTCCGACGCTGCTTGTGGTGAAAATCGTCAGCAACACGCCGCAAATCGTGGCGATATAAGCCCGGCAATAATTCGCCATTACGGGATCGGCTTTCTTGGCCCGTTTATGGACTTTAAGCAGCGAGCTAAGAACGCAGAGGAAAAAACCCAAGAATAATATCAAACCGGTAAGGCCGCTTTTCAGTCCGATTTGCAAATAGGTGTTGACGATATCGATAATGCCCTGCCCCTGCCGGAGGGACTGCAGCGCGCTGTGCGCCATAAAGTCGGCGGAGCCGATAAAGGGATGTTCCAATATCACCTGCCACGCATTTTCCAGCAGTTTTTGCCGATACGTAACAGTTGCGTCTCTTTCGCCGCCTACAAACGGAATGAGGCTGATAATGTCTTTACCGAAGGGAGTCATGAGCGATATTGCAAGGGCCGCCACACCCCCAACGGCCGCTTGCATTGAGCGGGTCACCACGTTTGGGCTTAGCAATACGTATACCCCAAGAACAACGACAGCGCCGATCCAGGGGCCGCGGGACAGAGAGACAATAAGGCCAACGCCAAGCAAGGCGATCCCGGCATATTTGTAGAAATTGCTTATCTTGTCATTTAAAACAGCGATTCCGATCCCGAGCCCGCACATCGCAATATAACCCCAGACGATAGGGTTGAATACAGAAGTTGATGCGCGAAGATAGCCTTCTCGCATCGTATAGCCGAACGGCATTGCGCCGAACCAGTTTGTCGATACCGAATTATAAAAATGCCAGTTGCGCAAAAATTCCGGGATGGAAACGGCGGACAGAACGATCGCTGGAAAAACCAGCGCCGCCGACAGAATCCGCATGTCTGAAAAAGACTTCGGATAGCGGCTCATCACATAATATATGGGTGCGATCAGCAAAAACTCGTGCAAGGCCGTACGCAGCATATGCGTAAAACTTGGCGCGCGGACGGAAAGGATGATCTGCAAAATCAAAAACAGCAGAAAAAACAAATCCGCCTTCACGCCCACCTTATTCAATTTTTTCATCGCCGCGCCTGAGAACATGAGCGGCAGGAGAACGACGAACAGGATCGCCAGCTGCGGGTTGACCTCGATGAATTTATTAATACCGGCAAAGCCGGGGATCGCTTCGCCCAGGGTCGGGACAAAACTCAGCAACAAAATATATATGGCGGGGCGCACGGGCTCCGCACGCGAAAGGCCGAATGCGGCAATGCCTGCGACAATGATAAACATCCAGTAATTGGTCAGCAGGAACGCCAGGCTTGTCATGATCAGCCACGTTGCGGACCAGTGGGTTGCGCGCTTTTGCCCTATCAGCGGCGCAAAACCCTGCCGCAAAAAAAACAAAGCCACGGTGGAAACAATGAAAACAGCAATAAAGGCTTTAAAGTGCGGCCCCATAATCTAACGGTCCTGAAATCCTGCTGTTTTCGACTGCGCGTGTCTTTGCCGTAGCCTTCACCGGCCAATTAGCTTACTGGCACAGTCTATCCGATATTGAAATATGAAGACGTTAACGCAACTCATCTCGAAATTTTCGCCCTTTGCCGGAGGCGCTGACGCGCAATCGTTAAGATTGCGCGTTCAGACAGGCAGCGTCTTGACCATGGGCGGATTTGGCGTCGCCCAATCGCTGCGGCTGGTTTCAAACCTGATTTTGACGAGGCTTCTCATGCCGGAGGCGTTCGGTCTGATGGCTGTCGCGGTCTCTATCAATATCTGGGCGGTGATGCTTTCCGATATCGGCGTCGGCACGAGCGTCGTGCGGAGTAAAAATAGCGACGATCCCGATTTCCTTCATACGGCCTGGACGGTTCAGTTCGCAAGAAACACGATTGTCTGGTGCGTGATTTTGCTCGCCGCGCTCAGCGTATGGTTGTTGAACACAAGCGGTGCGTTCAGCACCGATAGCATTTACGCCAATCCGATTCTGCCCTGGGTCATGGCCGCCGCCGGGGCACAGGTTTTTATCGGCGCCTTCTCATCGATCAACAAGGCGATGGCGCAAAGGAAGCTGGCCATGGGGCGTATTATCGCTCTTGAGATCAGCGCACAGCTCATCGCCATGCTGACGACTATCGCTTTCGCTGCGGCTGGATTTGGCGTCTGGGCGCTTATTATCGGCATGTTGACGAATGCTGCGGTGACAACGGCGGCGTCGCATTTTGTTTTTCCCGGACCGGCCATGCGGTTTGGTTTCAAACGCGAATATTTCTGGGAAATTTTTCATTTTGGAAAATGGCTGATCATCGCGTCGTTTTTCGGGTTTCTAGTCAACCGCGGCGACCAGATTCTCTTCGGCGGATTTATGAATAGCGATAATTTCAGTTTGTACGCCATTGCCACAATGTGGATCGGCGCGGCCTCGGCAATCGTCCAAACGCTGATGCGGCGGATATTATACCCGGCCTATAGCGAGATCATCCGTGAGCGGCCGAAAAGTCTGACGAATGCTTACTATAAATCGCGTCTCGCCGTTGAAGCGGGCTCCATAACGCTGGCGTTTGGCGCTTTTTTCTTCGCCGAACCGGTTTTCGCCATATTGTATCCGGACAGCTACGCGGGCGTTGGCTATTATGTAAAATTATTGGCGCCATTCCTGCTGCTGACGCCGTTTCGGTTGATCAATGTTGCGGTCCTCGCCGGCGGCGACAGTCGCAATTTCACGGCGGTGACCGTTCTTGCCGGTATTGCCGTGCTTTGCCTGACGCCGCTGATGTTTTCCTTCGCCGGAGAAAAAGCGGCGATTGTAACCTTTGCGCTGGCCGAAACGCTTTCCTTGCCGATTATCTGGCGGATCGGATCAAAACATATCCGCCTCAAGCCGCTTGCCGAAGTGCGAATGCTGTTTGTGATGGCGCTGCTGGTGGTTTTGATTTTTACAATTGGCTGAAGCGGGCAACGCCGAGCGCCGGAAAAGTAAAGCCTGCGGCAATTGATTAAAAACTGATTAAACATTGCCCACTGAAATTTTAAGAAAGTTTCATTCCTTTTCTTAGGTTCGGCGGCGTTCGAATGCCAATCAGTTAAGCCTTTATCAGTGATCTGTCTCTACCAAGGAATTGGTTAACCTTAACAGGCCGGCTGATCTGGCGGGCTTCAAAGTATGATGACGGGTGCGCTTAATGTTGAGGCTTCAGATTAAATTTCTTTCTGGCGCCGCCGCTATTTGTATCTTTGGTCAGGCTGCGGCGTTAACGCCTGAAAATCTGAAATATTACGGTTCTGTCTATCCGGATGGCGCAGGTGAAACGCCGCGCGGCGCTGTCTCGCCGGAAAACGCGTCATATCAGGCGCGCGCGCAGGTGAGCGATCAGGCGAGCGATCAGAATTCTTCGTCGCTCGCGAACGCGCTGGGTCCCGCCGGATATCTCATCGCACAGCGCAGCGACGACGCTGGGTTCGCCGCGCTCATCCGCCGGGCTGTGGGCCGGCATCCTGCTTTCCATTCGCAAGCGGCGAACCTTGGCGAAGCGTCCGCCGCAAGGCGCAGAGCCCGCTCCGCCCTGTTGCCGCAAATCTCCGGTCAGTTGCGGGGGGATTATTCGATCACCAGAGATTTTGGCGCAGGCACGGATAACGTTGTCGAATCGCTTCGCCCGCGCGAGCAGTTCACTGCCGGTATTTCCGCCTCGCAACTGATCTTTGATGGCGGCGCTACGATCCAGCGCATCCGCAGCGCGCGCGCGCTGAGCGAGGAGTACAAGAACGCGCTCAGCACGCGTATCAACGACCTCGCGATTAATGCGCTTACCGCTTATTACGATGTCGCTGCGCATCAGGCCCTGACCGCGCTGGGCGACGCCTTTATCGGGCGGCACGAAGAAATACTGAACAGCGTCAAGGAGCGCGAACGCCTCGGCGCGGGCTCAAAAGCGGATGTAACGCGCGCCCGCGCAAGGCTTGCGGCGTCCCGGGCGCGCCTGTCGGAAATCGAAGAAAGTAAACGCTACGCCGATATCCGATATGAAGAGTTTTTTGGCGAAACGCCCGATGTCCTGTCGCGTCCGGAAATATCCGCGCCTGTCTTGCGCTCGCGAAACGAGGCTGTTGTCGAAGCGCTCGACAGCAATCCGGAACTGGCTGCTGCGGCCGCGCGGGCGGACCAGCGGCAGGCGGATTTCAAAGCGGCGAAAAGCGCGCGATACCCTGAAGTTCGATTATCCGTGGATGCAGTGAAGTACGATATATTCGACAACGGCGATGATTTCGACGTCCGCGCAGGCGTAAACGTCAATTATAATATTTTTGGCGGCGGCGCGCGTGCGGCGGATATCGCGATCGCCCGATCCCGCGCAAAAAGCGAAGCTTTCAGCGAATCCCGTATCCGTCAGGAAATCTCACGGGACGCCGCGATGGCGTATGAACGCGTGCAAAGCGCGGACGCCAGGCTGGATGCGCTGGGCGAGGCGGTCATCGCGCATGATGAAACACGCGACCTTGTGCTGGAGCGTTACAAACTTTCCCGCGGAGACCTGATTGATGTGCTGCAGGCGGAAAATGATTATTTCGAAGCGGCGGTTGCGTATCTGACAGCGCTTTCCGCGCAGGATATGGCGGCTTATGCGCTGATGGAGCATACCGGTGGATTGCTTCAACGATTTTCGCCGCAACTGGACTATGACGCTGCGGTCGCCGGAGCCCTGAATGAGTAAGAGTCGTCCCTCCAATAACCTTGACGCCTCTCCGCACTGGCTTTTTGCGCCGCTGCGAGAGAATAGCAAAATTTACGGCCAGACAATTTTGGCGGCGGCGATTGTTAACCTGTTGGGGCTGGTGTCGTCTTTTTTCATTATGACGGTTTACGACCGCGTTCTTCCTAACCAGGCGATTGAATCGTTGATCGCACTGACTATCGGCGTTGTGCTTGCGCATATTTTCGATTTTATTCTGAAATCGCTGCGCGGCTATTTTATCGATATTGCCGGGCAACGTTTGGACGCCACGGTCGGCTCAAGCGTTTTCGATAATTTAATGGCGATGCGGATGGATGCGCGGCGCGGCGCATCAGGCGCCATCGCCGGCCTCGTCAAGGAATTTGAAAATTTGCGGGATTTTTTCAGTTCCGCCACGCTGGTCGCGATTGTCGATTTGCCATTTATTTTCTTATTCATTGCGACGATTGCATTGATCGGCGGGCCGATTGCACTCGTGCCGTTGATCGGCGTCCTGGTCGCCTTGACGTCGGGCGTGATTATCCAGCCCGTAATCATGAAGCGCACACAACAGGCGATGGCGGAAGGTCATCACAAAAACGCCGTTCTGATTGAAACGCTGTCGAGCCTTGAAACCGTAAAAAGCGTCCAGGCCAGCGGATTGATGCGTGCGCGCTGGCGCAATGGCGTAATGCGTCAGGCGAAGATTTCCACTATCGGGCGGTTCCTCAACCAGTTTGCCGTGAACGCTTCCGGGTTTGCGCAGCAGGCCAGTCAAGTCGGCGTCGTTGTGATCGGCGTCTTTCTCGTGAGCGCGAACGAAATCACCACCGGCGCGCTGATCGCATCGGTGATTCTGACGGGCCGGGCGCTTGCGCCGCTGGGACAGGTGGCGTCGCTGTTGAGCCGCGTCAACGGCGCCTGGGCTTCATACAAGTCGCTCAATAATCTGATGACCGCGCAATGTGAAACAGACCCGACGCGGGAATATTTGCCGCGTCCTGAATTGCAGGGCCGGATCGAGTTTCGCGAGGTTAGTTTTTCCTACGCGGGCGCCGCATCGCGTGCGCTGGATGAGGTTTCCTTTACGATCGAGCCGGGCGAGCGCGTCGCGATACTTGGAAAAAACGGCTCTGGAAAAAGTACGATTGTACGTCAGATTACCGGTGTTTATTCGCCCTCGGAAGGCTCCGTACTGGTCGATGATACGGATATCCGTCAACTCCGGCCGGCGGATCTGCGCTCTAATATCGGCGCCGTCCTGCAGGATGTCTGCCTGTTCTCAGGCAGCATTCGCGAGAATATCGCACTTGGATTGGAAAATGTATCAGATGAAGACATTCTGCATGCGGCTAAAATCGCCGGCGTACATGAATTTGTCGGCGCCTCGGCCGGCGGATATGATCAACGCCTTGCGGAACGCGGCGAAGGTTTGTCAGGTGGACAGCGTCAGGCGATAGCGCTGGCGCGCGCGCTGGCGCCGAAACCCTCGATCCTGCTGCTTGATGAACCGTCAAGCGCGCTGGACTCGCAGGCGGAAGCCATGTTGATTTCGCGGCTGGAACGCGCGACGCGGGGGCGCACTTTACTGATCGTGACGCACCGCATGTCGATGGTGCGTCTGGTGGATCGCATCATCGTTCTGGACAAGGGGCGCGTGATTGTCGATGGGCCGCGCGATACGGTGTTGCGCGCCATGTCGTCGGCGCGCGATCTTAGAACGAAACGCATCGCCGGGCCGAAAATCGTTGCGACGAGGGCGGCGTAATGACTGAAAACAATCAACTCGTTCCCGCTAACGAGACCGGCGCCAATGATGTGATCGACGACGCTTTGCCGGTTGAGCCGGCAAAAGCCGCACAGTATCTTTTGTATGTCATCGCCGGGCTTGTCGTTTTGACGCTTGTTTGGGCGTCGTTTGCAAAGCTGGATCGCGTGACGCGCGGCGCCGGCTGGGTGGTGACGTCGAACCAGCTTCAGGAATTGCAGTATCTCGAAGGCGGCATCGTCAAGGAGATTCTTGTTGCGTCAGGCGACCATGTTGAAGCGGGTGAGTTGCTCGTGCGCCTCGATCCAACGCAAATGAACGTTGCTTTCGCGCAAGGGCAGGATGAATTCAACACGCTGGCGGCGCGCATTGCGCGGCTCGAAGCCGAAGCCTCGCTGGACGATGCGGCGTTTCCAAGTGAACTTGTGGCGGCGGCGCCGAATGTCGTGAAAAACGAGCGCCAGCTTTATCAGGCGCGCCAGGAAGAGCTTGCAGCGTCTTTGGGGATCGAACAAAACAAGCTCGATCAGCGCCGCAAAGGTCTTGATGACGCGCATATTGCGTTGATTACAGCAAAAGAGGCGCATCAACTGGCCGTCGAAGAATTACGCATCATGCAGCGGCTCGTCGGCAAGGGCATCGAACCGCAGGTCGAGCTGTTGCGCGCGCGCCAGCGCGAAGCAGCCGCAAAAGGCGAAGCGCAAAGAGCCGAAATCGCCATAGGACGTCTGGAATTCGAAATCGCCGAAGCTGAAGGCGAAGCGGAGCGTATCCGAAAAACATTCACCGCCGCCGCCGCTGACGAACTGACGAAAGCCAAGGCGGAGATGGAAGGGTTGAAGGGCGAGCTGCCGGCGTTGCAGGATAAAGTGGCGCGCACCGATGTCATCGCGCCGGTCGCCGGCGTGATCAATCGCGTGCTCGTCTCGACCATCGGCGGCGTTGTCGCGCCCGGCGAAACCATTGTCGAAATTGTTCCCAGCGAGGACACGCTCCTTGTGGAAGCGAAAATCAAACCGGCCGATATTGGTTTTCTGCGCATGGGTCAGAAAGCGAAAGTCTCCATCACGGCATACGATTCCTCGCTCTACGGCTCGCTGGACGGCGTCATCGAAAATATCAGCCCCGATGCGATCAAGGATGAGAAAAGCGAAGAGCGCTTTTACAATATCAAAGTTCGCACAACCGCCGAATCGCTCAAAAGCCGCCGCGGTGAGTTGAAAATCCTGCCCGGCATGGCGGCCGAAGTGGCAGTGTTGAACGGAAAACGGTCGGTGCTTGCCTATATTATCAAGCCTTTATCGAACCTGAATGAAAAAGCGTTGAAAGATAAATAATTGACCCGCGCCTGCCGGCGCGTCAGGTTCGGCTTCACTTGTCGATGGTTCAAATGCTTATCGAGCTGAAAACATGAAGCAAAATCCGCCGGGCGCGCAGGGCCAGCCTCAGCCTCAGCAACAGGCAAACGGGTTCGTGCCGGAGGTCTGGTTTCACACGCCTGTATGGTCGCGAAAGGTCGTGGATCATGAACGGATCAACACGCATATCATGTCCGTTCTCGACACGCTGGAAGCGGACACGGATTCAATCACGCGCTCCAATGTGGGCGGCTGGCACAGTCACGATCAGATACATCATAGAGAAGATCTGGCTGAAATCAGACGAATAATCGGAACGGCCTGCGTTGGATGCGCAACCTTCATGGAGTTCGATTTCGATAATTTCGACCTGATCATCAAGGAAATGTGGCTGAACAAGAACGGTCCCGGCGACTTCAACAAGGCGCACATTCATCCGAATGCGATTTTGTCAGGCGCCTATTATGTAAAAACCCCGGAGGGCGCCGGGAATATCGAACTTTACGACCCTGTGCCTGCCCGGCTGATGAATGTTTACCCGGTCAAAAGGCGCAAACCGATTAACTTGCAGGCGGTGGAATATAAAGCGGAAGCCGGACAGCTTCTGGTGTTTCCATCATGGCTTCAGCATTCGGTGCAACCGAACCGGGGGGAAGATTTCCGCGTTTCGATCAGCTTTAACATAGGTTTTAAAGCCAAGGCGCGCACGCAGGCCCCGGAAGCGCCTGAAGACGCGCCGCTGGATCTTGTTAAGGGCGATTAATTCGCCGGCGGCTTGGTTTCCGTTTTTTGCGGCACAATACGATAGGCTTTCGAGCCTTTCAGGCCGGACCAGAAAGACAACTTTGCATAGCGTTCAAACAGTTCCGGCGGCAGAATTGACTTGCGCGGGCGCGGCTCGACTTTCTCATGAACCTTGTGAAGTCCCTTTACGCCAAGTTGTGAATCAAACTCAGGGGCGTCGTAATCCACATTACTGAAGTCGTGTTCGTAGAGGTCTTCTTCAATGAATTTGTAGATGAGTTTTATGACTTCGCCGGGACGGGCGCTGAATATATCATAATCGACGATCACTATGCGATCGGCGAACTCGCTCCAGACGGCTTCCTGTAGGGCGTGCCACGCGAAACCGACGAGCCTGTTCGGGCCCGCCAGCGCCTCAAGGCGGGTATAAACCGTCGATCGCTCCGCAGGCGTATTAAACAGCCGCGTATTCTCGAACATATTGCCGCGATATTGCCGCTCCAGGCTGTCCATGACCCAGGCGACGTTGCGCACGGTGCAAATCAGTCTCGCCTCGGGGAATAACTTCATCAGCGCCGGGAGTTGTGCGGTCCAGGCGCGGTTGGTGTCGAAAATCACCTTTTCGTCGCGGTCACGGTAATAGGTGTCGAATAATCCGCGTATAATGGCGGCGCGCTGCTCCTCGTTCACCATGGAGGAAAGCTCGCTGCCGGCGGAGACTTGCGCGATCACGCCCTCCATCAGGCTGGCCACGGGGCTGGACATGCCGGCGTGAAAGCGCGGGTTCTGGCGCAAGAGCGCGCCCATAAGCGTCGATCCGGAACGCGGCAGACCGGAGATGAAATGGAATTTTCGTTCTGATGTGGTTTTTGCCCGTTTCGCCATGCGCAGTCTCCTGATGTAACGTTCGTTTCGGCGCCGATTATTATTAACGCCTTGTCCGGCGTAGAAAAATTTTGCGGCATGCGCACATGCAACTTTCGCAGCGCTTCGCGCTAATCGCAACCGGCACAAGGTTAAGACAAGTCGTTTTCGAACGAATTCGCGCCGGCCAGCCCTTTACCCGTTGTCGTTTGCCGCTCCCGGCGGTAGGGTTTTTGCAGTCTTGGGGAAGACGCAGGCGGGCGGCATGCCCGTCTTGAGGGAGGGACGCTGATCATGGCGGTCCTGAATAAAGGGGAGAGGCCGCCATGGCGACGCTGACCGTAACGACGCTCGACGACGAAGCGTTTGATTCAGGCAATCTGACAGATGAGACGAATGACGGGAACGGCCTTTCGCTTCGCGAGGCGCTGGCGCTGGCGGCGGATGGCGACAATATAGAGTTCGACGCGTCGCTCGCTGACGGAACGCTGACCCTGACAGAAGGCGCGCTGACCCTGACGCAGGGCGCCCATATTGATGGGGACACGGACGGCGACGGCGACGGGGATATTACTATTGATGCGAACGGCGCGGGCCGCGTCATACATTTCACCACTGGCGGAACGTCGTCCCTGCACGCACTGACGATCACCGGCGCTCAATCAGGCGTTGACGGCGGCGGTGTGACCGTGGATTCCGGCGCAGGCATTAATTTGACAATTACAAACAGCACGATCAGTTCGAATAACGCCAATGTCGGCGGCGGCATCTGGAATGGCGGCAACCTGACGGTTGTAAACTCGACAATTGACGCCAACACGACATCAACTTTGTCCGGCGGCGGCGGCGGTATCTACAATCTTGGCTATGCAACACTCGTCAATGTAACGCTTGCCAACAATTTTGCGACTGGCGACGGCGGCGCCATCAACAATCAGGGTACGCTGACGCTCCACCACGGCACGCTCACGAATAATAACACCATTCTTGGCGAGGCTGGAGGCATTTTCAACGGCGATGATCTTACGTTGTCGAACTCAATCATCGTTAATAATCCTGAATTCTACGGCGCGGGCGGAGCGGGTTATTCTGATTTGACGAACGATTCCGGCGCAACGGCGAATTATGTGGGCGTCAACATTTTCTCGCAAAGCTACTCCGCTTCCATGGGTACGATTACCGATGTCGAAACGCTGGATGTGTTCGAATCGGGCCAACTCGCTGACAATGGCGGCGCCGTTCAGACTGTTGCTTTGAAGGCTTCCGATTTCAATCTGGCGGTTGACGCCGCCAGCGGGCCGCTTCCCGCAGATGCGCAAGACATAGACAATGACGCCAATACGGCGGAAGACCTGCCGCTCGATGCGCGCGGATCAGGGTTTGACCGGTCGGTCGATATTGCAGGCGTCGGTTCCGCGGCGCCGGATGTGGGCGCGTATGAAATTCAGGCCGACCAGGTCGAAGCCGGTTCGCTAATCGTCACCACGTTAGATGATGTTGTGGATTCGCTTGACGGGCTTACGTCTTTGCGCGAGGCGATCGCCTTCGCCGAAAATGGCGACACCATCACCTTCGACGCCGCGCTTTCAGGCGGAACCATCGTTCTGGCGCAGGACTCGCTTGTTCTCTCCGATAATATCACAATAGACGGCGACATCGATAATGACGCCGTCGCCGACATCACGCTTGACGGCGGCGGTTCATATCGCGTTATGGAGCTAGACAGCGGCGGCGCGATTACCCTTGATGGTTTAACGCTGTCTGGCGGATATGCGTCCGACACGAATGGCGGCGCCGGCGCTCTCATCAATTATGGAACGACGGCCATTTTCAACAATGTAGATGTGACGGGAAATTCTGTCGCCGGTGTTGACGACGGCGGCGGCATCCGTGTGAAAAGCGGTTCTACATTGACCATGTATGGGGGCTCCGTTGCAAATAACAGCACCGCTTCCGACGGCGGCGGTGTTGCGGTTGATGCGACCAGCGCCCTCAGCCTTGCCGGCGTCGTGATTTCAGACAACAGCGCCGGAGAAGACGGCGGCGGCGTCAGCAATCAGGGCGGCGCGCTTTCTATCGTTAATTCCACGATATCCGGCAATATGGCGGGCGATTACGGCGGCGGCCTGCACAATGACGGCGGAACCGCGGACATCATCAACGCCACCATTGTCGGCAATGGCGCAGAGTTGTCGGGCGCTGGAATTTTCTCCACGTCAACCATCGACGTTTCAAATTCTACAATCACCGGCAACGCAGTCGGAGAGGGCGGGATGATCGGCGGCGGGGTTTCGGTCTTTGAAATCAACCTGACCAACAGCATTATTTCCGGCAATGAGCAACCTGGCGGATACGAAGTCGCCGGCACTGTGAATCTTTACGGCGGCAATATTATTGGTACGGATATTTATTCAGGCGCCAGCGATGTCGGCGATACGACGCTGGAGGATATTTTTCGCGATGTCGGCGCCAACGCCGATACGGGCGTTACGTCCGGGCTGCTCGCCGATAATGGCGGACCGGTGCTGACCGTCGCCCTGAACCTTGACGGCGACGCAGTGGACGCGGGCGATGACGCCTTTCTCGCAGCGCCGGGCCTTGGCGACCCCGATATTCAGGACGCGCGCGGCGTCGCGCGCGTTTCCGGCGACGACATCGATCTCGGGGCGGTGGAAATGCCGCAGACTTTCGTCGTCACCACGATCGCGGATGAAAGCGCGGAGACAACGAACCTCAACGACGAAGAAACAGACGGCGCTGGTCTTTCCCTGCGCGAAGCGTTGGCGCTGGCGCAGGACGGCGATACAATCACATTCGACAATGCGCTTTCCGGCATGACGATCACACTCGCGGGAACGCAATTGACGATTTCCAACAGCATTACGATCGACGGCGATCTCGACGATAACGGCACGGACGACATCACCGTCGACGCCGGCGGTTTGAGCCGCGTATTAGAAGTGCAGGGTGGAGACGAGGCAAATCCCGAGGTCATTGCGATCGACGGATTGATGATTACCGGCGGTTACCTCAGCGGCGGCGAGGGCGCTGGTGTGTATGTCGGCGCAGATGCAACAGTGACCATCCAGAACAGCAATATTTACAGCAATACTATTGCGAATGAAGGTTCCGGCGGCGGTATTTATGTGGCCGGCAATTCAACTCTGAATATTGTTGATTCCGAAATTTCTCAAAATGCAGCAGCCAATCAAGGCGGCGGCGTCGCAACGGCGTCATCCGGCTCGACGCTCTACATTTCTGACTCTGAAATCGCGCATAATGAAGCGGCCAATGGCGGCGGGCTCTACAACCGCGGTACGGCGACGATCACCGAAGGCTCTTTTATCTACATGAACGACGCTGTTAATGGCGGCGGCGTCATGAGCGGCGGCAATCTGACCGTTAATGGCGGCTCGGCTATCGGTTCGAACACTGCGGCGACGAGCGGCGGCGGCGTTTTTGTCGAGGGAACAGCTGATTTCGACGGCGCGTTTATCAGCGGTAATTCATCGAACTATCGCGGCGGCGGTATCTTCAACCAGAGCGGCGACCTGACCATCAACAACACAAATATCAACAACAACTTTGCGGCCTCTTACGGCGGCGGCGTTCATTCCAACGACAACAGTGCGACCATCATCAGCAATACGACGATCAGCGGCAACCACGTGAATGAAGGCTCCGGCGGCGGCCTTGTATTCGACAGCGTCGAAACGGGCAGCGTGATCAACTCAACGATCAGCGGCAACGGGCTTTATCAATCCGGCCCCGGCGGGGGCGCGCATGTGACGGGAACGGCGGCGGTTGATTTCATCAACACGACTTTCTACGGCAACTTCACCGAGAGCGGCGCCGGCGGCGGCATAGCCGTTGATAGCGCAGCCAGCGTCGGCGTTTACAACAGCACATTCACCGGCAATGAGGCGAGCAATGGTTCGGGCGGCGCGATTAGAGGTTTTGGCGGCGCGACGGTGAATGTCGGCAATTCAATTTTCGCCGGAAATTTCGCCGAGGGCGCCAACAATATATCTAACAACGGCGAAGCGTCCGTCATCAACAATTACGGCGGCAACGTCTTTGACGATTCCGGTCTGAGCGGTCTTGATGATGTGAATAACGCCGGTCTCGAATCGATTTTCGACAGCGTTGTCGTCAACGAATTCACAGGCTTTGCGAGCGGCGAACTTGCGGACAATGGCGGGCCGGTCGATACGGTTGCGATTAACGCCGCAGGCGTCGCACTCGACGGGGGTGATAACGCTAATCTTCCGGCCGATCTGTTCGATCTCGATGGCGACATGAATACCGCCGAAGCGTTGCCTGTCGATGCGCGCGGGGAGGACAGAATTCAGGACACGCGCGTTGACGCCGGCGCGTTTGAAGCGGTGGGCCCGCAAACGTTCACCGTCACCACAGCCGCCTCCGCCGGCGGCGAAGATGGTTTTGAGGGCGGCGACCTCGCGGCCGAAATGGGCGATGGCGGCGGGTTGTCGCTCGCTGAGGCGCTCGGCCTGGCGCAAAACGGAGATACAATTCAGTTTGGCGCCGGCTTGGCGGGATCGGTAATCGATACCGGCGCAGAAAACGGAACGCTGGTTGTTACGCAAGACAATTTGACGATTGACGGCGACATCAATGATGACGGCGTTGCGGATATCGGACTTCGCCTGACTTCCGGCGGGAACGCCCTTACGCTCAGCGGCGGAACCGAACTCGATTTGCAGGATGTGGAAATCGACGGCGTTGATTTCACGTCAAATAATGCGGGAAGCGCCGTCGCCACGGGCGCTAACGCCAATTTGACGATTCTGAATTCCCAATTTTCTGATTTTCAGACGTCCGCGCTGTCACTGGGCGAGGGCTCGCAAGCGCAGATCAGCAATGTTCATTTTTACGGCAATAGCGGAGCGTCGGGCGGGGCGATTTACGGAAACGATGCGTCTGTTTTCATTGAAAACAGCACTTTCGCCTCAAATCAGGCGCATAGCGCGACTGGCGGCGCCATTGATCTTTATGGCGGTTCTCTCAACATTTCGAATTCGGCTTTTGAAGGCAACAGCGCCGATAACAATGGCGGCGCCATCCGCGCTTACCGGGCGCCGACGGCGATTGCGAACACAACATTCAGCGACAATTCGAGTGCGGAGGGTTCCGGCGGGGCCGTTTACATATACGACGCGCGGTCTGAATTCACCAACACGCTTTTCGCCGGTAACGCTGCTGACGTCGTGGGCGGCGCCATTCACGCCAGGGGCGGCGAGTTTCTCTATGTCGTCAATTCGAGTTTTTACGGCAATATATCAGGTTTCGGCGGCGGCGCGATCCGGCAGGACGCCGGCGAGGCTTTCATCTACAACAGTACTTTCACCGGCAACTACAGTGCAAATGGCGGGGCGGTCCAGGCAGATGGCGGCGGCGTCTATGCTGCGAACACTATTTTCTCCGGCAATGGATCAGAAGGAAGCGGCCTCGACGTGGATGCGCGCGAAGGCGGCGTGTTCATATCGCTTGGCGGCAATATTTTCGGTCAGTCAGGCCTGGCCGGCGCCAGCGATCTGTATACGGCAGACACCGGCGCTGTATTCAACGAGACAGTTGTGAATCCCTTTACGGGTATCGCCTCCGGGCGTCTGCGCGACAATGGCGGGCCTGTGGAAACCGTCCTGATCTTGCGCGGCGGCCTGGCCGATGGCGCGGGCGCCGCCGGGTTCCTGCCGCCGGACACGCTCGACCTCGACGCGGACATGAACACGGGTGAGGATCTGCCGGTGGATGGCCGCGGCGCGGCGCGGATTGTTGGCGATCTCGATATCGGTGCGGTTGAAATTCTGGACATCGTTCAGGGGACGGCGAATGCGGACGTCATTGTCGGCGGCGCGTTTTCCGATGAAATCAACGGACTGGAAGACGGGGATGATATCGCCGGTAATGGCGGCGCTGACACCATCTCCGGCGGTTTCGGCGACGATACGCTGAACGGCGGCGCGGGCGACGACACGATCGGCGGCGATGCAGGCCGGGATTCGATCATCGGCGGCGACGGCGCGGACACCCTGCACGGGTTCGGCAGCCATGACACGCTGCTCGGCGGCGATGGAAATGACGATCTGCGCGGCGGCTTCGGGCGCGATCTTATCGGCGGCTCAGGCGGCAATGATGTTCTTCGCGGGTTCGAAGGCGAAGACCGTCTCTTTGGCGGCGGCGGAAACGACACGCTCGTGGGCAATGACGGCGACGATTCGCTGACCGGCGGCGGCGGGGTTGACCGCCTGCGCGGCGACGCCGGGGACGACACGCTGAACGGCCGTTTCGGGGACGATTCCGTGACCGGCGGCGCAGGCGACGACTTGTTCCAGTTCCGGCAGGGCCACGGCAACGATATTTATGACGATTTCACGGCGGGCGCCGGCACGGATGATGTCATTCAACTCGTGGCGTTCGGGGCGGCGTTCGATACGTTCGCGGAAGTCATCGCGGCGGCGTCGGACAACGGCAATCACACCACCATCGACTTCGGCGGCGGCGACTCCATCCTGTTACTGAACGTCACGGTCGCCGACCTGCATGAGGATGATTTTATCTTCACATAATCATGCTGGCTCCACCGGCTTGCGATGACCAGAAAGAATAGTCTGCGCAAGCCGGTGGAATTTTTTATCAATGATAATCAGGCATTACCGCGATTGCGAAACTTGCCGGCCGTCGAGCGCCTCAATATCGCCATTTTGTGATAGTGTACTGACCATGTTTTGCATGATGTTGCAAAACGGGGGAAATAAGGCGGCATTATAGACAGTCTTATTGCGTTCTCCTTTAGGTGAAATCTAAAGAGGAAACGGAATAAACATGACCACTTTTTCAATAGTCGACGACGCTTCCGTCGGTTCCAGCGGCGTTTCGTCCGGCGTGATCGCATCGGTGAAAACCGGTATTCTGGCTGCGGCCGAGTTATGGAACCGGTATTTCACCCAAGGCGGATTCGACATCAAATTCCTTTTGGCGTTCGAGGATATTTCCGGGTCGGCGTTAGCGCGCGGCGGCACAGGCTTATCCTACTCGGGATTCGACGGGCCCGGACAGGAAATCTGGAAGCTCGATTCCATGGAGGAATATATTGTGGGCGCTGATCTGGCGGCCCCTGACGGCGACGCCGGAACGGACGATACGATCGACATCACCATAACGATTGATACGCCGACGCTGTTAGCCGGCGATTTCTTTTTTGATCCCGACCCTTTTCTCAGAACGGCGGCTGTCCCGGGTGGGATGTTCGATTTTATTTCCGTCGCGCTTCACGAAATTGCGCATGGACTTGGTTTTCTCGGATCGATTGAAGGGGAAGAGCCGGGTGATATTGATGTCGACGGACCGGATATTACGCCCTTCGACGATAATGTCGATTTTATCGGCGGCGACCGGTATTGGGTTGGCGCCGCTGCAACGGGGATCGCTGGCGGTTCGTTTCTTCTTGATCCTGATTCAAAAAGTCATATCGCCAAGGGTAGCGACGGCGGTTTCGATAATTTGATGGACCCCAGTCTTACCGCTGGCGATCGCGCCTATATCGAGCCTGTAAACGTTGCTATGTTCGAAGATATGGGCATGCCGGTGCGGAAAGCCACCAGCGGCGCAGATTTGCTTTATGGCTTCGATATTACAGATGATACGGCAAGTCTTTTGGGCGGCGCTGATGTCTATGACGGGCTTGGCGGCAGCGATTCCGTAGACGGAGGACCGGGAGACGACAGCATCAATGGCGGGGCAGACGATGATACGCTCGACGGCGGCGCCGGCGACGATACGCTGTCAGGCGATGCCGGCGACGACACGCTTGGCGGCGAAGCTGGTCGCGACTCGTTAATTGGCGGCGGCGGCGAAGACACTCTGCACGGTTTTGGCAGTCATGATTCTTTAGGCGGCGGTGCGGGGAACGATGACTTGCGCGGCGGGTTTGGCAAAGATCTGCTCAACGGTTCGAGCGGCAATGATGTGTTGCGCGGATTTGAGGGCGACGACCGCCTGTTTGGCGGCGGCGGGGCCGATACCCTGCTTGGCAATGAAGATAATGATTCCCTGACTGGCGGCGGCGGAGCCGACAGGCTCAAAGGCGATTCAGGGGATGACACGCTGAATGGCCGTTTTGGCGACGACTCGGTAACCGGCGGCGCGGGCGACGATGTATTTCAGTTCCGCAAAGGCCATGACAGCGATATTTTCGATGACTTTGTGGCGGGCGCCGGCACGGATGACGTCATCCAGCTCGTAGCGTTCGGCGCAGCGTTTGATACATTTGTTGAGGTGATCGCGGCGGCGTCGGACAACGGAACCCACACGACGATCGATTTTGGCGGCGGCGACACGATTTTACTTCTCGGCGTCACAGTCGCTGATCTGCATGAAGATGATTTTATCTTTACGTAAAATCCACCAGTTCGATCATGGGGCTACTTAAAACGGACGCAGCACATAGGCGCGTCAGAATAATAAATGCGCGGCCGTGTAGCACCCAGTTCAATATCGATTGCCGGGTCGAGACGCTTCGGCGGTAGGCTGGCGCTGACTAATCCGGGAAAATGCTCAAGAGGGGCGTTTTTGACGATGTTGCGCCAGCGAGAACGCCGCGCCGATATATCTAAGCCTTTCACTTACAAAGATATTTTGCCGCGCCAGGATACAGAACGGATATTTTGCATGATAACTTGATATCCGGCGGTCTTTTTTAGACTATAGAACCTGTTTTTTGGGGTTTTATTGACAAGGGGATATTTGGCGCACTGTAGGGGTAAAGGCAAAATATAGCGTCGAATTGTTGTGGGGAATGACGTTTTATACGCAAGCAGATCTGGATGAACTTTACCGGCGCATTATATTTAGCGACGCCATGCACGGCGCGTTGAATTTACTGACGCAAAAATTCAATGCACATGCAGGCACGGTGTTTTTATTTAAAGACGGCTTGCCGCATATTACGGCTGCTTCGAATATAAACAATGAGTTGGCGCAGAAGTTTAATCTCGACTTTGCCGCAAAGGCTCCTTTGCGAAAGCACGCGCTGACGGCGCCCGTTGATGAAATACTGACAGTGTCCGCATGTATTGGCGTAAAAAATCTTCATTTAACGGACAGTTACAAATTTGTCCTGGCCCCAAGCGACGTTGAAGATATTCTTATGTTTCGCTTTCTGGTGGGCGGCGCGCTTCGAGGGTTCACGATTTGCCGTGCACGCGGGCGGGAATTTAACAGAGACGATGTGCGCAACGCCGCGGGCCTCGTATCGCATATCCGGCGCGCTTTTCTGCTGCGGTTTTCTCAAACCGGTCAGCGGCCAACGGAAAAACGCATTTCCGACAGTTTCGGGCTGACAGCGCGGGAAGCGGAAATTGCGAACATGTTGAACCAGGGCGTCTGCCGCAATGATTTATGCAACCGGATAAATGTAAGCAGGAATACTTTGAAATGGCATCTGAAGAACATTTACCAAAAACTTGACGTCAAAAGTCATCCTGAAATGATTTTGAAACTGTCTTCGAAAAATCATATCACCCCACCCCAGGGGGTGGCGCGCGCTTCCTCACCCGGCGTTAACCTTCGTTAATGCTGCTGGAGGGGTATTCTAGACAGTTGCACATTTGTTTTTCGCAAATGCGCCAAGTGGTTGCCGCTTTGGTTCGCTGCTTGCGCGTCTGACCCTGCGATTTTTCGCGCCGCGAGACAGAAAGTCTGGCGCGCGTACACCAAGAGAATACCCGTCATCGTCAGCCGGAACTTATTCACGGCGCGGCCTTAAGGCGCGTCCGTACATCAAGAGGGGAATCTCATGGTAAATTCATTTGTGCGGTTTGATCAAAGCTTCGAAATCGATTCTGAGGGATTTCTGGACGAAGACACCGGCTGGTCAGGCGATATCACCGTCGTGGCTTCCGGAACGGGCGGGGTCGTGTCTCCGGATGGACCGACACACGCGATTTTCGAGCAAACGACAGGGTCAGGCGGCCTGACGGGGCCGTTTACAAGATTTGACGGCTACCGGTCGCTGGATGACGATCAGAGCTTTACAACGACAATTAAAGTCTATCTCGATCCCGGCTCATGGGCGGCCGGCGAAGGGTTTGACTATTCGGTCGCGGCTAACAATCAGGCCGGCGGGCATTTGCGCGATTTTATCTTTCATGTGACTCAGGACACGTCCACCGGCGACTTATTAATTGGCGCAAGCAACAATACGAATTTCGATCCTCGTGAAGATCTGGAAAACGGGAACTTCGGCGAGGTGACGTCGGCTGGCTGGTACACATTCGAACATGTGTTTTATGACGCGGGCGACGATACGCTAGCGGTTTCCCTGACCGTCAAGGATGCGAACGGCATCGTGATCTTCAATGAAGTGCTGAATGAGCCGACTGACGTTTATTCGACGGATTTTGGCGGCAACCGTTACGGCTGGTTCACGAATATCGACGTGGCGGGCGGCATCGCGGTCGATAACGCGCTCTTGCAAACGGAAGACGACAACCCTGTCCAGGTCAAAGACGAAGGCGTAATCGTCGCCACTTTCGACAGCGTTCAAGATGCAAAGGACGCGCTGGACAGCGGCGCGCTGGTTGCAACCACGGCCGAGATTTCGACGACCGGCCTCGACGACGCTTTCTTCTATGTCGCGGAAGGCATGTCTATTCAGGCGGCGATCGACGACGCGGTCGCCGGCGACCTGATTCAGGTTGCAGACGGTTCTTATAATGAAAGCCTTACAATCGATAAGGAAATCACGCTCGAAGGCGTCGATGCTGGCGCGGACGGCGTTCCCGATGTGCTTCTGACGCCAACAGGCGCGCACGGGGTTGAGATCACAGGCGATATCGATAATGGCGGCGCGGCGACGGTTTCCATCAGCGGTTTTTCCGTCAGCGGCGCCTCCGGCGCGGGGCTGCGGATTGCAAGCTCCACGAATTTGACGCTGCTCGATATTACGAACAGCGCCTTTTCCAACAATGGCACGCACGGTGTCGGCTCGGGTTCGGGCGCATTTGATCTCGACGCCATTTCCATCACGAATTCAACGTTTACGGATAATGGCCAGGGCGGAAGCAACGGTTCCGGCGATATTGTGCTCTTCGGGTTCCACGGCGATGCGACGCTGACCGATTTGACAATCACCTCGACTGCGACGGAAGCGACGGCCGTCAGCGCGCGAGGCGACAACGCCATTCAGATAGCAGGATTTGATCCGACAACGTATGATGTGGATACGCCAATCGGCAATGTGGTGCTTGATAATGTGACCGTCGACGGCTGGTATCATAAACCGCAGGTTCTGGTTCAGGGGTTCACGGATGTAAACGGCTTGTCGTTCACCGATGTCGACCTGTCGGGCGGTACGTCCTGGGGCGATCTTCTGTTCATCGACCCCGTGTCCAGCCCGGGTACGGATACGCCCGGCAACCCCGGCTATCCCGGAAACTATCTGCTGACCGGCGGCGCCAATTCTCTGGATCTTTCAGGCGTTACAATCAACTCCGGCTCCACTGACGTTCTGGGCGTCGACAGCCGCATCCGGGGCACGGACGGTGACGACGATATCATTGGCACCGAGGCCAATGATCTGCTGAACGATTCAGCCGAGGGCGGGGTTGATTACGGCGGCGACGATAATGTGTCCGGCGAGGGCGGTAACGATATTATTGTGGGCGGTCTCGGCAACGACACACTGGACGGCGGCGCTGACTACGATACCGCCGCTTACGCTGGCGCGGCGGGCGATTTCACGATTGACGCCGACATGGACGCAAACGGCTTTATCACCAGTTTTAACGGCGTCACTGACAATAACGCTGGTGACGGCGATGAAGGCGTAGACGTATTGACCAACATCGAAGCGCTGTCGTTTTCAGGCGGTGCGACGGTGCTGACGCTTGCGCAAAAAATCCAGCTCTTCAACGGGTCGAATGATCTGGTTGGTACATTCGATTCAATCAAGGACGCTGTCGACGCAGCGAGCGCGGGCTACACGATAAAACTGGCGGCCGGCGTGCATGACAGCGACGATGAGCAGATCGTTATTGACAAGGATTTGACGATTATCGGCGCCGGCAAGGATGCAACAACTGTTGAAGCTGCATTCGATACATCGACTTCGGGCGACGGGCGCGGCTGGTTCCTGGTGGAAGACGGGGTGACGCTCGATGTATCAGGGGTAACGTTTGACGGCGCCGGTTATAATATATGGCAGGCGTTCCGGCATTTGGGGTCGGGAACGTTCGATGAAGTCGCCTTCACGGATATCGAGTATCAGGAGACTGGCTCGCCCTATCAGGGAACCGCAATCGCGGTGTTCGGAGCGTCAAGCGACGTGAATGTCACGAACTCAATGTTTAGCGATATCGGCCGGATTGGCGTGCTCTATTTCGGCGCCGGCACAACGGGCGATTTCCTGGACAACACCTATATCGGAAAGGGCGACGGCGACTTTCTTGATTACGCCCTCGACATCAGCGCCGGCGCGGAAATCAACGTCATCGGCAACACGGTTTCCAATAATCGCGGCGTCGCTACATCGGACGGTTCCGGTTCGGCTGCGTTTTTGGTATCGACATTTTTCGGCGGCGGCACAGATGCGTTTTTTGCCGACAATATTCTTACCGATAACAGCGTCGGCGTATTCGTGGGCTTCAATTCCACTGATGCAAGCGCAGTTGAATTCGGTTCAGGAAACGTCATGACCGGGGGCCTGGGCGCGCGGATTATC
The DNA here is from genome assembly GCF_965228385.1 of Hyphococcus sp. GTDB lineage: Bacteria > Pseudomonadota > Alphaproteobacteria > Caulobacterales > Parvularculaceae > Hyphococcus. The sequence continues at coordinate 2,868,124 of NZ_OZ245810.1, read as the reverse complement.
GGCGACGCCGTGGTCAATAACCTGGATCTGATTGACGGCGATGTCGATTGGGACGCCGGCGCCGGCAATAACTTCCTGCGCGGCGCAAATGAAGACGATGAACTTTCCGGCGGCGCGGGCGCCGATACGGTGCTGGGCGGACTCGGAGACGATCTGGGAGAGGGCGGCGCCGACGGCGACTTTTTGTTTGGCGGCTTCGGCAACGATACGCTGGACGGCGGCGACGGTAATGACTCGGTCAGCGGCGAGGCGGGGCGCGATGTCCTGATCGGCGGCGACGGCGCCGATACGCTGCATGGCTTTGGCAGCCATGATTCATTGTTTGGCGGCGCTGGCGCTGACGATCTGCGCGGCGGGGTCGGCAAGGATCTGCTCGGCGGCGCGGCCGACAACGACGTCATCCGCGGTTTTGAAGGCGATGACCGGCTGTTCGGCGGCGGCGGCGCAGATACGCTTGTCGGCAACGAGGGTGATGATTCGCTTGTCGGCGGCGGCGGCGTTGACCGTCTGAAGGGGGACGCCGGCGACGATACGCTGAACGGCCGTTTCGGCGATGACAGCGTGTCCGGGGGTGCGGGTGACGATCTATTCGAGTTCCGTCAGGGCCACGGCAATGATATTTTTGATGATTTCACCGCCGGCGCCGGTACGGACGATGTGATTCAGCTTCTTGCGTTCGGTGCGTCGTTTGACAGTTTCGCGGAAGTCATCGCCGCGGCCACAGACAACGGCAACCACACCACAATCGATCTTGGGGGCGGCGATTCGATCCTGCTACTGAATGTCGTGGTCGCAGATTTGCATGAAGATGATTTTATGTTCGGATAGGCTCCGGTAACCATATATCTTGCGCGCGCCGCCGGATGAAACCGGCGCCGCATCATCTAGAACAACGCATTCCCGCTGGCGCTAAAGCGGGAATGCGTTTTTTCTTTGCTCTCCATTTCGATCCTGTCGTCCTCCGGCGCAAATATTGCTGGGTGATCCTGCGCAGTCTCTGATTAGGACAGTGCGGTAGTTAATATGCTGTTGCGCTCGCAATTGATGAGTCTGGGGGAAATCGACTCTGAAGGATCTGAATCATGGATGATTTTATCGACGGCACGAGCGAGCCTGATACGCTCGAAGGTTTTGACGGAAACGATACGATCAACGGCCTCGCCGGCGATGACGTCCTCATGGGAAATGGTGGAGACGACGTTTTAGACGGCGGCGACGACAATGATTCACTCGACGGCGGCGCAGGCAATGACTCGCTCATGGGCGGCTCCGGCGCTGACGCGCTGCTTGGCGGCGCCGGCGACGATACGCTCGAAGGCGGCGCGGGCGCCGACAGCCTGAATGGCGGCGCTGACATTGATACGCTTGTCTATATAAACTCGTTCGCCGGCGTAAATATTGATATCGGGAATAATATCGTCAGCGGCGGCGACGCCCAGGGCGATGCTATCAGCGGGTTTGAAAATGCTGTCGGCTCCGCGCACGCCGACACAATTTATGGGGGCGCGGCGGATAACAACCTGACCGGCAATGGCGGCGACGATGTCTTGATGGGCGCGGGCGGCGACGATACGATTGAAGGCGGCCTCGGAGCGGATACCGCGGTCTATTCAGGCGCCTCGGGCGATTACACGATTATCGCTGAAGGCGGCGGCGTTTTCACAATCATGGATAACAACGCCGCCGACGGCGACGACGGCGTGGACACGCTGACCGGCGTTGAAACCGTCATGTTCAACAATGCGAGTATGGATTTGAATACACCTGTAGAGGCGCAGGACGATTCGTTTGTTATTGGGGAATCGGGCCTCGTAAACGGCGATCTATTCGCCGATAACGGCAATGGCGCGGACAGCGATTTCGACAATGATCCGTTTTCGGTCACCGCCGTAAACGGCGCTGCAATGAATGTCGGCGGGCAAATAACGCTCGCTTCCGGGGCGCTGCTGACGGTAAACGGCGACGGAACATTCTCCTACGACACGAATGGAGAATTTGAGTGGCTGGCTGCAGGCGCGACTGCTTTCGACTCATTTACTTACACGATCGACGATGGCGTTGGCGGACCCGATACGGCGACGGTCAGTATCGAGATCAACGGTGAAAACGATGCGCCTGTTGCGCGCAATGACAATTTCGCAACGGATGAAGCGCATCTGGTTTCCGGCGATCTTTTCGCCGACAACGGGTCCGGGCCGGACAGCGACGCCGATGCAGGGGATGTCTTTACGATCACCAGTGTTAACGGCTCAGCGGGTTCGGTCGGAACGCAAATCACTCTGGCCTCGGGCGCCCTTTTGACGGTCAATGCGAACGGGACCTATGAATACGATCCAAACGGCGCGTATGATTCGCTTGAAGACGGCGAAAACGGGCTGGAGATTTTCACCTATGGCGTTGCTGACGGCAATGGCGGCGAAGATACGGCGATTGTCACCGTTTCAATTGACGGCATCGACGATGTGGCTCTGTTCGGCACGCCGGCGCCGGACACGCTGACCGCCGGCGCGGGGGCGGACACGGTCTGGGGCGCTGAAGACAACGATCTATTGGAAGGTCTCGGCGGCAATGATTTCATGTCAGGCGAAGAGGGCGCGGATCGGTTGTTTGGGGCAGACGGCAATGACACGCTTTCCGGCGGCTTCGGTAACGACACGATTGACGGCGGCGCGGGCAGAGATTCGCTTACCGGCGAATCGGGTCGCGATGTCATAATCGGCAGAGACGGAAACGATCTGCTTCACGGCTTTGGCAGCCATGACTCGCTTTATGGCGGCGATGGAGATGACGATCTGCGCGGCGGGCATGGCAGGGACCTCCTGGGCGGTTCCGGCGGCAATGATATTGCGCGCGGTTTTGACGGCGATGATCGCCTGTTCGGTGGCGGCGGGTCGGATACGCTTTTAGGCAATGACGGCAACGACTCGTTGACCGGCGGGGGCGGCGTTGACCGGCTGAAAGGCGACGCAGGTGACGATACGCTCAACGGCCGGTTTGGCGATGACTGGGTCACTGGCGGCGAAGGCGACGATCTTTTCGAATTCCGAAAAGGGCACGGCAATGACATTTACGATGATTTCACCGCCGGCGCAGGCTCGGAAGACGTTATTCAACTGCTTGTTTTCGGTACGGCTTTCGACACATTCGCCGAGGTCATGGCCGCGTCCAACCAGAACGGCGCCGATGTCATAATCGATTTTGGCGGCGGCGATACGATTACGCTTGTGAACACCAATCTTGGCGAGCTTCACGAGGACGATTTCATATTTGGCTGAGCCACGGCCTTCAACTGATAGCCTATCTGAACCGATAGCTTATTTGTGAAGAATCGGCGTGGTTCACGCCGGTTTTTTACGCTACAAATTCGCCGTTAGCGTTATCGGCGAGAATTGATGGATATTCCAGGCGGCCTAAATACGACAACCGGACTTCAAGTTGGCGGGGCCCTGGTCAATTCGCTAGAGCAGGTCGGCGACAAGGACTGGATCGCCATCGATCTTGTCGCCGGCGAGTCGTATCTGTTTACGCTGACCGGGTCGGGCGCAAACCCCCTGTTCGATCCGTTTCTTGAGTTGCGTAACGCCTCGGGCGTCAATGTGGCCCAGGATGATGACGCCGGTCCGGGCCTTAATCCGCAGCTCCGTTTTACGGCGACGGAATCGGGCACATATTATCTTGTCGCTCAGTCTTATGAAGATGAAAACCAGTCGCCCACAGCCGGTCAATACACGCTGACCGCTGATTTCGGTCCCGCGCAAAATCCGCTCGACGCCATTGACTGGGGAACGAAGCTGGCCAGCAACACGGTGGATGTTTTCTTCGCCCCATCGGGATACAGCGCCGGCGGCTTTACGTCGGATGGATGGACGCCATTGCAAATCAACGCCGTCTTGGCGGTGATGGAAACGATTTCCAACGTTGCGAATCTGATTTTCAATCAGGTTTTTTCGGCGCCGGGTGCGGAATTCCGGCTGATCACCACGTCTGAATCCGGTTTGGAGTTTTCAGGACGTATGGGGCCGCCGGGAACGGGCGGCGCAGGCGTTGGCGTGTTCAATACAAACTCCGCGCTCTGGAACAACTCTCTCGCCCCCGGTTCATCGGGGTTCGCCTTAATCATCCACGAATTATTGCACGGTCTCGGATTTGCGCATCCGCATGATAATGGCGGTTCATCGGAAGTCTTGCAGGGGGTTGTCGATGATCGGGGATCGTTCGGTTTTTTCGATCTCAATCAGGGCGTTTACACCAATATAAGTTATAATTCCGGTTTTTCAGAAAGCCCCGCTTTTAGTCATAATTACGGTCAGCAGGGCGGGCCGTCTGCGCTCGATGTCGCCTTGTTGCAGCAAAAATATGGTGCGAATACGAACCATAACGCTTTCGGCGATGTTTATACGCTTACTGACGGCAATCAGGCCGGACAATTCTTCACAACGATCTGGGATACCGGCGGGACCGATAGCATTGAATATCATGGCGTTCAGAATGCCGTCATTGATCTCAGACCGGCGACGCTTGTTTTTGGCGAGGGCGCCGGCGGGTTCGTATCGAAGGTTTCAGGGGTCGCAGGGGGCTTCACAATTGCTGCAGATGTCCTGATCGAAAATGCAGCGGGCGGCGACGGCGCCGACAAGCTGACCGGCAACGATGGTCCTAATAGTCTTTATGGAAATGACGGCGCAGATACGCTTGCGGGCGGCGCCGGCGCGGATACGCTGAATGGAGGCGCTGGCGCTGATCATTTCATGACCGACCTTGCGTCGGCGGATCTGGTGAATGGCGATAGCGGCGACGATACGCTGGTCGTCAGCCAAAACAGAAGCGATGTCGCTGTCTTTGGCGACGATCTTGATCCATCCGCTTTGTTCGGGTTTGAGTTCAGCGGCGTGCAGACGATTCTCACGAATGTCGAGATCGTCTCTTTTCTGGATGAAACGATCAGATTATATGTCGGAGCCGCCGCCGGGGAGGATGTTTCGGCCATAGACGGGCTGAACGGTTATTACGCGCTAGGGGACGGCGCTGATACGGTAAGCGGCGGTGTCGGCGATGATACGATTAGCGGGCCCCTGTCCGGCGCTCATAAGCTAATCGATGGCGGTCCCGGTGCGGATTTTATCAGCACCGGAGATGGTAGCGATACGATAAACGGCGAGGAAGGCGCTGACCGGATTTTATCCGGCGCCGGCGCTGATCTGTTGAACGGCGGGCCTGGCGACGATTACTTCAGTTCGGGGGAGGGAGACGACACGGCGTTCGGCGGCGCCGGCAATGACACGTTTGAAGGCGGCGCCGGGCTGGACGATATTTACGGCGGCGACGGCGACGATCTGATCAGTTACGTTTCTTCGCCGGACGAAGGGGTGTCGGTTGACCTGGCCGCCGGCGCCGGATCAGGAGGCGCAGCGGACGGGGATATACTGATCAGTATAGAGAGTGTCCTGGGGAGTTCGTTTGCAGACACGCTTACAGGTAATGAAACAAATAATACCCTCAGCGGCGGCCAGGGCGACGATTTCCTTTCCGGAAAGGGCGGCGCTGATGTGCTCGATGGCGGCGATGGATTTGATACGGCGTCATATGAAGATGCCGCGGGTGCCGTTTTTATCCGCTTGTGGGATGGCTTCGGTGCGGGAGATGCGTCCGGCGATACGCTCATCAATGTTGAGCGCGTTTTAGGCGGCGACTTCAGCGATACGCTCGAAGGAAGCAACGCCGCCGCTGGCGATCAGCTCATCGGCGGCGGCGGCGGCGATCTCCTGCATGGGCTGGGCGGCGGCGATCTGATCGAAGGGGGCGCCGACAATGATACGATCGCCGGCGGTTTCGGCGATGACACGCTGGATGGCGGGGCCGGCGACGACACGATCGGCGGCCAGGCCGGGCGCGATTCTCTCGCTGGCGGCGCCGGCGCCGATACGCTGCACGGGTTCGGCAGTCACGACACGCTGCTTGGCGGCGACGATGGCGACGATCTGCGCGGCGGCTTCGGGCGAGACTTGCTCGGCGGGTCTGGCGGCGAAGATGTGTTGCGCGGATTCGATGGCGAAGACCGCCTCTTTGGCGGCGGGGACGCAGACACGCTGATCGGTAATGACGGCGACGATTCACTCACTGGCGGCGGCGGGGCGGACCGGCTGCGCGGGGATGCAGGAAACGATACGCTGAACGGCCGTTTCGGAGACGATTCCGTCACCGGCGGCGCGGGCGACGACCTCTTCCAGTTCCGGCAGGGGCACGGGGCGGATATTTACGATGACTTCACGCCGGGCGCCGGTACGGACGACGTCATCCAGCTCGTGGCCTTTGGCGCTGCGTTTGACACATTCGCCGAGGTTATCTCAGCGGCTACAGATAACGGCAATCACACCACCATCGATTTCGGCGGCGGGGATTCTATCGTGCTGCTGAACGTCACTGTCGCCGCCCTCCACGAGGACGATTTTATTTTTACGTGACGGGAGCGATACATTTATCGCCGCGCTGGTTTCGGCGAAACTGGCGTCGGCGGGCTACCTCTCAGGTTGCAATGTTCAGGCTTGGCACAACCTCTGTAGACTTGAATGGAGTTGAGGCGCAGACCCTACCGATAATTAAGCTTTGCCCCCGGCCCTATGGGCGATAGAACCGGGAAGAAAGCCGCGGCGCGGCGTGAAAAATGCACAATACAGTAAAATGACGCAGGAGTACTTATAAATGGCGACTTTAACGGTCACGACCCTTGATGACGAAGAATTTGACGGCGGCAATCTCGGAGATGAAACCACCGACGGCGCCGGCCTTTCCCTGCGTGAAGCGCTGGCGTTGGCGCAAGATAATGACACGATTACTTTCGATAACAGCCTTTCCGGCGGGTCTTTGAACCTTTCCGCCACGGAACTCACCATTACACAAGACGACATTCTGATAGACGGCGATCTCGACAATGACGGCGATGCCGACATTACGATTGCGTCGAATAGCGCCGGCGGCGCTTCTTTCGTTATTTCGAACGGGTCGGAAGCCGATCCGCGCGATGTTACGCTCAGCGGTCTCGCGCTTGCAGGCGGATATGAAGGGACCTCCGGCGTTTACGCCAGCGCTGACACCAACGTAACGATTGAAGATTCTACTTTCACCAGTTTTGAAGACTCCGCGGTTTTTGTCGATTCCGGGTCCACCCTGCATGTAAGCAATTCATATTTTGGCAATAACAGCAACGCCGCCACTAATGGCGGCGCAATATTCGGCTCGGCCGGGTCAACTGTTGTTGTTGAAGACAGCACGTTCAGACTGAATTATTCCTATGTCTCCGGCGGGGCCATTGCATCCAATGGCGACGTCAGTGTTTCCAATTCCGTTTTCGAAGGTAATTCTTCTGCGCAACATGGCGCAGCGATCGCCCACATAAGCGGCGGTTCCCTGGAGCTGATTTCGTCTACATTTGACACCAATATTGCAGGCGGTTTCGCCGGCGCCGTATTCGGAACCGGCGGCCAGTCTTATATTTACAATTCTACTTTTTCCGATAATTCGGCCGGACTGAGCGGCGGCGGCGTTTATCTCGGCCTTGGCGCGGTTGGGGCTGAAATTGTCAATTCAACCTTTTATTCAAATTTCGCCACGCAAAGCGGCGGCGGCGTCGCGACGGATACGGCCGGGACGAATATTATCAACAGCACTTTCACCGGGAATGCAGCCGGCACAAGCGGCGGCGGCGTACGCAACACCGGCGTTGCAATTGTCGGAAACTCCATTGTCGCTGCAAACCGTTTAAACGGCCCCGGCGCTACGAGTGAAATTGATTCTGCCGGCGGCGCCACGACCTATAGCGGCGTGAATATTTTCACCAATCAGCCGGGCGGCGTTGGCGACGCGCAGGATATTCTTGTCACGGATATCACCACGGTTTTCGCTTCAACTGTAAGTCAGGAAGGCAATGTCTACGGCGCGCTTGCGGATAATGGCGGGTCTGTGGAGACTGTCGCCATTCTCAATACCGGGGTGGCCGTCAATGCTGGAAATAATGGTCTTTTGCCGGCAGACGCCTTCGATCTAGACGGCGATATGAATACCGGCGAAACGCTGCCCATCGATGCGCGCGGTGCGTCGCGCGTGGTTGGCGGCAATGTCGATATCGGTGCGGTCGAGGTTGCTGAAATTGTCGGCACGAACAATCCGGATATTTTGAACGGTACAGAAAACGCTGACACGATCCTGGCGCTTGGCGGCGGCGATGACGTGTCCGGCCTGGGTGGAAATGACACGATCTCCGGCGGGTTCGGCGACGATACGCTGAACGGCGGGGCCGGCGACGACACAATCGGCGGCGATGCGGGCCGGGATTCGATCATCGGCGGCGCCGGCGCGGACACGCTGCACGGGTTCGGCAGTCACGACACACTGCTCGGCGGCGATGGAAATGACGATCTGCGCGGCGGCTTCGGGCGCGATCTTATCGGCGGCTCAGGCGGCAACGATGTGGGCCGCGGGTTCGAAGGCGACGACAGGCTATTCGGCGGCGGCGGTTCGGATACGCTTCTGGGTAATGACGGCGATGACTCTCTCACCGGCGGCGGCGGGGTCGACCGCCTGCGCGGCGACGCCGGCGACGACACGTTGAACGGCCGTTTCGGGGACGACTCTGTCACCGGCGGCGCGGGCGACGACTTGTTCCAGTTCCGGCAGGGTCACGCGAATGACGTCTATGACGACTTCACGGCGGGCGCCGGCACGGACGACGTCATTCAGCTCGTGGCGTTCGGGGCGGCGTTTGACACATTCGCGGAAGTGATTGCAGCAGCCAGCGATAATGGCAATCACACCACCATCGACTTTGGCGGCGGGGATTCCATCCTGTTACTGAACGTCACGGTCGCCGACCTGCATGAGGATGACTTTATTTTTACGTAAGACTGCAAGCCTTACGGGGCTGTTGGGAAGAATATCGAACAAACACAAGCTTTGGCGCCGATCTCCGCCAATGCTTGAAACGCGGAACAATTGCAGATGTATAGCTGTAATCGAGGTTGGATATATTGATTAAGGGGAGAATGTGTCATGCCGGCGCCAGTTGAGTGGTTAAGTCCTTTTCAGGTTAATACGGGAGCAGCGGCCAACGGTACGCAAGGCGCGCCGATAATCATCGGGTTAGCCAACGGAAATATTCTGACCGCGTGGGCTGAAAGCGCGTCCGGCGCCGTCGGCACTGGCGAGGGCGTCGATATAATCGCCAAAATCTACGACCTCAACGGGGCTGTCGTACGCGACGCCTACCAACTTAATTTTGACCGCTTTGTCGATGATGAATTTGTTTTCGACGTCGCCGCCACGAGCGACGGCGGTTTTATTCTGACTTATGTCGACCACGATATTGCCGATACCGATGAAACCGAAATTTATTGGGAGCGGTTTGATGACGCCGGCGATCAGGTCGCGGGCGATTCTTTAGCCATTGAAACCACCGCCGATGAAAATCTCACCAATCCGCAGCTTGCGGTGGACCTTTCCGACGACAGTTTTGTCGTGACGTTTTCTTATGAAAATGCGTCGGATGTAAATATTCGCGGCGTAAGGGTCGACAGTTCCGGTGTTGCGGGAACGGGTTTCGATGCCGCCCAGAACAGTGTCGATTTTGATGGCGAAGGCGATCTTGCCGTCCTCAGCAACGGGAACTTTGTTTCGGTTTATGAAGAAGACGACGCGGGCGTACCAGGGATTGAATTTGTTATATTCGATAACAGCGGCGTGCTCGTGAAAGCTGATACGCCGGTCAGCACCGGTGAAAACGTTTTGCCGCAGGTCGCATCGCTCGCCGATGGCGGTTTCGTTGTCACATGGGTTGCTGAAGACGCTGGAAACAATGATATCCAATTCAGCATTTACGAAGCTGACGGTACGCTGCGCGCCGGGGCGTTTTCGCTGGCGGGAACGACTGACAATGAAAACGAGCCCGAACTGGCCGCCTTGCCGAACGGGCAATTCGTAATTCTCTGGGATAACGATACTGACGGCACGCTTGAAGGGCGCCTGCTTAACCCCAACGGCACGGCCGATGGCGGCGTGTTTATCATTGAAAGTCCGGGCACGACACAGCCTAATGTCGGCGTTACCGGCGACGGACGGATTTTGTTTACGTGGCTTTCGGATGACGGCGCGGGTGAAGTTTTTGCGTCGATATGGGATCCTCGTGAAAACCCTGTGAACTTTTCCGATTATGAAGGCGACCGGAATTTTGTAGCTTCAAACGGCTATGTAACGCCGCTCACTGTCGCGAGCGAAATCAACGGCAGCGATCTTCGCGATACTATCACTGGCACAGCATTCGATGACACATTATACGGGTTCAGTTTTTCCGATCAGATTACGGGCCTCGACGGCAACGACACCATTGCCGGCGGGTTCGCCAATGATAGCGTTTTTGGCGGCGCGGGTAATGATACATTCCTGATTTTCGATGGCGAGTTTATAGACGATGTTTATGGCGGCGCCGGGCGGGACACGGTTGATATCAGCGATGAAACAACGAATGGCGTTGACGCTGATCTAGAGGCGGGAACATGGACCGGCCTTGGCGGCACGCTGGATTTGGTTGGCGTAGAGAATATTATTGCGACGCAAGCGGGCGATTCAATTGGCGGGTCCGCGGCTGATAATACGCTGCTCGGCGGCGGCGGCGGCGATCTCCTGAGCGGGCTGGGCGGTGTCGATGTGATCGACGGCGGCGCGGATAACGACACGATCTCCGGCGGGTTTGGCGACGATACGCTGAACGGCGGCGCCGGCGACGACACGATCGGAGGCGATGCGGGCCGGGATTCGATCATCGGCGGCGACGGCGCCGACACCCTGCACGGGTTCGGCAGTCACGACACACTGCTCGGCGGCGATGGAAATGATGATCTGCGCGGCGGCTTCGGTCGCGATCTTATCGGCGGCTCAGCTGGTAACGATGTGGGCCGCGGATTTGAAGGCGAAGACCGTCTCTTTGGCGGCGGCGGAAACGACACGCTCGTCGGCAATGACGGCGACGACTCTCTCACCGGCGGCGGCGGGGTCGACCGCCTGCGCGGCGACGCCGGCGACGATACGCTGAACGGCCGTTTCGGGGACGATTCTGTGACCGGCGGCGCAGGCGACGATCTTTTCCAGTTCCGGCAGGGCCACGCGAATGACGTCTATGACGATTTCGTCGCCGGCGCCGGCACCGACGATGTCATTCAACTCGTGGCGTTCGGGGCGGCGTTCGATACGTTCGCGGAAGTCATCGCGGCGGCGTCGGACAATGGCAATCACACCACCATAGACTTCGGCGGCGGCGATTCCATCCTGTTACTGAACGTCACGGTCGCCGACCTGCATGAGGACGACTTTATCTTTACGTAAGGAAGATTACTCCGCAGACAGACGCTTTATTTTTTTGTCATGATGCTGATGCAGTCGCGGCTTGATCTGAAAGGTTGCTCGAGAACTTTTAATCCGGCTTTTTCCGCAAAAGACTGCATTTTCTCAGGAGTCATGTCCGTTCGATGACCTTTGGTGTTTGCGCCTTGCCCAGAGTGATCGATCCAGAGAATGCCCTCAGGGGCCAGACATCGCCCCAGTTGTTCGACATATCCCTGGATAATATCGGGATGGGCGTGAACCATGGAGGCGAAAGACGCAATCAGATCGTAGTCCGTATCTTCGATCATGGCGCATGACTGACCGTCATTTGCGTAATAGCGAATGGGAATCGGCAGGTACTTTTCAAATCGCTCCTTGCAGACATCCAAACAGGCTTCGTTCATGTCCAGCAAGTCTATAGCTTTGGCGTAACGCACCAGTTCATGGGTGAACCTGCCCCCGCCCGGCGAAAGTTCCAGAATTTTAAGATCGTATCTGTTTTTCACATAGGGACGGAGAAATTTGTCCGCGACGCTTGCCGCCTCATCCATCCCCTGCTGGTTCTGTCCTCCCCACGCATAGCCGTAATTATCCTTGCCGCTCCAGTTTTCAGGGTTGCCCCACCGTTCGCGGTTAAACTCCAGATTCGCCTTTTTTTCACGGATGGAATCACGCATTACGCCCTCTCAGCCTTCAAATTTTCAGCTGACTTATGGCCGCTTTTCGATCATTCGTCTACAACTGGAAACTTGCACAGATCACAGATAAAATAACGGCCGGCGGCAGGAAAAGGCAATAATTACAAGGCCAGTTCACGCCAGCCATCATCTGGGGAATGAGATGTCGGAAACGCCTCCAAACGCTGAAAGCAGTAAGTATCGCGCGCTACAGGATAAAAACCCTTACGCCGCTTTGGGGCGCGCGGTGGGGTACTTGATGACGAAGCCGAACTTCAAGGAGCTGAAATTCGGCTTCTGGTCCAGAACGCTTGCCGGGCAGATCAATCGCAATCACTATTTTCTTGCTGCGGAGGAAGGAAAGATTGTCGGTTTTGTCGGCTGGGCGCTTGTCAGCGAGGAGATGGCGAAAGCGTGGCTGAACGGCAACGCCGATTTCGATTCCGTAGATTGCAAGAGCGGCGATTGCATGGTGATCAACGCCTGGGCGGCGGATACAAACGCCGTCAATCGCTTCAATTTGCGGGAAATTCGCCGCCATCTGGTGGGATTGGAGGCGGCTTACGCCAAGCGATTTTACAAGAACGGCCGCGTTCGGCCCTTGCGGGTGGGCATTACGGATCTCGTTGAGGTTCACCTCGAAAAAGGCGCTTAAATCCGGGGTTTGATGAATACCGCCGCTTCATGTGACGGCCGTCACAGCAAGCTCGCAGCTTCTCATGGAAAACACCTGAAGGCCCCATTTCAGCCAGATTTACGCTCTTGTCTTGTTGGGGTAACATCTTGTCGGAGGCGCGATAGCGTAGGTGAAAATCCGTCTCCGGCAGGGTTCCGGGCGGCCGATACGCGGATTGTTCGCGGCGGTGTCTGCCCTTCTTGACCAAAGGGGAGAGATGAATGACGACCTTTGACATTTCCAGTTCCAATCAGGGGTTCAACATGCAGTTGACCACTGATGTGGATTTTGCATCGCAAGACGGCGCGATGAGCGCCACCCAATACTCATGGCTGTCCGACAATGGCCATGACATTGTTCTGAACGGTTCCGGTTTTACCTATAGCGGCATGACCGTCACCGGCGGGACTGTTACTGACGGCTGGATCGATCTCGACGATGACGGCAGCGTTGATATCGATATCGACAATATCCCGAACGCGAGCCTCGTCACCATGAGCAATGGCGGCGCCAGCGGCAACTCGATCGATTTCTATGAAGAGTTGCTGGAGTCCAGCAACGATGCGGTGACCGGCAGTGCTTTCGCCGATACGCTGAAAGGCCTCGGCGGCGCTGATACGATTCTTGGCGGCGGCGGCGGCGATACGCTGCTCGGCGGGGACGGGAATGATAGTCTTGACGGTCAAGCCGGCAACGACAGCATTCTTGGCGGCGATGGAAACGATTTCATCACCGACAGCGACGGCAACGACACGATCGAGGGCGGCGCCGGCGACGATTCTATCACAGTCACCAGCGGCATCAGTTCCGACTCTTTCGACGGCGGCGCCGGCAACGACTCGATTGACTGGAGCGGCGCCGGCTTCAGCGGCGGGAATTTTAACCTTCAGGCCGGCACCGCAACTGACGGCGGCGTAGAAACCATGACCGGCTTTGAGAATCTCAAAGGCACTGGCGGCGATGACACCATTACCGGGACCTCGACCGACAATTCGCTTGTCGGCCTTGGCGGCAACGATATGATCGAAGGCGGTTCCGGCAACGACACACTCTCCGGCGACGACTTCTTCGACAGTCTGGTCGGCAATGACACCATTGATGGCGGTAACGGCGATGACTCGATTAACGGCGGCCTCGGCGACGATCTTCTGCAAGGCGGATTGAATGCCGATACTATTTTCGGCGGCGACGGGAATGACGTCATCTACGCCATGACGCAGGCGAACCCCAACGGATCGGCCGTGGACGACGAAATTTCAGGCGGCGGCGGCGATGACCTGGTCTTTGGCTCCGGCGGCGCGGACACTGTTACAGGCGGCGCCGGGGATGACACAATCAATGGCGGCGCTGGCGAGGACTCGCTGACCGGCGAAAGCGGGCGCGATTCGTTGATCGGTAATGACGGCGATGATTACATGCACGGTTTCGGCAGTCATGACTCGCTATATGGCGGAAATGGCGATGACGACCTTCGCGGCGGTTTCGGCAGAGACCTTCTCGGCGGCTCGGGCGACAATGATACGCTTCGCGGCTTTGAAGGCGATGACCGCCTGTTTGGCGGCGGCGGCTCCGATACGCTGATCGGTAATGACGGCAATGACTCGCTGACTGGCGGCGGCGGCGCGGATCGCCTGCGCGGCGACAGCGGCGCGGATACATTAAACGGCCGGTTCGGCGACGACCTTGTGTCCGGCGGCGGCGGCGACGATCTGTTCCAATTCCGCCAGGGTCACGGCAACGACACCTATGATGATTTCGTGGCGGGCGCCGGATCGTCCCTTGATGAAATCGAGCTGATAGGCTTCGGCGCCGCGTTTGACACATTCGCCGAAGTCATCGCCGCAGCCACCGATAATGGCACGCACACGACCATCGATTTCGGCGGGGGAGACTCGATCCTTCTCCTCAACGTTACGGTCGCCGACCTCGACAGTAGCGATTTTATATTCTCGTAAACCTTAAAGCGTATGAGCAAAGGGCCATTTTGCAGGAGATATCCGGCAAAATGGCCCTTTGCCCTCGCAAAACCATGGTCTAAAATTTGCTGAATTAAGCTTATTTTTAAGACAAGCGGCTCACTCATGAGAAAGTCGCCGACTTTTAGTGGGAGCAAATGGCGCGTTCTGGCAATAATCAGCAGGAACAACCGATAGTTGCGTCGGCGCAGCTGGCTGCGCGGCGTCTGCTCATCGTCGCGGGCGGATTGAGTTTTTTCGTTAATCTGCTGATGCTGACCGGACCGCTCTACATGTTGCAGATCTATGATCGCGTGATCAGCAGCCGGTCTTATGAGACGCTGGCGGTCTTGACGCTGCTGACATTTGCCCTGTTCGCGGGCATGGCGCTTCTTGATTTTGCGCGCGGCGCGCTTTTGGCCCGGGCGGGTGAGACATTTGAAGACAAGCTGCAAAGCGTCGTATTTGATGTGGCGATGGATGCAGGCCGCGCCGGCGCGCAATCCGCGGAACAGCCGATCAAAGATTTGCGCCAGATCAGACAGTTTGTTTCCAGCCCGGCGCTCACCGCCGTGTTTGATGCGCCGTGGGCGCCTTTCTTTTTGTTGCTGGTTTTTTTGATGCACTGGCTTTTGGGCGTCGTCGCCTTGGCCGGCTTGCTTGTTCTTCTTGCGCTTGCGCTAGTCAACGAACGGGTTTCGAGAAAAGTCAACGCCGACGCAAACAAGATTGCAGCGGGGGCGGACCAATCTGCGTATTCCGCGATACGCAACGCCGCCGCTGCGGACGCGATGGGCATGCGCGAACAATTGAAAAGTCGCTGGCGCGAACAAAGCGCCGCCGCAAGCGGCAATGCGATTTTGGCGACGGACCGTATCGGCGGATTGACGGCGGCCACGAAAGCGACCCGGCTTTTTCTGCAATCCGCGATTTTGGGGACAGGGGCGTTCCTGGCGATCCAGGGACAAGTCACGCCCGGCGTTATGATCGCTGCATCGATCATTGCGGGCCGCGCGCTGGCCCCGGTCGAAATCGTGACCAGCCACTGGCGGCAATTTGCAGTTACGGGCGTATCATACAAGCGCTTGCAGGAATTCATCCGTATAGCGAAAGAACAGGCGCCGAGGACGGCCCTGCCTGCGCCGGCGGGAGCCTTGTCCGTAGACAAGCTGTATTGCAGGCCCGGCGGCGCGCAAAAGCCGGTCCTCAAAAATATTACTTTTGAACTGGCGGCGGGCGAGGCGCTGGGCGTCATCGGACCAAGCGCGGCGGGTAAATCGACGCTCGTGCGCGCCATTGTCGGCGTTGAACCGCCCATGTCCGGCGAAGTCCGGCTTGATGATGCGAATATCGATCATTGGGACAAAACGGCTTTAGGCGCGCATATCGGCTTTTTACCGCAGGAAGTGGAGTTGTTCGCCGGCAGCGTCGCTGCGAATATCGCCAGGCTGCGCACCGACGCCACGGATGAGGCTATCATTTCAGCGGCCAAAGCCGCCGGCGCGCATGAGATGCTGCTGAACCTGCCTGATGGGTATGACACCCAGATTGGCGAAAGCGGGCGGCATTTATCAGCGGGCCAGCGTCAACGGTTGGGTCTGGCGCGCGCGCTGTTCGGCGAGCCCAGTTTTATCGTTCTGGACGAGCCTAACGCCAATCTGGATTCAGACGGAGAGGCGGCGCTGATAAAAGCCATGCGCGAGGCAAAAGCGCGAGGCGCCACGATTATCATCGTGGCTCATCGCCCGACGGCGGTGGCTTTTGTCGATAAACTCTTGCTGCTGGTGGACGGCGAAGTGCGCGCCATAGGACCGCGCGACGAAATCCTGCAAAAAATAGCGCCGCGCCAGGTGACGGCCTTTGACGCTGAAGCGCGGGCAAGGCAAAAACAGGCCTTATCAAATGAGTGAGGCGCAGCCATCCGGCCCGGCAAGCGCTGACTTTTTTGTCAAGCTCGGCGTCGGCGCCGTGCTGGCGGTTTTTGGCGGACTCATCCTGTGGTCTGTGACCGCGCCTATCGACGGCGCCGTCATCGCGACCGGTCAGGTTGTCGTCGAAACAAATCGCAAGGCTGTGCAACACCTTGAGGGCGGCGTGATCGATGAAATCCTGGTGCGGGAGGGCGAACAGGTCGCTGCGGGCGAAACTGTCGCGCGTCTTGAGGATACGGTTCAGTCAGCCAATCTGGCGCTAATCGACGGACAACTGACCGAGCTTTATGCGCGCCGGGCGCGCCTTGAGGGCGAGCGCGACGCCGCGGCGGAACTCCCCGCCCCGCAGGGTGACGCAGAAGTTCTCAACAGCGCGGCTTTCCAAAGCAAGCTTGCGGGACAATTGCAGTTATTCCAGGCGCGCAAGACCACGCGCGCGACGCAGATTCGGTTGTTGCGCGAACGCATTACGCAGCAGAATGAACGCATTACCGGACTGACGTCGCAAATCGATTCACTCAAAGACCAGCGCCAGCTCATCGAAGATGAACTGGCCGGCGTACGGGAGCTGCATGCGCAAGGCTACGCGCCCAAAACACGTGTGCGCGCGCTGGAGCGTGAATCGCGCCGCCTCGCCGGCGAACGCGGCGCCTTGCGCGCCCGCGTTGCGGAGGCGACCAGCATCATCGCTGAAGCGGAGCTGGAAATTGAACGATTGCGTGAAAATGGCCGTGAAGAAGCGATCACGGAATTGCGCGATGTTGAAGTCTCAATTGCGGAACTGGAAGAGCGGCGGGTTACGGCGAAAGAAGCATTGCGTCGCACTGAGGTGAAGGCGCCGCAAGCCGGCCGGGTGCTCGGGCTGTCGGTTCATACCGTGGGCGGCGTGATTGCGCCGGGCGCTCCGCTGATGGAAATTGTTCCCGTAAACGACAAGCTGCAAGTCGCAGCGAGAGTGGCGCCGCAGGACGTCGACAAGGTCAGCAGCGGCCAGGATACGCTGGTGCGGTTTTCGGCGTTTGGGGCCCGAATGACGCCGGAAGCCACCGGCGTCGTGAATTCTGTGTCAGCCGACAGTTTTGTTGATGAAGCCACCGGCGTTGCTTATTTTCTTGTTATCGTCGACATCCCGCAAGGAGAAGAGTTGAAAAACATATTGAATAATGCGCCGCTTGTGCCCGGCATGCCGGTCGAGGCGTTTATACGTACGGGATCGCAGCCGGCGATCAGTTATTTTTTGAAACCGTTGACGGACGCGCTTGCCCGGTCAATGCGCGAGGAATAGTCCGAGACCGGTGCGCATTTTATTCCTGCATGACAATTTCCCGGCGCAATTCGGCGTGTTCGGACAATATCTTTCCAGCAAGGGCTGGGAAGTGTGGTTCGGCACGCAACGAGACGGCGCGTCTTCAAAGGAAATGAAAGTTTTCAACTACGCGCCTCACCGTGAGGTGACTGAAAAAGTGCACCCTTATGTCGGCGGATTCGAAAAGGCGGTGCTCAATGGACAAGCGGTAGCGCGCATGGGATTGAAGCTCAAGGAAAAGGGTTTTTACCCAGACATCGTCATGGCGCATTCGGGCTGGGGTCCGGGGCTTTTTGTGAAAGATGTCTGGCCCAAGGCCAAATATGTCGGTTATTTTGAATGGTATTATTCCTCTGACGCGCCCGATCTGATGTTTCTGGGCGGAGGCGATCGCGGCATGGATGACGAATTGCGTACGCGCATCAGAAACTCCGCGATACAATCGGATCTGGTCAGCTGTGATTTTGCGCTCTGTCCGACGCAGTTTCAAAAGGCGCAGTTTCCAGAATGTTTTCAGCATAAAATCAAAGTCATGCATGACGGCATCGATACGGACACATATAAGCCGAGCCCATCCGCAAAGCTTGTATTGCCTGATCTTGATCTGAGCCATGTTGACGAAATTATTACATATGCAACTCGCGGGATGGAGCCTTATCGCGGGTTCCCGCAATTCATGAAGGCGCTTGAAAATGTATTGGCCGCACGGCCAAACGCGCATGTTGTGATCGTCGGGGACGATCGCGTGGCCTACGGGAAAAAGCTTGAAAAAGGCGACAGCTACAAAGCCCGGGCGCTCAAGGAATGCGACTTGGACTGGGACCGCGTACATTTTACAGGCCTGTTGCCGCGGCCGGATTATCTCAAGGTGTTACAGGCGTCATCGGTGCATGCTTATTTTACAATCCCGTTCGTACTTTCGTGGTCAATGATGGAGTCCATGAGCGTGGGCTGTACGATTGTCACATCGGACGTTGAGCCAGTGTCTGAAATGGCCGGCGACAAGGCACCGACCTTGCGTCAGGTGGATCACCGGCGCCCCGAAGAGATTGCAAACGCCATTATCGCGTTGCTTGAAGATCGTGACGCTGCACAAGCGCTTGGCGCGGCGGCGCGGCAATTCATTGTTGACGGATATTCAAAGAAAGAAATATTCCCGCAGAAAGAAGCGTGGCTGATGTCGGGCGCGCTGGTTTAAGACGGGGTCAGGCGTATTTGAACGGCGGTCGGCAAAATCGCCGCACCTGATTTGCTGGAGGGTGGCCAAGTCAGCCGGGAAGCATTACAGACGTCCGTCGATTTTAGTGTGTCAACGCGGTGAACATGGCCGATCAAAACCGCCCTTCCGGCGAAACCGTTACTTATTCCGCTGGTTCAGGGCTTGGTCTCATGCCTGTCCTTCGCGACCTCTATGAAGGTTTCCATCATTCCGCGATCTGGCGCGCTTTCGCCTGGAACGAAATTGAACAGCGATACCGGCGCAGCACGCTTGGCATCGCCTGGATTGTATTGACGTATTTTTTCTTCGTCGCGACGATTTCCGCATTTTTTGGAGGGTTTACCACAAGGGACACGGCGAGCTTTGTCAGTTACGTGGCGCTTGGATACGCATCCTTCATGTTTCTCGTGGGCAACATCACGGATGGTTGCGTCGTCTTCAAAAAAGCCGCCACCTGGATCAAAAGCACCTCGCTTCCCTATTCTGTTTATATCTATCGCAGCATAACGCGCCTCCTCTTTATCTTCGCGATTCAGCTTGTATCGGCGTTTATCACCCTGCCATTCCTGGGATGGCGGCCGACCTGGAGCATGCTGGAAGCTGTTCCGGCGTTTTTGCTGTTCGTGATCACCGGCCTGTGGCTGCAGCTGTTCTTTGGCGTCATGGCCAGCCGCTGGAGGGATGTTACGCATCTGGTGGCGGCGATAAGCCGGCTGTTGTTTTTTACCACCCCCATTTTGTGGGTGTACAGCGAGCGAACCGGGTTGCGGAAAGACCTGGCCGGCTTTAATCCGCTTACACACTTTCTTGAAATTTTCAGGGCGCCGATTCTTGGAGAGCCAGCCGCGCCTGAAAGCTGGACGATCGCTCTCATCTGGTCGATTGTTGGCGCGATAACAGCGCTTTCGGTCGCCAGCTTGATGCAGCGGCGATTGCCGTTCTGGGTCTAGTCATGGCGTATCTGTCGGCAGAAAACGTTTCCCTGAATTTCCCCCTCTATACGCGAACAGCGAACAGGGGAGTCAAAAAAGGCATGCCCGATCCCGGCCGCCTGCTGATGGACCGGCGCAACAGCGTTGTCGGCGTAAAAGCCTTGCAGGGCGTGTCATTCGAATTAAACAGCGCAGACCGATTGGCGGTCATCGGTCACAATGGATCGGGCAAGACAACCTTATTGCAGGTGCTAGCGGGTATATTTCCCCCTGACGGCGGGTCCGTCACCGTGCAGGGGAGAACGACGAGCCTCATTAATCTCAATTTCGGCATGGCGCCGGATACGTCCGGCCACAAGAATATCCTGTTGCGCGGTCTTGCAGCGGGCCATTCGCGCGAAGTTATTGAATCGAAACGCGAAGAGATTGCTGCGTTTTCCGAACTTGGCGAATTTCTTGATCTGCCGGTGGAAACCTATTCGGCCGGCATGCGCATGCGGTTGAGTTTCGCCATCGCGACAGCGTTTGAGCCGGAGATTCTTATTCTGGACGAATGGCTGAGCGCCGGAGACGCTTCCTTCCGGAATAAAGCCAGCGTGCGCATGCAGGAGTTTGTCGGCAAGGCGGGTATACTTATTCTGGCTTCGCACAGCAGGAAACTGATCGAGGAAAACTGTAATCGCGCATTATGGCTGGAAAAGGGAAAAGTCCGCGCTTTTGGAGATGTTGAACCGCTTCTCTCAGAATATGAAAACAGCGGTCCGCCGGGACAAAAGCTGGACAAGGGCGCATTTTAAGTATGAATTCCCGTATGGCGCATGACCGGGTTGGCGCAGATGAAAAGACTGTTTTCATACTGGGAAACGGGCCTTCGCTTCGCGGAGTTGACCTCAAATCCCTCAGTTCGTATTCGACGATTGGACTAAACGCAGCTTATCGCTACTGGAAAGAGATAGACTGGCGCCCAACCTATTATGCGTGTCTGGATCTGGTCGTCGGTCTCTCGCATAAAAAAGAAATCAGTAAGCTGATAGAAGAAGGCGTAATCCGAAAATTTCTGTTGCGTGAAAATCTGATTGACGCCTTGGGCGGCGTCGATATGGACAGGGTCGTTAATTTTGACGCCCTTCGTATGCTCGCGCCTGTGTTACAGCCCGCTGACGTAACGACAGGCAGTCACGCCGCGCTCTGGGCCGCTTTTCTGGGTTACGAGAAAATCGTGCTGCTCGGCGTTGACGCGCAATATACGGAAATGGTGCCGGGCGCGCGGCGGCGTCAGGGAACACAGCTTGAAATTGTTGAAGAGGCCGACAATCCCAATTATTTCTTTAAATCGTACCAACAGCCGGGCGACCGGTATAATCTTCCCAACCCGACGCGCGGATTGCACGTCGACGCCTGGCGGGAAGCGGCCTTGAACCTGAAAAACGCCGGCGTCAAAGTCTATAACGCCAACCCGGATTCGGCGGTGCGCGTTTTTCCGTATATTGACCTTAAAAATTTCCTGAACGGCGCCGCATCGCCTGCGCCCGCAAAACAAACGGTTTCCGATATGACAGACACGCAATCGCCCGCAACAGGCCGGGCGCGATTCATACAGTTTCTCAAATCACATGCGGGGTTGTTGTTGGGCGTTCTCGCCGCAGCGCTTCTTGGCGTGTTCGTGGCTGCAGCCGCCGGCGGCGACGCAGCGACGCTTACATACGCGTTTGCCCTCTTCTATCCGCTGTTCGCGCTGGCGCTGTACGCCCGGTCTGCGATCATCGCCCATCTTCGGTCTTTGGATGCGCGCGCCGCACGGCTGGAGGCCGCCTATAAAGACCTTGCCCGCAGGCAGGACGGCGCCAAGAAACAGCGTTGTTAATTCCGGACTTGCCCGTCAGTACAGCGCGGCAGGCGCTTAATATGGTCAAAGCCGTTTATATCATTTATGCCGTATGTCTGGAGAGATGAGGAGCGGACAGCGTGTCCAAAACGGCTTTGATAACCGGCATCACCGGGCAGGACGGCGCGTATCTGGCGCGTCTTTTATTGTCCAAAGGTTATGTCGTGCACGGCGTCAAACGCCGCTCGTCCTCGTTCAATACCGGACGCGTTGACGGTATTTATTCCGACCCACACGAACAATCGACAAATTTTTACCTCCACTATGGCGATCTGACTGATTCCACAAATCTCATTCGTCTCATTCAGGAAACCGAACCGGATGAGATCTATAATCTTGGCGCCCAAAGTCACGTTCAGGTCAGTTTCGAGACGCCTGAATATACGGCGAACGCCGACGCCATCGGCGTCCTGCGCTTGCTGGAAGGTATAAGAATTTTGAAACTGCAGAACCGGGTGCGGTTTTATCAGGCCTCGACGTCCGAGCTGTTCGGTCTCGCGCAGGAAACGCCGCAATCGGAAAAAACCCCTTTTTATCCGCGCTCGCCATACGGCGTAGCAAAGCTCTATGGTTACTGGATTACCGTGAACTACCGCGAAGCTTACGGCGTGCACGCATCGAACGGCATATTATTCAACCATGAAAGCCCCGTTCGCGGCGAAACGTTCGTCACGCGGAAGGTCACGCGCGCCGTCGCCGCCATCGCGAATGGCGCACAGGCGACGCTTTATCTCGGCAATCTCGATGCGGAAAGAGACTGGGGCCACGCCCGCGATTATGTAGAGGGCATGTGGCTTATGATGCAGCAGGATCAGGGCGGCGATTATGTCCTCGGCACGGGCGAAACACATTCCGTTCGCGAGCTGACGGCGCTCGCCTTCAAGGAAGCGGGCATTGACGTCAAATGGTCGGGCGAGGGCGCCGATGAGACCGGCGTCGATGCTAAAACCGGCAAAACGATCGTCAGGATCGATCCGAAATATTTCCGCCCGACCGAAGTCGATCTACTGCTCGCTGACCCGTCGAAAGCGCAACAACAACTTGGCTGGCGCCATCAAACGACGTTCGAGGAACTGGTGGCGGAAATGGTGCGGGAGGATCTTGCAGGTTTCAGCGCCGGCCCGAACGGCTGATCTGAATTACGCTGTTCAGGTTTTGCGCGGCTTTAGATTTCTTGCGTCGAAATAAAAACATTTCTCGGCGCCAATCGGCTCACTGACAGCGATATGAAAAAGCCCGCCGGAAGCCGGAGCGTGGTTGCGTTGTTCGTCCGACAGTCCAATTGACGCCGACGTGACATAGATTGCGTTATCGACAATGGCGAGGCTTGTCGGGCGCGGCGCCGGTATATCGATTTGATGCAGAATATCGCCTTCCGGCGAGAGGCAGCGAATGCAGCCGCCGTCCCAGAACGCGACCCATAGGCGGCCATGGCGATCGACATCCATGCCGTCGGGATATCCGTGCCGCTCTTCAAAAACGCGATGGACGCACAGCCCGGCGCTTTCATCTTCGTCGCGAATGTAAATTGTGCGCTTGGCGGAATCCGTCAGGTAGATGCGCCGGCGCGCATGATCGAACGCCGGCCCGTTGGGGACATGAAACCCCCCATGCATTTTTCTGGTCTCGCCGTCAGGCGTCAGCCGCCACCAGGCGCCGGTGACATCGTCTTCTGCGTTATCCATGCCGCCGGCCCAGAATGCGCCGCCGGGGTCGACCTTGCCGTCATTGAACCGGTTGCCGGGCAGATCAGCTTCAGGGTCTGCTATTTTGTGGAAGCAAAGCGCGCCGTCTTTCAAGTCAAGCAGGAACAGTCCGTCTTCGCGGGCGCAGATAAAATCCGCGCCTCTGGCCAGACCGAGGGCGGAAACCATCGCCGGGGTCTCAAAGGCCGCAGTGGATTTTTTTGCGGGATCGTATGCGAAAAGCCGCTTGCCTTTTATATCCAGCCAATAAAGGCGCCTTTCAGAAGGCGACCATATCGGCCCCTCGCCCAATACAGCCGCAACCGGGGCGATGCATTGCGGCGCGGTGAAGGTCAGGTCCGGCATATCAGTCAGGATCGTGAAGACGCGAAAGTACGCCGCCATCCGCATAAAGCGTCGCGCCCGTTAAAAAACCGGCCTTGTCGGAAGCCAGAAAGACTGCAATCTCTGCGATCTCTTGCGGCTCGGCAATGCGTCCCGCCGGGTGACAGTCCTCAAGTTGCGCCATTCCCTCAGGGTTATCCTCAAATCCCGCCTTCAGCATTTCCGTTTTGACGGCGGCGGGCGCGAGCGTCAGGACACGCACGTCAGGCCCAAGCTCAACGCAGAGCGCGCGTGTCATGCCGTGTATGGCGGCTTTGGATGTGGCGTAAGCGGCAAAGCGCGGCTTCGTCGTCCGGGCGTGTACGGACCCTATATTCAGTATAAGCCCTTTCTGGCTTTTCAGATCCGGCAGGAACGCCTTGGAGAGCAGGAGCGGCGCTATGACATTCACGTTGAATGTCTGCGTAATCTCTTCCACGGAAAGCTCCGAAAGCGCCCCGAGGTTTTGCACCGCTGCATTGTTGACAAGCAGCTTGATCGGCGCATCGCCCGCTTTATGTCTGATTTCCGTCGTGATGGCGGTGAGCGCGCCAGCCCCGGCGACGGTTGCAAGGTCGGCTTTGACAAAGGACTCATCCGGGAGAAGCGGGGATAGTTCGCGATCTACGCCGACAACGCGCCAGCCATCGGCGAGAAACGCTTTGGCAAGGCTTTCGCCGATGCCGCCCGCAACGCCTGTTATGATCGCGGTGGTTTTTCTGCTCATGCGGCGTCCAGGAAGGCGGCGATTTTTTTGATCGCAATCTTGCTGACGCGGCGCACCGCATCAGCGGAATTCGATCCATTATGGGAGCCGAAAATACAGCGGTCGTAGCGCCGTAAGAGTGAATTTTCCGGCAGCGGCTCGATCTCGAAAACATCGAGCGCGGCGGAATGAACAACGCCTGTTTCAAGCCCTTTCAAAAGCGCGCTCTCGCGGATGACGGGGCCGCGTGCGACATTCACCACACGCACGCCCGGCTTAAGCCTGGCCAGAAGCGCCTCATTGAACATCCCGTCGGTCTCGGGCGTCAGGGGGCAGGTGAAAATAAGGAAATCGGCTTCTTCAAGGCGCTCGGGCCAGATTGCGGTTTCGACTTTAAGGCCGTCCGCCGGTTTGTAAAATGGATCGTAAACAACCGGCTTGCCGCCGCAGGCGATGATCCGCCGGGCCGTCTGCGAGCCAATATCGCCAAAGCCGACAATAGCGACGGTCCGTCCGCTGATGCTGACGCCGCTGGGTTTCGGCCAGGCGTTATGAGTGCGGATTTCGCGGTCGATCCAGTAGGTTTCCCGGGCGAGGCCGATAGCATAGGTGAGCGCGATATCCGCCACCTCGCCGCCAAAAACGCCCGGCGTATTTTCAACCGGCACGCCGGCGTTCCGGAAGGCCTCGAAATCGACATTATCAACACCGACGCCCCATTTGACCGCGGCGCGCAGGCGTCCTCCGGCGCCGGCCTCGACAACCTCGCGATTCGCGGGATCGTCGCCGATAATCCAGCCTTCATATTGGGGAACCAGTTCTTTCAGTTCTTCGACGGAAAGAACTTGTGTGACTTTCGCCGCCTCGAAATCGAGTCCTTCGCGGGCGAAATCATCCGCGAATTCTTCAATCAGCCCCAGCATGGGCGGGCAGGTGACAAGAACAGTCGGCCCGGCCATTACACCGCCTCCGGCAGCGCTTCGCCGCCGCCACGCGCATCAGCAGCGATTCTGCAATGAACCAGTCCGTTTGATCGTCGATGTCCACAGATTCCAGTCCCGGCGTTTCGAAAAGCATGGGCTTTGCGCCAATGCGCGCTTTTGTTTTCTCGAAACTGGCCGCAGTGAAAAGATAACAAACAGAGTTTTCCTCCATATAGGGCGGCAAGTCCTGTGTACGGATCAGATTGTCCGGGTCGTGATTTATAGGCGCGCCTTCCGGCGTATAAAATCGCGTCTGGTGGCGCGTTACGGTAAACAGGGAATCGGCCTCGCCGCTTTGTTCAGCCTGCAGATAGGCTTGCGTCAGCTTTCCGATCGTTTGCGGCGATAAAAGCGGATTGGTCGTGTGCGTCATCAGGTAATAATCGGAAGCAACGTTATTCACATCGTCTTCAATAACAAGATTCATTGAAACAAAATCGCCGCAGATGTCTTCACGGCGATCCCGGATCAGGACCTTGCCGTCATAGTCGCCGCTTTTCAGGCCATTATCCGCCAGAATGGCGCGCGCATCGGTATTGATGACGATCTGATCAATGGCGTCCGTCGCCGCCAGCGTGTCCAGTATCCATCGAAACAGCGGCTTGCCGCCAATCATGCGAAAGTTCTTTGACTTGACGCGCGCGCTGTGGGCTTTCATCGGCAACAGCGCCGTCAGCTTTTTGTTGTTCAGGGTCATTGTTTTCGTTTGTTATCTATTCGGCGGGTGATTTTTCGCGGTTCAGCGTTGCATTATGTTGCGCCGGAGCGGCGTTCCTGTTTCGCGGTTTAGGATAGTAATAGCTTTCTTTCTGTTCGCGCGAGAGAATGCGGTGTTCGTTATGACCGCGATAGGCGCCCCAATATTGCATGAGACGGAACATCACGATTTCCGGGCTTTTTGAGATAAACCGTTTCTTGTTTAACGCCTCGGAAAGATCATGCAGTACGGCGGCGAAATAATAGCGGAAAAAATCGCCAAGCTGGAATTGCACTTCCGGCATGATTTCACGCAAGGTCAGCGCTTCGCGGAAATATCGCCGCCGCGTCTGGCTCAGCGATTCTTCATGGATATGATAAACCGGCGCATCGCTTACATAACCGATGCGGCCGCCGTCTTTTTGTATGGCTTTCGCCAGCACCATGTCTTCAAGGCCAGTCACGGCCTCGTCAAATTTGTATTTTTCCCACAGTGATTTTGAAATCGCCGAATTGGCGTTATTCGCAAAAAAGTCATCCTGCGGCAGCTTGTCATGCTCGGGAAAATATTGCGCGAAGATCTGATGTTCTGAAAACCGCGTCACGTCATGGCCAATCTGGCGGCCGTAGACGTAGTCGGCCTCGTCCTTCTTCAGCGGCGCAATCAGATTTTCCAGCCATTTCTCGTGGGCGGGAATGCAGTGGGCCGAAATAAAAACGAGGTAATCGCCGGTCGCCGCTTCGCAGCCATAGTTGAGCGAGCGCCCGAATGTGAAATCGGATTTTTTGATGTGCACAACACGGCATCCGTAGGATTCGGCGATCTCGATCGTGCGGTCGGTTGAGCCGGAATCCACCAGAATGATTTCAACGCTGGTTCCGTCAAGCTCCTGGCGCCGGCACGCCTCCAGCGCGTCCGCAAACCATTTTTCCTCATTCAGGGCGCGAAAAACGATGCTGACGCGCGCGGCGTGACGGGGGGGCATCTGAGAACCTCGGGTGATCAATAACGCTCTTATTCTAGGCGGCTAAGGCTGAAATGAGAACCTCATACATGGTTGCCCGGATCGAGAAAACCCTGTCGCGCGCGCGCCAGGCGGCGGTCGCCGCCGCGCCGCTTGCGGCGTTCCGGGGCCGGAGAGGTCATGCTTGACGAAAGCGCGGATTTTCGCCGTCCCGGGGGCAAAATTCTTGTCATTATCAGCGGCTTGACCCTAGAAGAAAAGTCAAACAGCGTGCGCCGCCATCAAAAGCCCTGAAATCTCCAGAGGCCGAGGGACCTATTCGTGTTTTTCAATCAGTTCAGACGATCGCATCATCTTATCGATCCGCGCAATAAGATTTTATATTGCTATATCGCCAAAAACGCATGCTCGACTGTAAAGTTTCATTTTCTCAAAAAGAAACTGCGCTCGGAAGGCGACGATATATCAGAAGACGAGCTGAATGCGCGCATTCATGTTCTGGCGAAAGAGCACTCAATTGCAAAACGCGGATTGAAGAATTTAGACGATTATTATGCGTTTTGCATTATCCGCGAGCCGCGTTCCCGTATCGCAAGCGCTTTTCTCGACAAGTTCGTTCAAAGCAAAAACCTGCCCGGTTATGCGCGCAAGCTTATCGACGAATTCGGACATGGCAAAACGCCTGACACGTGGACATTTTCGGATTTTATCGAAGCGCTGGCGCAATCGGATCTTGAGAGTTTCAACGAACACTGGATGCCCCAATATCTGCATCCGGCGGGTGAAATCTCCTACGATTTTATACCGATGGAAAACTTTTCCACGCATCCGGGACTGCGCGAACATTACGGCGACTTATCAGTCAATGTCCGAAGTCATTCGCTCCAATATAATGACGATGGCAAGCCGGCGCACGAAACGCCGGTGCAAAAGCTCAAGGATGATTTCGAGCGCCTTGGCGTCGTGCCGAAATGGGGCGCTTTTTGCCAGCCGGAACTTGATGGCGCCATCCGCGATATTTTTGGTCCGGATTTTGAGCTGTACGCACACGCCAAGGCGCGCGCAGCAGGGGAGGCGCCTGCAAAAACCATATCGTTCGCGCCGCTTTCGCCGGCCGCCAACGGCGATGGCGCACCAAGTCCGGCAGTGAAGGCAAGAGGGAAACCGAAGCGCGGCAAAAGTAAAAACAACAGTTTGATATCGGTGATCGTCCCGGTCTACGGCGTTGAAAACTACATTCGCCAATGCATGGAATCGCTCGCGCGGCAGAACGACGGCAACTTTGAGGTTGTCATCGTTGATGACGGCAGTCCCGATGCAAGCGCCGATATCGCAATGACCTATGCGGACCGCATCGACAAATTGCGTATTCACAAGCAGGAAAACAGGGGCCTTGGCGGGGCGCGCAACGCCGGCATCGCCATGGCTGAAGGCGACTACGTTACCTTCGTGGACAGTGACGATGTTGTGACGCCGAACCTGGTTTCGGCGTTACGCGACCGTCAGTGGAACAGCGATGCGGAAATCGTGACGGCGCGCTTTCAGCTTGTGTCGGAAACGCTGGACTTCATGCGCCTGACGCATGAGCCGCCGGCGCCTTCGCTCAAACCGCCCGTCAAGGCGCATGAGCGCGTGCTTGGCGCCCTGTCGCGTTCAGTTTCGTGCGCAAGGCTATACAGCAGAGACTTGCTGACGCGAAGCGGCGTGACGTTTCCGGAAAAAATTCCGCATGAAGACTTGTTTTTCACCTATAAGGTGTTGCGGGAGAGCAAGGGGAACGTCTTTACGAATGAGTGTCTGTATTCCTGGCGGCAACGTCAGGGGTCGCTGGGCAGAAGTTTGACGCAGGCGCATGTCGATGTCCTGTCGGCGCTGCGGGATGATACGTACCGTTTTCTAAACGAGGTCGGGGCAAGTGAACGCGAGTTCGCTTTCGCAGCCCGTAGAAATCTCAGCCTGGCGACCTGGTTTCGCGTTAAAGCGCGCCGGACAGACACCGAGACGCGCAAAAGCTTTTTATCATCCATTAAAGACCGTCAATATGAAATCATGGAGGATATTGAGCGCTATTCTCAATTGAAATTTCCCGATGACGATCTGTTGATTGAAAAGGCGGAACGGCTTCTGGGAGAGGCGTGCGGGCGGGAAGCGAAACAGGCGGCGCGCAGGGTTTTTGCATGCCCCGGACGGTTTTCATCTGAGCCGATGAAAAAAGAGACTGTGGCGCCGGTCTCCGGTCCGGATCAGGAAGTCGATATCGCGTTTTTCCCGCTTCGCGCCTATCATTTGCGTGATTGCTTGCCGGTCATGGATGCGTTGCGCCAAGAGGGCTTTCGCTCCGTAATGATCGATACGGATGATTACCGGAAAGGCAATGAAGAGGTTCGGCAGGCCGCCGACAAGCAGGGCATTGAGTTAATACCTCTGAAGCGCTTCACGAGCGATCCGAAGGCGATCCGCTGCGCCGTTTTCTTTAACGACTGGGACCCGCTGATGCGGGTCATTTCCCGTATCTGTCACCGCGAGGGTATAGAAACCGTTGGATGGGTTGAAGGCGTCAACGATTACCACGACGCCGATACGGGCCGGTCGCGCTATGCTTATCTGCGTTCGCGGCGTGTAATTACGCCGGGTGATTTCGATACGAAATATTTCAGCAATACCGGCCAGCATGTTTACGCCGGCGAAGTCGTTCGTATTCGTTCATTGTGGGAGAAGCGCGAGCGGCGCCGCGCTGAAAACGATCGCCCGAAGGCGCTGATCAACAGTAATTTTTCCTACGGCGTATTGGTCGATCACCGTGACGCCTGGGTGCGGGACGCCATTGAGGCCTGTCTTGAGGCGGGCTTTGAGCCGGTGCTTTCACGCCATCCATTTGATCTCGGCGCCGGCTATCAGGAATATCAGACGAAAGAGAGTTTCTTTGACGTGTTGCCAGACTGCGCTGTCAGTATACAGCGTTTTGGATCAGGCATACTTGAATCTCTCGCAACCGGCGTGCCCGTTATTTATTTCAATCCGCATCAGGAAAGAATTGACAAGTTCAAGTCTCCGGAAAACGCCTATCTGATCGCCGAAGATAAAGCCGAGCTGCAGGCGGCTCTGAACGCGCGGCGTTTCTTCTGGAAACAGGATGAAGCGCAACATTTTTTGAAAACGCATACGGGTCTTGAAGAAAGCAGGGCGCCTGGCGACCGCATCACGCAGATTTTAAAAAGTATCATAGAAGCGGCGGCGGCGCCCACGCCCCAGCTTGCCCGCGCGCTTGCAAAAGCGCCATTTCTAAAGACGCGAAAATCGCTGGCGGATGAAGCCAACACCATCGGACCGTTTTACGGATCGGACGCGACAGGCGCGGTGACGCATGCTGAAGCGGGAAGCGCGAAAACCCATCCCGGCGAAGCGGGCCTTATTTCCGTTATTGTGCCGGTCTACAATGTTGAAAATTATATCGAGAAATGTCTGGAGTCGCTCTCGGCGCAGGACGATGATCACTTTGAAGTCGTGATTGTCGATGACGGCGGCGATGACGAAAGCATGGCGATTGTAAACCGCCATGCGGCCGGCTTTGAAAAGCTCAGGGTTTTCAAGCAGGAGAATATGGGACTGGGCGGCGCCCGCAATGCGGGGATCAGCGCATCGCAAGGGGAATTTATAATCTTCGTGGACAGCGATGATATTCTGACGCGCGATCATGTCTCGAAATTGCGGCGCAAGCAGCTTGAAGGCGACTACGATGTCGTTTCCGGCCGCCTGGAGCGGATTTCAGAATCCGGCGAAACGCTGGCGCGGCCGAAAGAGTATGAACCACCGAAACTGAAACCGCCCTTGAGCGATTATGAAAAGGTTCTGGGCGTCTTGTCGCCCTCTGTGGCCTGTGCGCGGCTTTATCGCAAAAGCGTTATACTGGATGCGGACATAAGATTTCCAAACCGTATTCCGCATGAAGACTTATTCTTCACCTATAAGATATTAAGGCGGGCGACACACGCCTTTATAGATGATTACATTTATTTCTGGCGGCAACGCGCCGAGTCGTTGAGTAAGTCGATTACGCGCGCCCATATCGATGCATGGGAAAAGATGCGTGCTGACACGTATCAATTCCTTGACGCGCAATCAGCCGGGCCGCGCGAATATGCGCTGGCGGCGCGTCGCAATCTTGTGATTCTGGAAAACTTCAGGCGCAAGGCCGATATCCAAAAGGGCGATGTGCTTGATTATTTTGAAGAGGCGCTCGTCCGCAATCACGGCGCCTTGGAGGATGATTATAACCGGATACAATCCTCATCCGTTTCTGCAGCCTACCTCCCGCCGGAGTTGCTTGCGCGCGCCGCGCTCCGCGCCAGGGAAAACGGCGCACGCCCTTCCGAAGCCATAAAAAATCAACTCGTCAGCGCGGACGCAGAACAGGCCCGGCCTTTTTATGCGGCGTTCGGCGACAAGCTGCGCCACCGCGCCCCGCGCATATTTGGTCTTGCGCGGTTGCTGAAGCGCGCGGCGTCTGGCTTGTGGCGGCGTCGCATATGGACGCTTCCCATGATTGCGCTCATGGCGGCGGCGCCCCTGTTGAGTTTCGCGCCGGCGCTCGCGCCATATCGTTTTTATATTCTGCTCGCATCGGTGTTCATCATCGCCATGGCGGCGATTTTTTATCTCGGGCTTCGATTTTACAGCTTTGCACTCGGGATGACCCAGGAGGTGGGGCTGTTGCAATCGCGGCTGGAAAGAGAGGTGAAAAAAAGCAAACGCCTCACCAGAGAAAACAAAAATCTGGAGAATAAGCTAACAAAGCTCGATGAGACCCTTGGCGGCAAATTTGAACAACTGCGCAAAACATCAAAAGAGAAAATGAACGATACTGAAAGCCTGTTGCGCGCCGCGACGACAAACGCAATCGTCGCCGCGCATGCGGGCGATGAAGCGTTAAAAAGCACGCTTGATAAAGAGATCGCCAGTATTGACGGCGCGATCGATAAACTGCGAAAAGACCTTCCCGAATTAACATCTGGAATGCCGAAACTCATCAAAAAAGTCGACGCGCACGACGATGTCATTTCAGCCTTTGGCGAAAAACTCAATAAGACACAGGAAAGCGTGCTTTCCGTTTCCGGCGACATGCGACAGCGGCTGGACGCTGTTCGCCAGGACGTAAAGTCCGCAAATGATAATTTGCGCGACTCGATGGAGAGAACGCAAAAATCCGTCACCCTGAATAAGGAAAAGTTCGAGCAGGCAGTCGAAAGCATCACTGTGCGCGAGAACCGGCTGCGTGAACGCATCGCGTCCAGCGAACGGCAAATCGGGACGCTGCGCTATCCTCAGTCGCCGTCCAGCATTGTTTTTTTTGGACATCATAAATGCGCGTCGCGTTTTTTCCGGCGCGAAGTGTTCGCGCTGGTGGCGGAAATGACTGGCGCGCGGCTGCGCCGCTACCAGATCGACAATCCTCCGTTTCACTACTCGCGCATGGATGAACTGGATCTTTGCAATATTGATTTTGACAGGATGGGCGCCGAGGGGCGCGATGTTGTCGTGTTCGCCAACTCAACGGAGCGCTCGCTCGCCCGTATCCGTGACGCTGCGCAGGACTGGCGGGGCGTTCGCGTATTGCGCGATCCCAGACAGGTGCTCGTCTCCAATTACTTTCATCACAAAGGCGGTCATGATTTTGAGTTCGGCGGCTGGGTCTGGGACCAGCTGAAGCACGACAAACCCATCCTGCAGACTTTGCCGGAGGAAGACGGGTTGCTGCACGAACTCGATAATATTTCGAAAGGCGTCATCGAGGAGCAATTGCTGGCGCCGTTCGACGATGAGCGCGTCATGACGCTGAAGCTGGAAGACTTTTCGAAAGCCCCGCGCGGTATGTTGTTGGAGATATCGGCGTTTTTGAAAGTGCCCGACATCGCCGGTCTTGATCTTGGCCATACGTTTTCCAATCCGGACAGCGCGTCGTGGGAAAAGCATTTTACGCCGAAACTGAAAACTGTGTTCAAGGACCGGTACGGAAAGGCTTTGATCCATATGGGGTACGCAAAGGATATGGATTGGTAACGCGCGAGAGCTACGCAAATCGCTCGACCGGGCGGACGGTCATACGATCAGGCGGTTAAAACCGGCGCCTATGTAAAGATGAAGTCGTCCTCATGCAGGTCAGCGACCGTGACGTTCAGCAGCACGATGGAATCTCCGCCCCCGAAATCGATGGTCGTGTGATTGCCATTATCGCTGGCGGCCGCGATGACCTCGGCGAATGTGTCGAACGCCGCTCCGAACGCGACAAGCTGGATGACGTCATCCGTTCCGGCCCCGGCGGTAAAGTCGTCATAGGTGTCATTACCGTGGCCGTCGCGGAACTGAAACAGATCGTCGCCCGCGCCGCCCGTAACGCTGTCCGCGCCAAAGCGGCCGTTCAGCGTGTCGTCGCCGGCGTCCCCCCGCAGGCGGTCAACGCCGCCGCCGCCCGTCAGTGAATCATTGTCGTCGTTGCCGACAAGCGTGTCCGCCCCGCCGCCGCCGAACAGGCGGTCATCGCCCTCAAAACCGCGCATGACATCGTCGCCTGACGCGCCGCCCAGAAGGTCGCGGCCAAAGCCGCCGCGCAAGTCGTCGTCATTATTTCCTCCGTACAGGGAGTCATGACTGCCAAACCCCTGCAGCGTATCCGCGCCGTCGCCGCCGACAAGGGAATCGCGGCCGGCGTCGCCGCCAATCGTGTCGTCGCCATCGCCGCCATTCAGCGTATCGTCGCCGCCGCCGCCGGAGATCGTATCATCGCCGTCGCCGCTATTTGCGAAGTCCGCGCCGCCGCCGGTTTCAATTGTGTTGGCGGACGCATTTCCCGCCAGCGTGTCGTTGAAGGCGGTTCCGATCAGCCCCTCAATGCTGACAAAGCTATCGCCGGCGGCGTCGCCGGAGATCCCGCCGCTCGCAAGACTGGCGGAAACGCCCGCTGCGGCTGTCGCATAAGAAGCAACATCGAAATCCGCGCCGCCGTTCAGCGTATCCGCGCCGGCGCCGCCGATGAGCGTATCGTCGCCCGCATCTCCGTTAATGTCGTCGTTTCCCGTGACGCCGTCATAAAGGTCGTCGCCGCCAAGCAAGGATACGGCGTCGTCGCCGAATATTGAATAGTCCTCGAAGCCGAAAAGAACGTCATTCCCGTTGGTTGGCGTAAGGATCGGCGTTTCTGCGTCTTGCAGGATCGCAATATCCACCGGTGAAATAAACAGCCGCTCGCCATTGGCCAAGGCGGCGTTCATCACATCAATGAATGTCCCGCCGATATGACTCTCATCGCCGTCCAGAGGAACATTGCCGCCAAATGCAGCGACCGCGTTCGGGCCTGTAAAAACAAGGTCTCCCCCAACGACATCAACAAATTGTTCGTAAACGCTGACGTCGCCGGACGGATCGTTTTCAAATGAGAGAATGCCCAGACCGTGACCGATCTCATGCACCAGCACCGTGAACAGATCAAATTGCGAAAACGGCACATTCGGATCGTCTATTCCACCGAAAAAGAATTCGCCGTCCCTGATCGTGTCGGAATTAATATCGATCTCGATGTCAAAACCGCCGCCATTGGGATCGACGCCGGTTTGCAGCTCGCGGATGGGGCCTGCCTGAAACACATTTTCCCCGCCTGGGCCCGTCTCTTCGAAGAAAAAGAAAGGCCCGGCCTGCGCCAGCGCGGTGTTTCCAAGGGAGACGAAATTGACCGTCACATCCAGGACAGCGCCGCCAAAATCGAGATAGCGGCCCCAATGTTCAGACGCATCCACCACCACGTTGAGGGCCATGTTGATGACGCCTTGAGATAAGCCATCGGTCTGGCCAATAGTATATGTCCACATGTCAGGGGGCTCCGCAGGATTGATTTCAATCTCAATAGCAACAAAGCCGGCGCCCTGTCGATTAGAATATGAACAGGAACGGCGCTCCTGAAATCACAAAGTTGACACAGATGGACAGCCGACCTTTAACACATTGAGCGGCCGGATGTTTTTCCTCCATGGCAATTCAGTATTTGGCATATGAAAAAAGACGATAAAATATATGTTGCCGGCCATACGGGCATGGTGGGCGGCGCGATTGCCAGAAGTCTCAAGGACCGCGGATACACACAGGTGGTCTTGCGCACCCGTCGGGAACTGGACCTGACAAATCGCGCTGACGTCGATGCGTTTTTTGCCGGCGCCGACATTGATTATGTATTTCTGGCGGCGGCGATGGTCGGCGGGATCATGGCGAATGAGACGAAAGGCGGCGATTTTCTCAGGGAAAATTTATATATACAAACAAATGTCATTGACGCGGCTTATCGCGGCGGCGTCCGTAAGCTGATGTTTCTGGGGTCCAGTTGCATTTATCCAAAACATGCAACGCAGCCCATATCCGAAGACAGTTTGCTGACGGGTCCCCTGGAGCCGACAAATCTTCCCTACGCCGTTGCAAAAATAGCCGGGAAAGCGATGTGCGACGCCTACCGCAAACAATACGGGTTTGACGCTGTGACAATCATGCCGTGCAACATTTACGGCGTTGGCGATAATTTTCATCCCGAGGACAGTCATGTTGCGGCGGGTTTGATGCGCCGGTTTCATGAAGCGAAGCTGGCGGGAAAAACAGAAATTACCGCCTGGGGCTCAGGCGCGCCGCTGCGCGAATTTTTATATGTTGATGATCTCGCCGACGCGTGTCTTCACGTGATGGATAACGCAGCGGACATCGACATGATCAATGCAGGGTCCGGCGAGGAAATTTCCATAAAGGACCTGGCCGATCTGGTCGCACAGACCGTGGGCTATCACGGCCGGATTACATGGGACAGCTCAAAACCTGACGGCGCGCCCAGAAAGGTGATGGACAGCGGCAAAATCCGCGCCTTGGGGTGGACGCCGAAAACCGGCCTTCGCGACGGGCTTGAAAAAATGTATGCGTTCTATCGGCAAACAGAAACAAAACAATGACATGCGCAGGCGTTTTGCTCGTTATCATTCCTGTAACGGAATTTGCCGGCGGCGCGGCGATTGTCGATAATCATGCAAAACCGGCTGGAACAATATAAATGAGTCAACGCCCGCTGGTTTCAGTGATCATCGTGAATTTTAACGCAGGCGAGCGGCTCGCGCGTTGTCTTGATTGCCTTGAGCAGCAATCGTTCACCGATTTTGAGACAATTGTTTACGACAACAACTCCGAAGACGACTCATTGGTTTGCGCGCGCCTGCCGGAGCGCAAGGCGCGCATTATCCGCTCCCCGGAAAATAGAGGCTTCGCAGCGGCGAATAATGCAGCCGCGCGCGAAGCCGGAGGGGGATGGATCGCACTTTTAAACCCTGACGCATACCCGCAGCCGGATTGGCTGCGCCGCCTGGTTGAGGCCGCCGAACGGCGCGCTTCGGCCGATGCTTTCGGTTCGTTGCAACTGGATGCGGCGCGGCCTGATTATGTGGATGGCGCCGGCGATGTCTGCACCGTATTTGGCGTGGCTTATCGCGGCGATGCTGGGCGCTTGAAAGCGCAATATCCCGATGAAGCGGAATGTTTCGCGCCGTGCGCCGCGGCGGCGCTTTATCGCAAGGATACGTTTCTTCGTCTTGGCGGTTTTGACGAAAGCTTTTTCTGCTATGGCGAAGATATCGATTTTGGTTTCCGCCTGCGCAGCGCCGGCGGAATAGCCGTGCAAGTCAATCAGGCTGTCGTCCTGCATGAAGGCTCCGGCGTGACCGGCCGCCGAAGCGCTTTTACGACCTATTATGGGCATCGCAATCGTATCTGGCTTTATTATAAAAACATGCCGCCGGCGCTGTATGTTCTGACGGCGCCGTTGCGCATCTTGATGGATCTGGCGTTGCTGGCGAAATACCTGCCTCAGGGGCTGGCGGGGACCTATCTGAAAGCGATTTTTGACGGGTATAAAGGGCTGTCAAAACTCAATCGAAAGCGAAAAGAGATTGCAGCGATGCGGCGCGAAAGCCGCGCGCGTATTGCGCCTCTCCTTTGCTGGTCGCCGATTAAAACTTTCAGGCGGTCTATTGACTTGCGGCCAATTGATCAGCAAGGCGAGGAGAGCGTGAACAGAATACAGCTTGCCGGTCGCAAATGACTTCGCCGAAATTTGTCATATCCGTCCCGATCGGGGCCTATCATCCCCTGTTGCGCGATTGCCTGCAAAGTCTTGCTGTTCAGGAGCCAAAACCGGCTGTCGCCATTCTTGACGCGTCTGGCGATGCGCGCGTCGCCGAAGTGATCGCCGAATTTGCGGATATGGCTGTATATCATCGCGCGGGGCCGGATGGGGGGCAGTCCGATGCGATTGTCGAGGGCTGGAACCACGTTGACGGCGATATACTCGGCTGGCTGAACGCCGATGACGCGCTTTATCCCGGCGCGCTGCGGCTTGCGGCGCGCCAGTTTGAAAAAAATCCTGATACGGATTTGTTTTACGGGCACAGCTTGATCATTGATGATAACGAAGCTGTCAAGGGATATCACTGGGCGGTTGAGCCGCCGAGCGAAACCATACTCTCGGGCGATATTATCTCCCAGCCCTCCTGTTTTTTTCGCCGGAAAAAAATCGACGAGATTGGCGGCCTCAACCGTGATCTTCATTACACGATGGATTGGGATTTATGGGTTCGGCTCTGGCGGGCGGAGGCGCGATTTGACTATACCGAAGAGGTGCTATCAAGGGTCTTGTGGAGCAGCGACGCCAAGACAGGCGGTTTTAATCGCGCGAGACGCAAAGAACTGGAACGTATTATCGGGGCGAGCAGCGGCCTGGCGCGCCGGATGAAAAGCCGCGCGGGATTTGCGCTCCATCACCTTTTTGAATACGCCACCCCGGCTTTTGCGGCCAACGCCCTGCGCGGACTGCCCTTGCGGCGTATGCGGACTATCAACGGGCTGGATCGGCTTGGCCGCTTTCAGGACACGGCAAGCCTGCCGCTTGTCCACTACCGCCCGCACAATATGAAAGGCCTGACGGTCAATATTCAGGCGACATCGCCGGTATCGATCAGTGCGGGCGGGGCCACTCTTGAAGCCGCAGGCGCCGGCGCGCATGCGCTTTTGTTCGATGCGCAAGGGTGCGAAACCTTCACGTTGAGGCTGGAGAACCATGGCGGGAAGCCGGCGAAGCTCGTCAGCGTGCAGTGGCGCGACTAATCGCTTTTCGCGCTAAAACGGCGATTTGAATTCGCGCCAGGACGGCGCTTTCGCGTCTTTTTCGGAAAGCGACGCTTCGCCCGCCGAAAGCCCCCAGTCGATCGCGAGGTCGGCGTCATCCCATTTCACAGAGCCGTCGCTGGCGCCGTCGTAAAAAGCGTCGACCTTATAGGCGACTTCCGTATCCGGCTCGAGCGTAACGAAGCCGTGGAGGAAGCCCTTCGGCACGAAAATCTGGACGCCGTTCTCAGCGGAAAGTTCCGCCTTTACCCACTGGCCGAATGTGGCGGAGGTTTCGCGCGCATCCACGGCGACATCGATCACGGCGCCGCGCAGGACGCGGACCAGCTTTGCCTGCGCATGCGGCGGCGCCTGATAATGCAGGCCGCGCACGGTTCCTTTCTTTACCGAAAAGGAATGATTGTCCTGGACGAAGTCGCAGCCGATACCCGCCTCCTTGAAGGCGCGCGCGTTGTAGGTTTCGGAAAAAAAACCCCGGTCATCGGAAAAGCGGCGCGGCGTAATCAGTTTGACGTCGGGGATGTCGAGCGCGGTAACGTCCATAGAAAAAAATCCTGCTTGATAAAACTTTGGCTGATGAACCGCAGGCGGCGGCGATTTGCAAGCGCGCGCCATCATGAGCCGGTTTTCCCCAAGTGGTTTCGGAAAAAAACCGGGAAATCTGCGACACACCGTATCTTGCGGGCGTATTCAAAAGCAGGCACAAGATAAGGTAGTAACGCGACATGGTCGCGAATGTTGAAACCACCAGGATCAGGACGTTCCCATGCTTCACGCAGCCGAAACGACCCCGTCTCTACCGGGTCTATTGACCCCGTCCCACGCTTACAAGCCGTTTCGTTACCCATGGGCGTACGACTTCTGGAAGCGCCAGCAGCAAGTTCACTGGATGCCGGAGGAGGTGCCGCTGGGCGAGGACTGCAAGGACTGGGCGAACAATCTCGACGACGCCGAGCGCAATTTGCTGACGCAGATTTTCCGGTTTTTCACCCAGTCGGATATTGAGGTGAACGACAACTACATGGAGCGTTACGCGCGCGTCTTCAAACCCACCGAAGTGAAGATGATGCTGTCGGCGTTTTCCAACATGGAAACGATTCACGTCGCCGCCTACGCGCTGCTTCTGGAAACCATCGGGATGCCCGAGTCGGAATTCTCGGCGTTTCTCGAATATGAAGCCATGCGCGACAAACATGATTTCATGCAAAAGTTTGGCGTTGAGTCGAACGAAGACATTGCGCGCACCCTCGCCATGTTCGGCGCATTTACCGAAGGGCTGCAGCTATTCGCTTCGTTTGCGATGCTGATGAACTTTCCGCGCTTCAACAAGATGAAGGGCATGGGCCAGATCGTCACCTGGTCGATCCGCGATGAGTCGCTGCATTGCGAGGGGATGATCAGAATGTACCATGCTTTCGCCAAG
Source organism: Hyphococcus sp. (assembly GCF_965228385.1). Lineage (GTDB taxonomy): Bacteria > Pseudomonadota > Alphaproteobacteria > Caulobacterales > Parvularculaceae > Hyphococcus. Next base: position 2,828,138 of record NZ_OZ245810.1, on the reverse strand, counting down.
GAAACGGGATGCGTCACCAAAGCCGTGGCTGACGATATTGTGGCGTGTTGCGAAACCGTCGTCGCGCTGGAAGACAAGTTTATCGATCTCGCTTTTGAAATGGGCCCGGTGCAGGGCATGACGGCGCAGGATATCAAAAATTATATCCGTTACATTGCGGACTGGCGGCTGGGCCAGCTTGAGTTGCCGAAACTTTACGGCGTGGAAAAGCATCCGCTGCCCTGGCTTACGGAAATTCTGAACGGCGTTGAGCATGCGAATTTCTTTGAGGCGCGCGCAACGGAATATTCAAAAGCGGCCACAAAAGGCGAATGGCACGGCGATGAAGGCGTCTGGTCGAACTTTGATACGATGATGCAAAAGCGGAAATCGGCGGCGTCGGCTTGAATATGCGCCGCGGCGGGCGGAAAAGCGTCAGCATTTAAGTTTTGACTTTATTCGCCGTTCGCGCTTAGCGACTGTTTGCATGGACCATCGCATTGTTGTTTTCACCGTTCACAAGGCGGCGTCGCTCGGCGTTTACGACGTGATGCGCCGCGTGGCGATGCTGGAAAAATGGCCGCTCTACTCCGCAAATCTTCAAAACGCGAATTTGATTGAGCCGGTCAGGGCGCGGGACCGCGAATTCTACCAGCAGCTTGAAGGCAAGAAAGGCTTAGTGGGACCTGTGCGCATGCCCGTGGCGCTTGACGCCGAAACAATCAAAAACGACCGGTTCATATTGCATCTTCGTGATCCGCGCGATGTTCTAGTTAGTATGTTTTATTCTTTCAGTTTCAGTCATCCTGGCGTCGATGAATCGCTGCGCGAGGAGCGCCGGCAAATGGGCGTGAATAAATTCGCGCTCGAGAACAGCGCGCAGCTGAAACGAAAATACGAACTTTATATAAGAGATGTTTTACCGCTGCCCCGGACCACGTTTTTAAAATACGAAACTTTCGTCCGTAATCGGCCTGAATGGATGAGGGCGTTTTTGACGGCGCTGGAGCTTAACCCGAAATCATGGCGGTATCGCCTGATGGGCTGGCGCAACCCGGCGGCGAAAGTGCGCGAGGAAAATATTCACGCGCATATCCGAAAGGCGGCGCCCGGCGACTATCTGGAAAAACTGACGGACGAAACGCGCGCGGCGCTGAATACGGATTGGGAACCCATCCTGACAAAACTGGACTACAGCTTATAGGCGGCTTTCGCGATAAAAAATTGCATGCCGAAAAGGGCCGGAACGCGCTTGCAGCGTTTTGGCATAAGGGAGCGCTGTCGCCGGAATATCCGGCCAGGTTCAGAAGAATCCGGAAAAAGCGCGCGCCAGCGGTCATAGACCGGAATGGCGCGCCCGCCGGCAAATCAATTCCTGTTTGTTTGCGCGCGCATGCGTATGGGCGGTGTGGACAAGCCGCGCACATCTATTCATATTCCGCGGAAATTATTTGGCCCTTCAAGATACAGCGACGACAAAGGCAAAATCCCCATGTCCAACGATCCGGAACGCATTACGATCCTCGCCCGCGAATTTACAGCCGCCGCTCTGGAGTTTCACCGGGGCAAAATGGCGGAAAAGGGGTATCGCATGGAAGGCTCCATCACGCCGCGTATTTTTAAAATGATCGAGGGCATGGATCCGCCGAAAGATATTTTCGAAGGCGAGACGTTGTTCGCCGTGACATTCGTCAAGAAAGACTGACGCCCCGGAATTTACTGAGTTTCGTTACGCCGCCGCCCCGCGCGGGCGTCGCGCCCGCGGGCTGCGTTCTGTTGTATTCGACTTTTGGGACGGTCTGATTTAGGTTTGCGGCCTCGCATCCCTTTCAGGCAACCCCCTCAATTTTCATGATCGCAGCGCTCAACGACCTTCTCTGGAGTAAAATTCTGATCTTTGTGCTCATTCCGCTGGGCCTGTGGTTCACGGTGCGCTCGGGGTTTGTGCAGTTCCGGTTTTTCGGCCGGATGTTTTCGATTTTCGGCGATGCTTTCCAGCATGAAAGCGACAAGCCCACATCATTCCAGGCGCTGGCGCTTTCCATCGCGGGCCGCGTGGGCGCCGGCAATATCGCAGGCGTCGCCGTCGCGATCACGCTGGGCGGTCCGGGCGCGGTATTCTGGATGTGGGTTGTCGGCCTGCTCGGTATGGCGACAAGCTTTTTTGAGTGCACGATCGCGCAGCTCTATAAGCAGCTTGAACCGGACGGTAATTTCCGCGGCGGCCCCGCTTTTTATATCCGGCGCGGCCTCGGGAAACGTTTCGGCGGGGCGGCCGGGATCATGGCCGGCGTCTATTCCATCCTCCTGCTGGTCGCGTTCGGGATATCCTTCAACATCTTGCAAAGCTATGCGGCGTCGGCGTCGATCGAAGGCGCGTTCGGCGTGCCGCCAATCGCTACGGGCGCCGTGCTCGCCATCCTGACGGGCATCGTCATTTTCGGCGGCATCGGGCGCATCGCCAGCGTTGTTGAAATTGTCGTTCCCGTCATGGCGGTGAGTTATATCGCGCTGGCGCTGTTTATCGTCATCACGCGCGCCGCCGATCTGCCTGGCGTTTTCAGCCTGATCGTCACCAGCGCTTTTGGGTTGAACGAAGCGATCGCCGGCGGGATTGGCGGCGCCATCATGCTTGGCGTCCAGCGCGGTCTTTTTTCAAACGAGGCGGGGCTCGGTTCAGCCCCGAACGTGGCGGCCGTTGCTTATGTTCCGCACCCGGCCAATCAGGGCATGGTGCAGGCGCTGTCGGTATTCATCGATACGGCGATTATCTGCACATGTACGGCGTCGATCATTTTGCTGTCAGGCGTCGACTTTATGGATGAGGCGGCCGATGGGGTGATTTTGACCCAGGCCGCGCTTGACGATCATGTGGGCGCATGGGCCGATGATTTTATTGCGGTCGCGCTGTTGCTGTTCGTGTTCTCGTCAATCATGTACAACTATTTCCTCGGCGAGACCGCGCTCGATTTCTTTTTCAATGACGACAAGCGCGTGTTCAACATCTTCAAAGTGGTCACGCTGGGGCTCGTCCTGTTCGGCTCGACGCGCGACCTGGCGAGCGCGTTCGGTTTCGCCAATGCGGGGATGGGCCTTCTGGCGCTGTTTAACCTCTTTGCGCTGGTTTTGTTGTTTCCCATTGGCTTGCGCGTGATGAAGGATTTCGACCGGCAGCTGAAACAGGGGCTCGACCCTGTCTTCGACCCGAAGGATTTCGCCGACCTCGAGATCGACGAAAAAGCATGGGCCTATGAAGACAAGGAACAGGCGCTGCTTGAGAAGAAACGCAGCGTTGAAGCCGGCCTCTAGATTTCTCCGCCGGTCAGCCGTCCGTAAAGATCGGGCCGCCGGTCTCTGAAGAAACCCCAGCTCGCGCGCCGTTCCGTCAAATGGTCAAGATCGACCGTTGCGGCTGCAAAGCCTTCCTCATCGCGTCCCATATCCGCGATAAAATCACCGCCGTCATCGACGATGAAAGATGATCCGTAAAAAATCTGCCCGTCTTCATCGCCAATGCGGTTCGCCGCCGCTACGGGAACGACATTGGAGACGGCGTGTCCCGTCATCGCCCGGCGCCAGCGCTCGCGCGTATCGAGCGAGGGATTTTCCGGCTCCGAACCGATGGCGGTAGGATAAAACAGAACCTCCGCCCCCATCAGCATCATGGCGCGGGCGGCTTCTGAAAACCATTGATCCCAGCAAATGCCGACGCCGAGACGGCCGAATTTCGTGTTCCAGACTTTAAAGCCCGTGGCGCCGGGGCGGAAATAAAATTTTTCCTCGTAACCCGGACCATCGGGAATATGGCTTTTGCGGTAAAGGCCGAGAAGGGCGCCGTCCGCATCGACGGTAACGAGGCTGTTGTAATATTCCTGCCCGTCGCGTTCAAAAATTGACAGGGGCAGGACAACGCCCAGCTCTTTTGCGAGGGGCGCGAGCGCCGTCACAACCGGATGTTCCTTGTAAGGATAGGCCGTTGTGAAATGCGCGGTGTCTTCTGTCTTGCAAAAATAAGGTCCCTGAAACAGCTCAGGCGGCAGGATGACCTGTGCGCCGTCTTTTGCGGCGGCGCGCGCCAGCGTTTCAACTTTTGCGATGTTCGCGGCCATATCGTCGCCGAAACCGGCTTGCAATACGGCGATACGAAGCGTGCGGGCCATAATGGGGCTCTCCTGATCTATGGCTTGACGCATAGCGAGCCGGCGCCATTGTTTCAATCGCTCCGTCAAGAAAGGCGCCGGCATGGCGAAACTCGATATCTACTGGTCGTTCCGCAGCCCTTATTCCTATCTGGCCATCGACCGGCTTTGCGCCATTGCGCAAGATTACGACGTCGAAACGCGGTTTCGCCCCGTGCGCCCGCTCGCCTTGCGCGAGCCCGACTTTTTTGAAAAGGGCAGAAAGCAATTTCTGCCCTATCTGTTCAAGGATGTTTTACGGGAGGCGCAGCGGTTGGGGCTGGCGTTTGCGCCGCCAAGCCCCGATCCGATTGACATGGATATGGCGAGCGGAAAGGTGGCGCCGGATCAACCCTTGATGACGCGCATCATGGCGCTCGCCATTGGCGCTTGCGAACGCGAAAAGGGAATGGAATTTGCGCGCGCCGCCGCTTATCGCATCTGGTCGGGCGCAGCGTGGTCGGATGATGAGGCGCTGCGATCGATTTGCGCCGAAGCCGGGCTTGAACTTGATGACCTTGAAAGCTGGGCGAAGGAAAACCGCGCTGCGATTGCTCAGCGGATCGGGCAAAATGAAGCCGCGCAGCTTGAGCATCACTGGGGCGTGCCGTTGATGGTGCTGGATGGGGAGCCGTTTTTCGGGCAGGACCGGATCGATTCTCTTCGCTGGCGCTTCGATCAGCGTCAGCTTAAGCATTCGTAACCCGGCGTGGACGCATGGCTGTATTGGTCCTATGTTTGACGTCAATGAAACCGGAGGCTGCCAGTGCTGAAAAAGTTGATCGTTCTGTTCCCTGCGCTCGCCCTTGCGGCCTGCGCGACAATTTCGCCGCGTCTCGCGATAGAAAACCGCTTTGTCGAACTGGGTCTGTCCGAACGGCGGGCCGAATGCATGGCGAACGAGCTCGACAGGCGCCTTGACCGCAGCGACATGAACGCGGTCGCCGATTTTGTCGGCGAGTTGAATGCTGCGGACACGACCGGCAACGTCATCGACGCGCTGCTCGGGATCGACAACGCCCGCGCCGCCGGGGCGATCGCAACAGCCGGCGTTTCCTGCGCCTTTTAATCAAGCGATGCACTGGACCGATACGCGTATTCCCGCCTCGAGCGGCTTTCTGGCGGACGGGTTTTCATCCGTCGGCTCGGGCTTTGCGCAAAATTTTGAAGAGGGCCTGGAACTTGGCGCCTCGTTTGCGGTGATGATCGATGATGAACTGGTTATCGATATTCGCGGCGGTTTTTCAGACAAGGCGAAAGAGACGCCCTGGGATGAAACGACGCTCGCCTGCATCTATTCCAGCGGCAAGGCGGTTCTGTCATTGCTGATCGCGCGCGAGGTCTCCAGCGGCAGACTCGACTATGACAGGCCTGTCGCCGAATACTGGCCCGAATTCGCCGCGGCGGGAAAAGATGACATCACGATCGCGCAAATGCTCTCGCATCAGGCCGGCCTTCCCGGCTTTCCGGATGAAATGCCGCCGGAAACCTGGCTCGACTGGGAGGCGATAACGCAAAAGCTCGCCGCCATGGCGCCGTTATGGGCGCCCGGAAGGGCAAATGGATATCATCCGCAAACGGTCGGTTTTATCGCCGGCGAAGTGTTGCGGCGCGTCACCGGAAAAACCGTCGGCCAGCTGGTGGCGGAATTCGACCTTCAGATATTCTGCGGCATGGGGGCCGATCAGGCGGCGCGCGCGGCTTATATGCCGAAACCGCCAAAGGCGCCGGATCTTGGCGTGCTGAACGAGTTTACGAAACTGGCGTTTTTGAAAAAATGGTCGGCGCCGGCGCGCGTCGCCCGCGAAGACTGGATGGCGGCGGAGCTGCCCGCGTCCAACATGCACGCCGACGCGCGGTCGCTGGCGGCGATCGTGCACCCTTTCGTCAATGGCGGAAAATGGGACGGCGATCCTTATCTGGACGAAGCCGCCATCGCGGCGGCGTTGAAGGAGCGCATCCGCGGCGACGATCTGGTGCTGCCGTTTCATCTGTCTTGGTCCGCAGGGCTCATGCGCAATATCAACGGACATTTCGGACCCAATGAAAACGCTTTCGGTCACGCCGGCTTTGGCGGATCGTGCGTCATTGCCGATCCGGAGCACAATCTCACCGCCGCCTATGTGATGAATAAAATGTCGCCTTATCTCGTCGGCGATCCGCGCGCGGTGCGGCTGCTCGACGCGGTTTATCAAAGTCTTTGATTAAAATTTGACGCGAAAATCCACGCTGACAAAAGCGGGCTGCGGATAGCCCGGCATGACCTTGGCCATGTTGCGGCTTTCATCGAGATGCGCCCTGCGGCGCACCGTGTCCGCCCTTGCGCGCCGCGTCACGGCCATCATTTCCACGCGCGCATTGGCGAGTTTCAATGACGCCACGGTTCTGGGCTTTGCATTGAACGGCTGCTGGTGTTTCAGATCGCCCGCCGCCGCCTGCGATCCGGCAAAGAGCGTGAGCAAAACCATCACTCCTGTTACACGCATCCGACCCTCCTCGTTACTGCATCCGAGGCGAAGCGTGGCAGTTGCGGATAACCGAAACGTGAGGGCGCGGGGCGGAATTTATCTCAAACCGGAGGGGAAATTTCTGTCAAATTAAGCTGAAAATCGACGGTTCAGCCAATCGATCATCAGCGCGTTTGTTTCGTCCGGTTTTTCCCGCATGATCCAGTGGCCGCAATTGGCGACGATATGTTTTTCAAGATCGGGAACAATTTTTTCCATAGCGTCCGCACTCTCCGGCGGCAGGAACAGATCGAGTTCGGCGCCGATCCATAATGCGGGCGCGTAGACCGTCTGGTCGCGATCTTTCATCGTTTCCCAGTTGCGATCAATGTTGCGATAGAGATTGACGCCGCCGCGAAAGCCGCTTTTTTTATAAGCGTCCACATAAACCTGAAGATCAGTAAGGGGAACAATCAGGTCGGCCGCGTCAGGTTCCGGCGCGCCGCGGAACCGGCCCGGCAGATCGTAAATGCGCGGAACGAGGCTCGCCCAGCGCTCTTTTGGCGCCGGGCGCTGGAATATCAGCCTGAAGAACCGGTCAGGATCGCTTTCAAACAACGCTTCAGCAACGCCGTCTTCCTGAAATTGAACGATATAATGAGCGTCGCCAAATCGTTTCCTGAATATCGCCAGCGGCGGCGCCGGCGGGCAGGGCAGGACTGGCGTGCACAGACCGATGACGCCCGCCACGCGGCCGGGATGGCGCTGCGCCATGGCCCAGACAAGCGCGCCGCCCCAGTCATGGCCGCAAAAAATCGCCTTTTCGATGGAAAGCGCATCGAGGAGCGCGCAAAAATCGCCCGTCATATGCGCCGCATCATAAAGCGCCGGGTCTTCTGGCGCATCCGATGCGCCGAACCCTTTCAGATCCAGCGCGATCACGCGAAACCCCGCATCGCTGAGCGGCCCGATCATGTTTTTCCATGAGTAAGCGATTTCCGGCCAGCCGTGCACGAGCATGATGGGCGGCCGGCGCCGCGCAGGGTCGCCGTCCCTTTCATAAACCGCAAGGTTCACATCGCCGGCGGCGATCATTCGGGCGTCCGGGAATTCAGTCATGGCGTCATGATCAAATGAAGCCGGCGGCCCTGCAAGTCTTTTTTCATGTGCGGCGGGTGCGTTTGAACGTTGTCCACAAAAATGGATCGGCTATTGATACGCGGATGAGCGAGAACGAAAAATTCGAAGCGCCGCCCGGCTGGCGGCTCTCAACATTCAAGGATACGTTCGGCGGCCACGCCGGGCCCTTTTATTTTCGCGAGGAGGGACCGACGCCCGGCGTCGGCTTTTTTTCGCGGTCCATTCACGCCAATCTCGGCGGGGTTATCCATGGCGGGATGCTGATGACGCTCGCCGACATGTCGCTGTTTGACATCTGCTTTCGCAAGGCGGGTTCGTTTCGCGGCGTGACCGTTACGATGAACGCGGAATTTTTACGGCCGGGACCGTGCGGCTGTTTCATTGAGGCGACGGGCGAGACGACCGCCATCGGCAAGCGCATGTTGTTTGCGCGCGGGCTGGTGACGGCGGAAGGCAAGGCGCTTTTGAGTTTTTCGGGCAGCCTCAAACGGATCGACTGACTTTTCGCCGGTTCTCGCGAAAGGCGTCGCCGCTGTAGATGGCGAGCGCCGACCAGATCAGCCCGAAGCAGACGGCGTGATAGAGCGTAAAGGTCTCGCCAAAATAAACGCCGAGGAGGAGCTGCAGGGTCGGCGTGATATATTGCAGGAGCCCCAGCGTCGTCAGGCGCAGCCGCCGCGCCGCCAATGCGAACATCACGAGCGGGACGACCGTCACCGGCCCGGCGAGGACGAGAAGGACGTCAATGGCGCCGGCGCCGTTCAGGAACGCCGCCTCGCCCGCCTGCATCAGCCAGAGCACATAGACAAACGCCATGGGCGACAAAAGCAGCACTTCGATGAACAGGCCGGGCATGGCGCCGACATTGGTCGTCTTGCGGATATAGCCATAGGCGGTGAACAAAACCGCCAGGCTCAGCGAAATGATCGGAAAGACGCCGGCGCCGACGGTCAGGACTGCGACCCCGGCGGCGGCGAGACAGACGGCGACGATCTGCGCCGTCCTCAGGCGTTCGCCGAGAATGAAAACGCCGGCCGCCACATACATGAGCGGATTGATGTAATAGCCGAGGCTGGCTTCGATGATGCGTTCATTGACGACCGCCCATACGTAAATCAGCCAGTTCAGGGAAATCGCCAGCGCCGAGAGCGCCAGCATCCACAGGACGCGCTTGTCGCGCAGCGCCGCGAACACTTCCCGCCATTGCCGTCTCGTCGTGACGATGAGCGCGCCGAACGGAACCGACCAGAAAATCCGGTGACACAGTATTTCCAGCGCCGACACGCCGTTGAGCGCCTTCAGATAGATCGGCATGGCGCCCCACAGCACATAGGCGGCGAGCCCTGTCAGCAGTCCCGCTTTCAGCGCGGCGTCGGCGGCGTCTTTATCGGTAATCGCGTTTTTTTCGGCGTTCTGCATCCGGGCGGTCCGTTTCACGGGAGATCAGTAGCTGCGCGGGAAAGGCGGCGCCACCCGGAATTTGCTGACGCCGTCAGGCGGCGTTTTTCAAAACGCCGCGATTGATAACAAGCTCTGCAATCTGGACGGCGTTCAACGCGGCGCCTTTGCGCAGATTGTCCGAGACGCACCAGAACGCCAGACCATTTTCCACTGTGGGATCGACCCTCAGGCGGCTGATAAAGGTGGCGAAATCGCCGACGCATTCGACCGGCGTGACATAGCCGCCGTCTTCGCGTTTATCGACCACCAGAATGCCCGGCGATTCGCGCAGGATTTCACGCGCCTCATCGTCCGAAAGCGGGTTTTCAAGCTCGACATTCACGGCCTCGCCATGGCCGACGAATGTCGGCACGCGCACGCAGGTTGCGGTCAGCTTGATCGACTTGTCGAGAATCTTTTTCGTCTCCGACGTCATCTTCCATTCTTCCTTGGTGAAGCCGTCTTCCATGAAGACATCGATATGCGGAATGACGTTGAACGCTATCTGTTTGGTGAATTTCTCCGCGCTCGGCGTATCATTGACGAAAATGCCTTTCGTCTGATTGAAAAGCTCGTCCATGGCGTCTTTGCCGGCGCCGGATGTTGATTGATAAGTCGAGACGACGACCCGCTTGATCGTCGCGGCGTCGTGCAACGGCTTCAGCGCCACCACAAGCTGTGCGGTGGAACAGTTCGGATTGGCGATGATGTTCTTTTTTATCTCGGTTACGGCGTCCGCGTTCACTTCCGGCACAATCAGGGGCACGTCCGGATCCATCCGGAAATGAGACGAATTGTCGATAACGATAGCGCCCGCCTTGGCGGCTTTGGGGCCCCACTCTTTGGCGACGGAACCGCCGGCGGCGAAAAGCGCAATATCTACGGTTGAAAAATCGAAGGTTTCCATATCCCGGCATTTCAGTTTTTTATCGCCGTAGGAAACTTCGCGTCCGATAGATTTACGCGAGGCGAGTGCAAAAACTTCGCTTGCGGGGAACAGGCGCTCTTCCATGATCGCCAGAACCTCCTGGCCTACATTGCCGGTCGCGCCGACAACCGCGACTTTGACTTCCATTGATCAATCTCCTTTTTGCGCCTGCGAAAAACGATTTCACAACGCTTATGTCAAGTCTGTGGAGCAAACTGCAGGATTTGCGTGTTAGCGCTCATCAATGAAGCAAAAAATGTCAATCTATCGATAGGCGCGCTATAAACGCCAACCCCTGAATACGCGAGGATATCAGGACCCGTTAATGCCGGACTTTTCCGATACGCAAGCCCTGCTCGACCTTCGAAACCTGGCGGTAGCGCTTGCGGTGGGGTTTCTGATCGGCTTTGAGCGCGAACACACGCACGCCGCAGAAAACAAACAGCGCACATTTGCAGGCGCCAGAACCTTTGCGCTGGTGGCGCTCAGCGGCGGGCTGACCGGTTTGTTCGGCGAAAGTTATCTGCTTGCGGCAGTGGCGTTGCTGATGATTGGCGCACTGACGGTTGCGGCCTATTGGGCTGCGGCCCGCGGCGGCGAGGACGGTTTCGGCGGCACTACGGAAGTCGCTATCGCCGTTGCGTTTCTTCTTGGTTTTTCCGCAACAAGAGGCTCTTTGCTGGTGGCGGCCGCCGGCGGCGTCGCCGCCGCGATCATCCTCAGCATCAAGCCGAGCGTTGAGAAGCTGGCGGACAGCTTAAGCTCCGAAGAATTATATGCGGCGCTCCGGCTGCTCGCGATTTCGATTATTATTTTGCCCGTACTGCCGAATGAAGGGTTCGGTCCTTACGAGGCTTTAAACCCGCGCGAGATCTGGCTGATGGTGGTGTTTATCAGCGGCCTGTCTTTTGTCGGTTACTGGCTGATCAAGATTGTGGGGCAGGATAAGGGGTTCTTGCTGACGGGGCTGGCCGGCGGGCTTGCTTCGTCAACGGCGACGACGCTGTCGCTTTCACGATTTGCAAAAGAGGGGGCGAATCCCGGTCAGGTCGCCGCCGGGGTGATCGCGGCGAATGTGGTGATGGTGATCCGTGTCGGGTTTCTCCTCGCCGCCGTTGCGCGCGACGTTCTGGCGGTGGTCACCCCGGCGCTTGTCGCCGCCGCCCTGACCGGCGCAGCCGCCGCCCTGTGGGTGTGGCGGCGCGAAAACAAAAAAGACGCAAACGGCAAAACGCTGGAGCTTGGCAATCCCATGGAGATTGTTCCCGCACTGATATTTGCAGCGCTTCTCGCCGTGATTACGCTGGCCTCGCGGTTCGGGATCGACCAGTTGGGCGAAAGCGGTCTGTTGCTGGTGGCTTTTATCTCCGGCCTCGCGGATGTTGACGCCATGACGCTGACGGCGGGCCGTCAGGCGGGCGTCGGCGATATCACCGCGACAATTGCCGCCTCGGCGGTCCTCGCCGCGGTTTTTTCCAACATTGTCGTCAAGGCCGGCATGGCCTGGTCGATCGGCGGCGCCGCCGCAGGTCGGACCGTGGCGATGGGGTTTGCCGCAATGGTCGCTGCGGGCGGCGGCGTATTCCTGCTGACCTGATTTTAAGCGAGCGAGGGTGCGCCGAAGGGGACAATCCTGTTTTGCGTATCGTGCCCGATATCGGCGCGGCCAAGATAGGCGACGCCATAGCGCGCGCACCAGTCCTTGACGATGTCTTCTTCCGTCTTGCCGAACGGCCGGTCATTTTCCGGAATGTCGCTGACGCGGCCCAGCATGATCCCGGCGGCGTTGCGCACGCCTTTGTCGCCCATGACCGAGAACATTGCGCGGTCGATGCGGTAAAGATATTCCGCAATGTCTTCCAGCATGATGACATGGCCGGACAAGTCCGGCATCCAGTCCGTGCCGGAAAGGTGCGCCAGGATCGTGATATTGAACGCGGCGAGCCTGACGCCGGCTTTGACGTTCGGCTCGAACGCAGAAGCGTCTTGATCGACAAGAAAAAGCAGCGCGCGGACAATGGCGTCTTCGCCGTTTTCGCGCCCCAGATCGGACGGCATCGGCCCGTGAACTGGGCGGCCAATCCCATCTTTATAAAGCCGCGCGAGCAGCGACCCGGCGTCGGAATAGCCGAGATAGGTTTTCGTGCGCGCGTGTTCGTTCAGTTGCGCAAAAATGCTTTCGTCAAGGCGGCAGGCGCCGTAGCCGCCGCGCGCAAACCACACGGCGTCATATTGCGGGTCGTTGGCGGCTTCGAGAAAGGCGGCGGAACGCTCCGCATCAGAACCGGCGAAATGCCCGGCCTCTAAAAAACACTGATCGTGAAAATGCAACGCTGCGCGATCGCCGAAGCGCGCCGCCGCAATTTCAGCGGTTTTGTCCGCCAGATCGCGGGTGACGGGCCCGCCGGGGCAGACAAGCGCGATATGTCTGGTGGTCTGCGTCATCGAACCTCGTTACCACTTATTACTTAATTTCGGTTACAGCGATCCGGTTATGAGTGAAACAAAAGACTATTTCTTCTGCGGCGTGGGCGGTTCAGGCATGCTGCCGCTGGCGATGATCGTCAAGGCGCGCGGCGCCCGCGTCGAGGGCTCCGACCGGGCGCTCGATCAGGGCCGGACCGGCGCGAAATTCGACTATTTGCGCACGCTCGGCGTTGCGCTGCACCCTCAGGACGGCTCCGGCGTCAGGCGCGACAGCCAGATTCTCGTCGCCTCCGCGGCGGTTGAGGACACCGTGCCGGATGTGGCGGCGGCGAACGCCGTTGGCGCGCGCCGGCTGAATCGCGCGGAATTGCTGGCGCAGCTGTTCAACGAATCCCCGCAGTCAATCGGCGTCGCGGGCACCAGCGGCAAGTCGACGACGACCGGCATGATCGGCTGGATTTTGCATCGCGCCGGAACATCGCCGACCGTGATGAACGGCGCGGTGATGAAAAATTTTGTCACGCCCGACGCGCTTTTCGCCAGCGCGCTTGTGGGCGAGGGCGACGCCTTCGTATCCGAAGTCGATGAAAGCGACGGCTCTATCGCCATGTTCCGCCCGACAGTCGCTGTGCTGAACAATATCGCGCTCGATCATAAATCCATGGACGAGCTGCGCGCGCTCTTCGGCGGATTTATCGGCGGCGCGCAAACGGCGGTGCTCAATCTTGACAATGACGAAACGGCGCTGCTGGCGGCGCGCCATGCGGGCGAAAAAACAACTTATTCCGTCACAGGAAAACACGCGGACCTTGTCGCCGAAAATATCACGCCTGAACCTTTCGGCGTTACGTTCGATGTTGTCGCGCGCGAGGGCGAGAAAGCGGCCGTCTCACTAAAGATGCCCGGCCGGCACAATGTCTCGAACGCGCTCGCGGCGATGGCGGCGGCCCGCGCCTGCGGCGTGACGCTGCAACAAGCGGCGAAGGCGCTTGCCGAATTCGAAGGCGTCAAGCGGCGCCTTGAATATGTGGGCGAGGCGGGAAAGATCACCGTCATCGACGATTTCGGCCACAACCCGGACAAGATCACGGCGAGCCTTAAAACCCTGCATGAATTTCCAGGGCGGCTCCTTGTCATGTTCCAGCCGCATGGTTTCGGGCCGCTGAAAAAAATGAAAGATGAGTTTGTGGCGACCTTCGCGGAACATCTTTCGCATGACGACATCCTGCTGATGCCGGAGCCGGTTTATTATGGCGGCACCACGGACCGCGCCGTTTCAAGCGGCGATATTGTTCAGGGCGTCGCTGCGGCGGGGCGGCGCGCCGAAGCGCTCGCGACCCGCGAGGCCTGCGGCGAAAGGCTGATCGAACTGGCCCGGCCCGGCGACCGGATTGTCGTTATGGGCGCGCGCGACGATACGCTCTCGATTTTCGCAAATGAATTGCTGCAAAATCTCGGCTAAACGCTATCAAGCATTGAGAACGGCGCGCATCCCGGACATTCGCGGGCGGGCGCCGGGATGCGCGGGAGAGGATGTAAAAATGGCGCGGCGAATGAACGATCTTGACAGCTGGACCGGATGCGCGCCGCCGGATCTGCAACCGGCTTCGGGCCGTTATGTGAAAACCGAGCCGGCGTCGTTCCCGCACGCCGCGGCCGAACTATTTCCCGTTTTGTGCGGTCATGGAAACGACAATCTATGGGCCCATATTCCCATCGGCCCGTTCTCGCATGTGGATGACTTCAGCGCGACCATGACGCAGGCCATTCGCGAGGGCGGCTGGCGCACGCATCTCTTTCGCGATGTGCAAACGAACGAAGCGCTTGGCATGGCGAGTTACATGCGCATCCGTCCGCAAGCCGGTTCGGCGGAAGTCGGCTGCGTGGTTTTCTCAAGGAAGCTTCAGCGCACGCCCGCCGCGACGGAGGCGATGGTTTTGATGGCGCGGCATATTTTCGATGACCTCGGCTACCGGCGCTATGAATGGAAATGCGACAACGCCAATGAAGCCTCAAAACGCGCCGCGCTCCGGCTCGGCTTCACCTTCGAGGGCGTTTTTCGTCAGGACGTGGTGATGAAAGGCCGCAACCGCGACACGGCGTGGTTTTCCATGCTCGATACGGAATGGCCGGCCGCGAAAGCCGCATGCGAGGCGTGGCTGGCGCCGGAGAATTTCGACGGGGAAGGCCGCCAGCGCCTGTCTCTCGCTGAAATCCGCGCGCGCGCCTGACGTCTCGGTTGTCTCGCGGGGCGGCGCTTGTATAAGCGGGGTGATTATCACCCGCCCGAACGGAGCCCGCCCCCATGAACATCCATGAATATCAAGCCAAACGCCTCCTGAAAGAATATGGCGCGCCCGTCTCCGAAGGCCGCGCCGTGCTGGCGGCGAACGAGGCCGAAGCCGCCGCAAAGGCGCTGCCGGGTCCGCTTTACGTGGTAAAGGCGCAGATCCACGCCGGCGGGCGCGGCAAGGGCAAGTTCAAGGAGAAAAGCGCGGGCGAAGGCGGCGGCGTGCGCCTCGCCAAATCGCCGGCGGAAGCCGCCGAATTCGCCAAACAGATGCTGGGCGCGACGCTGGTGACCAAACAGACGGGCGGCGACGGCAAGCAGGTGAACCGCATCTATATCGAAAACGGCTCTGACATCGAGACCGAGCTTTACCTCTCCGCGCTGGTCGATCGCGGCACGGGCCGCATCGCCTTTATCGCGTCCACCGAAGGCGGCATGAACATCGAGGAAGTGGCCGAAGAAACGCCGGAAAAAATCATCACGGTCGGGATCGACCCGGCCACGGGCTGCATGCCGCATCACGCGCGGCGCATTGCGCAGGCGCTGGCGCTGAAGGGCGCGGCGGCGAAACAGTGCGGCAAGCTTATCCCAACGCTCTATAAAGCCTTTGTCGAAAACGACATGAGCCTTCTCGAAATCAATCCGCTGATCGTCACGAAAGCGGGCGATCTTCTGGTGCTTGACGCGAAGATGGGGTTCGACCCGAACGCGCTGTTCCGGCACGAGCACATTCTGGAAATGCGCGACAAGTCCGAAGAAGATCCGATGGAGCTGAAAGCGTCGGAATACGATTTGTCCTACGTCAAGCTCGACGGCAATATCGGCTGCATGGTGAACGGCGCCGGCCTCGCCATGTCGACCATGGACATCATCAAGCATTACGGCGCGGAGCCCGCGAACTTTCTCGACGTGGGCGGCGGCGCCACGAAAGAAAAAGTCACCGAAGCGTTCAAGATCATCACCACCGATCCAGGCGTCAAAGGCATTCTCGTCAATATTTTCGGCGGCATCATGAAATGCGACGTCATCGCGGAAGGCATCGTCGCGGCGGTGAAGGAAGTCGGCCTCGACGATCCGCTGGTGGTGCGCCTTGAAGGCACCAATGTGGAGAAAGGCAAGGAGATCCTCGCCAACTCCGGTTTGAAAATCACGCCCGCCGACGATCTGGAAGACGCGGCGAAAAAGGTGGTCGAGGCGGTGCAGGGGTAGAAGTTGGATTCAAAAAAAGTCGATCTTCACCTTGTGGCGACAGCTCACTTCGCTACTGGCCGGGAGGCTTTGAAGTATTTGACATTGTCGAACCCCAAATATTGAACGCTTTCAGCGATGAATTAGCGACAATGCGTTTTTTCGATGGAGCCGGTTAGCCGCCAGCTTTTTGCTCCCTCTCCCTCAAGGGAGAGGGGCTTTTACATTGACTATCATCCGCGCCCCAATAACGCGAAAAATACAACCTATCTGTTGAATTCTTCAAAAAAACCCAGTGTTGGTGGATAGATATCCACCCCCTTCGCGCCCGCCCCTATACTCATGCGCAGTCCGGATATGGAGAGGCGGTGAGGCCTGCCGATGCTCAACGGTCCGGATCGCGGCGCGCGGGCGGCGTTCGCCTTCGCCTTTTAACCGGTGTTTCGCCGGGGCGGAGGATCGGACGGACGCTTAGTCCCGGCCTGTTGTTGCAACCGAGCCCCCGGGTGAGAGGCGCGGGACTGTTCCACGGAGCAGGACCGCGCGCCGGCTGCATTCGGTTGGCGATGATGAATAAGCCGCGCGCGGGACGCGATGCGTCCGTGTTTTAATTTGATGAGGACGTTTCGCGTCTCGCGCGACCTCTCCATAATATACATTCGCTTTCCCATGAAAGGCGGTGACGATGATGCATGCTCATCTAGCTAGGGTTTCTCGTTTGCCCGCCTTCGCTGGCGGGCGGGTTCAGGCGAGCCGCGGCGGGGCCGGGTATTGCGATCCTTCATCCTGAGGCGCTCGCGAAGCTAGCCTGGAAGGATGGCGGCGCGCGCCTCCACGCACGGGTGATGGGTTGTGCGCCTTCGCGCACGGGGGCGCTCGCCCTTTACAAACACGAAAGCTAAGGCCAACACACCGCCATGACAGAGAAAACGGATTTCAATTTGCTCCACCCCATGCGCGTGCGATGGGGCGAGTGCGACCCGCAAGGGATCGTCTTCAATGTCAATTATTTTCTCTATTTCGATGTGGGCGTGACGGAATATATGCGCGCGCTCGGCTATCACGGCGAGAATATTCTGGAATTTTTCACGGTCAACGCGCAGGCCGACTTCCGCGCCTCGGCGACATTCGACGACATGATCGGCGTGGCCGTCCGGTGCGCGAGACTTGGCCATAAATCGATGACGCTGGCGATGGCGATTTTCCGAGATGAGGAATTGCTCACAGAAGGGGCGCTCACCTATGTGCACGCTGAGCGCGGCACGCAGACATCTTCGGCGCTACCGGACGCGTTGATCGAGCGTGTCCTGGCGTTCGAGAAGACGCCGCCCGAGCGCAGCGTGCGATGACGGCCGTGAAAAGAGCGGCGCGTGCGGCGCTGAACCGGCTGGGCCTCATCGGTCTTTATTTCTGGCTGCTTGAAAGACGTAAAAGTTACGGCCGCGAAGCGCCGCCGGCGGCGGATGAACGCGGCGTTCCGATCCCGCCGCTCGCCATGATGGCGCGGGTGGTTGCGCATGCGGACTGGCGGGCGTTTCTGAAAACCGGCGAAGCCAGTGCAAAAACGCTCGATCACTATGCGGCGCAGGGCGGCGTTCCGTTTGCTGAAGCGCGGCGCATTCTCGATTTCGGCTGCGGCTGCGGGCGGGTTGTGCGGCATTTGCCGGCCATGAGCGATGCTGAAATTTACGGCGTCGATTACAATGGCGCGCTGGCGGATTGGTGCGCGCAAAATCTTGACGGAAGGTTCAGCCGCAACCGGCTGGCGCCGCCGCTCGATTTCCCGGACGGACATTTCGACGTGGTCTATCTGATTTCGGTGTTCACGCATTTGCGTATCGAAACGCAGCGCCAATGGCTGGCTGAACTGCGGCGAGTCACGCGCAGCGGCGGCGCGGTGATTATTACGTTTCACGATGAGGCGCATCGCGGTCTGCCGCAAAGCGAGGCCGCCGCAGCCGCACTCAGCGATAAAGGCTTTTACATTCAAAACGACATGGCCGAGGGCTCGAACCTGATCGCGACGTTTCAGACGCGCGCGTTTACGCAAACGCTTTTTGCAGAGCATTTTGAAATCGTGCGCATTATTGCGAGCCCGGACTGTCCGCTCCGGCAGGCCGCCGCGATCCTGCGTGTAACATGAATGACTGCGCGGTTGTCGGGATGCGTACGGAACCGCAAAAAAAAGCAGCGCCCGGAAAGGGCGCCGCTTTCGTTCTGTCATGAACCGCTGCCTACCAGTAGCGATCGGCCTTGTAATAATCAAAGGCGGCGTCGCGCGCGCCCTGACCGTCATTCTCACTGAGTTCGTTCAGCGAATGGGCCGGCGCCTGCTCAAGCTGTTCTTTCGAGAAGGGCACGATATAGCCGCCCTTGTCTTTTTCATAATCGAGGCTCGCCCACGGGATCGGATGATACTTCTCACCCATGCCGAGGAATCCGCCAAACCCGACCACGCCAAACATGATGTTGTTGGTTTTTTTGTCGAGCATGACGTCTTCGATTTCGCCAATCTGGTCGCCGCTGGTGTTATAAACCGGCGTTCCGATCACGCGCGACGCGCGGATCGCCGTTGTATGTCCTGCTGCTGTCGGCATAATGTTCCTCCATTCGTTTCAACAGGACGCGAACACGAATGCGTGCGCCTTCGTTCCGTTATTCGAGACCGGGCTTTCATTAAATTTTCAGCGCTGGAATTGTTGTGAAAAAAATCAATCTGAAAAAAGCGTTTGATCGCATCGAAGATTACTGGTCGCCGCATATCGCGGCCAATGTAAACGGGCAGGACATCCGGCTCGCGAAGCTCAAGGGCGAATTCGAGTGGCACCGTCACGATAATGTCGAAGAGGCGTTTCTTGTTATGAAAGGCGGCTTCACCATGCGCTTCCGCGATCGCGACGCGCCCCTGCAGGAAGGCGATCTCATCGTGGTGCCGGCCGGGGTCGAGCATATGCCCGTGGCCGAAGAGGAATGCTGGGTCGTGCTTATCGAAAACGCCGGCACGCGCAATACGGGCGAGCATCGCTCCGACAGAACAAAGGACGACTTGCCCGCGTTGAGCGGCGATTAAAAAAAGCCGCGCGGAAAATCCGCGCGGCTGTAAAAGTTAGGAGGGCTTTAAACACACAGAGGTCAAAGCGAGGGTGCTATCGCAATAAAATATTGCACGGGCGAGACAAATTTGTGACGAATTTGCGGCGTTTTGCGCCCGCCGGGCGGCGGCGCTCAACTGTCGAGCGTGGGAATGTCGCCATGCGTGATGTTCGGCGCGATGCGGTATCCGGCCTGAACAAAGCAGTAAATGGAAAAACAGGCCATGCCGGCCCCGGTGATTCCAAGCAGGGTTCTGCCGAACGGGCGGGTCTCCACAATTTTCAGGGCTTCGCCGAGACCGATCGCGTGCTGCGGGTCCGTGGTCCAGCCGGCATAGGCGATCATCCCGCCGATGATGAGCAAGACGACGCCGTGCGCCGCCAGGCCGAAGCGGATGAGCGGCGCAAGCCGCCGGGTCGTCGGCGCACACCTGATCTGCGCGCGGTAGGAGGCGCGCCACGCCTTGAAAAACAGATAAACCGCAACGCCTATGGTAACCGCGCCGGCGCTCGCCACGAGCCACCGGCCGAAGGGCGCGCTCATGATGGCGGCGCTCCAGTTCGAGGCGCTGTCGCTCTCCGACTGTGCGCCCTTGATCATGATGGTCAGGGCGGTGACGCCCAGAAAGGCGTGGGTGGCGCCGGAAAGGAACTGGCCGAAACGATTGCCCAAGCCGTTGGCGTCGTCGCCTTCGTCTTCAAGATCGAGCGCGGCGTCGATAAACCGCCACAAGGCGTAGCTGAATAATCCCAGGGCGACGGCGCCGACGAGAACCGATCCGAATGGCTGGCGCACGAGGTAGTTCAGGGCCCCGGTGGAGCCTTCCGCTTCGCCGCCGTTGAAGGCGGTGAAAATCGCGAGCCCGCCGATGACGAGATAAACGAACCCGCGTGCGCCATAGCCAACGCGCATGGCTTTTTCCAAAATCAGATTCTTGGTTTCATGCATTGATAAGGCTTTCAGGCGTGGTTTGAAAACACCCGGAAATCGCGCCGGTTCCGGAAGAAAACCGGCGGAAACCATTGCCGGGACCGGTGAGCTTGGCTAGTAGGGGCCGACTTTTCACCCGCCGCTGACCGAGATATTCATCCATGTCCATTCTGATTGATAAAAACACCAAGGTCATCTGCCAGGGGCTGACCGGCAACACCGGCACATTTCATACCGAGCAGGCCATCGCTTACGGCACCCGGATGGTCGGGGGCGTTACGCCCGGAAAAGGCGGCATGACCTGGAAGGCGGGCGATGCGGCGCCTGACGAAGCCAAGGGCGCGACGCTGCCGGTTTTCGACACCGTCGCAGAGGCGCGGGAAGAAACCGGCGCCAACGCATCGGTTATTTATGTGCCGCCGCCATTCGCCGCGGACTCGATACTGGAAGCGGCGGCCGCTGAAATTCCGCTGATTATCTGTATTACCGAAGGCATTCCGGTGCTCGACATGGTCAAGGTCAAGCGCGCGATTGACGGATCGAAAACGCGCCTCGTTGGGCCAAACTGCCCCGGCGTTATCACGCCGGGCGAATGTAAAATCGGAATCATGCCGGGCCACATTCACCGAAAAGGTCACGTTGGCGTGATCTCGCGATCCGGAACACTGACCTATGAGGCGGTGCATCAGACCACCATGGCCGGGCTCGGGCAATCGACCTGCGTCGGGATCGGCGGCGATCCGGTCAAGGGAACGGACTTCATAGAAATCCTCGACATGTTTCTTCACGATGACGAGACCCACTCGATCATCATGATTGGCGAGATCGGCGGTTCGGCTGAGGCGGACGCCGCTAAATTTCTGGCGTCGCACAAGATCAAGAAACCGACAGTTGGATTTATCGCCGGCGTGACAGCGCCGCCGGGACGCCGCATGGGGCACGCCGGAGCGCTGGTGTCCGGCGCTGACGACACGGCGGCGGCCAAGATCGAGGCGATGCAGTCGGCCGGGATCGCCGTATCGCCGACGCCGGCGGCGATGGGGCGCACGCTGCTCGAAATTCTCAAAAAATAAAGGGTTTTATCGTTAATTGATCGTTCGTTAATGATTGAATCGCGCGGCGGTTGGCGTATCTAGGGAGACTATCGTCAAAGCGGCGTAATGACGGACTAGAGGTAATGGCCAAAGACGGCGGCGGTTCCGCGAAACAGGCTTCAGCGAAGCCAGACATCCACACAGCTTTATCGGGTTCAAACGCCCGCTATCTTGAAGCGCAGCATGCCCGGTTTTTAAACGATCCGAATTCGGTTTCTGAAGACTGGCGCGCGTTTTTCGAAAATGATCCGGACGCCGGCGGCGACAGCGCCAGCGACCACGCGCCAAGCTGGGCGCGCGCCGACTGGCCGCCCAAGGTCAACGGTGAATTGACCGCGGCTCTCGACGGCGATTGGGGCGCTGTTGAGCCGCAACTCAAATCCAAACTTCAACAACGCGCGCCGGCCGCAAGCGCGGACGAAATACAGCAAGCCACGAAAGATTCCTTGCGCGCCTTGATGCTGATCCGCGCCTATCGCATTCGCGGACATCTGATTGCGCAACTCGATCCGCTGGGCCTTCAACACCAGACAGTGCATCCCGAACTCGATCCGGCGTCGCTGGGGTTCACCGAAGCCGATCTCGACCGCCAGATTTTCATCGATCATGTGTTGGGGCTGGAAACGGCCAGCCTTCGCGAGATTCTGGCGATCTTGACGCGGACCTATTGCGGCACCTTCGCTGTCGAGTTCATGCATATTACCGATCCGGAACAGAAGGCGTGGCTGCAACAGCGCATCGAAGGACCGGATAAGGACATCACCTTCACCAATGAAGGCAAGCGGGCGATCTTTCACAAGCTTGTGGAAGCCGAAGGGTTCGAGAACTTTTTGAACACGAAATACACCGGGACCAAGCGCTTTGGTCTCGACGGCGCGGAATCCATGGTGCCGGCGCTGGAACAGATCATCAAGCGCGGCGGCGCGCTTGGCGTGAAGGAGATCGTCATTGGCATGCCGCATCGCGGCCGCCTCAACGTTCTCGCGGCGGTGATGGGCAAGCCGTATCACCACATATTTCACGAATTTCAGGGGGGGTCCGTCACGCCGGACGATGTCGGCGGCTCGGGCGATGTGAAATATCATCTCGGCGCGTCTTCGGACCGCGAGTTCGACGGCAACAAGGTGCACCTGTCGCTCACGGCGAACCCGTCGCATCTGGAAGCGGTCAATCCTGTGGTGCTCGGCAAGGCCCGGTCGAAACAGGACCGGATTGAGCCGCCTGATCTTGATGCGCCGCGCACGCATGTCTTGCCCCTGTTGCTGCATGGGGATGCTGCTTTCGCCGGACAGGGCATTGTTGCGGAGTGCTTCGGTCTTTCCGGTCTTCGCGGGTATCGCACGGGCGGCACGATCCATTTTATTGTCAATAATCAAATCGGTTTTACGACGAGCCCGCGTTTCGCGCGCTCATCGCCTTATCCTTCCGATGTGGCGAAAATGGTCGAGGCGCCGATTTTCCACGTCAATGGCGACGATCCCGAAGCCGTCGTCTACGCGGCGAAAGTGGCGACGGAGTTTCGCCAGAAATTCGGCGCCGATGTCGTCATCGACATGTTCTGTTATCGCCGGTTCGGTCATAATGAAGGCGACGAGCCGAGCTTCACCCAGCCGCGCATGTATAAACAAATCCGCGCGCTGCCGACGACGCGTGAGATATATGCAAACCGTCTCGTCGATGAACAGATTTTGTCGCCTCAAGGCGTTGAGGACGAGTCGGCGAAGTTCCGTAACTTTCTTGACGAGGAATTTGCATCGGCTGAAGCCTTCAAGCCGAACAAGGCTGACTGGCTCGATGGGCAATGGTCCGGTTTCGTGCCGCCGGTGGACGATGATCGCCGCGGAGACACGGCCGTCGATATCGGCGATCTAAAGCGCATCGGCGATGTGCTGACGGGTTATCCAAAAAATTTCAATATCCACAAAACGCTTGCGCGTATCCTCGATCAAAAAAAGAAAATGTTTGACGCTGGCGAGGGCATCGACTGGGCGACCGCCGAAGCCCTGGCGTTCGGCACGCTTCTGGAAGACGGCTATGGCGTCCGTCTCTCCGGGCAGGATTCGCGGCGCGGAACATTTTCCCAGCGACACGCGGTATTTATCGATCAGGATACCGAAAAGACCTATACGCCGCTGCGCCATCTTGAAGACGCGGAGGCGACGTTCGAGGCGCATGATTCAAACCTCTCCGAGTTTGCGGTAATGGGGTTTGAATATGGCTATTCGCTCGCCAACCCTAAGTTTCTTGTTCTTTGGGAGGGCCAGTTCGGCGATTTCGTAAACGGCGCGCAGGTTATAGTCGATCAGTTTATCTCGTCAGGCGAACGCAAATGGTTGCGCATGTGCGGTCTCGTTCTGTTGCTGCCGCATGGTTATGAAGGTCAGGGTCCGGAGCATTCCTCCGCTCGCCTCGAGCGCTTTCTGCAACTTTGCGCGCAGGACAATATGCAGGTGGCGAACTGTACGACGCCGGCGAATTACTTCCATATCCTGCGCCGGCAGATGCACCGGAATTTCCGCAAGCCGCTTGTGCTGATGACGCCGAAATCATTGTTGCGTCACAAGAAATGCGTCTCAACACTTGAGGAAATGGGCCCGGGATCGTCATTCCATCGCGTCTTGTGGGACGACGCGGAATACAGGCCCGGCTCAACCGTCAAGCTGGTCGCGGATTCAAAAATCAAGCGCGTGGTCATGTGTTCCGGGAAAGTCTATTACGACCTGCTCGAAGAGCGTGAAAAACGCGGCGTGGATAATATTTACCTTCTGCGCGTTGAGCAGTTTTATCCGTTTCCTGCGCATTCGATTATCAACGAGTTGCAGCGTTTCCGGAATGCGGAAATTATCTGGTGTCAGGAAGAGCCTAAAAATATGGGATCCTGGTTCCTGATGGAGCCGAACATCGAATGGACGCTCGCTCAGATCGACGCCAAACATAAACGCCCGCGCTATGTCGGGCGGCCTGCGGCGGCGTCGCCGGCGACAGGCCTCATGAGCAGACACAAACAGGAACTCGAAGAATTTCTGGATGAAGCGCTGACCCTTTAACAGCGCTAATCCATCGGAGAAAATATAAATGAGCACCGAAATCCGCGTCCCCGCCCTCGGCGAATCCGTAACGGAAGCGACAATCGCCCGCTGGATGAAAAACGAAGGCGATGCTGTAAACGCCGACGAACCGCTGGTGGAACTCGAAACGGACAAAGTCTCCGTTGAGGTTCCTGCGCCGGCGGCGGGCGTTCTCTCCAATATTTCCGCCAAGGAAGGCGATACAGTCGAAGTCAACGCCGTGCTCGGCGCTATCGACGCCGATACAAAATCGTCGAAGACGTCAGCGTCAAAAAAACAATCTGCAGAGAAACAATCTGCTGAACCCGCCGATGAAGCGCCCGCGTCCGGCGGCGGCGAAGATATTGAAGTGCGCGTTCCGGCGTCCGGCGAATCCGTCACCGAAGCCGATATTGGCGAATGGCTCAAGAAAGAAGGCGACGCCGTGGAGCGGGACGAACCGATTGTCAGCCTGGAAACCGATAAAGCGGCGATGGATGTTCCGGCGCCGCAAGCCGGCGTCTTGAAAGAGATCAAGGTCAAAGAAGGTGAGACCGTTGAGGTTGGCGCGCTGATCGCGATCATCGAAGCGGGCGCAGGATCGGCCGGCGGCGCCGGGTCCAAATCGAACGGGGCCGGTGGCGCAACGGACAGCGCTGATGCGCCGCCCCCTGCCTCAACCACTAGCGGCGACAATCGCCCGTCGCCGCGCGCCATCGCCGCTTCTGGCGAAAGCGTCATGGAAAGCGCCGGCAAACCGTTGTCGCCGGCGTCCCGGCGCGTTGTCAGCGAACGCGGTCTCGACGCCTCTGCAATTCAAGGCACGGGCAAGGGCGGGCGCGTGACGAAAGGCGACGCGCTATCCGCCGAGGCCCGGCCGGCCAATCAGTCCCGCGCGCCGTCGCCTCCCCGCGATCTTGGCGAGCGTGAAGAACGCGTGAAAATGTCAAGACTGCGGCAGACCATCGCCCGGCGCCTGAAAGAAGCGCAGGACACGGCGGCGATGCTGACAACGTTTAACGATGTTGATATGACCGCTGTGATGGATCTGCGTTCTCAGTACAAGGAGCTGTTTGACAAAAAGCATGGCGTCAAGCTCGGTTTCATGTCGTTCTTCGCCAAGGCGTGCGTGCACGCGCTGAAAGAAGTGCCGGACGTCAATGCTGAAATCGACGGAACAGATATCATTTACAAAAATCATTATGATGTCGGCATTGCGGTCGGTACGGACAAAGGTCTTGTCGTGCCGGTTGTGCGCGACGCAGATTTGAAATCCATGGCGGAGATCGAACTGGAAATCGCCGACCTTGGCCGCCGCGCCCGTTCCGGCGATTTAAAGCTTGAGGAAATGCAGGGCGGCACCTTCACCATCACCAATGGCGGCGTTTACGGCTCGCTGCTATCGACGCCGATCCTGAACCAGCCGCAATCGGGCATTCTCGGCATGCACCGGATCGAGGAACGGCCCGTCGCGCGCAATGGCGAGGTGGTTGTCCGTCCGATGATGTATCTCGCCATGTCTTATGATCACCGCATCGTCGACGGCAAGGGCGCGGTGACTTTCCTCGTGCGCGTGAAAGAAAATCTCGAAGATCCGCAGCGCCTGTTGCTGGACCTCTAGTTCATGTTAAAGGCCCGCTGCGGCCAGCATGCACGAAAGCAAGGAATTACGAATGACTGATCAATACGACGTCGTCATTATCGGCGCCGGTCCCAGCGGCTATAACGCGGCGATCCGCGCCGGCCAGCTCGGGCTCAAAACAGCAATCATTGAAAAGCGCGAATCGAAAAAGCTCGGCGGCACATGTCTCAATGTCGGTTGCATCCCGTCAAAGGCGCTTCTTCATGCGTCCCAGCTTTACGAGATTGCAGAAAAAGATTTTGAAGGGCTCGGCATCGCCACCGGCGGGTTAAAGCTCAATCTGAAACAGATGTTGAAGCAAAAAGACGACGCGGTTGAAGGGCTGACCAAGGGCGTCGAATTTCTCATGAAAAAGAATAAAGTGGAGGTTATTCTCGGCGCGGGGGAAATTGTCGCGGCCAATCGCGTGCGCATCGCCGGACCGGATGGCGACAGGGAGCTCGATACGAAAAACATCATTATTGCTACGGGCTCTGAAGTCACGCCGCTGCCGGGCGTCGAGATTGATGGAAAGCAAATCGTTTCCTCAACCGGCGCGCTTGATTTCGCCAATGTGCCGGATCATCTGGTGGTGATCGGCGGCGGCGTCATCGGACTTGAGCTTGGCTCGGTCTGGCGGCGCCTCGGCGCGAAAGTGACGGTCGTTGAATTCCTTGACCGTATCCTGCCGACCATGGACGGTGAGGTGTCCAAGCAGTTTCAACGCATTTTGAAAAAACAGGGCGTCGATTTCAAATTGTCGTCGAAAGTGACAGGCGCCAAAACATCCGAACGCGGCGTGCATCTGACGGTGGAGCCCGCAAACGGCGGCGATGAACAAGTTATCGACTGCAATGCGGTGCTGGTCGCAATCGGCCGCAGGCCGCATACGGAGGGGCTGGGGTTGGAAAACGCCGGCGTGAAAACCGACAAGCGCGGCTTTATCGAAACGGATCACTTCAAGACAAGCGTAGAAGGCGTCTGGGCTATTGGCGATTGCATAACGGGGCCTATGCTTGCACATAAAGCCGAAGATGACGGCGTCGCTTGCGTTGAACTGATCGCCGGCAAGGCGGGGCATGTAAATTACGACACCGTTCCGAGCGTAGTTTATACCTATCCGGAAGTGGCCTCTGTCGGTAAAACCGAAGAGCAGCTCAAAGATGAAGGCGTAGAGTACAAGGCCGGCAAGTTTCCTTTCGCGGCGAACTCCCGCGCGAAAACCAATCATGAGACGGACGGTTTTGTAAAAGTGCTGGCCGACGCCGAAACCGATCGGGTGCTGGGCGTTCATATCGTCGGCGTGGAAGCGGGCGAACTCATCGCCGAAGCGGTGAGCGTTATGGAGTTCGGCGGGGCGTCGGAAGATATCGCGCGCACCTGTCATGCGCACCCGACCCGTTCGGAAGCCG
This sequence comes from Hyphococcus sp., assembly GCF_965228385.1. Lineage (GTDB taxonomy): Bacteria > Pseudomonadota > Alphaproteobacteria > Caulobacterales > Parvularculaceae > Hyphococcus. Next base: position 2,800,924 of record NZ_OZ245810.1, on the reverse strand, counting down.
TTCGGCAGGCCGCCATGGGCGTTGAAGGGTGGACGATGCAGGCCTGACGCCCGGGGAACCCCGGCCCGCCAGCGTTGTTGTTATCGCATGGCGAAATCACACGGCGCAGATGCGGTTGAATCCGGGAGCGGGCAGAATGAAGAACCGCTCGAAACGATTGTCAATCGGGCGGTCGAGAGCGCCGATGACGGCGATGTTTCATTGAAAAACATTCTGTCCGCCTGGGGCGATAGAAGCTACGGCCCTTTGTTCATTTTGCTCGGATTTATTGGCGGCACGCCGCTTGCGGCGATTCCCGGCGCCGCGGCTATTGTGGGCGTGCTGATTTCGTTGCTGGCCATTCAGATGATTTTCGGAAGCGCCCACCCATGGCTGCCCGATATCGCGCTCAAGCGGTCAATCTCCGAAGATAAATTGCGCGATATGCGTTCGCGACTCGAACCTCTATTGTCGTTTTTGGATAATCTGATTACCGAGCGTTTGACCTGGGCGGCGGGCGGCGTCATGCGGCGCCTGGCCGCTTTTTTCGTATTCTGCCTCGGTTTGATCATGGTGCCGTTTGATGCAGTGCCGTTCGCCGTGGCGGCGCCGGCGTGGGCTATCGTCTTGTTTGGCGTCGCCATAACGGCGCGCGACGGATTGGTCATGATCATCGCGCTGGCGGCGTTCTCCGGCATTGCGCTTTTGGGCATGAGAATGATGTAGCGCGGCGGAGCATTCGTGTTTCCCGGAATGCGCGGGACGAAACAGGAACGTCGCCCAATGGATATTCACGATCGGCAATATCCCGCCTGCCCATAGAGCACGCGTTTCGGCAAATGCCTCTAACGGCTGGATTTCATGCTTCTTTTTGGCATAGAGTGCGCGCCAATATTCGGATCAGGGGCGATCCGAAACGGGGCGAAACATCACGCGGCGCCATTCGGCGTTTGCCACAGGGAGTTTTTATGAGCGAAGCGATTGACGTCGCCAAGACGCCAAACGTCGCCAAGGCTGGAGGCTTTTTCGGCCACCCGCGCGGTCTGGCGATCCTTTTCTTCACGGAAATGTGGGAGCGGTTTTCATATTATGGGATGCGCGGTCTGTTGATCCTGTATCTGACGCAGCATTTCCTTTTTTCCGATCAGAGATCCGCCGTGATGTACGGCGCCTATACGGCGCTCGTTTACATCATGACGATTGTGGGCGGCTCGCTTGCCGACCGGTATCTCGGGCAGCGCAAGGCGGTGATCTTCGGGGCCATCCTTCTTGTGCTTGGCCATTTCGGCATGGCGTTTGAAGGCGAAGGGTCGAAGGAGACATTGGTAGCGCCGAACCAAGTTGGCGAGGTTGAGATTATTGATGAAGGGAGAGGCAGCGGTCGTAAGCTTTTTGTTTCTCTAGATGGAGAAATTCGCCGCCTAGTGTTCGAGGCTAGGCCTTACGCTCTTTTGAGGGGGGCGGAGCAAGACGGTAGTGATCGCATTCTTCGCCCAATAACTGAGAATGGTGACGGCGATTACAGCATTGAAGAAGTAAAGCGTTCATTTTTAGGTCAAATATGCGCGCCATTTGGACTAGCTTGCGCAGGGCCAGAACCGAAGGCAGAGCTTGTTCTATCAGATGGACAACGCTATCGGCTTTATAGTGGCGGAGAAGGTGACGAGCAAAGTCAATACGTCCTCATCAATGGCGAACAAGTTCAATTTGTTGCTAGTCCAATCGATGCAGTGATTTTGGAAACTGACGACCGCACTACTCCTTACACAGCACTAGTATATAGAACAGTTGCTGATGGCGAGTATTCGACGCGCGTTGAACGGCAAGATTTGTACGTCAACATTCTTTACCTTTCGCTGGCGCTCATCATCGCCGGCGTCGGCTATCTGAAAGCCAATATCTCCACAATCGTCGGCGCCCTTTACAAGTTTGAAGATCCGCGCCGTGATTCCGGCTTCACCCTGTTTTACATGGGCATCAATCTCGGCTCGTTCCTGTCCTCGATCACGTGCGGTATTCTCGGCATTGTTTATGGCTGGAAATACGGCTTCGGCCTTGCGGGTATCGGCATGTTGCTGGGGCTGATTGTGTTTATATGGGGCCAGAAATATCTGGAAGGTCATGCGGAGCCGCCTGATCCTGCGAAGCTCAAAAAATCATTCCTGGGCCCGATCAATATCGAAATGGCGTGCTACCTGGCGGGCGTTTTGATCGTCGCGGTTTCCATGGCGATGGTGATGAACTCTCATCTGATCAAGGACTGGTTTGTCGGGATGATCGGGCTTGCATTCTTCATTTTCTTGGTGGGTTACTCGATCATGAAACTGCAAGGCGACGAGCGTACCCGAATGTTCGCCGCAATCTATTTTGTTCTCGCGCAAATTCCGTTTTGGGCGCTATTCGAGCAAGCGGGTTCGTCGTTAAACCTTTTCACGGACCGGTTGGTGGACAAGGAAATGTTCGGCGTCATTGTGCCGGCCCCGGTCTTTCAGTCCCTCAATGCCGGGTTTATCTTCCTTTTTGCACCGCTGGTGGCGTGGTTGTGGATTGCGCTTGCAAAACGCGGGCGCGAGCCTTCCACGCCGGTTAAATTTTCATTCGGCGTTATCGGCGTCGGTCTCGGGTTTCTTGCGCTTGTGGCGGGCATCACGGCGAGCGGGCCAACAGGCCTGACAGCGGTATACTTCATCTTCCTCGTCTATTGGATTCACACGATGGCGGAGTTGATGTTGTCGCCGGTGGGACTGTCCGCGGTTACGAAGATGGCGCCGGCGCGCGTTGTCGGTATGACAATGGGCGCCTGGTTTCTCTACACGGGTCTGTCCAACTATCTCGCCGGCATTATCGCGCGCGGTACGGGCGCCGATACAATTGGCGGTCAACTTACCGATGTGGCTGCTGCGAAGGCGACGTATGCTTCGGTATATACCAACGTCTCCTATGTCGCGATTGGCGTCGGGGTCGTAATGTTATTGATTTCGCCGCTTATCAAAAGCTGGATGAAGCTGGACGAGCCAAAGCTGGACGATGATGACGGCGTCGGGGTGACTAGTCCTACGGCGCAGCCGGTGCAATAGAAAACGGCTATTGTAAAAAATTAGCGCCCGGCGGAAAAAACGCCGGGCGCTTTTGTTTTATCGCTCGTTCTAAACTTGTGTCTCGTCAAGCGGCGCCAGCCGGAGTTCCGGTTCGCCGCCAGCGTTCGCAATCGAAGCCTCGACACCGAAAACCGTTCGCAGCAATTCGGGCGTCAGAATGTCCTTCGGCGCACCGTCGCCCGCAACCATCCCGCTGTTCAACACAATCAGCCGCGTGCAATAACGCGCGGCGAGGGACAATTCATGCAGCGCGGCGATCACGGCGCATCCCTCGCCGGCTTTTTTGCGAAGCAAGGTCATAACGGCGAATTGATGCGCGGGGTCCAGCGCGGCGATGGGCTCATCCGCGAGGAGAAGGGACGTTTCCCCCGCCAGCATGCGCGCCAGATGCACGCGCGCCAGTTCGCCGCCTGAAAGCTCGGACACGGGACGGCCCGCCATCTGCGATGCGTCGGCGTCGCGCAGCGCCTTTTCGACCGCCGCGCTATCCTGAGACGATTCATTTAAAGGCGCGCCATAAGCGAAACGGCCGAGCGAGATTACATCGCGGGCTGTCACCGACCAGAAGACCGGCCGCGCCTGCGGCAGATAGGAAAGCATTCTGGCGCGCTCGCGCGGCGGCAGATCGCTCAACTCCCTATTATTCAGTAGGAGACGGCCTGTAACCGGTCTCAGGAGGCCGGCGATAACTTTTAACAGTGTTGATTTGCCGGCGCCGTTGGGGCCCACGAGACCGATAAACTCGCCGGGTCGCGCGGCGAGTGATACATCGTTAACGATCAGACGCCCGTCAATTTCTGCGGCGACTTTGTCGAGTGACAAAAACGGCGTCATGATGAAATCCGTTTTGTTGTGGCGGCGACCCAGACAAAACCCGGCGCCCCGACGAGCGCCGCTGCGACTCCCAGCTTCAACTCCTGGTCGAATGGCGCCAGACGGATGGCGAGGTCTGCTGCGCACAGCATCAACCCGCCCAGAAGCGCGCTTGGCAATAATATGCGCGCCGGGTTGTGGCCTGCGAAGGCGCGAACAATGTGCGGCGCGACGATGCCGACAAATCCGATAGCCCCGGCGATTGAAACGCTGGCGCCAACCAGCGCCGCAGCCCCCAGCGTGGCCAGCATTCGCGTACGTTTCAGGTTCGCGCCAATAGTGGCTGCGGTTTCTTCCCCCAAGGTGAGCGCATTCAGTCCGGGCGCCGAAGCCATGATCATCGCAAATCCGGCCGCCGCAAACGGCGCCGCTACGGCAAGGTCCTGAAAGCTCCGGTTTGCGACCGTTCCAAACAGCCAGTTGACCAGATCGGAAAGCGCGAAGGGGTTTGGGGCCAGGTTCATGGCAAGCGATGTAAGCGCCCCGCAAAACGAAGAGATGCCGACGCCGATCAGGATGAGGCGCGCCGTTGAAACGCGCGCCGCCCCCAGCGTGTAAAGCGCAAACGTCGCCGCGAAAGCAAAGACAATCGCCATCATCGGCGTCACCCAGAATGCGAAGGCGGCGAAATTGAAATAGATCGCCGTCACGGCGCCGAGCGCGGAAGCCGCCGAGACGCCAAGGACGCCGGGTTCGGCGAGGGGGTTGCGCAAAAGCCCTTGCAATCCTGCGCCTGCGGCCCCGAGACAAGCGCCCGCGAGCCAGGCGGCCAGCGCTCGCGGCAGGCGAATTTGACGGATGATGGCGGTCGCCGCCTCCTGGTCTGAAAACAGCGCCTTTATGACGTTAGCCGGGCCAATCGCCGCCGGGCCTGTAAAAAGCGAAAAAAGCACGCAAACCAAGCCGAGCAGCGCAAGCAGCCCTGTGGCGTAAATCGGTTGAGATTTAATGCGCATTGCGTTCAGCCCTGACTGCGGCGGCGATCATTTCTGCGGCCTCAGCGGAATGCCAGCCGGCGCAGCTGACAAGGTCCGCAGACAGATGAACCGTTTTAGTTTCGCGGAACTGTTTTTCAATGGTGGGATGGCGCGCCGCCGACCAATAATTGATTTCCACATCGCGGGCGTTGAAAAAGCCCGTCACGATCAGTTCAGGCGGCGCCGTGAGCAGCGCTTCGGCGGGCAGGGGCGGCCAGTAGGCTTTACCCTCTTCCGCTGTAATATTGCGTACGCCGCCGGCGCTAAAAATCGCATCGATCATGGTGTGCGCCCCGGCGGTAACGCCGCCCGGTGTGACATAAAGGGCGCGCGGCGCATTTTCTAATTCAGGGATGGCTGCAAGTTTCGCTTCCAGATCTGCGATGAGCGTTTCGCCGCGCGCGCTATGTTCCAGCGCATCGGCGACCAGACGTATATTGGCTTTCACGCCGTCGAAATTTTCCGGATAGCCGAGCGAAACGACCCGCGCGCCAAACCGTGCAAAAGCATTTTCCGCATTTGCGCCGCCGCCCCATTGGCGAAAGATAATGTCCGGTTCGAGCGGTAATGTTTCTTCCAGCGTCGGGCGTATTTTTTTGTAAGGGGTCGAGGCGCCGCGCAAATAGGAATAATCCTTGTCTGCGCCGCGCGAAATGGCGGCGATCTGAGCAGGATCGGCGAGCTTCAGGACATATTGATCGGCGCAATAATCAAGCGACACCACACGCGGCGCAGCCATGGCGCTGCTGCAGAGGTTTGCAATCGCAAACGCGAAGAATACCCAAAACCTCAAAGCCGCACTCTGACGCCGCCGAATGCGGCAATGCCGGATTCGGCATAACCGGAAACGTCCTGATAATCCGTATCGGTCAGGTTTTCGATGCGGCCATAAATTTCAAGCATGTCGGTTGCTGCGTAGGCGGCGCGTAAATCAGCCCGGAAAAAGGAATTGTTGCGCGCGGGAATATCGTTTTCCTCGCCGTTGAAAATCAGACTTGTGGAGACGCGCAGCCTGTTGAGCGGCGAGACTGTAACGATGGCCGAGCCGCTGTGTTTGGGTTGCCGCAATAATTGCGCGCCTGTCAGCCGGTCCACAGCATCAACATAGCTGTAAGAGAGATAAATTCCGGCGTAATTTCCAAGATCGATATCGCCTTCAAATTCAACGCCTCTGAAGCGGGATTCGTCGATATTAAAATACCCGCTGCCTGCGAAATCAAAGTCGATCTGGTCTTTAACGACAGTGTTGAAAAAAGTCGCGCGAAACACACCGGAGACCGGGGCTCCCGTCAGGCGCGTTTCAACGCCCACATCAAATCCCTTGGCGCGCTCAGGCTGTAGGTCAGAATTGGGAATTGTGCCGAACTGGTCGAAATTAAGCTCAAATAAGGTTGGCGCGCGGAAGCCCTGTCCCCAGCTTCCTCGAAGAATGAGACCCTCTTGCGCTTTCCATGCGGCCGCGACGCGCGTCGTGGTCGCGCCGTCGAAATTTGAAAATACATCGCGGCGCGCGCCGGCGGAAACGGTCAGTCCTTCCAATGGTTTTACTTCCGCCATGGCGAACACGGCACCGGCGGATGCGTCATCATCGACCCCGGAAACAATGACAGACGTGCGTTCCGCTTCGCCGCCCGCGATAATCCGCACCTGTTCCGAAAGGTCTACGGCGCCGAGATAATCCGCTGAAAGACGATTGCCTTCCCCGCCGAAAGTTTCAACGCCCCCGTCGCGATTGACGCGGTCGATGGCGTTGTAGGATACGGTGAAAGCGCCTTTGACGCGTGCGTGATCATGAAGGAGGCGTCCGGCGAGGGCGTAATCGGTCGTGTCTTCGGTTTCATCTGTATCCGCCAATGTGAAAGCGGGCGGGGGAAAGCCGTCTATCTCAGCACTGGAATCGCTGTATCGCGCAATCAGCTCCGTACGCCAGTGATCATCCAGCGCAACGCCGCCTGTGAAAGATCCGGCGATAGAGCGAAACCCGTCTTTTTCTGTTCCTGACGCCGCTCGTGAAATACCGTCAGTGCGCACACCGGAAACACTAAAACGCCCGTATGCATCGTCTGAGCCAAGTGTTGTTGTGCCGCCGCCGCGCAGCGTTCCGTGCGCGCCGGCCTCCAGATAAGCGCTTGTCCCCGCCTCCGATTTTTTGGTCGTGATCGATATGACGCCGCCGATGGCGTCGGCGCCGTATAAAAGGCTTTGCGGGCCGCGCAGTATTTCGATGCGTTCAATGTCCGCAATATCGAGATTGGCGAAATTATATCCGCCTTGGGGCGCAGATGCGTCGTTGACGACGATTCCGTCAATGACAATGAGAGACTGACCGCTTGAGGCGCCGCGAATGCGCGCGCTGGCGACCCCGCCAAATGCGCCGTTTCTCGCTATGGCAACGCCAGGCGCGTCTCGCAACGCGTCGGCTGCGAATGTGTATTGGCGAAGTTCAATGTCCTCCGCACTGATGACGCTGACAGCGGAGCCCACTTCTTCAAAAAGCGTTGGCGTGCGGGTCGCTGAGACAATTAGCTCGTCCCTGTCGGCAATTCGATCATTACCGATTTGCGCGAAGGCGGGTTGGAAAACAAAGAGGCTTGCAAGAATAGTTGAAAATGCGGGCGTGAATATGGTCACTGGCGACTCCTTTAATCGTTGGATGTCGCCATGACGGATCACCCGCTCGCATGACTGGTCCCGGCCAGGCGAGAGACGACGTCGACGGCAGGTCTCCTGACTTCGCGGATTTTTGAGCTTCGCCGCCTTCCCGGAAAATTCCAGTGGCGCGTTGGCGAAGCATTACCGCTTACAGTTGCGGGCACAGCCGCGGAATTTCACCGCGTTCCCTATTCTCCCTCAAAAAAGAGGGCACCGTCTGGAACTTTAGATAAACGACGCCCCGGGACAGCACAAGCCAGCCCGGGGCGATCGCAGAAAAATTATTCAATCGCTGCGTCAGCCTCTTTCGCAACGTCAATCATCGGTACGTCGTACAAGCCGAAATATTCGACAATTGACACAATGCCTAAAGCGGCAAGCACAAGAATGATCAGCCAGAGGATTGCTTTCATTTGGACACCCCACGTTTTTCAATCGGTTTCCCCTGTTGCGAACATTAACCGACGGAAATCTTGATGGCTACAAGAAATATTCCTGCATGCAGCGCTTTAAAAAACATTTTGACTGCGGCGGGACGCGCTCAACACCGTGAACGGCCATTAGCCGGGAAGTGACGGACGAATTGTTGCGTGTGCGAAAGAGGCGATTCTAGTCGCCAAAACTGCCGGCGGCGCCCGGGAATACAACCGGCGTTTGTGCGCCGTCTTTGGCGATGGCTGACACGCCGAAAAAATAATTGTCGATAACAATATTCTCCAGCGTATATTCATCGACATTGCCCACATCGATCGAATACGACCATTGCGGCGCGTCAGTGCGGCGCCAGTGAACTTTATAGCCCGCCAGATTGCGCGCTGCGCGCCCCTCCGGTTTTGTCCATGTCAGCGTCGTCGAAGGCGAAACGGCGCCGGAAATTTCCACATTCGCGGGGATCGGCGGCGCCGCTGCAAGCTCCGCCAGGGTCGCCACGTTCAGCGACGTCAATTTTCGCGCATAATCAAAATTAACGCCTTCAAGAACATCGCCGTACTGAATGCCGTTTTCAGTGCGCAGATCCTGATGCTGACGATTGTAATTTTCATGCGTTTCCATGATGCGAACGCCCGGCATGCCCGCCTCGTTGAAAGGCCGGTGATGGCCGCCGCGTGAAAAGCGGTCAAGCCGGTAAATCATAATGACATCGAGGTTTGGGACGTATTTTTCGGCCTGCCGGTCAATGTACCGGGCAAGGTTGCGGGAGGGCGAGTCCACCTCACCGCCGGTAAAGCGGCGAATGCGCGCTTCTTCGGGGGTTTCCGTCGCCCGCGTGCCTTCGGAAAACACGCGCGCGGTGGAGTTTTCGATGACGCCGTCCACGCCTTCGATATTGCCGATCATGTCGTTGTTCAAAACCGCTTTAACGCGCCAGCCATTGTCTATGGCGTGCTGCGCGACGATTTTCCCGCCGAACAGTCCCTGCTCTTCACCGGCCAGGGCGGCGTATGCGATAGTACCCGCGAATTTTTCCTGGGACAGCACCCGTGCGGCTTCAAGCACGCCCGCCATGCCGGAGGCGTTGTCGTTCGCGCCAGGACTATCCGACTGGCTGTTCATGGGGTCGCTCACGCGCGAATCGATATCGCCGCTCATCATGACAACCCGGTCCGGGTCGAGTTGTCCGCGCTGCACGGCAACGACGCTCACAACTTCCGTCCTGTCCGGTATGCGCGTTTCGCCTTCGACAAAATCACTGACGTAGAAGACTTCCAGGCACCCGCCGCAGGCCGCTGAGATTTGATCGAATTCATCCTTGATCCAGCGTCTGGCGGCGCCGATGCCTCTGGTTTCCGAATGCGTTTCCGACAGCGTATGCCGCGTCCCGAAGGAGACCAGCTTTTCAATATCCGCCTGAATGCGGTCCGCAGAAACGGCCGCCTGAAGCTCCCTGATCCTTGTGTCGTCCTGGCCGGAGGCCGCCATTGCGGGCGCGGCGAGCAAAGCTGTAAAAAATGTAAGAATAATCCGCATTTACAATTCCCCTCCGGAACTTTTTGGCCATTTTTGCGTTGTTTCTAGGCAATCACGGCGGCGAGCGATAGGGTAAGACTTGCGGGCGCCGATGCGTTGATGCAACATCCTTAACGGGATATTAGTTGAATTGGATAAATTCAGTAGTAAGAGACTATATTTCGGGCGGCAAAACCGTTACGGAGCAAGGGAATTCACCGGTTCGCCGCTAATGGCTGCGGTCTGGCATTGGTCCACCTGAGGAGGGGAATTATGAGAATTAAGACGACGTTGTTAACGGCTGCGGCGGTTATGGCGATTTCGCCGGCTGCTCAGGCTTATGACGGGCTTTATGGCGCGATCGGTGCTGGGCTTAGCTATCTCGATGGCGATACGGACATCAATAACAATTCCGGCGGATCCGGCACGCCGCAATTTGATTCTACGCAAGAGCATGATCTCGGCATCGGCGTTTATGCTGCGATTGGCTACGCCTATGAGAATAATCTCAGAGCGGAGCTGGAGTTTTCTTACCGCAACAACGATATCGATTCGATCGATCCGGACGGCGGCGGTTTTTCAGGCTGGCCGACAGGCACGATCTCGGGCGACACGACATCCATGGCGATCATGGGTAACGTGCTGTACGATTTCGGCGATGGTCCGGTAACGCCTTATATCGGTCTCGGCACAGGTATCGCCAATGTCGATCACGATATCACCGGCACTAACCCGGGCGGTTTCCCGGTCCAGAACATCACCTATGGCAGTTCCAACTGGCAGTGGGCTTATCAGGGTATCGCGGGTCTTTCCTTCGCCCTGGCTGAAGGATTGAACCTGGACCTGTCCTACCGTTATTTCCGCACGCGGAAGAAAAATCTCGCCGGCACGCTTGGCGGCGGCCCCGCTGCTTTCGAAGTCGGCCACGATCCGCACAGCCTTTTCGCCGGCCTGCGCTGGGACTTCGTTCCTGATCGTGCTGCGCCAGTCGCGCCGCAATTCAAGGATTGCTGGGACGGCTCGAGCGTACCGGTGACGGCTGAGTGCCCGCCGCAGATGGTTGATAACACGGATATTGATCTGGATCCGATCCAGTTCACGGTTTATTTCGACTACGATAAATCGAACCTGACGTCGCAGGCCTCCGATCTTGTTCGCGAAGCGGCTTCTCGTGCGCTTGCTAATGATATCGACAATGTCGTTGTCGCCGGTAACACGGACACGTCCGGTAGCTCGGCTTACAACCAGGCCCTGTCTGAGCGGCGCGCTCGCGTTGTTCGCGACGCCCTGATTGCAAACGGCGTTTCGGCTGACCGTATTCGCCTTGAAGCTTATGGCGAAAACAACCTCGCCAAGCCGACTGCTGACGGCGTGCGTGAGCCGCTGAACCGCCGTTCCGACGTGACGATTTCGTTCGAATAGAGACGGTTACGAACTAAATGCTTAAGGGCCGGCGCGGTTTTCTGCGCCGGCCTTTTTTATTGTACCGTATCGATGCAACTGGCTATGGGCCGTAGAATTTATCTATCGCATGCTGGCGATTCGGTTGTCAGGCGTAGATTTTTTTGAAAGCCCAGACAGCGCGGTCGACTTGCGCGATGATAGCTGCGTCGAGATCGGCCGGAGGATCGCCCATTAAAACACGGGTATATAGCGGCTCGGTCAATAGCGCGCCGAGTAGCCAGATGGCTTCTTCCGCATTTTTGATATTGTATGCGCCGCGCGCTGCAAGTCGCGCCAGAATGGGCGAACACATTTTCACCATCCAGTAGGGCCCGTGCTCAAGATAGGCTTTGCCAAGCGCGGGGGTGCGCTCGGCTTCGAATGCGGCGATTCTGCGCAGCGATAGCGCTTCCGGCTCCATCACGCCGCGCAAAAACTGAGTGGCCACCTCGCGAACGACATCGTCCGCCGGCAGATTGGCTTCAATATCACTGACATTCACCGGCAACAGATTTTTGCAGGTGGCTGTAATAGCCGCGCCGAATAATTCTTCTTTCGAGCGGAACCGGTTGTATACAGTGCGTTTAGAAACGCCTGCGGTTAACGCGATCTGATCCATGCTTGCCGCGTCAAAACCGCGAGACAAAAACATCTTGCGGGCAGCATCGACAATCGCCTGCGCTTTTTCGTCAAGTGTTTTGTCAGCTATCGGCGATGCTTCGCTCATAGTGCGCGATCCCTTCTACAAGCCTTCCAGTATGGCGGAAGTTTCCTGAAAAACGAAGTCAGGGCCCCCGTGCGCCGCTTTCGTTTACGCATCGTTAACCACAAGATTCGATGGATATATTGCGATGCCGAAAAGAACACAGAAATGTAAGGCCAAAAGCGTTGCGCCGCGCCGCCGGAAACGGACGTCCGGCAAAAAACGCGGCGTAAAGCGCTCCCGCAGCGCCCCGTTTTCACGAGCGATTGGCGAGCTGGGCGTTTTTGCTTTCACGGCGTTTATCGTTCTGGCGGCGGTGTTCGCCTATTTCGCCAGGGATTTGCCGGATACCTCAGCGCTATGGAAAGAGGGGGAGACGCGCCGGGTCACTCTGCTCGCCGCGGATGGCGCGCCAATTATGCGACAGGGGGTGGCGCAGGGCGCGCCCGTCAAACTTGCAAACCTTCCCGATTATGTTCCCGACGCAGTCCTGGCCGTTGAGGACCGCAATTTTTATCACCACTTTGGCGCTAATCCATTGTCGATCTTAAGGGCGCTGATCGTCAATGCGAATGAAGGCGCAGTCAGGCAGGGCGGCTCGACGATCACGCAACAGCTTGCGAAAAATGTATTTTTGACTGGCGAGCAAACAATCAAAAGAAAAATTCAGGAACTCATGCTCGCCTTCTGGCTTGAGCGTAAATTCACCAAACAGGAAATACTGACGTTATATCTCAATCGCGTTTATTTCGGCGCCGGCGCTTATGGCGTCGATGCGGCGAGTTATCGTTATTTTGGAAAGAGCGCGCGGCGGTTACAGCTCGGCGAAGCGGCGGTGCTTGCAGGATTGCTGAAAGCGCCCTCCCGATATGCGCCCACAAATAACCCCGATGACGCCGGCAGGCGGGGCCGGCTCGTGATTGAACAGATGGTGGAGGCGGGTTTTATTTCGCGTCAGCAGGCGGCTGACGTTATCGCCGATCCGGTGTTGCTGGCCCGGCCGCGTTTTGAAGCCGCGCCTTTTTTTATCGATCACGTCCTGCGCGAGCTGCATGGACTTGCCGGCGAGATCGACGCCGATCTTATTGTGCACACCACATTTGATCCGGGCGTTCAGGAGGCTGCTGAAAGCGGGCTCGTCGCCGGCTTTGCAATGGCGGGTCCGGATGTGGATAAGGTCGAGGCGGCGGCGGTCCTGATGGACGGCGAAGGCGCCGTGCGCGCGCTTGTCGGCGGACGCGACTACGCCAAAAGCCAGTTCAACCGCTCGGTTCAGGCGCAACGGCAACCAGGCTCGGCGTTCAAGCCTATTGTCTTTCTTGCGGGACTGGTCGCCGGGCAAACGCCGGATACGGTCATCGTCGATGCGCCCGTGTCAGTCGGCTCGTGGTCGCCGGGAAACTATAAGGATGAATATTTTGGCGAAGTCACTTTACGCGAAGCGCTGACGCGTTCGCTGAACAGCGCCGCCATCCGCTTGCAGGAACAAACAGGGCGCCAGCGGGTTCATGCAGTTGCGAGAGATATGGGATGGCAAGGGGCGTTATCGACAGGGCCCGCTCTGGCGCTTGGCGTCGACGCCATATCCCCCTTGGGTCTTGCTGGCGTATATGCGCCTTTCGCCAATGGCGGCTTTCGGATCGAACCGCATGTGATTGACCGTATAGAAACCGCTGACGGCGATGTCGTTTACCAGCGCACAGGATTGCTTCTTGCAGAAGCGGCGCCGCCCGCCGCTATCGCTGGCGTGAATGAAATGATGCAATCCGTTGTGGTCTGGGGCACCGGACGGGCTGCAAAAATTCCTGGCTACGTCACGGCGGGAAAAACCGGCACGACGCAGGCAAATCGCGACGCGTGGTTTGCAGGCCACGCCGGCGGCCTCGTCGCCGTCGTCTGGATTGGCAAGGATGACAACAGTCCGATGCAGGGCGTTACGGGCGGGCGCGCCCCGGCGATTATCTGGCGGGAAATGATGGCGCGCGCGTTGCCGCCGCCAGTCTATACGTCGCCACAGCAGGATAACGATCCTATTGCTTCGCTTTTGGAACCCGGCGGCTGATTATTTCGTTGCGACGCCGTAGGTGAAAAGCTTGGGCCCTTCATTTGTCAACCAGGCCGCCGCGCCGCGGGCGTCGACGCCGAGTTCACGCACAGTGCGCCAGAACGCCGGAGAATGATTCATATAGATGAGATGCGCGCATTCGTGCGCCGCCACGTAATCAAGAATATGCGGCGGCGCCAAAATCAATCGCCAGGAAAAAGATAAAGCGCCATCCGATGAGCACGAGCCCCAACGGGTGCGCGCATCGCGAATATGTATGCGCCCATGCGTTTTACCGAGTTGCTGTGAATACTGACTGACCTTTTGCGTCAGGCGGCGGCGCGCTTCGCGTTTCAGCCAGTCAGAGACCCGGCGATTTAAATGTTCGGGTTGGCCGCCAACGCGGATGGCGGGTAGCAAATCGCTGTCAATGCGAACGGCGCTGCGCGATGAGGGATCGCTGATAATAGTATGATAGACGCCTGAAAGCGGAACACGCATGCCGGGGACAAAAGGTTTGCCGCGCAGCGATTCGCTCAACTGCGCCGCGATCCAGTCGATTCGGTCATGTGCAAATTTTATCGCTTCGGGTATGGCGCGCTGCGAAGGCGCGGTCGCCAGAATTTCCCCAGCCACAGGATCAACCTTCAATATCAATTGCTTGGCGCGGCGATTGACGCGAATGACGAGCGGCGTTTGTTGCTGGCCGACGGTAATTTCGGTTCTTGTCGTGTGACTCGCTGGCATTGGACTCTTATATTCCGGTTTCACATATCCTTGCGGGTTTTCTAAAAAGATCAAACCTTTCTCACTGCGAGAAGAAAAAAGTTTTTTAGCCGCGCGGATGTTCGTCAACTGTTGAGTTTCGGGGATCGGGATTGCCCAAGCAAACAAAAAAAATCGCGTCGACTTCCAAGTCGCAGCCAACGCCGATGATGGCGCAGTATTTGTCTATAAAAGAGCGGGCGGAAAACGCGCTGCTGTTTTATCGCATGGGCGATTTTTATGAATTATTTTTTGAAGACGCCGTAAAGGCCGCCAGCGTGCTTGATATTGCGCTGACAAAGCGCGGCCAGCATGACGGCGAAGACATCCCGATGTGCGGCGTTCCGTTCCATGCCTATGAATCCTATCTTGCGAAACTAATTCGCGCGGGTTTCAACGTGGCTATCTGCGAGCAGATGGAAAGCCCCGAGGAAGCAAAAAAACGCGGCTCAAAATCTGTTGTGGCGCGCGATATCATCCGCACGGTCACGCCCGGCACTGTTGTTGAGGATTCGCTTCTCGACGCACGGTCAAATAATTTTCTGGCGGCGCTGGCCTTGTTGCGCGGCGGCGAAGAAGCAGCCCTGGCCTGGGTCGATGTATCCACCGGTGAGATCGCCGTATGCGAGACAAACAAGAAGCGCATCGGCGCAGACATTGTCGCCATATCGCCCAAGGAATTGATTGCGCCGGAACTGCCGGACGAGCATCCCTGGAAAGAAACGCTCGCAATGCAGTTGAACGGCGTTTCGGTCACGCCGCAGGCGCCGCAATATTTTGACTCCGCCGCAGGGCAGCGCCGTGTTCTGGAAGTCTACGCCGTCGCCTCGCTTGACGGCTTCGGCGATTTTACGCGTGCAGAATGCGGCGCGCTCGGGGCGCTATTGAATTATGTGTCGCTCACCCAGGCGGGGCGTATTCCGGCGCTGAATCCGCCGCGCCGCGCCGCCGCCAGCGAGGTTATGGCCATAGATGCGGCGACGCGCATTTCGCTGGAGATACTGAGCACGCAGGCAGGCGCGCGAAAAGGATCGTTGCTCTGGTCTGTCGACAACACTGTGACCGGTCCGGGCGCCCGCCTTCTGGCGGCGCGCCTGTCGGCGCCGTTGACCGATTCCGCGGCTATCAGGAACCGGCATGACGCCATTGCGTTTTTTCAAAACGAAACGGCGCTTTGTGATGACGTGCGCGCCGACCTGAAAGAAACGCCCGATGCGGCCCGGGCGTTATCTCGCCTGGGAATGGAACGCGGCGGGCCGAGAGATCTTGGCGCTTTGCGAGACGCACTTATGATGGCGCGAAAAATCGCCAATCTCTTGGTTGAGTCTTTCGGCGCGAGCCCGGCGCCTGTCGCCCTCGCCGGCGCCGTGAGCGCGCTTGAAGACAAAGACGGCGAAGGCTTTTCCGCGCTCATTCAAAGATTGAAAGAAGCAATTGGCGACAATCTGCCGATGCTGGCGAGAGACGGGGGCTTTATTGCTAAGGGTTACGATCCCGGCCTCGATTCCGTCCGTATGCTGCGCGATGAATCCAAACGGATAATCGCCGGACTTGAAACCCGATATCGTGATTTGACCGGTCTTAAAGCGCTCAAAGTTCGCCATAATAACGTCCTTGGCTATTTCGTGGAAACGACCGCCGCGCACGGCGATAAATTGACGGCGCCGCCGTTGAACGAAACCTTTATTCACCGTCAGACACTGGCGAGCGCAGTGCGTTTTACGACGACCGAGCTTGCTGAACTTGACGCCAAAATCGCCCGCGCCCGGGATGAAGCGCTAGCGCGTGAACTTGCGCTGTTTGAAGATCTTCGCGGCTTTGTGTTGTCCCGGCGCGATGCGATTTCAGCCGTCGCGTCAGCGCTTGCGGAAATTGACGTTTCGATCAGCGGCGCTGTGCTGGCGCGCGACCGGCAATTTGTAAGGCCCCTCGTTGACGACAGCCTTGCATTCGATATCAGCGGCGGGCGTCACCCGGTGGTCGAGCGGGCCGGATCGGAACCGTTCATCGCCAATGACTGTCATCTCGGAGACGATGATAACGGCGCGCAGCTCTGGCTCGTGACCGGTCCCAACATGGCAGGGAAATCTACATTCCTGCGCCAGAACGCGCTGATCGCAATCCTGGCGCAATCAGGGCTTTATGTTCCCGCCAGCGCCGCGCATATGGGCGTCGTTGACCGGGTTTTTTCAAGGGTTGGCGCTTCTGACGACCTGGCGGGCGGGCGCTCCACTTTTATGGTGGAAATGGTGGAAACGGCCGCGATCCTCAATCAGGCCAGCGCGCGGTCCCTTGTGGTGCTGGATGAAATTGGCCGCGGCACCTCGACTTTCGACGGGATGGCCATCGCCTGGGCGGCTGTGGAGCATCTGCATGACGTGAACCGCTGCCGCGGGTTATTCGCCACGCATTATCACGAGCTGACGGCGCTCGCGGAGAAACTCTCCCGGCTTACGAATGTCTCAATGCAAGTGCGCGAATATAAGGGCGCGGTTGTATTTCTGCATGAAGTCGGCGCAGGCCCGGCGGATCGATCTTACGGCGTCGCCGTGGCGCGACTTGCGGGACTTCCCGAAACAGCGCTTGCGCGCGCTGAAGCCGTTCTCGCCATGCTGGAGGAACGCCGCAAAGAGACCGGTGGTCTGACGGACTTGCCGCTTTTCGCTGGGGCGCCGCCAGCGCAAACGCCTGAAACCTCGACCGATGAAGAATTGATCAGCGCACTGAATGCGCTCGATCCGGACTCCATGGCGCCGCGTGAAGCCCTTGAGGCAATTTATCGGTTGAAATCCATTTTGGATCGTCTATGAGGGCGCAAAGGATCGCCTAAACACCTGAAAAGACGACAGTTTTGTGACAATTGGCCTGTTGAAAAAATTCATGACGCTCGCGCTTGGCGGCGCTATTTTTTTAAGCGCCGCGAGTGCAGAGCCGCCGCAGACCGCCCTGCAACGCGATGATGCAATCGCCGCTTTCCGTGCTGGCGATTACGAAAACGCGTGGCGCATGCTGCAGCCTGTCGCGGCTGCAGGCGATGTAAAGGCGCAGCGTTATCTCGGTCACCTTCTTGTCTCCAACAAGCTCCCCGGCGCAGCGAAGAACAGCACTGCGTCGGGCGTTGCCTTGTTAAAGACCGCAGCCCTCGCTGGCGATTATGTCTCTTTGATCAAACTTGAAAACATGCGCCGCGCCGATGAACATCATGCGCCAAGCGTTGAAGATATTGTCCTGATCGAGAAAGCGCTGGCGGAAAATGGCGATCCGGTAACGGCATGGCGTCTCGCCAACCGCTACGAAAGCGGCGAAGGCGTGGTGCGCTCCCGGGACCTGGCTGAAAAATGGTTGGTCGTTGTCGCTTCTGGCCGCGCGGAAAAATTTCCGAAAACGCGCGAAGCCGCATTCCGGTTATGTGAAATGAACGCTGTCGAAACAGGCGGCGAAGGCGTGCAGAAAGCGAAAAAATGGTGCGCGCAAGCGGCTGAATACGGCCATGCAGGCGCCGCCATCATGCTTCGCCGTATTGCCCGGGCGGCTGGTTAAGACTTTTTCAGACTGTTGAATTTGCCTGCGCAGCGCGCGATGATTGGAAGATTCGATTCATCATCAGTGCTTAGGCGGCGGTAAATCGTCCTAGTGACCAGCAAGACAGCCTCTTCGGGCGAGCTCTCATATCTCTCTCGCAAATCCCTTGACGATGCGCTCCGCGCTGCCATTGAGGCGGAACGCGCCGGCCAGGATCACGGTGCGACCGGCAAGGTGTTGAAAAACGCGATCACACAGCTGCGCCGCCAGACCATGCGCGACGTCGTGCGCGGGGACCGCATCGCGGCGCGATTGTCGAAAGGCGTTGAGGAGATGATCGTCACGCTGTTCAGGCATGTTGGTGAAAACGTCAAAGATGAAATCGCGATCTGCGCGGTCGGCGGCTTCGGCCGGGCTGAACTGGCGCCCTATTCGGACGTCGATCTTTTGTTCCTCCATCATGAGCAGCATGCTGAAGAGCTGACAGACAAGTTGAATGACATTCTCTACCCGTTATGGGATTCAGGAATGAAACTTGGATATTCGGCGCATTCCCCCGACAGCGCCGTCAAATTCGCAAAAGGCGATATCGTCGCGCGAACCGCATATCTTGATATGCGGCTCCTGTGCGGTTCCGCAGCGCTATATGATGAATTCGCCGCCGCCTTTAACAAGCTGCGCAAACGCACCGTTCCGGAATTCGTCGCCGCGAAACTGGAAGAACAAAACGAACGCCAGGCGGAGATGTTTGAAACGCGTTATCTGGTCGAGCCGGATATTAAAGAGGCGAAGGGCGGCCTGCGCGATCTGCAGACAATTCGATGGCTCTATAAATACGCCTATGGCGACGACATCGGCAAAAGCAAGGCTATCGATCGCATCATGAATGCAACCGAACGCCGCGCGCTCGCCAAATGCGAACGATTTTTATGGTCCGTGCGGGCGCATCTCCATGATTTTCGCGGGCGTGCGGATGAAAAGCTGACATTCGACGTGCAGCCTGAAGTCGCCAAAAGGCTCGGCTACGCTGACAGAAAAAACATGACCGCCGCCGAACGCCTGATGAAACATTATTTCGTCAATGCGGTGGAAATTGGCCGGCTTACCCGCATTCTGTGTGCGCGTTTGGAGGAAGAGCGGACGAAGCGCCTGCCGAGGCTGCCCCGATTATTGCCGCGATCGCTGCAACAGGACGAAGCGTCCGGCAAACCGAATTTGCGGCTGAACAACGGGCGGCTCGATTTTGAAAGCGCGGCGCGAGCGCGTAAAAATCCGAGGGATTTATTTCGTTTGTTTCGCGCATTCGGCAGGCAGCCCAAATTTGATTTTCATCCTGATGCGCTGGCTGTCGTTTCAGAGCAGACGCCAAATGTAACGCGCGAGATCCGGCGCGATCCGGAAGTCGCCAAACTTTTCACCGGTATCTTGTGCGAATCCGTCGACCCGGTGCGCGTGCTGCGCATTATGGAAGAAACCGGTTTGCTGGGGAAATATATTCCGTCTTTCGGCTCAATTGTGGGCCGAATCGATTACGGATTGTATCGCCGGTTTACGCTTGACGAGCATGTGTTCCGTTGCGTCGGACTGTTGCATCAGATCCGAAAAGGCAAACTGGCCACCGAACATCCAATCGCAACGCAGATTGTTCAGAGGACGGACAATATTCTGACCTACTATCTGGGCGTGCTCATGCATGAGGCGTCCTGGTCGTTAAAGGAAAAATCAGTGTCGGGCTGCGAGAAGCTGGTCACGCGCGTCGCCAAGAGGCTTGGGCTGGATGATGGGCAGGCGTCGGCCGCAGGCTGGGCGGCGGCGCGCCATCTTCTGCTGGTGAGAACCGCTGAGCGCCGTGATCTGACCGAAAGTCACGCCATTTCGGCATTCGCAAAAGCTGTCGGCTCGCGCGAAAAACTGGATCTGATGCTGGTTTTATCCGTTTGCCACTTGAAGGTTGTGGGCATTCAATCGTGGGATGAGATTACACGCCGTCGCATAACGGAGCTCTATGATCTCGCGGCCCTGTGTCTCGACTTTGGAGACGATGCGTTAGAACAAAAACTCAAAGAACGCGCAAAAAGCGTCAAGCGGGAAGCGGAAACCCGGCTCGCCAATTGGAGCAAAAAAGAGAAAGAAGCCTTTCTCAACCGCCTGGATGATTCGATTTTGCGATCGATCAATCCCGATATCATTGTCCGGTTTGCAAAACTTGCGCGGGCGGCGGAACATGATGCAGCGAACGCCGCTGTGGTCGTGACGCCTCGGGAAGGCGATCTAGAAGCCATCGTCTATACTGATGACCGGTCCGGGTTGCTTTCCGATCTGGCCGGCGCCGTGGCGGCGACGGGCATGAGCGTCAGAACGGTGCAGGCGCTGACCACCAATGACGGTAAGGCTATTGATGTTTTCATAATTCAATCGCCGGACGGCGCGCCGCTCGAGGATACGGAACAATCCCGCCGGCTGCATCAGGCGCTTTTGTCGGCCGCTTCCGTGAAACCCAAATCGCCGCCGAAATTACGCCGCCGGCTTGGCGACAGAAGGGAAATTTTCACCGTTGAGCCGCATGTCAGAATTGAACTGGACGCCTCAAAGGACGCCATGGTGGTGGAAGCCGAAGGGCTCGACCGGCCGGGGCTGCTTTACGAGCTGACGGCGGCGCTGGCTGATGAAGGCGCGACAATAACGTCAGCCCATGTCGCCACCTATGGCGAGCGGGCGGTGGACGCCTTTTATCTGCATAATGACGCCGGGCGTAAATTATCGGACGCCGCCGCCCTGAAACGCATTGAAAAGACCTTGTTAAGCGTGCTTTCGGCTGGTTCGTAACGGTGAACGGCGTTAAGCCCTCATTCGAACAAAAAGTGGGCGTATCATAAGCTGACAGATGAGCGGGAATCTTTTCAAATCGCTGGCGACTGTTAGCGGCTTAACCATGTTGAGCCGTGTTTTCGGCTTTGTGCGTCAGATTTTCATGGCCGGCGTCATCGGCGCGGGCGGCAATCCGGTCGCTGATGCATTCTGGGCGGCCTTTCGCCTGCCGAACATGTTTCGCCGTCTGTTCGCTGAGGGCGCCTTTCATGCGGCGTTTATTCCGATGTTTCAGGGGCGCAAGGTCGACGAGGGAGAGGCGGCGGCCAAGATATTCGCCGAAGAAGTGCTTGCGAGCCTTGTCTTTATACTGACTTTGTTGACGGCGCTGGTGGAATTGGCCGCGCCGCTGTTCGTTTATCTTATTGCGTCCGGTTTTGAAGACGATCCTGAAAAATTTGCGCTCACCACATTATATTCGCGGATCATGTTTCCCTATCTGATGATGATGTCGCTGGTGGGGCTGTTGAGCGGCGTTCTCAACTCGCTTGGCCGGTTCGCCGCTTCCGCCGGCGCGCCGCTGGCGCTGAATGTGTGTCTGATTACGGCGATCCTGCTTTATGCGAATGCGGATGTGGAGGTCACGGGAAAGGCGGCGTCATGGGGCGTATTCGCAGGCGGGCTGGTGCAACTCGCCATTCTGTTTTACGGCGCCTGGCGTCAGGGGTTTTTGTTGCGGTTGCGCATGCCCCGGCTGACGCCCGCCATGAAGCGGCTTTTTGCGCTTGGGGCGCCGGGCTTCATCAGCGCAGGCGCGGTGCAGATCAATCTGATTATCGGGACAAACATCGCAAGCCAGGAACCGGGCGCCGTGTCGTGGCTGATGAACGCCGATCAACTCTATCAGCTTCCCCTCGCGATTATCGGCATCGCGCTTGGGGTCATCCTTTTGCCTATGCTTTCCGAACGCGTAAAAGCGGGCGATGAGAAAGGCGCCGCGCGCGCGCTCAACCGGTCGCTGGAACTTTCAGCGGTATTGAGTCTGCCGGCGGCGGCGGCTTTCATCATCATGGCGGAACCGATATGCGATGCGCTCTTTCGCGGGATCGCCGGGGATGCGCTCAGCGTATTCGGGGTCCGCGGATCCGCCTTCACAGCGGAAGATGTGCGCCAGACGGGAATGGCGCTCGCGGTATTTGGGCTCGGCTTGCCTGCGTTTATCTGGCAGAAAATTTTTCTTCCGGCGTTTTTTGCGCGCGAGGACACCCGAACGCCGATGAATTATGCGCTTGTTTCAATCGCCATCAATACGGTGCTGGCGCTGGCGCTGTTTCCATTCATGGGTTTTATCGCCGTAGCCGCGGCGACGGTGATCGCCGCCTGGACGCAAGTGTTGCTGCTGGCGCAAAAGCTATACCGGCAAAAACGATTTCTGCCCGGCGGCCGGCTCGCCGCCAGGATTTTGCGCGTCATGATCGCGACGGCGGGCATGTCGGCGTTTCTTTTCTGGACGCTCCCGCACACCGAAGGCGCCGCGCGCTATGTGTGGGGCCGTGAATGGATTGCCGTCATATTGTTATCCGGCGCGGGCGCAGTGCTATACGCGGTTTTCGCCTATGCGCTTGGCGCCGCGCGACTTGCGGACTACAAGCGGCCGCCTGGCGCTTCCTGAGCGCGGCAAAATACACGATGAGCAGTATCATGAGCGATTATAAAGGTCCGACGCGCGTTTTATCCGGCATCCAGCCTTCCGGCGGGATGCATCTGGGAAATTACCTTGGCGCGATCAGAAAATTTGCAGAGTTGCAGCATCAATATGAATGCTATTTCTGTGTTGTTGACATGCACGCTATCACCGTATGGCAGGATCCGGCCCGGCTGCGCGCACAGACGTTTCATATTGCGGCCTCATATATCGCCTCAGGCGTTGATCCTGACAACGCGGCGATCTTTCATCAGTCGGGCGTGCGCGCCCATGCGGAACTCGCCTGGATTTTCAATTGTATCGCCCGGCTTGGCTGGCTCGACCGGATGACCCAGTTCAAGGACAAGGCGGGCAAGAATTCCGAACGGGCGTCTGTCGGTCTTTATACCTACCCGGTTCTTCAGGCGGCGGATATTCTCGTTTACAAGGCGACGCATGTGCCGGTGGGCGACGACCAGAAGCAGCATCTCGAGCTGTCGCGCGATATCGCCGCGAAGTTTAATCACGACTATTCGGCGCCGGACTTTTTTCCGCTGCCCGAGCCGTTGATCAAAGGCCAGTTCGGCGAGGCCGGTGCGCGCATCATGTCGTTGCGCGACGGCGCGGCGAAAATGTCGAAGTCCGATGCGTCTGAAAATTCGTGTATATTTCTTTCCGATGATGCGGACGCCATTGCGAGGAAAGTCAAGAAAGCCAAATCCGATCCGGAGCCCTTGCCGTCGGAACCGGCCGGACTTGAGGGGCGGCCGGAAGCGGCGAACCTCGTTGGCATTTACGCCGCGCTTTCAGGCAAGTCGCCCCCGGAGGTTCTTGCTGAAATCGGCGGGCAGGGCTTTGGCGTTTTCAAGCCGGCGCTGGCCGACCTTGTGGTCGATAAAATCGCCCCGATTGGCGAGGAATTGCGCCGGCTTGAAGCTGATCCGGCGTATCTGCAAGGCATTCTTGAAAAAGGCGCAGCGCGCGCCGCCGCCGTCGCCGATCCGATCGTGAAAGAGGTCAAGGAAATCGTCGGTCTGCTAACCTGAAGGATTTGTGATAGCATTCAAAAACATGGTTACGCGTTTCTTAATTGTTAACGCCTCACGCTCATTTTGGGCCGTGTTATGACTGCTATACGGCAAACATCAAAACCGCCTTCACGCACGCGGCCGGACAATCCGCTGATCTCTATTATTGCGCCCTGCTATAACGAAGCGGCGTCCGTAAACACTTTCGCCGACGCCATTTGCGCGGCGCTGAACCATGCAGACTTTCGGCACGAAATTATTTTTATCGATGACGGCTCCACCGATGCGACGCGCGAAACGCTCGCCGCATTAGCGGGAGCGTCGAAGACTATTCGCGTCATCGCGCTGTCCCGTAATTTCGGCAAGGAAGCCGCGCTCTCCGCCGGGCTCGATCATGCGCGGGGCGACGCGGCGGTCGTCATGGATGTCGATCTGCAGGATCCGCCGGAATTGATCCTCGATTTTGTTGAAAAATGGCGTGAGGGCTACGACGTTGTCTATGGCGCGCGCGCCGACCGCACCAGCGACACGGCGGCGAAGCGGATATCCGCAAACGGATTTTACCGCCTGTTCAACCGCCTTTCAAAATTAAAGCTCCCCGAGGATGCAGGCGATTTTCGATTGATGGATCGCCGCGTGGTGAGGGTGATCAATGCATTGCCGGAACGCTCGCGCTTTATGAAGGGCTTGTTCGCCTGGGCGGGATTTTCGACCGCCGGGGTTCCTTATGTGCGCCCGGAACGAACGTCCGGGGGCAGCAAATTCAGCTTCTGGAAATTGTGGAACTTCGCCCTGGACGGCATCGTCAGTTTCTCAAGCGCGCCCTTGCGCATCTGGAGTTATGCGGGCGTCGCCATCGCGTTTTTGTCCTTCCTTTACGCCGCCTTTATTGTCATGCGAACGCTCATCACCGGCGTCGACGTGCCCGGCTATGCCTCGCTTGTCGTGCTGATCTTGTTTTTCGGAAGCGTTCAGTTGATTTCGATCGGCGTGCTTGGCGAATATATTGCGCGCTTGTTTATGGAAGTGAAGCGCCGGCCGGTTTATGTAGTTGATGAAGTCTACGATGAAACCGGCGCAAAAAGCGGCGCTAAAGATTTGACCGAACAGGTTCGCGCCGCTTACTCGGAGAAAAGCGCGTCATAGCGCGCGGAGACGGACTTCAGATCGATCTCGTTCAAAAACGTAGAATAGGCGAGATAAGACAGCAAATAGCGTAAATCCTTCGCCCATGGCGGCATGTATTCGGGCTCCGCCAGCAGGCCGGCGTCGCGCAGAAACCGCATTGCATTCAAATCCTCAAGATCAATTTTACCAACAAACAAGAGCCGGATAAACGCCGCATCGCCCGTGCGGATGGCGGCGCGCAGGTAGTTATGCACTTCAAGCAGGCCCTGCAGATAAATTGAATCTTTCGTGCATGGGCCGCCGCCGTTCACCAGGCCGCCGCGCACCACCCGGCGCGCGCTTTCAAACGCCTCGAAAGGCGCATCAAATTCGCTCTGTTCACGGAAGAACTGATAAAGCTCCAGAAAGTCCGCGCCATTCGCCGACATATCGATGGCGATGACGCGGTCGGCGAGCCGTTTGAAGCGGCGCGGATCAAGCGAGCCGGAAATAAATTCCGCGAACACGGCCAGCCCTTCCTGCGTGCGCGCATTGCCGGGGAACGCTTCGCCGAGAACGGGAAAATGCGGCTGCGCCGCGCCGTTCATGCCGGTGGCGATGTGCACGAGCGCTTCATGCTGCAAGAGCTGGACTTCGTCGGCTTCTGAAAAAAGAGCGTCCTGGCGCAATTTGATATAGTCGCGGCCTGCAGCCGCCTTCGCTGAGACGTTCTGCGTCACGTCTACACGCGGCGCCGCTTTCCCGAAATGATCGGGTAATGCGCGATCGAGCCGGGCTTTGAGATTTTCCGCGCTCAAGGACAGCGGCGGTTCGAGCTTGTGCGCAGGCGCGTCAAAATCGGTCAGCAACTGGTCGAGGCGCAACGCCAGATCAAGCGCCGTCGATTTGCCGTCGGCAATCGGCGACGTGGGCCCGCCGTAAAGCGCGCGCGAATGGCCGTGAAACATCGATGTCCCGACAACGCTTAAAAGAAGCGCCGTTTCTTCCGTAATATCGGCGAAGCGTTTCAGCCATTGATGCGCTTCGCTGTCGCCGTCGATGAGGGCGCGCGCCTGGAAGACAAGCTCGAGCGACGGGTCCGGATCGATTTTTTTATACGCCGGTTGCGGCGGCTCGCGCTCGCCGCTTTCGAAGAAGGCGTCAGCGAGACTGCGGTCCCAGCTTATGGTGCGCAGGACAGGCAGACGCATTTCCGCCGCGCGCAGCATTTCAGCGGCCGTTTTTAGGGTCTCCAGCTCTTTGTCGCTGATTAGAGCGGTCATCTATAATCCTTTTTAATCAAAAGGTTAAGCCATTTCACCGGACGACTGAACCGGAAGGGGCGCCAATGCGACTTACCTCATAACAATGCGCCAGTCATAAGCGGGAACATAATGGGCCGTAGCACGCAAAGACTGTTCGATGAATATCTGGCCGCAGCAGCGCGTGCGGGCGATCGCGCGGCGTTCGAGCGGCTGGCGGCGCGATGGCAACCAAAGCTCGCGGCGCATGCCTATCGGCTGGCGGGCGAGCCGGATCTGGCGCGCGACATTGCGCAGGACGCCTGGGCGGATATTACAAGAGGACTGAGCAAACTTGATGACGTGCGTGTTTTTCATGCGTGGGCGTTTCGCATCGTAACGCGGCGGGCGGCGGACGCTATCCGCCGCCGTCAGCGGGACAGGAAGCTGATGGACGCCTATGCGGCGGACGCGTCCCGTCTGGATTATGAAGGCGCGCATAACGCGCCCGATTCTCCGAATGCGCGCCTCAGCGCCGCCCTGAATGCGTTGCCGGCGCCGCAACGCGCGGCGATTGCGCTTTTTTATCAACAGGATTTGAGCGTTGCGGAAATTGCTGCAGCGCTGCGGATTCCGGCGGGCACCGTGAAGACCCGCCTGATGTATGCGCGCCGCAAATTGCGCGCCGCGCTGGAAGGAGAAGAAAGCAATGGATGACCTCGATAAACAAATTGAAGACGTCTTAAATGAAGAAGACCGGGCTTTGCTGAAACAGTTTCCCGAGCAGGGATTGATGGGACAAATCAAATCCGTTTTTCAGGGACGGATGGCGTGGGTGTCGGTAATGAGCCTGATTGTCGGTACGATCCTGAATATCGCATTCTTTTACGCCGCCTGGAAATTTTTTACGATTACCGACATTAACGCAAAGCTCCTGTGGGGCGGCGGCGCATGGTTTCTGGCCACCATGGTCGCCTTCATGAAGGTGTGGTTCTGGATGCGCATGGAATCGAACCGGGTCTTGCGCGAGCTAAAGCGTCTGGAATTGCAGATCGCCCGAGCGGTCAAGAGCGATTAAAAGGTGGCGGCGAAAATTTCCTGATTGGGCCCGAAGCCGGCGCGTTTCATGCCGTCGGAATTCCAGGCGAAGGCGACTTCGCCTTCGCGCGATACCGCAATGACGCCGCCGTCGCCGCCAAGCTTGCCGACATCCTTGATCAGGCTGGCCGTCGCCTGATTGAGGCCGGCGCCCTGGTAGCAGACACGGCTTGCTACATCCTGCGCGCCGCCGGCAAGAATAAAATATTCGCCGAGCCCCGTGCATGAGGCCGCGACAAATTCATCCGCCCACGTACCGGAACCGATAAGCGGCGTGTCGCCGACGCGGCCTTCAAGCTTGCCGAAAACGCCGCCGGTTGACGTACCGGCCGCAAGGCGTCCATCGGCGTCGAGCGCCACAGCGCCGACTGTGCCGTGGCCGAGTTCAGCTTGCGTCATTTCCGCGGGATCGACGCCAACCGGAACAACATAATAACTTTCAAGTTCATCGACGAATTCAAAGCCTTGCCGCGCGCAGAAGTTTTCCGCGCCGCGTCCGGCCAGCATGACATGAGGCGTTTTATCCATTACGGCGCGCGCCGCCCTGATGGGGCTTTTCAAATGTTTGACAGCGGCAATGGCGCCCGCCTTGCGCGCGTAGCCGCCGGATTCAGACGCCATGATCGATGCGTCGAGTTCGGCGTATCCGGCCTGATTGGGCGCTGCGCCTTTCCCGGCGATGTAAAGACCGGAGGCCTCCATTTCGGCTACGAGGGTTTCGACGACGTCGATTGCAGGGGCGCCGTCCTTCAAGAGCGTCTCACCCTGCCGAACGAGTTCGAAAAGGTGCTGTTCGGCCTTTGAATAGTCCCGGCCCCGGCGCGCACCGGCGCCGCCGTGAAGGGCAAGCGCAACATTCGGCTTTTTAGTCATTGATTGCTTCCTGACAGAGAATTTCCCTTCCTTACTACTCGTGACGGCGAAGTCTAGCCAAGGCTGCGCCCAGCTTCTAAGAGACGGAAGAACAAAAACGAGGAAAGCACCGATATGACGCGTCTAGCGCTCGTTCGTCACGGCCAGAGCCAATGGAATCTTGAAAACCGCTTTACCGGCTGGGTCGACGTCGATCTGACGGACAAGGGCCGCGCCGAGGCTGAAAAAGCAGGCGTTCTTTTAAAGCAAACGGGAATTGAGTTTTCCGCCTGTTACACGTCCGTTTTGAAACGCGCGATCCGGACGTTGTGGCTGACGCTGGATAAGATGGACCGGATGTGGCTGCCGGTGACGCGAAGCTGGGAATTGAACGAGCGCCATTATGGCGGTCTGACCGGTCTGAACAAAGCGGAGACGGCTGAAAAACACGGCGCGGATCAGGTGAAAATCTGGCGGCGCAGTTACGATATTCCGCCGCCCGAAATGGAATCCGGTGCCGAGTTCGATCTGAGCGCTGACCCGCGCTACAAAAGCTCCGGCGTCGTCGTGCCGGGGACAGAATCACTGAAACTGACGCTGGAACGCGTGCAACCGTATTTTGAAAAAGAGATCGCGCCGCGTATCAGGTCAGGCGAATCGCTGATCATTGCGGCGCATGGGAACAGCTTGCGCGCGCTGGTGAAGATTTTGTTCGACGTTTCCGACGACGATATCGTGAATGTTGAGATTCCCACGGGGAATCCGTTGCTCATTGAAACGGCGCAAGGCTCGCTGAAGCCGGTTTCGGCGGAATATCTTGATACCGAGCGCGCCACGGCGCTGCCGGCTATCGGTTGACGCTATGCGTCTTCCAGCCGCGCCGCCATCTCGCTGACGCGGTGGGCTGCGGCCTCTATCGCGCGGCTCGCGCCGCCCACAGTTTCAGGGTCCAGGGCGTCGCCTGCGTTTTCGTAATCCTGAGCGGTTTCTCTGGCCTCGAACAGCTCATCGCAGATGGTAAGCGCCGACAACAGCATCAGGCGCGCATCGCCGATTTGCCCGAGATCATCGACCATATTTGTCACGCGCTTGTCGAAATACGCCGCGATGCGCTGCAGACGTTCTTCCTGACCTTCTTCGCAGGTAACCTTGTACTCGCGTCCATTGACGCGGATTTCAACTTCACTCATCGGCGCCTCTGTTTGCTCCGTCATCTTCAGCCAGGATCGATTTTATGTCGGTAATCGCGGCGGCGACCCCCTGGCTCGCGTGGTCGGTCGCTTTTCGCGCGGTCTGCGCCTGGCGTTTCGCGGAGGCGATGGAATCGCTGCTGGCGTCCAGATCGCCGAGGCGCGCGTCGAGCTTTGTTTCCAGCGCCTCGAGCGCGTCGGCCAGATTGCGCACTGATTTTTCTAACAAAGTCATGAGCGCTCCTTAAAAGCAGATCGATGATTTTCGCGTCAATTTGGCCCTGGCTTG
The DNA here is from genome assembly GCF_965228385.1 of Hyphococcus sp. Classification (GTDB taxonomy): domain Bacteria; phylum Pseudomonadota; class Alphaproteobacteria; order Caulobacterales; family Parvularculaceae; genus Hyphococcus. The sequence goes on along the minus strand of NZ_OZ245810.1, from coordinate 2,771,624 downwards.
TGATTCTGTCCAGCGGGCCTGCCGCCAGCCTTGACCGTTCCATCGCCGCGATGCATGTACGCTCGCGTTATTTCCGCGTTTAATCAAGCTTCATTTGGGGCGTATCGCATGACTGACGCCAGCCAGGCACGGCACGATTTTCCACATATGGCGAATGCTATCCGCGCATTGTCCATGGACGCGGTGGAGCGCGCCAATTCCGGGCACCCCGGCATGCCCATGGGCATGGCGGATGTCGCGACTGTTCTGTTTTCCCGGTTTCTGAAATTTAATGTGGAAAAACCGGGCTGGCCCGACCGCGACCGGTTCGTCCTGTCAGCCGGTCACGGCTCAATGCTGATTTATGCGCTCGGCTATCTGCTCGGTTATGAGGATATGAGCCTTGAGCAGATAAAGACCTTTCGCCAATTGGGTTCGATAACGGCGGGGCATCCTGAATATGGTCATGCGCCCGCAGTGGAGACGACAACCGGACCGCTGGGACAGGGACTCGCCAACGCCGTCGGCATGGCGCTCGCCGAAGCGCATCTGAACGCCCGTTTCGGCGAGGATGTTGTCGATCATCATACCTATGTCATCGCCGGCGACGGCTGCCTGATGGAAGGGATCAGTCAGGAAGCGATTGCGCTCGCCGGCCATTTAAAGCTCCGCAAGCTGATTGTCTTGTGGGACGATAACGATATTTCCATTGACGGGCCGGTGTCGCTTTCCGACTCAACCGACCAGCTTGCCCGCTTCGCCGCCAGCGGATGGGAGACCGCCCGCGTCGACGGTCATGATTCTGACGCCGTCGCAGCGGCGATTGAAAGCGCAAGACAGTCCGATCGCCCGACGATGATCGCGTGCAAGACCGTCATCGGCTACGGCGCGGCGAAAAAGGCGGGCACGAACGCGGCCCATGGCGCGCCGCTCGGCGATGAAGAAATTGCGGCGGCCCGCAAAAGCCTCGACTGGCCGCATGCGCCATTTGAAATTCCCGATGACGTTTTGAGCGCATGGCGCGACGCCGGCGCGCGCGGACAGGATGCCTATGCGGCGTGGGATAAGCGCGTCAGCGCCAGCGAGCATTGCAACGCTTTTAAAGCGGCGATGGCGGGTGATTACGCCGGCGACCTTTCAGCGGCGCTGTCTGACTATAAAAAAACCCTGACCGACCAGCCGCAGAAACTGGCGACGCGAAAAGCGTCAGAATTGACGCTTGACGTAGTCAATGCGGCCGTGCCGGAAACAGTCGGGGGTTCGGCGGACCTGACAGGGTCGAATAATACGAAAACGAAGAACATCGATATTCTGTCTGCTGAAAATTACGCCGGCCGCTACGTCTATTACGGCATCCGCGAGCACGCCATGGCGGCGGCGATGAACGGCATGGCGCTGCATGGCGGCGTCGTTCCGTATGGCGGCACGTTTCTCGTGTTCACCGACTATTGCCGTCCGTCGATCCGTCTTGCGGCGTTGATGGGGATACGCGTTGTCTATGTCATGACGCATGATTCCATCGGTCTTGGCGAGGATGGGCCGACGCACCAGCCGGTCGAACATCTGGCGGCGTTGCGCGCCATTCCCAATCTGAATGTCTATCGCCCGTGCGACGGCGTTGAAACGGCGGAGTGCTGGGAGCTTTCGCTGAAGCATATTGCAACCCCTTCCGTTATTGCGCTGACCCGTCAGGGACTGGAGCAGGCGCGTCTGACGCATCAGGACGAAAATTTGAGCGCGCGCGGCGCTTACGTGATTGCGGGCGAAGATGCGTATGACGTCACGCTGATTGCGTCCGGCTCTGAAGTGTCGCTGGCGCTTAAAGCGCGCGAAGCGCTGGGCGCGGACGGCGTCAAGGCGCGTGTCGTTTCGGCGCCCTGTTTCGAGCTCTTCGCCGGTCAGTCCGACGCCTATCGGCGGGAAATACTGGGCGACAAGCCGCGCATCGGCGTCGAGGCGGCGTTGCGTCAGGGCTGGGACGCGTTCTTGCGTCCCGAAGACAGTTTTATCGGCATGAGCGGGTTTGGCGCATCGGCGCCGGCCAGCGATCTTTTCAAACATTTTGGCGTTACGGCCGAGGCGGTCGCCGCCGAAGCCAAACGGTTGATCGGGTAGGAGGAATGAATGGCTCTAAAAGTTGCAATTAACGGCTTTGGACGGATCGGGCGCCTGGCGCTGCGGTCCATTGTGGAAACCGGGCGCAAGGGCGTCGATGTGGTGGCGATCAACGATCTCGGTCCCGTCGAGACGAACGCGCATCTTGTTCAGTACGACTCCGTGCATGGTAGATTCCCCAACGAAGTGAAGGTGCGCAACGATACGATCGATGTCGGGCAGGGGCCTATCAGGGTATTGTCCGAGCGTGATCCGGCAAAACTGCCCTGGGGCGAAATGGATGTGGACATCGTTTACGAGTGCACAGGTTTTTTCGCGTCGAAAGAAAAAGCCGCGTTGCATCTGGAAGCTGGCGCAAAACGGGTTCTCGTATCAGCGCCGGCCTCCGGCGCCGACAAGACGATTGTTTACGGCGTCAATCACGGCAGCCTGACAGCGGAAGACCTGGTTGTCTCCAACGCCTCGTGCACGACGAACTGTTTGTCGCCGGTCGTAAAAGTCCTGCATGACGCGATCGGCATCGAGCGCGGTTATATGACGACGATCCACTCCTATACGGGCGACCAGCCGACGCTCGATACGATGCACAAGGACCTTTATCGCGCCCGCGCGGCGGCGATGAACATGATCCCTACCTCGACCGGCGCGGCGAAAGCGGTCGGCCTTGTATTGCCGGACCTCAACGGAAAGCTTGCGGGCTCGTCGGTGCGCGTGCCGACGGCGAATGTTTCCGTTGTCGATTTCGTGTTTACGCCAAAGCGGGATACGACAGTCGAAGAGGTCAATAACGCCATTACGGAAGCAGCCAACGGCAAACTTAAAGGCGTTCTGGGCTTTACGGATAAGCCGCTCGTCTCGTCCGACTTCAATCATGATCCGCGTTCGTCGATTTTCGCCCTCGATCAGACGCAAATTCTCGAAGGCAAGCTCGTACGCATTCTGACCTGGTACGATAATGAGTGGGGTTTCTCGACCCGCATGACGGATACGGCGCTGGAAATGGCGCGTTATCTGTAAAAGGGAACTCTTCAGGCTGAAAAATCGTTCTCACCGGGGCGATTTTTTCAGCGGAGGCCGGCCATGATGAACACCAGTATCTCTTTGAGGATTTTTACGGCGCTGGCGTTCGCCGGGCTTGCGGCGTGCAACGAAAAAGTCGTCGTTGAAGAACCCAAGGCCACCGAAGAGGGCGAGCCGCTTGTCGGCGCCGCGGCTGATCCGCTGTATATCGGCGTATGGGCCGCAGACAAAGAGCTGTGCGCCGTTGCGCCGGGCGAGCCGGGACCCGTTGAATTCACGGCGGATCAGTTTCTGGGATATGAAAACACCTGCGATATCCTGTCTTCGGAAGAGGGGACCGACGGCGGCTGGCGGCTTGAAATGCGTTGCACTGGTGAAGGCCAGACCGTGATGGAAACTGCTGACGTCGATCTCGACGGAGAACGGTTGCGCATTTCGCGAAACGGCGGCGAGCCGGTGACATTTTATTACTGCGATGCGGACGGCGAGGAGCAAGCAAATGGCGGGTTATAAAACGCTCGATGATCTGGACGTCGCGGGCAAGCGGGTCTTGGTCCGCGTCGATTTGAATGTACCGATGAAAGATGGCGAGGTAACGGACGCAACACGCATAGAGCGGTCCCTGCCGACCATTCAGGAACTCTCCAGAAAAGGCGCGAAAGTTCTGCTGCTGTCCCATTTCGGCCGGCCAAAGGGAAAACCTGACGAAGACATGTCGCTGAAACCGGCGGCCAAAGCGCTCGAAAAGTTTCTGGGCGGACAGGTTGAATTTGCTGAGGATTGCATCGGCAAACCTGCAAGCAAGACGGTCAAGAATATGCTCGACGGCGATGTGGCCGTTTTCGAGAACACCCGTTTTCATCCCGGCGAAGAGGCGAACGATCAGGAATTTGCAAAAGCGCTGGCGGAAAATGGCGATTTTTATGTGAATGACGCATTCTCATCAGCGCATCGCGCGCACGCTTCGACGGAAGCGATTGCGCGCCTGCTGCCGTCCGCCGCCGGTCGCGCCATGGAGCGTGAGCTTGATTATCTCAAAGCCGCGCTATCGGCGCCGGTGCGGCCGATGATGGCGGTGGTCGGCGGCGCAAAAGTGTCCACCAAAATTGAATTGCTGTTAAATCTTGTTGGCAAGGCGAATGTTCTCGTGGTCGGCGGCGGCATGGCGAATACGTTTTTGTTCGCCAGGGGCGTCAATGTCGGCAAATCGCTTTGCGAACCCGACCTTGCGGATACGGCGCGCGAGATTATGGCGCAGGCGGAAAAGTCGAACTGCGAGATCGTTTTGCCGACCGATGTCGTCGTGGCGAAAGAGTTCAAGGAAGGCGCCGACCGGGAAGTCGTCGGCGCGGATGCGGTGAAGGGCGACGATATGATCCTTGATCTCGGGCCCGACACGGTCGACCGGATTGCGGATAAAATCGAGAACGCCAAAACGCTGGTGTGGAACGGTCCGCTGGGCGCGTTTGAAATCAAACCGTTCGACACGGCGACGGTGGAGGCGGCGCGTTTCGCGGCGAAACAGGTGGAAGAGTCTGATCTTGTCGCCGTGGCCGGCGGCGGCGATACGGTGGCGGCGCTGGCGGCGGCCGGCGTTGAGGATGATTTCACCTATGTCTCGACTGCAGGCGGGGCGTTTCTGGAATGGCTGGAAGGCAAGACGCTGCCGGGCGTGGCGGCGCTGGAACAATCGCCGGATCAGTGAAACCGGCGATTTAATCGACATTCGGGAGGAATTGATGACCAACGCGAAAATGGCGGACCAGGCCGCCAACAAGGACGGCTTTATCGCCGCGCTCGATCAGTCCGGCGGTTCGACGCCGAAAGCGCTGAAGCTCTACGGTGTCGACGACAGTCAGTGGTCGAACGATGAGGAGATGTTCGGTCTCATCCACGAGATGCGTTCGCGCATTATCAAGGCGCCGCCATTTACCGGCGACAAGGTTATGGGCGCCATTCTGTTCGAGCGGACCATGGACGGCGATATCGATGGGACGCCTACGGCCAAATATCTCTGGGAGGAACGCGGCGTTGTTCCCTTCCTGAAAGTCGACAAGGGGCTTGAGGAAGAGAAAGACGGCGTCAAGCTGATGAAGCCCATGCCGGATCTCGACGCGCTGCTTGAGCGCGCTGTGAAAAAAGGAATTTTCGGCACCAAAATGCGCTCGGTGATTGACGCCGCGAATCCGAAAGGGATCGCCGCCATCGTCGCCCAGCAGTTCGAGGCCGGCAAACAGATCCTGTCCCACGGGCTCATTCCCATTCTGGAGCCCGAGGTGACGATCTCGATACCCGACAAGGCGGAAGCGGAAGATATCCTCCTGGCGGAAATCAAAAAGCATCTGGCGGATTTGCCGGACGGTAAACAAATCATGCTGAAACTGACACTGCCGAGCAATGCGAACCTTTACAAACCGCTGATCGATGACTCGCGTACGATGCGCGTGGTTGCGCTTTCGGGCGGCTATTCGCGCGCGGAAGCGAATGAAAAACTGGCGCAAAACACGGGCATGATCGCCAGCTTTTCGCGGGCGCTGACCGAAGGTCTTTCCGCAGATCAGAGCGATGAGGTGTTCAACGCCAAGCTCGCGGAGGCGATCGACAGCATTTACGAAGCCTCGCGCGCCGGATGACCGCGGGGGCCCCGCCGGCGGCCGGCGCTTCTTGTCATGTCGCAGGCCAAACGCCCGGCTTTTTTCCGATTCTGCTCTTGAAATCGCTGTTGATGAGCGCAACATCTTTTATGTAAACTGGCCAGTGTAACGCTATCCCGTAACACTGGCGGAACAGGAGGATGGCGGCATCATGACAACGCAAGGGGTGGATCCCACAAGCCCGTCAGTCGAACGCATAGAAATTCCGCCGGAAGATTATGAATGGATCAACGGCTATCCGACCCCGCCGTCCATGCCGGTGCGGCCGTTCCATGCATTCGTTAGCGTCATTCGCCTTGTACGTAACAAGGAAGACACCCGTCAGGTTTTTGAAATTGTACAGGCCCTTTCCGGCGACTCGGCAAAAAAAATGTTCAGGCGGTTCACGGCGGCGCCCTACGGAAAACGCGTCGTCGATGCGCCGATCAAGCTCGAAGAGTTCCTTGGCGATCGCGATTATCTGAGAACGCTGCCTGAAGGCAGTCTCGGCCGCGCTTATCTCGCCTTTATGGAAGGGGAGAACCTGACCCCCGACGGTCTTCTGGCGGCCGCCGGCGAGGCTGGCATAGAATATGATGCGTATCCTGAGTTTTCAGAATATATGCGGCTATTCATGCATCTTCAGGTCAGCCATGATCTCTGGCATGTGCTGACCGGTTATGGCCGCGATGCGCTGGGAGAGCTTTGTAACCTTGTGTTTACGCGCCAGCAGACCGGAAACCCCGGATTTAAACTGATCGTCGCCATAGGTTTATTGGCGCAGAAACTGGAACAGCCGTTTCAGCCGATTCAAAAGGCGCTGGCTGAAGCCAAACGGAACGCGCGCAAATCTGAATGGATTCTGGAATATGATGTGGAGGAATTGCTGCCGCTGCCGCTCGCCGAAGCGCGTGCGCGTCTGAACATCGCGGCACCGTCGCTCTATAATGCCATCCCGGCGGAAATAAAACGACAATTATTGAAACCTAAAGTTGCGCAAACACAGGCGGAGCGCGAACGGGCCGAGCGTGAAAGAGCCGCCCTGCAATCGGCCTGACGCGGGCGCTATTAAATTCCGCATAGGTCAGTCTATATAGCGCTGATGCGCCATGATTGCCGTTTATACCTCATCTCGCCGCCGCAGATCGATGATCTCGATGTGATCCGCGATGATTTCGCGCGCGCGCTTGGCGGCGGCGACATTGCCTGTTTTCAGTTGCGATTGAAGACGGCGGAAAAACCAGCGAGCGATACGGAGATTCTTCGCGCCGCAGAGACATTGATACCGCTGGCGCGCGAACATGATGTCGCCTTTCTCATAAACGACCGGCCGGACCTCGCTGTTAAATGCGGCGCGGACGGTGTTCATGTGGGTCAGTCCGACGCCTCGTGCAAAAAAGCGCGGACGGTGCTGGGCGACGACGCCACAATTGGCGTCACCTGTCACAATTCGAAACATCTGGCGTTGCAGGCGGGCGAGGCTGGCGCCGATTATGTGGCTTTCGGCGCGTTTTTTCCAACCGCAACGAAAGCGGCCTCCACGAAAGCCGAGCCGTCACTGGTCGAATGGTGGTCGTTTGCAACCACCTTGCCCTGCGTCGCCATTGGCGGGATCACGCCCGAAAACTGCGGGCCGCTGGTGCGCGCCGGCGCGGATTTTCTCGCAGCGTCCGCTGCGGTGTGGAACCATGCAGACGGGCCGGCGGCGGCGGTAAAATCGTTCAACGCCGCAATCAAAGCTGCATAAGCGATAACCCGGAATGATTCTTGCGTTGTTGGCTTCAAGGCGCTGGCCGCCGATCTGGCAATCGCGGGTGATACGCAATGAGATGGAACTGGCATATTGTGGCGTGCGGCGTCGCCATCGTCGCGCTGAGTTTTTCACTGGCCGTTCTCGGCGGCGTTCATCGCGCGGCGGATCAGGCTGAGATCGCGCTGCAGCCGGACGCGCGATAAACCGCGGCAGCGCTAGGCGCAGGGTGAAAACCATCCTATCCTCAGCGGAATGATGCACCGCCTTTCATGTGTCTTGCTTGCAATCCTGTTTTCGCTCGCGCCTGCCCGCGCCGGCGAAGACGCAGCCCAGGCGTTTCAGCATCTGCTGGACGGTGAATATGATGCAGCGTTCGAAAAAGCTTCGGTTCTCGCCGAAGCAGGCGATGCGGATGGGGAACATCTCCTCGGCTATCTGTACGAAAACGGTCTGGGAACGCAGAAAGATGTTCAGCAGGCCTTGACGCTCTATGCAAAGGCGGCCCGCGCTGGCCAGCCGGACGCGCAATTCGCACTGGGCGAACTTGCTTTCGCCGGAGAGGGCGTTCAGCAAAACGCCGCCACGGCGGCGGGCTGGTACAAGCTGGCGGCGCGGCACGGGCACGCCCGCGCCAAACTCCGGCTTGGCGTGATGTACGCCGAAGGCGACGGCGTTACGGCGGATAAGGCGCGCGCGATTTCGCTTTTCCGCGAGGCGGCGGCGGCGGGCGAAGCCGAAGCGCAGCGCAACCTTGCGATCGCCTATCTCTCCGGCGACGGCGTTTCAAAAAACACGCAGGAAGCCGCCATGTGGTTTGAGAAAGCCGCCGAGGCGGACGATCCCGTGTCGCACTACAATCTCGCCCTTTTGAAACAATCCGGCGTTGTTCCGTCTGACGGGACGCCCGCGCCGGAACACATGCGCAAGGGCGCCGAAGCCGGTTTCCCGCCGGCGCTCGTCGGCTACGGCCTGATGATTCATGACGGCGCGGCGCAAGCGGACGGCCTTTCTCCGGCCGATTTATTTCAGCGGGCGGCGGAAGCGGGCGATCCTCAGGGCATGTTTTTATATGCCGTCTCGCTGGCCGAAGGGGACGGACGCGATCAGGACAAGGCGGGTGCGCTGGCCCTGCTGGATGATCTGCTGGCGCAGCCGGAGTTGCTTGATGCGCCGTTGCGGCAAAACGTTGAAAGTCTGAAAAAACGCCTGCAACGGCGGCGCTAATTCCCCTTTTGTTCTTTTGTTCGGCTGCGAAACGGGTCATGGTCGCGCCATGACAGGCGTGATTCGCATATTCGGAATCGATCCGGGCTCAGCCGCCACGGGCTGGGGCGTTATCGATTGCGCCGGAAGCCGGCTTGCCTATGTGGCCTCCGGCGTGATCCGCACAAAGCGGGCGGCGCCGCACGCGCAAAAACTCGGCGCGATATTCGAAACGCTCACGGCTTTCCTTGAAGAATACAGCCCGGATGAGGCGGCGGTTGAAGAAACATTCGTCAACGCCTCTCCGCGCGATGCGCTGGTGCTGGGGCAGGCGCGGGGCGTTGCGCTTCTCGCGCCGTCGCTGACCGGCTTGCCCGTCTCGGAATACGCGGCGAATTCGGTGAAGAAATCCGTGGTGGGCAAGGGTCATGCGGACAAGCGCCAGGTGGCGGCCATGGTGAAAGTGCTGTTGCCGAAATGCGGCGATGTGGCGGGCGACGAGGCGGACGCGCTGGCGGTCGCCATCTGTCACGCCCATCACGGAACGTTCAGACGACTGGAGGCGTCATAGATGATTGGCAGGCTCAAAGGTTTGGTGATTTCCGTTTCGGAGGATACAGCGCTGATCGACGTGAACGGCGTCGGCTACGAAATCCATGCGGCGCCGCGCGTGTTGCAAAATCTCGGCGTCGGCGAGGAGGCGGCGCTCTCGATTGAAACGCTGGTGCGCGAGGATCTGATCAGGCTTTACGGGTTTCCCTCGGAGAATGAGCGTCAGGCGTTTCGCCTGTTGCAGAGCGTGCAAGGGGTCGGCGCCAAGCACGCGCTCGGGCTGTTGCAGGTTTTAACGCCCTCCGAACTGTACGATGCGGTGACGGCGGAAGATGTCACCGCAGTCTCGCGCGCGCATGGTGTGGGTAAAAAACTCGCCCAGCGCATCGTCACCGAATTGCAGTCGAAAGCGGGAAGCCTCGCAGGCGCGACAGGCGAGGTGATCGCCATGGCCGCGCGCAAAAAAGCGGCGGGCGGGCCGCCTGCTGACCCGGCGCTCAGCGCAAAAGCGGACGCGGTCTCCGCGCTCGCCAATTTAGGCTATGACGGGGTGGAGGCGCGCCGCGCCGTCGCCCGCGCCGCGGAAGCGATGAACGAGCCCGGCGTCGAAGCGCTGATCAAGGCGGCGCTGAAAGAACTGGCGGCGGCGTGAGGAGTAATAAAATGAGTCGATTAATTCTGCTTCTTGTTTCGGTAGTGACGATTGTTTCCCCAACGTTGGCGCAAGAAGCCACTTCTACAGATGAGAGTAAAGATAAAGAAGTCACTTATTTTGACATTCGCAAATTTATTGATGATGGAGTTGTGGAGTGGGGGCGCGTTTCAGGAGATGGCTGGTGGATAAATATAAAAACGACTGATGGATCTCGTTATTACGCTCAGGTTACACCGCAAACTCCTATTGCTGACCATCTTTATGAAGCAGGTATTCCTGTAAGAATTCAGCACAGGGCTGCCGAGGAAGAAACTCCACGTTGGTTAGAGTTTTTGCTAAACCTAGCGCCGCTATTGATCTTTATAGTGTTTTTCTTGTTCCTCATGCTTACTATGGGCCGATCGAATAAAAATCATGTTGATAAATACGACGATTATTTAGCCAAGGAAGACGAGCAGCAGCGGCGATACCTTGAGAGAGTTGAGAAATTTCAAACAGAATTTTTTGAACGTCTTGAGGAAACAATAAAGCGTAGCATGAATAATGGCTGAACCTGCTTACCATAACGACCGGCTGATCGAAGGCGCGCGCAAACCGGAAGATGCGGACGCCGCGCTGCGTCCCAAGCGTCTTGACGATTTCGTCGGTCAGCCGGGCGCGAAGGATAATCTCCGCGTTTTCGTGCAGGCGGCGAAGGCGCGCGCCGAAGCGCTCGATCACGTGCTCTTCCACGGGCCGCCGGGTCTCGGCAAGACGACGCTGGCGCAGATCGTCGCCAACGAGCTTGAAGTCAATTTCCGCGCGACGTCCGGCCCGGCGATCACCAAGCCCGGCGATCTCGCCGCGCTCCTCACCAATCTCGAAGCGGGCGATGTTTTGTTCATCGACGAAATTCACCGCCTGTCGCCTGCGGTGGAGGAAGTGCTCTATCCGGCCATGGAGGATTACGCCCTCGACCTCATCATCGGCGAGGGGCCTGCGGCGCGTTCCGTCCGCATCGATCTGCCGCGCTTTACGTTGATCGGCGCGACGACGCGTTCGGGACTGCTGGCGAAGCCGCTGCTCGACCGGTTCGGCATTCCGGTGCGGCTCGATTTTTATTCCGAAAAAGACCTCGCGCGGATCATTGTGCGCGGCGCGTCATTGCTTTCCGCTGAAATGTCCGCCGACGGCGCCGATGAGATTGCGCGCCGCGCGCGCGGCACGCCCCGCGTCGCCGGACGGCTGTTGCGCCGGGTGCGCGACGTGGCGACGGTGGAAGGCGCCGGCTGCATCGACGCGAAAGTCGCCGACAAGGCGCTCAAGCGTCTTGAAATCGACGGGCTCGGCCTCGATCCGCTGGACCGGCGCTATCTTCGTCTGATTGCGGAGCATTTCGGCGGCGGCCCGGTGGGCGTTGAAACCCTCGCCGCCGCCTTGGCGGAAGCGCGCGACGCGGTTGAGGATGTGATCGAGCCGTTTCTTTTGCAGCAGGGCCTGATCCAGCGCACGCCGCGCGGCCGCGTTCTTTCAAAGAGCGCCTGGACGCATCTGGGATTGTCCGCGCCGAAAAGCGCCGCGGATGATTTATTTACGAACGAATAGACCGCGCTTGGTCATAATATGGTGAGGAATGCGAAGTAGCCTTCCGGCGCAAAATCGGGGAGGCGCATGCATGAGCGGATCGATTTTTCTGACACTGTTTTTCGGACTGTTTCTCGCGGTCGGGTTCGGCATTCTCGGTTTCGGACTGCATTCGCTCAACATGTCGAACAAGGCGCAAAATTGGCCGACGACGCCCGGGACCATCCTTTCATCGGACTTCATCACCAGTACTGACAGCGAGGGCGACACGACGTACAGAACGGATGTGCGCTACACCTACAACGCCAATGGCCGCGAAATCGAAGGCAAGAAAATTGCGTTCGGGTACTCAGGATCAAGCAGCCGCAAGTTTCATAGTGATATTCACAGCGCTTTGCCTTCAGGCGCGCAAGTTGCGGTGCGATACGACCCGTCGAAGCCCGAACGGGCGGTGCTTTCGTTCGGCGTCAATCAGTCGATCAAGTTTCTGCTGATCTTCGGCGCTGTATGGACCATGTTCACGGCCGGAATGATCGCCATATTCTGGATGAGCGGCCAAGGCGCGACGACGCTGCTTGATAATATGATCGTCTATTCACGCTAGAACGCCGAACTCACGCAAATGGCCTTCAATCCGATTACGGAGCGCGGCCTCGTCAAGATCGTCAATGGCGATCACGGCGTAGTTTTCGACGCCTGACGCTTTCGCGATAAAAAGATTGGCGCTGTGCCACCAGTCGCGCCGCGTCAGTTCAATAACGTTTTTCGTGCGCCAGTGCATGACGCCGAACAGCGCCGAGCCCTGATCGGCGATGACGGTTTCCATCTGCGGCGCCATATCATTGAATTTATCCGGCGCGGCGTGGCGGGCGTCGAAAACAAAACCGCCAAGCGATTCGACAATCGCCGCGACACTTTCCGACGGGTAGTCCCGCTGCACCGATTCCGACACCGTGCCGAACCGGCCGAGATAGGTGATCGAGCCTTTGCGGGCCCTGGCGGGCGCCAGCCCGAACGCCGCGCGATAGGCGCCGACATCTTCTTCACGCCAGTAGTAACTCGGAATTGTCTTTCGCAAGACGATCGCTTTCTCGATGCGCAAGGGCGCGTCTGCGATTTCCATTGAATATCCAAGCGCGGCGATGTCGCGGGCCACATAAGGTTTTTCAGCCAGAAACGCCGGCATGACGACGGGCCCGGCGATCTTGTTCGCCGTCGCCATGGCCCGAACGAAGTCGCCGACCCAGTCGCCGTAAGTGTATGGCGTTTCCGCTTCGATGACCGTCCCTTGCGCAATGGTGCGTGCGGCGTCTTTCGGCGTTTTCAGGATTTCCGGCACGGAGGGCGCGCGCACGGAAAACCGCTCGACGATCCCGCCGTTCAGAACGCCCATGCCTTCCGCCGTGTACAGAAGGTTTTCAACCGTTTCGCTTTCAGGGCGGCGTAGTTTGTAAACGAGCCTTTTCTGCGCCGGCTTGTCGCCGGAAAGCGTCAGCGTTTCGGTCTGTTCGGTTTGCCGCGCAGCCTTGCCTGCCGGCGCCCACTTGCCCGTCAGCGCCAGCGTGCGGCGCAAAGGGGCGGCGAGCGCGTTCTTCGCCCGCACGGCGGGGTTGGTCCAGTCCGGATTGCCGATAATTTTCATTTGGCTTGGTTACAGCGCCTTTTCCTTGCAGGGCAAGCGGGCTTGCGACATTAAAGAGCCATGAGCGAACCGCGCACGCATCTGTTGGGCATAAGAATTTACTACGAGGACACGGATTTTTCCGGTGTCGTCTATCATGCCGCCTATCTGAAGTTTTTTGAACGCGGCCGCACCGAAGCGTTGCGGGCGGTCGGCGTTCATCATTCGCAAATGCTCAAACGCGATGAACCGCTCGCCTTCGCCGTCCGCAAGATGACGACGGAATGGATCGCGCCCGCCCGGATCGACGATATGCTACAAGTGCGCACGCAATTTCTGTCGGCCAAAGGCGCGCGGATGTTTCTGGCTCAGGAAATCTGGCGGGAAGAAACCTTGATTGCGCGCGCCGCCGTTGAAGCCGCTTGTATGAATCTCGCCGGCGCGGCGCGTCGGCTTCCCGCCGATATTCTTGAACGCCTTAAAGAGACAGAATGAACAGTCTCTTTCAACGCGCATGGCGCGATCTGCCTTTACTCGGCGTTGTCGTCGCGCCGCCGGTTTTGTTGCTCGCCGCCGTTCAACTGCAGCCCTGGGCGAGCCCGGAAATTCTCTTGCGCGATACCGTCACCAGCGCCGCGCTCGATGAAAATTGCTGTACCTATTACACTGGCGCGGTTTCCAATCTTGGCGTTGTGTTGTGGGGAATGGCGGCGAGCGTGGCGCTGTTCGGGGCGGCTCTCATGGATCGCGGCGTCGCTGCGGGCCGGCGGCGGCGTCTTTTCCTCTGCGCGACGGCGGCGATCTCCCTCATTTTCATGCTGGATGATCTGTTCCTGCTGCATGAGGACGTATTGCCTTATCGCGGCGTCCCGGAGATCGTCACATATGGGGCTTACGCGCTCATGATGCTGGGTTACGGCGCAGTTTTCGCGCGCGATATTCTGGCGACGCGGTTTTTGCTGGCGGCGGCGACGGCCCTGTTTTTCATGATCAGCACAGGATGGGATGTGGTCCTGGAAGACCTCGACCTGATTGTCGTGGAGGACGGCGCCAAATTTGTCGGCATCTGCTGCTGGGCCGGGTTCGCCGCGCTCGCCGCCTATGACGCCGTCCTTTCCCGAAAGAACCTTTAACGCGGGGAAAACAGCGTTAAGCTTTTGTTAAGGCGGGATTAAACTTTGGCAATCGCCGCGCGGAAGTCTTCCCAAAGCCTCGCATTCGCCCAATTTCCCGGCATAAGGGGATTAAAAGCACGCCCGTTCGGTGTTAACCATGAATTCGCTTCGCGCGGGAGCATGCCGCGCAAGAGAGATGATGCGCGCCGAATCCGAAGGTTTTTGCGTTCGGCGGCAATGAAATTTGGTCACAAAGTCCCGCTAAAAGGTCAGCGGATCAGTATCAGGGGATATGTAAGAATAATGGAAACAGAAGTCGTAAGCGCCGCCACCGCCGGTGTGGGAGCTGATTTCAGCTTATGGAGCTTGTTCCTGCGCGCTGACCCGGTCGTGAAGACGGTCATGGGCATTCTCGTCATCGCCTCGATCTGGTCCTGGGCGGTGATTATCGACAAATCGCTCACTTTCGGGCGGCTGAAGTCGAAATCCAACAAATTTGAAGACCAGTTCTGGTCCGGCAAGCCGCTGGACGATCTATACCGCAAGACGCGCGACCGGCAGGATCATCCCATGGCGCGGGTTTTCGCCGCCGCCATGGAGGAATGGAGTTCGGCCAAGACGAGCGGACGGTCGGAGGCGCTGACGATTTCCGCACGCGACCGGATCGACAAAATCCTCAATGTGTCGGTCTCACGCGAGCTGGAAAAGGCTGAGAAAAGTCTGGGCGTGCTCGCCACCGTCGGTTCGGCGGCCCCGTTTGTGGGCCTTCTCGGCACGGTCTGGGGCATCATGAACGCGTTCCAGGCGATCGCGCTGACCAAAGACACCAACCTCGCGGTGGTCGCGCCCGGTATCGCCGAGGCGTTGTTCGCCACAGCGCTCGGTCTTCTCGCCGCGATCCCGGCCGTGGTCGGATACAACCGGTATTCTTCCGCGCTCAATTCATTCGCCGTTCGTCTGCAGGGTTTCGCCGACGAGTTCTCGGCGATCCTATCGCGCCAGCTTGACGAGAGGTCGCGCTGATGGGCGCCAATCTCAATCCCGGCGGCGGGCGTCACCGGCCCGGCCGCACGCGCCACATGGCGGAGATCAACGTCACGCCATTCGTCGATGTCATGCTGGTGCTGCTGATTGTCTTCATGGTCGCCGCGCCGCTGCTGACGGTGGGCGTCTCTGTTGACTTGCCGGAAACGGCGGCCAATCCCATTCAGGATACAGGCGAGCCGCTGACCGTCACGGTGTCTGCGGACGGTACGATCTACGTGCAGGAAACGCCGGTGGAATACGAAAACCTCATTTCGCATCTGGAAGCGGTCGCCGTCGCCGGATACGACCAGAGAATATTCATCCGCGGCGATCAGAACCGGGCCTATGGCGATGTCGTGCGCGTTATGGGGCGCATCAATGCGGCTGGTTTCCGGCGTATCGGACTCGTTACCGATCCCGAGCTTCAGTGACGCATACGGACGGTTTGGTAAATAAGGCCCCTTAAGTTCATGCGTTTTGGCGTCTTCACATCGGTTCTTCTGCACCTGGCGATTGTCGGGGCGGCGTTCGTGACGCCGCCGTTCCGCAAATTTCCGGATGTCACAGCGGAGCAATATGTGCCGCTGGAGCTGATCCGCGAGGCCGAACTGGACTTGACGACCAGCGTGCCGGCTGCGGCGCCGGAGCCTGTGGAAGAAGACATCGAGGAGCCGGATCTGCCGGAGCCCGAGCCTGAAGAAGAGCCGCCCGCGCCGGCTGAACAGCAAGTCGCCGAAGCGGAACCGGAGCCTGAACCGGAACCCGAACCGGCGCCGGTGATCGAGGAGCCGGAACCGGAAGAGCCTGAAGAAGAGCCGGAACCTGAGCCCGAGCCGCCGGAAGAAACGCCGGCGGTCCAGCCGCAGGAGCAAAAAACCGCCGAGCTTGATCTGGATGCGCTCTCGCAGCTTGTGAACAAAGAAAAAGAAAACGAGCGCGCGCAACGCCCGGCGGAAAGCCCTTCGCAAGTCACCGAGACTGCGGATCAGGCGCGCCAGGCGGTTGGCGCCGGCGATCGTCTGACGGCCAGCGACAAGGCGAAAATGGTCGCGGCTATCGAAAGGTGCTATAATACGTCTTCCTTGATCGGCGCGCCGAACCCTGAAAACCTTTTGGTTGTTCTGCAATTTGAACTTAATCGTGACGGGACGTTGTTGAGCCAGCCGCGGGTTGCAAATGAAATGCAGATAAACTTTTCAAACAATCGTTTCTGGAAAGTTGCTGAACAAGCCTCCGTCAGAGCCGTTGTGGCATGCCAGCCATATAATTTTCTTGATCCGGCGCGATACAACGACTGGAAAGAATTTGAAGTCGGCATGAGGCCGATGGAATGACGCCGGAATGAAAGCGAGCGGGGGCAAAGAGGAAAGAGTTTGAGACATGATTAGAATATTAGTTGTCCTTGCAGTCTTGATAATCGGCGTTGCGGCGCCGGCGCACGCACAGCGTGTGCGCATCGACATCACGCAAGGCAATGTCGATCCGATGCCGATTGCCGTGCCGAACTTTTTGAGCGCCGATGCGCAGACGGCTGAACTTGGCCGCGATATCACCGGCGTCATCATGAACGACCTCGACCGGTCGGGGCTGTTTCAGGTGATCGATCAGCGCGCCTATATTGAAAAGCCCGAAAGCGTCAATGTGCGCCCGCGTTTTGCTGACTGGCGCATCATCAATGCGCAGGTCCTGATTGTCGGCGACGTCGAAGAGCTATCCGACGGGCGCATTCAGGTTTCAACGCGCGTATGGGATGTGTACGCGAACGAGCAGCTCGGCGCCGTCGCCTTTAAGACGCCTGCGGACAATTGGCGGCGCGCCTCTCACAAGGTGGCCGACTTTGTTTATAAAACGCTGACCGGTGAAGACGGCTATTTCGATACGCGCGTCGTTTTCGTGCACGAAACCGGGCCAAAGGATAAGCGCGTGAAACGCCTGATGATCATGGATCAGGACGGCGCCAATCCGATCCCGCTGACGGACGGTCTCGACTATCAGGTGCTGACGCCGCGCTTTTCGCCGACCCAGCAGCAGATCACCTACATGGCGCTGTTCGATAACCGTCCGGGTCAGGTCTATCTGTTCAATATCGAAACCGGCGAGCAGGAACGGCTCGGCACGTTCCGCGGCATGACGTTCGCGCCGCGCTTTTCGCCGGACGGCCGCCAGGTGCTGATGTCCATGGAGCGAAACGGCAATTCCGACGTTTTCAAAATGGATTTGTCGACGCGGCAATTAACGCGGCTCACCAACAATGTCGCCATCGACACTTCGCCCACCATGTCGCCGGACGGCCGGCGGGTGGCGTTTACCTCTGACCGGGGCGGCTCCCAGCAGATTTACGTGATGAATGCGGACGGCTCGGACCAGAAGCGGATCACCTTCGGCGATGGGCGCTATCAAACGCCCGTCTGGTCGCCGCGCGGTGACCTCATTGCGTTTACGCGCTCCTATCAGGGCCGTTTCTATATCGGCGTTATCCGTCCGGACGGGACCGGCGAACGGCTCCTGACCGAGAGCTTTCTGGAAGAAGGGCCCACCTGGTCGCCGAATGGCCGGGTGCTGATGTTCTACCGCCAGTCGCCGACGCGCGCCGACGGCTCTGGCGGCGAAACCTCTCTGTGGTCTGTCGATCTGACCGGCAGAAATCTTCGTCGGGTGCGCACGCCGGGGGACGCATCGGACCCCGCCTGGTCGCCGCTATTGCCGTAACCTATTAGAATTTGGATGAAAAACAGGAGCGATTCGTAACTGAAATTTCATTTTCGCGCCGGAACAGTCGTTCTTGATTGCTGGCGCGGGTCTCGCTACGATTCACAAATTGGTTAAACCTTTGAATTAAACTTTGAAGGCCGACCGATACGGAATTGTAAGACGGGGGAATTAAGTATTCCGTTGTGATTTTGCGCGCCCGCGAAGCGTAACGGATAAACGCAGCAAATTGGCTGAGGGTGGGGGCGGTCCCGCCGGCCGGACAAATCAGTCCTGAGGTGTTGAGGCCTAAGACTGGGGAAGTGGAGCAAAGAAGCTATGAAAACAATGATGAAATTTGCGGGGGCTGTTGCGACTTTGGCGTTGCTCTCCGCGTGCGCAAGCACGAATGACGACGTCGGTCTCGACACCACGGCGTCGAACGATACGAATGTCGGCGCACAGCCGACAGGCGTTGAGCCGGGTTCGCAGACCGATCTTGAGCAGGCGGCGGGGCACCGCGTCTTTTTCGCTTATGATCAGTACACCCTGACGCCGCAGGCGCAGTCGACGCTCGCCAAGCAGGCGGCGTGGCTGAAGGAATATCCGCAAACGCGTGTTCTGGTCGCCGGCAATTGCGACGAACGCGGCACGCGCGAATACAACCTTGCGCTTGGCGCGCGCCGGGCGGAAGCGGCGAAATCCTACCTCGTCAGCCTCGGCGTTGATGCGTCTCGCATTACGACGGTTTCCTACGGCAAGGAGCGTCCGATCGATCCGCGTTCAACCGAGCAGGCTTGGTCCATGAACCGGAATTCGACGACGACAATTCAGGGCGTTGGCGCTTAAATTCGCGCTTGAGCCCGTTAAAAGCTTGAAAGCGCGCCGGTCTGGTTATGATTGGCGCGCTTTTTCTGTGCCGGCGGCGGCCTTTTTTCGCCGCAGTTTGGCGCCATATTGGCGATCTGTGGTATTGGATTATACATAGGAAAGTTCAGGTATCAGTTCAGGCGCGCTGGCGGTCATGCGAGCCGGTTGAAAGTAAAGGTGATGATCATGAAGAGCGTCAAAGCAGGCATTCTGGCCATTCTCAGCGCGGTGATAATGACGGGCGCGGCGTCAGCCGGCACGAAAGACGATGTGCGTGCATTGCAGGCGCAAATGGCCGATGTGCAGCAGGCGCTTGCCGGACAGCGCGCCGCCTTGATGAGAATCGGCGAGCTTGAAGAACAGAACCAGCGCCTCACCGGCCGCATCGAGGAACTGACCTACGAACTCGATCAGGCGAACCGGCGTCTCGACGCCATCAGCGCGGCGCTTGCCGGCGACAGTGTGGGGGCGCAGGCCGGGCTGGATGACGGATACGGTTTCCCGGCTGATGACGGCGCGCGCAGCGGCGGCCCCGTCGACTTGATGGGCCGTCAGCAACCCGCCGATGATCCCCTTACGGATCAAATGCCCGCGCAGCAGCGCGATCCGGGCGGCGACAGCTATGGCGGCGCAGATGTTTCCCTGCCGCTTGATCCGAATGCGGCGTTTGATTACGCCTCCGGGTTTATTCTGGCGGGCGACTATCAGCGCGCAAAAGCGGCCTTTTCGCTTTATCTTGAAGCTTTCCCGAACCATTCGCGCACGCCCGACGCGCAGTTCCGGTTGGGCGAGATTCATCTGGCGCTGGAAGAAAACGCCGCGGCGGCGGACGCCTTCATCGCGCATATTCGCAATTATCCGAACAACGGAAGATCGGCGGAAGCCTATCTGAAACTGGGGACGGCTTTTGCACGGCTCGACAAGCCAACCGAAGCCTGCACGGTTTTCAAAACCATGCAATCAAAGCACCCCAATGCGCCCCGCGCCGTCATGCAGCGCGCCGAGCTTGAGATGACGCGCATCGACTGCCAGTAACAACAGGCGTGAGCGATCAAACATACTGCGCCGCGCTCGAAGAGACTTTTTTCACGCATTTAACGGCGCTGAATGCGCCGCAGCGTCTTGCGCTCGCCGTCTCCGGCGGGCGGGATTCAATGGCGCTGCTTCGGCTGTGCGCGCGTTATGCGCGCCGTCAGCCTGTTTCACTGTTCGCTTTTACGGTCGATCACGGCTTGCGGGCCGAATCGTCAAAGGAAGCCGCGCAAGTGCGCGACTGGTGCAACCGGCTTGGCGTAGCCCACACAACATTGCACTGGGAAGGGCGAAAACCCGCAACCGGGGTCCAGGCGGCGGCGCGAAGCGCGCGGTACAGGCTGTTGGTCGACGCCGCCAATGCGCATGACTGCGGCGCGCTGCTAACGGCGCATACGCAAGACGATCAGGCGGAGACGCTGTTCATGCGGCTGGCGCGCGGCGCCGGCGTCGACGGTCTTTCGGCCATGAAGCGCGAGATGATGGTCGCGGCGGGGCCGGGCGCGCCGCTGCGTCTGCTGCGGCCGCTGCTTGATGTCTCAAGATCTTCCCTCACCGATTATCTCGGCGGCCGCGATCAGGACTTTATTGACGATCCGTCGAATGACGATCCGGCGTTTGAGCGTATACGCATCCGCGCCTTGCTGGCAGCGCTCGGCGAGCAGGATATCGTGACCGCGCCAAAACTCTCCGAAACCGCCCGTAAGATGCAGGCGGCGCAAACCGCATTGCGACGCAATGAAGATGCATTGTTGCAAGACGCCGGCGGTCTTTTTTATTCATGGGGCGGCGTGTCGCTTACGCGATGGCCGCAAGAGGCGCCCGGGGCCGGCGGTCTGGCGCGGCGCCTGATCCATGCGGTGAGCGGCGCCGAATATCCGCCGGGAGAAGACGATGCGGCGGAAGCGGTTGCAAATGCGCGGCTTTCCGGCGCGGCGACTCTATCCGGCGCGATGGTGAAACAATGGAAAAACCGTCTCTGGTTTCTCCGCGAACCCGCCGCGCTTCTCGGCCGTGCGGGGGTCGCGGCGGACAGGCCTGCGTCCCTCGCCGCGCCGCGGGTCTGGGACCGGCGATTTATTGTAACGCCGAACCAACCGGGCCTCGCGGCCGGCCCGTGCGGCGAAGCCGTCCACGACGTTCTGGGTTCGCGCGCACGCCTGTTCAGAGGGCCGCCGGAAGCGCTGGCCGCATTACCGGGTCTTTTTGTCGATGACGCATTGACGGGCGTGCTCTCGATACCAATTTTAGCGGAATGGCGCGCCGGCGCGCGCAGTCTGGTTGAGGAACGCTATCGCGGCGGAATTGTTAGGTTTTTATAGGACAGGCGTGAAAAACTGGTCTGAAAGATGGCGCTGGCATTTCTTAACGCCTATCTACTAATCTGAACCGAATGACACGCCCTGACGCCGAT
Source organism: Hyphococcus sp. (assembly GCF_965228385.1). Lineage (GTDB taxonomy): Bacteria > Pseudomonadota > Alphaproteobacteria > Caulobacterales > Parvularculaceae > Hyphococcus. The sequence goes on along the minus strand of NZ_OZ245810.1, from coordinate 2,750,385 downwards.
GACTTGGGCAAGCGCGCCTTGGCGCGTCACAATTGGGCTCTGATGGACGACATCGGCCCTAAAAGGAATATGGAATGAACGGACGCAAATTTCTGATCTGGGGCCTTGTCATTGTTTTTCTGGTGGTGGCCCTGCAGCTTTTTGAATTTTCAGCGCCCGGTCCGCAGCCGACTGAGCTGAAATATTCCGAGTTCATCGAACGGGTGGAGGCGGGCGGCATCGGCTCGGCGGTCGTATCGAAAGGCGAAGTGACAGGAAACTTTTCCGACGGCGGCGAGTATGTCACGACCATTCCTGACGACGGGCAGGCTGCAATTGCGGATAAGCTCGATCAATCCGGCGTCAATACGGAAATCAAGAAGGAAGACGAGCTGCCGATCCTGCTGCAGCTTCTTTTCAATATTCTGCCGCTCCTGATATTCCTCGCCTTCTTCTTCTTCGTGATGCGCCAGATGCAGGGCGCTGGCGGCAAGGCCATGGGCTTTGGCAAGTCCAAGGCGAAGCTTTTGACCGAACGCCAGGGGCGCGTCACCTTTGATGACGTCGCCGGTATCGACGAGGCCAAGGAAGAACTTGAAGAAATTGTCGAGTATCTGAAAGACCCCATGAAGTTCCAGCGGCTTGGCGGCAAGATCCCGAAAGGGGCTTTGCTGGTTGGCCCGCCGGGTACGGGTAAAACGCTGCTCGCGCGCGCCATTGCCGGCGAGGCGAATGTGCCGTTCTTTACGATCTCCGGTTCTGACTTCGTTGAGATGTTTGTGGGCGTCGGCGCGAGCCGTGTGCGCGACATGTTCGAGCAGGCGAAAAAGAACGCGCCGTGCATCATCTTCATCGACGAAATCGACGCGGTGGGCCGTCATCGCGGCGCCGGTCTCGGGGGTGGTAATGACGAACGCGAGCAAACCCTGAACCAGCTCCTCGTGGAGATGGATGGCTTTGAGGCGAATGAAGGCATCATCCTGATCGCCGCCACGAACCGTCCGGATGTGCTTGATCCGGCGTTGTTGCGTCCCGGCCGATTTGACCGTCAGGTTGTCGTGCCGAATCCGGATGTGATTGGCCGGGAAAAAATTCTCAACGTGCACGCCAAAAAAGTACCGCTGGCGCCGGATGTGAACTTGCGCACCATTGCGCGGGGCACGCCCGGTTTTTCCGGCGCCGATCTCGCCAACCTTGTCAACGAGGCCGCGTTGCTTGCGGCGCGCCGCGGCAAGCGTTTCGTTACAGCGAAGGAATTCGACGACGCCAAGGACAAGGTCATGATGGGCGCGGAGCGCCGGTCCATGGTGATGACGGACGAAGAGAAAAAGCTGACCGCCTATCACGAGGCGGGACATGCGCTGGTGGCGATCGCCGTGCCGGGGAACGATCCCGTGCACAAGGCGACGATCATCCCGCGCGGTCGCGCGCTCGGCATGGTGCAGTCGCTGCCCGAACGCGACCGCTATTCCATGACGCTAGAACAGATGAAAGCCCGCATCGCCATGGCCATGGGCGGGCGCGTCGCGGAAGAGTTGAAATTCGGCAAGGAAAAAGTAACGTCCGGCGCCTCGTCGGATATCGAGCATGCGACGAAAATCGCGCGCGCCATGGTCACACAATACGGGCTTTCGGAAAAGCTCGGCCCGATCGCATATTCGGAAGACGAAGGCGAAGTCTTCCTTGGACAGAGTATTGCGCGCAACAAATCTATTTCCGGCGACACTGCGAAACTCATTGAAGATGAAATCAAGCGGTTCGTGCAGGAAGGGTTTGACCGCGCCAAGCAGGTGCTGACCGATCGCCGCGACGATTGGGAGGCGCTCTCGCAGGCCCTTCTGGAGTTTGAAACGCTGTCCGGCGATGAGATATTAAAGCTCTTCAAGGGTGAAAAAATCGAACGTGAAGACCCGCTTGATCCCAAGGACCACACGCCGCCTTCGTCCGTGCCGTCATCAGGCGCGCCCGCCGACGCGAAAAAGAAAGACGATGGATCTGGCGGCATGGAGCCAAGTCCGCAAGGCGCGTAATCAGGGCCGCTTTGGCCGCCCTGGCCGAAGCGAACCAAAGCCGCTGAAAACTGTTAGCCGTATTGCAACAGATTTCAGAGGTGCTCATGAAACTACATTTACTTGCGGCCGCCGCCGGAATGCTATCGCTTGCGGCTTGCGGCGGCGCCCCTGATCCCACCGGCGAATTGGAAATTGTCGGGGACAGGGACGAAATCAATGTTGGCGAGGCGGTCAATTTGCGCTGGACTTCGCAAAACACCAGCCGCGTTTACATTGCGCTCGAAGTCGACGGGCGCGAGCCAATGATGATCAATTCGGCAGGCTTTGAGCCCTCCGGAACGCGTGAGTTCCAGGTCGAGGCCAGCGCTTTCGCCGGCATTGACGATGACGACATCACGGTGACGTTCAAGCTTCAGGCGCCGGACGACGACGAAGATGAGTACGAAACGCTTGATGAAGAAACGATCGAGGTCAACGCCATTGGCGCTGAGTAATTTCGATCCTGAAAACAACGGCGCCCGCACACTGTGTGCGGACGCCGTCTTCGGATTACCGCCGGCGCTTGAATGTGGCGGCGGTTATTGCGAACTCAGCGTGACGCCAGATTGATCCTCCATCGCACCGGCGAAGGCCCAGCCGCCGAATGTTTCAGAAATGGCGACGAGAATTTCATTGTCGCCGGGCTTCAGATCCAGACCGACGCTGTCGAAAAAGCCAACCGTGCCTAGAAAGCGATAATCGCGCACACGCCACCCGGCGTCGCCATGGTAGACGCGCTTGCCGTTGAGATAGAGCCGGACGCGGTCAGAATAACCGAAACGCAATTCTTTCATTACCGCCTCTTCAGCATTGATGGTCAGGCGGACAAAGACGGTGTCGGCGCCGTCAACGGCGTCAGCGAGTTTCGCCAGATTGGCGATCCCGTTCGTTTCCACGGAAAGCGTACGCCAGGCAAGGCCGTTCAAATCGTCATCATCAAGCGTCAACGCATTTTCGACCGCCGCCTCCGCAACAGGCGACGAGATGCGCCATTCGCTGATCAAGCCTTCCGGCGGGGCCGGCGCCTCTTTCGGTTCGCCGATGAGTTTTTCGCCGGGCCGCAAAGGCCGGAACGTGATATTGGAAAACCGGCCTACGCCCTGTTGTCCGGACACGCGCAAGCCCGCCTTTCCTGAAGCAATGTCGGTTTTGAGATCCGGAATGTGCAGTTGCGGCGCGTCGCTGTTGAAGTAAAATTCCGCCGCATCTCCTTTGACGATGACTTTCACATGGTTCCAGCCGTCATAGTTCAAGTCGATGGCGGCTTGGGCGTTGCCGTCGGAAAAAATCTGCCAGGCGGACAGGCTGTTTTCCACCGGCGTGTATTGCACCGCGTCCGGCTTGCCCGACAAATGCGTGCGGAAATAGATTTCTTCAAAACGGTCGTCGTCTTCCGCCCGCCACATCGGCCCCATAAATCCCTGGCCTTCATCGAATGCGACGTCGAATTCGATCACGCCGTCTGAAAATTCAAGATCGTCAAGCCAGAGCCGGCCGCCGCGTAAAATGAGCGCCGCGCGGCCAAGGTGCTCGCCGATTTCGGCTTCGCGCGCGGCGATGCGCCATTCTTTGTCTTCGAAAGCGATTGAGTTCACCACATCCTGCGCGTTGGCGCAAAAAGGGATGAGCGGCAGGAAAAAAACCGGAATAAATATCCGCATAGCGACTCCTGAACTGCCAATGCGCCGGTCAGGCGCGATTGTTTATATTGCGCGAGGTTGAAGTTTGCGTATTGCAAAAACCGGTCAGTCAGCCTTGCGCAAGCGCACGCCGTTCGGCATGGAAAGCCGCCGGCGTCATGCCCATTTCAGTCCGGAATGCGTTGATCATGTGCGACTGGTCATGAAAGCCGGCTTCGGCGGCGATCGCGGCCCAGTCCGGCGCAGGCGTTTGTTCCGCGATCAGCGATGCGTTCGTCAATTGCAATTGGCGGGCGTAGGCTTTCGGGGAACATCCCACATGATCGAGAAAGCGCCGGCGCAATGTGCGCTCGCTGATATCGAGCGACTGTGCGACATGACGCAACCGCACGGTGCCGTTTGTATGGCGCAACCAGAGCGCGGCCTGCGCTTCGGGTCCGGCCTTCAACTCGGTTGCAATCAAGAATTGGCGCAGATCGTTTTGCAGTGCTGCAAAGATTTCCCGCGCCGGCGCGCGCGCCGCAAGTTCAAGCGTGCGCGAACAGGCATGGATCAGCCGCGCGGGCGCCTGTGACGTCGGGCGATCGGCGTAGTCTATAGGCGCGACGCCGAAGACAACCGCGCTGTGTTCCGGCATGATGCGAAACCCGATGAGTTCCTCGCGCGGGACCGGCGTATAATACCCGGTCTGATGATAGGGACCGCAGATCACAAGCGCGCATTCGGTAATGGCGTTGTTGCTGTCCCGTTTCCGGGAAATGACGATGCTCGGCTCGCCATGGGGAAGCAAACGGTGTTGCGCGGGCGCGCGCGCATGGGCGACGCTGAGCCACGCCATATCGATCGGCGCCGATGCGCCATGCGTCAACCGCCAGCTTTTGTACTGCCCCAGCGCATGATCCGGCTTGCTTTCAATGATGTTTTCGTCAGCGGCGGTCATTGCAGCATTATAGGCGAAGGTTCATAACGGCGCAGTTGCGGCTGCGGCGAGATGTGCGCCTCGCGCGCCGGATGGATGGAATAAAGGCGATAGGTTGTGGTTACCGCGCAATATTCGATCATGGGGATCGTCAACGCGACGCCGGATTCCTTTTCTGACGGCGGCCGCTTTCTTGACCCTGAAAACGCCGTCGCCCACGCCATGCAGCTTGTGGACGAGGGCGCGCACATACTCGATGTCGGCGGTGAATCAACGCGCCCCGGCGCTGAGAGCGTTCCGGAATCAGAAGAATGCGGCCGCGTTCTGCCGGTCATCGAAAACTTAAGCGCCAAGTTGACGGGAACGCAGATTTCCATTGATACGCGAAAACCCGGCGTCGCGCGTGCGGCGGTTGAGGCGGGCGCCGACATCTGGAATGACGTCACTGCGCTTACCTATTCGCCGGACAGCATTGAGACAGCGGCGGCGCTGGAATGTGATATCGTGCTGATGCATGCACGGGGCGATCCCAAGACCATGCAGGATAATCCGTATTATGATGATGTGGTGGAGGAGGTTTACGCTTATCTCGCCGGTCGCATGGAGGCATGTACAAAAGCCGGCGTTGATGAGCGCCGTCTGATTATCGATCCCGGCATCGGGTTTGGTAAAACGCTGGCGCACAATCTGGCGCTCCTCGCCAATCTCGACCGGCTTTGCGCGCTTGGCCGGCCTGTCTTGCTGGGGGCTTCGCGCAAACGGTTTATCGGCGTCATTGATAACGCAAACGGCGCGAACGCGGGGGCCGGCGAACGGCTGGGCGGGTCCATCGCCGCCGCTATTTGCGGTTTACAAAAGGGCGTCTTAATTTTCCGCGTTCACGACGTCGCCGCAACCCGGCAGGCGCTGGCCGTGAGCGCGGCGATCGCCGGAAAACCATAGAATTTCCGTAATTCCGGCGTTAAGGCATTGTCGAACCAGATGTGGTATGTTGAACGCCGCTTTTGTTAAGGAGTACCGGCCCATGCGGGGCGACGATCAGATGACGGGAAAAAGAGAAATTTTCGGCACCGATGGCGTGCGCGGTCTTGCGAACGCCGGCGCCATGACGCCGGAGAGCATGTTGCGTCTCGGCATGGCGGTCGGAAAGGTTTTCAAAAACGGGGCGCACCGTCATCGCGTCGTCATCGGCAAGGATACGCGGCTTTCCGGTTACATGATCGAACCGGCGCTGACGGCCGGCTTTGCTTCCTCCGGCATGGATGTTTTCCTGCTCGGTCCGCTGCCGACCCCGGCGATGGCGATGCTGACCCGATCCCTGCGCGCCGATCTGGGCGTTATGATCTCCGCGTCTCACAATCCCTTCCATGACAATGGCGTCAAATTTTTCGGGCCCGACGGTTTCAAGCTGTCGGATGAAACCGAATTGGAAATCGAGCGGTTGATGAAGCTGGACGCGCCGGCGGGGCGCGCCGCGTCGGCTGATCTTGGCCGCGTCAAGCGCATCGACGACGCCGGCGCGCGCTATATCGAATTTGCAAAAGCCGCTTTCCCGCGGCGCAGGTCGCTCGACGGCGTGCGGATTGTCATCGATTGCGCCAACGGCGCAGGCTACAAGGTTGCGCCGACTGTGCTGTGGGAGCTGGGCGCCGAGGTCAAAGCGATTGGCGTTGACCCGAACGGTTTCAACATCAACCAGAATGTCGGCTCAACATCGCCCAAGAAGCTGCGCGAAGCCGTGATGGAATATCGCGCCGACATCGGCGTCGCCCTCGACGGCGACGCGGACCGCGTCATCATTTGCGATGAAACGGGCGAGATTGTCGACGGCGATCAAATTCTTGCGCTGATCGCGCGCGCCTGGAAAAAAAGCGGCGCCTTGAAGGGCGGCGGCATTGTCTCAACAGTCATGGCGAATATGGGACTTGAGGCATTTCTCAACAGTCATGATTTAACGCTGCAGCGCACGAAAGTCGGCGACCGCTATGTGGTCGAGGAGATGCGCGCCAAGGGCATTAATATCGGGGGCGAGCCATCGGGACATGTGGTGTTGTCCGACTATTGCACCACCGGCGACGGTCTGGTGACGGCGCTTCAGGTCTTGTCCGTTGTCGCCGCCGAGGGCCGCAAAGTCAGCGATGTCTGCCGGAATTTCGAACCCTTCCCGCAAGTCCTGAAAAATGTCCGCTATGCCGGGGGCGATCCGCTTGCGCATGCCGATGTCGTTGCGGCGATCAAGGCCGGCGAGGATAAACTTGGCCAGAAAGGACGTCTCGTCATACGCAAATCCGGCACCGAGCCTTTGATCCGCGTCATGGGCGAAGGCGAAAACGAAGCCGCAGTCATCTCCGTCGTGGATGACATCGCGTCCGCGGTCGACAAAGCATCAAAATAAAAAAGCCCGCCGGCAAGAAACGCATGCCGGCGGGCGTTCACGCAACGAAACTGGGCGTTGCTAGGCGATGATACGCACCTGCGCCCTGCGTGAACAATTGCGATGGGCGACTCGGTTCATCCGCCGTTTCGATACATAGCGCGCCTGCGGCCCCCGTGCGTCAACGGTGCACAAAAGACGCGGACCGCGACGCGTGCGATAGACTTCCTCCACGAGAACAATCCGGGCGCGGTAACGCGTGTTGAAAGTTTCGCGTTTTACGATGCGTCCGCGATCGTCGCGGTAGCCGTTTCTGCGGCCGCGATATTGACGGTAGCTGCGGCGATCATAATCGTAGCGATCGTATCTGTCGTCATATCTGTCGCCGAGAGAGATTGAGAAACTCACGCCGGAATCGCGGTAGGCGCCGCCGCGATAATACTGATCCGCAGGATAATAATTATAATAATCCGCGGTGTGGCTGCGGTGATCGTGATCATGGCTGCAATAGGCCGGTTTGGCCATTGCAGCGCTGGCGCCAAAAGCCGCAAATCCGAGGGCGGCGGCGGCGATGGTTTTCAAAAATAATTTCATTTGGCTCTCCGTGCTTGCCCCAGCTGGATTTCCATGAGCGGCAATATGATCGGAGAATGCGGCGAGAATGGCGCGGATTTCCGCCTAAAAGTCGTCACATTGGACTGTCGCGGACAACTATTCGTGAGTTTTGCGCGACCGGCGTTTCTGCGTTTTGCCGGCGGCGGTGTCGGCGGGAGATTGCATGCGCAAGGCAAATCACCCTAGTGATTCGGGTATGGCATATGCGGACGGCGATAATCTGGAATCAGCGGCCGAGAGCGTGCTGCCGCTTGAAAAATGCGGCCTCGCGGCGGCGGTTGATCTTGTCGGCGACCGGTGGACGCTGCTTATTATTCGCGCGGCCCTTTACGGCGTAACTCGTTTTGACGATATGCAGGCCAATCTGGGCCTGCCGCGCACGGTTCTCTCCAACCGTCTGAAAAAACTCGTCGAAAGCGATCTCTTACGCAAGCGCCCCTACAAGGAAGACGGCCAGCGCACCCGCCAGCTTTATGTGCTGACCAGCAAAGGCATGGATCTGGCCCTGCCGCTCATCGCGCTGATGCAGTGGGGCGAGAAACACGTTCTGGACGCGCCGGGAACAACGGCGCTTGTGGAGCGGGGCGCGGGCGCGCCCCTGCACGCAGGGCTGATCAGCGAGGACGGCCGGCCGGTGGATTTGCGCTGCGCGCAGTTCAGGCTGGCCTCGTAGCGCCGCCGTCTTTATTCATCGCCTATTGTTTCCGCCTCCTGACGCAGCGACAAAGGCGGCGATGAGAATCAGAAAAACGCCGAACCCGAATATCAGCCACGATGCGCCCACATCGACGCCCATATTGAAAGCCGCTTCTGGAAACAATTGAACGCCAAGCGCGATCAGGCAGCAGAAGAGCCCGATCCATATAAGATTATTCGTCGCCATTGTGATATCTCTCTCCCGCGCCCCGGCCGTTTTTTTGAATAGAGGCCGCATAGACATTGATTTCGGCGGTTTTCGGGAAAGACTGCGGCGATAGAAAGCTGAGTTGAGGCAAGAGTATGAAAGGACGTGTACTCATCATTGCCGGTTCCGACCCCTCAGGCGGCGCCGGCATTCAGGCGGACATTAAAACCGTCACCGCGCTTGGCGGCTATGCGGCGACGGCGATCACCGCGATTACCGTTCAGAACACGCACGGCGTCAGCGCCGTTCATTCCGTTCCGCCGGATGTTATCGGCGCTCAGATCGAAGCCGTGATGAGCGATATCGGCGCCGACGCCATCAAGATCGGGATGATTGGAGATACGCACGCAGCGCGCGTTATCGAATCCACACTCAAGAAATATGCACAGACGCCGGTCGTGCTGGATCCGGTGCTGGTTGCGACCAGCGGCGACGCGCTTGCGAAAGACGGCGTTGCCGCTTTTATCCGCGACCGCCTGATGATGCTTGCGGCGCTTGTCACGCCAAACATAAATGAGGCTGCATCGCTGACGGGCATGGCGGTGACGGAGCGCAAAGACATGATTGATGCGGGGCGGCGTCTCGTTGATACGGGCGCCGGCGCGGCGCTGGTCAAGGGCGGGCATCTATCCGGTCAAACGCTGGAAGATGTGCTTGTGACAAAAACCGACGTTCATACGTTTGCGAATGAACGGATTGAAGCAACGTCCACCCACGGCACCGGCTGCACGCTGGCCTCGGCGGCGGCGACGGGTTTGGCGCAGGGGGTGGCGATGAAAGACGCTGTTGCGCGCGCGATCGCGTACGTTCATGAGGCGATCCGGACCGCGCCCGGCTATGGCGGCGGTCACGGGCCGCTAAACCATGCATGGCCGATTGACCAGAAAGACGGCTGATAGCTTTGCTGGAGAAGCGGCCAGAAAATTTCGGTTGCCGCAGCGTATTTGTACGCCAACATGTCAGGAAACCATCTGAATGGAGGCCGCCATGCGCGCCTATGATTTCGTCACCTATGACGTATTCACGAACCGCCGTTTCGCCGGCAATCAGCTTGCGGTCCTCTTGGATGCGAAAGGCCTTTCCGGCGAGGCGATGCAGGCGATCACGCGCGAGTTCAACCTCGCTGAATCGTCTTTCGTCCTGCCGCCTGAAAATCCGGAAAATACCGCACGCGTCAGGATATTCACGCCCGGTTATGAAATGCCCTTCGCCGGTCATCCCACGGTGGGAACCGCGATCGCCATTGCAAAAGCGCGCGGGCTTGAGGGTGAATTAAGACTTGAGCTTAACGCCGGCATATTCCCTGTGCGCGCTATGCTTTCCGGCCATGGCGGCGCGGCGGAATTTCAAAACCCGAACCTTCCGCGCGAAACCGGCGCAGCGCCTGCGGCGGCGCAACTTGAAAACGCTTTGTCGCTGCCGCCGGGCAGCATCGATACCGGCGCGCTCAAACCGCGCCGCGTGGGCGCCGGTGTTGACTTTGTGTACGCCCGGACGTCGCTGGAACATGTTCGCGCCGCAAAGGTGAACAGCGCCGCATGGGAGTTACTCGGCATAGACGAGGTCGTCGGCGTTTATCTTTATACGGAGGGCGGCGAGGCGGCGGATGCGTCGTATCATGTGCGCATGTTCGCGCCGGGCGCCGGGATCATGGAAGACCCTGCGACGGGCAGCGCGGCGGCGGCGCTGCCCGGTCATATCTGGCTCAGTGGGAAACTGGCGGACGGCCCGCACGACTGGGTGATCGAGCAGGGTTTTGAGATGGGCCGCCCGAGCCGCATCAATGTGAACATTGACGTCAGAAACAACGCGGTTAGCGCCGTGCGAATCGGGGGCGAGGCGGTAGCCGTGCAAGAGGGCCGGATCCTTATTTAACGCCCGGCGTCATGCGCGAGGCAGGCGGCCGGTTCAGCCGCACTTTCTGGCTGACGCCGACGCCGGACAGGATCAGCGCCAGAGCGACGAACACGCTTGCCTCAAGGCGCTCGCCGAAAAGGGCCGCGCCCATGGCGACAGCCCAGAGCGGCGTCACATAATTGCTGAGCGCCATGAACCCGGCCCCGGCGCGACGGATCAAAATGATAATAAGAATGCCGTTGAGGCCGGTCGGGAAAAGCCCAAGCCCGATAACGCTCGCAATGCCGGCGGCGCTCCAGTTTTCGGGTTGAGCGTCAATGAGGAATATGGCGGGCGTGATCATGACAGCGGAAACAATCATCATGCCGGATGCAAATACGCGCGGCCGGATTGGCGGCGCACGGCGCGCCAGAACGGCTGACGCCGCATAAAGAAAAGTCGCGAACAATAACGCCCCTTGCGCTTTCACGTCGCTTGAAAGGGCGCCCTGCACCGCGTCCGGGCCCATCAGCAGGACAACGCCTGCGAAACCGAGCGCGAAACCGGTCATTTTGCGCGTGTTCAGCGTTTCGCCGGCAAAGACATAGGCAAGAACAATCGTCCAGATCGGCATGAACGCCATATAAACGCCGGCGAGCCCGCTCTCCACAAATTGCTGCGCCCATGGAAACAGAAAAAACGGCAGCAGGTTGCCGGTGGCGCCGACGGCGATCATCCATTTCCAGCTTTGTCTGATGTGCAGTTTCCGGTTAGTGCGTATAAAGAACGGCGGCAGACGCCGTCCGGCGGCGCGCATCAGGATGTAAAGCAAGAGCGCGCCAACCCAAATTCTGCCCACAGCGATCGCCAGCGGCGGCATGGTTTCAACCGCGGTCCGGATCATGGAAAAAGAAGACCCGCCAATCGCAACAATCAGCGCAAAGAGCATCCAGTCGAAAAGTTTTGCATCTGCAGGAAGGTTAACGGGCGCACGCATGACGCTGCGCTATCGGGCGCCGTCGCCCTGTGCAAGCCATATTAACCTTGTGCAGTGCAATATTTTTCTTGACGCGAAGTCTTTCTTCGCGCAATGCTGTGCGTGGGCCACGCCTCCCCAACGGGGCGCGAGCCATCTGGAAGGATGGAGTAAACATGACTGAACCAACGCCTGCGGTGCGCCCAGCGCGACCGCATTTTTCATCCGGCCCATGCGCCAAGCGCCCCGGCTGGTCTCCCGAAAATCTCAACACAACGCCGCTTGGCCGTTCACATCGCTCGAAACTCGGCAAGTCGCGTCTCGGTGAAGCGATCGACCGGACGCGCGCCATCCTGGCCGTGCCGGACGATTATCGCATCGGGATCGTGCCTGCGTCGGACACGGGCGCCGTTGAAATGGCCATGTGGTCAATGCTCGGCGCGCGCCCCGTCGATATGCTCGCCTGGGAAAGTTTCGGTCAGGGCTGGGTGACGGACGCCGTCAAACAGCTCGGCCTCGACGCGCGCGTTTTGGATGCGCCCTATGGCGAGATTGCCGACTTAAGCGCTGTTGATCCGTCCCATGATGTTGTTTTCACCTGGAACGGCACGACCTCGGGCGTGCGCGTGCCCGACGCCAACTGGATCAGCGGACAGCGCGAGGGCCTCACAATCTGCGACGCCACCTCGGCGATTTTCGCGCAAACCCTCGATTGGCCGAAGCTCGATGTCGTCACCTATTCCTGGCAGAAGGTGCTGGGCGGCGAGGGCGCCCATGGCGTTTTGATCCTCAGCCCTCGCGCTGTCGAACGTCTCGAATCCTATACGCCGCCGCGCCCGCTGCCGAAACTGTTCCGACTGACGAAGGGCGGCAAGCTGATCGACGGCATATTCGAGGGCGCGACCATCAATACGCCGTCCATGCTTTGCGTTGAAGACTATATCGACGCCCTGAAATGGGCGTCGGGGCTTGGCGGACTTGCCGCGCTGCATGCGCGCGCCGACCGGAACGCCGCCGCGCTGGCGGCATGGGTGGAGCAAACGCCGTGGATCGATTTCCTCTGCGGCGACCCTGCGCTGCGCTCAAATACGTCCGTGTGTCTTAAGATCACCGACGCAGACATCGCCGCGCGCGATGAGACGGACCAGCGGGCGTTCGTCAAATCCATGGAAAAGCTTCTCGAAGCGGAGGAAGCCGCCTTCGATATCGGCGGCTATCGCGACGCGCCGCCGGGGCTTCGCATCTGGTGCGGCGCGACGATAGACGCGTCCGACATCGAAGCGCTCGGGCCCTGGCTCGACTGGGCGTTCGCAAAAGCCAAAGCCGCTCTCTAATCAATCATCAGTATTCAACATTTCGGGGAAGACCCATGCCTAAAGTTCTCGTTTCAGACGCGTTAAGCGAAACCGCCGTCAATATTTTCAAAGAGCGCGGCGTCGATGTCGATTACGAACCCGCACTTGGCAAAGACAAGGAAAAACTCGCCGCCGTCATCGGCGACTATGACGGCCTTGCGGTGCGTTCAGCCACCAAGGCGACGGCGCCGATCATCCAGGCGGCGAAAAAACTGAAGGTGATCGGCCGCGCCGGCATCGGTGTCGACAATATCGATATCCCGGCGGCGACGGCGGCGGGGGTTGTCGTGATGAATACGCCTTACGGCAACGCCATAACGACGGCGGAGCACGCCATCGCCATGATATTTTCGCTTGTCAGAAAAATTCCGCAGGCGAACCAGTCAACCCATGCCGGAAAATGGGAAAAATCAGCCTTCATGGGCGCCGAAGTTTTCGGCAAGACGCTCGGCGTCATCGGCTGCGGCAATATTGGCGCAATCGTCGCCAACCGGGCCATCGGATTGAAAATGCGCGTCATCGCGTTCGATCCGTTTTTGACGGAAGAACGCGCGGTCGAGCTCGGCGTCGAAAAAACCGAACTCGAACAGTTGCTGGCGCGCGCCGATATCGTCACCTTGCATACGCCGCTGACGGATCAGACGCGCAATATTCTGAGCCGTGAAAATCTCGGGAAATTGAAAAAAGGCGCCTATGTCGTCAATTGCGCCCGGGGCGGCCTTGTAGACGAAGCCGCGCTGAAAGATGCGCTTGACGACGATCATCTCGCCGGCGCCGCGCTCGATGTTTACGAAACGGAGCCCGCGAATGAGCATCCGTTGTTCGGGCACGCCAAGGTGGTGGCGACGCCGCATCTCGGCGCCTCGACCCGCGAGGCGCAGGAAAATGTCGCTATACAGATCGCCGAACAGATGGCGGATTATCTGACCCGCGGCGCGGTTTCCAATTCGCTGAACTCGCCCTCGGTAACGGCGGAAGAAGCGCCGCGGCTCAAACCGTTTGTCGCGCTGGCGGAAAAGCTGGGGCTGTTCGCCGGGCAACTCACGCAAACGGGCCTGAAAAAAATCGAGATCACCTATGAAGGCGAGGTTGCGGCGCTCAACACCAAACCGCTGACGGCGGCGGCGGTGGCCGGCGTCCTGAAACCCATGCTGCAGGACGTGAATGTCGTCAACGCCCCTGTCATCGCGAAAGACCGCGGCGTTTCGGTTGCGGAAACATATCGCGACGACGCCGACAGCTATGACAGTCTTATCCGGCTGCGGATTGTTACGGAAATGCACGAACGCACTGTTTCGGGCACGATATTCGGCGCCTCGCCCCGCATCGTTGAAATCAAGGGCGTCGAGATGGAAGCCGGCTTTGCGCCGCACATGCTTTATACGACCAACGAAGACAAGCCGGGCTTTATCGGCGCGCTGGGGCAAACGCTTGGCGAAGCCGGCGTCAATATCGCGACCTTCAATCTCGGGCGCTCGGGGCCGGGCGAGGGGGCTATCGCGCTGATCGCCGTAGATGATCCAATTACGGATGAAACGCTCGAGAAAGTCCGCGCGCTGCCGCATGTGATCCAGGCGACGGCGCTGGCGTTTTAGAGGCCGGCTACTCTTCCGCTTCAAGCATGACGGGTTCGCCGAAACCGAGCGCCGTCAGCCGCGAGACTTGCGTTTGCGCGTCGCCCACAACGACGTAGTGCATCGCGTCCGGCCGGATATAGCTTTGCGCCAGTTCCTTGATGCGTGCGACAGTCATGTCCTCGACGATGCGATCCTGCTCCTTCACATAGTCGTAGGGCAGGCCGTAATCGGCGATAGCGCCGAGGACGTTCAATTTCGCGCCAAGCGTTTCAAATGCGCGCGCCTTGCTTTTCAGAAGGAAGCTTTGCGTTACGTCCAGATCCTCTTCCGTATAAGTGGCCCCGTAATTTTCAAGAATTTCTTTGACGAGCGCGGCGGCTTCATAGGTTACGTTAGAGCGCACGCCGCTGGAAATCTGGAAATCGCCGAAGCGGTCGGAACCGGAAAACCCGGAGCCAATTCCGTATGTATAGCCTTTGCCTTCGCGCAATTCCTGCGTCAGGCGCGATGCGAAACCCCCGCCGCCCAGCCGGTAATTCATGACGACGGCGGGATAGAAATCGTCATCGGTGCGTTTCAGCGCCGGGTAGCCGAACTGCAGGATTGATTGTTTTGCGCCGGGCACGTCGTAAAAATAGATCGTGCTTTCCTGCGGCGCCGCCGGCTCTGAAACCTCCGGATAGATCACGTCTTTTGTCGCCCAGTCATTTTCCAGCCGCGCCAGCGCAGTAACCACATCGTCTTGCGACACGGCGCCGACGACGCGAAACGTCGCCGCATTCGGGGCAAGATTTGCGTTATAATAGTTTTTCAGATCGTCCATGGTCATCGCGGCGACGCTTTCGCGTGTGCCGCGAACGGGCGTTGCGAAAATGTGCCCCTCGCCGAAGGTGACTTTCGCATAGGCGCGCGCCGCGATCGCATTCGGGTTAGCGCTTGACGATTGAATGGCGTTGGCGATGCGCGCTTTGGCGAGGTCGAATTCCTCCGCGTCCCAGCGCGGCTCCAGCAGTATTTCCGCCAGCAAGTCCATGGTTTCCCCGAAGTTGCGCGCAAGCGTCTGGCCGGAAATCACGAAACGTTCGCCCCCGGCGCCGACGCCGATTGTTGCGCCAAGCGCGGCGATCGCTTCTTCCAGTTCGGCCGTCGTGCGGTTCGCCGTTCCCTTATCCATGATTTCCGCGAGCAGGTTCGCGGCGCCGGGCTGGCGCGGATCGTCCAGCAGATGCCCGCCGTTGAATGAGAGTTCGAACTGGACCAGCGGCAATTCACGGTCTTCAACGCCATACACATTCAGTTCATTGGCGAGAACCGTTTCCCAGATATCGGGAATGTCCACTACGGGCTTGGCGCCGTAATCGGGCTCTTGCGTTCTGTCGAAACTAGATGGCGTCCGGTCATATTCTGCGGCGACGCTGGCGTCGAACGCCTCTTCGGCGCCCTGCACAATCTCTTCCTCGACGACTTCGGCGCGCACAGAACCTTCAAGCGCCAGTTCAGGCGCGCCATCGGGGACAAAGCTTGTCGCCACGAACGGTTTGTCTTTGATATATTGCTCATAAACGCGCATCACGTCCTCGGCCGTAACGGCGCGGATGTTTTCAATGTCCTGATTGATATAGCCCGGATCGCCGGCGAAAATTTCATACTGGGCGAGGTTGAACGCCTTGCCCAGCACGCTTTGAATACCGTTATAGAACGAGACCTCCTGCGCGGTTTTCACACGGTTAAGGTCTTTGGCTTCAATGCCTTCGCTTTCAAAACGCGCGAACCCCTGGTCGAGGGCGGCTTTCACATCATCAAGGTCAACCCCGTCAAAGCCGCGCACCTGCAGCATGCTTTCGCCGGCGAGCTCTGAATTATAGCCGAACGCCGATACGTTTGACGTGAGCTTCGCCTCGTCGATCAGGACTTCGTTCAGCGGCGCGCGTTTTCCGTCCGTGAGGAGATCGTGCAGCACCTCCAGCGCGTAAATGTCAGGGTGATATTGCGGTACGGTCGGCCATGCGATCGTCAATTCCGGCAGTTGCGCGAAATTATCTTCGTGGAACAGCAAAGTCGTTTCGTCGAGCGAGACGGGCTGTTTTTCCAGCGGTTCAATTTCGGGGCCGCGCGGGATTTCCTCGAAATATTTTCGCACCCAGGCGCGCGCTTCGGCTGTATTGAAATCGCCCGCGACGACCAGCGTGACATTGTTCGGCGTGTACCAGTTCCGGTAGAACTCCTTGACGTCTGCGAGCGTTGCGGCGTCTAGGTCGTCCAGCGAGCCGATGACCTGCCAGTTATAAGGATGGTCTTCCGGATAGAGCGCCTTGCCGATCACGTAAAACGTATGGCCGTAGGGCTGATTGTCGACGCTCTGGCGTTTTTCATTTTTCACGACCTGTTTTTCCTTGGCGAGAACAGGATCGGTGACAGTGTTGATGAAGTAACCGATCTTGTCGGCTTCGGCCCAGATCATTTTTTCCAGCGAATCGTTGGGCACCGTCTGGAAATAATTTGTGCGGTCGCGGCTGGTCGACCCGTTTGCGCCGGACCCGCCGATGCGCGCGGACATGGCGTCGAGCCCGCCCTTGCCGAGATTTTCCGATTCCAGAAACAAGAGATGTTCGAACAGGTGTGCAAAGCCGGTGCGGCCTTCCTTTTCCCGCGCCGAGCCGACATGCGCCGTCAGCGCCACGGCGACGACCGGATCGGACCGGTCCACATGGAAGATAACTTGCAGGCCATTATCGAGTGTGAACTCCTCGAATGTCACAAGCTGTTCGACCGAAGCGCCGGCGGATGCGCGCGCGCCGTCCTGCCCGCCATCCAGATTGTCAGGTCTTTCGGCGCGCTCGCCGCACGCCGCAATCATCGCTGCAAGAAGCGCGGTGGTGATCAGTCGAATCATTGTCAATTTCCGTTTGCTTGTTTCAGTGGAGGCCTGCCCGGCCGCGGACCCTATAGCCCCTTCTTGCGTCAGCCTAATACATTTTATCCGGCCTCATCCCTGCCGTGTTTGCGTTTTCAGGGGTTTGCGCACAAACGCCTGACGCCGCGCGCGCCGTTTTCGCGATGAAGGAAAATCTCTTCATAAAATCTCGCCCCTTCCCAAATCCGGCAGATTAGACCGGGCGGTTTATACCAGACTCAATCGGCGAAGCGACAAAACGAGCCTCAAAGGCGGCGGATCGAGCCCCCGCATTGACCGGTTGACGGAAGCGCCTATGGTGCGCCGCGTCAATTCCGGAAAACAGCTTGGAGGCTTTATGGCGGACGTCGCGGTTGTCGGCGGACAATGGGGCGATGAAGGCAAGGGCAAGATTGTCGACTGGCTGTCTGCGCGCGCCGATGTGGTCGTTCGCTTTCAGGGCGGCCACAATGCCGGCCACACGCTGGTGATCGACGGCGCTGTCTATAAACTTTCATTGCTTCCGTCGGGCGTCGTGCGAAAAGGCTGCGTCGGCGTTATCGGCTCCGGCGTCGTCGTCGATCCTTTTGCGCTGTTGTCGGAAATCGAACGCATCGAAAAACAGGGCGTTTCCGTCACGCCGGAAAATCTCCTCATCGCGGAAAATGCGACGCTGATCCTGCCCGTCCATCAGGAGCTTGACGCCCTGCGCGAAGGCGCAGCCACCGGCGTAAAAATCGGCACGACGAAACGCGGCATCGGGCCCGCCTATGAAGACAAGGCGGGCCGGCGGGGCCTTCGCGTCATTGATCTCGCCGATTCCTCTACGCTGAAGGCAAAAATTGAAAACCTTCTAACGCACCATAACGCCTTGCGCCGGGGCTTCGGCGTCGATGATTTTGATGCGGATGAATTATACAGAACGCTGTGCGACGTGGCGTCGAGGATTACGCCTTTTGCGCATCCTGTCTGGCGCGTGCTGGATAAGGCGCACAGGGACGGAAAGCGCATCCTGTTTGAGGGCGCGCAGGGCATTTTGCTTGATGTCGATCACGGCACGTACCCTTATGTGACATCCTCGAACACGGTTGCGGGACAGGCGGCGACGGGTTCGGGTCTTGGTCCCCGCGCCGTCAATTATGTGCTCGGCATTGTGAAGGCCTATACGACCCGCGTGGGCGAAGGCCCGTTTCCGACCGAACTGCATGACGAAATCGGCCAAAGGCTCGGCGAGCGCGGCCATGAATTCGGCGTCGTTACAGGGCGCAAACGCCGCTGCGGCTGGTTCGATGCCTGCCTTGTGCGCCAGTCGATGAAAATCTCTGGCGTTGACGGCATCGCGCTGACAAAGCTCGATGTGCTCGATGGTTTCGATGAACTTAAAGTCTGCGTCGGCTACAATATTAACGGTGAGCGCTATGATTACCTGCCCGCCGGCGCGCACATCCAGGCGGCGGCTGAACCGGTTTACGAAACCATGGAAGGCTGGAGCGGTTCAAGCGAGCGCGCGCGTTCATGGGCGGATTTGCCGGCGGAAGCCGTCAAATATGTGCGGCGCATTGAAGAACTGATTGAAACGCCCGTGGCGCTGGTGTCGACCAGCCCTGAGCGCGACGATGTCATTTTGATGCGCGACCCGTTTCAGGATTAGGCTCGCGCAGATTTGAAAGATGCGTGTTTGGCCCGCACGTCTTTTGCCGGGTAGAATAACTGATAAGCGGAGGCCCCACATGCGTTTTAAAACCATCATCTTTCCGGCGATTATTGTTTTCGGCGTCGGCGTTTTCGCGCTGACCGGCCGCACGGCCGCGACGGATGCGGACTATGTCTATGACGGCGAGCCGGAGATTATCGCGGCGACATTCGAATCGGCGTGGTGCTCGGCCTGTAAAATTTTGAAGCCGCGCCTCGCCGGCGTAATTCCTGAATTCGCCGACAAGCCGGTGAAGTTCGTTTCGCTGGATTTCACGTTCGGTCAGCGCGATGATGTCAAACGCCAGGCGGAAGCCGAAGGGCTTGGCGATATTTTTCCGCAATTCGAGGGCGCCACCGGGTTTACGCTGCTTGTCGATCGCGAGACTGGCGAAATTATAGACAGCCTGACGGTCAGCCACGAAAAGCCGGCCATGCGCGCTGCCATCGCGCAGGCCCTCGCCATTGCAGAACGGGGCTCCGCCGCACCCTAGCGTTTTCGAATTCCGGCGACATCAATCTGTATACAAATATATATGGGCTGGATGTTCTCGCCGTGTGCCGGGCGCGTTTTTTACGCTCCGGCGAAGCGCGAATTCCAACACCGAATTAACTTGCGGCCGCTGACTTTTTGAGTCACGATCATCAATGCTTCGAGGGGCGTCCCGCCTGTCGGCTTTGTCCGACCACTCGCGCGATACGCATCGCTTGGCGCATGCAATATGTAATATCATAACGCACCGCCGGAATTGATGCGCGTCATACTGACAAGGTTAGAGCGAGTTTGGGCGCATGGGACTGAGACGGACCCTTTCACACCTGATCCGGGTCATGCCGGCGCAGGGACGAAGCATTGCAAGCGGGTGTTTAACGCCCGTTTACAGCCGGTTTCCTCATCGCCGGATCCAGAAGTTATAGCTGCGGTGAGGGAAACGGCGAACGATCAGGTTGCGTTTGGAAACTCGTAACAATCGTTATACGCATAAGCGTATGCGATATTGTCTGTTCTGTTTTGTCATTGTCTTCATGGCCGGGTGCGTTTCCCGGGCCGAGCCGCCTGCGCTATCGGAAGCGTCATCGTTTTCGGAAGCGTCATCCGGGGCCAGCGCTGCGCAAGGACAGCAAGCGCTTGCGGCGGCGCAGAATGCGGGCGGCGACGGCGTACGCGGGTGCCGCGCCGTCAATCATCAGCAGATAGATTATATTGTCTGCCGGTTCGATCCGGCGCGGAACGATATCCGTTTGTTTTTGAACAATAAGGACGGCGCGCCCTATGGCCACTTCAACCGGGTGAACGAAGCGCTGGCGGATAAGGGTGAAATGCTCGCCTTCGCCATGAACGCCGGCATGTACCACGAAGATCGAAGGCCGGTCGGGCTTTATATTGAAAATGGTGAAATTGAAACGCCGGCCAACCATAATGACGGGCCCGGCAATTTTCATATGAAACCGAACGGCGTATTTTTCGTTACAGGTCCGCGCGCCGATGTCGAAGACATGCAGACATTCGCACGCATAAAACAGCCCGTTGATTACGCCACGCAGTCAGGCCCCATGCTTGTGATTGACGGCGCCATCCACCCGCGATTTCTGCCGGACTCCAATTCCCTCAAGCGGCGCAACGGCGTCGGCGTGACGCAAACAGGCGAAGTCATTTTTGTGCTCGCCGACACCCCGGTCAGGTTTTACGATTTTGCGATATTTTTCCGCGATGAATTGAAAACGCCGGACGCGCTTTATCTTGATGGCAGCATTTCACGTCTTTATGCGCCGGAACTCGGACGCAACGATCCCGGTCTTGCCATGGGGCCGATTGTCGGCGTGGTGACGGAGGCTGACTGAGCAAGTGCTTTCGTTATCGCTTCGTCTTGTATAACCTTGAAAGTCTGTAACAGGAAGGGGCCACATGTTCCGGTTCATAATAACGCTTTGTGTCTTGGCGATCGCCGCGCCGGCTTACGCGCAGGATAAAATCGCACTCGTTGGCGGCAGGCTGATTGACGGATTTGGCCACGCGCCAATTGCAGACAGCGTCATTCTCATCGACGGCGATACGATTAGCGAGGTGGGCACGGTCGATACGCTGAGCGTGCCTGACGGATACGAGATTATTTCCACGGAAGGACGCGACGTGCTGCCCGGCCTGTGGGAAAGTCACGCGCATCTGATGTTAACGGGGCATGCGGATTATCCGCACTGGCAGGCGGCTTATCTGGACCGGCTGGCGGACGAAATCATGCCGGCGACGGCGAGCCACCTGTTGCTGGCGGGCGTAACCTCCGCCCGCGATCTCGGCGCGCCGCTTGAGCCGTCGAAATCCGTCAAGGAGCGCATCGATGCAGGCGAAATTCCGGGCCCGCGGCTTTTCATGTCCGGCCCGTTCCTGCAGGCGGAAATCGAAGACTGGCAGACCGCCTATCGCTGGCCCGTAAAGTCTGCATCCGATGCGCGCGCCCGCGTGCGCCAGCTCGACGCCGCCGGCATGGACATCGTCAAGCTGATCGACCAGGACAAGCTTCCGCGCAATATCGCCGAGGCGATTGTGGATGAAGCCCATGCGCGCGGCATGAAAGTTGTCGCGCACGCGCACCGGCCCGATGAAATTCGCGTCGGTCTTGAAATCGGCGTCGATAATTTCGAGCACACAGGCCTGACGACGGCGCCGGAATACCCGCCCGATGTCATCGCGGCGCTGAAAGAAAGAACGGCGACGGGCCGCGTCGCCGGTGGTCCGCTTTTCTGGACGCCGACGGTCGAGGGCTTGTGGAATTTCGACCGCACGGTCGCCAATCCCGAAAAACTTGACAGCGACTGCTGGGAACGCGGTCTCAAACCCGACACCATCGCCGATGTGCGCGCGTCCATCGAAGAACCCGGTCAGCTCGGCTATACGCGCCTGACGCCCCTGCGCAAGCCGACGCTGAAACGCAAAATCGCGCAGCTTCGCGAGGCGGGCGTCGTTTTTCTGGTCGGTACGGACAGCGGCATCCCCATGAAGTTTCATTGCCAGTCCACCTGGAACGAAATGGATGTACTGGTGCGCGTCATGGGCCTGCCGGTGATGGACGTCATCCGCTCCGCTGTTTACTGGCCGGCGGTGATGATGGGCGTTGAAGACGAACTGGGCACCGTTTCCGCCGGCAAAAAAGCGGACATCATCGCGGTGAAGGGCGATGTCCTGGAATATGTCAGTCTTCTCCAGAACGTCGATTTCGTGATGAAGGGCGGCGTCGTTTACAAGCGGAACGGTCAGCCGGTGGAAGAGAATTTTCGGTGAGCCGGTTGCTTGAGTAAGCCTGAGGGGTCGTTACAAGCGCGGGCGATAAACCCGGCGTTTACGTTCTAAGCTACGGGGGCGCGCGTAACGGAACGCGGCGCGCGCCGCCTGCCTGAAAGTTCGGCCGGTATTCTTGAAGCGCCCGGCGATGCGGCGCGCAAGCAGCAGTCAGGTTTGACATGTTGCGTTCGAAGCGAATGCCCGGCACATTCGGATCTATAGGTTGGTTGATCCGGGGGCCTTACCGTGAAAATCAGCTTTTTGCGCGCCGCTGCCGAGATCGTCGCCGTTCTGACGATTTCCATAATGGCGCTCATCTATGCAGCGGCGGCATGGGGGCCGTATGCTTCGGCCTTTGGCATGCTCGCCGGCGTGGCGGCGGCGATCGTTTTTATCCGCTTGCGCGGCGAGCGTCTGTCCGATTTTGGTTTTCGCGCCGCGCCGATACTGAAATCGTTTCTCGCCATCGCCGCAATTCTTGCTGTTGCCGTCGCTCTGTTCGTCTATATCGAACCGTCGCTGGAACGAATAACTGGGCCGGTCGATCTTTCTTTCTTTGCACCGCTTGAAGGCAATGCGCCGCTTTATACGCTGATGCTTCTTGTGTCATGGATCGGCGCGGGGTTCGGCGAGGAGGTTGTCTGGCGAGGCTTCGTCATGACGCGCATGGCGCAAGCTTTTTCAGGGTCGGCTGCGGGATGGGGCGCGGCGATTTTTTTGCAGGCGATTTTGTTCACCTTTCTTCACGCCTATCAGGACCTGACCGGCATGATCGAGGTTTTTGTGATCGGCATTGCGTTGGGTGCGGCGTATCTGTTTGTCCGGCGCAGCCTGTGGCCGCTGATCGTCGCGCACGGCCTGATCGATACGTTTGTCATGACCGATTTTTATTTCGGCATGAAATATACGGAGGCGCTGCGGGCCCTGTTTTAGGGTTCTCCTTGAAGCGCCGCTGTATATTTGTTAGAAATCATCCACCATTCCGAGGGGCGCCGGCGGACCGGCTGAGATTGCGTACCCCCTTCTGTTTCAGAAGCCGCGCAAGCACCCTTTGAACCTGATCGGTTTCACCGCGTAGGGACGGAGGCTAAAAATGATCACCACATCGACTGTTTTAACGTTATCGCTGGCGAAAGTGTTCGGCGTTTACATGATCGCCGGCGGGCTGTCGGGCGTATTGCTCGGGCCTGAACGCTGGCGGCGCATTCTCGACGAATTTCGCAATAACGCCGCCATCACCTATATCTCCGGCGTATTTGTCTTCGCGCTCGGCGCGGCTGTCATCATGGCGCACAATATCTGGACGGACCCGCTGGCGATTTTTATCTCGCTGTTCGGCTGGGTTGCGGCGGTCGAAGGCGTCATCCTCATCGCGTATCCGGACCCCTTGCTGAAATGGTCCGCGAGTTTGCTGCGCCCCGGCGGCGTGAAGATCTGGGCGATCGCCGTCATCGTCATCGGCGCCGTTTTGCTGGCCCTGGGCCTGACAGGCCGCGCGGGTCTTTGAACGCTATGACGGCTGAGGATGACTTGAAGGATGTATTGCTGCCTGACGAAAAGGTTTTGTGGTCAGGGCGGCCGAAATGGGACTATGCGGAGCGACCGAAAACGGGCTGGCGCGCCAAGTCGGGCGTCATCAAATTTGCTGTTATTATTTTTCTCATAATTAGCGTTTTGATAGCCTTCGGCATGCTTTTTGACCCGGAAGGTTTTGCAAGCGGCATCCTTGGCGTGTTGATATTGGTATCAGCCATTTCGTTTGTGGTCGCGCTCGTCAATATTTTCGACAATCATGACCCGATGCATATTAGGCACGATCATCTCTACGCGATTACAAACAACCGCATCATAATTCATGACCGAAGCAAGCTGACAACGCGCAGTATTATGGGGCCAGTGCTTTACGCAGTTTCAACCGTGAAAAACGGATCGACAAACGATATAAATATCAATTTCGCCAATAAAGAACAGGATTTTGCGACGTTTTATGCTCTGTCGGATTGCGCCGCGCCTGAAAAGTTACTTATCGAAAAATTCTCCCGAAGAAAGGCAGATCCATGAACAAGCACATCCCCCAGTCCGAATTCAGAACGCCGGAAGTCACGACCGGATCGCTGCCCGCCTCGCGCAAGGTTTACGTCGCAGGCGATCAGTACCCGGATTTGAAGGTGCCGGTGCGCGAGATCGACCTGCACCCGTCCGCGAACGAGGCCCCCGTGCCGGTCTATGACACGTCAGGGCCGTACACCGACCCGGATGTCGCCGTCGATGTTGAAAAGGGCCTGCCGCGCACGCGCACGGCGTGGATCAAGGAACGCGCGGCCCAGCACGGAAACAATGTCGAGGAATATGACGGCCGCGAGATCAAACCCGAAGATAATGGCGGCGCGAAGGGTAAGCACCTCGCCCGCGCATTCCCGATTAAAAATCGCCCCTTGCGCGGAACCGGAACCGGCCCCGTCACGCAATATGAATTCGCCAAGGCCGGAATCATCACCCGCGAAATGGAATTCGTCGCCATCCGCGAAAATCTCGGCCGCAAGAAAATGCTGGAGGGTGCGGAAGAACGCGTCAAACAGGGCGAGAGCTTCGGCGCTGAGATCCCGCCCTTCATCACGCCTGAGTTCGTGCGCGATGAAATCGCGCGCGGGCGCGCCATCATACCGTCCAACATCAATCATCCGGAGATCGAACCGCAGATCATCGGACGCAATTTCCTGGTGAAGATCAACGCTAATATCGGCAACTCCGCCGTTGCGTCGTCGGTGGAGGAAGAAGTCGACAAGATGGTCTGGGCGACGCGCTGGGGCGCGGACAATGTCATGGACCTTTCAACGGGCCGCAACATTCACAACACCCGCGAATGGATCATCCGCAACTCGCCCGTTCCCATCGGCACGGTGCCGATCTATCAGGCGCTGGAAAAGGTGAACGGTGTCGCGGAGGATTTAACGTGGGAGGTCTATCGCGACACGCTGATCGAGCAGGCCGAGCAGGGCGTTGACTATTTCACTATCCACGCCGGGGTGCGGCTGCCTTACATTCACTTAACGGCGGACCGGGTGACGGGCATTGTCTCGCGCGGCGGCTCGATCATGGCGAAATGGTGCCTCGCCCATCACCGCGAAAGCTTTCTCTATACGAACTTTGAAGAGATCTGCGACATCATGCGGACCTATGACGTCTCGTTCTCGCTGGGCGACGGGTTGCGCCCCGGTTCCATCGCCGACGCAAACGACCGCGCGCAATTCGCGGAGCTGGAAACGCTTGGCGAGCTGACGCAGATCGCGTGGGCCAAGGGCTGCCAGGTGATGATCGAGGGACCGGGCCACGTCCCCATGCACAAGATCAAGGTGAACATGGACAAGCAGCTGAAAGAGTGCGGCGAAGCGCCGTTCTATACGCTGGGTCCGCTCACCACCGACATCGCGCCCGGTTACGACCACATCACGTCCGGCATCGGCGCGGCGATGATCGGCTGGTTCGGCACGGCGATGCTCTGCTATGTGACGCCCAAGGAGCATTTGGGCCTGCCCGACCGGGACGACGTCAAGGTTGGCGTCATCACTTATAAACTCGCGGCGCATGCGGCGGATCTCGCCAAGGGCCACCCGGCGGCGCAGGTGAGGGACGATGCTTTAAGCCGCGCGCGCTTCGAATTCCGGTGGGAGGATCAGTTTAATTTGAGCCTCGACCCCGCAACGGCGCGCGACTTCCATGACCAGACTTTGCCGAAAGAAGCGCACAAGGTCGCGCATTTCTGTTCCATGTGCGGGCCGAAATTTTGCTCCATGAAGATCACGGCCGAGGTGCGCGATTACGCCGCCGGCATGAGCGATAATGAGAAAAAAGCGCTGGAAGACATGACCGAGGAAGAACGCCGCAAGGGCATGGCGAAGATGAGCGCAAAATATGAGGAAATGGGCAAAGAGCTTTACCTGGAAGAAGCAGCGGTGAAGAAGGCGAATGAGGGGTTGTGAAACTAGCGGCCTTAAGATTTGTCAGGTTAGCTCAATGATGTTTCGTCAAATAAATTGCAGTGATGTATTTTCTCCTGGTCGGATATGAACGCCTAATCAGCTATCGATGTGTTTGCAGTCAACAGATTTCTGTAGGCAACGCGTTTATTGTTCATTGATGTGTACCGCAATGTTGTCGAATAAGCCGTCGGCGCGAAGCAAAACGATCAGTTGCATTCCGTCCTCAGAATAAAAAACCTTTGAAGCGCTGGTGTCGTGTGAAGCGCCGCCGGCCCCCGGAATGGGAGCCGGGTCTTCGATGCGCAGACGGTTCAGAAATTCATCATCATAAAACGCCAGCTTTCCTCGCGTATCCTCGTCGCTGAATTCTGCTGTTGCTACGGCCCAAGCCTTTGCTTCGGAGGAGTGATCGGCCCACTCAACGCGCGCGCCGGCGTCGGCCAATCGGCCCGCATATGTCATATCAACCGAAGGGTCTGCTTTCGAGTGAAACGCATTTCCTCCCGCAACAAGGAGCTGATTGCCGGATTCGCTTATCCAGATGTTGCCTGCGATCGGGTAATCTCCATGATAAGGCGAGTCGCCGAGGCTGGTCGATGGAAATGTTGAAACATCCCATTTTTCAAAATCCGAAGGGCTTAAGCCGCGATCTGCGCCGTATACCCATGGTTTGTTAGGATGCATTCGAATTTGAGTGCCTGCGCGAGGCCCGTAAGTTGTGTCAAATTGGTCGCCTGCAAAGTCAATCGAAACCAGTTCCGACCATTGATCTCTATACGGCACAATGTGCGCTACATAGGACGAGTCCAATACGACATCACCCCAGTCTTCACTATATTCCTGCGTATCGATGAGCGCGCCTGAAGATAAGTCTACGAGACTTGCGAGACCGGTGTGGGAAATTGCCGCCCGCAACCCATCTGGCGAGACGCCGACCGTATATCCTGTGCGGGGCAAGGGCAGGGTGATTTCGGACAGATCATCCAAACGTAAAATGTGGAGGGTCGGTGATGTGGCGGACAAGTAGACAAGAGCGTTCAGGGATTTGCTGTATTCCACATCAGCGATTGCGCCGTGTAATCTATGTACAAGTTCGTCTGAAGGTTCGAAAACGCTGACAGTCGCCAATGCTATTGGGCTTAGCTTTTCGCCATCGCTTACGCGAAGGGAAATTTCATAAACGCCAGCGATAACGGGCTGAAAAAGCAGGGTTTGCGTGTCTGTACCCGACAACTGTATGTCGCTTCCATCAGGCTGGCTCAATATTTCCCAATTGAATGTTAAACCTGAAAGCTCGGGATCATAACTGTCGTCTGCATGAAGTTGCACTGCGTCGCCCACGCGTTTCGTTGCATATTTCTGTAAGATGGCGACCGGCGGGCGGTTTAAAGCAGATAGATCAGGTTCCGCTCGGCTCAGGATGGCAAATTGTTGAGGGTTTTTCGGATCATCGACCGCGATCACGAAAACCTCGCTGGAGCTTTCGCTTGCGAAAACGAACTGAGCGGTCCAGCGCAAGTCAGAATCATTGCTGATATAGGGCAGGAAAAAAGTTTCCAGTTCTTCGCCATTCGTAATTGCGTATGTTGTTATATTGTGATCGCCATCACCGCCAGACTCAGGAATTGTATACCAGACATTATCAAATGCCGATGCGTCAGCATGAAGAAAATTAACGTGGTATGCCTCGCCGATCTGCATGGCGAATGTCAGATCAGACGCTCTGTTTTCAGTTGCACGGACGACAACGCCGCACCGAGTCAGTATTACCGCGCCGGATCCCTCCATCCATAAATCCCCGCAAAAAGGAAAATCGCCATGGTAAGGGGAATCATAATCAACTTGTGAACCATCCGCATTGAACGAGTAGCGCTCAACATCGCTCGGTGACGAACCGTTATCCGCGCCGTACATTTTAATCCCGGAGGGGTGGAGCTTTGCTTTTGTTCCCTCCTGCACAGATCCGCCGGTCGACGTATTAACCGCGCCGGTGGTAAGATCTACTGTGTGGATGTTGACCCACTGCCCGGTTGCTGGGAACCCGTGAGCGAAACCGCGTTCGTCGATGACGATGTCGCCGAGGTCGGCTGGAACGCTGAATGTATTCAGTAGCGCAAGGGAGGAGAGATCGATATGGGAAACCCATCCATCGTGAGCGACCGCTGCTTGGTCACCGGTTGGCGTGACGGATATAGCCTTGCCTGATACCGGTAAGGATATTGATGTAGTCGTCCCATCAGGCTCGACGACCGATACATTATCGTCGAACAAGACGACAATACGGTTGTTAGTCGCGTCAAATTCTACGTCGTCAAATCCGGCTAATGTTTTGAAGGTCGAGAACTGCGTCACAATTATAGGGTCGAGAATGTGCGACTCAACAGCGAAGCCATCGCTAACTGTTAGCTGAACTGTGTAAACGCCATGCGCGTCGAACTCCAACATCGCCGTTGAGCCGGTAAAGCTCGGCGCAATGCCTGATGCCTCAGGCTTTCCGATGAGGACCCATTCAAAAGAAAGAAGCTGGCCATTAGGGTCAGCCGATCCAGAAGCATCCAGTGACAGGCGCTCGCCGACTTTTGGATTTTTGTTGAATGATTGAATGGCAACCTGTGGAACATCGTTCGCCAATCTAACGCTGAGGCTGTCAGAACTGGACAGTCCTTCAGGGTCTGTAACGGTGAGAGTCAGTGCATAATCGCCGGGAGCAAGTGTTTCGAGTGTTGCGATCGCATTGTTTGGGTGACTTAAAACAGCGCCCGCGTTGGCAGGTTGAGATGATAAGCTCCATTCATAGTCAAGCGCATCATTATCAGGATCGCGACTTGCCGATCCGTCCAGCGTAACGCCTTCAGCCATGACGCTTTGCGCTATATCAGCGCCGGCGGCCGCTACAGGCGAACGATTTACCGCCGGTTTCGGTTGTGAAGGCGGATCCGCCGGACCATCTCCCTTGCATCCTGCAAACAAGAAGCCCAAACACATAATTATTAGGAATTGTCTCATTACGCCCCACCCATTTTAAGACCCAGTATTATACAATTACCAGCTTATATTGGCAGCATAGTCCATTGAACGAGCTCTTTGCTATAGAAGTCGGTAAAAAATATGCCCGAAAATTTCGCGGGGATATGCGGAACGGTATGTCGCGCAGAATGCTTGAGGGCGCCAAATCTTGGCCGCCGCCGGCGAATCGGTTTGACGAAAAATAAATGCCTACAACTCTTAGGGGAGAGGGTTGGTTAAGGAGGCTTGATGGGAAATGAATCTCTGAACTGCGCCGAACCCCGCACCCCAATAAGGCGAGTACGGATCAGGAATTTACATCCTGTGTGATGAATTCTTCTATATTTCCCAGAGTTGGTGGATAGATATCCACCACTTTTCCCGCGGCCTTATACTGCAAGGCAGTCCGGATATGGAGAGGCGTTGAGCTCGCCGTTTCTCAGCGGTCCGGATCGCGGCGCGAGGGAGGCGATGGGGGGTGAAGCGGCAAACATTGTTTTCGCAGCGATTGTTGAACAATACCCCCTCCGGTCCTTCGGACCGCCTCCCCCGCAGGCGGGGGAGGCGACTTTCATACTGTGCGGCAGACTGCGTCTTCCCCCGTTTACGGGGGAAGTCCCGGCGAAGCCGGGGATGGGGGTTAAGGCGGCATATTCTGTGTGCGCCGTGCTTTCCGGACAATGCCCCCTGCGTCTGCTGCGCAAGACACCTCCCCCGCAAAACAGGGGAGGAGAATGGCGTCCCCGTAAAAATCATCTCACACCCCTTGCGCCGCGCCTATAAAATGTATATACATTGCCTATCGAAGTGATAACGAGGCGGCGCGGCCCTGATGGCCAACAGCAAACGGTCGGCAAAAAAAGCCCCGGAAAAACGGGAAAAGAAAAATAAAAAAGACAGCCAGCTTGTGATCCGGCTGAACAGGGAATTGCGCGACCGTTTCGTTGATCTTTGCGAGGAGCTGGACACCAGCGCCGCGCGCGAGCTGCGCGGGTTCATGAAGGAATTCGTGCGCAGGCACGAGCAATAAGAAAAGCAAGGAGTCTCCACCCATGTCCAAGAAGAAAAAAGTCAAAGCGCTGAAAAAAGAAATCAAGTCGCGCAAGCAACGCATTGCGCGGCAGGAAACCAAACTGAAAAAAGCAAGAAAAGCGCTGAAAAAAGCGGCCTGACGCCGGCTCTTTTCAAACAACTGCAAAACCCGCCGCATTCAATCTCCCCCAAGCCGGCGGGTTTTTTTATTGCGCGTGCTTGCGCCCGTCAGCTTTCGCGCCGCCTTTGCCGGCCGGGAAAGTCCGCACCCCAATAAGGCGAGTGCGGATCAAAATTTTACATCCTGTGTGATGAATTCTCGCATTTTTCCCAGTGTCGGTGGATAGATATCCACCCCCTGACGGTCCGCCCCTATACTCCTGAAGTCGCGCGGGCGGTTCTGCAACGGCGTTGCATCCCTCCCCGCGTGCGGGCGTTATTCATCCGCCCGCTTTTACAGCGGGCCCGGAAAACTGACAGGAGAAAAAAGGTGCACAACATTTTCGGCAAAGTTGCACAACAACCGGCGGAACGCCTTGCGCTGTGCGGGACAGACGCGCCGCGCATTTCGGGGTTGTACAACTTTTCAGCCTGCGCCTTGTGCGCCGTCTTGCGATCGGCCGGGAGCGCGCTAGGCTCGCCCCGGCAAGCCCATTCGGGCGCATCCGGGGAGGGAGTTGATGCTGCGCACGCTGATCATGACCGTCGGCGTTGTCGCCGCCGCCGCCGCGCTGGGGTTCGGCGCTGTCTATTTTATGAGCGAGGCGCGGCTGCGCGATGCGGCGCGGGGCTCCGCTTTCGATGCGGCGATCCCGTCTGACGCCGCGTCTTTAGAGCGCGGGCGGCATATCGCGCGCACGCGCGGCTGCTTCGGCTGTCACGGGCAACAGCTTGAGGGCAAGGATTTCGGCGAGCAGTGGGACTGGCCGGAACGCGCCGTCGCCCCGAACCTAGCGGCCTATGCGCGCGCGCATGACGCCGCAACGATGGAGGCGGCGATCCGTCAGGGGATCGGCGCGGACGGCAGGGCCCTGATGGCGATGCCGTCGTTCAATTTCACGCGGCTGACGGATGATGATACGGCGGCGCTGATTGCATTTTTACGCTCCGCGCCGGTGACGAAGAGCGATCTGCCGGAAGCGAAACTCGGCTGGTCGGTGCGTTTCGATCTGGCGCGCGGCGCCGAGACGACAATGACGGACTGGGTGCGCGCGGTCCCGGCGTTGCGCGTCGATGCGGCGGCGGAACCGGAGCGCGCGCGCGGCGAATATCTCGCCATGACCATGTGCAATGAATGCCACGGATTGGACGTGCGCGGACAAATGCTGTTTGGGCCGCCGACGCCGGACCTCGCCATGGTCGCTGCGATCAGCCGCGCGGATTTCGAAAGGCTGATTACGACCGGCGTCGGCGTGGGCGTGGGCGGGCGCGAGCTCGGTCTGATGGGACTTGTGGCGCCGGACCGGTTCCCGGCGCTGACCAGCGAAGAGATCGACGCGCTTTACGCCTATCTCGTCTCGCTGGCCGGCGAGCCCGCCGCACCGGATGTTTTCTGGCGCCCGGCGCCGTAACGCGGTGCTTGCGTGCTGCGGCCCTGCGGCGCCAATGCGCCCTCGGGGGGCGACGCCGGTCTGAACATTACGGAGTGTTCATGGGACGGAGCACTCTCCAGCGCCGGGCGCGAGGCCCTGGCGTCAGGACCGGCCTTATTTCATGCGGGTTCTGATAATTTTACGTTGCCGGCGCGCCAAGGGTTGAACTTTTTGCATTGCAATGTGTTATAGTGCCGGAATCGCAAGACACTAAAGAAGGGGCGAACCTATGAGAAACCGATTTTTGACAATACTGGCGCTGGCGTTCGGCGCGGCAAGCTTGACCGCTTGCGGAGAACAGAGCGCTGAAGAACAACTGGAAGAAGCGGGCGAAGACGCGCGCGAAGCTGCGGAAGAGGCCGGCGAAGATGCTGAAGACGCCGCCGACGCCGCGGGCGACGCCATGGACGAAGCCGCCGAGGATATGGAAGAAGCCGGCGAGGACGCCGCCGAAGGCATGGGCGAGGCTGCTGAAGACGCGGCCGATGAATCCGGCGACGCCATCGACGAAATGGCCGAGGACATGGAAGACGCCGTAGAGGACGCCGCTGACGAAGAAGATCCGAATAACTAAGGCTTGTTCTTCCGGCAATTTATTGAAAAGCCGCCCCTATGTGGGCGGCTTTTTTTTGCGGCAGTGGCGAGACGGCGCGCCTGATGAGTGCTATTTTTTCATTCAGACAGATCTTCCGCATGGGTGATGATATGAAAATCTTTCCGGTTATAATTTGCGCGCTCTTCATGCAAGCCACGGCGGCCTGCGCAAGCGCCGCACAAAATGATGCGAGCGTGCAGGAAGATCTGACGCCGAGGCTGATCGCGATTTCCGTGTCTGATCTTGATGACGCTTCCGCCTGGTACGTAACCTATTTCAATTTTGAAGAAACAAAACGTTATGCGTTCCCTGAGGACGGGATGCGGATTGCGTTTCTGGAAAGAAACGGATTTGAACTCGAACTGATCGAAATCGCAAACGCCGCGCCCTACGCCGCGCCTGATCCGGACAATCCGTCTACGCGTCAGGGGTACAACAAGCTGGCGTTCTATTCAGAAGATATCGATGCGCTTTACACAAACGCGCAGGATCGCGGCGCACAGGTGCATTCGGTTTTATCGAACAGCAACCGCACCGGCGGCAGGTTTTTTATCCTGCTCGATCCTGACGGGAATTGGGTGCAGGTCTTTGGCCCCGCGCTGCAATCTGATAAGTAGGGTGGGCAACGCACTGGCATTTGAAAGGCGTGAATGACCCGCTCTTTGAACGATGTTTTTTCCGGCCGGCCGCAATCGATTTTCCCGACCATGTCGGGTCTCGCCCGCAAACATGACGCGATTAATCTCGGTCAGGGATTTCCAGACGAAGACGGCCCGGATGAGATATTAGAGCTTGCTGCGCGCCTTATTATTGAGGGGCCGAACCAGTATGCGCCTGTCGGCGGCGTCCCGGCGTTGCAGGAGGCGGTGGCGCGGGACAACAAGCGATTTTATGGACTGGATATCGATCCCTATACGCAGACCCTGATAGTTTCAGGCGCGACGGAAGGGCTGGCGGCGGCGTTTCTGGGGTTTTTATCGCCGGGCGATGAGGCTGTGCTGCTCGCCCCGTTTTATGAATGCTACGCGCCCCAGATCGAGGCTGCGGGCGCGCTCACGCGGTTTGTCGATCTTGATCCGCCCGAATGGCGTCTTCACGCCGACGCGCTCGAAAAAGCGATTACGGACAAGACGAAGATTATCGTCATTAATTCACCGCATAATCCTCTTGGCAAGATCATGAGCATGGATGAGCTGGAAATCGTTGCGGACGCGGCGCGCCGTCATGATTTGATTGTTATTTGCGACGAAGTTTACGAGCATTTGATTTTTGACGGCGCGCGGCACGTTCCGCTGATGACGCTGCCCGGCATGTTCGAACGGTCGGTCCGCATCGGGTCGGCGGGAAAGACATTCTCGCTTACCGGTTTTCGCATTGGTTATGTGACAGGTCCGGCGGACCTCATCACGGGCGTTCTAAAATGCCACCAGCATTTGGCCTATACGTCGCCGGCGCCGCTGCAAAAAGCCGTCGCTTATGGTCTGGATATGGGCGATGAATATTATGACGAATTCAGAACTGATATGCAGCAAAAGCGCGATCAGATGAGCGCCGGGCTGGAGGCGGCGGGATTCGATGTTTTGCCCTGCGAAGGAACATATTTCATTACCGTCGATATTCACTCCGTAAACCGGAATGACGATGTCGCTTTCTGTCGCGAGATCACAGAAAAAGCGGGCGTGGCGGCTGTGCCCATATCCGCCTTTTATCATTCTTCGCAAACAAACGCGCCG
Source organism: Hyphococcus sp. (assembly GCF_965228385.1). Taxonomy (GTDB): domain Bacteria; phylum Pseudomonadota; class Alphaproteobacteria; order Caulobacterales; family Parvularculaceae; genus Hyphococcus. The sequence goes on along the minus strand of NZ_OZ245810.1, from coordinate 2,716,359 downwards.
CGAAACTACGCGCGGTTCTGTTTTTGTAAAAAGCCGGCGGTTATCGCAGAAGCTTCGCGGCGTCTCGCCGAATATTTCGCGGCGTGAAACCGGTTCATTGAGAGGGCGTTTAACATGTTCAAAGCGGCTATTGTTCTTGCGGCGCTGTTGTTTGGGCCGGGATGCGTCAAGGCTGTATCAACGACAGCCGGCGCCGCAGCGAACGTCGGGAAAGCGGCGGTAAAAACGACGGCGAATGTTTCTGGCGATGTGGTCGAGGCGGCGGCGGGATCAAAAGACGCCGATAATGATCATCATCATGACAGCCATCATGACGATGATCCGCGACCTTTCGACGCCTCGCGCAATGCCATGATGGATGTCGATGCGGCGTTGGCGGCGGCGCAGGTCAGCGGCAAGAATGTCCTTCTGGCGCTCGGGGGCAACTGGTGTCACGACAGCCGCGGGCTGGCCGCCAAATTTGAACGCCCTGAACTCGCCCGGGTTATCGCTGACGGATATGAACTCGTCTGGGTTGATGTCGGTTATCGCGACCGCAATCTCGATGTGCCGGCGCGATACGGCGTGATGGAGTTGCACGGCACGCCGACCATATTAATTTTATCGCCGGACGGCGCGCTTCTTAACCGCGACAGCGTTCATGACTGGCGCACCGCAGATTCAAAGCCCTATGATGAAACGCTGGTCTATTTTCAGCGTTACGCCGCGCGCTAATTTTTTTCGGCGCTCTGCTGTTCATTGGTCCAGTATGAGACGCAAGGAATTTTGGATTTGTCGCATCGATCCGCGTATTTTTTTGCGATTTCCGCGACTTCTTCCAGCAGGCCTTCCTCAAGTGTAATGGGGTCAAGGCCAAGACCAAGCAGGCGCTGATTTTCGACATTCAGCTCATTTTCAGCGTCTTCTTTTCGCGGATTGTTGACGTATTCAATCGTCGCGCCGGTCTTTTTCTCGATCAGCTTGGCGAGGTCGCGCACGCGATGGGTTTCGGTCATCTGGTTCAGGATGCGCACGCGCTCACCGTGTTGCGGCGGCGTCTCAATGGCGAGCTCGATACATTTAACCGTGTCCTGAATATGGATGAAGGCGCGGGTCTGTCCGCCTGTGCCGTGAACCGTCATGGGGAACCCGACAGCCGCCTGCATCAGGAAACGGTTGAGCACCGTTCCGTAATCGCCGTCATAGTCGAAGCGGTTGATCAGGCGCTCGTCTTTTTTTGTTTCCTGTGTCTGCGTTCCCCAGACTATGCCCTGGTGCAGGTCTGTCACTTTCAGCCCGTCATTCTTGTTATAGAACGCGAACAGCAACTGATCCTGAGTTTTGGTCATATGATAGATCGATCCCGGATTGGCGGGATAAAGAATCTCCTGGCGAATCTCGCGTCCGTCGTCAGTCTCGATCTTGATCGGCAGATAGCCTTCGGGAATTTTCATGCCCGCCGTGCCGTATCCATAAACGCCCATTGTGCCCAGATGCACAAGATGCGCGTCAACGCCAGCCTCGACGATGGCGGCGAGAACGTTGTTGGTGGCGTTGAGGTTGTTATCCACCGTGTAACGTTTGTGATAGGACGATTTCATAGAGTAGGGCGCCGCGCGCTGCTCGGCGAAATGGACGATCGCGTCGGGCTCGAAATCCTTGATGAGGTTCATCAGCCGCGCATAATTTTTGGCCGCGTCGATATTTTCGAACATAATGCGCCGGCCCGAGACTTCCTCCCACGCTTTCAGGCGCGTTGAAATGGGCTGGATCGGGGTCAGGCTTTCCACTTCCAGTTCAATATCGATCTTACGCCGGGAGAGATTGTCCACGATCATGACGTCGTGGCCCAAATTGGACAAATGCAGGCTGGTCGGCCAGCCGCAAAATCCGTCGCCCCCAATGACCAGGATTTTCATACGTATCATCCTATTTTTCGAAGTCTCACATAAGCCAGGGGCGGCAAAACGCCCGTTCCGCGCTCTCTTAGAGCTTCGCCGTTCACTCGGCAACACCTTGAAGAAAGCGAACCGGACGCCTCAACTGGTGTTTCCTCCCATAAGGGTCCGCCTCCGGCCTGTCAGGCGCTTTCAAGGAACACGCCAGCCGCTACCCTGCTTTATGGTTACCGGGAGCGAAACCGGCCGGAACCGTGTTGCGAAAGACGCCCTCTATCGGGGAAGCCTTCTATAGGGGAGGCAAGTCAATATTGACGGATCGCGCGCCAGCCCGTTAGCTGCCGACGCGTGATGTCCTTTCGCCCAATGCAAGGGCGTAAAATGTCAGGAAAAGCGTAGAGTGTCCGCCGTAGATGAAAAAACAGGCGATTTGAACGCCCTTTACGAAGACCGGGATGCGGCGTGGATTATCGCTCATGCGCTTCAAGAAGCATTCCCCGGGCGGATGGCGTTTGTGTCTTCTTTTGGAGCGGAATCGGCGGTGCTGTTGCATCTGATGGCGAGCGTCGATCCGTCTGCGCCAGTGCTCTTTCTCGACACCCACAAATTGTTCGGCGAGACCGTTCGTTATCGCTCGCGGCTTCAGCATCAACTGGGGCTTGAGGATGTCCGTGTGATCGGTCCGAGAAAAGCCGAACTGGACGAGAGTGATCCGCAAGGCACGCTTTCGATGCACGATCCTGACAAATGTTGCGATCTGCGCAAGACACGGCCACTGACGCGCGCGCTAACCGGGTTTGACGGCTGGGCTACGGGCCGCAAGCGCCACCAGACAGCGTTCCGCAAGGAAATGGATATTCTCGAATTTGACGGGCGCCACTACAAGCTGAATCCGCTCGCCGCCTGGACGCCGCGCCAGGTCGTCGAATACGCCGCCGAGCATAAACTGCCGCCGCATCCGCTCGTGCGTCAGGGCTATCACTCCATCGGCTGCATGCCGTGTACGTCGAAAGTTGTTGATGAGACTGACGCCCGTTCCGGCAGATGGTCCGGTCAAGCCAAAACCGAATGCGGCATCCACATGAAGAAAACAGAAGATTAAGCGCCGGCGAGACGTAATAAATATTGTCCGTACTGGTTTTTTTCCAGCGGCTTAGCGAGTTTTTCCAGCTGATCGCGATCAATAAACCCTGAACGGTACGCGATTTCTTCAGGGCAGGATATTTTCAGCCCCTGCCGGGTTTCGATAGTCTGTACAAAATGCGCCGCTTCAAGCAGTGATTCATGCGTGCCTGTATCGAGCCATGCAAAACCGCGTCCTAGCATTTGCGCGCGCAAGCCGCCATCGTTCATGTACATTTCATTCAGGGTTGTGATTTCAAGTTCGCCGCGGTCGGACGGCTTTACGTTTTTGGCGCGCTCGACAACGGTTTCATCGTAAAAATATAGTCCTGTCGCAGCGAAATTCGATTTCGGTTTCTCTGGTTTTTCCTCAATCGAGATGACTTCGCCGTCAGGATTGAATTCGACGACGCCATAGCGTTCAGGGTCGGTGACCTGATAGGTGAAAATGACCGCGCCGCTATCAAGACTTGCGGCGTCGCGAAGCTGCCTGGTCAGGCCCTGCCCATAAAAAATGTTATCACCCAGAACGAGTGCGCATTTGTCGCCGCCGATAAATTCCTCGCCGATAATAAAAGCCTGCGCAAGGCCGTCGGGACTGGGTTGCACGGCGTAACTGATGTTCACGCCCCAATCAGCGCCGTCGCCAAGCAGTCGCTCGAATGCAGGGCAATCCTCAGGCGTTGTAATAATCAGTATATCGCGAATGCCCGCCAGCATGAGCACGCTCAGCGGGTAATAGATCATTGGTTTGTCGTAGATCGGCGTCAGCTGTTTTGAGACGCCGCGCGTAATCGGGTAAAGCCGGGTGCCCGAACCGCCGGCAAGGACGATGCCTTTCATTGGATTTCTTCCTTATTGCGAAGCGCAGCGAGAACGCGTCTCAATCCAACACGCCAGTCGGGTTGTCCGATCCCGAAATCGCGTTCGATTTTTGCGCAGTCGAGCACAGTATGTAACGGGCGGGCCGCAGCGGTGGGATATTCGGATGTCGGAATTGGCGCCACCGCGACTTCCGCATTGGCGATTTCAAAAATCTTTTTTGCGAAATCAGCCCAACTGACAGCGGGCGCGCCTTGAAAATGGTAAACGCCGCGGCCCGGCGCGCCGCGATATTTTTTTCCTGCAATGGCGAGAATGGCCCGGGCGATATCGTGCGCGTCTGTGGGCCCGCCGATCTGGTCGGATACGATGGACAGCTCTTTGCGATTATCAGAAAGCCTCAGCATGGTTTTCACGAAATTGGCGCCATATTCGGAAAACACCCAGGACGTGCGCAGTATAAGAGCGTCCGGGTTCATTTCGAGAACAGCCGCTTCTCCATCCAGTTTCGATCGTCCGTAAACATTGCGAGGGTCTGGCGGCGCGCTCTCTGCCAGATGGTCTTCAGCATCCCCGTTAAAAACATAATCCGTAGAAATATGAATGAAAGGAATGGCGTTGCTTGCGCAGGCCGCCGCCATTTCTTTCGGCGCGTCAGCGTTCAGCCGTTGCGCGGCGGCGGTATCGGTCTCGGCTTTGTCCACGGCGGTATAAGCCGCGGCGTTGACGACGATTTGCGGTTCGTGTTCCGCGATAGTGCGTTGCGCTGCGCCCTCATTTGTGAGATCCGCTTCGGCCCGACCCAGGAAAATCAACCCGCCTGAATCACCCGCCACGTCGTCCAATGCGCGCGCGACTTGACCGTTTTTACCGAATACCAGAATGCGCATGGAAACAATCAGCCCTTTTTTCCAAGACCCTGCCGCGCCGTGACATCAAAGCCGCGATTTCTGATGGCGTCCCACCATTGTTTATTTTCCAAATACCATTTTACCGTCAGCCGCATGCCCTCATCGATAGTCTGCGCCGGGGACCAGCCAAGTTCGCGCTCAATTTTATCGCAGTTAATGGCGTAACGCTGATCGTGGCCGGGCCGGTCAGCGACGAATTTTATCAAACCCTCATGGGGCTTGTGGGGTGAATCAGACAACTCTTCATCGAGGATCTGACAGATCATCTTGACGAGTTCGAGATTGCTGCGTTCCGCACGCCCGCCCACATTGTATGTCTCGCCGGGTTTGCCTTCGCGCGCGACCAGCAGCAATGCGTCCGCATGGTCGCCCACATAAAGCCAGTCGCGAATATTGTCGCCTTTGCCGTAAATGGGAATTTCGCGACCCTCCAGCGCGGCAATGATAACAACCGGGATCAATTTTTCCGGAAACTGATAGGGGCCGTAATTGTTCGAGCAATTGGTGACGACCACAGGCAATCCAAAAGTCTCTCGCCAGGCGCGCGCCAGCATATCGGAAGATGCTTTCGCCGCAGAGTAGGGGGAATTGGGCTGATAGGGCGAGCTTTCGGTGAACTCGCCGGTCGGGCCGAGCGAGCCGAAAACTTCGTCCGTGGAAATATGGTGAAACCGGAAATTCTTGGGAGCAGCGCCGCTTTCGGCATAGGCGCGCGCCGCCTCCAGCAAAGCGTAAGCCCCGATTATATTCGTTTGAATAAACGCCCCCGGCCCGTCGATTGAGCGGTCAACATGCGTTTCTGCGGCGAGGTTCATCACCGAATCCGGTTTGAAATCCGCCATCAGGTCATTCATGGCCGGCAGATCGCAAATGTCCTTTTGTGCGAAATGATACCGTGGGTTGTCAGCGACCTCGGCGATATTATCCAGGCTTGCGGCATAGGTGAGTTTGTCAACATTGAGCACCTCATCGCCGTCGGCGATAGCCTGGCGCACGACTGCCGATCCTATGAAGCCGGCGCCGCCGGTAACCATGAGCCGCATGAATTACTCCTGTTTCGTTAACTGTTTTCCAGCAGCAAGTTTTGCGCCGCAGCGAGGGTGGTAACACGCCTTTGCGGAGAGTTCATAGCCGCATGGTTAATTCTTTATAAAACGGTCCCGCTGGTGCAATTTGCCGCCGGCTGAAGCTGACGGTTCGGCCTTGTCATGGCTGCCCTCAATCTTGTCTTGTTGGCCAAAGAAAGGCTACGAGACAACGCTGTTGAGGAACAGACCGCAGATGACCCTCGCCGACAGCCAACCCATCGCCGTATCGCGCGCGCGCATCACGCCCTTGCTGGAGAAGGCGCGAGAAGCGGGTATTGATATTGCCGAGTTGTTGAGGTCGCTGGAGCTGGATGGTCAGCTGGCGAGCGCGCAAGGCCCCAATGAAATTTCTCTTGCTGATTACTACCGGATTCAAAATCGCCTATCGAATTTGTTCGGTGATGAAACCGTGCATCTTTCGTCGCGGCAGTTGCTGCAGGGAAGCACTGATTTTGTATTGCAGCATGTGGACGACGGCGACAATTTATATGAAGTGATGCGGGTGATCGCCAGGTCATACAACATGCTTCATGGAGGACAGTACAATACTGTCGTAAAAAACCGGTCGTCTGTCGACTACATAATAAACGACAAGGAATTTCCTTATTCGAATATCGATTCCAATGAGTATATATACTTTTCCATTGAGTGCATTCTGATTTTTTTACATTGTATGCTGATGATCATTTCTCCCATGGCCGAAGGCGCCGTGCGCAATCTTTATGTTCGCCGGCCCAGTCCGGGCGGCGATTGCGCGCATCTTGGCTATTGGAGCGCGCCTATACGTTTTGGCGCCGAGCAATATCGTATTGTCTTTGATGCGGACATTGCGTTGCGGCCAATAACAATACCGCCCCCTGAAGCGCTGACGTCTAATGCGGTATATCAGAAAATCGTCGAGGCCGTGGCGGTGAAGGGCGCGCGCAAAACTGCGCTGCAGTCGACAACGCGGCTCGTTCGCGACGCGCTTGCGCGGGGTGTTGTCGAACAGTCCGAAGTGGCGACCCAGATGAATGTCAGCGTTGCGACATTGCGAAGGCGCCTGGACGCTGAGAACAGCCGGTTCAGGGAATTGAGAAAAGAAGTTCTCAATGAGGAGGCCCAGCGCTTGCTGATGGCGAAAAAGTCGGTGGCCGAAGTCTCTGAAGCGCTGGGTTTTTCCGAGTTTCGCGCCTTCAATCGGGCTTTTAAAGACTGGAACGGCTTAACGCCCAAGGCCTTTTTGCGCGAGGCGCGAATGCGCGGCAAACTTTGAATTCTTTATGGTTTTCAAATTGAGCGTTCACGGAATGAGCGAAAAAGTACACCTTTTCTGAGCATTCCCGTCATTATGCGGCGATCCTGAAAAGCCTACCGTCAAAAAAAAATACAACTATTTCAAGTTCTGGGAGGCTGATAATGTCGAATATTCGCACTGCGCTACAACTGGCGGGCGGCAAGGCCGCGTTGCTGGCTTTTTCTTCAACGATATCGCTGACAGCAGCACCGGCGGCCGTGGCGCAGGATGCGGCGTTGGAAACCGACGGCGACGTCATCGTCGTTTCCGCGCGACGGCGTGATGAGTCGCTGCAGGATGTACCGGTCGCAGTCAGTGCGTTTTCCGGCGAAAAGCTGAACGCGCTTGGCGTCGTCGATTTGACCGATATTGAAGCCATCACGCCGAACGTAACGCTGGAAACCTCGCGGAGTACGAATTCCACGATTACCGCTTTCATCCGGGGCGTCGGTCAACAAGATCCGGTCGCCGGCTTTGAGGCGGGCGTCGGCATTTATATTGACGATATCTATCTGAACCGTCCGCAGGCGGCGCTTCTTGATGTTTACGATGTGGAGCGGATCGAGGTTCTGCGAGGCCCTCAAGGCACGCTTTACGGGCGCAACACCATCGGCGGCGCCATCAAATACGTAACACGCCGGCTGGCGGATGAGCCGCAGGCGAGTGTGCGAGTAACAGGGGGAACATACGGTCAGATTGACGCCATTGGTTCGTTTTCACTGCCGCTGCTGCAAAATTCCGGCATTGGCGATCTGAAATTCGGCGGTTCGGTCGGCTATTTTCATCGCAACGGATTTGGCGACAATCTCAACCTTAATGGTGTTGAGAACTACAACAAGGAAGTGCTTGCGGGCCGGGCGACCATCGAATGGGATCCGGCTGAGGCGTTTTCGCTTCGCATCACGGGCGACTGGACGGATGATAATTCCGATCCCCGCCAGGGCCACCGGTTGTTGGATTTTACGGGATTTCCTGTTCTTGACGATGTCTTCGACACGCGTTCGGGTTTGAATTCACCGGAGCAGAGCGTTGTCTCCCGCGGTGTTTCCGCGACGGCGGAATGGCGGCTCAACGATAATTTCACACTTAAAAATATCGTTGGCTATCGCGATGACGAGACCTTCACGCCAATTGATTTCGACAGCCTGCCGCTGGTCGATCTTGATGTGCCTGCTATCTACAAAAACGATCAGTTCAGCGAAGAAATCCAGTTGCTGTATGAAAGCGACCGTTTGAACGGCCTTGTCGGTTTTTATTATCTGAAGGCCAACGCTTCGACGGAATTCGACGTATTGCTGGGAACATCCACGCCGATTTTCGTAGCGCTGAATTTGCTTCCCGATACGGCGATGCTTTTTAACTCCTATACATTTGGCGATGTTGAAACGGATACGTGGTCGGTTTTCGGCAATTTTTCCTACGATCTGACAGATACGCTCAGCATCGAACTGGGCGGGCGCTACACCAGCGACGAGCGGACTTCGCAAATTCAGCGCCGCGCTTTTGAGGGCGCTTCGCCTTCTTTTGGGGGAAGCACGCCTCCGGTTGAATATGCGGCCTTCACCACAACGCCGGACTTTACTGGGTCGGCGAAATTTACCGAGTTTGACCCGCGCGCCAGCATCACATGGCAGGCGACGCCGGATCATTCGTTCTATGTTTCCTATTCGGAAGGCTTCAAGGGCGGCAGTTTCGATCCGCGCGGCGCAACGAATGCGGCGCCGGACCTTGACGAAGACGGCGTCGGGCTGACCACCAACGGCGTCGCCGACTATGACGATGAACGCGCGTTTATTCTGTTCGAGCCTGAGGAAATTACGACCTACGAAGCGGGCTGGAAGGCCAGCCTGCAAAATGGCCGCTACACGTCAAATCTGGCGGTTTTCTTCAGCGATTATACGAATGTGCAAATCCCCGGCTCGATCGGCATCGACAGCAATGATGACGGCATCGCCGACAATTTCGCAGGCGTGACGACGAACGCGGCGGCGGCGACGCTTTACGGCGTTGAGTGGGAAGGATTGCTGGGGCTCGCGCGCGATTTCGGGCGCGAGGGAGACGTCGTCGATTTCCAGTATGCGCTTGGCTATATCAGCGCCAAATTCGACGAATTCACCGGCCAGACCGGCGCGGACGTCTCCGATCTCGCCGTCTTTCAGAACACGCCGGAAATAACCGCATTCGGACAATTATCTTATACAACGCCGGCGCAGATTTTCGGCAGCGACGGCGCTGCGAATATTTATTCTTCTTTCTCCTACCGCAGCCTGACGCACCAGTTCGGCTACCGGTCCATGCTTGATCAGCCGGGATTTGTTTTGTTCAACGCCGGCTTGAACTGGACGCCTGACAGCGGCCGATACACATTCAGCGTCCATGGCACGAACCTGCTCGACAAAGAGTATATCGTCGCCGGCTATGACTTCGTCACGTCTCAGCCTGCGTTCGGCAACTCGCCGCTCGGACTGACGGGCGTGTTGACGTCATTTTATGGTAATCCGCGCCAGGTGTTTGCAACGGTCAGCGTGAACTTCTAATTTCGACCGCCGTTGTAATTGACTTATAGTCTATAGCAGGCGGCGCTGTTTCCAGCGCCGCCGTTTTTCCGGCGGCAAGGCGTTGGCGGTAACGGGGATACGAACAAAAACATGAAAAAAATATTTCTCGCGCTACTGGTTCTGCTTATCGGCGCTGGCGGCTACTTCTTGTTAAAGTCTACAAAAGGAGCCGATGCGACCGGCCTTGAAAAAATCTATCTCACGGAAAATGACCGGTTTGTGGATATCGCCGGCGCCCGTGTTCGCATACGCGAGCAGGGCCCGGAAAATGCAAAACCTGTCGTCCTGGTTCACGGATTTACGCATAGTCTTGAAACCTGGGACGGCTGGGCCGACGCGCTGAAATCGGACTACCGCGTCATAAGGTACGACCTTTTGGGACACGGCTTGACCGGTCCTGATCCGAAAGAGCGCTATTCGCCAGCCGAGCGCGCAGCATTTATCGGAGACGTTTTGAATGCGCTCGGGCTGGATCATCCAATCATCGCTGGCAATTCACTCGGCGGTCTCGCCGCCTGGCGCTTCGCCGCCGGCAACCCGGAAGCTGTCGATGCGCTTATCCTCATTTCGCCGGGCGCGTTTCCCCTGAACGGCGCCAGTGAAGAACCAGCTGAAATTCCAGCCGCCATGAAGGCATATTTGTTAACCGCTCCGGAAGCGGGCGTTCGGACAAGCGCTGAATATATTTACGCCGATGATACAAAAATCACCGATGCGCGCATCGCGCTCATGCGCGACATGATCCGGCGTGAAGGCAACGGCGCCGCCATGATTAAATCGCTGGAAGAGTTTACCTTGCCGGACCCATCCGACGATCTGAAAAAAATTACTACGCCGACGCTTCTCATGTGGGGAGAGGATGACGTTATCATCCCTATAGAGCAGGGCCGGCGCATTGAACAACTCATTCCCGGCGCGCGCATGATTATCTATCCGGGCGTCGGCCATGCGGCGCAGGAAGAAGCGCCGGCGAAAACCGTCGCCGACGCAATATCCTTTATGGAATCCTTGCCGGAAGCGAACATGCAGGGTGCGGAATAGATGAGCGCGCCGCCCGCATCGCCGTTCTACCGCGGCTATGTTCTTTTCATTCTGGTCGTCGTCTACACGTTCAACTTCATCGACCGTCAGATCGTCGGTATTCTTGCCGTGCCGATCAAATCAGATCTTGCGCTCACCGATACGCAACTCAGCCTCATGGGCGGATTGGCGTTTGCTCTTTTTTATACGTTTTTGGGAATACCGATTGCGTTGCTGGCCGACCGGTCCAGCCGGACCTGGATCATGACTGCGGCGCTGTCGGTCTGGAGCGCCATGACGGTGGCGTGTGGTTTCGCCCAGAATTTTTTCCAGTTATTTCTGGCGCGCCTCGGCGTCGGCGTCGGGGAAGCTGGCGGCGTTGCGCCCGCATATTCCTTAATCGCGGATTATTTTCCACCGGAGCAGCGTGCAAGAGCGTTGTCGGTGTATTCATTCGGAATTCCGATAGGCTCTGCGCTCGGCATCTTGTTAGGCGGCGTCCTGACGAGTTATCTGGGCTGGCGATCCGCCTTTGTGATCGTCGGTCTGGCCGGGCTGGCGATCGCGCCGGTCTTCCGGCTGACCATGCGTGAACCAAGGCGTGGCGGGCTCGACAGCGCGGGCGCGGTCACGACGCCGGCCAAGGTCGTTGACGTCGTCTCAACGCTTGTCAGCAAACCCAGTTTCTGGGGGCTGTCGCTGGGCGCTGCAAGCTCGTCCATGATGGGCTATGGGCTGATTTTCTGGCTCCCGTCCTTTTTTGTGCGCAGCTTCGGCGAGGCGCTGCCGGAATTTTTCTCATGGATGCCGGACTTTCTGATACCGGCCAACGCCGGGCCGTTGCTTTTTGCCTCTTATTTTTACGCGACCATCCTACTGCTCGGCGGCATTGTGGGAATATGGATAGGAGGCGCAATTGCAGATCGTTACGGCCCGGAACGCAAATCCGCCTATGCGCTTGTACCGGCCGCTGCGTTCATCGCGACCTTGCCGTTTTTTGTAATAGGGGTTCTGGCGCAGTCGCTCTGGGTCGCATTCCCCGCGTTTCTGGCTTTGCAGGCGTTAAGCCTGGTCTGGCTTGGCCCGGTGCTGACGGCGTTCCAGCAATTGGTGCAGCCAAACATGCGCGCCACGGCGTCGGCAGTCTTTTTGTTTATCAACAATCTTATCGGGATCGGCGTCGGCAACCTGATTATCGGCGCGATTTCAGATTCGCTGCGCGCAAGCTACGGCGATGAATCGTTACGCTATGCGATACTGTCCGGCGTTGTGTTCTACATTATTGCGGCCGCGCTTTTTATCGTGACGGCCCCACGCCTGAAAAAAGACTGGGCAGCCTGATACCAAAACAACACGAATATATCTGCCGTGAATGAAACAAGATATTCAGGCGGCGGAAATCTCAATTTGTTAAAATTCTGGTCATCACGAGTGCTGGTGGAGCTAGGCGGAATCGAACCGCCGACCTCTTGCATGCCATGCAAGCGCTCTCCCAACTGAGCTATAGCCCCTGACAAGCGCAGATTATACGCTCTTAAGGTATTCAGGATGCGGGAACTTAGCGACGCCGATGAGGGCGCGCAAGTGCAATGTCTGCCACACTAAATGTCGGCCGTACTAATCGTCGTCATCGCCGCCTTTTTTGACAATCGCGGACATATCGTCATCGTCGTCATCATCCAGCAGCCCGTCATCCTCCTCGTTGTCGTCATCTTCGAGATCGACGTCGATGTCCTTGATGGCGGCGAGTTCATCGTCGTCATTCTCGTCTTCATTGTCATCTTCGTCGTCGAGGGACGGTCTGCGATTTGATTTGGCGGCTTTTTTCTCTTTTTCCGCCGACTCAAGAGACGTTTCACGGTCTGATTTCTTTTCGGCCTTCGGCGCCGTGCTCTCTTCTTCTTCCTTGCGGCCGCGCCGAGGTTTTAACAAAGGCTCCGGAACAAATTCATGGTCGCATTTCGGACAATGCGCGGGTTCCTTGTTGAGGTCGTAAAAGCGAGAGCCGCATTCCGGACAATCCCGCTTTACGCCAAGTTCTGGTTTGCTCATGCCAGTGGTCCCTGGAGAAAAATCTTCTGAAAGAACGCCCTGTTGCCATGGGTGGAGGCGGCTGTCAAAAGAATTGGCGCGATTTCAGGATTGGGCGAGGGAGCCTAGATGGCGCAAGCTTCATTTGATGAATTGCCAAAACGGACAAAAGGCGCCGGGCGCGCTGCACGCGACGGCGCGCTGTCCGGCGGCGTCCGCGCGCCGGGCGACAAGTCAATTTCCCATAGAGCGCTGATTTTATCCGCGCTCGCAGAAGGCGAAAGCCGGATCGCCGGACTTCTGGAAGCTGATGATGTCTTGCGCACGGCGTCGGCCTTGCGCGCGCTCGGCGTCGGTGTGCAAAAGGACGTCGCGGCGGACGGCGCTGCGTGGCGTGTCCGCGGCGGGTCATGGGGCAGCCTTTCGCGCGCCTTATATTTGGGTAATTCCGGCACCGGCGTTAGGCTGTTGATGGGCGCAGCCGCAGGCGCCGGCGCGGCCGCTGTTTTCGACGGCGATATTTCATTGCGCGCAAGGCCTATGGGAAGGGTGCTGGAGCCTTTGCGCATGATGGGAGCCTCGATGGAAAGCCGCGACGGCCGGCTGCCGGTTTCTTTGATGAGCGAAGGCGGCCTTTCAGCGGTAGACGTTAAGCTCGCCACCGCCTCCGCACAGGTAAAGTCCGCGATATTATTGGCGGCGCTGGGCGCAACAGGGAAAACCCGTATTCATGAACCGGTCTTGTGCCGCGATCATACGGAACGCATGCTGGCCGCTTTCGGCGCGTCTCTTTCCATGACGCCGGACGGCGAGGGCGGGCGGTTTATCGAAATCGCCGGAGATCAGCGATTGACCGCCTGCAATGTGACGGTGCCCGGCGATCCATCCTCGGCGGCGTTTCCGGTTGTGGCGGCGCTGATAACGCCTGGATCCGATGTGACGGTCAGGGGGGTGTTGCTCAACCCGCTCCGGTCAGGATTGTTTGATACTTTGAGGGAGATGGGCGCGGATTTATCATTTGATAACAAGCGCGAAACGAATGGCGAGACGGTCGCCGACATTCGCGCGCGGCATTCGGTGTTGAACGGCGTCGCTGTTCCGGCTGAACGCGCGCCCGCGATGATCGATGAATATCCAATTCTGGCGATTGCCGCCGCCTATGCGCATGGCGAGACCGTCATGCGCGGCGTCGGTGAGTTGCGCGTAAAGGAAAGCGACCGGATTGCAGCGGTGGAGGCGGGGCTGACGGCATGCGGCGCCGAGGTCTCCAGCGGCCCGGATTGGTTGAAAGTTCACGGCGCCGCCGGACTGCAAGGCGGCGCCAGGATCAAAACCCGGCATGATCACCGCATCGCCATGAGCTTTCTCATCGCTGGTTTGGCGAGCGAAAAACCAATCGACATTGACGACATGACGATGATTGCAACGAGTTTTCCAAATTTTCTGGACGTCATGCGGGAGATCGGCGCTGATATCATTGACGCGTAATCTGTATGCTTGCTTTGACGTTATCGCTCTTGCTAGGTGCAAAACATGGTTAGCGCGCCCGAAACATCATCGATTGTGATCGCGCTTGACGGTCCCGCCGCGTCAGGGAAAGGGACGCTGGCGCGCCTGATTTCCGATCATTACGGTTTTGCGCATCTTGATACCGGCACGCTTTACCGCGGCGTCGCCTGGGTGGTGCTGAACGAAAACGGCGACCCGTCCGATGCGGAGATTGCCGCCGGCGCGGCGAAGGCGTTTGAAATCGAGAAAATTGAAAACGCCGATATCCGCACGAAAGAAGTCGGCGCAGCGGCCAGCGTCGTCGCCGCCAATTCAGGTGTCCGCGCCGCGCTTTTGGAGTTTCAGCGCCGTTTTGCTGTGACGCCGCCGAGAGGCGCGCCTGGTGCGGTGCTGGACGGGCGCGATATCGGCACGGTTGTCTGCCCGGACGCCACCGTAAAATTCTTTGTCACCGCAAGCCCGCAAATAAGGGCGCACCGGCGCTGGCTGGAGCTCGTTGAAAGCCGACCTGACCTGAAAGAATCCGATATTTATCAGGACCTTCTGGAGCGGGACGCGCGCGACGCCGCGCGCGAAGATGCGCCGATGCAAGCGGCTGCGGACGCGGAGTTGCTAGATACGACTCATTTGTCTATAGACGCGGCTTTCGCGGCGGCGCGCCGCGTGATTGACGGCGTTTTCCGGCATTGCGGCTGAGGCTCTCAGCTACGGCCGAACCATTCTGAAAACGTGTTTTTTTGTCCGTCTATCCGGAATTTGCGCCGTCATATTTTTTAACTCGGCTCAATCGTCCGGGGGAAAACTCCCGGAAAGACCGCCGGATCAACCGGTAGGCATATAAGCTGAAAACTGGAGTACCGACACTCGTGTCTGCAACCGAAACCCTTAACCCGTCCCGCGACGATTTCGCGGAAATGCTCGAAGCCTCTCTCGTCGGCCGTCAGGATTTTGAAGAAACGGTCGTCAAAGGCAAAATCACCGCCATCGAAAAAGATGTCGCCGTGATCGACGTAGGTCTCAAAACTGAAGGCCGCGTCGCGTTGAAAGAATTCTCCCAGCCTGGCAAGCCTGCCGAATTGAATGTCGGCGATGAAGTTGAAGTCTTCGTTGAGCGCGTTGAAAATGCGAATGGCGAAGCTGTCATCAGCCGCGAAAAGGCCCGCCGCGAGGAAGCCTGGGATCGTCTCGAAAAAATCTATGAGAAAAACGAACGCGTCGATGGTGAAATCTTCAACCGCGTCAAAGGCGGCTTTACGGTCGATCTTGGCGGCGCCGTCGCCTTTTTGCCGGGCTCACAAGTCGATATCCGCCCTGTGCGCGACGCCGGCCCGTTGATGAATATCCCGCAGCCGTTCCGCATTCTTAAAATGGACAAGCGCCGCGGCAATATCGTCGTATCGCGCCGCGCCATTCTCGAAGAAGATCGCGCCGAACAGCGTCAGGAAGTCGTCAAGGAATTGAACGAGGGCGATGAGCGCGAAGGCATCGTGAAAAACATCACCGAATATGGCGCATTTGTCGAGCTTGCGCCGGGCGTTGATGGTTTGCTGCACGTTACCGATATGTCGTGGAGCCGCGTCAATCACCCATCAGAAGTGCTGGGCGTTAACGACACGGTTCGCATCAAAATTATCAAGATCAATCCTGAAACCCACCGGATTTCTCTCGGTATCAAGCAACTGACGCCTGATCCGTGGGAAGGCGTCGCCGCAAAATACCCGATCGGCGCCAAGTTCAAGGGCAAAGTCACGAACATCACCGACTACGGCGCGTTCGTTGAGCTTGAAGACGGTATTGAAGGTCTGGTGCACGTCTCCGAGATGAGTTGGGTGAAGAAAAACGTCCATCCGGGCAAAATCGTGTCGACGTCTCAGGAAGTCGAGGTGATGGTGCTTGAGGTTGACGAGTCCAAGCGGCGCATATCGCTCGGTCTGAAGCAATGTCTCGACAATCCGTGGGAGCGCTTCGCTGAAGAGCACCCGATCGGTTCCATGATTGAAGGCGAAATCAAGAACATCACCGAATTCGGTCTTTTCGTTGGTCTCAATGAAGAAATGGACGGCATGGTGCACCTGTCGGATCTCGACTGGAATCGTTCCGGCGAGGACGCCATCAAGGACTACGAAAAAGGCCAGGTCATTCAGGCGAAAGTGCTTGATGTCGATCCTGAGAAGGAACGCATTTCGCTTGGCGTGAAGCAGGTTGGATCCGATCCGATGGAAAGCATTGGCGATATCCAGCGCGGTTCCGACGTTACATGTACTGTGACCGCGATCGAAACCGGCGGCATTGAAGTGCAGATCGGCGCTTCCGACGGACCGAAAGCCTTTATTCGCAAGTCAGATCTATCGAAAGATCGCACCGAACAGCGGCCTGAACGGTTCGCCGTCGGCGATAAGATCGATGCACGCGTCACCTCGATCGACAGCAAGTCCCGCCGCATCAATGTTTCGATCAAGGCGCGTGAAGTTGCTGAGGAAAAAGAAGCTGTTGCGCAGTTCGGTTCAGCCGATTCCGGGGCTTCGCTCGGCGATATTCTCGGCGCTGCGCTGAAAGAGAACGACGGCGAGAAGAAAGAATAGTCGCAACCAATACGTCGCGACGTGCAATTTCGCCCCCAGCGCCTTTGGCGTTGGGGGCGTTTTAGTGCAGAACCGCACGCAGCTTATGCCCGAACTACCAGAAGTCGAGACAGTGAAGCGGGGGCTCGCGCCAGTTATGGAGGGGGCGGTGTTCGCGCATGTCGAAATGCACCGCCCGGACTTGCGTTTTCCCTTTCCGGCGCGTTTTCAAGAAAGGCTGACCGGCGGAAGGGTTGAATTTCTTGATCGCAGGGGAAAATACCTGATTGCAAGGCTTTCCACCGGCGAAAATCTGATCATGCATCTGGGCATGTCAGGGCGTTTCACGATTGCGGAGCGTTCGAAAAATCAGCCGGGAGCTTTCACTACGGTTCAAAAGTGCAATCCCGCGCATGATCATGTTGTCTTTCACGTAGAATCCGACAAACGGCAGGTCATTATTTATAATGATCCGCGCCGCTTTGGATTCATGGATATCGTAAACGCTGGCGACCTTGAAACCTGTAAGCATTTTAAGGCGATGGGACCAGAACCGCTTGGGAATACATTTACATCCAACGCTCTCAATATATCGCTGAAGGGTAGGCTTTCACCTGTTAAGGCGGCGCTGCTGGATCAGCGTGTCGTGGCCGGCCTTGGTAACATTTACGCATGCGAGGCTCTGTATCGGGCCAGGGTGTCGCCAAGACGGAAAGCCGCATCGGTTTGCGGAATTCGGGGCGAGCGCCTTCACGGCGCTATCTTGAGCGTTCTAAGGGACGCTATCGCCGCTGGCGGATCGACATTACGTGATTTTGCAGGCGCGGGAGGCGATTCAGGCTATTTTCAGCATCGATTTGACGTTTATGGCCGGGAAGGCGAGCCGTGCCTGTCCTGCGGCGGCACAATATCGCGTATAATCCAAAGCGGCCGGTCGACATTCTTTTGCGGTCATTGTCAGCGCTGAACCCGGGATGAATCAGGTTTTAAAATAAGGTGGAAACTCGTGTTGACGCTCCCCCGCCTCGCAGCTATATACCCCCGCTCGCGCCGCGATGGATGGCGGCATATAACCCAGAGTGACCACGTAAATGGCTAATACGTCTTCCGCCAAGAAAATGGTTCGCAAAATTGCGCGCCGCACCGCTGTAAACAAATCGCGCCGTTCGCGCGTGCGCAGTTATTTGCGGCGAGTCGAAGAAGCCATTGCTTCCGGTGATAAATCCGCAGCTGAAGCCGCGCTGAAATCTGCGCAGCCTGAAATGCATCGCGCCGTAACCAAAGGCGTTTATCCCAAGAAAACAGTGTCACGGAAATTGTCCCGTCTGTCCTCGCGTATTAAAGCGCTCGCAGCGTAGTTGCGGTTTCATTTTTTAATTTAATTCTGTTGTAGCGCGTTTGCATTTTCCTGCTTACGCGCTTTTTCTTTGCGTATAAAAAAATCGCTATTGCGCACAAATTGCGGGCGCATACAATGCGCGTTCTCACGTTTCGTACGCTTCGCTCTCTAGTGTGTTGTTTTTCCTATAAGCGTGATTTTTACAGGAGATAAATGACAAAATGTCTGTAAAAAATTCGACACAAAAAGCGAATCAAAGCTTGACGCTCATCCTTAAGTTTAATTACACTGCTTAACGTCAATAAGACGGATGCGGACGAATTTCCGCAAATCAAGTTACAGTTGATTAGCACGGTTGGTCAGTCGTTTTCGCTTCGAGTGAAGCGACTGAAGAAAAGCTGTGCGAGTGTTGTTTATTTTTTAGGGATAGGGCGATATGTTCAGTGACGGTTCTCTCAATTTAGTTCCTGCACGTATCATTTGGAAAACGAGCGCCCTCCTGCTTTAAGTATAGTATTGTCGCGCCGGCGGCGTTCAGCCGGAATTTGGCGAATAGAACACTTGAATTGCGTTGCTTGTCCGGCGTGACAGGCGCGCAGGGGCGGTTTTGACTCCAGTATTGGGCGGATAAAAATGGATAATGAAAACACAACTGGCGGGCTTCAGCCATTGCAACATCAAAAGCACTCGGAAATTTTCGAACGGTATCACGCGGCTTTGCGCTCCCGTGTCGGGGACGCCAAATACAAATCCTGGTTTGTTGATCTCGGGCTTGCGGAATTCAGCGAGGATTGCGTAACGCTCTCCACAGCTTCCGAAGCAAAACGCGACATGCTCGATCACCGGTTTTTCCCGGTGCTCAAGGATACGTGGCGCAAGGAAGTCGGCCCGTTTCGGGATATGCGTCTGACGGTGCTTAAAAACTTGAGCGCGCATGCGGCGAAAGTCGATGCACTGGAAGAAAAACGCGCCGACGCTGCGCGCTACACTACGCCGATTTCCGCGAAAGCCGGCGCATCGCCATCTGGCGGCGCCGAGCAAAAGGGGCCGGATTTCGAAGGTCTGGCGACGCAGCTTGATCCGCGCCGCACGTTTGACGCTTTTGCGGTCGCCTCCTCAAACCGGATTGCGTGGGCGGCGGCGCATGAGGCGCTGGCCGAGGGGCGTCCAAAGGAGCTGATTTACTTTTACGGTCCTTCAGGCGTCGGCAAAACGCATTTGTTACAGGCCATCGCGCATGAGTGGACGAAAAACAGCGCGCGCGGCGCCGCTGGTTACGTGACTTACAATAACCTGGTGAACGCCTGCGTCAGCGCCGTATGGGCGAATGCAACCCAGGCCTTGCATGGCGCGCTCCTTTCGCATGACTATATTGCGTTTGACGATATTCATTTTCTCACCGGCAAAAACCGAACACAGGAGGAGTTACTTATTGTGATTGATGCAGCGCTCGATAGCGGCAAACAGGTTGTCATCGCCGGCGAGCTTCCGCCCGCAAAACTCGCCGAGGCCGGCATTAATCAGCGCATTGCCGACCGTCTTGCCGGCGGCATTTGTGCGCCGATCCATCCCGGCGATGAAGCGTTGCGTCTTGAGGTTTTGAAAAAACGGCTGGCTCAGTCGACGGCGAAATGCGCTGTAAATGAAGAAACGCTCATATTTATCGCCCGCACTTTCTCGCAAAGCACGCGCGAAACGATCGGCGCGCTCAATCAGCTCCTGCTGATGTTCAGCGGCGAAGACGGTGTCGTGGATCTCGATCAGGCGAAATCGATCCTGAAATCAAGGCTGGAAGACCGGAAGCGCATTTCAACAATTGACGACGCCATAGCCGCGGGCGCGGAGGCATTCGGTTTGAAGCTCGAAGACATGACGGGCCGGGCGCAGCCGCAGCGCATTGTGCGCGCCCGTCACGCCGTCGTCTGGTGCGCGCGCGACGTGCTCAAAGAATCCTTTCCGCGCATCGGAAAAGCACTGAAGCGCGACCATACGACGGTTATGAGTTCCTATCGCCGGGCGCAGGCGCTGATAGAGCGGGACAAGGCGTTTCAGGACGGCGTCAAACGTATCCGCGAAGCCCTGGAAGACTAATTTCGGTGCTTCAAAAACGTACCTGAAATCAAACTGTTACAGACAGCTGGCCGGCGTCGGAAATCGACGCCGGCGCTAGCTTTTCAGTGGCTTTTTCGGTTATAATCAATCGCATTATTCCGTACGGCGATTCGCTGCGCCGGCGTCGCCGGAGTTGAGCGTTGAAAAGCGCTTTTAGCGGCGCGCCGTCCGGGAAATCAGGCAACGACAGGCTGCGCAAATTACAGGCGCTGACCATCATTTCGAGAGAGCAGATCGGATGAAAGTCACTATTGAAAGAAGCGCCTTGTCCAAGGCGTTAGGGCATGTGCAAAGCGTAGTCGAGCGACGCAATACGATACCCATTCTGTCGAATGTGCTGCTTCAGGCTGACGGCGGCGCGCTGTCGCTCACCGCGACAGATCTTGATATCGAAATTTCTGAAGAAGCGCCCGCCGATGTGGCTGCAAAAGGCGCGACGACTGTTGCGGCGTTGACGCTCTTTGAAATCGTGAAGCGGCTGCCTGACGGCGCGCAGGTTCGGCTTGAGCTCTCTTCCGAGGAGGGCCGGCTGCAGGTCTCGTCCGGGCGGTCGCAATTCGCGCTTGCCGTGCTGCCGGAAGATGATTTTCCGAGCCTTTCCGCAGATGAGCTTGAAACCCGGTTCTCCATGCCCACATCGGATTTGCGCCGGCTTCTCGGCAAGGCGCGTTTCGCCATGTCGCAGGAAGAGACCCGCTACTATCTCAACGGCGTCTATCTGCACGCGCATACTGACGGCGATGCGCCGTCCTTGCGGGCCGCGGCGACGGATGGGCACCGGCTGGCGCGCATCGATGCGGCGCTGCCGGACGGGGCTTCCGCCATGCCCGGCGTCATCGTGCCGCGCAAGGCGATCGCAGAGCTTGGCCGTCTGCTTGAGGATGCCGAGGAAAATGTCGAGGTCGCCGTCTCGCCCGCTAAAATTCGCTTCGGGTTCGGGGCTGGTTATCTGACGTCGAAATTGATCGACGGGTCTTTCCCGGATTATGAGCGTGTCATTCCAAAAGATAACGCCAATATTTTGCGGGTGGAAACCAAGGATTTCGCGCAGGCCGTCGATCGTGTCTCCACCGTCTCCGCAGATCGTACGCGCTCTGTTAAGCTGGCGCTTGAGGCGGATCGCTTGCGCCTGACGGTGAATAACCCAGAAGCGGGGTCTGCATTGGAAGAGCTTTCCGTCGATTATGGCGGCGATCCGTTGGAGATCGGATTTAACGCGCGTTATCTCCTCGATGTGGCGCAGCAGGTCGACGGTGAGACGGCGACGTTCCGTCTGGCCGATCCGTCTTCGCCAACGGTTATTCTGGATGAGGAAGACGAGCGGGCGCTTTACGTATTGATGCCGTTGCGGGTTTAATGTTTTGAGCGAAGCGGCCATCAGAAACTGGGATGCGAACGAGCCTGATGGGGCCGCGGCGCCGCGTGCGCGCATCAGGCGTCTGACTCTGACTGATTTTCGCTCATACAAGCGTGTTGAAATTGCATTTGACGGCAGACCGGCCGCCATTTCCGGCGCTAATGGCGCGGGTAAGACGAATATTCTTGAGGCGATCTCTCTGATCGGGCCGGGACGCGGGATTCGCGGCGCGAGGCTGGATGAGTTGCCGCGTATCGGTTCCGCCGGCGGGTGGGCCGTGTCCGCGCGCCTGGATGATGGCGAGGATGAGCGGCGTTTCGGCGTCGGCGCGCAGGCGTCAAGACCGTCTCGGCGCGTATGCCGGATCGACGACGCAGACGCCGCAGGGCCAGGCGCCTTTGCGAAACATCTTTGCTTCATGTGGCTGACGCCGGCTCAGGACCGGCTTTTCATGGAAGGCGCCGGCGAGCGCCGGCGTTTTCTGGACCGGATGACGCTTGCGCATGATCCGGCGCATGGAAAGCGCTCCACCGCGTATGAACAGGCCATGCGTCAGCGCCAGCGTCTTTTGGAAGAGGGCGCGCGCGACGATGAATGGCTGACGGCTGTTGAATTGCAGATGGCTGAGGCTGGCGCTGCGATCGCCGCCGCGCGAAAGGAAATGACGTCCCGGCTTGTTTCGGCTGAGATCGCCGAAGCGGACGGGGTCTTTCCCGCCGCGGATATTTCTCTCGCTGGCGAACTCGAGGAAGCGCTTGGCCAGCAATCGCAAGATGTTGTCGCGCAGGAATTTGCGCACAAGCTGAAACAGCGCCGCCGGCTGGATGCAGACGCAGGCCGTGCGCTTGCCGGCCCGCACCGGTCCGATCTGATTACCGTCCACCGCGCGAAGGGGCGTCCGGCGCGGCTTTGTTCGACAGGTGAGCAAAAAGCGCTGCTGATCGGTCTTGTGCTCGCGAATGCGCGCGCGCTTGCTGCGCAGCCCCGGGGCGCGCCGCTTATTCTGCTGCTTGATGAAATCGCTGCGCATCTCGATCCGGACCGGCGCGCGGCCCTGTTCGCCATATTGGACGATCTTGGCTTCCAGACCTTTATGACGGGTACGGATAAGTCCTTGTTTGACGCCTGGGGCGCGCGCGCCCAACATTTTGAAGTTCGCGATAATGCGCTTCATGAAACACTGACGTAAGAGAAAGAAAATATCATGGCGAATAACGCCGCGCCGAATGAAGAATACGGCGCCGACTCGATCAAGGTGCTCAAAGGGCTCGATGCGGTTCGCAAGCGGCCGGGCATGTATATCGGCGACACTGACGACGGCTCAGGCCTGCACCATATGGTTTACGAAGTCGTCGATAACGCTATCGACGAAGCGCTCGCCGGCCATTGCGATACCGTCCAGGTAATCCTCAATGAAAACGGCTCCGTCACGGTCACGGATAATGGCCGGGGCATTCCGACGCAAATTCATACGGAGGAGGGCGTTTCAGCTGCACAGGTCATCATGACTCAGCTTCATGCGGGCGGAAAATTTGACCAGAACTCTTACAAAGTCTCCGGAGGCCTGCACGGTGTCGGCGTTTCGGTGGTCAACGCGCTTTCGGAATTTCTTGATCTGCGGATTTTTCGCGACGGCAAGGAACATTACATGCGTTTCCGCATGGGTGAACCTGAGGGGGATCTCGAGATTGTCGGCGATACGGAGAAAACCGGTACGGAAGTCACCTTTCTGCCATCCGATAAAATTTTCACGGGCACTCAATTCGATTTCGATATTTTAGAACACCGCCTGCGCGAACTGGCGTTCCTGAATTCCGGCGTTTCCATCAAGCTGATCGACAAGCGCCATGTGGAAGCGCGCGAAGAGCATATGATTTATGACGGCGGGCTGGTGGAATTCGTACGCTATCTCGACGATGCAAAAACGTCGCTGATCAGCGAACCGATTTCATTTTTAACGGAACGCGAGGGCGTCACCGTTGAACTGGCGATGTGGTGGAACGACAGCTATCACGAGAAAGTTCTGTGCTTTACAAATAATATTCCTCAGCGGGACGGCGGTACGCACCTTGCCGGATTTCGCGCCGCGCTGACGCGCATCATCAACAGCTACGCGCAAACCTCCGGCATCGCGAAAAAGGAAAAAGTCTCCTTGACCGGCGATGACGCGCGCGAAGGGTTGACCTGCGTTCTTTCCGTCAAGGTGCCAGATCCAAAATTTTCCTCGCAGACAAAGGACAAGCTTGTTTCGTCTGAAGTGCGTCCCGTTGTGGAAGGCGCCGTCAACGAAAAGCTTGGCGAATGGTTCGAGGAAACGCCGGGCGAGGCGAAGCGGATTGTTCAGAAAATCGTTGAGGCGGCCGCCGCCCGCGAAGCGGCGCGCAAGGCGCGCGAATTGACGCGCCGAAAGTCAGCGCTGGACGTCGCCTCGTTGCCGGGCAAGCTTGCCGATTGCCAGGAAAGAGATCCCGCCAAATCCGAGCTTTTTATAGTCGAGGGCGATTCCGCCGGCGGCTCCGCAAAACAGGCGCGCAATCGTGAAAATCAGGCGGTGCTGCCCTTGCGGGGGAAAATCCTGAATGTCGAACGCGCCCGTTTTGATAAAATGCTCTCCAGTCAGGAAATCGGCACGCTCATCACGGCGCTAGGCACCGGCGTAGGACGGGATGATTTTAATCCGGACAAGCTGCGTTACCATAAAATTGTTATTATGACTGACGCCGATGTGGACGGGGCGCACATCCGCACATTGTTACTGACCTTTTTCTTCAGGCAGATGCCTGAATTGATCCGTCGCGGTCACCTCTATATCGCCCAGCCGCCGCTTTATAAAATTTCACGCGGCAAATCCGAGCAGTATCTGCTCGATAATGCAGCGCTCGAAGACCATCTTTATGCAGATGGAATTGCTGACGCGTCGCTTTTTCTTGAGGGCGGCGAGGTGATTGCGGGGCAGGATCTGGCGGACCTGATCGGCAAGGCGCGCATCGTTCGCAATACAATGGAAGAATTTCCTTTGCGTTTTTCGCGCGATATCATCGTGCAGGCGGCGCTTGCGCGCGCGCTCAGCGAGGCGCCGGACGGGGAAGAGGCGCAAACGCTGGCCGACAAGGTGGCCGTGCGACTTGACATGATCGCCGACGAATTCGAGCAGGGCTGGAAGGGGGCGCCCGATGGCGAAGGCGGCTATGTTTTTGAGCGCGAGCTGCGCGGCGTCGTGGAGCGGCACATGTTGCCGCGCGATCTGTTAACGTCTGCCGACGCAAAAAAAATCCAGGCCAGTATGAACGAACTCGCAGACGCATTCGCCAAGCCCGCCGAATGGCGGCGCAAGGAGCAGCGCGTACTGGTGACGGGCCCCAACAGCCTGTTGCGCGCAGCGCGCACGGCCGGGGAAAAGGGCGTCTCCGTTCAGCGCTATAAGGGGCTAGGCGAGATGAACCCGGACCAGCTCTGGGAAACGACGCTGGATGAAAATGCACGGATGCTTCTGCAGGTTAAAGTAAAGGCGGCTGACGACGCCGACGACATCTTTTCTCGGCTGATGGGCGATATCGTCGAGCCGCGCCGCGCGTTTATTCAGGACAACGCCTTGTCGGCGGCGCTGGACGTTTAGCCGCTAATCATTCGGCTGCGGCGCGTTGTCGTTGGCTGCGGCGGCGCCTTCGGCCCACTCGCCATATGGCGACACGGTGTAACCTTTTGCTGCAAGGAGGGCGGGCACGGACGTTTCACCGCCAACGAGATGGCCGGCGCCGACCGCAACAAGGCCAACCCCTGATTCTGACTTCAGCGCCGCATCAAGCTCTTCCGCCCAGGCCTTGTTTCTGTCGACGATGATGCGCTGATAGACCTCAGGCGCTTCCTCGCGCATGGCGTCGTTCATCTGCGCATCAATAAAATCAATGTCGCCCTGCGTCCAGGCGGTGAAGAGTTCGTCGAACGCGGCGTCCTGATCGTCCCAGTCGCGGATTGTCACGGTCAGGAGCTTTTTCTCGACATGAGGCTCAAGCGTTGTGAACAGCGCAAGTTGTTCCTGCATGGTTTCAAAAAAGCGGATATCCTTTCCATAGGCGCGCGCATCACTGAGTAAAACGGAATCAACGCCCGCACCGGGGTCAAATCCTTTTTTAACAATGAATTGAACGCTCAGCGTTAAAAACGCGTTCCATGGCCGCATGGGATCGATTGCGGCGAAGGGCAGACCCAGTTCGGACGTGATTTCTCGAAGCTTTGTCGTTTCCGCCTCGCTTAACATCCCGCTCAACGTCACGCCGCGCTTATTGAAACCTTGCGTCATCACTGTGTTTACGGCGAGTGACTGTGCGTCAGGCGCATCGGCTTCGACTTCGAAGTAAACCGTATCGGCTTCGTCAAACGCCGACGCCAATGCGTCCGTGCGCCATTCCAGCCCTTTTGGCAAAATATGAAACGTGCCCAGCAAAATATAAGATGAGTCATCGTCGCTGACGCGCCACATTGCCGGGGTCGCAATATCGGTTTGCAGCGCCGGCTCAGGCGCCCCAGCCGGTTGCGCAGCCGTCTGGGCGTATGTGTGCGCATTCAATACAAGCGCTGCGGCAACCGAAAAAGCCGTCATAGTCTTCATTGCAAAAAACCCGTTCGTAAAGTTCTGCTCAGTCATCAGGCGGATTCCAGCGGCCGCCAGTCAGCTTTCTCACTATGGCGCATCAAGGCGGCGAAATGAAGGCGATTTATGCGGGGCTCGGCCCACCCCTTGCCGATATACATACAATCGCGTAAACCGCGCCATCGTCTTACAGGACCCGTAGCTCAGCTGGATAGAGCGCTGCCCTCCGAAGGATGCAACAAGAAAGTTTTTGAAGTCGAAAAACGGAGTGATATTAGTTAGTTAGAAAAGGCGATCTGAGAGTCGACAAGCCGGAGCCAGCACCATCTCAGCACCGCCCTTTAGAGAAGGATTCAACGCCCTACAAACACGTCGAGTTGCATCAGCGGCGGTGACCCTTGGGTCTCCAAAAAGGCTTGCGCAGAAGTCGGTGTGTTGGGCAAAAGACAGGTGGAAACGGGCCGACCGTTTCTCTGAGATCCCGTAGCTCAGTTGGATAGAGCGCCAGATTCCGAATCTGGAGGCCGCAGGTTCGAATCCTGCCGGGATCGCCATCACCCTGAAGAATTCTAATGTATTGACTGGGCCGTGAAGGATGGCGCCTAGCCATCCTGTTATGGCGCGCTCTATTTCTTTGCCTAGAAAAGGTGTGCGGGGGTTGATCCAGGATTGAATGGCTCTGTGTGATCTGCCGGGAGAATTGTTCGATGCTCTATTTCCCGAAGATGTGTATCGATCAAATCAAATTGGCGACCTCCATGCAGCGTTCGCAAAACATCACCTATAACCAAACACGCGGCTACAGCACCAACGAACGGAGCGCCAACTGTTCGGCCAGCAAGTTGCGTCAGCCCGCAGCGGTCGAGGCCTCCTTTGCCAAGGCTACGATAAGCAGGTAGGTCCAAATTGACGCCTTGCGATTCCGATCCAATGCCCCACATCCGCTTCGCGCTTCTCGGACCAGGGAACGCATGTGTGCGTAGTCCCAGAAAATCTACCGGGCCGCCCCCAAGACCGGCTTCAATGACTCGTTTGAAACCGACATCTTCGAGCGCGCTGCGCGCCAGCGCATTGTCCACGCCGCAAAGGGCCATGCACGGGTCGCCACTATTCACCTTGAAGTTGGCGGCGAAGCGACGTTCGACAATGACTGTTTGAAAACCGCGTTGCTCGGCCCATGCCGCCATGGCCCGTGTTTTGCGCTTGCCGACATTTAGATCATTCGTGAGCAAAGACGTGCTTTTGTTCGCAGCCACTAACGTGTCGAAATCCTGCAATACCAGGCGCATGTCTTTCGGAGACGCATAAGGCAAAAGACCTAACACCCACAAGAAGGCTTGGCCAAGATTGCCCAGCCCGATGAGCCAAAGCGACGATGGTAAACTTTCAAGCGCTGGCCCTTTCGCGTCAGATGCACGCCAATCAATATCCGGCCGCCAGAGCGACAATCCAACAGCCCGTTTTCCGGCGGCGGGGTTTCCGCCCCGCAAGAATTGGAACGCTTCGGTTACCGCGAGGGCACCGGCAAATACGCCCGCTGGCGTGCATTCGGCGGTCTCCGGCATTCGCGTCTCGGCGCTCTTCCTTGGCGTGACGCCGCCCGCCCAGCCGTTAAAACTTGCCTGCAATTCAAAAGCGCGACCTGGCCTTTCTTCAACACTCCCGAGCGTAACGAGCGGCGCGCCGTCATCGACCCTTTCGACGATCCGCCCTCCAAGCCCAATTATTGCCTCGGCAAGCGTCTCACATGGCGGTACGGGCGCCAGCAAAGGCGCATCAAAATCACCTTCAACCTCTATGCCGCCAAGAAGGGAGCGGCTTCCCGCGTTGACGATTGTTAATAGCGCCGCCTGCAAGGTCATTGAACAATGTGCTTCAGGGCCGACTGCGACCGCGAGTTTGTAGCCGCTGAAAATCTTTAGCGCGTCTTCAATACTGTCAGCCTCGCCAGTGTCCATCGCCAGCTTCACGAGGCGGTTCAGCCTGTCCGCAATCTCTTCTTGATTGTTATTACTCATTTTTGACCACCCTAATTCGTAAGCGTCAAATAACGCTCAATCTGCTCGCCGCTGAATGAACGCCACTGGTGTTGGCCGAGATATTGATAGAATCCGATCCGCTGCAACGAAACTGGAGGGTCAGCAAAATCAGGAACAATGATCGCGAGATGGCCTTTTCTGGCGATCATCGGATTGTTGCGATCCGCCCGGCTTTGGCCGGCGCCGCGCGGGTGGACATGAATATCGGCGACAACAGTCTGGCGTCGTTCGCCGCACAGTTTCCATAGTCGGCTGAAGCTATCGGCATGCAGCACTACAACGCCGGAACTGTATGCGTTCGGATCAAGGTCGTCGTAATATACGACGTCTTCCACAATGCGGCCTTCCGGCGCGTTTCGTCCAAGGAGGAAAGCCCCACTCTCGTGCGACTTTCCCTCGGTTCGGAAGTGAAGCTCGTCGAGCGCTCTCGCCCATAAAGCACAGGGCATATAAAGCAGCGGATTATGCGGCATGGCGGCCTCCATAGTCCCGCGAGTGCAGGAGGTCATGAATAATCTCGAGATATTTGCAGAGGCCTTTAGCCGGATCCCACAACAGAGCCGGATGTTCGTGGCGCCAGTTGTCGTGACCTTCAATTGATTGCCGATCGCATGGCAGGTACAGACATGTGCCGCCTTGCCAGCCCGGGTTGAACGCCAACGCGACGCGGCCTTTGCCCTTCGGCCAGTTTTGAGCCGCCAAAGCGGCGTCGCGTTCAATATCCCATGGCTGCGCGCTCGCCACTCCCTGCGGATAGTTCTGGCAATGAAATCGGAAGCCGTATTCAACACCGTCTGAGGCTGTCACCGCTATTATGCAACACGGCCATTCGATCTTGATCAGCCTCCAGCGACCGCTGTCGACCCCGCTGAGGAAGCGCCCCGACCCCAGATGGAGTCGGAGCATTTCTTCGTCCGGACGCATGCGCTCGTCCGCCATGGCTTAACCCTCGACGCGTTTCAGCGGAACGAGGTCGAAAGCGACGGCGCACTCACCGCAATGGACGAGAGCGCCAATATGCGTGTCGGGCGACGGGCGATCCATCGTTCCGGAAAGCTGGAGAACATGCTCCGCGGCGTCGCCCGGGTCCATTTCGAACGCTTTAAGCGCCGCCCATTTCTTCACCGTTGCAATGGTCGCGCCCGGACCGAAATTGCGGCTCTTCTCCTCTCCATTAAAGACGACCGAGACCGTGACGCGCCGGCAGCGGTGAACATGAAGGCGCAGCGGCGCGTGGTCCTTTCCGTGCGGAACTGCGTCGTCGCAATTGCACGGATCGTCCCGGTCTTCGAAAAAGACCAAAAAATCGCCTTCGAGCGCGCTTTTCCGGTGCTTTACCGCGGCGGAGAGAACGTCGCGAAAAGTGGCGTGTTTCACCAGCGTCACAAGCTGAATGTCGGGGATGCCTTCCCCTTGCAGAAGGATATCGATATCTTTCACCACAATACTCCTATTCCTGATGAACGGAGCGTTGCGGGCCGTTTCTGAGGCTGCGCGCTGCTCCCTAATTAGATATTCGGAACAGCGGCAAAAAAACGGAAACGAGACCGTCAGGTTTCGTCAAGGCCTGCCGGCAAAGCCGGGCAAATGAAATATTGCGGACAACGCGGGCATTCGCGTTCGTTGGGTATTGGCGGAAACAGGCCTGCGCAAATTCCGGCAATTGCTTCATCATACTTCTTGAGCCGGTTGTTGATGACTGTCGGTGTCATCGGCACAGGCCTAGCTTCATCAGTTGTCAGAAATAACGCCTCAACCTGCGCGCCGCCCAGCTCGCGCGTCGCCGCTTCATGGTAAAGTGCGTAAATATCGTCATCGATTTTGCTCTTGGGCGGGCGCCCGGTCCGTAAACGCCGAACCACCAGACCGCCAGCGCCGGTCTCGACGTGATCAGGCCGCACCTTTATGCGTCCGCCTGGTCGCTTTAGCTCCCATTCCGCGTCGATGAGCTCGCCGCTCGCATTGCGACGAGCGATTGCGCGTTCGACAATCCTATTCGCCGTCTCTCTATAAACTGACTGGAGTGGGTGTGCTGCGGGTCCGATTTCGCCCCATGCTGCATCGAGTCGGACCATTGCATCAGTGATGCCGACTTCCTTTTCGGGTTCTATGCGGCTCATCCAGCGCAACACCGCGTAAACGGCGCGATGAAATCGAACATAAGCGTTATCATCACGAGCGCCGCTTAGTTCAAGAATTCGCTGATAAAGATACGCTCGCGGGCAGCGCTTATATTGGTCGAGATCCTCAGCCCTATGTACTTCAATATTCAGGCCCAGCGACGTGTATCCATCCTCGTGCGCTAATATTCTATCGGCCGCGCGATGAGTCGCCGGAGATTCCGGCGAGCGCGGAAGATGCGGCGCCATCTTGATAAGGAAAGAAGACGCTTTACGCGCTGACGAATATCGCTCGGCGCGAGAAAGCACCAGTGCGTCACGAGCGCGAGACATAGCGACAAAGAACAAACACTCTTCTTCTTCAAGGTGCGTATCCGCCGGAGATTCCGGCAGCATTCCGATAGGCGGCGGACAAGGATTGTATTGCGGACTGACTGGCAGCATTGTCGTGCCGAGGCCCGGTAGATAGACAACGCTGAATTCCAGCCCCTTGCTTGCATGTATCGTCAACAATCGAACTGCGTCAATGCTGCTCGCCGCTGCGGGCAATTGCCGTAGTTGCCGTTCCTCGCCAAAGGTCTCCAGACGGCGAATCCATCGTAGCAGTTGCTGGCACGGATTGCCGCCTAACAGTTTTTCTTCGCACGCGAAATTCAAGAACTGAAAGATTGCCAAACGACATTGCTGGCCAACAACCGTATCATCAGCCAGGAAGGGATCAAGAAACCGGCTATGGGTGAATACATAATTGAAGAGGAGAGCGCCCGGCGTCATGCCAATACTGACTGCTTTAAGGTGATCCGCCAGCCGCTCTAGGCCTGTCCGGCCCTTTGAAGAAAGCGCATCAAGCGCACCAATTTGGCGGAGCGCTTCCAATGGCGCGATGTCATGCGACTCAGCAAACGACAAGAAAAGGCGAACATCGTCGAGCGGAATGTTGTATTCCGGAAATTTGGCGAGACGAAGCAATCCCCCGCGCTTTGGTTCGCATACAAAAGAGATTAGCGACAGCAAATCTCGGATTTCAGGTCGTTCAAAAAGGTCGCCAAAATAAAGCACCGGTATGCCGAGCGCCTCAAGTCGCATGGCGAACCGCGCCAGATTCGTATGTGAACGGCAAAGGACCGCCTGATCGCGATACTCAATACCTGCAGCACGACGTTTAGATATTTCTGTAGCTAACGCGACCGCCTCTGCGTCAAGGTTTTCAGCAATTTCCATAAGGACGACGCCGTCGCTCTGGCCGCGATGAACGGACCATTTCGCCGGCAAGCCGCCATCGCTGGCTTTCATTATTTCAGCAAAAGCCTCGAACAGGCGAACAACGGGTTCTTGGGAACGGTAGTTCTTCTTTAGCGGGAGGCGTTGGGCGCCAGGGAAATCATTTGAAAAATTTCTGATATTGCCTGGCGATGCGCCTCGAAATCGATAGATTGATTGTCTGGCGTCTCCTACGACCCAAAGCTTCGCGCCATCTCCGGCGAGCAGTTTCAAAAATACGCTGCTAGCCCGGTTCACATCTTGATATTCGTCAACCAGAATATGTTGATATTGCCCTTTAAGCGCGGCCGCTGCTTCCGGATGGCTGGTCAATAATTCAATGGGTTTATTGATGAGGTCTGAAAAGTCGACCATGCCGGCATCTCGCAACATGGTTTCATAAGCGGCGTAGATTTCGGCGACTTCTACTGCTTTTTCCGCCGCTTCGCGCTTGTCTTCATCTTCTCCCGCCGCTTGAAGCATGGTTTCGCCGAGGGCGCGATATTGCTTTGGGCTTATGAGTTCATCTTTAGCTCGAGTAATCGCATTCAGAATATCGCGAAGCGCTATTGCTGGCTCGTAGAGTTGAAGATAGTGATTTAGCGGCAGGGATGGGAGGTTTTGCTCCAGCATAAGCAAAGCGTCTCCTGGATCAATGAGCCGCACCTCTGCAGATAGCCCCAAAGGCTCGCCATACTTGCGCAAGATTTCGAGACCAAACGCGTGAAACGTCCCAATCCAGATGGCTGACGCCGCCTCGGGGGCTGAGCTTGCGACGCGTTCGCGCATTTCCTCAGCTGCCTTATTTGAAAACGTCAACGCAAGGATGTCCGCCGGAGGAACCGGTTTACGCAACAACCATTCAATCCGCGCAATCAGTGTTTTGGTTTTGCCTGTTCCCGGACCCGCTTCGATCAAATATGGGGCGCCTGTCGCCTCTGCTGCCTCCTGTTGATTTTTGTCCAGTGGATGGGACTTCTGGGGCGGCGGCGGCCGTTCCAAAGGAGGGGGCGTGAGCAAAGCCATTGCAAGTTGTTGATGGACGAGTCCGATGGGCGCTCCGATCGTCGCGGCGATGTCAGTGGCCGATTTGCACTCATTGACGAATAGACGCTCAGCTTCTTTCCGCGGAAGAAGGAATTCGCGAGCGAATACATTTGCCTGGCATTCCCGCCGCTCATGAGGGCCGTATCCTTCAACGCGCTGAATGCCAAGCGGAGCCCGCTCTTCAAGCATATGTTCATCAATATCCGATGCGTTGCAGGCGCTGGCTGCGCTATCGAGGAAATGGTGTCCAAACTCGTGTGCCTGGTAAAAAACTGCCTGCTCTGGCGACACGCTCTCTTTGTAATAGATAGCGGGTGTGAATGGCTCAAATACTGCCTCCGCGCCACATAGCACGGGGTCGTCATCCGGAACCGGCTGGCGATGAATATCCGTGAGTTCGCTTACTGCTTGGAGGAGAGCGTTGGCGCTTTTCTCGCCTCCAGCTTTTAGACTGGCTTCGTTGTGGATACGTCGCGCTAGCTTTCGTACAGGTTCGAAGCCGTCCATACCAATCCGCTTATTCCTCTTTTGAAGCTTCAGCGAGCCAGCGTTCTTTATCAGGGCCGGGCAGTGAAGAGGCGCGAATGGCGTCGGGAAAACTTTGTTGCTCAACTCGAGACGGTTTGCTGCGTGATAAAAACGCCTTTTTTGAAACTGCCGCCTGCGGCAACTGCAAATATGAAGCGATTGTCTCAAATGATCGACTTAAACGATCTCCAAGATTTTGAATTAACAGAACTGGGATCGTTAATGGATCTATTTGACGAGAATTTAGCTTTGTCACTAACAACACGTCCAGATCGCACGATGCAGCCAAGTCCTTCGCATTCATTCCAAGGCGTCGCGCCTCATCAGTCAAACTTTGTATCGGTTGCTCTTGTTGAACACCGGCTAAGCCTGATTTTTCGTTCTGATATGCAATATTCAGCATATGGCTCATTGTTCGATCAATAAGCGATTTTTCCGTTTCCGGACCAAGTTCGTCTTCAGGCGGCAATAGCAATTGTTGCGCCCAGCTCGCTGCAAATTCAATCAACTCTTTTTCATGTTGCGGGTAGCGCTTGATCAGCGTTGCGAGATTTTCAGCAGTCGGGCGTTCATTCTCCGCGACAAATTCATCCAGCGCGTTGGCGAGTTCAATGCGAGATTTATTTTCCATCTGTCTTCTCCCGGAAGCGTTCCAGTTGCATGGACGCCTCCTTTAACCAATTGCGAATCGTGCGCCCGGGGCGGTTGTAATGCCGGGCAAGCGTCAGCTCGCTCTTGGCGACTTCGTCGGGATCGTCCGGCCCTATTTTGAGCCCGACATAGTGGCGAAGCATAAAAACTTCGCGCAGCTTTGGCGACAACTGCGCGATTTCAGTCCTTAGCGAGACCAGCTCTTCCGGAGAGAGTTGCTGGTCTGGTTTGCGATCAAGCAGCGTCCGCCCGTCGCTCTTTCCCGTGCCTAAAAGGCCCGTGTCGAGACTCTCCGTCACATCGGAGTGTTTGAAGTGCTCACGGCATGCGTCAATTGTTCGCCTTTTCAGATAGACCCAAAAGCGCACTTGCATGAAGTCGCCGCGGCTATCGGGCGCGAATAAATCCTCGACGAGCGCCCTCATAACCTCGCTCTGCAAATCTTCGCGGGTATGGCGATCAAATCCGCGAAACTGTCCTCTAAAAAAGGGCTGACACCGCTCAAACAGCTCTTTGAAGAGGTTGTCGCGAATCGTGAGGTCATTGTCGCGAAGAGAACGGCGAATGAAGTAGACCAATGCTTCAGCCGATAAGTGCCCGTCAACCGATTCATCTTTCTGCCGCGCGCTTGTAAGCAGCGCCGCGCCGTCGAGTTCGCAAGCGCCCAAAATCTGTGCGGTCGTCTTTGTCAACCGCTTGTAGCCCTTAAGCGGTTCCAACGCCGGCGGATCCTGCGCATTTCCTCTCCCCCGTGCTTGATTTGCATCAGGCGACAGTTTCGGAGCCCCATCAACCATGGTTTTTATCCCTTCATAATAAGGTAATCGGAATAAGCGGCGAAAACCGGAAAACCGAAGTGGAAATTATTTTTCTAGCATTTTCAAAAGATTATGAGGGCGCACAGCCTGGCAGACGCCAGTAAGTGCGTTTCAAATGGGGTTACGGATCTAGCGGGGTGTCTTTCTCGTCAGCGCTCGACGGCGCCTCGACCGCGCTCCTTTCAAGCTGATAAAGATGATTGATCAGCAAAAATTCGCTTAAGAGGTCGTGCGCCGGCGCATCGATTTCGCGATGTGCGCGTGCGTTGCGGTGGGCGCCGACAGCGCCGATGAAAAGGCCGGCGCGGCCTTGCCGCTCCGCAGCGCCGAGGCCCTCCCAAGTAAGTTTTGAAGCGTCCCCCTGAAAGGCGAGCGCGTATATCAGTGATGCGCCGCCTTTCGCGTCCATGTCTCCGTTCGCTCCAATGCGCTCGCGGACGATCGTTTCAAGACGGCGATGCGCTTTGAGGAGCGCACTGTCCGGATCGGTCCAAAAGGCGACCGCCAGGTCAAGCAATCGGTCGTCGATAATCTGCATGGGAATAATCGGATCCCACCGCCGCCAGATGTTTTTCCTTTCGATCAAGGAATAATGTTCGGGATAGACATAGTCCCAGAGTTCACGCGGTCGCAGCGGCGGCGTCCTCACTATCGCTTCCATGT
Source organism: Hyphococcus sp. (assembly GCF_965228385.1). GTDB lineage: Bacteria > Pseudomonadota > Alphaproteobacteria > Caulobacterales > Parvularculaceae > Hyphococcus. Next base: position 2,681,059 of record NZ_OZ245810.1, on the reverse strand, counting down.
CAGCATTGGTGAATGCGGAGGCGTCCAGGCGTTCAAGCAAAGCATGATCGATGTCGATTTCTTCAATTTCGACACCATGGAGACTTAGCAATGCGAGAGCGCAGGAGAAACCTGTCGGGCCTTCTCCGCCATAGCCTGAAGTAAATCCCGATTTGATGGCTATTGAATCCCCTACTTCCGTCAAAAGCAACAAACCATGATGCGGATGTTGGCGATGACGCGATGTCAGGATCAGAGCCTTTTGCAGATAAGCAGGACTATATAAAAGCCGCTGCACGGCGGTTAGGCAGTCCTGTGTGGAACCGGCAACGCCATGATATTCAATCCCGGCAAGGTCGCTTGTATTCAACATGTCCAATTATAAGTATAGCGGAAGTGCGCCGAATTATGGTCCATTTGCCGGAATTGTCGACTGTATATCGTAATGCTGATCTGGGACGTCTGGCGTTTTCCATTTGCTTGCATAGATTAGGCCGTCCGGCGCCAAACAAGCGAGCCATTAGCGGGGCCAAACATTCAGGATCGAACCGCATTCATGATCGAAGTTCACAACCGTATTTTCATTGCTGGCGAATATGCCTGTCCGGGCTGCGGGCCGGCGAGTGGTTTTGACCCGGCCGGTCGCGAATTGCCTGTGCAACAAGAAGCCGAAAGGGCGATCGTTCACGCCTGCAAATCGCCCTGTCACCAAAGAGCCGTCGGATACAAGGGCAATCTCGACAACGCACACCCGAATTATCTCGTTATCGAATCCGGAAACGATCTTTACCTCAATATGATCGATCCGCCGGTTCCGCTGTTCAAGCCCGCGCTGTTTACTGAAGCCATGCGGTTCGCAAAGGAACATTGGGACGCGGGAAGAGCAGTGCTCTTTCATTGCAATCAGGGAATGTCGCGTGCGCCGAGCCTTGCGCTTCAGTATCTTGCAAAAGTACGGCGTGTCATCAGCGACGATTCCTATGAGGCGGCGCGGCGGGAATTCGCAAGGCTCTATGAATTTTATGCGCCGGGGAAAGGGATTGCGACTTATCTTACGGAAAACTGGGATAATATCGGCGCTGGCGACAGCGATTAACAAGCTCTATTCTATTTCCGCCTTTCTGTCGGTGAGCGACGCTATCGTATTGTTCAGGCGGCGCAAGAGATCATCGTAAGTGAGGATGTCCATCATATTGGCGTATTTGCGCTTGATGACTTCCAGATCGAACATTTGATCCGGCGTCAAGGCCTCGCTGTGTTTTGTGGAGCGGTCCCGCCCCAGAATGATGATCGCCTTCGGATTAGTGATGCGAAGCGGCATTCCATTTGGCAATCTTTTTGCGTGTCGTTTGGTCAACTGGCGCTCGCCCTCGACGCCCCATTTCGATAAGTGAAACAGGTATTTCTCCGCCTGCATGATGCTGCCGGATAATTCACGGGTCGGCAAATTATTGTCGCGATAGCGTGTTTTCGCCAACACGGAATTGTCGAATGGTTTCTTTATTTCAATGACATCGATATTGCCGCCGGCGTCAACGAGGCAAAGGTCGATAAACCGCTTTTTTGTTTTGTCAGGCGATGAATAAAAATCCGAAATCCGGACGTTTTCCAGCACAGCGACATATTTTGGGAGGAGCAACAGGATCACTTTCGTAATCATCTCCTGCCAGTCCCGTTCGGAATAGGACTCCGCCTTCTCTAGCCAGGCTGTAATTGTATCGCGGAGATAGACATATTTGTCGATTTCCGCCTGTAAGAGCGATTCCTGCTTGAGCGGTTTCTTGCTTACCGACGATTTTCGTTTGCTGAGGTAAGTCTCGTATTTTTCACGCGCGTCGCTCACTCCGTCGAAGAATTCGCCGACAATCGCTTCGACACGCGCGGCCGCATAGCGATTGAGTTCGCCGGTATTGGGAAACCGGTCGAGCAATTCCCGGAAGACATCCAGCGGGATCGCGCCGTCACGGTCGCCCCCGACGACAATATCGCCGCCGTCCTGCTTCACCTTCGCAATCCGCTTGAAAATGCCGATATTGCGCTCGGCAACGAAAAGTTTGCGTTCGAGGGGTATGCCTTTGTCGGCGATCAGAACGTCAACTTCCATATCCAGAATGCGCCCTGCGATACGGAAGTAACCATCCTTTCGTTTGGCGAAGCGAAACCGAAATACGCCGCGTTTCAATTCGCCGAATTCGTCTTCCTTCGGCCTGGAAATGAGATCGCTGTCCCTGAAGCTGAAGGCGCGGCTTATCCTCACCTGATGATGTGTCTTCAGCTCCCGCAAAACCCACCAAGCGTCGTTTTCGGGGGTATAGTCGAGGGCGACATCGTTTTGTTTTATGTCGAATTTAATCATCGCCTTTTCCAATCATCCGCCACCTAAGAACCAAATAGCACGACGTGGCATCGGGCTCTGCTTTGGTCGGCGGCGAAATCAAAATGTTGTCATCAATATTCTTCTTTTGGTCTCCGATTGCGAGGCTACTTAACGTCGTTTTCGATCCTGCACCTCTGTAATACCTATGATGACTTCGTTGAGGTAGGCTTCGATAATACTCAACTCTTCGTCAAGGATCGGGAGGTCTGGTGGAATGTTATTCACAACGCGGGGGGGTGGTATCTGAGTTTGCGTTGCGAGATGTTTTTTTGATCTCGAAGAATTCTTCCGAGAATGTACTTCTTTCGCGCGCCGCATTGAGCTTTAATCTCCTGAATTCTTGTCGGTCATTACTAACACCAATTGCCTTCGCTCGATATTTGAATGGCGTCACTCAAAATGACGCCGCCACCAGTTAGGTAACCATGAGACCGGCTTCGATGGTAGTCGTGTCTGACAACCCCTGCTGCCACCGGTAGAATATGGAAGCCTGCTGGGAAGTGTTATTCGATACTTGACGCGTAGCAGCCCGGGGAGGCGGAGACAGTGACCGTGTGACGAGCTTCGGAGTGATCGGGCGTCTTGTCGCGATGATCGGCCGGCCGTCGTTCGGCGCGCGCCGGGATGCAGTCTCAGCGATCGCCATTGAACTCGCAAACGTTGCGCTTGGCGTCTCGTCGCCGGTGCTCTTAAAGCTCGCGGTGGACGGGCTGACGGCGGGATCGGCGCCGATCGGCCTGATTGTATTTTTCGTCTCGGGCTTCGTCGTTGCCTCGACCGGAGCAAACGTGACGACCGCGTTAAAATATGCGTTCACAATACGGATCATCGACAAGCTGGCGCGCCGTATCGTGCTCGATGCTGCGCGGGCGCAGCTTCCAGCCCTTGCCCGAACGCGCGAAGGCGATAGCGCCCACCTTCAGGGCGTGCTGGAGCGGCTGCCTTTCAGTCTCCAGATCGTCATCGACGGCCTTCTGTGGCGCGCGGCGCCGCTCATCGCGCAAACGCTGATCAGTCTCGCCATCGTCGCTGCGCTCGTCCCGCTGCGCTATGTCGTGATGATGATTGTGGTGCTCGGCGCCTATCTCGTCGCCACAAGGCGCGGCGCGGCGAAGTTTCAGGACGCGGCGCGCGCCGCTAATGAAGCGGTCGCCGCGCAGGCGCAGACCCTCGGCGATATTGTCAGAAACGCACGCCGCGTCGTCTTTAACGGCAACCTCGCCGCGGAGCTCGATATCATCGGCGCGGCGCTGGCCGGTCGGCGGCGCGCAAACGAAGCCGTGTCGCGGCTGATCGCGGCGACGGCGGCGCTGCAATCGACCGTCCTCGCGGCGGGCTTAAGCGTGCTTCTTTGTCTTGCTGCGACTGACGTCGTAGCAGGACGCCTCACAGTCGGCGATTTAGTCCTTCTCCAAGCTTATGCGTTTCGCCTGGCGCTGCCGCTCGGCGGCTTCGGTTACATCATTCGCCAGGCCGGCGTCTCCATCGCCAATATCAGCGAAGCGCTGGACCTTGGCGGCGAGGTGCTTGGCGAGCCGCCGTGTCACCCGCCGGCGCCGGCCGGTCCCGCCGCGATTGCGCTGGACGCTGTCGGCTTCCGCTATGGCGAGGAATGGGTGCTGCGCGGCGCGTCGGCGCAGATCCCGCCGGGCGCCTTCGTCGTGATGCTCGGGCCGAACGGGTCGGGGAAATCGACCCTCGCGCAGATTATCGCGGGCATCATCGAACCGGAAGAGGGCGGTGTCTCGATCGATGGCCGGCCCCTGCGCGATATCGAACCCGACGCGCGCTGCCGGCTCGTCCTCTACACGCCGCAGACCGTCGGTCTTTTCAACCGCACCTTGCGCGAAAACGCGCTCTATCCGCCGACCAATGCGAGCGAGGCGGAGCTCGCCGCGATCCTCGCCGAATGGGGCTTTTATGAATCCGGCCGTCCCATCGATCTCGGCCTCGCGGTCGGCGAGCAGGGCGCGCGCCTCTCCGGCGGGCAGGCCCAGAAGCTGGAGCTGGCGCGGCTCGCGGGCGTTTCGGCGCCGGTCGTCATTCTTGATGAAACAACCTCGGCGCTGGATCGGACAAGCGAGGCGCGCGCGATCCGCACGCTGAGAGAACGTTATCGAGGCCGCTCGACGCTTATTCTCATTACGCACAGAATTGCATTGGCGCGAGAGGCGGATCTGGTGTTGTTTCTGGAAAATGGCGGGCTTGAATCGGGGCGGCATGAGACGCTGCTGCGGGGGCGCAATACGGCTACTTAGCCGTTAACTTCGCGATCGCTTTTTTCGGGTCAAACCCAATTGCGTTCGCTAGGTCGAGAAACTCGATCACATCGACGCGCCGTTCGCCGCTTTCCACTCTGGCGACGAATGACTGATACTGACCGAGGGCCTTGGCAAGTTCGGTTTGATTCATGCCTGCGGCTTTTCGCTCCTTAATCAGCATAGCGATGAGCGCCTTATGGCGTTTCGATCCTATCGTCTTTGCTGACATAACTGCGTGGCCGCGTAGTTCTGAAATTAGCGAAATTGATGTTATCAAGAAATCAACTGTCCAGCAGGTCGCCGGCTGCGCACTTCAGTCTAGTACAGATGATCTGTAACGTATCGATTGTGATGTTTTGTTCGCCAAGTTCGATCCGGTTGACCGAGGCTTGGTCAATACCGAGCTTTCGAGCAAACTCCTTTTGAGTTAACTCGCCCCGACGGACGCGAAGATTGCGCGCGAGATTTTTCCGAAAGCTCGACACATGTGCCGGATGCCACAGGTAGCAATGCACATGTGCATAAAATGCACTTGCGCATTTCTGCCATCATTGATTCGAAGTCTTGTCGAACGGAAGGTGGCGCAAACTGCCCTACCGCGTTGCCTGAGTTTATTGCTCAGGAGTCGTGTAGAAGGTCGCCTGGGCGGCAGCGCAGCCGAGTGCAGAGTTGTTGCAATGTGTCAATCGTCACATTCTGTCGACCCTGCTCGATTCTGTTAACGGACGATTGATTAAGGCCGACGCGACGCGCGAACGCCTTTTGCGTCTGCTTTCCGCGCAGAGCGCGGATGTTCTTGGCCAATATTTCTCTCAGGTCCGCCACGCCCCAAGGAGTGCCATTGACCGAAATGCACATGTGCATAAAATGCGTATGTGCATTGCCGAGGCCTTGGAGCCGGACAAGTGGCGGGACGATGGGACAGCGACGAGCCCCAAGCAAAGCTGATGTTTTGCCGAAGGATTCAATTGAAGGAGCGCTAGGAATGGCGCTTCAGCAGTTGCGGCAGTCTCGCGGGCTGAACCAGACCGAGCTCGGGCGCCGTCTCGGCGTCAGCCTCCAGCAGGTCCAGAAATACGAAAGCGGCAGGGACCGGATGGCGGCTTCGACCGCCTATCGCGCCGCCGAGATTTTGGGCGTCGAAGTCGGCGCGCTTTACGCGGGGCTCCGCGCCAGACCGGGGCGTTCTCCCAAGTCGGCGAACACAAAAAGAAACCCGATCCTCGTGGTGCCGCTGACTGTCAATCTGCGAGCGGCGCCGGCGCGCGAAGGTGAACTGATCGACCTAATCCGGAGCTATCAGGCGATTGCGGACGCGTCCGATCGCGCGCTCGTCCGCAAACTCCTCAAACGGCTGTCGGGGTTTTCGGCGCGGACGAAGGCGGCCGCGCAATGATCGACCTGCGCAATATGGGGCGGTCCGATGGCGCCTGATGACGGCTACTCCCCCGCTGCGCCCGCCACGCTCGATCTTGAGGATGCGTACCGGTCCTATCACGAGCCGCTGGTCTCGTTCCTCAGCAACAAGCTCCCTGAGAAGTCGATCGCAGCTGACGTCGCGCACACGGTCTTCGCGGCGCTCGCGGCACGACCCTCGCTCGATGCGGTCCACAATATGCGACAGTATCTGTTCCGGGCGGCGCGCAACCAGCTCGCCGACTACTACCGCAAGGAACACGCGCAGGAAAAACGCGTTGAACGCTTGAAGACCGATCCCGTCGCGCCGATGGGCCAGGAATCGCCGAATCCCGAAGACGAAGCGATCCGGCGCGACAAGATCGTGCGGCTTCGCGCGATTATCGATGCGATGCCGGAAAAACGGCGGCGGGTATTTCTGCTGGCGCGGTTCCAGGAATTGACCGAAACTGAGATCGCCGAACGGCTCGGCATGAAACCCGACGCCGTGAGCAAGCACGTCTCGCGCGCTATGCGCGATTGCAAAAGGGAAATGCTGAAGCTCTTCGATGATGCGCCGGCGAACCAACATGCGGAAGACCTGAATGGGCGCAGCTCCCGAAAACGCTGATAGCGCAAACTTCGACGAGGCGACGCAATGGTTCTGGCGCCTGAAGGGCGGCGCCGCGACCCCCGAAGACCGCCGTGCTTTCGAGGCATGGCGCAAGGCCGATCCGCGCCATGCCACCGCCTATGAAGAGGCGCGCGAAGTTTGGGACGTTGTCGGCGAGCTCGATGACTTGCGGGAGCTGGCGACCGCGCCAGACTTTGCGCCGCCGGCGAAAGGGCGATTTTCAGCCGGCGGACATGCCGGCGTGGGGTTTTCACGGCGCTCCTTCGCCTATGCGGCCCTCGCGGCGTGCCTCGCGCTGGCACTTATTATCCCCGCGATCGTTTATACGCAGCCCGCCTGGCTCCTTCCCAATATCCATGCGACGCGTACCGCCGAAACCGCGGAGATCGTTCTTCCCGACGGCAGCGCCGCCGAACTCGCGCCCAAATCGAGGCTCAAAGTCGTTTATTCCGACAGCGAACGGCGGGTTTATCTTCAAAGCGGCGAGGCGTTTTTCGATGTTCGCAAAGGCGACGCGCGGGCGTTTTTTGTGTCATCCGGAGATGCGGAAGTCCGCGTGACCGGCACGAGGTTCAATGTCCGCCAGGGGGCGGCTGGCGTCACCGTTTCCGTCGCGGAAGGCCATGTCGAAGTGCGGCGACATGCGCCGGGCGACAAAACAGGCGCAAGCCTCGCCGAAGCGCGTCTATCCGCCGGCGAGGAAGTCGCGGCGCTGGAGAGAGGCGAAGGCCTCACCGAAGTCGTCGAAGCGCCGCCCTCGGCGATCGCCTCGTGGCGCGCCGGACGTCTCACCTACAGGGGCGCGCCCTTGCGCGAGTTCGTCACCGACGCAAACCGCTATTCAGAGGTTGCGATCGTCGTCTCCGACGACAGCCTCCTCGATCTGCCGCTTGTCGCTTCGCTCCGCACCGACCAGATTGATGCGATGATCGAAGGCCTTCCCGACATTCTCCCGATCGAGATCGATCGGTCGCGAAAAGACCGCATCATCCTGAGACCTGCCGCTGCCGCGTCCAACTGATTTTCTGACGTTTGGTCGCCGGTCGTTTTTGAACTCCGGCATTCGGCAAATGCCCGCCAGGCGCGCGCGGCGACGGCGCCTGCTGCTGCGGCATTAAAAAAAAGTCCCCAAGCCCCTGTCAGGTTTTCGGCCATCGCGACGACAGCATGACCGGAAACGACATGTCGCGCCGGAACGAAGCGCCCGTGTGCGGCGTGAAGGTCGTCAGGAGGGGAATAAAACAAATGAATAACAAAATGAGAAGTGCAATGATCGCATCCGCGTCGGTCTTAGCGGTGCTCTGCGCCGCCGAAGCCGCCGCTTACGATGCGCAACCTGCTGTCCGCGGCGAGAACGTTAAACTCCAGTGGAACATTCCGGCGCAGCCGCTGACGGATGCGCTTATCGCTTGGTCCGAGCAGTCGAATTATGTGGTGCTGATCCAGGACGATCTTGCCGCAGGCGTTCAAAGCCAGGCGCTCATGGGGGCGTACACCAGTTTCGAGGCCCTGGAACGGCTGCTGACGCCAAGCACGCTCACCTATAAAATCCGCAACGAAACGACTCTCGTCGTCACGCCGCGGCTCCAGCCCGCCTCCATGACCGTTCCTGCCGAACCACGCACTGCGGCGAACACAAGCGTTTCTCAACCGGCAGATTCTCTCGAATATCGCGAAGTCCGGGAACAAAACCGCCGGAGTCGCGGCGGCGAACATTCGCCCGAGGACCGCGACCAGATCGTCGTGACCGGTACGCGCATTCGCGGCGCTGCGCCGACTGCGCCAGTGCGGGTCGTGACAAGCGAAGAAATCGAACAATCTGGCTTTGGTCAGATCGGCGACGTGGTTCGTAGTTTCCCGGAAGTTTTCGCCGGCGGGCAAAATCCCGGCGTGATCGCGTCGACCGGCTCAGCCGGCAATCAAAACGTGTCCAACGCATCGACGGTGAATCTGCGCGGCGTCGGGACGGATGCAACCCTCGTTCTGTTGAATGGCCGCCGGCTGGCGGGCGATACGTTCTTCCAGGCGGCGGACATTTCCGGAATACCCTTGGCGGCCGTCGAGCGCGTGGAGATCGTCGCTGACGGTTCCTCCGCGCTTTATGGCTCCGACGCCGTCGCGGGCGTGGTGAATTTCATTCTTCGCAATGATTTCGAAGGTGCTGAAGTCACTGGGCGCGTGAGCGGCGCGACACAAGGCGGCGCATTTGAACAGACCTATTCCGCGTTGGGCGGGGTTACGCGATCCGGCTGGCGCGCGCTCGCAAATTACGAATACGCCAAACAAGAGGGTCTGACCGCCGGACAGCGGGACATCACGTCAGAAGCGGTCGATGGCGCGCATCTTCTGCAGCCGCAAGAACGCCATTCTCTGTTCTTGAGCGCAGGCGCCGATCTGAGCGATCGGGTTTCATTGTCCGTCGATGCACTCGCAAGCAAACGGAATGTCGATTATCTGTTCCAGCCGTTCGCATTCTCCTCGCCCTTAAACATCTCGATTGACACTCCGTCTTTCAGCGTCGGATCGACGCTCGACTGGAAGGCCACGGACAAGTGGCGCGTCGCTGTGACGGGCGTCGTTTCACGAAGCCACAATGAAGAGTGGTCACGCTCGCCGGCGACGACGAACAACACGCGATACGAAAACGGGTTGAGCTACGCGGAATTCCTTGCGGAAGGCGCCATCAGCGGCCTTCCCAGCGGCGATATTCGAACCGCGTTCGGCGGCGGATGGCGTCAGGAAAGTTTCGATCTTTCGAGCGCAACCTCGCCACAGTCCGCCATAAGCGGTGATCGCGATATCAAATATGTTTTCGGCGAGGCGCTCATTCCGCTGGTGGCGGATTCAGATGACCGCCCTGGTCTGCACTCGCTGGTAGTCAGCGCATCCGGCCGCTTTGAAGACCGCAGCGACTTCGGGTCTGCGGCGACGCCAAAAGTGGGAATACGCTACGAGCCAGTCTCAGGCCTGACCTTGCGCGCAACATGGGGGAAGTCGTTCAAGGCGCCCTCGTTCCAGCAATTGCTTCAAAGCCGCACTGCAGTGCTATTTCCCGCGTCGGCGTTTCGCGTCGCTAGCGGCGGCGCCGCCTTTTTTGTCACGGGCGGCAATCCCAATCTGGAACCGGAACGCTCACGATCATGGACAGTCGGTGGAGAGTTCAGCCTCGACGGCCGCGCGCCGCTCACTCTTTCCGCGACCTATTTCAACATCGATTTCACCGACCGCGTGGTGACGCCGATCTCGCCTGCTTCGACGGCGCTGATAAATCCGATCTTCGATAGCTTTATCGATCATGATCCGACGTCGCAGGAACAGGCCGACCTCCTTGCAGGGGTTAACCGGTTCGTGAACTTAAGCGGCGCACCCCACGATCCCGATACGGTCATCGCGATCGTCCGGAATTTGCAACAAAACGCCTTATCGCAGCGCATCGAAGGGGTCGACGTTTCCTATCGGCAGGAATTCGGCGCATTAAGCGCGTTTGCCAATGCGACCTGGATCGACTTGCGTCAGCAGTCGGTTCCCGCCGCGCCGGAAGTCACGCTTTCCGGAACGATCGCGAACGTCCCCGACCTTCGCACGCGCGGCGGATTGACGTGGGAGACATCAGGCCTTGCCGTCACCGGTAATGTGAATTTCGTGTCGAGTTCGACCGACACTGGCGTTGCGCCAAATGCGGAAATCGGTTCCTGGACGACAATCGACGCCAACCTCTCATACGACTTTGATGGGGACGGCGGCTTTCTGTCCGGCATGCGAATAGCGCTTTCGGCGACCAATCTCTTCGACCGGGATCCGCCTTTCGCATTGAGTCCGTCTTTTTTGCAGGAAGGCATTTTCTTCGACAGCACGACAGCCTCACCGCTTGGGCGCTTAGTCGCGCTGACGGTCCGCAAGAGGTTCTGATCCTGATCCAAGTAGGCGAGACGCGCCGAACGCGCGTCCCGCTTCCGCTCCATGAGTTCTCCGAATGCCTCGTCTTCCCAAAATTGCCAGCGCTTTCTTTTTATCAGTGACCGCCGCAATCATCAGCAAGGCCGCGGCCGCGCGCGACCCGCACTTAACGACGCGTGCGCTGGTCGAAATGCGTGATTTCTTCGGCGTTGCGATCTCGCCGGATGGGGTTTCCGTCGCGTTTTGCGAAGAGCGGGCCTCAATTGAGCGCAATACTTACGATTCTGTTTGGCATGTCGGGCCGCTCGACGGAAGTGCTGCGCCAGTCCGGATCGCGGACGGAGGCGTGCCTTTGCGCAATGGCGGCCAAGCGCTGAACGAAGCGCCGCAATGGTCGCCGGATTCGCGATGGATCTACTATCGGGCGCTGATCGATGGCGAAGTCCAAATCTGGCGGGCCGCTCGCGACGGAACGCGGACCGAACGCGTGACAGAAGACGCAGCCGATATCGAAGCATATCACCTCTCTTCCGATGGAAAGCGCCTGACCTATCGCGTCGGCGCGACGCGCGAGGCGATCGCGCGTGCAGAAGAGGAGGAATATGATCGCGGCATACTTCTGGATGAAACTATCTATTCCGGCCAAAATCTTTTCCGTTCCGTCTTGGTAAACGGCCGGTTGGTCAGCCAGCGCACGGACCAAAACTTGTTGCGGCAAACGCTACTTTGGAACGCGCCAAAACAATTTAGGGTCGTTGAGCTTGACCGGCTTGCAACGCGCGACGCCGCGAAGACTGAAATTAGCGCTTTTAAGGCGCGCGAGCGAAATCAGGAAGACGGGGCCGTTCAAAACCCGGCGGAGCGGTGGACGGCGGCGGTTTCCGGCGCGCCGCCGTTGATGGATCTGCGGATTCGATCTTCTCGCGGTTCCAATGATGAATTCGTCTGCGGCGAGTGTCGCGAATTGAAAATCGATAGCCTGGCTTGGCGCGGCGAAAACGAACTTGTGCTGACCGTGCGGAATCCGGAGCGCGGCTATGCTCAATCGCTTTATGTCTGGGCTCTTGCGGATCGATCCCTTCGGAAAATTTCAACGTCGGATGGTCTCCTGGGCGGCGATCGCTATGGGTATTCGCCATGCGCGATCGGACGGCGATTCGCGGTCTGCGTCGCGGCCAGCGCCGCGTCGCCGCCGCGGGTGGAACGGATCGACCTCGATACTGGCGAGCGTCGCGTCATTTTTGACCCCAGCGCGCCCCTAATCGGCAAGCACGTTCAGATGGAGTTTCTCTCGTGGAAAGACGATCAAGGCCGTGCTTTCACTGGCTATCTGTTTACGCCGGCTACGGACGATCCAAAAACGCCGGCGCCGCTCTTCGTCACCTATTATCTCTGCCGCGGTTTTCTGCGCGGCGGCGAAGGCGACGAATGGCCGCTCGTTCCGCTCGCCGAAGCAGGCATCGCATCTCTTTGTGTGAATGGACAGTTGCCTCGGCCGGACGGGCGCGACGCCGTCGAAGATTATAACGCAGCGCTTGCAGGAGTGACGGCGATTGTCCGCAATCTCAGCGATCGCGGCGCAATCGATCCTCGGAAGGTCGGCATGGGCGGCCACAGCTTCGGCAGCGAAGCAACGCTCTGGATCGCCTCCCATTCGGACCTTCTTACCGCAGCTTCAGTGTCGTCGCCTGCCGCGACTCCGGCCTGGTACTGGTCCCATGCGCTGCAGTCGGGCTTTCGGGAAAGGGCGAAAAATCAGTGGGGCTTGGGATCACCGGAAGAAACGCCCGACCGCTGGCGCGTGCTTTCTCCAGCTTACTTTGCCAGCAAGTTCGATGCGCCGATGCTCATGCAAATGCCCGAGCAGGAGTTTCGGTCAGCAGTCGAGTATTCCGTCAAGATGCGCGATCAAGGGTTGCCGGTCGAATTGTGGGCGTTTCCGCATGAGCCCCACATCAAGTTCCAGCCGCGTCATAAGCTCGTCGCTTATGATCGTAATCTCGACTGGTTCCGTTTCTGGCTTCAGGACTATATCGACCCCGATCCGCAAAAGGCCGATCAATATCGGCGTTGGAACGAGATGCGAAATCGCTGGCTCAAGGAGCGCGCGCGCCGCGAGGCTGATGCAGGCTAGCGCCAGGTTTGGGTCCATAGCTCGATGGAAGCGAGTTCTATTGCGCTCGCATAAGCGTTGCCCGTGAGCGGGCGGGTGGAGCCGAAAAAATCCTCAAGTGCGCGCCTGTCGAAGAGGCCTTCCGCCGTCAACCTTCCGTCAAGGAGAATGTCACGCAAGAGGGCACGGTTGCGTTCGAATATCGCGGCGTTGAAGCTCGTAAAGTTCCCCTTGGTTCGGCGCTTCAGGATCTTGTCAGGCAGTTCGTCTGCGAAAGCATCGCGCGCGACCGCCCGATTGCGCCCGCCGGTCACCGCCATCCAACTCGGAATGCGCAGGCAGGTCTCGACAACGGGCTGGGTGAGGAGCGGCATTTTTAAGGGGGCGACGCGGCGCCGGTCACGCTCCTCGCGCATGCCCTGGCATCTCGTGAGGTAATCGACGGTCTCAAGCTTTCCTGGCCAGGCGTTTCGCGGCGCGGCGAGCCAGGGATGCGATTGCGTCTCCAGCGCTGCGATGTCTCCGGATAAAAACGCGCGCGAAGCGCCCGCTTTGCGGGCCGATCGCCGCCGCAATCTTCGGACCGCCAGGGCGCCGACTTTCCATATGCTGCAGCTATTGAGCTCAGCGACATCTCCGACGGCGTTCAGAAATGTCCGGCCGGGTCCCAGCGCGATCAGTGCGTCCGCCGCTGGCGCTGAACTCGTGAGATAGCCGAGCACATAGTCGCCGCCGCTGCCGCTGAAATAGCTATCCGCGCTGCGGGCGAAGCCCTCCCGCTCGAGGATGAGATCGGAGACGCGCTTCAGTGGATGGTCGAGCGGTCGCGGCTTACGAATGGGCGACAGATCCATAATGTCCACGTCCTCAGCGGAAAGCCGCACGAAATGTATGGGCGCTGCGATATGGTCAGCCACGTCTTGCGCATATTGGCGCTCGTCGCCGCCGGCGTCGCTTGTCCAGAGCGAGACGCAAGTGACGGGAACGTCCGCATATTGAAGGCATGCAGCGACGATCGACGAATCAAGTCCGCCTGACATTTCCAGCAATGCCGAGCGCGCACCCTTGGCGCAAGCCTTCGTCGCTTGGATGATCGCATCCCGGAGAACATCGACGGCTTCGTCCCGGTCGGCGAATTGCCGTCCGGGCGCAGAGAAAGTCCACGGCGTCCACGCCGTCTGCCGCCTCCACGTCCCGCCGCTGCGAGACCAGGATGCGCCCGAGAGAAATTCGTTAACGCCTTTGAGGCAAGTGCGCTCAGTTCTGAGCCCGGCCTGGACAAGCCACTGCGCCAGCGCGTTCCAGTCGATCTCGCCGTCAACAAGGCCGAGAGAGACGCCGAACTCCACATCGGAAACGAATGCGTCAAAGCTGTTGCAGCGCAGCGCGTAACACGAAAGACCGCCAGACGGATCGCGCAAGAGGAACGGATCATTGTCGCGAGAGAGGACCGCGACATATTCGCCCCAGAATTCTTCGAACAGGTAAGCCCCGTCCGACTCCGAAATTCGTTTGCTCTCCTTTCCGTCAAACTTGTCAGAGCAGCGACTGTGCTTTGCGCGCGAATAAATATCCCCGATGATGAGCCCGTCGCCATTCTCAAGAAATGTCACAGGCGTATCCGAATTCACAAGCACGACGCCGCGCGACAATCGCGCGCTAGTTCTCAGATCCAGCGTGCGCTTCGCCCGTTCTACGACTTGAAGCGCAGCTTCCGATGACGTTTCGTCACGCCAGAACAACGCTATAAATTGCGCGCCCACTATACGACTCTGATCGGCGCGAAGCTGAGCGCATGGTCCAGCGGGTTATTGAGCAGCGTATCATGCGCTTGCACCCAACAATGCGCCTGAAAGGGGGAACCGCTAACAGCAATGACGAGATCGGCCAGCGCTCCGCGGCTTAGTAGAAATCTTAAAAGCGCCAACGATTCCGGCAAACAAACAGGCTTGATCGGAATGAGACGTTGCGCCCGATGAAAAGCCACAGCCAGCCGCTCTATGGATTGAATGTCGAGGTCGCGGCGCAAGCGGCGTGACTTCTCCCTCGCTTTCCTCACATCTTCAAGGACGGCGCAGAATGGTTTGGCGCGAAGTTGAGCGCTTGTCCGCGCAAGGCGCCAGGCGACCTCCGGCGCGTTGCGCCATGCTGATTCTGAATTAGGCGCGCCATATTCGATGGCGCTGCGGGCCGGCCGCGTCGCCTCGACCGGTGCAATCGGTTGACCCAGGGCGGGGTCATTGACGATAAGGCCGCGCCTCAAGAGGTCAGCGACTTCTGGCGTTGGCGCTGCGCGGTCCTCCATTAAAGCGCCCAGCGCCGCCCCAAGCGACGGCGACAGCTGGAAATAGCGATCGCGTAATAAATCGAGGAAGACCAACCGTCCGCCGCAATCGCAAAACGACAAATGCTTCGGCAAATAATAAGTCATCGCCTTACGCTTCAACCGGATTGATTTGGACTAACGTCCTCTTTGCTCGCGCCGTCGTCCGTCACGTTGCATGAGGCTGGAGCGCGCGAAATGGATCCGCGCGCTCCGTCAGGCTCAGTCGGAGATCCCGACCTGCGGAATCCGATTTTCGAATTCCTCGGGCAGTCCCGGCGCGCCTTGAGTGAGCTCGCTCGCCGCGCCAAGATCGGCGATATCGTCGTCGTGCTCGGCGACGCTCTCGATATGGTCTTCGGGCTTTTTCATGTCTTTCTCCTTTCAGTTGCGCCATGAAATTGCATGGCGCAATGAAGTTAGGCGCGAAGAGCGAAAACTCCCAAGCAATTCTCAGATAATTAGTGGAAGATTACTCTGACGATTCAACCGCTTGTAATCAGTATAAAGAATTATCCGGAAATATTCTCCGCAACGGGTGTTTTACTCACGTTCTTCAATGGCTGAACGACTATCGCTGGCATGCCGCTCCCTGTGATCTTGCATTCGCGCGACGATCTTGGCGACGAGCCTGATGCGGCGCCGATGATAGGCGTTGACGAGCCGGTCCAGCTCAGAAAGATCGAGCGCCGCAAATGCGCGAAGGATACGCCGCAACTCAGAATCGCGATTTGAGATCCATTCGCCTTCAAGGCGGCGAATGGGTCTTAAATGAAGACTGGCGTCTGCAAGCGCCCCGGACAGGCGCTTGTTGCCGCAAAGGGCCATGATGTCTCGAAATGCCAATTCAGTTTTCAGCTCGACGCCCGTATCGGAAGGGACGTTTTGAGAGTCGATTGTAGATGGGGTCCGCGCGTTTGCGGCGCGCGTAATCGCGAGACTAAGCAACGCCGAACAGGAATCGTAGAGATCTCGCAATTCTTGTTCGGAATGAAGAGGTGCAAAAAAGCCTTCGTTTGAATGCGATAAGATGAACCCCGCGCCGGCGAGTCGATTTAGCGCGTTGCGTACGGGTGTCGGACTCACGCCGTCCACGGCCGCGATTTCATTCGCCTCGATTCTGGTACCTGGAGGGATCGCGCCGGAGAGAACGCGTTCCATCAGCGTTCGAAACATGCTTTCGGTTATTGAAGGTCGTCCCGACATTCGCAGCGCCGTTGTCTATTCGCGCAATCATGCAGACGCCGCCGTTATCGCCGAAATCGGCCTTAAGCTAACACGCTGCCCGCACGCTTGCGCGAGCGTTCAGTTAGAGGAACGCTGTGCGCGTTCGATATTTAGAGTTAACCAGAAATATGTAATTGCGCTTCCAGATTCTACCTGAGATTGTTACTCTCGTAGATTAATAGACCCCATAAAAATACTTTTCGTCAATTTTCGAATTAACTCGATTACGCTTGTCCATTGGTTCGATGGCGGTTCCGAGCGAGTCGGGAAGGAGAGAGCGATCGATGACCGGTCTGAACGCCGTCCAGGCGTTTGTCGACAAAGCTCGGACCCTGGGCGGCCCTGCAGAGCTGCGCGAACTTTTAGCCGACATCACGACCGAAATGGGCTTTGACTATTTCGCGCTCATGCATCATGTCGACCTCAGCGGTTATTCCGAAGCCTTGACGCATATGGAGGAAGGCGAACTCGTCGCGCTCGGCACCTACCCTGAGAGCTGGATTGAGCGCTATATCGCCGACAATATCGTCGCGAACGACCCGGTGCTGTTGGCGAGCCAGCGCACCAATGTCGGGTTCTGCTGGTCGGACATACCAACGCTTATTCCGGTGACCGAGGCGCATCGCGAAATCCGCGAGCGGACCGTCAAGGCGGGAATCGACGATGGATATACGGTTCCCGCTCATGTGCCGGGTGAGGCAAACGGAAGCTGCAACTTTGCAATGGCCGCAGGACGCGCCTTGCCGCATGACAATCTCAAAATGGCGCAGCTCATCGGCGGATTCGCATTCCAGGCGGCGCGTGCGATGGTGTTCAACGCCTTTCCGGAAGCAAAGCGTCCAATAAAGGGGCCATTGACGCAGCGCCAGCTTGAATGCGTGCTGTTCGCCGCGCGGGGCAAGTCCAATTGGGAAATTGGCAAGATATTGGGGATTTCGGAAGGCACGGTGAAACGGCATATCGAAGACGCGCGCGCTCACTACGAGGTCGGCAGCCGCATGCAGGTCGTCATGCGCGCGCTCTTCGAAGGCCAGATCGGGTTAGTCGACGCGCTTCGATAGTCCGGTCAATGTGCCGAAAGGCACAATGACTTGAAAGCGACATCGGGGAATCCTCCACGCAGCAAAACGTGGAGGGTTCATGCTTCGCCTCATCGACCGGCGCAATCTCGAAGAATTTCCAGACCTCGTGCGATCGATGCATCGCGACCGCAAGCGTCTCTTCGTCGATATCTTCCATTGGGACCTCCCGCATAAAAATGGCGAGGAGCGCGACGCCTTCGACGACGATGACGCTTCCTATCTCGTCCTTTCGGACGATGCAGAGCGGCACATCGCCTCAATTCGATTCCTGCGCACCGACCGGCCGCATCTCCTCGACACGGTGTTCCCCGAACTCTGCGAAGCCGCCATTCCGCGAGGGCCCGCTATTCGAGAGATCACGCGGCTTTGCCTGCCGCTGCGCAAGATGGATCGCATTGCAGCGCGCAATATCCTGGCGCGCGGCATCATTGACTATGCGAGGAAGGCTGGCGTCGAGAGCTACACCGCCGTCTGCCATATGGCCTTCCTCTCGGAGCTTCTCTCCGCGGGCTGGCGTTGCACGCCGCTCGGCATGCCGCAGGTCGCCGGCGGCGCGCCGGCAGGCGCCGTCGAGATCCACATGGACGGCGACACGGCCGGCCTCCTTGCGGCGAACTGGCGGTGTTCGCCTGCGGCGCCGCGCCTGTCCCTCTATCGATCGGAACTTGCCGCCTGAACAATCGGAGAAAGTCCCATGCAATCTATCGCGACTAATCAAACTTTCGATTCGACGGAAATCGATGTCGATGCGCTCACACGCCGGCTCCTCGCAGACGGTTACGCCATTGCGCCGGCGCTCCTCGATCCGGAGTCGATCGACCGGCTTTGCGCTGAACTCGATCCGCATTTCAGGGCGGCGTCCTTCGGTCGGGGCATGTTCTACGGCGCCGAGACGAAACGCTTCGGCGCCGTGCTGAAGCGTTCGCGCGAGGCGCAAGACATCGTCATGCATCCGGCGGTCATGCGCGTCGTCGAAAGCGCCATCGGCGCATGGTGCCAGTGCCTTCAGCTCAATCTGACCCAAGCGATCGAGATTCACCCCGGCGCGCCGGTGCAAGCCCCTCATCGCGACCAGGACATGTGGGCGGGCCCCAAAGGCGCCATGCAATACATGGTCAATGTCATGTGGGCGCTTGACGACTTCACAGGCGAAAACGGCGCGACGCGGCTCTGGCCGAAGAGCCATATCGGTGATCCGGAAGAAATGCTTCCTGATGAAGACGCCGTTTCTGCGGTCATGCCGAGAGGCTCGGCGCTGTTTTTCCTCGGCTCGACCCTGCATTCCGGCGGCGCAAACCGGAGTGCGACGCCCCGGCGCGGACTCATCATGTCCTATTGTCTCGGCTGGCTGAAGCCCTGGGAAAACCAGTGGCTCGCATATCCGCCGCACATAGCGCGATCGTTTCCGGAGGAACTGGCGGCGCTCGTCGGCTACCGCCAGCATCTCCCTAGCCTCGGCAATTACGAAGGCCAGTGTCCGAGCGTCCTGCTCACTGGCGATCAGGCGCCCGACCATCTTCCGTTCACCGATGCGCTGAAAGACGAGCAGTACGACTTGATGCGCCAATATTACGATGGCCTGGCCGCCCGTGAACAAGAAGCCGCGCGCTGAGACTGCGATGGGTGCGGCGTATCGCTGGCGGCGAAATGAACTCATCGACTTCGCGGGCGCGAAGCCGTCGCCGGGCTTCATGCTTTGCAGTCGCTTGAGCGCCGGCGGCGTCACGGTCAGCCGAGGCCGTCTCGCGGCGAATGACGGCGCCGAAATCGGCGCCGCTCAGCTCGTCGTCGCTGTTGTTGAGAGCGACGCCTTTGAGATGGAATGGCGCCCGGCCGGCGCCGATGAACCCCGTCGCTTCTGGCTCCTGCCGAATTCGGCCCAGATCGTTCCGCCCGGCACGCCATGCTATTCGCAGTGGAGCGCCAGGCCGACGCTGCTGACCGTCGCGTTCGAGCCTGCGCTCATCGAAAGGCTCTTTCGGGAAACCAGCGCTCGCGAAGAGGGCGACATTCATGCGCGGTTCGGCATGCGCGACCCGGAAATCGACTCCATCGTTTCAAAGCTGCGCCTCGAACTGCAGTTTGGCGGATGGTCTGGACGCCCATATCTTGAATCGTTAGGCGTCGTTCTCGCTATGCACCTTTTCCGCAGCTACGCCAGTGCAAAAAGCAGTCAGGCAACAGGCGGCGGTCTTGGAATCCGGCGCCTGCGCCGGGTCGCTGATTTCATCGAAGCCCATCTCGGCGAAGAACTGACTCAAGCCGACCTCGCGCGTGTCGCGGAACTTAGCCCTCATCATTTCGCAAGCGCGTTCCGGACCTCGGTCGGCGTCGCGCCGCACCGCTACCTCACGGAGCGCCGCATCGCCCGCGCGAGGGAGCTGCTTGCCAAATCTGAAGCCACAGTCACGACGATTGCGCATGCGCTTGGGTTTTCGAGCCACGGACATTTCTCAGAGACCTTTCGGCGCTTCGTAGGCGTGACGCCAACTGCTTACAAAGCGCGTTGCCGTTAGCAGGCAAGATCAGCGATTTTCTGGTGTTTTTGCAGGAGTTTTCCAAATGGCGGGAGAACCTATAGTGGTCGCGGGAAACTGCGCTGTCGTTTTTGTCGAAGAACCGTTTGCACGAGCGAAGGCCGAGACCTGCGAATTCCCGCAACGGAGTTTGGCGGCCGATCTCGCCGAGGCGATCGCTGCGCCACATCTTGATTTGCGCGGGGAAAGCGACTTTATCATCGACAGTGCATTCATAGCGAAATTCGGTGAACTAAAGCGACGCTCCCTGATTCTTTTTGGCGCTTTGCTTGAAGGAGCGGTCACGCAGATTGCTCTTTCAATGCTGCTGGAAGGCTACGATATCTATGTGTGCGCTGATCAAGTCAAAACAGCAGACGCAGCCCGCGAGACCATATTTCTTGAACGTATTCGCCATTGCGCCGGCCATGTGGTCACATTGCCTCAGATCCTTCTCGAACTACTCTCCCAAGAAGAAATCGACAAAAAGCGCCAGGCCCTGTTGGCCGTGTTGAATGCAGTTCGTGTCTCAAGATAAATTCGGAGCAACGACGTCGCCCGACTTTGCCGGTCCATCCGGTGATACGGGTGATCATTGCAGGGCCCGATATGTGCGGCTCTCGAAGAGATTGAAAACACGCTCGGCTTATTTCGCACAGAACTTTCAGTAATTTCCCGCCTACTCATAGTAGTTCACTCCAGCCTCCGAATGCATGGCAACAATTCTTATTGAGCGACAATAAAGTTCAATGACGAACGGTCGATGGTGCGTTCTGAGTGCGCAAATGGGAATGGTTTTCCGGTTTGTTGCGGGCCGTAGCCCGTGATGGGAGTCAGGCATCGGCGATGTTGGCGCCGCCGCCAATATAAGACGTTCCGCTTTTTACGCGCACTACGCCAATCAGGACGGTTTGAAAAGAAGCGGCCTCTGTGGCGTAATACGCTGGGCCTTGGGCGGCGCAGCTATTCATAAACATCTGAGCACGCCTACCTCAAATATAGCATCTTCACTTTTGAGCATTCGCACTACCATCTCAGTCATTTCCGGGGGTTAGTTTACGATCTGACCCGGTGTTTGTGCTTGGCTATCTTCGTGGAAGGCTCGCGGACCCGATGCGTCGCGAGCTTTCTCCCCAAGCCGAGGACATTGGTTCGGATATCATTCCGCGCGAATTCAATGTCCAGTTCGTCGCCGGCGCTTTCATGGCCGTGCTGGTCTGGTGGCTCGACGGGGGTACCGAACTTCCACTCTGCGAAGCAGACGCCATATTCCGCAGTCTCACGGAAAAAAGACGTGACTAAGGCCGGTTAAGTTGACGCTGCACTAAATGCTGTGATCGCGCTCCGCCGGGCGGACTATTTCCTCGTAGCGCGCTTAAGTCTCACGGTTCGCGACATCGCCAGTTCCAGTGCTTCGTCGCGTACCTCCTCAAGAATTTTCAGAAACGATTGAGTAAGACGGGACAGCGGTTTGTGCTTGGGCAGAAACAGCATGTATTCGAATTGAATCTCCGGCTCGAAACGGCGCGCTTCGAGATGACGCTCGATGAAATCCATGGCCGTGATCGGATTGATAATCGAAACGCCGACGCCCTTGAGAACGAGGCCGCAGATCGTCGCCGCATATTGCGTTTCAACAATGATGTTTCTAGAAACGCGGGCTTTTTCAAACACGCGGTCGATCCGCGCTCGCGACAGGTCTTCGAGCGCTAATGAAATAAACGGCTCGTTTTCGAAGTCTTTCGGTTTAATGATGTCGAGCGCGCCCATGCGGTGACCTGGCGGAAAAACACATACGCCGGGCACGCTCGTGAACAGGCGCGCCTCGACGCCAGGATACTCGCCGGGACGGGCGAGGCCAAGATCGAACTGCTGCGCTGCGACCCATTGCCGAACTGTCGATGAGCTGCGGGTTTGCAATTGCACGGTTACGGATGGGTGCTGTGCGTGAAACTTCTGAATAACGGTGGGCAGGAAGCCCATCGCCAACGCCGGCAGGCTGGCGATCCGCAATTGGCCGGATCGAAAGTTTCGAATGTCGTCGGCGGCCCGTTTTAGCGCGTCGAGCCCAGCGAAATTGCGGTCGACTTCTTGGAAAAAGGATTCCGCTTCCGGCGTCGGCGCCAGCGCGCTCCCTTTTTCGCGCACGAACAGGCTGAAGCCGACGGCGTGTTCAAGATCGGCGATGAGCCGGCTGACCGCAGGCTGGGAGACGTGCAGGAATTCAGCCGCATTCGTCACCGAGCCGGTCATCATGACGGCGCGAAAGGCGTCCAGTTGGCGGAGGTTCATTGCGTTGCCCCAAAGGGTATTACATTCTGGAATACCCTAGCCAAATTATTCTATTTTACAACATGACCCAGCTGGCGCCGAATGGGCAGGAGATTTCGAAAGGAGTTTATGAAGACGAATAAGAGTGAGCAGTCCCGGTCTGCGCCGGGAGCGGGCTGGGTGCGCCTGATACGCCGGGCGGTTTCAGGCGTCTCGCTTGCTGAATATTGGATTCTCCAGGCGCACATTTTAACGGAAGAACGAAATTCGACAGGCGGCAGGCCAAAAAACATAACCAGAGGGGAATGCTGTGAAGGCGGATAATAACCCGTATACTGACATAATAGACGATAAAAAATCGCAAAAGAGCGCTAAAAAGGAAGTTTTGAGACAGGCGACGATCGCAACACATGGCGGCCCGAGACCATCAGAACAAGCCGGCATGCTCAATCCGCCGGTTTATCGCGCCTCGACTGTGTTCTATCCTACTGTCGAGGCCTATAAGCGCCGACATGACGGATATTACGACGATGTGATCTACGGGCTTTATGGCACCAAAACCACATTTGCGCTGGCGGACGCAATTTCGAAACTGGAGAATTCAAGCGATACGTTGATTACCTCGTCCGGCACGGCGGCGAATGCGCTGGCGGCGGCTGCATTTTTGAGCGCCGGAGATCATCTTCTCGCCGCCGATTGCGTTTACGGCACGACGCGAAAATTTTTTGAGACAATCCTGAAGCGGTTCGGCGTCGAGATCACATACTTTAATCCGAGAATCGGTGATGACATACGAACCGAATTTCGCCGCAATACACGCGCCGTATTTCTTGAATCGCCTGGCTCGCAATTGTTCGAGATGATCGACATCCCTGTCGTGGTGGAGTCGGCGAGGGCGGCGGGAGCGGTCACACTGATCGACAACACATGGGCGACGCCGCTGTACTATCGTCCTCTCGATCATGGCGTCGACGTATCGATCCAGTCGGGCACGAAGTATATTTCCGGCCACTCGGACATCATGCTTGGGTCGATCAGCGTGCGAAGCCGATCGCATTTCGAGCAGATCAAGGATATGGCCGGACGCTGGGGCAATAGCGCCAGCCCGGACGACTGTTATCTCGCGCATCGCGGTTTGCGGACGCTGGATGTGCGCATGGAGCGCCATCAGCAGAACGCGCTCCGCCTGATCGAGTGGTTTGCGCGGCAGCCGGAAGTGGCGAGAATACGCTATCCGGCGCTCAAGGACGATCCGGGTTATGATGTCTGGCGGCGCGACTATGCCGGGGCGTCGGGACTGTTCGGCGTCGAGCTTGCTAGAATGAGCGATCATGCGGCGTCGGCGTTTTTCGACCATTTGTCGCTCTTCGGTCTGGGCTCCAGCTGGGGAGGGTATGAGAGCCTGCTGGTGCCGGCCTGGCCGAAACCTGTCCGGGTTGCGAGCGCCGTCGATGAAGACTGTGAACTTATCCGCGTGCATGCAGGCCTTGAGGACCCGGCGGACCTGATCGCTGATCTTGAGGCGGCGTTTGCGCGGATGCGCGCCGTCACATCGTAACAATCCGCTTTGCGAAGACCTGAAGAAAAAGAAAACGAACAGCAATGGAGTATCAACTTGGCGGATAATACTGAGCTTGCGCGAACAACCGGACGTGTTGGAACGGGCGTCATCGCCTTGAACGGTATCATCGGCTCAGGGATTTTCGCCTTGCCTGCCGTCGCGATGCAACAAGCAGGGTATTTCAGTCCGTGGGTTTTTCTGATCGCCGCGTTGCTGATCACAACAATCGCTTTGTCGTTTGCAAGAGCGGCGAGCTTTTTTAAGGAAACCGGGGGGCCGATTGTCTACACGACCCATTCCTTCGGCCGGTTTGTCGGATTCCAGACAGGATGGCTGCTTTATATCAGCCGCGTCGCGGGGCTTGCGGCGAGCTCGAACCTGCTCGTGAGCTATGCAAGCTGGTTCCTGCCGGCGCTTGATACGCCCCTGATCCGGCCAATGGCAGTCGCAATGCTGATTTCATTCTACACCTGGATCAACTATATCGGCGTACGCAACAGTCTGACCCTGCTCTATGTCCTGACGATCTTGAAGCTTGCGCCGCTTTTTCTTCTCGTGCTGTTCGGCCTGCCGTCAACGGAACTGGACGCCATCATGGGCGCGAGCGTTCCCGAAATGAGAACGCTTGGAGAGGCGATCCTGATCCTCATGTACGCGTTTATCGGGTTTGAAGTGGCGGTCATTAATGCCGGCGAGTCAAAGAATCCGAAGGCCGACATTCCCATTGCATTAGTGACGACCGTTGCGCTGGTCTCGGTCTTCTATATCGCAATCCAGGTCGTCTCGATTTCAGTCGATCCGTCTATCGCGGAAACCAAAACACCGCTCGCTCAGGTTGCCGAACGACTTATCGGCCCTATTGGAGCGTCCATTCTGGCGTTGGGGGCGGTTTTTTCGATCGCGGGCTCCAGCGCTACGTCGATGCTCGTGGGACCGCGACTGACCTTCGCCCTGAGCAAGCAGGAAACGATACCCAAATGGTTCGCCGCGGTTCATCCGAAGTTTGGGACACCGGGCAATTCCATCCTGTTTTGCGGCGGCCTCGGGATTTTGCTCGGCGTTAGCGGCGGATTTGTCTGGCTGGCGACTGTCAGCACGCTGGTTCGTTTCATCACCTATGCGTTGACGATCGCGTCACTGCCGCGGATAGAAAAAACAATGGACAAGGATCCGCGACAATTCGCAATTCCCGGCGGTTTGATTGTGCCGGTTTTCGCCTTCCTGCTATCTGTCTGGCTGGTGGGGCATGCTTCGTTAAAAGCGTGGGGCGCGGCGGTCTTTCTGTCGCTCATCGGAAGCGCGTTCTATTTCATCAGACGCCATCGCTTTCTCACCAGGGCTACGCAACCAAAGCAACCGTAGCAACATCAGTTTCGTGATCAAGAACAGTTCCAGCGATCCAAGGAAGACTCAGAAAACGATACCGTCTTTACCCTGATTTCGAAACTGGAGTTTGCTAAAGCTCGAATTCCTTGTAACCGTTGGACGAAGCTATCAAAACGACACGTTCGTCAGCATGGATTTTGCCCTTATCGATCAGTTGTTTCAGTCCGCTGAGGCTGGCGGCCGAAGAAAGCTCCACGTAAAATCCGTGCTGCGCCAATGTGCTCTGGTCTCTAGCCGCCGACCCATCGCTCACAACGACAACGCCGCCTTGCGACTGCTTCAAGGCGTCAATCGCCTGATATGTCACTGTCGATCCAGCGATGGAAACCTGCCGCGTGTGACCCTCGAAATTCCGCCGATAGTCGCTTCCATTGAAGACTTGATCGATACGCGGAAACGGCTCAACGGCGTAAAGCCTGGGCAGCCGTTGAATGAGGCTCCTTTCCCGCAGAAACCGAAAACCTTCGAAGACGCCCCAAATGAGATCTGCGCGAGAGGTCGGAACGATAATTGCGTCGACGCCGTTTGCACCCGTTTCCTCATATAGTTCGAATGCAATCGTCTTTAATCCGTCTACGCCAAAATGATTGCTGCCGACTGGCGGGTTAATGTAGTTAGTGACCGGAAACCAGCTGTCTTCCGTGACGCGCTCTTCGACATACTTCCAGCGGTCAAGCGAATTTTTCGCCTCGATCAATCGGGCGCCGGTCGCCGCAATCGCGCGTCGCCAGATCGGGCTCATGTCAGGCGTCGTAACGATCACGCATTGAAGACTGACCCGCGCCGCATAGGCCGCAATCGACGCGCCGGCGTTCCCGGAAGATGCGCCGATCACCGTTGTAGCCCCAATATCCAACGCGCGGGCGACGGCGAGCGCGCTCATCCTGTCCTTATGTGAACCTGTAGGGTTTTGTCCCTCGCTTTTTACAAGAATGTCGCCAGTTCCGACCTCGTTGGCGAGTGCCGGCGCGGAGAGCAATGGCGTCCCGCCTTCGCCCAGCGTTGGATAAGCAGCATAAGGCAGGCACGAAGCGTATCTCGCCATTCCTCTGTGCCGGGAATTCACCTGCCATGCGTCGGCGCTGTATATTTGCCGAACGCTTGAGGGATAGCCTTTTGAAAGACACAATGGGCAGCCTGTGAAGTAGTCGGCAAGCTCATGCTGCGTTTTGCAACACAGGCATTCAATTCCAATGAGATTGGAATTTAATTTATGATTGGCCTTTGCGGTTTTTTGCACGCTAGCGCCGGCATTCGTCGATTTCGTCAAATCCGAATCCCCGTTTCTCTAATATAATCCATACAATTCATATTCGTACGACGCGTATCACAGACAACAATCTTCAGGATATTCTTATCGATAGCTCATTGCGCAAGGTTTTCGTATGGCCGCCTCTATGGCAAGCGAAACATCTCACCATGTTCGTCGCGCCGTAAAGCCAGCGCTTAAAATCTGCGCGTCGTGGCCCGCTTTCAATAGCTTGTAGATTGTCATAATGATGAGGTTTTTTGCGGCGACGTTGATGGAAATAAGTGGTGCGTGAGCGGAGGAAATGGATCTCCCATTTTAGCCGGCGGCGTATTGTAGCTCACAGAAGTCATAACATAAAAGAATAAGTATCGGAAATAATTCGATTTGACCGCATAGGGTCGCGTAGGGTCAATATGGACCCGATGGCGCTGTTGAGGCGTTATTCCGCGGAATTATTCGCGGCGATCTGATTATGTCCGGGAGGGCGGAAGGCGTCATGCTTGGCGTCTCAGAACCGATTGCGGAGGGGCCGAAAATGAAAACGAAAAGTGAAAAGTTGCGCGGGATATTGGGAAGCACTGCGCTTTGCACGACGATGTTGCTTGGCTTTCAGGCAACGACGAGCGTCGGTTACGCGCAGGAAGACAGCGACGCGGTCGAGACCGATGGGGACACGATTGTCGTCACCGGCACAAGGCGGGCCGACCGCACGGTCGGGAACTCGATGATCCCGATCGATGTTATCGACGGCGACGCGCTCGAAAAAAGCGGCACTGCCGATTTGACGGACATTCTGCGAACGCAAGTCGTCTCACTCAACGTCCAGCGCTACGTCACCAATGACGGCAACGTGTTTCAGCGTCCGTTCACTTTGCGAGGACTTGCGCCCGATCAAACGCTTTTGTTGATCAACGGCAAGCGCCGTCATCGATCAGCGCTCATCGCCACGAGCCGTCTTCCGCAAACCCTCGGCGCGCAAGGGCCTGATCTCGCGACCATCCCGTCGAACGCCATTAGCCAGCTCGAAGTCTTGCGCGACGGCGCCTCGGCGCAATACGGTTCGGACGCGATTGCCGGCGTTCTTAACATTCAGCTTGCGGAGGACAGCGACGTTTTCCGCTTGAGCACCCAGTACGGGCAATATTATCAGGGAGACGGCGAAGAAATCAGCGTTCAGAGCAACATCGGATTGCCGCTGACCGATTCAGGTTTCTTTCATGTCGCGCTTGAATATGTAAATTCGGAAGAAACCTCGCGCGGCGCCCAGCGGCCGGATGTCGCCGCGCTCGTCGCCGCCGGGACGATCGACATCGAGGACGTACCGGAAAACGGGCTTGGCCAGCGCTGGGGCAATCCCGACGGCAGCGCGTTCCGGTCATTCTTCAACGCCGGAATCGATCTCAACAACAATCTCGAAGCATATCTCTTCGGCAACTACAGCCGAACCAACGGCGTCACCAGCTTCTTTTATCGTAATCCGGTGTCGCGCACGGAAATATTC
The DNA here is from genome assembly GCF_965228385.1 of Hyphococcus sp. Lineage (GTDB taxonomy): Bacteria > Pseudomonadota > Alphaproteobacteria > Caulobacterales > Parvularculaceae > Hyphococcus. The sequence goes on along the minus strand of NZ_OZ245810.1, from coordinate 2,653,284 downwards.
TCCAGCGTGCCTTTGACGACTATGCCGGGCGGACCGCGATTCAGTTTCACCTCCGTCTTTCCAGGCGGGTTTTCGCCGCAGTTTGAAGCGACCACCACGGACTGGAGCGCGGCGGGCGGCGTGCGCGGCGCACTCAGCGAGAATTTGAGTTTCGACGCCAGCCTGTATCACGGCGAAAACAAGGCCGATTACCATCTCAGCCAGACCGTGAATCCATCGCTCGGCCCGACGTCGCCGACAGAGTTCGATCCCGGCACGCTGACGCAGCGCGAGACGACCGCCAATCTCGATTTCGTCTATCTCATGGATGTCGGCGCCTTGGCCTCGCCCCTGAACGTCGCGGCCGGCACCGAGTATCACCGCGAGGATTACCTGATCACGCTTGGCGATCAGGCATCTTGGGAGGTCGGTCCGTTCGCATCGTCCTTTGCCGATCCTGACGGAGGCATGACCGTCCCGCTCGCCGTGGGATCGAGCGGCTTTCAGGGCTTTAATCCGACCGAAGTGGGAGACTTCGGCCGCTGGAACTATGCGCTCTATCTCGATCTTGAAGCGGATTTGACGGAGCGCATTTCCGGCGGGGTTGCGATCCGTTTCGAAGACTTTAGCGATTTCGGCACCACCTTTAATTACAAGGTGTCGGGTAGAGCGGAGCTTTTCGAAGGCGTCGCCATCCGCGGTTCGGTGAATACGGGCTTTCGGGCGCCGACGCCGGGGCAGGCCAATCTTTCCCAGACCTCGACCAATATCGATCTGATGACTGGAGCGACGCTTATCAGCGGACAGATTCCGCCGACAAATCCGGTGGCCGTGTTCTTCGGCGCCGAGCCGCTGACGGTTGAGGAATCCTTCAACTTCGCTGGCGGCCTGGTGCTCAACATTCCAGGCGGCGTGCGGATCACCGCGGATTACTTCAATATCAAACTCAATGACCGCATCAGCGTGTCGGGCGACATTCCGATCGGCCCGGCCGAACAGGCGGCGCTGATTGCTTCCGGCATAACGACCGGCGGGTCGCTCAGCTCGGTCCGGTTCTTTACCAATGCCTTCGACACTCGAACGCAAGGCGTCGATGTCGTTGCAACTTATCAAACGCCGTTCGTGGGAGATTCAACATTGAATCTTCTCGGCACCTTCAACTATACAGATACCGAGGTGACAGCAGTTCGCAACGCGACCGCCATTGATCGTGAGCGAACGCTCGAATTGGAGGATTTCACGCCCCATTACCGGGCGCTCGCTGAAGCGACGCTGCGGAGCGGACCATTCTCAGCACTGATCCGCGGCAATTACTACGGCGAGTGGACCGACTATGGCGGCTCGCCGGCCGAAGATCAAACTTTCGGTGCGGAATGGCTGGTGGATTTTGAGCTCGGCTACGACGTAAATGACAACGTTCGCTTGGCGGCCGGCGCCCAGAACGTGTTCGATAATTTCCCCGACTATGATACGCGCGCGGGGAACATCGGCAGCGGTCTCATTTATCCGCGGTTCGCGCCGATGGGCTTTAATGGCGGCTTCTGGTACGTGCGCGCCACGGCCGAATTCTAGGCCCCCTGGTAACCCCGAGAAAGACCGCCGCCCTAAACCACTGTTGGGCGGCGATTTCCTTTTGAGATATGTGCAAGGGCTGCAAATTTTGTCGAATGTTTATAAGACAGGACACAGAGAGCGAGGTTGGCGAGCGGCGCGGCAATGAAGCCAATTCGATCCAGCGTAAATGAAAGGATAGGAGAGCATATGAAGAGGCTTTTGATCGGCGCATTGGCCGCCGTGACGTTTGCGGCCGGGCCGGCGTCGGCTCATGTCGCGATTAAATCATCGAACATAGAGCAGGGCCATGTCTACGACGCTTCGCCTGAAAATCCCCTCCCGGAAAATCTTGAAATCTCCTTTAGCGGCGACGTCGGTCTCGCGGAAATTCGCCTGGAAACGGCGGCGGGTGAGACGATTGATCTCGAATATGCAGATCCGAAGGACTTTCAGTCAGCATTTATCATTCCCTTGCCGTCGCTTGCCGTTGGTTCCTATGTATTTCATTGGCGCGCCCTTGCGAAAGACGGCCATGCCATGAACGGCAAGATCGAATTCTCGGTCAGGTAGTGACCTCGTGCCCGACGTGATTTCTTTGTTCGCTTTTGTTGTTCAGTTCGGATATTACGTTGCTGCGTTAATGTTCATCGGCGCGCTGATCGCCTGCGCGACAGGCGTGAAGCGAACACTAGGCGTATCGGCTTCGACCGTTTTGGCGCTTGCGGTCCTGGGCTTTTACGCCGCGCGGCTGCTGTTCGCCAATGCGAAACTTGGCGGAACGCCGGCTGCGGCTGTCGATTCCGAAACTTTTCCGTGGATCTGGCGAATCTACAAAATGCAGGCATACGCCGTCGTTATCGGCTGCCTGTCAGCTATTCTGGGCGCGTTGCTTCGACAAAGGCTGGCGATGCTGGCGGCGGCTTTAATCCTCAGTGCGGGGTTTGGGCTGTCTGGCCACACGCAAGGGCTCGAATCGCCTGGCGTCATGCCATGGCTCGCAGCCTTACATGTTCTTGTAGCGGGATTCTGGTTCGCCGCGCCGGTTTCGCTTTGGCCTGCCGTTGCCATCGATGACAGAGAGCTTGTGCGGCGACTTGAGACGTTCAGCCGTATCGCCCAATTCGCCATTCCCGCTCTCTTTGCCGCCGGCCTTGTTCTCGCCTGGCGCCTGGCCGACGGGTGGGATGGCTTGATTGGTTCTGCATACGGGCGTCTGCTCATTGCAAAATTAACTGCCGCGTCGATCGCGCTCGCATTAGGCGCCTTCAACAAAATGTCCGTAACGAAACGGATAGAAAGGGACGGGAAGTTTGGCCGCAGGATATTGCGACTTACGCTTTCCGCCGAATTTGCGCTTTTCCTTCTCACAATCGGCGTGATCGCATTTGCGACAACTATTCAAGGCCCTGAAACATAATGCGCCGATAACGCCAAGGACTCTAAAGGTTGCCTGCCAGCTTGAGCGACGCGATGATTGAAACATAAGCGATTACTGTTCAGCGCGGTAAAGTGTAATCGTTCCGGTCGGCGTTTTTATACGTCTTTCCTCTGAAATGCTCGAAAATTTGGCCTCATTGAGGAGCAATGCGATGATTCCATCGGCGTTCGGCTGGGTGTCTTTAACGCCGTCGAGGGCCTGAACCGTGCTCCGGAACAAAAGACGCTGGACCCCTCGCTGAAGTCCGTAGTCGGCAATGAACAATGAACCGCCTGGCGCAAGGGATTTTCTGGCCTGAGCAATAATCCGCCGCTTTTCGGCCAGCGGAACTTGGTGCAGAACGAGGCTCGATACGATCTTGTTCGGCGGATCGCTGAAATATTCCTTGTCTGTAGAGAAAAATCCCTCCTGAAAACGTATGTCGCCTTCCGTTCGAGCGATCTTTTTGCGGGCTCGCCGAATGGCCTCGGCATCAGGATCAATGCCGATATAACGAATCCTAGGGCATTCCGCATGAAGCGCAATGGCAAGGCTGCCTGTGCCCGACCCTATATCGAGAATGCGATCTCCGGGGGATGGATCGATGGCTTCAATCACCGCTGATCGCCACGTCTTCTCCCGCGTCATTGCCGCGATGGCGAGATCGTAAAGCGGCGTCAGCGCGCGATGGCCGAGCGGCGGCGTGTGCGCATCAGCTCGACCGGTCCTCGTCGCGCTGCTCACAGCTTCAAACCCCGTAACCGCAATGCGTTGAAAATGACCGACACGGACGAAAAGCTCATCGCCGCAGCCGCGATCATCGGGCTCAGAAGTAACCCGAAAACCGGGTATAGAACGCCGGCTGCGACCGGCACGCCGAGTGCGTTATAGACGAAGGCGAAGAACAGATTCTGCCGGATATTGTTCATCGTCGCCTCGCTGAGACGGCGCGTCTTGGCGACGCCGCGCAGATCGCCCTTGACGAGTGTGACGCCTGCGCTTTCCATGGCGACGTCAGTTCCGGTTCCCATGGCGATGCCGACATCGGCCTGGGCGAGCGCGGGGGCGTCGTTAATGCCGTCGCCGGCCATGGCGACCTTCGCGCCCGCATCCTGCAGTTCGCGCACGATGCGATTCTTGTCTTCAGGCGACACGTCCGCATGGATTTCATCGATGCCGATCTTTGCGCCGACCGCTTCCGCCGTTGCGTGGCTGTCGCCGGTGAGCATCACGACTTTAACACCGGCTGCGTGAAGTGCTCGGATGGCTTCCGGCGTCGTTTCCTTGATAGGGTCGGCGACGCCAATGAGGCCGGCTGGCTTGCCATCAACAGAAATGAACATGACAGTCTGACCTTCACGTCGATGGTCCTCAGCTACCGCAACGAGCTTTTCGTCATGCGCGCCGACGCGTTTCATCATCTTCGCGTTGCCGAGCGCCACCTTGCGGCCGTCGACTTCAGCTTCGACGCCTTCGCCAGTGACCGAAGCAAACCCGGTCGCATTCTTCACTTCAGCCCCGCGCTCCTCTGCGCCTGTAACAATCGCGGTCGCGAGCGGATGCTCGCTTCCCTTTTCGACCGAGGCGGCGAGCGTCAGGAGTTCAGTATCAGAAAATGGCGGTTGCGGTTCGACGAGCACCAGTTTCGGATGGCCTTCCGTCAGTGTGCCGGTCTTATCGACGACGATGGTGTCAACTTTCTCGAATGTCTCCAGCGCTTCGGCGTTCTTGATAAGGATACCGTTCTGCGCGCCCTTGCCGGTGCCGACCATGATGGACATGGGCGTGGCAAGACCCAACGCACACGGACAGGCGATGATGAGAACCGCGACGGCGTTAACGATCGCGAACGCCATAGCCGGTTCCGGACCGAAAGCGCTCCAGACAATGAAGGTGATGATGGCGATGATGACGACCGCCGGAACAAACCACGCCGATACGGTATCGGCGAGCCGCTGGATCGGCGCGCGGCTGCGTTGTGCGGCGGCGACCATTTTGACAATCTGCGACAGCATGGTGTCTTCGCCGACCCGCGTCGCCTTCATGATGAAGCCGCCGGTTCCGTTGACCGTGCCGCCAGTGACCTTGTCGCCGACATTCTTTTCAACCGGAATAGGCTCGCCAGTGACCATGGACTCATCGATAGAACTTTTGCCCTCGATGATTTCCCCGTCGACCGGGACCTTCTCGCCCGGACGAACGCGCAGGCGATCCCCTTCGCGCAAATGGTCAATTGATATTTCTTCTTCCGAACCGTCATTGTTGATGCGGTGGGCCGTGGGCGGCGCCAACTCCAGAAGCGCGCGAATGGCGCCGGACGTCTGGCTGCGGGCGCGCAATTCCAGCACCTGTCCCAGCAGCACGAGCGTCGTAATGACCGCCGCCGCCTCAAAATAGACGGCGACTTGTCCCTGCATGCCCCGGAATGCGTCCGGGAATAGGCCGGGCGCGACAGTTGCGACGACGCTGAACAGATAGGCGACACCGACACCGAGCGCGATCAGCGTAAACATGTTGAGATTCATTGTGCGGACGGACTGAACGCCGCGCACGAAAAACGGCCATCCTCCCCACAGAACAACTGGCGTCGCCAGCGCGAATTGAATCCATTGCGGCCAGGCGCCGGGCAGCAATCCCTCAAATGGCTTACCGGGAATGAGGTCGCCCATCGCATAGATGAAGAGGGGGATGCTGAGAGCCGCGCCGACCCAGAAGCGCCGCGTCATGGAATCGAGTTCTGACGTATCTTCTTCTGTATCGGGAGAAATGCTCTCCGGCTCCAGCGCCATGCCGCAGATCGGGCAGCCGGTGTTCGACGTCTCGCGCACCTGCGGGTGCATCGGGCAGGTCCAGACCGTGCCCGTGTACTCTTTAGGTATGTTATCGTATTTTCCAGGCGCAGTTTCGACCGCCCCGGACGTCTTGCAACACTGATGATCGTGTTTATCCATAATCAGTTCACGGCCTTCTTGTTGAAAAAGTTGAAGAGCGGCACAAAGACGATCGCTGTGTACCAGCCATAGGCGTAGGCCCAGATGACGCCAATCAGGAACGCCGGAAATGAAAGCCAGTGAAACCCTGGCATCATCATCTCCCAGGCTTCATGCATGTGCATGGCGGGCGGCGTGACGAGTCCCCATGCGATGCACAGGGCGAATGTGATGACGAAAAAAATGGACAGAGCGTGTCCGACAGGAACAATACGCATGTTTGCCTCCGTTGTTCGTCGGCAGCGTCAGAGATGCGGTGGCGCTGTCGGATGTCAGCCGACGCGAGGTCCGCTTCGGCTGTTGATGGGCTTATACATAATACCCCTATAGGGTATAGTCAATGGCCATGACAGTTGGTGGCTTCGCCAACGCCGTTTTCGCCCCTGAGATCGCGCAAGTAGAACTTTTCGAATGCGAAAATGACGACGATTGCGGCGATTCCGATGAGGACGATCATCGGATCGGCTGCAGACTTGATCGCTAGGAATGCACCGAGTGCGACCGCATCCAGCGCAATTGCGCTGAGGAGAATCCAGCCCTTTGCGCCGACGTCATGTCGAAGATGCCGGTAGACGCCCCAGTGAATGGCGATGTCCATGACGAGGTAGAAGATAGCGCCGAGGGATGCGATCCGGCTCAGATCGAAAAAGACGGCGAGGAAAGCGGCGAGCACGACTGTGTAGACCAGCGTGTGTTTCTGGATGCGTCCGGGCATGCCGAAATGACTGTGCGGGATCAGATTCATTTCCGTCAGCATGGCGAGCATGCGCGACACCGCGAAGACGCTCGCCAGCAAACCGGATGCCGTCGCAATGATGGCGATGGCGACTGTGAATAGGACGCCAAATTGCCCGAGCGTCGGACGCGCCGCCTCGGCGAGAGCGTAATCCTTGGCTTTGACCAGTTCCTCAATCGTCAATGACGCACCGACGGCGAAAGCAACCGCCATGTAGACAGCGAGGCAAATGCCGAGTGAAATCATGATCGCCCGGCCGACATTGCGTTCCGGGTTTTTGACTTCATCGCCACTGTTCGTGATCGTAGTGAAACCCTTGTAGGCAAGTATGGCGAGTGCGACGCCGGCCAGGAATCCGGTGAAAGAGTAGTCAGAACTTTCCGTAGTCGCCGCTTCAAATGAAAAGCCGGATGCCCACAAGGCGGCGGCCGCGAAGGCTAGAATGCCGCCAACTTTCAGGATGGCAGTAATCTTCGAGACGGCGCCGATATATTTGTTCCCGGCGAGGTTGACCAGAAAGGCGCTTGCGATCAAACCCACGGCGAGTACGGGAACGAGCCACTCCTGTTCACCGGCGTCAAAAAGTTGCAGCGTGTAGGTTCCGAAGGTTCGTGCGACGAGGCTTTCGTTGATGATCATCGAAAAAGCCATCAATAGTGCGCCAGCGCCAGTGACTGCCGATTGTCCGTACGCTTTGTGCAGGATCATCGCGATGCCGCCCGCGGACGGATATTTGTTTGACATCTTGATGTAGGTGTAGGCGCTGAACGCGCTGATGATAGCGGCGATCAGAAACGCAGCCGGAAACCATGGACCGGCATATTCGGCAACTTGCCCGGTGAGAGCGAAGATGCCGGCGCCGATCATGACGCCCGTGCCCATGGCCACGGTAGCGGCCAGGGTCAGGCTAGATTGTTTGTATTGGCTCTTTCTGATGCTGTCGTGTCCGCCCATGAATCTCTATCGCAAATTCTCGCCCGCGGGTTTGTCGGGATTTAGATTTCCTTCGAATTTCGGAACCGGCCTTGTTTGGGCTTCGGTTTGCGTCTCCGCTTTTCCGTTCGCCGAGATATCGTCAATCAGCCATTCCATTTCCTTGATTTCGCGACGTTGCGCCGTGATGATTTCATCTGCGAGCTTGCGCACCCGCACATCCGCGATGCCCGCTCTTTCGCTTGTTAGAATAGCGATGGAGTGATGCGGGATCATGGCTTTCATATAGGATTGGTCGCCAACGGTCGTCTGTGAACGCACGAGCCAGAGCGCCAGGACAAAAATAAAAAAGCTTCCTGCGTAGATGCCGATGTTGAATTTCGGATTTTTATACATTCCAAGCATAAAGCTGAGCATGACCACCGCCATGCCGGCACCCATAATCAAGGTCATATAGAAGCGCGTCTCGCTCCAATGGACATGGGGCCAAGCATAGGTATTAAGGTACATCAAGCCGAACATGACGATCATTGACGTTCCGATCATTGCGCCGAATCGCATGTAATTACCGTTCATTGTTTGCTCTCCTTTAGTTGCTTCTTTTAGATAATTTTCCTTTCATTTAGAACGCGCTAATGCGTTGATGGTTCCTGCAAATACCAATTCGCTTGCAATTAAGGACTAGTGCTCGTGCTCGCCGGTGATCGGCGCCGACGACCAATGGATATGGACGATACGCCAACGATCGTCGTCGCGGCGCAGCACCATTGTTTCCATCATGCGCGAATGCACGTTCTCGCCACGGAAGGTTCCATGGACCTGCGATTCCGAAATAACGGTCGCAATGTCTTCTTTGGCGATGACGTCGCGCTTTTTGACGGAAAACTCGACCGCCGCCGTAAATTCCATGTCGACTGGCATGTGATGGCCGGCATATTCGTCGACAGATCGTTCCGCGCCGCCGGTTTCGGCGATGATGACATCGGGCGCAAGTAACGCGCGAACGGCCGCCTTGTCCTTAGCTTTCAATGCGGTTCCATAGGCATCGACAACGGCTTCTGGCGAGGCAGGATAGTTTTTTGCGTCAAATGCGGCGGCGGTTTCCTCACTCGAAGGAACTGTGGACAGGGCCCCAGCAGCATCTTCGCCATGCTCATGCGCTTCATCGGATTCGTGATCGTCCGCCGTCCCATGATCATGACCGTCGTCATGATCTCCCGACGATTCTGCTGTTGCTTCATCGCCATGGCCCTGGCCTGGGGCGTGTTCATGGTCGTGGCCCTCGCCGGTGACGGTCGGCATGCTTTTCACGCCCAAGCCATAACCGTAAACGATCTTTCCGCCCCACCAGGCGGTGACAGACAGCGACAACGCGGCGGCGGCAAGAAAAGTCAAAAATATCACAGACGCTGACTTTGTCCTCGACGTCCAACGCCAGAGCGCGAGCAATAAAATCGCGACGCCGGACGGCACCGCCCAGTTGCGGTGCGTTGTCATCGCCGCGTGAGACGGCCCGTCATGGGCGACGGTGAAATACGCCTGAAAGCCAGCTGCAATAGTTGCAATGATCGCCAGCGCGCCGAAAGCGAGCATCCAGTCAGCAGCGGGACGAAGCGTTTCACGCCATTTCCCTGACGGTGTAAACGACGCCAAGACATAAGAGATAAACGCCGTTATCGATAACGCATAGGCGAAATGAACAAGTATTGGATGGATGTTCGGTTCAATAATGTTTTCCATTTGAAGTCCCTCCCTAGAACCAAAGTCTTAGTCCGGCGACGAACGATACGTTGGACGGATCGCCGCCGTCGGCGCGCACGAAATCAGCGGTTTCGCCAACCGATCGCGTCCAGTCGACGCCGATATAGGGTGCAAACTCGCGTTTGATTTCGTAGCGCAGGCGCGCGCCAAGTTCGGCTGTTGAAAGGCCGGAGCCGACGCCGTATTCGGCGACATCCTGGACGGCGAAGTTCAGTTCGGTGCGCGGTTGCAATATGAGACGCTGGGTCAGCATCAATTCATATTCAGCCTCTATTCTTGCTGAAACATCGCCGTCACCGCTGACAAAGAGGGCGGCGTCGATTTCAAACCAGTAGGGCGCCAAGCCTTGTATGCCGAGAACGCCAAAGGTTCGATCATCGCCAGGCGCGAAGTCGTGACGGACGCCCGCCTGAACATCAAAGTAGCGAGCGAAAGCGCGCGACCAGAGCGCCTGCACTTCCGCCTCTTCAAAGGCGTTTTCGTCAAACGAATATTCGCCTTCGGTTTTGAGCCACAGCTTGTTGCGATCGCCACCCCACCAACCTTGGGCGTCCCACAGGAACAAAGGATTGCCTTCATTGCTGCGATACTCAAGTCGGTCGCCCTGAACAAAGTACGTCTTCGACGCGCCGTGCTCTTTTTGGACGGCGCGACGCGCCTCGGCCATTTCTGCGCCCCCCCAATACTCGTCCGCCGCCGCCCAGCCGCTTTGGGAATCGTTTGAGCTTTCGCTCTGAGCGAAGACTTGTGGGCCGGCAATCGTCACCGCAAATGCTAAGATGAGCGCTAGAGATTTTTTCATGGAACTCAACATCAGTGTATCCCTCCATGATTCATTTTCGAATGGTCCATGCCGTTATCATCACCGCTCTCATGCCCCATCGACCCATGATCTGACGCATCATGCTTAATTTTCTTTTGGTCCATGGACTGGTGATCGCCGTCGCCGTGATCCTTGCTGTCATGATCCATCGCCTTGTGATCGTCGTGTTCGTTCATCGCCATGCGTGGACGGACGGAGACGACCTGCATCATGCCGGCATGCATGTGGAAAAGCAGGTGACAGTGAAACGCCCAATCACCCACATGGTCAGCAGTGACGTCAAAGGACAGCTTATCGCCCGGTTTGACGTTGACGGTATGCTTGCGCGGTTTGTGATCGCCTTCGTCGACGACGAGATCGAAGAACATGCCGTGGAGGTGGATCGGATGGGTCATCATCGTGTCGTTGACGAGCGTGACCCGCAGCCGTTCGCCTTCATGGAAAACAATCGGGTCGACGACATGGGAAAACTTTACGCCGTCGAACGACCACATGTAGCGTTCCATATTGCCGGTCAGGTGAATCTCCAGTTCCCGGCCGGGTTTGCGTTTGTCCGGGTTCGGCTCAAGGCTTTTCAACTGTGTATAGGTCAACGCTCGGTGCGGAACGTCTTCAAGTCCAAGTCCAGGTTCGTTGAGACGGTTGGTCGGCGCCATGGCGACATTATCGACGCCGAAGCCGGTCTTGTGATTGTGCTCCTGCATCGCGTCGCCGGACATGTCATGTGACATGCCGGACATTCCGGTCATGCTCGCCATTTCAGCCTTTGGCGCGGTCGGCGATTCCATGTCGGCCATCGATCCATGGTCCATGGCGCCGTGATCCATCGAAGCAGCTTTCCCAGCGCCGTGTCCCATCGAACCGTGATCCATACCGCCCATGGATCCGTGACCCATCGCCGCCATGCCCATGTCTTTGTGGGTCAGGATCGGCCGCTCTCTTAAGAGCGGCGTCGTTGCACGCATGTCGGGTTCGGGTGCGAGGGTCGCTACGACCTGGCCGTATCGGTCGATCGCCTCGGCGACGATCGGGAACGCGCGTTCCCGCTTTGGTTGGACAATGACGTCGTATGTCTCGGCAACGCCGATCTGGAATTCATCCGTCTCGACTGGCTGCACATTTATCCCATCGGCGGCGACGACGGTCATCGGCAGGCCGGGTATGCGGAAGTTGAAGATGGTCATCGCCGACGCATTGATGATGCGCAAGCGAACGCGTTCGCCGACATCGAAGATGGCGCTCCAGTTATCGGCGGTCGAATGACCATTAATCAAATACGTGTAGACCGCGCTGGTGACGTCAGAAATATCCGTCGCGGACATGCGCATTTGCGCCCACATGGCGCGGTCTTTGATGACACCGCCAAGCCCCATGTCGCCTGCGTCGTCAATAAAGTCGCCGACGGTGCGCTCCTGGAAATTATATACCTCGTTGCTCTTTTTAAGCTTTGCGAAGACCTTGTGCGGATGCTGGAAAAGCCAGTCGGACAAAACCAATACATATTCGCGGTCATATTGAACGGGGTCTGGGCCCGCGGGATCGATAATCAGCGGGCCGTAATGGCCACTTTGTTCCTGCAGGCCTGAATGCGAGTGATACCAATAGGTTCCGCTCTGGGGCAGGGCGAACTTGTATTCGAACGTTTCGTCGGGCTTGATGCCGGGGAACGAAACGCCCGGCACGCCGTCCATATAGAACGGCACAAGAAGCCCATGCCAGTGGATCGACGTGTCCTCTTGGAGCGTGTTTTTCACCCGCAAGGAAAGTTCCTCGTCCTCGCGAAAGCGTAAGAGCGGTCCGGGCAACGTGCCGTTGATTGTGATGGCGTGCCCTGACCGACCGCCGATACTGACGGCGCTGTGTCCAACGGTGAGGTCGAACGAATTGCCGGCCTGCTCAAAAATTCCCTTATTTCCCGCGGATGCGCTTTTCGCCCAGGCGGGTATGAGACCGGGAATGCTCGCGGCGACGCCGCCGGCAATTGTTGATTCTAAAAAACGTCGTCTCGTGAACACGGGGTGATCTCCAATTCTCAAAAGTGCGAAAAGACGGCCCGCCAAAGAGCGGCGGGCCGCTCTTAAGTTCAGTGATGTCCCTTGTGCGCGTCTTCGCCTTGTTCATGGGCAGAGTGACCCATGCCCGGCATGTCGCCCTTGCCTTCCACGTCGCAGGAACGGCCGTCGTCGGCAACGGCTTTCATTGCAACGTCATGCATGTGCGTCATACACGCCTCGTGTGCGCCGTCCTCGACATCGAGCGAGCACATCGCAGCGATCGAATAGGATTTGTCTTTTTCGGCTTTGAGCAGGAAATGAACGCGTTCGCCGGTTGCGAAGGCGGCGAGATCGATGGGCTTCAGCACAGTGAAGTCCATTTTCATTTCCGGCCAGCCAATCGATTCAATCGGTTTGTGGGTGACATTTACTTTCGACTTCTGGACATCAAGGGCGTTGATCACGCCCTCGCCCATCGGCAGCCCGCAATGGTCCATGCTGGTCATCATTGCGTCATGGTCCATTTGCATTTTCTCTTCCGCAGCGAACGCAGGCGACAAGGCCACCCCCACGAATAGGGCTGCCGCAGTGGTGAATACGAGTCTCGACATTGGTATGTTTTCCTTTCAGGAACAGAATTCATTGTTGATTAGTTGGTTGAGGTTGGGACTGACGCGATAAATATTGGCGACAGTTATCCAAACATCGCCGCCGTCTGACTCAGCCAAGACGGTCGGCGTACGTGCGCGTCATTGAGGACGCGCAGATAAAACTTCTAGACCAGAAGTCGGATTTTCAGGGAAACAGGGGTCGCCTTCGGCGGACCGCGCCACAAATTAGCGAACCGAGTAATTCTGTTTGCAAAAATATTACTGTTCTGCGCGGCGACTATGGCGCCAACCGCTTTTTCGATTGGCGGCGGCGCGAACGAAGCAGCTGTCTCCGCTTTTACTGATGCTTTGAAAAACTGCGCCGTTTTGCAGTGCTGACAGTCGTGTTGATCAGGACCACAAGGCGCTGATTTTTTGGACGTGCGCATGTGTTCGCCATGCTCGTCACCATGGCGAGCATGATCATCGTGAACTGAAGTAGCGTTGTGCTGGTGTTCCGCAACGGGCGCTGATTCAGCGATCATGCCGGCGCAGACACTGTGCCCCGCGCTGAGCAGGATTGCCAACGCTGCAAAGAGGGCAGACTTTAATGCGCCAGTGATCACGCCTTGACCAACCTTTCTGACGCGACTATTTATACCCCCAAAGGGTATATGTCAATAACGGATGCTCATGTCTGATTCAGCCGCCATCATCAAACGTTTGAACCGTATCGAGGGCCAGGTTCGGGGCGTCGCGCGTATGGTCGAGGAAGATCGCTATTGCATTGACATCCTGCATCAGGTGCAGGCGATCAAATCGGCGTTATCACGGGCGGAAAGCGAAATCCTGAAAAACCACGCCCATCATTGCGTTGCCGAGGCCATAAAAACCGGCAGCGCCCAGGCGCAACAAGAGAAGTTTTCGGAACTGGTAGATTTATTCGAGAAGACTAAACGCTGACCCGTGCGTGGTTGAAAGGGGCTAACTGTTAAAGGAACCTTTAGGAAACTCCTTCACCGTAACATTTCTTGACAAAATAACCTCGTGAGGCGGATATTTCACTGGATGCGTATCTTGGTTTTCATAGCTTTGATCCTGTCCATGGCTGTTTCCCCGGCCGTGGCTTTGTCGTCTTGTGCGACAATGGGGAGTGACGCGAAAAAGATGGAAATGGCTAGCGTCGACCATAAGATGTCGATGGAAGCTATGGTCGCTAATGGCTGCAGCGACATGAACCAAGAGATGCCGCAAAGTCATGACGCCGGCTGTCTGGCCGCTTGCGCGCTTGTCTGCCCGGGCTTTTATTCAGTACCCGCCGTTTCGGTAGATCAAGAACCAGCTTTTCGCTTCGTGCAATATGCAATCCCGCCAATTGACCCGGGACTTGCGACACTGTCTCGTTTAGATCCACCGCCTCCTCGAATCTGAGCATGCCCGCAATTTAATGCGGACGCCGTCACCGTCGCCGCGCCTTTGAGGCGCGGGGCGCTTGTTGAACGTGCTCAGATTTGAGAAATATCATGCTGAAGATTATTAGCGCGATGGCTGCGGCTGTCGCTGGACTGGCGTTGGCGAATGCACACGCCGCCGGTCAACCGCTGGAATTGAGCGAAGCGGTTGAGATCGCAGTCACCGCCGAAGACCCGGCCTACGCTCGGTTCGAGGTAAGGGCGGCGGCGCAAGAAGATCGCGCCGTTTCAGATTCGCAATTGCCGGACCCCACCTTGCGGACTGCGCTCGCAAATGTGCCAACCGACACATTCGCATTCGGCCAGGAGCCGATGACACAGGCGCAAGTGGGGTTGCGTCAGGAAATCCCGCGCGGTTCGACCTTGCGGCTCAACCGCGAAAAACGCGAGGGCGAGGCGGAAATCGAACGCATGCGCCGCGAGGCGACGGTTCGCAATGTCGCGCTCTCGGTGCGGCTCGCCTGGCTGGATAAGTTTCATGCAGCTAACGCGCAGGCCCTTGTGGAGGACAGCCGAAATGCGGTCAGTGAGCTCGTTGATGCGTTAAGCGCATCGTTTGCGCAGGGCAAGCTGACAAGTCAGGACGTGTTGCGCGCCGAGCTTGAGCTGTCGCTCTTGGACGACAAACTCGCCGAGCTGCAGCAACAACGCGCGACAGCGGAAGCAGAGCTTTCACGATTTATCGGCGCGAATGCATCGCGCCCTTCGCCAGATAATTTGCCGGCGTTCACATCGCCCGGAACGGTCGATGAAATCGAAGCCCTTCTCGTTCGTCATCCAATTGTTCGGGTAAGAGACGCCATGATCGGCGTCGAAGAAACGGATGTTGATCTCGCAAAGCAAGCCTACAAACCGGCTTGGGCGATCGAAGGCGGGTACGGCGCGCGCGGCGCCGACCGGCCCGATTTCGCCAGTGTCGGCGTAAGCCTGACGATCCCGTTATTCACAGGCAAGCGTCAGGATCGCGCCTTGTCGGCGGCCCGAAAGGACAAGTCCGCGGCAGAACTTGATCGCGCGACGACATTGCTCGATCTGAGGCGCGATCTTGTTCGCGCCTACGCCGACTGGACGCAGCTGGACCGGCGCGTCGCTCTATATGATGACGCCGTAATCAAGCGCGCCAATGAAACCGCCGACGCTTCCGTTTCTGCTTATGGCGGCGGACTTACAGACTTTCCCGAACTTATCCGCAGCCAACTCGCCGAACTCGATGCGGAACTGAAACGCCTCGAATTGCGCGTCGAACGCGCCAAGGCGTGGGCGCGGCTTTCCTATCTCGCAGGAGACGACCAATGACAAAATTTCGCATGATCATTATTTTATTGCTGGTAATTGGCGCATCAGGTGCATTCTTCCTGTTGCGACAAGGCGACGGCCATTCCTCTATGGACACGGCGGAAGGCGGCGAACGCAAGATTGAATATTGGGTCGCGCCGATGGACCCCAATTATCGACGCGATGAACCCGGCAAGTCGCCGATGGGGATGGATCTTATTCCTGTCTATGAAGGCGATGAAGATGGCGGCGGAGAACCGTCGCTGAAAATAAACGCCGCGGTCGTTCAGAATATCGGCGTCAAGACCGCGGATGTCGTGCGCGAGGATATGGCGCGCGACATCAATACGGTCGGCTCGATCATGATCGACGAGGAAGCGCGATCGGACATTCACGTTCGCGCCGAAGGATGGATTGAAAAACTGCACGTTGAAGCGGTCGGTGAGAAAGTCGATGCCGGCGATGTTCTGTTCGAACTCTATGCGCCGGCATTGGTCGCAGCACAGTCGGAATTCATCCAGGCGCTGAAAATCGGGCGTCCGCCGTTAATTGAGGCGGCGAGCGAGCGGCTGACTGCGCTCGGCATGAGCGCCGATCAGATTGCAGAGTTGAAGCGCGCCCAGAAGCAAATGCGTCTTGTCGCAGTGAAGGCGCCGCAAGCAGGCGTCGTCACCATGCTGAACGCCCGCGACGGCATGTATCTGAAGCCCAGCGATATGGCCATGCGCCTCGCCGATCTTAAGAATGTCTGGATCATCGCTGACGTGTTCGACACGGAGGCCGCCTGGGTTTCGGCCGGCGATCGCGCGGTCATGACTTTGCCCGCGTTTCCCGGCGAAACATGGGAGGGCGAAGTCGACTATGTTTATCCGACCGCTGAGATGAGGACGCGTACGGTGCAGGTGCGCTTGCGGTTTCCCAATCCCGGCAACCGCTTGCGGCCGAATATGTTCGCCAATGTGACAATCGGCGCCGAGCCCAAGCAGGACGTCCTGACGATCGCGCAATCGGCGGTCATCCGGTCGAGCAGGGGCGATCGCGTCATCCTCGCGTTGGGCGAGGGACGCTTCCGCCCGGCGGAAATCAGAACCGGCATGGAGAGCGGCGGCAAGGTCGAGGTGCTCGCGGGACTCGCGCAAGGCGAGCGCATTGTCGTGGAAAGCCAGTTCCTGATCGATTCCGAAGCGAGCCTCGATTCCGGATTGCTACGCATGGCTGCGCCCGACGAAAAAGACAACGCGCCGATGGATATGGACGGGATGTCCATGTCGGACATGAATATGCCGGTAGATGACATGAAGACGAGTGAGGCTGTCGGCGCCGAAGGCCGTGTCGTTTCCGTCGATATGGACGCCAAAAGCGTCACCATCGATCATAAACCCGTTCCCGAAATCGGTTGGCCGTCGATGGTCATGGCGTTCAAGGCTTCTTCGAAAATTGATCTGATGAGCGTCAAAGTGGGCGCGCCCGTGCGATTCGCGTTTCGCGAGACCGAGACCGGCTACGAACTCGACATGCTCGAACCGATGCCGGAAGACACCGAGACGGGAGACGAACAATGATCTCCCAAATCATCCGCGGTTCGATAGAAAACCGTTTCCTTGTCATTGTCGGGGCGCTGTTTCTCGCGGTCGCCGGCGTCATTTCGTTGCGGTCAACGCCGCTCGACGCGATCCCCGATCTTTCCGACGTGCAGGTCATCATCAAGACCAGCTATCCCGGACAGGCGCCGCAGGTCGTCGAGGATCAAGTCACCTATCCGCTGGCGACGGCGATGCTCGCCGTGCCCGGCGCGAAAACAGTGCGCGGCTATTCCTTCTTTAACGATTCCTACGTCTACATCATATTCGAAGACGGAACCGATCTTTACTGGGCGCGCTCGCGTGTCCTCGAATATTTGAGCCAGGTCGCGCCGCAATTGCCGGAAGCGGCGAAACCGGCGCTCGGTCCCGACGCCACCGGCGTCGGTTGGGTCTATCAATATGCTTTGGTCGACAAGACGGGGCGCCACAATCTTGCCGATCTGCGGTCGTTGCAGGACTGGTTTCTGAAATACGAACTGCAGACCATTGAGGGCGTATCCGAAGTCGCCGCCATCGGCGGCATGGTCAAGCAGTATCAGGTGGTCGTTGATCCGAACCGCCTGCGATCCTTTGGCATCCCGCTTGCCGATGTTCGCCGCGCCATCGAACGCGGCAATATGGAATCCGGCGGGCGCGTCGTCGAAATGGCGGAGGCCGAATATATCGTCCGCGCCGGCGGCTATGTCGAGTCTATCGAAGACCTCGAACGCATACCGCTGCGCGTGAACGACGCGGGGACGCCGATCCTGCTCCGCGATGTGGCGAATGTGAGGCTCGGTCCGGAGCTGCGCCGCGGCGTCGGCGAGCTCAACGGCGAAGGCGAGGCGGTAGGCGGGGTTATCATCATGCGCGCCGGCGGCAACGCGGAAGCGACGATCAAGCGCGTCAAGAAAAAGCTCGAAACCCTGAAGGCGAGTCTGCCGGAAGGCGTCGAACTGGTCACAACCTATGACCGCTCAAAACTGATCGAGCGCGCCGTCGAGACGCTGCAAGGGAAATTGCTTGAGGAGTTCCTCATCGTCGCGCTGGTCTGTGCGCTGTTTCTTTATCATTTGCGATCCGCGCTCGTTGTCGTGATCAGTCTGCCCTTGGGCGTGCTCGCAGCGTTTATCGTCATGAACGCGCAGGGCATCACCGCCAACATCATGTCGCTCGGCGGCATCGCCATCGCCATCGGCGCCATGGTCGATGCGACCATTGTGATGATCGAGAATGTACATAAGAAGCTGGAAGAAAATAGCGATGTGAAGGGTTCCGGCCGCTGGCGGTTGATCGCCGATGCTTGCGTCGAAGTGGGACCGCCGCTCTTCTTCTCCCTCCTGATTATCACGCTCAGCTTTACGCCGATCTTCGCCCTGCAAGCGCAGGAGGGACGGCTGTTCTCGCCGCTCGCCTTCACCAAAACCTACGCCATGGCGGCGGCGACGATCCTGTCAGTGACCCTCGTACCGGTGCTGATCGGGTTGCTGGTCCGTGGCCGCATCGCCCCGGAGCATAAAAACCCGGTCAATCTTCTGCTCATGCGCGGATATCGGCCAATTATCGGGCTGGCGCTGCGCCGCCCCTGGGCGACCATCGGCGCCGCCGCCTTGTTGATGGCGAGCATGGCGATCCCCGCAAGTCTCATTGGCGGCGAGTTCATGCCTGATCTCGATGAAGGCGATCTGCTGTATATGCCGAGCGCCTATCCGGGCATCTCCGCTGGAAAGGTCGCCCAGGTCGTTCAGCAGACGAACAAGTTGATCAAGACCATTCCGGAAGTCGAGACCGTTTACGGCAAGGCGGGAAGGGCGGAGACCGCCACCGACCCCGCGCCATTGCCGATGATCGAGACGACCATACAATTAAAACCACGTTCAGAATGGCGTCCCGGCGTCACCATGGACTCGCTCAAGGCCGAATTGAATTCGCTCGTCGATGTGCCGAGCCTCACCAATGTCTGGATCATGCCGATCAAGAACCGGCTCGACATGCTGGCGACCGGCATCAAGACGCCAGTCGGGGTCAAGGTCGCCGGCCCCGACCTCAACGTCATTGCGGAGGTGGGCCGCAACATCGAGAACGTCCTGCAGGGCGTCGACGGCACGGCATCTGTTTACGCAGAGCGCGTGACCGGTGGGCGGTTCATCGATGTCGATATCAACCGCGAAGCGGCGGCGCGCTTCGGTCTCAACATCGCCGATGTGCAGGATATTGTGCGCACCGCGATCGGCGGCATGACGATCGGGCAGAGCGTCGAAGGTCTTGAGCGCTATCCGATCAATCTGCGCTACCCTCGCGACGTGCGCGATTCGCCGCAAGCTTTGCGCGAATTGCCGATCGTCACAGCATCGGGCGCGGAGATTCCGCTCGGCCGCATCGCCGACATTCGCATCAATGAAGGCCCGGCGATCATCCGCAGCGAGAATGCGCGGCTCAACGGCTGGATTTATGTGGACATCACCGGTCGCGATATCGGCTCCTATGTCGAGGAGGCCCGGAATGTGGTTGCTGAAAATGTGGACTTGCCGGCGGGCTATTCCATCTCCTGGTCCGGACAGTACGAATATATGCAGCGCGCCAAGGAACGCTTCGCCTATGTGGGGCCGGGCATGCTGCTGATCATCATGCTGCTTTTGTTCTTGAATTTCAGAAACGTCTCGGATGTTGTGATCATTCTGGGAACGTTGCCCTTCGCCCTCGTCGGAGGACTGTGGCTGATGTTTCTCCTTGGCTTCAACATGTCCGTCGCCGTCGCTGTCGGATTTATCGCGCTTGCCGGCGTCGCCGTCGAAATTGGCGTGTTGATGATCATGTATCTGAAGCAGGAAGTCGCGGCGGCGAATGCGATTGCAAAAGAGGAAGGCGCGCCGCTCGATGAAGCGCATTTCGCTGACGCCATCGCCAAGGGCGCGCTGCGGCGTCTGCGGCCGATCATGATGACCTTCGCGGTCATCTTCGCGGGGCTTTTGCCCATCATGTACGGCCATGGGGCCGGCGGGGAAGTCATGCGCCGCATTGCCGCACCAATGATCGGCGGCATCGTCAGCACAACGGTGCTCGCCCTTGTCGTCATCCCGGCGGTTTACTTCCTGTGGAACCGGCGGGCGTTGCAGCCCGTTGAACAGATTGACTCTATCGGGCCGAAACTGGCGCCGGCAGAGTAAGCATACAGCGATTGGCTGATTACAAATCGCGTTGGTCAGAAACACGTATACGGAGCAGATAACTTGAAGAAGAACCGAAACGCTCCATTCGCTTTTGTTGGCGGCTTCGTTTCATGCGCGACGAAGTCAGCCGTCTCTCTGTGCGCATTGAATTGAAAGGATAGCAGCAATGAAATCTATGAAACTCTCCACGATCGCCGTTGGCGCCGCTATCGCGCTAATTTCCGTTCCGGCGTTTAGCCAAAGCGGCGGCATGAAAATGGATGGTATGGACGGCATGTCCTGCTGCAGCGACATGGCGTCCGGGTTCGGCACGGTTAACTCCGTCGATTTGAAAGCGAAAAAAGTCAATCTCTCGCATGACCCCATCAAAAAAATCGGATGGGGCAAGATGACGATGGATTTCGCTGTCAGCGATATGGTCGCGCTGCAGAAATTTGAAGAGGGCGACAATGTTCACTTCATGCTGACGAAGAACGATGACGGCGGCTACGACGTATCAATGATGATGCCCATCGCCGGCGATCCGGACGAATTCAAGGCAGCGATGAAATCGATGATGGGCGGCGGCATGATGTGCGACGGAATGAAAATGGGCGACAGCGTGATGGATGGCATGGGGCAAGGGTCGGAGAAGGATAAAAATTGATTGAGAAGAACATCTTGATTGGACGCGCGATCGCATTTTGGCGGTTTTGAAAAATGCTCACGTGATATTCGAAAGGAGAATCGAAATGATGGAAGGTGGGATGATGATGGGCGCGGGCGGTGCAATTGTAATGTTGTTGATCGCCGTGTTTTTACTCTTAGGTATTGCGGCGTTCGTGAAGTATCTTTTCTTTCACGAAAAGTAGACTTCGCCTCTGGCAGCCGACCTAATTCCGATGTTCTGTTGCGCAGAGCGCGTGATTGGAGAGGATTTCAATTACGCGGCAGTCTGAAATTTTGTCGACGCTGCATTCCTTGATCATCCGATTGAGTTCGCGTTCGAGTGATTTCAATCGCTTGATGCGTTGTCTGACATCTTCGGCGTGACGGCGTGCGATTTCATCGACCTCCGCGCAGGACCGGTTCTCGTTTCTGGAGAGGGCGATCAGCTCGCGGATCGCCTCCAGCGGAAAGCCAAGATCGCGGGCGTGGCGGATAAAACGCATCCGCTCGACGGCTTTGGCGTCATAAATCCGCTGGCCGCCTTCGGACCGATCCGGCGGATCGATAAGGCCGATGCTCTCATAATAGCGGATCGTCGTGACCTTGACGTCCGAGGCTTTCGCCAGCCGCCCGATGGTCACGGGAATTTTTTCGGATTTCGGCATTTTTCCTCTTGAACCTACAGTTGCTGTAGACATTAGGTTAGGCTCAGCGGCAAAGCAATGGAGAGCCGGGATGGCCGGATGCGCGTGCGAGGACAATCAAATTGACGCCGATCAATTCGACGGCCGGTCGCCCGCCTATAAGCGGGCGCTGATCGCGGTGATTGCGATCAACGCCGTCATGTTTTTGGTGGAAATGTCGGCTGGCTATCTTGGGAGTTCACAGGCGCTGAAAGCCGACGCTCTCGATTTCGCGGGCGATACTGCGACCTACGCTTTGAGCTTCGCGGTTATCGGCGCGGCGCTGCGTACGCGCGCTACGGCGGCGCTCATTAAAGGCGCCAGTCTTGGCTTGATGGCGCTGTTTGTCCTGACCACCACGGTTGCGAGCGCGTTCGGCGACGCTTCTCCTGTTGCGCCGGTGATGAGCGGCATCGGGTTTGCTGCGCTCGCCGCTAATGTCGCCAGCGTTTTCATTCTCCTTCGCTGGCGGGACGGCGATTCAAATGTCCGCTCCGTCTGGCTGTGCTCGCGCAATGACGCCATCGGGAATGTTGCGGTGATCGCCGCCGGCGGAGCAGTGTGGCTTACAGGATCGTTCTGGCCCGATTTGATCGTCGCCGCATTGCTTGCGAGCCTGTTCGCAAGATCAGCTTGCTCGATTATTGCGCAGTCGATGAAAGAACGCCGCGCGTCGCTGAATCTCGCCGAGGGGCGTGTTTGAGCATGGTGCGGGCGTTACTCATATTGGCGGCGGCCAATGCTGCGCTTTCCATTCCGATGGCGATGCTGGTTAAACGGGACTTTTCGAAATGCGGTCGCGTCAGCATACCTATGGCGGTCTGGACCGGCGCCGCCATGCACGGCAATGCTTTGTTGCTGCTTGCAATCGCGTGGTTCGATCGGGGTTCGCTTGGCGCCCCAAGTATTCTGACGAGCGCGGCTGGCGGATTTTTTGCGATTGCCGGGGCTGCGCTGATTTATCTGGGCCGGAGCGCCTATGCGGATTTTTCGAGAGTCTATGGCCTCAAGGAAGACGAACTTATTGACCGGGGCGTTTACCGCTGGTCACGCAACCCGCAATATGTCGGATACGCCTTGTTCCTGGGGGGAGTGTCATTGGCCGCGCTTTCGGTTTGGGCGTTCGTGCTCACCCTCTCATTCGCGCTCTTCATTCATTGTTATATTGTATCGGTCGAAGAGCCGCTTCTTCGGGCGGCCTTTGGAAGAGCCTATGAGTCGTATTTGAGGCAGACCGCGCGATATTTCAGGCCGCCATCGGGTCGGCGCAACGATGTAAACGAAAAATTATAATGATTTGTCAGGAGTTTTACAGTAGGACGCATTTGAGATGATGTCATCCATTCGACATATGCACCGCGTCATTGTGGTATTGTTGATTGCGCTATGGGGCGCGGTTGGCATCGTCGCGCCTGCGCACGCGGCGGAAGAAGACATCCATCATGCGACGCAACACGACGCGGGCGAAGAGCGCGCCGCGACACAAGGCGAGCCGGCTGACGAAGGTTCCATCCATCCGGAGCACGCCGCGCATTGTCATTCCGGCGCATGTCATTTTCACGCCCTGTCTCGCGCCTCATTGGAGCCAGCGTCCCTGCTGCTCTTTGCGAGCAAGATCAGAGCGCCGGAAAACGGTGTCGTCCCCCAGGCTTCTCTTTCCTCATTATTCCGTCCTCCGCGAATCTGACTGATCGCGCGCGCTCTGCGCGCCCATCAGTAATTTTGATTCCAAGAGGACAATGACCAATGACCATCAGAATATGCGGGCTTGCGCTCGCCGCTTTTGCGGCGTGGGGGCTCGGCGCTGCGTCCGCGCAGGAGAACGCTGCTGAGCCTGGGCTGACGCTAGGGCAATTTCTTGAAGACGCCGCGCGCAATCATCCAAGGCTCGAAGAAGCGCGCGCTGAGCTAGATGCAGCCGAGGCGCGCGGGCGCGCCAATTCGCGGCCGCTCTACAATCCGGAATTCGAGGGCGAGTTCTCGGACAGCGAAGACGATGCCGATGACAGTCGTTCTATCGGCCTGTCGAAAGCCTTCGACATCACCAATAAGCGCGCGACGCGGGCGAAGGGCGCGCGCAGCGCCGTCGACGCGGCAAGATATACCTATGAAGCGCAAAAGCGTGCGTTATTCGCCGATCTTCTTACCGCGCTGGCGGATTACCAGGCGAGGAAACGCCTTTCCGATCTGGCGGCCGAGCGCGCCGACGTCGCGCGCGAGTTTTCTTCGATTGCAGACCGCCGCGCGGAAGCCGGTGATCTGTCAAAATCGGAGCGTCTTGCCGCGCAGCTGAGCCTTTCCCAGGCGATCGCCGAGCAAACGACCGCCCGGAGCGAGTTCTCCGAAGCGCGACAAACTTTGACGGCGCTTGTGGGCGAAGTCATGCCGGCCTGGCCGGTGCTACCTGACCCGCCGGCGGCGCCGCCGCCGCTCGATATGACGCTGGTCCGCCGCTTGCCGGAACTGCGCGCGGCGGAAGCGCGCGCCGACGCGCTGTCGGCCGAAATCCGTTTTGCAAAAAAAGCGCGCATTCCCGATCCGACCATCGGCGCCGCCTATGGACGCGAAGGAGACGCCGATTTCGCCGGCGTCCGACTGTCCGTACCCATCCCGGTTTTTGCGTCCGGACAGGCCGAAGTCGATGAGGCGCGCGCCGAACGCATCGCCGCCGAGCAAGCGATCCGCAATAAGCTGCGCAACGCCGAAGCACGGCTCGTCGAAGCCAGCGGACGCTTCGCCGTCGCGGCGGGGACGTGGCGCGCGTGGATGCGCGACGGGTCGGATGTGCTCGGCGAGCAACGCCGCGTGCTCGATCAACTATGGCGGTCGGGCGACATCACTGCGGTCGAATATCTCGTGCAGCTCGATCAAACCTACAGCGCGGAACGCGCAGGAATTGAACTTCAAGGGTCTTTATGGCGCGCCTGGATCGATTGGCTCGATGCGTCAGGGACGCTCAATGAATGGATGGAGACTCTGTGATGCGTAACTTTCGGAAACTGAATTCTGGCCTTGGATTGGCGATCATCGCCCTCGGGGCGCTGACAGTCGCAGGCTGCGGCGCATCGGATGCTGAACAAAAACCAACGTCATCCGAGCAGTCGGAAGAGGGCCACGGCGAAGAAGGCGGCGGTCATATCGAAATGACGGCGGCGGAGCGGAGCGCCAAGGGGATCAAATCCATTGCGCTCGGCAAACGGCAACTGACCGGTGAGTACATTGCGCCGGGCGAGGTGACGGCGAACCGCTACAAGACGGCGCAGGTCGCGCCGCGCATCAGCGCGCAGATTGTCGAGCGACATATCGTGCGCGGAGAGAAAGTCGAAGAAGGCGCGCCGCTGGTCACGCTCTCCAGCGTCGAAATGGCCGAAGCGCAAGGCGCGCTCATCATCAACGACAAAGAATGGCGCCGCGTCCGAAATCTCGGCCGGGACGTCGTTTCTGAAAAACGTTATGTCGAGGCGGAAGTCGCGCGCCAGCAGGCCCATGCCAAACTCCTCTCATTCGGCATGGCGGAACAGGAAGTCGCCGCGCTTCTGAAAAGCGGCGACGCCAGCAAGGCGACGGGCCGCTTCATTCTGTTCGCGCCGCAGTCCGGCACTATCGTGCGCGACGATTTCACGTTGGGAGAGTTTGTCGATCCCGGCCGGGTGCTGGTCGAAATCAGCGACGAATCGACGGTCTGGGTTGAAGCGCGACTGACCGCCGAACAGGCGCAACGCATCGCTATTGGCGCATCCGCGCGCGTTAAGTCCAGCGCGGGACACTGGGAAGAAGGCGAGGTCATTCAGCTCCAGCACGCGCTTGATGAAACGACGCGCACGTTGATGGCTCGCGTCGAGATCAGCAATGAAGACGATGATTTTCATGCCGGTCAATTCGTCGATGCAGCAATCGCCGCCGGCGCCGGCGATGCAATGCTGGCGTTGCCGGAACGCGCGGTCGTCCTGATGGACGGCGCGCCGACCGTCTTCCGCATCGAAGGCGATGAGATCGAGCCCGTCAGTGTTGAAACCGGGACCGCCAGCGGCGGATGGATCGAAATCGCGTCTGGCGTCTCGGCAGGCGATGAGATCGTCACCGAACAAACCTTTCTCCTCAAATCGCTCATTCAAAAGACGAAAATGGGCGAAGGCCACGGGCATTAGGAGCGTGAACCATGTTGAATAAACTCGTTGAATTCTCGCTCCAGTATAAATTCCTGGTGCTCATCATCTTCGCCGTCGTCGGCTTTCTCGGCTGGCGCGCCGTCACAACGGTTCCCATCGACGCGTTTCCGGACGTGACGCCGGTGCAGGTCAACATCTACACGGAATCGCCGGGGCTCGCCGCCGAAGACATCGAGCAATTGCTGACATTTCCCGTGGAGTCTGCGATGGCCGGACTTCCCGACGTATCGGAAATCCGTTCGGTCAGTCTCTTCGGCCTTTCCTATGTCGCCGTCTACTTCAAGGACAGCGTCGATATCTATTTCGCTCGCCGTCTCGTCATGGAGCGGCTTGCGGAAGTTCGCGACCGGATACCGGAAGGCTACGGCTCGCCGGAAATGGGTCCGAACGCTTCCGGCCTCGGACAGGTCTTCTGGTACACGCTTGAACGCGCCGACGAGTCCCTTAAGGGCGACATCAGCGATATGGATTTGAGGACGCTGCAGGACTGGAACGTGCGCCTCATCCTCCGCACGGCCGCCGGCGTCGACGACGTAATGTCCTGGGGCGGGCAAGAGCGCCAGTTCCAGGTCCAGATCGACCCTTTGCAGCTCATCAAATATGAACTTGGGTTTTCCGATGTCGTCGAAGCGCTTGACGCGAATAACCGGCAGGTCGGCGGGCAATATATCGATCAGGGACCGGAGCAATATCTCGTTCGCGGCCTGGGTCTTGTCCGGGACGAAACCGATATCGGCAATATCGTCGTCAAGGTGAAGGACGGCGCCCCAGTTTATGTTCGCGATGTTGCGAAAGTCGAACAGGCGCCGGCGCTGCGCTTCGGCGCCGTCACCCGAGACGGCGAAGAAGTTGTGCTCGGCATGGCGCTCGCGCGCATCGGCGAGAACGCCAAGAATGTCGTCGATGCGGTGAAGGAAAAAGTCGAGACAGTTGAGGGCGCGCTGCCCGACGGCGTCGTCATCAAACCGATTTACGACCGCACCGAGCTTGTGGAGAAGGCAGTCGGCACAGCGGAGAAAGCCCTCATTGAAGGGTCGATTCTCGTCGCCATCGTGCTGTTTCTGTTTCTCGGCGAAATCCGCTCCGCGCTGGTCGTGATCACGGCGCTGCCGCTCGCCATGCTCATCGCCTTTATTTTCATGGGCCAGGCCGGGCTCTCGGCCAATCTCATGTCGCTGGCGGGTCTCGCCATCGGCATCGGTATGATGGTCGACGGCGCCGTCGTCATGGTCGAAAACTCGTTTCGGATCATGGCGGAACGAAAAGAAGAGGGCGGCGAGGTCAATCGCACCGCCGCTGTTCTGCAGGCCGCGCGGGAAGTCGCTAATCCGATCGCGTTCGCGATCATGATCATCATCGTCGTCTTTTTGCCCTTGTTCAGTCTCGAAGGGCTCGAAGGCAAACTCTTCAAACCCATGGCGTTTAATATCAGCTTCGCCATGGCCGGTTCTTTAATCCTGACGCTGACCATCATTCCGGTTCTGGCGGCGATGATCCTGAAGCCCAAGGAAGAGCGCGACACCATGCTGATGCGCATCGTCAAGCGCGGCTATCTGCCCCTGATCGCCTGGTCACTCGACAACAAGCGCAAAGTGGGTCTCGCCGCCGGCGGCCTCCTTGTCGCCAGCCTCGCGCTCTTCCCCTTCCTCGGCAAGGAATTCATGCCGCAATTGCAGGAAGGCTCGATCATGTGGCGGGTGACCTCGATCCCCTCGACCTCGCTCGATCAGTCAATCGAGATTTCGAAGGAGATCGAACACGCACTTGGCGAGTTTCCCGAGGTAGAAACCACCATCGCCATGATCGGCAGGGCCGAAAAAGGCGAAACCGCCGACGTCAACTACATGGAAATCTACACGGCCTTGAAACCGCAAAGCGAATGGCCGCGCAGGCGGACGGTCGCATCGCTCGCCGATGACATGCGCGAAAAGCTTGAAGAAACCGTGCCGACAACGGTCGTCGCCTTCACGCAGCCGATTCAGATGCGCGTTGAGGAGTTGATCTCCGGCGTGCGCGCGACGCTGGCCGCCAAAATCTACGGTCAGGATCTTGGCGAACTCGACCGGCTTAGTCAGGAAATCAAGGAGGCGATATCCGGCGTGCCGGGCGCCGCGGACCTGTCGCTCGAAGCCAATATCGGCAAGCCGCAAATCCGGATTCAGGTCGATCGCACTGAACTCGCGCGTTACGGCATGAACGCTGACGACGTTCTCAATGTCGTGCGTACCGGCATCGGCGCTGAGCCGGTAGGCACGCTCATTGACGGCGTCCGGCGATTCGACATTACGGCGCGTCTTCAAGATGCATCGAAAGCGTCCATGGAATCGATCCGCAATATTCCACTGCAGACGGCGGACGGCGCGATCATTCCGCTCGGACGGGTTGCAACGGTCACGTCGGCGGAAGGCTATTCCTTCGTCCGCCGCGAACAGTTGCAGCGCTACGCCGTCATCCAGATGGATGTGCGCGGGCGCGATGTCGACGGCTTTGTCAAGGACGCCAACGACGTCATCGCGGCGAATGTGGATTTGCCGCCGGGCTACTGGATCGAATGGGGCGGCGCCTTTGAAAACCAGCAACGCGCGCTTGCGAAACTGTCTTTGATTGTTCCGGCGACGATCTTTTTCATCTTCGTGCTGCTCTACACGGCGTTCAATTCTGTGAAATACGCCGCGTTGATTATCGCAAACGTCCCCTTTGCAGCCAGCGGCGGGCTCTTCGCGCTCTTCGTCACCGGGCAATATCTGTCCGTGCCGTCGGCGATCGGCTTCATCGCCGTCTTCGGCGTCGCTATGTTGAACGGCATCGTGCTCGTCAGTTTCATTAATGAACAGCGCGACGCCGGCTTCAGTGTTCGCGACGCCGTTCGGCGCGGCACAGAACTGCGCTTGCGGCCTGTGCTGATGACGGCGAGCGTCGCTATTCTCGGCCTTATACCGATGCTCTTGTCAACCGGCGTCGGGGCCGAGACGCAAAGGCCTCTGGCCTCTGTCGTCGTCGGCGGTTTGCTGACGTCGACAGCGCTGACGCTGATTCTCCTGCCGGTCATCTATGAGTGGATGGAAATGCGCGGTCGGAAATCTGAGCCGGCGCCGTCTCGGGGCGATCTCGACCTCGCCGACGCGCATGCAAAAGCAGCCGAATGAAAGGAAGCGCATCATGATTGAGATCAAGGCGTTCATTCATCGCAGCCGGGCGGCGAGCGTCGTTCGCGCCTTACGCAAGGGCGGTTTCACGAACATGACCGCCGTCGATGTCAAAGGCATGGTCAAGGCGCTCGACGAAAAAGAACAGCAATATTCAACCGAGCTTGGCGATCGCGTGATCACCGAGGTAAAGCTGGAGCTTGTCTGCGAAGACGACCGGCTCTCCGAAGCCGCTGATCTGATACGCGCGAACGGGAAAACCGATATGGAGGAATCGGGCTTCATTTATGTGAGCAAGATCACGGCTGCTATTCCGATCTAAGTCACTTGATTCTGGTCTCGCAGTTCGTCCGTGTCACTTCGAATTGCGAGCGGGCGATAGCGCTAACTTCCTGCGCGCGTAGTCGTCCGGCGTAACCAGAGGAGCCGCCGGGTTCGTCCCCCTAACCCGGCGGCTCCGCCTTTTCTTTTCAATAAAGGTAATGCTTCCACACCTGCCGGTCGCATTACTTGCATTGTCCTAACTTAATTGCCCATCAGAGGATTTGTTGCCGTGAATAAAACAAGCCGGCCGACCGACAAAGCCACGCAAGACAATCATCAGCACGACGATTGGCTAAACAGCTTGTTGGACGGCAGGGCTGAACTCGTCTTCTCGTTAATGTGCGGCGCCGCACTTCTTGCTGGCTGGCTCGGACCGAAAATATCGGCGATGCCTGACGTTGTTGCGTTTGGGTTGTTATTGGCTGCATATTTTTTCGGCGGGTATTTCACGCTGAAAGAAGCAATCGGAAAAGTTTCACACGGCAAATTTGAGATCGACTTTCTTATGCTCGTCGCCGCAGGCGGCGCGGCTGTCCTCGGCGAATGGGCGGAGGGCGCGTTCCTCCTGTTTCTGTTCAGCATCGGCCACGCCCTTGAAAATTACGCGATGGCGAGAGCCCGTAACGCCATATCAGCGCTCGCCGATCTTGCGCCTGAGGAGGCGCTCGTTCGCCGGGACGGGAGGGAAACGAAAGTACCCGTCGACGAATTGAAGCCGGGCGACATTGTAATCGTTCGCTCGAACGACCGTATTCCCGCCGACGGGTTCGTCATCAAGGGTGAAAGCAGCGTCAATCAGGCGCCAATTACGGGCGAAAGCGCGCCGGCCGATAAGTCGCCTGTGAAAGATAGCAGTGAAGCGGCTGACAATTCCGACAAAATCAAACCGGCGCACAAGGTCTTCGCCGGTTCGATTAACGGCGCCGGAAGCCTCGAAATTCAGGTGACCCGGCGAGCCTCTGAAACGACGCTGGCCCGTGTTATCGATATGGTCAGCGCCGCTGAAACCAGGCAGTCGCCGACGCAAAATTTCACCAAGAAGTTTGAGAAGGTGTTTGTTCCATGCGTCGTCATACTGGCCTTCATCACGGCTTTGTCATGGCTCTTTCTCGACGAAAACCCTGCGCAAAGTTTTTACCGGTCGATGGCGGTGCTGGTCGCGGCTAGTCCTTGCGCGCTCGCCATCGCAACGCCCAGCGCAATCCTCAGCGGCATCGCCCGCGCCGCACGCGGCGGCGTGCTGATCAAGGGCGGCGCGCCGCTTGAAGCGCTAGGTCGGCTTGAATCAATTGCATTCGACAAGACCGGCACGCTCACATCCGGAGAGCCGAAGCTCGTTGAAATCACGCCCGTCGCCGGCATAACGGAAACGGAGCTTCTTCGCGTCGCCGCGGCTGTTGAAGCGTTAAGCGACCACCCGCTCGCCGAGGCGATCGTCCGTGATGTCAAAGAACGAATGGGAGCCATTGAATACAACGCGACGGAATTCAAGAGTATCACAGGCAAAGGCGTTTCCGCGCGATTGAATGACGAACTCGTTCACATCGGAAAAACGGCTCTCTTTACTGAGACAAATGGAACGCCGCTGCCAGACGATCTTCGCGTGACCGTCAAGAGCATGTCGGCGCGGGGGCGAACAACGATGATTGTCCGGCGGGGCGATGCGTATCTTGGCGCTCTCGGCTTGATGGACACGCCGCGCTCCGCCGCCAGGCGTGTGATCCAACGCCTGCGCGATATCGGCGTTTCGAAAATGATGATGATTTCGGGCGATAATCAACAAGTCGCCGACGCGATTGCGCGCGAAGTTGGTCTCGACCACGCCTTCGGCGATCTTATGCCCGACGATAAGGTCGAGAAAATCAAGGAGCTAAAAGAATCAGGCGGCGTCGCCATGGTCGGCGACGGCGTAAACGATGCGCCAGCCATGGCGAACGCAACCGTTGGTGTCGCTATGGGCGCAGCCGGCTCGGATGTGGCGCTCGAAACGGCCGATGTCGCTCTTATGGCGGATGATCTTGAAACGCTGCCATTTGCCGTCGGACTGAGCCGCGCGACCAGCCGAACGATCCGTCAGAACCTTTGGGTCAGTCTGGGCATTGTTGCGGTTCTTATTCCTGCGACGCTTTTCGGGCTTGGCATCGGGCCAGCTGTTCTGGTGCATGAGGGATCGACCCTCATTGTCGTCGCTAATGCATTACGATTGTTGGCGTACAACGAACCTACAAAGACGACATATCTGAATGGCGATCTGGGAAAAGTGGGGCGGTCGTGATTTTTGCCTCGAAATCCCGGAGGCATAAGCCGGCGGCAAAAATTGAGACTTGCTGTTGCGCCATTTTGGAGCGCGCTGGAGTGTGAATGTAACGGTGCAACATGATTTACGATATTGCGTCCCGATTTCTTCAGGATATTGATTTTGGGGTTAATTCCAGGCCCCATAATTTGGGGTTTATCAAAAATGAAGATTTCGGGTATAGAATGGGCGGATGACCAAACTGCGGTCCTTTGTAGTTTATGTTTTAGCGCTCGCCATCGCCAATTACGGCGTGCTGGCGTCAGCGTCCACCCACGCCCACGCCCATGACGGATGGCATCCCATTCATGTTGTGGCGGATAGCCAAACTGCCGACGCGCATGGTCATGACCATGATGGCTCGGCTCCCGAGGAAAAATTGGTTTCCACCGGTCTTGAAGAAAACGATGGTGTGCCGCCGCACACCGAAACCGGGTTTCATTCACATTCCACGCCGCAATTTGGCCCTATGGATATTGGCTTGTCTCTTGCCTTTGCGATGATTTCTGAGCGAGCCGCGCCGCCCGATCCTCAAGGGGCCGCTGCCCGCCATCGGGACAAGCCACCTTTCAAACCTCCCCGCACATCCCTCTGATCTAAACGGCTCAGCGCCCGCGCTTTTTACGCTGGGCGCGCACGGTTTACGACAGAGGAGAATTTCCCGTGAGAATGTTATTTTGCGCGGCCCTGATCGGGCTCGCGGCGGCTGGCGCAGTTAAAGCGCAGCCGGATGCGCAGGCGTCAAACCTGCTAACACGCGGCGATGCGATTGCCCGCGCGCTCGAAAGCGATCCGGGCGTAGCGGCGGCAGGCGAAGGCTTGCGTGCGGCGGAAGCCTTGGCCCAGCAGGCGCGGTTACGGCCGAACCCTAGCCTTGATGTTCAGCTAGAGGATTTCGGCGGATCGGGGCCGGTCAGCGGTTTCGACGGCGCGCAAGCCACCTATTCGCTCAGTCAGGAAATCGAACTCGGCGGCGACCGGCGCGCGCGCTCTAGCTTTGCAGACCGGCAGGCGGGCGCCGCCAACATAAGGGTTGAGCTTAGCGAACTTGATTTACGCGAAGCGGTGGAGCTTGCATTCGTTGAAGCGCAAGCGGCGCAAGCGCTTGTTGATGTCGCACAATCGCGGCTCGATGTTGCAAAAGACTTTTCCGCCGCCGTTGACCGCCGCGTACGGGCCGCACGTGACCCGGAAGCCGCACGGTCCCGCGTCTCGGCCCGTCTTGCGGAAACCGAAATCGAGGTCGAAACAACAAAGGCGCGCGCCGAAGCCGCGAAAGCTGCAGTTGCCAGCTATTGGGGCGGCGCAGCTGATTTTTCCGTCGAGACCGCAACATTTTTTAATCCAGCGCCGCGCGGCGCACGCAACAGCGTCTCGCCTGATATTGCTCTGGCCGAAGCCGAACGAGACAGCGCCGCCGCCCGTGTTGAAATCGAACGCGCGAAACGCGTTCCCGATCCGAGCGTGCGTGCGGGCTTCCGTCAGCTTAGAGAAGTTGACGAGTCGGCGTTTGTCGTCGGCGTCAGCGTGCCGCTTCCTGTTTGGAACCGAAATTCTGGCGCTATCGCGGCTGCAACAGCGGACGCCAGACGTGCTGAGTATGAAGTCATAGCGCGCGAGCGCGAACTGGCGCGGGAAATCGCGTATCTGTCATCTCAGGCGGAAGCGGCGCGCACTCAAATCAAGGCGTATGCAGAGCGTATCATTCCGGCAAGCGAACAGGCGCTAAGCCAATCGCTCAGCGCATACAGACAAGGCGGACTTTCCTATATTGAAGTGCTCGACGCACAAGCCTCGCTCACCGAAGCGAGGATGCGGCAAATCTCGGCGCTTCTCACCTACCACCGCGCGGAAGCAAAACTCGCCCGCCGCATGGGCGCATTTTCGTCGAATAATTCTCAGGAGATTTCACAGTGAGCGTAAAAATAGAAAAAACGGCGCAGGCGGCGTTCGCCCTTTTTGCCTTGTTCGCACTAAATGCTTGCGGCAACGGCGAAGCCCAGCCATCGGAAGGGCATGGTGAAGCGCAGGCAGAAGAGTATGAACGCGGGCCGCATCGCGGACGCATGTTACGCGATGGCGATTTCGCCGTTGAAATCACCATTTTTGAAGACGGCGTCGATCCGGAATTTCGCGTCTATCCTTTTGTGAATGACCGGCCGATCGATCCGTCAGCTGTTGATCTTGAAATCGACTTGGGCCGTCTCGGCGGGCAAATCGATGAGTTCAACTTTTCGCCGCAGGATGATCTGCTTCGCGGCGGTGGCGTGGTTACCGAGCCGCACAGTTTCGATGTGATGGTGCGAGCCGCTTATCAAGGCCGACAATATGAATGGAGTTACGACTCCTATGAAGGCCGTACGACCATCAAGCAGGAACAGGCGGACGCGGCAGGCGTCGAAGTGGAAACCACTGGCCCCGCGACCATCGAAGAAACCGTGACGCTTTCGGGCCGCGTTGAATTGCAGCCTCATGGCCGCGCTGAAGTCGGCGCATGGTTTCCGGGCCGCATTGTCGAAATGACAAAGAAAATCGGAGAGACGGTCGAAAAAGGCGAAACGCTCGCCCGTGTGACTGCCAGCGAAAGCCTGCAAACCTATCAAATCCCCGCGCCGATCTCGGGCGTTGTGATGGAGCGGCGCGCCAATGTCGGCGATGTCGCAACAGCAGATCACGCACTCTACATCATCGCCGACGCGACGCAGGTTCACGCGGAGTTTTACGTTTATCCGCGCGATGCAGAGCGCCTTGCCGCTGGTCAGCCAATCATGGTGAAGAGCCTCAGCGGCGAAAAATCGATTGAAGCGAAAATCGAAACGATTTTGCCTGCCGCCGACATGATGACGCAAACCATCGTCGCCCATGTGGAGCTTCCGAACGAAGACAAGACATGGCGGCCCGGACAAGCCGTCGAAGGCGTTGCGGTGGTTGGCGAAGAAAATGTGCCGCTGGCGGTGAAGACCGAAGCCTTGCAACGCTTCCGCGATTTCACGGTCGTCTATGCGCGCGTCGGCGAAACTTACGAAGTCCGCATGCTTGAACTCGGACGCCGCACGCCGGAATGGACGGAAGTTCTTGGCGGCGTTGATCCGGGTATTGAGTATGTGACTAAGAACGCCTTTCTCATCCGCCAGGACGTCGAAAAGTCCGGCGCAAGCCACGACCACTAGAAACTGGCGTTAGGAACCTGCGTCATGCTCGATAACATCATCCGACTATCAATCCGCAATCGCTGGATCGTGCTGGCCCTTGTGCTGGCGCTGGCCGGTCTTGGCGTCTGGAACTTCAACCGCCTGTTGATCGACGCGACCCCGGACATCACCAATGTTCAGGTGCAGATCAATTCCGAAGCCCCCGGTTTTTCGCCGCTGGAAGCGGAACAGCGCATCACCTTCCCGGTGGAAACCGCCATCGCGGGCATGCCGGGGCTCGACTATACGCGCTCGGTCTCCCGTTATGGGCTCAGTCAGGTGACAGCTGTATTTGAAGATGGCACCGACATATATTTTGCGCGCCAACTTCTAAATGAACGGCTTCAATCCGTTCGAAGCCAGCTTCCCGAAGGCGTTGAGCCGGAAATGGGACCGATTGCAACCGGCCTCGGCGAAATCTTCATGTATGTCATCGAAGCCGAACCGGGAGCGCGAAAACCGGACGGCACGGAATGGACGCCGGAAGATTTGCGCACGCTGCAAGATTGGGTCATCCGTCCGCAACTTCGCAACACGCCGGGCGTCACCGAAGTTAACACCGTCGGCGGTTATGTCCGCCAGTACCATGTGACGCCATGGCCGGACCGGCTGGCAGCGGCGCACCTCACCATGAGCAATGTCATCGACGCTCTTGAGGCGAACAACGCTAATGTCGGCGCCGGCTATGTCGAGCGATACGGCGAACAACTTCTTGTCCGCTCCACCGGACAGGCCGAAGGCATTGAAGACCTGAAATCCATCATCGTCGCCAACCGCAACGGCGTGCCTGTCCGGATTTCCGATGTCGCAGATGTATTAATGGGCGAGGAATTGCGCACGGGCGCCGCCACGGAAAACGGCAAGGAAATCGTCCTCGGCACGGTTTTCATGCTGATCGGCGAGAATAGCCGCATCGTCGCGCAAGCCGCTGCGGCGAAACTTGGGGAAGCCGCTAAAGCTTTGCCTGCAGGCGTCATAGCAAAGCCGATTTATGACCGCACGGAACTCGTAGACCGCACGATTGCGACGGTTGAAGAAAACCTGCTCATTGGCGCTATGCTCGTGATCGTCGTTTTATTCTTGCTGCTCGGAAATATCCGTGCGGCGCTGATCACGGCGGCGGTCATTCCGCTTTCTATGCTCCTGACCATCACCGGCATGGTTGAGAATAGTGTATCGGGCAATCTCATGAGCCTCGGGGCGCTTGATTTCGGCCTTATCGTCGATGGCGCGGTCATCATTGTCGAAAACTGCCTGCGCCGGTTTAGCCTCGAACAGCACAAACTTGGCCGTCTGCTATCCCGCGAGGAACGGTTCAGAGTAGCGGAGGAGGCGACAGTCGAAGTTATCAAGCCGTCAATTTTCGGCGTTCTCATCATCACGCTCGTCTATGTGCCAATCTTCGCGCTGCAGGGCATCGAAGGCAAAATGTTCCATCCGATGGCTTTCACAGTCGTCACGGCGCTGACGGCGGCGCTTGTGCTATCGCTCACTTTCGTTCCGGCGGCGGTCGCGCTGTTCGTCACCGGCAAGGTTTCGGAGAAGGAAAGCGCCGTCATGCGTGGCGCGCGCGGGTT
This sequence comes from Hyphococcus sp., assembly GCF_965228385.1. GTDB lineage: Bacteria > Pseudomonadota > Alphaproteobacteria > Caulobacterales > Parvularculaceae > Hyphococcus. Next base: position 2,616,994 of record NZ_OZ245810.1, on the reverse strand, counting down.
CTATGCCCCTGCGCTCGATTTCGCGTTGCGTTTTCGTTTCGCCGTGATTGCGCTTGCGGTCGCCCTTATCGGCGTCACGGGGCTCGCCGCTTCGCGGATGGGCTCGGAATTTATTCCGAACTTGGAAGAAGGCGACATCGCCATGCACGCGCTGAGAATTCCCGGCACGAGCCTCAGCCAGGCAATTTCAATGCAAACGGCGCTTGAAGCGCGCTTGCGGGAGTTTCCCGAAGTCGAGCGCGTTGTTTCGAAAATCGGCACGCCCGAAATTGCGACTGACCCCGTGCCGCCGAGCGTTGCAGACACCTTCATTCTCCTGCATCCGCGCAAGGATTGGCCGAATTCGAGGAAGCCGCGCACTCAGTTGGTTGCTGAGATGAATGCTGCTGTGGATGAGTTTCCAGGCAATCGTTACGAGTTCACCCAACCGATTCAGATGCGCTTTAATGAGTTGATTTCTGGCGTTCGCGCCGATGTCGCCGTGAAAGTCTATGGCGACGACCTTGATCAGCTCCTTGAGATCGGCGGGCAGGTCGAAAGCGTCATTTCTGCGACGCCGGGAGCCCGCGACCCACAGTCGGAACAGATTACGGGGCTGCCAGTCTTGCAGATCGATCCGGATCGGGCGGCGCTGGCGCGTTTCGGATTGGACGTCGCTGATCTTCAAAATGTCTTGCGGGCGTCGCTCGGCGGCGCAGAAGCCGGACAAATCTTTGAGGGTGACCGGCGCTTCGATGTGGTCGTACGCCTGCCGGAAGTCTTGCGCGAAGATGTGGACGCTATCGGACGTTTGCGCATTCCCTTGCCCGACGCCGAAGACGGCGTGCGCGGCTTTGTGCCGTTGCAGGAAGTAGCGAGCGTTTCGCTGATCGTTGGCCCCAACCAGATCAGTCGGGAGAACGGCAAGCGACGCGCGGTCATCACCGCAAATGTGCGCGGGCGCGATCTCGGCTCTTTCATCGCCGATTTGCGCGAACGGATCGACTCGGAAATCGAAATGCCCGCAGGCTATTGGGTCAGCTATGGCGGCACATTCGAACAGCTTATATCAGGCGCTCAGCGTCTGGCGCTTGTGGTGCCTGCTACGCTGCTACTGATATTCCTTATTCTGTTTGCGCTGTTCCGCTCAGTGAAAGACGCCGCGATTGTCTTTTCCGGCGTGCCGCTGGCGCTTACCGGCGGCGTTTTCGCGCTCATATTGCGCGACATGCCACTCTCGATTTCTGCAGGCGTCGGCTTCATCGCGCTTTCTGGCGTCGCTGTTTTGAACGGCGTTGTGATGATGACGTTCATCCGGGCGCTGGCGGCGGAGGGCCGTCCCGTTGGCGAAGCTATCAGAGAAGGCGCGCTGACGCGCTTGCGACCGGTCTTGATGACCGCTCTTGTTGCAAGTCTCGGCTTCATTCCGATGGCGTTGAATGTCGGCGCGGGCGCGGAAGTGCAACGCCCGCTTGCGACAGTCGTCATCGGCGGGATTATCTCATCAACTGTGCTGACGCTGTTTGTGCTCCCGGCGCTTTACCGGGTGGCGCATAGCGGGCATCGCGCCGCGCGAGGCTCACCGAACATGCAAACTGCGCCCGCTGAATAATTTCATACACGGAGAAACGAATGACGATCTTGAAAGGTCTGCTTCGCATATTGCAAACGCGACCGTTTGGATTCCTGACGGCGCTTGCGATTTGCTTCGCTTTGACATCGGTCTTGTCGGCAGCTTTCGCACATGGCGTTGCTGATGGCGATAAGGGTTATATACAGGAAACAACCGGGTTTCTATTCGCGCCCTTTGTTTATCTTGGCGCGAAGCACATGGTGACCGGCTACGATCACCTGTTGTTTCTGTTCGGCGTTATCTTCTTTCTCTACAAGCTGAAAGACATCGGCATCTATGTGACGATGTTCGCGGTCGGCCACTCGCTGACATTGTTGTTTGGGGTGCTCGCGAATATATCCGTGAGCCCGTATTTGATTGACGCAATTATCGGGCTTTCCGTTGTCTATAAAGCGCTCGACAATCTCGGCGCCTATCAGCGCTGGTTCGGCTTTCAGCCAAACACCAAAGCGGCGACGCTGATTTTCGGCCTGTTTCACGGCTTCGGCCTCGCTACGAAGCTTCAGGATTTCCAGCTTGCGCCTGACGGGCTCATTCTAAATCTGATTTCTTTCAACATTGGTGTTGAGCTTGGTCAGTTGCTGGCACTCGGCGCCATTCTCATCGTAATGGGATACTGGCGGCGGACGCAAAGCTTCTGGCGGCACGCCTATACGGCGAACGTCGTTCTCATGACCCTCGGTTTCATTCTAACCGGCTATCAGCTTGCCGGATTCTTTCTCGTTTGATCGGAGACTTTAGATGCACAATGCAAACAAACCCGAACCGTCTGAATTGCCGTCCACCGCGCGATTGCTGAAGTCCACCGCCATCGCTTTAGCAATGGCGCTCGTCATTCTCGTGACTGTTGTTCTTCCGGCAGAATATGGAGTCGATCCGACGCGCGTCGGCTCCGTTCTTGGCCTTACCGAAATGGGGCGCATCAAGATGCAGCTTGCCGAGGAAGCGGCGGCGGACGAAATCGAAGCGGAAACCACCGTTTCAGCAGTTCCAACTGAGGCTGTTTCACCGACGCCAGTTTCCGCCGAGACAAACAGCGAACCGGCGTCCGCTGAAATGACTGCGCAAGCACCCGCCGATCCTGTCACGCCAGTCTGGCGAGATGAGGTCACATTCACACTCGATGCAGACGCCGCCGCCGAATACAAGCTGGTCATGCAAGAGGGGGAAACAGCGGAGTTCGAATGGTTCACGGACGGCGCAAAGTTGAATTTCGACACCCATGGCGACCGGCCCGGGCTCAACTACCACAACTACGAAAAAGGATCGCTCGTGAGTCAGGAAGGAATGCTAACCGCCGCCTTTGACGGCAGCCATGGCTGGTTCTGGCGCAATCGCTCCGGCGCGCCCCTAACGATCACCCTGCGCACGCGCGGCGAATATGCTGAAATGAAGAAGGTGCTTTAGCATACTGTCAGAGTGAAAGTCCGAACCGCGCGAGGATCGCAGTCATAGCGATATAGAGAACGGCATTGAGCGCAACGCCTGTACCCAACGCAAGCCAGAACGGCGCGCCGGATCGCAGCATGAAGGGGATAAGCAGAAACATCGGCAGACTCGGCAAAACGTACCAGAACGTCGCCTGCGTGTGATCGGCGAGCCGCGCCGAGTCCTGTGTATCCCGCCACAGCCAGATCATGCCGAGAACCGAAACCAGAGGCAGGGACGCAATGAGCGCACCCAAGGCCGGGCTGCGCTTGGCGATTTCTGAGATTATCACGATCAGGATGGCGGAAACGATCGTTTTTATGACGAGATAGTGCATAAACAACAACCAATGTTTTGTTGAATACGTTGCTACTCTAACAGTGCGTTGTGCGTAAACCGCGCACAAAACTTTTAAGCGTTTGCAATTGGCGTGCTTCCGAGTTGTTGTGATCGTAAAACAGGGCAAAATGTCTGTTCTTCCTGAATCGCGCGCAAGTTCATGGTCAACGATTTTCACCGATTAACGTCGCAAGCGCTTCCGTCTGCGCGTTATGCTTGTCTGGGTTATCCGCCATCAATTTTTTCAGGTTCAGAATTTTCCATTTAATCGCCGGCAATTCGGCAGCCTGCGGCAGATCAATAAGCGTGAAATCCGGCTCGCCCGCCTGCAGCGTTCGCAGGAAATCGGCGGCGTTTCCATTAAGCCGCGCCTGGATGTCGCCGATTAGCCGTTTTCGCGCGGAAAGAAGAGCGTCGATATTGACCGGTTCAGCCGTCATGCCGGCGAACTCGCGCGCGAAGTCCTCAGCAATCTCCCTTTCATTAGGGGCGAGCAGTTCATGCATGGGGCGGCTGGAGCAGGCGGCATAGACGAGAAAAACGCGGAAGAGATCGTCCGTGAGGCCTTCGTTTTTATAAAGAAGCTTGACGTCAAACAAATCCCGCGGGTGCTGGCGATCGAGCGCCGCGTGCAGTTTTCCCGCGTAAAGATCATCGAACGCCAGAACATTTGTTGCAACAAATCCGAAGGCGTCCTCGACAGCGTCGGTGGTGCGCATCAGTCGCGGTTTGCCGATGGCGCCGCGCATCACCGGCGAGGTTTCGATTTTAACGGTCACGCCGTCAGCGGTTACAAGGACGCGGGTGTCGCCGCCGCCGCCGCCGGCGATGCGCTGGGCGTTGACGCCTGGCAGTTTGTTGATTTGCGCCATGATCCGGTCGAACGCAGCGTCGATGGCGCTCAACGACGTCGCACGATCTTCAATGGGCAGATAGGCGAGATCGATATCGACGGAGAGGCGCGGCATGTTGCGATAGAATAGATTGATCGCCGTGCCGCCCTTGAGGGCGAAGGCGGATTCGGTCGAGACGACGGGCAGGAGGCGCATCAAGAGCCGCACCTGCGCGAGATAGGTTTCACGGGCCATCGTCAGACTCGTCCCTTTCCTTACCGTCTATCAGCTCTGGCGGCACGGTGATGTCGTAGCGCGGATGCAGCCGTCCGCCGTCAACGAGCGCACGGGGGCCGGAGCCGAGATCGAAGTCGTCCGGGTTTAGATATTGTCGCCAGGCGTGGTCTTGGCTGTCGGCGAAGACGAAGAACAGGCGTTTTGCTTTCACGCTGCGGCACTCTTTGAGCAGGGCTTCGAGAAGGCGCGGGCGCAGATTGACGAGGCTTTCGAATATCGCATCGACATTGTGAAAGCTTTCATTCGCCGGCAGTTCGTTCAGCATTTCGAGGATCGCCCGTTCAGGCGTTGAGACGACGAGATCGTTCAGTTGTCGTGGCGGCGGGGATGTTTGCTCTTCGTCGCCTATGCCGTCGACGCCGGTTTTGGATCCGCCGAAGAGGCTCAGGGTTCTCGTTTCGAACCGGTCCGCACCCGGCAGCCGCGCAAGCCATGACGGAACATCGCCATAGAGATAGACCAGCGGCGTCTCGGCGCCGAGGCTCAGATAGTGGTCAAAGCCGTGTAGCGACAGGGCGGTCCGTCCGCCCACATGGACCTCGTATTCCATGATCCGCTGCAGGGAGAGAACGAGGCGGCGCCAGTCGCCGGCGCTGACATCGCGGTGCGTGTCAGGCCTGCGGTAGACGCCGCGGGCGAGCTTTTCGAGCCAGCCGCGTTGCTCATATTGCAGGATCGATTTGCGGTCGATGCCGCGCGCGGTCAGCCAGGCGGCGTCGGCGACATAGCCGGGCGGCAGGTCGTCGAGCAGGGGCTTTAATCGTTCCTGGCGTTGTTGGGCCATAGCCAATAAAATAGGAGACTTTCAAAGTCGTTGCAAGGGTGGAGTTTATGAAAGTCGCATGATGGGGGTTAATTACCATTAATTTCATGAATTATTAAAGCGCCAAATTCACTACTTCCGGCAGAGAATCGGGCCCTGCTAAAGCGCTGCGGGACCGCAGAAAAAGCGTGGGACAAGCCGCTGCCCATGACAGCCCAAGACACCTTTTCTCAAGCCTCTCAGGAGAACAGCGTCTTGATGATCGCGCAATCGGGCGTCCTGTTACGGCTGCAGCCTTTGGCGACCGTCGAAAGGGTGCGTTCGAGCTTTTTCAGATCCGATATCTTCGTCCGGATCATCTCCACATGCGTGGAGGTGATTTCGAAGACTTCTGCGCAAGTGGGTTTTCGGTCCTCCAGCCCCAGGAGCGCACGGATATCATCGAGCGAAAATCCGAGCTCGCGTCCGCGCCGGATGAAGCAAAGCCGGTCGGCGAGGACGCCGTCATAAAGTCTGCGACCGCTTTCAGTCCGCGGCGGCGCCGGCATCAATCCTATTTTTTCGTAATAGCGGATGGTCTCGATCTTCACGCCGGTTTGATCGCTCAGTTTCCCGATTGTCAGATTGAATTGGTCCATCTCTCTTGATCCTGTAGCGACTACAGAATTTACGATGTACGGCATGACAGGTGAAGACCCGAACAAAACAAAAGCGCGCAGAAAAGGCGGATGGAGCGCCGGCGGCGGGGCCCTATCAGGCCTCGGAGCGTTCATCGGCGCGTCGTGTTGCATATTGCCGCTCATCCTGATCAATCTTGGCGTCAGCGCGGCTCTTGTCGGCAAGCTCGCGTTCTTTGCACGGTTTCAACATTATTTTATGGGCGCGGCCGTCGTTCTGCTCGCTGTGGCGATTGTCGCGGCGTTCTGGAAAGGGCGGCGGCCAGGCAAGCGCGTTGCGATCACGCTCATCCTTGCGGCGGCGCTCATCGTCGCCGCCTACATTATGCCGTTCTATGAACCCCAATTGCTTCGCTGGGTGAATCAATGAGCGACGTCATCACAAAATCCACCATCATTTGTCCAGAATGCGGATATCAGTCTACCGACGAAATGCCGACTGATGCGTGTCAGTGGTTTTACGATTGCAAAGGCTGCGGCGCCGTCCTGAAACCGAAGCCGGGCGATTGCTGCGTTTATTGCTCCTATGGCGATGTGAAGTGTCCGCCCATACAGGCTGGGAAGGCGTGTTGTGGTTGACGCAACGGGAAACGATCACGCCGCCAAGCCGTTGCCTTTCTTCTGGTCATGGGGTCTGCCGCTTGCGATTTTGTTTTCAACCAACTTCATGAGCGGCGTCGTTCCCCTGCCAATTATCCTCATGATAATGAGCGGTTCGTTTTTCTGGATGGGTCTTGCGTGTGTATTAAACGCAAAACGATGTCGAAGACGCCATTGTTATTATTCCGGACCGATTTTTATCGCTGGCGGCGCCGGCGTCTTGCTGGTCGGCTTTGGAATCGTGTCGTTTGGCGCCGATGAGCTAATTATTATTGTATGGGGAACACTCGCGCTCGCGCTCCTTACCTATCTGACCGAGCCGATCTTCGGAAAATATGTGAACTGAACGCCCGGAGCATCGGATCTCTTGGCGCATCTTAAGTGTTACGGCGGCCGCCTGGCGGCGCCGGGCTCTAGGCGCGCCAATCGTGGGTGATTGGCGGCCCGAAGCCGACAAATTCAAAAGCTGAATTCGTCGTCTTCGCCGTGCCGGTGACGATCCCTACCGCAGGTCGGACCTTCGGTCCGGATAAGGACGGCGCGCCGAAGCGCGCCGGCTTTTTGATTCATTTCCCCAGGCAGTCGGGGTGGGCGGACGGCGTGTCTGCCCGAGGGCGCCGGCCGCGCAAGGGGCCGGGTTCGTTTTCGTCAATATGTCTCAAAGCCTCCTACCTGGAGCCCCTTGCGCGCCCGCCTCTGACCCTCGGGCCGACCCTTCTTTCCGCCGCCCACCCCGCCTGCCGGGGAAATTCGTGCGGGGCGGAGAGCAAAGGAGGCGAGCTATGTGCGAAAAGCAACAGACGCAGGAGCAAGACGCGGGCGCGGCGGCGCTGGCGGAGAGTGACGGGCCGCGCATCTATGTGGCGTGTCTTGCAAGCTACAATGCCGGAATCCTGCACGGGCGCTGGATCGACGTGACCGATCCGGAGGAGATCCGGGAGCGGGTTGCGGCGATGCTCAGCGAGAGCCCCGAGCCGGGCGCCGAGGAATGGGCGATACACGACTACGAGGGATTCGAAGGCGCAGAGATTTCCGAATACGCAGGCTTCGATCAGGTTTGCGACTTGGCCGCGTTTATCGGGGAGCATGGCGAACTCGCCGGAAAGCTTGTCGCGCATTTCTGCGGCGACATCGGCGAAGCGCGCGCCTCCATGGAAGACTATGCAGGCGAATATAAAAGCCTTGAAGATTTCGCCTATGAATTGACCGAGCAATCGGGATCGAAAATCCCGGCCGATCTTGCAAACTATATCGACTATGAAGCAATGGGCCGCGACATCGCGCTCAATGGCGACGTCTTCACCATCGAAACGGGCTTTGAAGAAGTCCACATATTCTGGGCGCGGTAAGCGCCATGACCTTCGCCGAAAAATTCGACAGCTTCGTTTGCGAGGGCGACGCCATCGCTTGCGAAATCAGCGGGCTCGAGATCGTCGCCCGCATTGTCCGCGACGACTGCCCCGATACGCCCGACGAGCGTCAGGACGGGTTCTGGCCCTCTGAATATATCGGCGATCCGGGCTTCATCGGTCCCGGCCCCAACTGGCGCCAACGCCTCGCCGATGCGCGCAAGAAAGCAGAAGCCGTCATGGCCGCATGGTGCAACGGCGAATGGTTCTATTGCGGGATTGTCCTTTCTGTCGCGCGCGAGGGCGTAACGCTCGACGAGAACGCTGCGAGCCTCTGGGGCGTCGAGGCAAATTATCCGGGCACCGATAATTCATATCTCACCGAAGTCGCTAACGAGCTTTTGCCAGAAGCCCTTGACGCGGCCCGCGCCGCACTCGCGCGCCTTTGCGCCGGACGTGAACAACAGGCGGCGGGCGGCTGACGCCAACCGCCGCCCCCGACCGTCACTCGTCACTTTAACTCGAAGCAAACCGAAGGAGGCCGACCCATGCACAAAAACGCGCTCAAATATCTTCCTATCGACGAAATGCACGTCTCGAAACTCAACATGCGCCACGGACGAAAGCCGCCCAATATTGACGACATCTACCCCTCCGTCCTGAAATCGGGCGTTTTAAAACCGATGCTCGTCCGCTGCGAAGATGGCAAATGGGGCGTCGTCGCCGGGCGGCGGCGCCTGTTTGCGCTGCGCCGAAAAGAGAAAGAGACGGGAAAGCGCCAAGAAGCGCCATGCGTCATCATGCAGCCGGAAGATGACGCCGCCGCTGTCGAGGCTTCGATCATCGAAAATGTCGGCGTCGAGCCGCCAACCGAAATGCAGCAATATGAAGCCTTCGCGCGGCTCGCCAAGAAGGGGCGGTCTGTTCCTGAGATCGCCGATTATTTCGGCGTCGATGTACGTGACGTGAAGCGCATCCTCGCGCTGGCGAATTTGAGCGAGGGTATCCGCAAACTTTATGCGGCGGAGAAAATCGACGCATCGACCATCCGCGCCTTGACCCTCGCGACAAAGGCGCAACAAGAAGAATGGCTGCGGCTCTACAAAGACGAGAATGAACATGCGCCCATGGGCCGCCAGTGCCGTGCATGGATCGCGGGCGGCGCCGCGATCACCACCGACAAGGCGCTGTTCAACATTGCTTCCTATGAAGGAGAAATTGCGAACGATCTATTCGGCGATTTCGGCGTCTTCGCTTCTGCGGACGGGTTTTGGGAAGCGCAGTCCCGCGCCGTCGCCGAGCGCATGGACGCCTACCGCGAAAAGGGCTGGGGCGACGTGACGCTCTTGGAGCGCGGCGCGTTCTTCCATTTATGGGATTACGAAAAACGTCCCCGCACCAAGGGCGGGCGCGTCTTCGTCGAAATTCGGCATGACGGGGCCGTGACGTTTCACGAGGGCTATGTGACCGGCGCTGAGGCGCGCAAAGCCAGAAAGGCGAAAGCGAGCGACGCGAAATCCGATGAGCCTAAAACCGCCCGCCCGGAAATGTCCGGACCCATGGCGGACTACGTCGCGCTTCATCGCCATGCAACGGCGCGCGCCGAACTTGTCGCCAAACCGGCAGTCGCGCAGCGCTTATTGATCGCCCACGCCATCGTCGGGTCGGCGCTTTGGCAAGTGCGCTGCCATGAACCGCGCACGCGGGAATCGACCCGTGAAAGCGTTGAAGCGGGCGCAGCGGCGTCGGGCTTAGAGGAAGCCCGAGTCGCCGTTGCGGACCTCTTCTCGGAACATGGCGTCAGGTTTGAGGGCGTCGATCAGAATGGAGACGACTGGCGTCTCTGCGAAGTCTTCGCAGCGCTCCTAAAGATGACCGACGAGCAAGTCATGGAAGTCGCCGCCATAGTCATGGCCGAAACGCTGGAAGCGGGTTCCGCGACCGTCGAAGCGGCGCTCCATGTGACGGATGCGAAGCTCGGGGCGTGGTGGGCGCCGGACGAAGCGTTCTTCGAGCTCTTGCGCGACAAGCGCGCCATCAACGCCATGGTCGCCGACATCGCTGGCGCAACCGCCGCGAAATCCGTGCTCACCGATACCGCGAAAGCGCAAAAAGCCGTGATCAGGGACCGGATGAAACTCAGCGGCGAGGACGCGCGCAGTTCGTGGCTTCCCGCGTGGATGGCGACGCCGCCCCGCCGCCTTGTGGACGGCGCAGCCTCGCCGCCCGCCGATCAATGGGGCCGGATCGCAAGGCTGTTCGAGGCGAGCGAAAAACCCGCGCCAGCCAAACAAGCCGCCTGATCCGAACCAGCGCCGCCGGACGTTTCGCCTCCGGTCCGTCGGCGCGAGGACCGCCCGGTAGACCGACTGCCGGGCGGTTTTCGTTTCCATGCGCTTTCACATGGATGAGACCACGCGCAGACCTTCATTTGGCGCACACGCTTCACGCTGTTTTCGCACATTCACGAATACTCCGCGCATTCGCCGTCTTTTCATCCCCGTCCGCATGTCCCGCGCTCCGGAGCCCCTTGCCCCGTATTCGCCTCGTGACCTGGACGACGGCTGTCGCGGGCGAAACCGGCGGCGCCGAAAATTTTCCCCGCGCGCCACTACACCGGGCCGCTGCGCGGCGCTTTTCTTGCGCGCTCCTCGCGGATCAAAATTTCCGGCGCCGCCGGTGCTCCGCTTCGCTTCGCCTCAAAAGAGTTCGCCCGCGCCTTCCGCCGTCCTGACGGTCAGGCGTCTTCGGGGCATGGGGCTCCGGAGACGAAACCAAATGGAGATGAAAAGATGGCCAACGCACTTGGATATGTGAACGAAACCGAAGCGGGCTTTGAAGGCACGCTCGCGATGATGAACCTCTCGGCGCCGATCCGCATCGTGAAGAATGCGGAAAAGGAAACCGACGCGCAGCCCGACTACCGGGTCTACGCCGGACGCCGGGGCGCCGATATCGGCGGCGGCTGGATCAGGACCGCGAAGTCTTCGGGGCGCGACTATGTCTCGCTCACCCTCGCGGACCCCGCTTTCGGCCGCAAAATCTACGCGAACCTCGCGCCGGTGAAAGACGCCGAGGGCCGCCATGTCATCCTTTGGAACGCCAGAGACTGACAAGAGTTAATTCGGCCGCTGACGAGATCGCCCGGATCGAACGATCCGGGCGGTTTTCTTCGTTTTCGGGCTCCCGATTGGCCCGAATATTGAAACCCTTCTTGATCGTTTAGGGGCGATATCTGCGGATCGCCGACATCGCGAACCGCCGACGTCTCGTCTGTCGTAAAGGGTGGGAGATGCAAGCCATGCGGGGGGCCTGGCGCGTCAATTTCGAGGCGTATGATCGCCTTCTACCGCTGCCGGGACCGGGGTGGGCCTGGGAGTTCAAGCGCCGCGATCCGGCCCTTAAAGCCGCGCGCCGCCGCACGAGCGCCGTTCGTCCGGCTGTCGTCAAACGAGCGGACGGGTCGATCATTTGCCGGTTGAATCAGCGCTGCCATATAGCGGAGAGCTTCGGGCTGCACTTTATTCCGGACCCGGCGCTTTCCGCATTCGAGACGGCGTTTTTCTGGCTACCGGACGTGATGCAAGCAAGCTTTGATGCAGTGGCGGAGCCTGCGACCGCCGGTTCAAATCGCGGGCGGGGCCTCAGCTGGGCCGAACTCCCGGGAGAAAAGTTTTTCCTGATCTCTCCTGGCCGGCGCGACAAGCTTGTCATCCGCGCGCCCTACTATGCCGCGCAACTCGCGCTGGACGCAGATGGCGCGCCGGTCCTGCAGTCGGCGTGCTTTTCCTTGCGGCTGGACGCAAGTCATCTGGCGGCGGAGAATTTGCGCCTTCTGGAGGAATTCGGGCGGATTTGCGAAGGCTTGCCCGCGCGTTGGAATCCGCCGCGCGGGGCCGCTCCTGAAAAGTTGCGTGATGCGCTGATCGCGCTCGACGGCGAGCTTGCAGGCGTCCCGCGAAGACGCATCGCCGAAGCGATTTTCGGGGCGGAGCAAGTATGCGGGGGCTGGGACGACGGCGATGAAAGCTACAAGAAGCGCGCCAAACGCCTCGTCGAGAAAGGCCTTGAATTGATGCGAAACGGTTACAGGCGCCTGCTGTAGAAAGGGACGTTCCCGGACAATTCAGATCGTCCCTGCCGCGATCACCGCTTTCCCTGCAAGAATTTCAGCATCGATAAGCGCTGAAACAAGGAGAGCGATGATGACGCAGGATGACGGCAAGGCCGAAGAAGACGAACAATCACGCTGCAAATTTTTGAGCGTCGCCGAAGCAGCGGACTATCTCGGGCTCAAACGCTCGACCCTCGATCACTATCGCTGGGTCGGCGGCGGACCGCGCTATCGCAAACATGGCGGACGGGTCAAATATTTGGAGCGCGACCTCGATGCCTGGTCCGAAAGCCGGCAGTTCGAGGACACCGCGACGAGGGTGCGGTGAAGGGGATTGTCTTTGCAATCGGCATCGCCGCCACTGCCGGGATTGCGGCGGTTTCAGCATTTCCGCCCGGCGCTTTTTTAATCTGGAACCGCACAGAAAGCGCGCCAAAGGGTCTTTATTTCATCACCCGCGACCACCCGGTAACCGGTGATTGGGCGATCCTTTCAGGGGATGCGGCGAGCGCACAATGGATCGCCGGGAACGGCTATCTCGGGCCTGACTGGCCTATCATCAAGCGCGTCTCCGCTTCTGAAGGCGACGAAATCTGCCGCAACGACAACGAAGTTTTCATCAATGAATCCCTCGCCGCGATTGCGCTCGATAAGGACAGGGACGGCACGAAACTTCCGCGATGGGAAGGCTGTTTTACGCTTCGAAATGGCGAGGTTTTCCTGCTCAATAATCATCCGCGCTCCCTCGATGGGCGCTATTTCGGCGCGGAGAGGAGATCGGATTTATTGGGAAGCGCGCGGCTCATCTTTCGCAGTGAATGAAGCTCCGCATAGAGCGCGTTCCAAAGAGACGGATAGCGTTGCAAAGGGAAGGATAAGCGCCCCCGGAGGGCAAGATGAAAGCACCGGCGCCAAGGGGCGCCTAAGCGATTGTCTGCACATCCGGAATTCGGCGCCATACTGAAAACATTATGGCGCTGCGACCTGACGAAGCCGTTGTTTCGGGGAGGTTTTCCGTGGCGTCATTATTTCCCGCAAGGTTTTAGATGAGCGACGAGTTCAGGCCCCGGCTCGGCCGTCCGGGCGACCGTGGCGGTTCGGCGGCGAAGCGCTACGGCGCCCGCATCAAACGCGCCGCCAAGCGGCTCGCCAAACCGAAACGAAAGACTAGCTTTTCCGGCGAGCGCCTCGGGCGCGGGAGCGCCGCCGCGCGAATGGCCGGGATGCGGGGCTCCCCCTTCGCGAAATTCCGGATGCGCCGCGTCATCGTCAAAACGCATCTCGCGAGGGCGGGGAAGGGCATCGGCCGCGCCGCTTTCCGCGCTCATGTCAAATACATCCAGCGCGACGGTGTCGATCGCAACGGTGATGGCGGCGAACTTTATAGCCGTGACAGCGAAAAACTCGACGATAAGGACTTCCTAGCGCGGTCGGAACATGACCCGCATCAATTCCGCATCATCCTGTCGCCCGAGGACGGCGAGCAATTAGGCGATCTCAAAGCTTATACGCGTGAGGTGATGCGTGAGGCCGAGAAGGATCTTGGAACGAAGCTCGATTGGGTCGCCGTCGATCACTGGAATACCGGCCATCCCCATGCGCATGTCGTCATCCGCGGCAGGGACTCAAATGGCCGCGATCTCGTCATCGCCCGCGAATATCTGACACGAGGGCTCAGAGCGAGAGCGCAGGAGATCGCTATGGAGCGGCTCGGACCCCGCCGCGATCTGGAAATCGCGAGAGCAAGAGCGCGCGAGGTTGAAGCGGAGCGCTTTACGGGCATCGACCGGGAGCTTGCGGCGTTATCACGCGGCGGAGCGCTCGACATCGCGCCTGCCTCCGGCGCGGGAGGACAGTTCGAGCGGGGCCTGCGCCTGCGGCGATTGAAGTTCCTCGAAAGCCTAGGGTTAGCGGTGAAGGAAAACGCAGTGAAATGGCGCCTCGCAAATGGCTGGGAAGAAATCCTGCGCGAACGGGCTATCGAACGCGATATTATACGTTCCATCGCAGCGGCGGCCGGCAAGGAGATCGCGGCGGGGGAGATCGCCATCTACGGTGAGGGCGCGCCAACCAAAGTGATCGGCCGCATCGCCGCCAGCGCGCCCGATGATGAAATGCGCGACACGCGCTTCCTCATTATCGACGCCGGCGACGAGAAATTCTGGCGCGTTTCCGCGGGAGCGTTGCCGCCCGGCGCGCTGCCCCCGCAAGGCGCCATCGTCGAATTGCGAAACCGCGAGGCGAGACCGCTTGTGTCGGATTGCACCATCGCGCGCATCGCGCAACTCAATCACGGGACTTACTCAGAAGCGTTGCACGAAGCGGATGATCCCTCCGCCAGCAAGGCATTCATCGAAGCGCACAAGCGGCGGCTGGAAGCGCTCCGCCGCGCTGGACTTGTCGTGCGAGAGGCGGACGGGACATGGTGCATCGGCGAAGATTATCTGCGCCGTATAGCGCGCCACGAAGCGGCCCGCAGCGGCGGCGCGCATGTAGACGTCAAATCCTGGGTCGATCTCGACGCTCAGATCGAGGCCCGCGCGCCGGTCTGGCTCGATGACGTAGACGAGAGGGAATATGGCGCCGAGATCGCCGCCGCGCGTCGCGCCCGCGTCGTGTTTTTGAAACGGGAAGGCCTGTGGTCAGAGAACGGCGGCGGGATGGCTCCCGAGGTGAGAAAAAAACTTGCGGCCGGGGAGCTGGAGAACGCTGCCGCCGTGGAAGCGCGCCGTATTGGCAAAACCTATCGCGCGATGACGGCGGATATCCCGTTCGAGGGCGTCTATGAAAAGCCGGTCGATCTCGGTCAGGGGCGCTTCGCGCTGATCGCCCGGGCGAGGGAGTTCACGCTCGTTCCCTGGCGGCCGGAGATGGAGCGTTATCGCGGCGCCGGAATTGTCGTCAGGAAAAAGGGCGCCGGCGTGCAATGGACACTAGAGAAAACACGAGGGATTGGCCGGTGAAACAAGCTGCAATGCTGGACATGTCAGTCGGCGGGGAGACCGAGTTCTTGGAGAATGGCGGGCAACGTCAGGTCGTAGTTGGCCGTCCAATGAAACATGAAGCCCCTAATGTCCTCGGATCCCCGCGCTTGCGCGATCCTGGCGACCACCAAGAGACACCAATATAGCGTCTCTCTACAAAATTGAACGCTTTCGAATATGGCCTGTCGGTTTTCCACGAGACCATTGATAGCCATTCTCTGCAAAGTTACGGACGAGGGCGTCCATCGCGGATGGACGATTTCGTTGCGAAGCTGAGAAAGAGAAAATATTTGTTCGATTAGCGTATCCTGATCTTGAACAGGTCCGTCGGGTGATAGCAACATTAGGTCTTTGATTTTCTGAGAAAGAGAGCCGTGACTTTGTTTGATGCGGCTTAACATCTCTTCGCTTTCAACTTCCTGCGAACGAAGATGAAAGAATGTATTGGTGAAGGCTTCGAGGCCGGTGAGGCTCATCAAAAATGATTGCAAACCGCAGCCGCGACGTTCTTCGCATCGGTCCAGTTGAGCCATCTGTTCGAGATTGCGCGTTGCAAGCCTGAAATAAATCTTCACGATAGTGTAAAGCTGCTCAAGCTGCACCGCCTCGTGATGCGGCTTGCCGTCTTTGAGCACTTGTTCTATCGCACCGTCATCGGATTGGCGTAGAAAGAAATGCGGCATGCTTGTCGATCCCATCTCTGTGATTGAGGGGGGTGGCGCCGCCTAAACCGGCGACGCTAGTCTCGCTTTCGCACTACGAGGTGCGTGTCACATTGTCAGATTCGACATCACGATGTCAGCCTGAATCCGCTTGATCAGTAAATTAGCGCGCCTCAGACTCTCGGGAGAGTGCATCAATGCTGATCGGAAAATTGGTTTTGTATTTTTTTGGAAGAAATTGTCCGAAAATAGCCTAGCGAGGACGGCGCTCCGAAGCAAAAATGCAACGCAAGCAATGCCGTTGGGGACCATACCGGCTAGATGACACCAACCAAGTTACTGATCGGCCAATTCTTGATCGTCGTGATCATTATCGCAGGGGCGCTGTGGGCGGCGACCCAATGGACGGCCTACGAACTAGGATTTCAGGCGCGTCTCGGCGCGCCATGGTTCACGCTGTTCGACGCGCCGATCTACAAACCATGGCGGTTATTCCAATGGTGGTACGCCTACGAGGCTTATGCGCCGGAGGTTTTTAACCGCGCCGGGATCATGGCGGCTGGTGGCGGGTTTCTCGGCGCCGCCGCCGCAATCGCTGGATCGCTGTGGCGCGCGCGTTCTCAAAAGTTCGTGACGACCTATGGATCTGCGCGCTGGGCGAAGACGCGCGACGTCGAGGAAGCAGGCCTCTTGAAACCGGACGGCGTCTTTCTCGGGCGCTGGAAATCCGACTATCTACGCCACGACGGCCCCGAGCACGTCATGGCGTTCGCGCCGACACGCTCAGGCAAGGGTGTCGGCCTTGTGGTGCCGACATTGCTGTCCTGGACGGAAAGCGCCGTCATTCACGACATCAAGGGCGAGAACTGGGCGCTGACAGCGGGTTGGCGCGTGCGCTTTTCCCATTGTCTCTTGTTCGATCCGACTAATCCCGCGTCGGCGCGATACAATCCCCTGCTGGAAGTGCGCCGCGGCGAGAACGAAGTGCGCGACGTACAGAATATTGCTGACATCCTTGTAGATCCCGAAGGCTCGCTCGAACGCCGGAACCATTGGGAAAAGACAGGCCACGCGCTGCTTGTGGGTGTCATCCTGCATGTTCTTTATGCCGGATCAGAAAAGACGCTTGCCGGATGCGCGGTGTTTCTCTCCGATCCGCGCCGCAGTTTCGAGACGACCCTGAAACTGATGATGTCGACCAATCATATCGGGACCGATGCTTCGCCGCGCGCGCATCCCGTGGTCGCGCAGGCGGCGCGCGAATTGCTGAACAAATCGGAAAACGAACGCTCGGGCGTTCTCTCAACAGCAATGAGCTTTCTTGGGCTTTATCGCGACCCGGTCGTCGCGCGCGTCACATCCGCAAGCGACTGGCGTATTGCGGACCTTACCGAAAGCGACCGGCCGGCCTCGCTCTATCTCGTGGTGCCGCCGTCGGATATCTCCCGGACGAAGCCGTTGGTCCGCCTCATCCTCAATCAGATCGGGCGAAGACTGACGGAAACGCTCCCGGGTGAAAGGGGAAGGCGGCGCGTTCTAATGATGCTCGACGAATTCCCGGCGCTCGGCCGGCTCGATTTCTTCGAGTCGGCGCTCGCCTTCATGGCGGGTTACGGCGTCAGGGCCTTCCTGATCGCGCAGTCGCTTAATCAGATCGAGAAAGCCTACGGGCCGAACAATTCCATTCTCGACAATTGCCATGTGCGTATTGCGTTCGCCACTAATGACGAGCGGACGGCGAAACGCATCTCCGACGCCCTCGGGACGGCGACGGAGCAGCGCGCGCAACGCAATTATGCGGGCCATCGTCTCGCGCCCTGGCTCAGCCACGTCATGGTGTCGAGCCAGGAGACGCAGCGCGCCCTCATCACGCCGGGCGAAGTCATGCAACTTCCGCCGGATGACGCCGTGGTCATGATCTCCGGCGCGCCGCCCATCAAGGCGAAAAAGCTTCGCTATTACGAGGATGCGAATTTTACTGAACGAACCGGCGCGCCGCCGTCGGCGCCAATGTTGCCGGCGGCGCGTCCGGACGATTGGGCGTCAGCTTGCCGGAAAACAGACAGGAATCTTGCAGCGGACGATGCGGCGCTTCCGTCAGGCGGCGATGAGGGCGGACTTGAGCCGCAGCTCACGCCGGCGCCGGAGAAGGCCGAAAGGAAGATCGACGAAGATCATGAGAAGCCGGAGCGGGAATTGTCGGAAGAGGATTTCGCCGACGGCGCCGGCGATGACGCCCGCAAGGCAACGGCGGAGCGCGTAAGGCGTGCGGCCGCCCTCGATCGCGTCGACAAAGATTTGTTGCCCGATTTTTGACCATGGCGAAACGTCGCGTTCATGTGAGGTTAAGCGATCGCGTCTGGGCGGACCTCGACAATGCCGCACAAGGGCCCGGCGTCACACAATCCGCCATCGTCGAGGATGCGCTGCGCTGCTATTTTGACCCTGACGCAAAAGCCGGGCGTGAAGCGGTGATCCTGAAGCGGCTTGACGCCATCGATCTGAGACAAGGCGCCGTTGAGCGCGACGCCGCGATCATTCTCGAAACGCTAGGACAATATGTGCTTTACTGGTTGACGCGAACGGAGCCGCTGCCGGAGGGCGAACGTGATGTCGCCCATAATCTCGGGCAAAGACGCTTCGACTATTTTATCGAGCAGGTGGCGGCAAAGATCGGCGAGGGGAACAACCTTGCCGGGCGGGTCTGCAAGAGCGATCCGCTCGGCGAGTAACGGGCGGCGTTTAATGAAAATTCCGCCCGCCGGGGAGGATTCTCTCCATGTGTTTGGCGCGCTCCATGCGGCGCCGGAAATCGCCCTTCCTTAAATCCTCGATTACCGACCGCTTGAATTCGTCCGCCCTTGAAAGCCCGTCATCCATCTCGCCGTGATAGTCGCTCAAGTCAGCGAGCTTCGGCGTCAGATTGAAAAGCCGCCGGGCGACGACGTGGATGACATCGCCCTCGCGTTGGAGGACGCCGGAGACGCCAAGGAAGCGCGCGCCCAGAACCTCCCGGCGAAAGCGTTCAAAGACTTTCGGCCAGATGATGATATTAGCGATCCCGGTGTCGTCTTCGAGGGTCGCGAAAATGACGCCCTTCGCGGTGCCCGGCCGCTGGCGCACCAGCACGAGGCCCGAAACCGATACGAGCCTGCCGTTCGTCATCTTCCATAAGTCTTCATTGGCGGCGTAACGCGCCGATTGAAGCCAGCCGCGCAGGAACGAAACCGGATGACGCTTGAGCGACATCTTGAGGGTCTTGTAGTCATAGGCGACTTCTTCGCCGAGCGGCATGGTCGGCAGTCGCACTTCCTCTTCCTTGCGGAAGGCGCGCTCGGCGGCGAAGAGCGGCATCTCATCGTCGCCCTTCACTTTGTCGAGACCCTGCACGGCCCAGAGCGCATCACGGCGCGAGAGCCCGAGCGATCCGAAGGCGTCGGCGTTGGCGAGAATTTCGAGTGATGCCTGAGAGAGCCCTGTCCTGAGCCAGAGGTCACGAACGGAATCGTAACCGACGCCGCGACATTCCTCGATGCGTTCTGCGTCTTTCTCCGGCAAGCCTTTGACCAGCCGGAATCCGAGACGCACCGCATGATTTGCCCGCATCGACTTTTCCATATCGCGATGACGGGCATGAATGTTGCGAAGCTCCTCGACCGGTTCGAGCGTCAGGTCGCTAAAGGAGCGATTGACATCGACGGGCCTGACTCCGACGCCATGTTCGCGCGCGTCGCGGACGATCTGCGCCGGCGCGTAAAAGCCCATGGGCTGTGAATTCACGAGCGCGGCGCAGAAGACATCGGGATAGCGGCATTTAAGCCAGCAGGAGACATAGACAAGCAGCGCGAAACTCGCCGCATGGCTTTCAGGGAAACCATATTCGCCGAAACCCTCGATCTGCTTGAAACAGCGTTCGGCGAACGCGCGGTCGTAGCCGCGCGCCGCCATGCCTTCGACCATCTTGTCGTGATATTGATGGATCGTGCCCGCCCGCCGGAAGGTCGCCATGGCGCGGCGGAGCCCGTCTGCTTGCGTCGGTGTGAAGCCGGCAGCGACGATGGCGATCTTCATGGCTTGCTCTTGAAACAAAGGCACGCCGAGCGTGCGGCCGAGAACGTCTTCCAGATCCTTGCTCGGATATTGGACCTTTTCGAGCCCGTCTCGGCGGCGCAAATAGGGATGCACCATGTCGCCCTGGATCGGTCCCGGCCGGACGATCGCGACTTCGATGACAAGGTCGTAGAAATTGCGCGGTTTGAGGCGCGGCAGCATCGACATCTGCGCCCGGCTTTCGATCTGGAAAACCCCGAGCGTGTCGGCCTTGCAGATCATGTCGTAAACTTCCGCTTCTTCGGCCGGGATCGAGGCGAGGTCGAGATCGACGCTGTAATGTTTTCTGAGAAGCGTAAACGCCTTGGCGATGCAGGTCAGCATGCCTAGCCCCAAGACATCGACCTTGATCATGCCGAGCGCGTCGAGATCGTCCTTGTCCCATTCGACGAAACTGCGCTCCGGCATGGCCGCATTGCCGATGGGAATGACTTCCTCCAGCGGTCCCCGCGTCATGACGAACCCGCCTGTGTGTTGTGAAAGATGGCGGGGGAAGCCGATCAGCTCTTTCGAGAATCGAAGCGCGTGACGCAAGGTGAGATCGGCGGGATCGAGACCCTGTTCCTTGACGCTCGTTTCATTGACGCCGGACGCATCGCCGCCCCAATTACTTTTGGCGAGCGACGAGATGACGTCTTCGGATAGCCCGAACGCCTTGCCGACTTCACGCACCGCGCTTCTGGTGCGGTAGGTGATGACCGTCGCGGCGATGCCAGCGCGGTCGCGTCCGTATTTTCTGTAGATATACTGGATTACCTCTTCCCGTCGCTCATGCTCGAAATCGACGTCGATATCGGGCGGCTCGTTCCGGTCCGCC
The DNA here is from genome assembly GCF_965228385.1 of Hyphococcus sp. Lineage (GTDB taxonomy): Bacteria > Pseudomonadota > Alphaproteobacteria > Caulobacterales > Parvularculaceae > Hyphococcus. The sequence goes on along the minus strand of NZ_OZ245810.1, from coordinate 2,596,409 downwards.
GAGATGAAGCGCTCGAAGAGAAGGTCGATGCGCGCCGGATCGACTGAGGTGACGCCGAGGCAGTAACAGACAGACGAGTTCGCCGCCGAGCCGCGGCCCTGACAGAGAATGTCTTGCGAGCGGGCATAACGCACAATGTCGTAAACCGTCAGAAAATAGCGCGCATAGTCGAGCTGTTCGATGAGCGCGAGTTCGTGATTGAGCGCGGCGACGATCTTTTCGGGAACACCATCAGGATAACGCGCCTTGGCGCCCTCCCAGGTGAGGCGCACAAGTTCTTCCTGCGGCGTGGCGCTGACCCCGCATGTTTCTTCCGGATATTCATAGCGCAGCTCATCGAGTGAGAATTGCGCGCGCGCCGCCACATGCAAGGTCTCTTCGATGGCGGCCGGGTGCTCCTTGAAAAGGCGCAGCATTTCCGCCGGCGGTTTTAGATGCCGCTCGGCGTTGGCTTCAAGGGCGCGGCCTGCGTCAAAAACCGTACAATGTTCGCGAATGCAGTGGACTACATCAGCGAGCCGCCGGCGTTCAGGCGCGTGATAGAGAATGTCGTTGACGGCGAGCAGCGGAACGCGGGCGGTCCTCGCGGTCAGCGCGAGTAAATTGAGTACCCGGCGGTCGTCGTCGCGAAACCGCCGCGCGCCGGCGAGCCACACCGACCCCGGAAAGGCGGCGCGGAAGTCATTCAATGTCTGGGCGACTACCGGCGAGAAGGGATTGTCAGTCAGACATGCAAACAATTGCCCCTCGCCAAGGTCCAGCGCGTCAGCACGAGAAATTTCGCAATCGCCTTTCGCCGCGCGCATTTTTCCGCGGGTAAGCAATTTGCAGAGCCGCCCATAGGCGGCGCGGTCCGACGGCCAGCACAGCATGTCGGGCGTGCCGTCTGTGAATTTAAGCCGCGCGCCTGTGATGAACCGGAAGCCGATCTCCTTTGCGGCCGTATGCGCGCGCACGACGCCGGCGAGCGTGTTGACGTCGGTGACGGCGACGGCGTCGAGGCTGAGCTTCGCCGCCTGGAACACCAGTTCGTCCGGATGCGACGCGCCCATGAGGAAGGTGAAATTGCTCATGGCGGCAAGTTCGGCATAACCGGTCATGCGAAAAACCCGTGCAGGAACCAGCGGGGATTGGTCGTCTCCGCGCCGTAGAGCCCCTCGCGAAAGAGCCAGTAGCGGCGGCCTTCCGCTGTCTCGACGCGGTAATAGTCGCGCGTCAGTCCCGCCATCTCTTTGCCTTGCCATTCATCGGCGATGCGTTCAGGGCCGTTGGCGCGGGCGACGGCATAAGCGACGCGCCGCCATTTGAACCGGATCGGCGGGCCGTCCGGAACTTCGGCAAGAGCTTCTATTTCTTCCGGGCGCGGCAACAGTTTCACCGGCCGCACACGATTGACGGGACCCACATCCGTTTGCATCGCGGTATTGAAGACCGGCGTGAAGTGCGCCGCCCGTTCCGGCAGATGCGTGTCGCGAAAACTGATGCGGCGGACGTTTGTCGCCCCGAGCCGGTTGCTGAGGCGGTCTTTCAGTTCTGCGAGTGCTTCGTCCTGCGCCTCCCTGTCCGATTGCAGATCGAAGGCGGCGCGCTGCCGGACGCCAAGCGGGCGCACGTCGAACGCAGAGAGACGCAACAGCTCGAAGCCGAAGCCTGCGTCATAGTCGTCTTTCAAATCGTCGAGCCTGTTCTCAAAAAGCCGCGCGATATGTTTTGCATCGCGGGCCGGCGCGCTGGCGCCAATGCTCATTCGCGTGACCGCGTTGTCGACGCGAAAGAGCGCCAGCTCGAAACGCCGCGCCCCGGCGCTGTCACGCGCAAGGTCTTCAGCGAGATCATTGGCCAGCGGCGCCAGAATGGATTTGACGGCGTCGATGGTGGAAACCGGTTCGGCGAGTTTTCGTTCAGAATAATAACGCGGCGCCGGAATGATCGGAACTAGCGGTTCCGCCTCCGTCCCGAGCGCCTGCCCAAGACGCGATAAAAGCACTTTCGTAAATCGCGCCGTCAGGGGACTGCGCGGCATATTGTAAAGCTGACCGACGTTCTTGAGCCCGAGCCGTCTCAGGCGATCGGATAAGTCCGGCGGCAGGCGCAGCGCTTCGACCGGCAATGAGGCGATGGCGACGCGATGCGCGCCTCCACCAGCGATCTCCAGATTTCCAAAGCGCGCTATCGCCCAGGCGGCGCCGGGCGTATCCGCAATCGCAACGCGCATGGAATATCCGGCGCGCGCTATGCGCTGTCTGAGATCGCGAAGTATCGCTTCCTCACCGCCGAAAAGGCGCTGGCAGCCGGTGATATCGATGAAGATTTCGCCGGTCGCCTGAACCGAAACCACAGGCGAATAGCGCATCAGCGCTTCGGCGAGACGGCGGAAACTTTGCGTTTCCTCTTCGGCATTAGCGTCGACGGCGATGAGTTTAGGCTCGATAGCGCGCGCATCGGCGAGCGCCTGGCCTTGATAGAAACCGAGCTTTGCGGCGCGCACGTCCATGGCGCGGATGCGCAAGGCGCTTTTCGCCTTTTCATGGATAACGATCGGCGCGGACGCTTCTTCAAGCGACGGCCGTTGTTTCTTCGAATGGTCCGTCGGCCATCGCGGGAACCACGCCGCGAGAATGCGGCGCGGCCTCGACAAGTCTTCTTTCTGCATGATCCCATTCCAATACCCACCACCCGCGACCCCCGTCGCGGCTTTTTTCGAGGACCACGTCCCAACGCGGCCTCCCTAATCCCCGTTCGTCCAATGGATCTTCCGCGCTTGGCGCCGGGCTCACGCGCCAGCGCGTACGCGCGGCGCTCGGGCCTTCATCACGAGCGTCCCGAAGCAGGAACAACCTCGCGCCCGATTGTTCGGCGCCGAGTTGCAAGCGCCGCGTCGCCGTCAGATCAAGCAGCGAATGCGGTTTCCAGAATTCGATAAGAACAATTGCATCGTGTCGCGCTGCTTCTTCCGCCGCCCAGAGAACGGCCTTCTCGTCGCGGGCGTGAACGAAGATGCAAAGCGCGCTATCGACGCCGTAATAGTTTAAGCCGCAGCCGTAAGGGACGCCATCGTGAAATGCATCGCGCGTTTGTCCGATCCAGATGATCGGCTGCGCGCGTCCGGCGCTTGCGGCGCCGGCGAGCGCAAGCGCAAGACCGAGAACCGAAGGCGCATCGCGATAGTCGCCCGCGCGGAATTCGTGAACGGCGCCGCGCGCAAGCGAAACAGGTCCGCAGGCGAGATCGTCCGCCTCCGGAATACCGGCGAATTCCCGTTTCTCTATGTCGGCGATGCGCCGCCGGAGCCCCGCAAGGCTCCTGCGGCGGGCGATGGCGTGCATCCCGCGAATTCCGTTTTCAGCTATGGACGAGGATTAGAACAAAAAGAGAACTTTTGAGTCAAGCGGATCGATTCTACACTGAACATTCCGTCGCTAAGACCTTGAATCCAAAGGCCCTAGAAAATCGGATCGCCCTCGGGGTCGATCAGTTCGGCGTAGTTGTTTTTGACCGATCCGACATCATTGGAGACCGGATAGGCCGTGAGCCATTCGTCGGGGCAGGATTTGAGGAGCGCGCGATGCGCGTCGCCCCAGGGTTCCGGTCCGATCCAGAGATCGACATTGGCGGGATCGAGAATGACCGGCATCCGGTCATGAACGGCGCCCATGACCTCATTGGCGGGACAGGTGATGATGGTGAAAGTGCGCGGATTATCAGGATCGACCTTGTCGTTGAAAGCCCACAGACCCGCTAGCAGCATCGGCTTTCCGTCGCGGCGCTTGATCGCATAGGCCTGTTTCGATTTTCCGGGGCCGCGCCGCCATTCATAAAAGCCGCTGATCGGAATGACGCAGCGCATCTTGTTAAGCGAGCCCTTCCAGGTCGCCTTTTCTTCGATGGTTTCAGCCTTCGCGTTAATCGTTGAAAATTTCGGCTTGTCCTTCATCCAGATCGGGACAAGGCCCCATTTCATTTGCTCGATATGGCGCTCGCCGTCGCGTTCCGAGCAAATGAGGACGTCATGGGTAGGGGCGGTATTCCAGTTCGGGCGAAAATTCGTCTCTGGCGGCTCGCCTTTCAGGTCGAGAAGCTCGCGAAATTCTTCCCATGTCAACGAAGCCCAAAATCTTCCGCACATGACGCCATCATGCCTGAAGGAGACCGCCGGATAAAGTCTGAGCGCCGAGGGCCGCGACGGGCCTTATCTTTCGACGTTTTGCGAATGGGTTCGATTGACCCTTGAGTTTCCGAACTATCGGCGCCGCGCCCGCCTGATGACAATCGGGCCTCATTGAAGACAATGAGAAGGCGCTCAATCAATGCCGCACCCGGCAAGCCAGGAAACGACCTCAAAACGCAGAACCGCTATGCTGCGCTCGGCCTTTCGCGGCGCCGTTGCAGCAGCGCTCGACGCCGATGATGTCATCGAGGTGCTCGCCAATCCTGACGGGTCGATCTGGATTGAGAGGGCAGGCGTAGGTCTTGCGCGTGAAGCAGAAACTCTCGATGCTGAAGCGCGCGAGCGCATTATCAGGCTGGTCGCGGGCAGTGTCGGCGAGACTTGCGACCGCGCCAATCCCGTCATCTCCGCCGAACTGCCAGGCTCCGGCGAACGCTTCGAAGGCGTTTTGCCGCCGGTTTCGGAAGCGCCCTGTTTTGCGATCCGCAAACCCGCCGTCGCGCCGTTTACGCTGGACGATTATGTGACGAGCGGCGCCCTGGCGCCGGCGATAGCTGATGCGCTGCGATCCTCACTCGCCACGCGCGCCAATATCGTCATTGCCGGCGGCACCTCGTCGGGAAAGACGACGTTTACGAATGCGCTGCTTGCTGAGCCCGCTTTCGCGGAAGAGCGCGTTGTCATTCTCGAAGACACAAGGGAACTGAAATGCGCCGCAAAAAACGCGGTCGCGCTCAGAACCCACGGGGAGCGCGCAAGCCTGTCGCGTCTCGTCCGGTCCACCATGCGGCTACGCCCCGACCGCATCATCGTCGGAGAGGTGAGGGGCGCCGAAGCGCTTGATCTCTTAAAGGCGTGGAACACCGGCCATCCGGGCGGCGTCACGACGCTGCACGCAAATTCTGCAGAAGGCGCGCTGTCGCGGCTAGAGCAACTCGCGGCCGAAGCGACAAGCGCGCCGCCGCAACGGCTTATCGCGGACGCGGTCGACGTCGTCCTCTTCATGTCGCGCCATGACGGCGTGCGGCGCATCGAAGACGCGCTGCGCGTCATTGGCGTCGACGGCGACGCTTACGAATTCGCGCCGCTCTGCGAACCCAAACTTGTTCCCCAAATTAAAGGAGAGACCCATGAAAACTGTTAGTATGAATATGGCGGCGCGTCGCGTGCTTGCTGCGGGCGCTGCGCTTGTGCTCCTTGTCGGCACGGCGCACGCCGCCGGTTCCGGGATGCCCTGGGAAGGCCCGCTCGACCAGATCCTGCAATCGATCGAAGGCCCTGTCGCGCGCATCGCCGCCGTCATTGTCATTATCATGACCGGCCTGGCGCTCGCCTTCGGCGAGTCGTCGGGCGGGATGCGCAAACTCATCCAGATCGTCTTCGGTCTTTCCATCGCCTTCGCAGCGACGAGTTTCTTCCTCGCTTTCTTCTCCTTCGGCGGCGGCGCCGTTCTTTACTGAGAGAGGCGAGTAATGGACGGTTTCGAAATTCCCCTGCGCCGGTCTCTGACCGAGCCGATCCTCATGGGCGGCGCGCCGCGTTCGGCCGCAATCCTGATCGGCACCATCGCTGCGGCATTGGCGCTCGGGCTTCGTCTCTGGATACCGGGGCTTCTCGTCTGGCTCGCCGGACATACGGGCGCCGTCATGGCGGCCAAGGCCGATCCCGATTTTATGAGTGTTGCAATCCGCTCCCTACGTCACAAGGCGCATCTTTCATGCTGAACTTACGTGAATATCGCGACAAGCCGCGGCTGCTGTCGGACTATCTCCCGTGGGCTTGTAGCCCGGCGCCGGGGATCGTCCTCAACAAGGACGGGTCGTTCCAGAAGACCTTCCGCTATCGCGGGCCTGACTTAGAGAGCGCCACCGACGCCGAACTCGTTGCGGCGACGGCCCGCGTTAACAATGTGCTGCGCCGTTTCGGATCGGGCTGGGCGCTCTTCTTCGAAGCGGTTCGAGTCGAGGCTCATGATTATCCGCATTCGGATTTTGGCGACGCCGCGTCCTGGCTCGTCGATGAAGAACGGCGGTTGCGCTTCGAAGGCGGCCTCGATGGCGAAACCGGCGACCAGTTCGAAAGTCATTATTACCTGACGCTGCTGTGGTTGCCGCCTGCGGACGCGAAAGGCCGCGCCGAACGCGCCCTCATCACCCGGTCTGAAAAGCACGGAACCGATGACTGGCGCCGGCGGCTGGACACGTTCATCGAGACCTGCGTGCGCGCCTATGATCTCCTGTCGGCGGCGCTTGTCGATATCGAGCCATTGAGCGACAGCGAAACCCTTTCCTATCTTCATTCTTGCGTGTCGGCGAAGCGCCATCGAATTGCGGCGCCGGAAATCCCCGTCTTCCTGGACGCCATATTGGCCGACGAGCCTTTTACCGGCGGGCTCGAACCGATGATCGGCGACCATCATCTGCGGACGATCACCATTCTCGGGTTTCCGGCGTCGACCATGCCGGCCATTCTCGACGATCTGAACCGCCAGGGATTTCCTTATCGCTGGGCGACTCGCTTCATCGCCATGGACAAACCCGAAGCTGAAAAGGTGCTGGCGAAACAGCGCCGGCACTGGTTTGCAAAACGAAAGAGCATGGGCGCGGTCATTCGCGAAGTCATGTTCAACGAACAGGCCGCGCTCCTCGACAATGACGCAGACAACAAGGCCGCCGACGCGGACGCCGCCCTTCAGGAACTCGGAAACGATCTCGTCTCTTTCGGTTACGTCACCACCACGGTGACGGTGATGAGCGAGGATATTTCGGAGGTCGAAGACCGGTTGCGCGCGGCCGAGCAGATCATCAATGGCCGCGGCTTCACAGCGATCCGCGAAACCTTGAACGCCGTCGAAGCCTGGCTCGGGAGCCTGCCGGGCCATGTCTACGCCAATGTCCGCCAGCCGATTCTCCATACGCTGAATCTCGCGCACATGACGCCGCTCTCTTCCGTATGGGCGGGCGAGGCGCGCAACGAGCATCTATCCGCCCCGGCGCTTATCCAGGCGCACACCAACGGGACGACGCCGTTTCGGGTGAATCTCCATGCCGGCGATGTAGGCCATACGCTCGTTGTCGGACCGACCGGCGCCGGCAAGTCGGCGCTCCTGTCGCTGATCGCGATGCAATGGTGTCGCTATCATGACGCGCAGATTTTCATTTTCGACAAGGGCCGCTCCGCGCGGGCCGCAACCCTCGCCATGGGCGGCGCCCATATCGATCTCGGCAGCGACGGCGCACCATCGCTGCAACCCTTGAAGGACATTGACAGCGAGACCGGCGCTGCGTTCGCCGCCGACTGGATCGCCGGGCTCGCGGCGCGCGAAGGCGTTTCGATAACGCCCGATAAAAAAGAGGCCCTGTGGTCGGCGATCAGGTCGCTGAGCACGGCGGAACAGCGAGAGCGCACCATCACCGGCCTCGTCATGTTGTTGCAGCATGATGAGCTGAAATCCGCGCTCCATCCTTTCACCCTTGAAGGGCCTTACGGGCGGCTCATCGACGCCGATGACGAAACGCTGGCGCTTGCCGACACGGTCTGTTTCGAGATGGAATCGCTGATGGCGTCGCCGGCTGCGGTAGCGCCCGTCGTCACTTATCTCTTTCATCGTCTGGAGGCCCGCTTCGACGGGCGGCCAACGCTCATCATATTGGACGAAGCCTGGCTGTTCCTCGACAGCCCGCTTTTCGCGGCGCGCATCCGCGAGTGGCTGAAAACCCTGCGCAAGAAAAATGTCGCTGTCGTCTTTGCAACACAATCGCTCGCCGACATTGCGGGCGCCTCGATCGCCCCGGCGATCGTCGAGAGCTGCCCGACGCGCGTGTTTCTCCCGAACGAACGCGCCTTAGAGCCGCAGCAGCGCGAAACCTATGAACGCTTCGGGCTTAATCCGCGACAGGTCGAGATCATCGCGCGGGCGACGCCGAAGCGCGACTATTATTTTCAGTCGCCCTTGGGCGCGCGCATTTTCGAGCTGGGACTCGGCCCCGTGGCGCTCGCTTTTTGCGGCTCATCAAGCCCCGCCGATCAAAAACTAATGGACCAGATCATCGAAACCGGCGGGCCGTTCGCCGAAGAATTCCTGACCCGGAAAAATCTCAAATGGGCCGTCGATATTTTGCGCCAGTGGCCCGGCGCCGCGTCATCGTGCATGGCGGCTGAGTAGGAGGATAAGAATGAAGAAGACCATCATCAGCATCGTTATGATGGGCGTCATGCCGGTCATGTGCATCACAGGGACGGCCCATGCGCAGTTCGGGTTCGGCGGCATCGTCTACGACCCGACCAATCACGCCCAGAACCTGCTGACCGCGGCGCGGTCGCTGACGCAAGTTCAAAACCAGATCAAGCAGCTCGCCCATGAAGTCACGATGCTTGAGAACCAGGCAAAAAATCTGGCGAGCTTGCCGACCTCTGTCGCTGATGATCTGAAAGCGAAACTGCTCACCATCGACGCGCTGATCAACCTTGCGGACGGCATCGCCTATAAAGTCGCCGCCATCGAGACCGATTACGAGACGATCTATCGCAAGACTTATGGCGCGTCGCCGCCGCCGACGCCGGTGATTGTTTCCGAAGCGCGCGACGCCTGGAAACAGTCCCGCGACGGCTACAAGCATTCCCTTCAGGTGCAGGCGCAGGTGGTCACCAATATCCGCGACGATATTGACGAACTCCATGGGCTTGTCGGGGAGAGCCAGGGCGCCGGCGGCAATCTGCAAGTCTTGCAGGCCGGCAACCAGATCGCCGCGCTCTCCGCCGAACAGATGATGCAGATCCAGACCCTGCTCGCCGCGCAATATCGCGCCGAAGCGCTTGAAGCTTCGCGCGCGCTCGCCGAACGCGAGCGGGGGAAGGCGCGTTTGATCCGTTTTCTTGGCGACGACAGCGCCTACACGCCGGGAAGCTGACCCGTAGAGTAGAGATGAAGCGCTTTATCACCTTACGGAGACAAGTTTCTCCATCCCCCTCTCCGAACCGGACGTGCAGGTTTCCAAGCATCCGGCTCTCCCTGCATGGGCGTTTGCGCGCCCATGGGTGGTCCTCAAATATGTTTGAGGCGTCGGAACGAGTCCTGGAAGTCATACATGCTGTCACGCTGTCTGGTCTTCCACTTCGCGTTCCATCCGTTCGGTTTCTCTATGCTCTGGTTCGGGTAACGCATCGTCCTTCCTTCAGTGAGGTGACGCAGGCGTTTGGGCTTTTCAGTCCATTGCCGCCGTTTACCCGGAGCGCTGAGATGATAGCGTCGTCGCAGCACTGGCCACGATGCGTTTCCGTGCTTCATCTTCAGCCAGCGCCCGACGCGCTGCCATATCCAAAAGTCGAGACGGCTGAACTCCCGATAAGCGCCAGTGGCGTAGCGGTAATAGTTCCTCCATCCCAACAGGATTGGATTAAGTCTATCGATGACGTTGGCGAGCGACCATCCCGTAGGGATGCTCTTCACCAGACTCTTGATCGTGTAACGCAGGTCGTTCAGCTTGCTCTTCGGAATGAAGAGTTTGCCGACTTGGGGGCGTCGCCCGTGTTTGTTTGGGCGAGCCGCCTTTTCCTGCACCACCCGATAGCCAAGGAAGTCGAAGCCCTCCCTGACATCGGTGATCTTCGTCTTTTCCATCGACAACTCCATGCGAAGTTCCTTCTTCAGGAACTCCGCCAGCGCGCGCTTTTCAGCTTCCGCTTGCTCCCTCGCGCCTTCGACGAGAACGACAAAGTCGTCCGCGTACCGAACCATGTAAAACACCGGCCTGCCTCGTCGGTGGTCTCTGACCCGTCGAGCGGCGGCGTTTATACTTGGTTCGCGAGGTCGCATGGACCATCGTCCGTACCGCTCGTCGATGGCTGTCAAATAGATATTCGACAGCATCGGCGAGATGATCCCGCCTTGCGGCGAGCCTGTGACGGAATGACGAACGGTCCCTTCGACCATCACGCCGGCTTTCAGGAAAGCGAGGATCAGCTTCAGCACCTTGCGGTCGTTGATGCGCCGTCGCACGCGCTCCATCATGACATGATGATCGATGGCGTCGAAACACCCCTTGATGTCGCCTTCGATAACGTAGCGGTAGACCGAAGGTCCACGCTTTGTCGGGTGAAGGCATTTCTGGATTCTCTCCAGAGCATCATGAGCGTTTCTTCCTCTTCGGAATCCGAACGAGGTCGGATAAAAATCCGCCTCGAAGACGGGCTCCAAGATCAGCTTCAAAGCCATTTGCACCAGACGGTCGGTCAGCGTCGGAATGCCGAGCGGCCGGAACTCTCCGGGCTTGCCGGGCTTCGGGATAAGCCGTTGCCTGACAGGTTCCGGGCGATAAGTTCCGTCGCGGAGACGTCCTCGAATGTCATCGAGGAGTCCCGCTGCGCCGCCGGGGCGCTGTTCGACCGAACGCCGCGTCATCCCGTCCGTTCCCGGTGTTTGGCTGCCGCTATTGCGGGCGAGCCGTCGCCAGGCTTCGTTCAGGGTTCTGCGGTCGCAAACGAGATTGAACAGATCAGCGAACACCTTGTTAGGGTCTTCGCTGCTCCACCGATACAGCTTGCGTTGCATGTCGAGGACGAACGACGTATTCACATCGCCGGTCATGACCCTTCCTCCTGCTTGCTTGCCGTATCCACTGCCTCCCTTCGCCATGTGGACGGCTTTCCCGTCCCCGGACTACTACGAAGGCTCCGCCCCTCGTCATCGCGGTCGCTGGTCGCTTCAGCCATCCGGCGTCGGAACGCACCGGAAGCGATCACAAGGTTCTTAGGTTCCGCAACTGATCTCTCGCCTGCTTTAGGCGCCGACTTTACCCCGTGTGGAATCCGGCCCCGGCGCCACGCAAACCCACGCCGGGGCTGGCGCGCAGCGAACTGCGCGCCTCCAGTCCGTACATCCATACTACAGACCAACGCTCCACAGACTGGCGGCTTGCGCCGCAAATGTCCCCGCCCACTTCCGAGTTGGCGAGTGTTAAGAGGTAACGAGGCTTCCACCATCGGTTCGGTTTCCCTCGCCATGACAGGCTCGCTGGCCGGACCAGCCACGAGATCGGAAGTTCCCGTCTGTCCGGCTTTGATGGGTTCTGCTGATTTATGGCGAACCGAAAGCACTCGGCTTGCCTCACCCATCTGCTCATCGCCGCATATTGCGTCATGCGGCGTGCAAGGTTTCTCACCTTGCGAGATCAGTAACGACTTTAAAATCAAAGCACTCCTTTCTTTGACTAGGACCTAACGCACATGGACGATCTCTCGGTCATCGATAGTTTCCTGACGACCTTTGCGACCTATATCGACAGCGGTTTCGGCCTGTTGTCGCCGGACGTCGCTTATTTGACGACCATCCTCATCGCCATCGACATCACGCTCGCCGGTCTCTTTTGGGCGATGGCCGAGAACACCAATGTCGTCGCGCAGCTCATCAAGAAAGTGCTCTATGTGGGCTTCTTTGCCTTCATTATTGGCAATTTCGCGTTTCTGAGCGGCGTCATCTTCGACAGTTTTGCAGAACTCGGACTTCGCGCCGGCGGCGGGTCGATGACCGCGGCGGATCTGATGCGTCCGGGCTTCGTCGCAAATGCAGGTTTCGATGCCGGAAAGCCGCTGCTCGAAGAGATTGGCGATCTCACCGGCCCCATCGCGTTCTTCGAGAACTTCGTCACCATCGCGATCCTTTTCTTCGCCTGGGCCGTGGTGTTGTTGTCGTTCTTTATTCTCGCCGTGCAGCTTTTCATCACGGTGCTCGAATTCAAGTTGACGACGCTGGCTGGATTCATCCTTGTTCCCTTCGCGCTCTGGAACAAGACGACGTTTCTCGCCGAGCGCGTCCTCGGCAATGTCATCACCTCCGGCATCAAGCTGATGGTGCTCGCCATCATCCTCGGCATCGGCTCGACGATGTTTGCGTCTCTTGCGAGCGCTTTTTCCGCCGGCGACGTGACCATGGAAGAGGCGCTTTCGGTGACGCTCGCCGCTGTCTCGATTTTCGGTCTCGGCATCTTCGGGCCCGGGATCGCCGCCGGTCTCATCACCGGCGCGCCGCAGCTCGGCGCCGGCGCCGCCGTCGGCACTGTGGGCGGTCTCGCGGCCGGCGCCTATATGGGCGGAGCAGGCGCCATGGCCGCAGGGCGCGCCGCCGCCGGCGGCGCATCGAGCGCGGTGAAAGCCGGCGCATCGCTTTCGGGCGGCGCCTCCGCCGCCTACCAGCTCGGCAAGATCGCATCCGGCAAGACCGGCGTCTCCGGCGCCGCCGCCGGTATGGCGGGCATGGCGCGCGCCGGCGCCGACAGCGTCAGGACGTTTGCAGCAAGACCCTTCGAAGGTTTACGCGCCGCTTATGACAAGGGCGGCGCGGCAGCTTTTTCTGCGACCGGCGGCAAATCTTCCGGCGGAACGATTGCGGGTCTTTCGGCAGGCGGCGCCGGGACCAAGAACGACAATTGGGCGGGTCGCTTCGAGGCGCGCCAGAATGTGCGCGACGCCGGCGGTCTCGCCGCCCACACGGTCCGCAGCGGCGATGCTTCATCCGGCGGCGCCGCGCCCACTCTCAAAGAACGCGAGGATTCATAAATGCTCTTCAAACGCGCATCCGCGGCCTATGGTGAAACGCCAGAACCGGAAACGCCTTTTCAAAAGGCCGGACAAATCTGGGACGAGCGCGTCGGCGCGGCGCGCGCGCAGGCCGCGAACTGGCGGTTCATGGCCTTTGGCTGTCTGGCGCTTGCGGTCGGTTCTTCGGCGGTGCTCGTCTGGCGCTCACTGCAATCGACCGTCACGCCTTACGTCGTCGAAGTCGATGAACTCGGCGCCGTCCAGGCCGTCGGTCCTGCTGTGCTGAGATATAATCCCACCGACGCGCAGATCGCGCATCATCTCGCGCGCTTTCTTGAAAATGTGCGCGGACTTTCCGTTGATCCCATCGTCGTGCGGCAGAACTGGCTCTCCGGCTACGACTTTACGACCGACAAGGGCGCGGCGATCTTGAATGATTACGCGCGCGATAACGACCCTTTTGAAAGTGTCGGACGTCGTTCGCGCACGGTTGATGTGGTGAGCGTCGTGCGGGTTTCGGACGATACATTCCAGGCGCGCTGGATCGAACGCACATTTGAAAACTCCGCCTTCACCAAAACGGAGCGCTTTACGGCATTGATGACCATTATCGTCGATCCGCCGCGCGACGCGGCGACCTTACGCAAAAACCCACTCGGCATATTCATCCACGGCCTCAACTGGAGCGAGGATCTCGACACCGGAGAAAAGCAATGAACAAGATCATGATATCCGCCAGTCTCGCGACCTTATTGACGGCCTGCGAAACCTATCCGGCGCCCTCGCAGGAAACTTACGTTCCCGCCGTCGCCGCCTTCGACGATGAAACAACGCTTCCGGTCGAGATCGTCGAAACGCCAAAGGCGTTGCCGCTGCCGGGGCAGCTCAAAGCGATCCCGTCGCCAAGCCAGAAATCAAAGACGGCTTCGGCGACGCCGGAAGATGCAATCGCCGAAGGCGCCAAGAAAGCGCGGATCGAACCGTCGCTTAACGGCTATATCAACGCCGTGCAGGTCTATCCCTACACAGAAGGCGCCCTTTACCGGCTTTACGCCGCGCCGGGACAGGTCTCGGACATCGCCTTGCAGCCGGGCGAGACGCTAATCTCGGTTTCGGCCGGCGACACCGTGCGCTGGGTTGTCGGCGATACGACATCGGGCGGCCCGGAAGGCGAGCGCGCCCACATCCTCGTAAAACCCATCGGCCCCGGCCTCTCCACCAATCTGATGATCGCGACGGACCGGCGCGTTTATCATCTCGAACTTTCGAGCACTGACGGCGCCTATATGGCGGCGCTATCGTGGCGCTATCCGCAGGACGAGCTGGACGGCTTGCGCGCCCGAAACCGAAACGCCCTGGCGCGCGACGAGCGCACCATTGCGAAGGGTCTGGCGCTCGGCGACTTGAATTTCGCCTATCGCATCGAAGGCGACAGACCCGACTGGCGTCCGGTGCGGGTCTTCGATGATGGCCGTCAGGTTTTCATCCAGATGCCAGCGGCGATTGCGACCACCGATGCGCCGCCGCTCTTTGTCGTCGGCCGAAAGGGCGGCGCCGAACTCGTCAATTACCGGGTGAAGGACAATTACTACATCGTCGATCGTCTCTTTTCGCGCGCCGAACTGCGCCATGGCGAGAAAAACCAGACAATCGTCAGGATTGTGAAAACCGGCGAGGGCGGCCGTGGCTGAGCCCATCCCCTTTGAGGAGCAGGCGGAAGCCTTAAAACTCCGCGCTAAGCCGAAGCCGGTGACGCAGATCAACCGCAAGGTCGTGATCGCCGGCGCTGCAGTCGGCGTGGGTCTTTTGTTTCTCGCCGCGTCCGTCGCGCTCGATCCGCCGAAGGTTTCGGGCGACGACGAACAGCGTGAGCTTTACAACACGCGCAACAAGCCAAAAACTGACGCGTTGGCGTCGCTTCCTGCAAGCTACGATCAGTTGCCGCCGGCAAAGCCGGCGATTGAATTAGGCCCGCCGATTCCCGGCGATCTCGGCGGCGCCATGCTGGCGGCGGAACGCGATCTCGGAATTGAGCCCGATGTTTACGAAACGGCTTATAGTGATTTTCGGCCGGACCCTCTGAGCGAGGCTGAACGCGCCGAGCGCATCCGGCAGGCGAAACTCGCGCAGGAGAGTCTCGCTTCGCCCGTCTTTTTCAAGGTGAACGGCAAGGCGCCGGGGAAGGCGTCGAACATATCGCCGCTTCCCGATCCGGTCGATCCTTTCGCCGCCATTCGCGAGGCGAGTGCGGCGCTTGGCGGCGGTATCGGCATCGACGGCGAAAACGATCCGAACAAGCAGGATTCCAAAATCGCTTTCGCCCGCGATGCGGAGAACGGCGATATTCTGAACCCGCACGGCCTCGTCGATCCTGTCTCTCCCTATCAGGTGATGGCGGGAACCATCATTCCGGCGAGTCTCATCACGGGGCTAAATTCCGATCTGCCGGGAACGATCATCGCGCAGGTGACGCAACCCGTTTATGACACCGTATCCGGCGCGCATTTGCTTATCCCGCAAGGCGCGCGTCTGATCGGCCGCTACGATAGCCAGGTCTCTTTCGGGCAGGACCGCGCGCTCATTGTCTGGGACCGGGTGTTGTTTCCGAACGGCGCGTCCTTGCAGATCGACGCCATGCCGGGCGCCGACGCCGCCGGTTACGCCGGGCTATCCGATAAGGTCGATAATCATTGGGGCCGCATCTTCGTTGCAGCCGGACTGGCGTCGCTCCTCGGCATCGGAACCGAACTCGCCGTCGACGACGACGACGGCCTGGCGCGCGCCATTCGCGATTCCTATCAGGACACGGCGAATCAGGCGGGCCAGCGCATTGTCGATCACAATCTCAATATCCAGCCAACCGTGAAAGTGCGGCCCGGATGGCCGTTGCGCGTCATCGTCACGCGCGATCTTGTCCTTCGTCCTTACGAATAAGGAAACGCCCCCATGTCCTTGCGCCTCGCCGAGCTTCCTGACCGCACGCCGTCCAAACTGACGATCCAGCTAACGCCGGACCAGCTCGCGGCCTTGCAGGACTACGCCGATATCTATGAGGCGACCTATGGCAAGCGCGAGCCCATCGAGCAACTGGCGCCTGAGATGCTCGAAACATTTTTGAACGGCGACGCCGGCTTCAAGCGGGCGCGCAAAGAACTTCACCAGCAAAGGAAGGAGAAATAAACCATGCCCATGATTGGAACTTTTTCGAAGACCGAAGACAGCTTTGTCGGGACGATCCGCACCATGACCATCAACGTCAAGGCGAAGATTGTTCCCAACAGGGAAAAAGCGAATGACGGCGCCCCCGATTATCGGGTCTATGCGGGCGGCGCCGAACTCGGCGCCGGATGGCGTGAGACATCGAAAGACGAAGGTAAGGAATATCTCGCCCTGAAACTCGACGATCCGAGTTTTGCAGCCCCGATCCGGGCGGCGTTTTTCGAAAACCAAGAGGACGGGACCGGGGTGATGATGTGGAGCCGCAGTTCGGGCGCCTGAGCACCCGAATAGGCGATCCTGTTTGTTTTTCGTTGGCTAATGGCTTTGGGCAGTTACAAAAGCTCGGACTGGACGCGGAATTGTCCGAGGTTTTGTAACAACGCCATAGCGCCATCATGCGGTTGGCGATGCGCGAAAAGGGAACAGTGTGAATATTCCCGTTCGGGAATGTTTGGGCGGTTTGAACCGCCTCTGAGCTTAATATTCCCGTTCGGGAACAATTGGCTTGATTTTAAGAATTTCCGCGCATATATTCCCGTTCGGGAATATTTTATGACACCGGAACAGATCGGCATATCCATACGCGACATGCGCAAACGTCAGGGATTGCGCCAGGACCAGCTCGCCGGCGCCGCCGGCGTCGGCCTCAGATTCCTGATCGAATTGGAGGCAGGCAAGGACACCGCGCAACTTGGAAAGACACTGGCGGTATTGAATGCGCTTGGCTGCAAGATCGAGTTGACCGGACCCGAGGGCGCAAAATCGTGACCAAGTCGCTGAACGTCTGGTGGGGCGGCGACATCGTCGGGTCGCTGACGATCGACCGTCATGGCGAGATGGGATTTTCCTATGCAGTTGGCTGGCTGGCGGCCCCGGAAAGCCGGGCGCTATCCTTTTCCCTGCCCAAACGCGAAGAGCCGTACAGCCGCCGCGAATGCAGACCGTTTTTTGAAGGCCTGTTGCCGGAAGAAAGCCAGCGCATTGCCGTCGCCGAAGCGCTCGGCGTTAGCCGCGGCAATGAATTCAAACTGCTCGATGAACTCGGCGGCGAAGTCGCCGGCGCTATAAGCCTGTGGCCCGAAGGGGAAGCGCCGCCGGCGCCGGCGGAAAACCAGACGCAGCCGCTCAGCGAAAAAGACCTTATTGCCATCTTGGACGACTTGCCGGCCCGGCCGTTTCTCGCCGGGCGCGAAGGGCTCCGCCTGTCGCTTGCGGGCGCGCAGGTAAAACTCCCCGTCGTACGCATTAACGGCGCCGTTGCACTGCCGGCGCCAGGAGAAGCGACCAGCCATATCTTGAAGCCGCCAATTGAACGGTTTCCCGCGACTACGGAAAATGAAGCCTTCGCCATGACGCTCGGCAGAGATATCGGCCTTGATGTCGCCAAGGTGGAAATCGGCCGGGCGGGCGAGCGCGCCTTTTTGCTGGTCGAACGCTATGATCGGACAGCGGCAGGGAACGGCCGCCTTCGCCGCTTGCACCAGGAGGATTTCTGTCAGGCGCTCGGGTTTACGTCCGAGCGCAAATACGCCGCTGATGGCGGGCCGATTTTCCGGGACTGTTTTGATCTGTTGCGGCGGGCCGCGTCGCGTCCGGCGGTGGAGGTTCTGAAACTTTTCGACGCCGCGATCTTCAATCTCATTATCGGCAACGCCGATGCGCACGCGAAAAATTTCAGCCTTCTTTACCGTGAAAACGGCGCCGTTGAACTGGCGCCGCTCTATGACCTTCTGTCAACGGTCTATTATCCGGCGTTGTCGCCCCGTCTCGCTATGAAAATCGCCAAGCGCCATACGCTGGAGGAATTGAAAGCAACCGACTGGGAGAAATTCGCAGAAGAGACCGGGCTGGCGCAGCGCTTCATCAAAAATCGGACGAAGGAGCTGGCCGAGGCGATCAGAGACAGCGTTGCAGGATCGTCAGAAAAGGTTGGCGCCAACGCGCCGGACAATGAGGCTTTGGATGAAATTGCTTCACTTGCAAAAGCCCGTGCGGAAAGCTTGCTCAAGGTGATCCCATAATTTGAAGCTTGCAATAAATTTGCGATGTAACCGATCGATCACATTTTGAATTGTGATCGATCGGTTACAATTTTGGAAATGACGGCTTCAAAAATCCTGCGCGCATGATCGGCCAAAAGATCGGCCAAATCACTACAAATAATCAGCAAAACGCCTGAAATACTGAGGTTAAGCGGGTTATGAGATCGGCCAATAGCCCTCACCGAAACGCCGAAGCGGCATGCCGATCCGGCGAAGATGGCCCGCCGAACGTGAAGCTCGATTAGTGCGGATCGGTTTATGTTCTGGACGCATAAACTCGTTATAGCTTCAAGGCCGATC
Source organism: Hyphococcus sp. (assembly GCF_965228385.1). GTDB lineage: Bacteria > Pseudomonadota > Alphaproteobacteria > Caulobacterales > Parvularculaceae > Hyphococcus. The sequence goes on along the minus strand of NZ_OZ245810.1, from coordinate 2,578,145 downwards.
CGACTACTCCCCCCACGCTGACGGCCGCTTGCCGCGCCTGAGCGTCAGCCAAGTGAGCGTAGCGCTGGGTCGTTTCTGGACGCAGGTGGCCCAGAAGTGCGCCGATGATTGGCAGAGACAACCCGCTTGAAATTCCGAAACTAGCGAAACTGTGCCGGAGATCGTGCTTGCGCACATCCGGCACGCCAGCCTCTACGCGAATATCCCGCCAGACCGATTGCGTGCCGCGATAGGGGCCGGTTTGTTTTCTATTTGGAAACACTAACTCTTCATGCTGCTTCGGCGTCGATCGAAGTATTTCCAATGCTTGCGGGCAGACCGGGCGTATCGATTTGCCGGACTTCGTATTGCTGAACCGGAAAAACGATTGATCGAAGTCGATCTCACGCCACTGCAATTCTTCGATCTCGGCCGTGCGGGCGCCGGTAAGAAGCAGAAGCTTGATGATCCGGACGCCGCTCATGCGCCGTTCCTCCGCTTCCCATTTCGCCAGCACGGCGCCGACCCGGCCAGCCTCTTCCTCGGACAGAAACCGCTCACACTTATTGTCGGGCGCCAGCCTTACGCCGAGCGCGACATTCTCTACGATGAACCCGCGGTCGACAGCGAACGAGAGGACGCTTTTGAAAGTGCTGATCGTGCGCTTCGCGGTTCCTTCGCCGCCCTTGACCCGCCGCAAACCGAATTTCTTCGTCTTAATTTCGCAAGCAGTCTTGCCTTTCGTGATGTCGTCGCGAAGCTTTTCGATATCCCCCTTTGAAAGGGCCCCGATCGGGCGCGGGCCAATCAGCGGCTTCACATGAGCGTTAAGGCGGTTGATGTCGTTCAAAACGCCGGCCGCCTGGCGAGGCTTTCCGGTCCTGCGATTGATCGGCGCAGCCTCTTCCGCCCATAAGTCGATTATGCGCGAAACCGACATGTTTTCATTTTCAGCCTTGCGGATGGCGTCATATCGGTCCTCACCGGCGCGCGCCGCACCGATAAATTTGTGCGCTTCGCGTCGCGCCGCCTCGCAAGTGACGGCGGTCGATTTGCCGATCGTGACCTGGCGTTGCTTCGCGCCTCTGCCGACGCCGATTCGATAAAAGGCGATGTAGGACTTGACCCCCGTCGGCTGAACCCGGAGCCCGAACCCGGCGAGATCGCGGTCCCACAAGGTGTAAGCGCTCTCCTTCGGCGAAGCGCCATCGACGATGCGTTTGGTCAGCTTGACATTATCGGATGGCATCTGCGACACCGTCCGAAAGGCCGTTTGGCCCGCATCTTAGCACCGTTTTAGCACTAGCAATTTTGGCCGCTGCCTTGGAAAGGCAGAAACGAAAACGCGATTTCATGTTAGCACCATCTCAGCACCGTGGGTCAAAATCGGATGCAAACCGTTCGAACGCTTCGCAACGTTCTGCGGGCTGAGGATCACTTTAGCTGGTTGAATTCGTTGCTGGATTTAGTGAAATCCACAAGAATGTCGAAAACCTCGGAAATCCTCGGAAATAGTGTAGGGTACAACTCCGAAGGCAGAGGCCATAGGTTCGAATCCTATCGGGTCCGCCATTCGTGTGCAAACCTGAGAACCGGTTCATTCCGCGCAATGAAGCCCTGCGCTTGGCCGGGGAGCGCTGATTAAAGCGTGGAATTTTTCCAGTGGAGTTTTATCTACCGGCGCATCGAGCTTGCGCTTATTGGTCGCTGTGGCCTTTATGCGTTTCTCCGGCCGTCCGGTCCGTCGGCCGTTAAAGACCGGCCGGGGAGAGTAGGCAATTTGACATTGAGAAACCGTCGCCGGAGCATAAACCCTGTCGGCTCGTGCGACCTCAGACGTCATAGAGTCAAAAAAACCGCCGCGGCGTCGGCGGCGGTTTCCTGAATTTTTTGCGTACAGAAATTATTCGGCTTTCAGATTGCCAGCCGAGGTTTTGCCGCGTTGTTCAACTAACTCATATGATATGCGCTGACCTTCCTGAAGGTCGGGCATGCCCGCTTCTTTTACGGCGGAAATGTGTACGAATACGTCATTGCCTCCATCATCGGGAGCAATAAATCCGTATCCTTTTGTGGCGTTGAACCATTTGACAGCGCCTGTAGCCATTCGTCGATCTCCTGTTCATGGCGTGGTTTCTTGCGCGGCGAAGCGCCGGAAACATAGTAGGCAACCATGTCTTGGGATCCTGAATTTTGGCCGCAGTTCCTAGTAAAAAGCGGGACGCAAAGCTCGGCAAAACAAAGTCGCGTCAGGATTTAAAATACAGCCGCCGGGCCGCGTCAAGACGGCGCCAGGCGCGCCTTGGCGCCGGGGCCGAAAAATTTGGTAATGTATGCGCCGGCGAGACTTTTCAGGTTGGAGGCCGGACGGCGCTGGTAAACCGTAGCGTATATAATTGCGGCGGCGCTGTTGGCGTTATGCAAACATGAAGTTTTTATGATTAATTGATATCGAGTTTCCCGCCGGCCTCGTTTGTAATGTCATTATCGCGCAAGACCGGCTGCAAAGAGGTTTCGTTGCGCAGGAGACGGCCGTTGCGGTTGCGGTTGATAATGCGATTGCCGGTTATTTCCAGGGAAATGGCTTCGCCGCCGCGCGCCAAATCATAATTAAACAATGTTGAATTGTCCGCATTCGCAGCATGTATGAAACTATTGTTCGTAATAGCCACAGCGCCGCCGCGCGACGTATCTACGGCGTAGCTGGTCCGCCCGTCGGCGTCGTCGAATGTTGAACGCTTGATGTGTGTCGTCCCGGCCAGTGATTTGACGTGGTGCCCGATTTTCGTGCCGACAAAATCACTGTCCTCGATGCTCAGCGAGGCGCCGCTCGCAACATAGATTCCGTGAGAGTAACCGTCGCCATAGCCATTATTTAAAAACCTCGAGCCCACAATAATAATCTTTCCGTGGTCCTGTCCGGTTGCAAGAATCCCGTTTTCGCTGTCTTTGAAAACACAGTTGACGACCTTGAGGTGTTCGCCGTCATGACGGATACCTGCGCCGTTGAGGTCCGGCGATTGCGCGCCCTCAAACCGGATATTCTCGACTGTAAATGTCGACACCCAGAGCGGGTTGAGAATACCCTTGGCGACGGGCGCCGAGGAGTAAAAGGTAACCTCGCCCTCGCCGATAATCGTCATGTCGCGGGGAATTTTCAGATCGGTTAAATCATAACGGCCGGGCGCCACGCGGATGGTCTCGCCGGAACCCGCCATTCTCACGGCCTTTTCAAGCGCCCTGGCGCTATCGACTGTAATCTCCGCATGCGCCGGGAGACAAATGCTGAATACAAAAACGACAAGAGCTGAAAATTTTTTCATGGGCGCACTATAGCCTATAAATCCGTTGAGCGGCATCAATTTTATTATTGCGTCCCCGCCGCCTGCCGCAACGCATCGGCGAGCCGCGCCGGCGGCAGGGCGCCTGAAAAACCGTTGCGTTCATTGACGATATAGGTGGGCACGCCCGTTACGCCGGCCTGCCGGAAGGCGCCGGCTTCGGATTTGATTTCCGCCGCGCTCTTTTCATCGCCCAGATCACGCCGGGCGTTCTGTTCGTCCAATCCGGCCTCGCCGGCGAGAGCAACCAGAACGTCCTCATCGCCAATGTCTTCGCCACGGTCCCAATAGGCTGCGTATAGCGCGTTGGCGAGCCGCTCCTGCGCGCCGTCGAAATGGGCAAGACGGATGATCTGGTGTGCTTTCAAAGTATTCGGCAAATGCGAAGGTATGGCCGGATCGAATGAAAAACCGGCGCCGGCCGCGGCGGCTTTGAGGTGGTGCAGCATTTCCGAACGCTGTTTCTCATCGGGAAATTTTCTGGCGTAATAAAGTTGCCGATCAACGCCTTCTTCGGGCGTGTCCGGGTTAAGCTGATAGGCGCGAATGCGGGGCAGAACAATAAACTCATTCGCCAGCCGGTCGCGCGCAAGCTGGAAGGATTTCAATCCAACATAGCACCACGGGCAGACCGGATCGGAAACGATATCAACGAGCAGCCGCGGGCGATTACTGGAAGCGGTTGTCATTTGGCGAAACCCCGCAGCCGTTCCATTGTATCGGTGATACCGGGATAGTTGCGCGCAACTTCTTCGGTCAGCGCGTCTTCGAGCGGCCGGTTTTCTTCGTGCAGGCGATAAAGATCCTTATAGGCGGCGATGGCGCCGGGGCTTGCCGCTGCGATCGCGACGGCGCGATTTTGCGTCTCGCTGTCCAGTGCGGCTTTATCGGTGAAGGCTGCGTTCGCCAGTCCCCAGCGCGCCGCGTCGGCGCCGGTAAAGGTCGCTGTTGTAAAAGACAGTTCCCGGGCGCGCCTGACGCCGACGGCGCGCGCCAGATTCTGGCTCATGCCCCAGCTCGGCCGGAGGCCCCATTTGGCGTGCGTGTCGCCGAATTTCGTATCGATTGTCGTCAGAATAAAATCGGCGTGCAGCGCCAGTTCCAGCGCGCCTGTAAAGCAAAACCCGTGCACCTTGGCGATCAGCGGGACCGGACAATGCCTGATCGCCTCCACTGCGGCGAAGGACGCCCCGTCAAACACATCGTCGACTTTTCCTTCCTCGAATGTCGCCCCTTGCAGCAGCTTGAGATCGACGCCGGCGGAAAAGGCGCGCCCGGCGCCCTCGAGGATGATCGCGCGCGCATTGGTCTGCACATCATTCAAGGCGCTGATGAGCGCCCGTAACAGGTCGGGCGTAAATGCGTTCAGCGCGTCCGGCCGGTTCAGCATGACGGTTGCGACGCCGTCGGCGAGATCAGTTTTAACGAGATGTTCGGTCATGGTTCGCCTTTCCTGCCGGCAACGAGAATAGCGTCTAACGATCCGCGCGTCGAACCGCGATGACAGCCAATTGCTGTTGCTTTACGGGCCGTGCTAGGCCTACAGCACGCGCCAACACTAACGCATGCAAGTGATATATGTCCGAAACAGACAAGAAACCGACGCTCGTCATCCGCAATGCAGTGCTTTCCGACGTACCTGAAATCGCTGCGCTGTCCGCCAGGGTTTATGGCGAGCAGGAAGCGTCGTCAGAGGACGAGATTCGCGGCCAGATAAACAATTTCGCCGAAGGCCAGTATGTCGCCGAATATGAGGGCAGGACGGTAGGCTACTGCGCAACATTCATTATAGGCGAAGAACCGGTCATGCAGCCTCATAGCTGGATGGAAATCACCGGCGGCGGTTTTGCATCCCGGCATGACCCTAACGGCGATTATTTATACGGTATGGAAGTGAGCGTCGATCCATCGGCGCGGCGCCTGCGCATCGGCCAGCGGTTCTATAAACTCCGTCGCGAGCTTTGCGAATATATGGAATTGAAAGGCATTGTCTTCGGCGGGCGTTTGCCGGGATATGCGCGCCGGGAAAAGGAATTCGCCAACCCCTGGGATTATGTAAACGCGGTTGTCGAAAAACGGATCAAGGACCAGGTGATCAATTTTCAGATCGCGCAAGGGTTCGAGCCCATCGGCATATTGCCGAACTATCTGACAGATGATCACGCCTCGCGGGGTTACGCGGTGCATATGATCTGGCGCAATCCGCTGGCGCCGGAAGTGGCGCCGCAAAAATCGACGCGGCCCGATTCGCGTTTGCCGGATAATGTTCGCGTGGCGACGGTGCAGTTTCAGATGCGTCGCATTTCGCGCATTCGCGAATTTGAAGAGCAGGTTGAATATTTTGTCGATGTCGCCGCCGATTATAAGGCCGACTTTGTCGTGTTTCCTGAGCTTTTTACACTGCAGCTCTTATCGCTGGAAACGGAAAAGCTGGCGCCCGCCCCGGCGATCGCGAAAGTCGCCGAATACAAGGACAGGTTTTGCGCATTTATGGGCAAGCTGGCTGTTTCATATAATATAAATATTGTCGGCGGCACGCACCCGACCTGCGTGGAGAACGGCGACATTCGCAATGTCAGCTATGTATTCCTGCGCGACGGCTCCATGTACAGCCAGGACAAGCTGCACCCGACGCCCGCGGAAACCACGTGGTGGAACATCAAGGGCGGCGAGGGCGCGAGCGTCATCCCCACCGACTGCGGCCCCATTGGCGTCATGGTCTGCTATGATTCAGAATTCCCCGAGATCGCCCGGCATCTGGTTGATCAGGGCGCAATGCTCCTGTTTGTTCCCATGTGCACCGACGAAAGGCGCGGCTATCTGCGTGTGCGCTATTGCTGTCAGGCGCGGGCGGTTGAAAACCAGTGCTATGTGGTGCTTTCCGGCGTGGTCGGCAATCTGCCGAATGTTGAAAACATGGATATTCACTATGCGGAAAGCTGTATCCTGACACCGTCGGACTTCGCTTTCGCGCGCGATGGTGTTGCGGCGGACACCGCGCCGAATACCGAGACTATTGCGCTTGCCGATTTAAGCCTTCAGGATTTGCTGATCAGCCGCCAGTCTGGCGCTGTGCAAAATCTTAAAAACCGGCGCTTCGATCTTTATAACGTCCGCTGGAAGGGGCGGCGCGTTTAGAAAGGAAAATTAGATGAAATCGTTTTTCCATGCCGCGCTTGCATTTGCGCTGTTGGCGGCGCCGGCGCATGCGCAGGGCGAAAAATTCAGAACCGGCCCTGTATTCGAAGACTTTGGTCCTGTCGCCGATGTCGATGCCGACTTCAGCATTCCAGACAAGACGAAAATGCGGATCAGTTTCGACGTCAGCAAGGCCGCCGATGCGGGCGAATTGAACCGGACGCTTGTCTCCGCCGCGCGGTTTATCAATATGCATGCGCGCGCCAGCGTGCCCATAGAGGATATCAACGTCGCTGTAGTCGTGCACGGCAAGGCGGTTTACGATGTTTCGAATGCTGCGCGCTACGCGGATGCTATAGGCGGCGAGAACGCCAATGCGGCTCTTATCGCGTCGTTAACGGGCGAGGGCGTGCGGATTATCGTCTGCGGACAAAGCGCAGCTTATTATGACGTTACGAATGACGACTTGGCGCCCGGCGTTGAAATGGCGCTCTCGGCCATGACCGCGCATGTCCTGCTGCAGCAGGACGGGTATGCGATCAATCCGTTTTAATCCAGGTACAAATCAGTCCTCATCCCGAGGCGCCGCCTAAAACCCGACGACCCACGCTGCATCCGCCGGCGTTTTGCCCGCAAGGACTTCGTTCCAGGCTTTTTCAACGGCTTTGGCGCCGCTCTCGCGGCGAATCACCAGCCAGTCGCGGGATTTGATCGACGCGTCTTTCCAGAAGGCGAAAGCCTGCTTTTCAAACGCGCCGGGCCCCCATTCCTGCGTGCGCTTTTGAATGTGCCCCGGTGCGAAAAACATCTGGCTGCGCTCGGCGATAAAGTCCGGTCCCATGGTGTTGGCGTCAAAATGCGTGACGCCGACATTCGATGTGAACTTCATCTTGTCGCCGAGTTTTTTATGCAGCGCGTTCAACACGGCGCCGTCGCCTGACATATCCACAATCACCGCCGCCGTGTCCGCATCGATCCTGTCGATATCGTCATAGGTCAAAACATCGTCATAGATTTTCAGCTTATCCACCGCATTCAGGTTGCGCGCGGAGGTCAGGCCGACGAGACGCGGCGCGCCGGGATCATCCTTGATGGCATAGGCGGTTCCGATGGCGGTCTTGCTCGACGCGGAAAGAATGATCGCCTGGCGCGCATTGAACCAGCCATTGTCTTTTAGAAAGTCGTAAATACAAAATGACGTCGCATAGAGCGGAAACAGCACCATGCGCTCATCTTCCATCTCCCTGTCGAAATGCGGTTCGGCTTTAACGCGCGCATAGGCGTTGTAGACCGGCGGCAGGCCGGCGCGATGCGCCGCCCCGTCGAACAGCCTCGCATCCGTAACCTTCTCTGGCTTCATCACCAGATGACTGCCCATGGGAAAATAGCCGTAAAGCCTGTCGCCGGCCGGAACATCGGGGTGATTTGACTCAACAATTTCCGCAAAGCCCCAGACCGGAATGATCCCCTCGTTTTCTTCCGTAACCGGAAAGAATTTCCAGTAGCCGATCTTTTCGCCCACCACCCCATAGGTGACGTTATTGGCGGTAAGCGCGAAACGGTCGACTTTCACCAGGATTTCGCCATCCATCAGTTGAGGCGCGGCGCGCGCCGCCAGCCGGTGTTTCGATAGATCGCGCTTGTCGACGATGAATTCGGTGATCTCGGTCATGGCGGCCTTTCCTTGTGTGATCTCGCTTTACCATCCACACACCGTCAGGTTGAGTGGGGTTCGCGAAAATATACGCTGATAGGCGAAAATCGACCGGAATCCCGCTTTCGGTGCGTAGATATCCACCCCTTTTGCTACGGCCTTATACTACGCCCCGTAAGTTCTGCATGAGCTCGCTTTCAGCTTCGGCCGCACTTCAGGCGCGCCAACGGAATGCGAGAAACGGGAAAGGCGCGTGTTAAATCCAATGTTGCACAACAATCTTGTGAAAGTTGCACCACATTCCTCTCTACGCCAGCAATCACGCCGCCAAGGCGCGCCGCAAAGTTGGAGTTGCACAACATCCAGGAAGTCCCGGGCGCTCGTTTTATTTCGCGGTTTTGATCCGAACGCCTTCGGGACGCACAAAATCCGCTGCGTTGAGCGCCATCCGCCGGGTTTCGACGGCGCAGCCGCGCCCCAGAGAATAGAGTTCGACCGTCTCGCCGGTCGCACGGAAGCCGAGCTTATCAAGCACGCGCGCGGATGCAGGGTTGTCGGTGAAATAACCCGCCGTGACAGTTTCGGCGCCAAGCGTTTCAAACGCAAATTGCGTCACGGCGCCGGCGGCTTGCGTGGCGACGCCGCGTCCGCGCGCCGCCGCTGCGACCCAGTAACCAAGCTCCCAGGCGCCGCCGTCCTTGGCGACCCCGCAACAGGCGATGATCCGGTCATCGGCGCAGACGGCGAACGCGAATTCGTCGCCCGCCGCGCCCGCTTCTGCGATATAGCGCACAAACCGCCGGGCGTCCTCAAGCGTGTACGGGCAGGGTATGCGCGCCGTATTGCGGGCGATCGCCGGGTCGTTGCAAAGCCCGGCCAGGACGGGCGCGTCCGTTTCCATCATCGGCCTCAATGTATAGCGATTGATTTGGATGACCGTCATGACCAGCCTCAAAAGAAAAAGGGAAGGCGCGGTTTGCGCCTTCCCTTAAAATCCTCAAACCGGCCGGCGCAATCGCGCGCCGGCGACGGCGCGGTGTTATTCGCCCGGAATGATCGAAACGAAATTTTTGCCGCCGCGCTTTTCGGCGAACTGTACGCGCCCATTCACCAGGGCGAAAAGCGTATGGTCCTTGCCGATGCCGACATTGTCGCCCGGATGAAACTTTGTACCGCGCTGGCGCACAATAATGTTTCCCGGAATGACGTTTTCGCCGCCGTATTTCTTGACGCCGAGACGGCGTCCAGCCGAGTCGCGTCCGTTGCGGGAGGAACCGCCTGCCTTTTTATGCGCCATCTCTTACTCCTTCTCGCCCTTGGCGAGTTCTTTTGCCTGCTCAACCCAGCCTTCGCGTTCGATCCGGCCTTTAAAGGAGAGCTTCTCGTCAAATTCTTCGATGTCTTTCGGGCCCCACGCGGCGATCTGCGCGAAACTGGTGACGCCCGCATCGTTCAGTTTTTCCTCAAGCACAGGACCGACGCCGGAAAGCTTTTTGAGATCGTCTTTTCCGCCTGCGGCCGCCGGTTTGGCTTCAGCCTTCGGCGCGGATTTCTTTTCCGCAGGCTTATCAGCGGCTTTTTCCGGTTTCGGGGCGGCTTTTTTCTTCGCCGCCGGTTTCGGCTTGGCGCCGTCTGTCAGGATTTCCGTGACTTTCAGGACTGTCAGATGCTGGCGGTGGCCTTTTTTCCGGCGATAATTCTGGCGGCGGCGCTTTTTGAAGATGATGATCTTCTTGTCGCGCTTTTGCTCGAGAATTTCCGCCGCAACGCTGGCGCCGTCCACTACCGGCGCGCCCACGGTCACATCGCCGCCGTCGCCGAGCATCATCACCTCGCCAAGCGTGACGATTTCGCCAGCCTCGCCGGGCAGGCGTTCAACCTTCAAAATATCGTCTTTGGAAACGCGGTATTGCTTACCGCCAGTCTTTACGACTGCGTACATATCCGACTCCGAAGGGCTCTTTTCGGCCCCGTTGTCCTTTTTCGCCCCGGTTTCTGCCGCCCGGTTGTTATGAAAGCGCGGTCTCTAGCCCGGCGGCGGCGAGCCGTCAAGCGGCTTTCGGCGGGTTTCGCCGCCGCTGACCGGACCCCGCGCCGAAGCGCTGGCGGGTTAAACAATTCTTGGCGGAGATACTCTATAGCGTGCGTGTTGCAAGTGCCGGGATCAGGGGCTAGACACCCCATTTCTTGCCGGCGCGGCAAGACTTTCGGGCGGTTGACCAGCGCCCGTCGCGGAGAGGTGCCGGAGTGGTCGAACGGGGCGGTCTCGAAAACCGTTGAGCACGCAAGTGTTCCGAGGGTTCGAATCCCTCTCTCTCCGCCAGCAATTACCACCACTCAAATAGTTGATTCTGCTCAACAACTTTCATTTGGCTATTTACCTGCGGGGTTCCGCTACTATGCTGCGGCGCGGCAATGATTGCAGTATAAGGAGCGATTGTGACGATCAAGAACACATCCGGAGATTTAACCGCTGAATCGCTCATTGAGACGTTCAAGGCGCTCGAAGATGAGCGCCGGCAAGACCCGCACCTTAACCCGGTCGCGCGTCTTGCGTCGGAATTGTTTATGGCGCTTGAGCGCGGCGACATCACGATCGGCGCTGCGGCGGCCGTGGTTCAGGAATTGAACGATCGCGCATTTGAAGCGCGTACTTGCGCTTTTCATAAACGACGCGCCGACGGCGCTGTTGACCTGGATGCGCTTTTGAACGGGCTAGCAGAGCGCGGATTTGAGGCTTTTCGCTCCGCTGCAGAGGACGCGAAAAACGGCCTTGTGTTTACGGCGCACCCGACATTCGCGCTCGGCGCGGCGCGTCGTGATTTGATGGCGGACTATCCGGTTGATGGCGCCGACAACGAGAAACAGGCGTGGCGCGGCAAACTCAAAGCGCTCAATGAAAACGCCGGCGATGAAATTACATTGCGTTACGAACATGGCGAAGCCAAGAAAGCGATTGTGAACGCGCAAGACGCCATGCGCGCCCTGAACGAAGCGATAATTTGCGTTGCGCGCGAACGTTTTCCCAAACGCTGGACGACGTTAAAGCTCAATCCGGTAAGTGTGGCGAGTTGGGTTGGTTATGACCTTGACGGGCGTACGGATATCCATTGGGGCGAAACCATCCGTATTCGGATTTCTGAAAAAGCGGCGCAATTGCGCCGTTATGTTTTACAAATAGATAAAATCCGAACGCAAAATACGGACGAAACATTATCCGAACTGCATAAGGAGCTGGACGAAGCCGCAGCGCTTGCCGAGCGCCAGGCGGAGGCTTTCGCAGGCGACCTTGACGACGCCGATACGGTTGTGAAGGCGGCGAACCTTCTGACTGAAGACGCTCCTGGCCGTCTGATAAGTCTTTCCGGCGCTATCGAGACAATTACATCGCTGATCGAAACCGAAGATGGCGGGGATGACAAGATCGCCTTGATACTATTGCGCGCCGATATGTGCGCCTATGGCCTGGGGCTTTCGCGTATCCATTTGCGCGTCAACGCCGCTCAGGTTCGTTCGGCTTTGCGCGCTGACTTCGGGCTCGATCCGGATACGGGGTTTCTGGGCCGGTCAGCACTCGATATTGCAGCAAAAAAGGCGACATCGACAAAGGCGAAGCCGATAAACTTTGCATCGGTTTTTCTGGAGAAAATGACAGCGCGCCGGCAGTTCATGTTGTGCGCGCAAATCCTCAAACATATCGATGGGGACGCCCCGATCCGGTACCTGATCGCTGAATGCGAAGCGCCGGCGACCGTGATGGGCGCCGTTTACCTGGCTCGCCATTATGGCGTTGATCATAAGCTGGATATTTCGCCGTTGTTTGAATCGCCGCAGGCGCTGGAGCGCGGCGGACGGTTTATTGAGAGACTGCTCAGCGAATCCGGATTTAAGGAGTATATCACAGCGCGCGGGCGCATCTGCATCCAGCTTGGTTTTTCCGACTCCGGCCGGTTTATGGGACAGTGCGCTGCTAATCTCGCGACCGAAAGGCTGCATGTTTTATTTGCTCGCGCGCTTGCGGATGCGGGACTGAACGAAGTTGAAGCCCTGATTTTCAATACTCATGGCGAATCCATGGGGCGGGGCGCACATTCAGGCTCTTTCACGGAACGTTTAAACCACTTAACGGCGCCGTGGGTGCGATCGCTGTTTGCTGAAAAAAACATTCCGTTAAGTACGGAATGTAGCTTTCAGGGCGGCGAGGGGTACCTGCATTTTCAGACGCAGGAACTTGCCTCGCAAACGATCGAAATGTTATGGGCGCGAACGCTTGAAGACTTTTCATCGAAAGCGGTGGACTGTTTCTACGCGGACATCAATTATTCATGGGACTTTTATCGCGGCCTGAAGTCCTGGCAGGAAGATCTCTTCCGGCGTCATGATTATCGCCGCGCGCTTTCCGGCTTCGCGTTGCAGTTTTTATATAAAACCGGATCGCGGCAGACGAAGCGCGCCCGCGGCGAGGGATTTGATTTGAGCGCGCTGCGCGCCATCCCGCATAACGCGATTCTGCAGCAGCTTGGCGCTCCCGTTAATGTGTCTGGCGGCTTTGGCAGTGCTGCAGGCCAGGAAGCCGAACGGCTTGTGGATCATATCAGTTGTTCTCGCAGAATGAGAGAATTAACGGCGCTGGCCGCGCATGCGCGTCGTCTCACCAATGTGTCCGTTCTGCGCGCTTACGCTCAGATTTTTTCGCCGTCTTTCTGGTCCGAGCTTTCAGTCGCCGCCGGCGCAGGTCACGCGGCTGATGCGTATGAGAATGTACAGGCCGCCCTCGAGGATGGCGCGACCTCGATAGCATTTAATCAGTTAACGGATTTTATTGCGCAGGATATGCGCCGTTTCGATGATTTGCTTTCCAAGGGAATCGTTCCCGAAGATTCGTTACCGGTACAGCAAGCTGAACTCAGTGTATTGCACGCAATTCGCCAGGCGCTTATGGCGAAAGCGGTTTCGGTCGTCGCCAGCGTGCCGCCTTTCTCGCGCCGGCATGATTTGGACAATGAAGATTTGATAGAACTTGCTTTTGATTGGAAACTGGATGAAGCGATTATGATGATCGGCCGAATTTTTCCCAAGAAAAGTGAGGCCGGAGAAGCCTTCAAGGGTTTGAGGGAGCCTGTGCAGGATTCAGTTTTTGAAGGCGGCGCCTATCCTGAAATTCACCGGGATTTTGTGGCGCCGCTAAGTGAAATCGCCGGTTTGTCGCGCAAGCTCAGCCAGGCCATCAGCAACCATTACGGCGCGTTCGGATAGAGATGGCCGCTTAATCTTTTTCAAGCGCGTCGAAAAAATGTTTCCGGCAGAGCGGGACATATTTGTCATTGCCGCCGATATCGATTTTTTCGCCAACACGCACTGCGTTGCCCTGCGGATCAATGCGCAAATTCATTGTCGCTTTGCGTCCGCATTTGCAGATTGTTTTCAATTCGCGAATCTCATCTGCGAGCGCAAAAAGACTGGCGCTGCCTTCGAACAGGTCGCCGCGAAAATCGGTGCGTAGTCCATAGCAGATGACAGGGATATTGAGTCTGTCGACGATCTGTGAAAGTTGACGAACCTGCTCTGCGCTTAGAAATTGCGCTTCGTCTAGAAAAACACACGCCGCTTTCGTGTCTTGTGTTTCCTGTTTCACGACATCAAACAGGTTGGTTGCGCTGTCGAACAGATGAGCATGACGCCGCAGGCCGATGCGCGAGGCAATCACGCCTTCTTCCGTTCTATTGTCAAGCTTGGCCGTGAACTCGATCGTCCGCATACCGCGTTCACGATAGTTGAAGCTAGCCTGAAGCAGCGCGGTGGATTTGCCGGCATTCATGGCTGCGTAATTGAAATAGAGTTTTGCCAATGTTAAAAACTTTCCGGCAGCGCGCTTTCATACTCAAATTCAATTGCGCCCGACATGATGATATGGTTGTCATGCTCACGCCATTCTACGCCCAGATCGCCGCCGTCCAGCGTAACAGTCGCCTTGCGCGCGGTCAGGCGCCTGCGATGAGCGGCGACCGTAGCGGCGCACGCCGCCGTGCCGCATGCTTTTGTAATGCCCGCGCCGCGCTCCCAGACGCGCAGCCTTATTGCGTGTTTGCTTGTGACTTGCGCAACAGACACGTTAACCCGCTCGGGAAAGAGCGGGTGATGCTCTATCATCGGCCCGAAACGGTCCAGCGCTTGCGACTCTGCGTCCTCAACAAAAAAAATGCAGTGCGGATTTCCTACATTAACGGCTGATGGCCCCCACAGTACGGGGTTGTCTATGGGACCGAGTTTGACGTCCACAAAGCGGGTGTCATCCATCTGTTCAGCGAGCGGAATATCACGCCAGTGAAACCGGGGCTCGCCCATATCAATTGCAATACGGTTTTCGCCAATGCGCAAAGCGTACAGTTCTCCGCCACCCGTCATAAATCTGGCGTTGCCTTCGCCCGTTTCATTCATTAACAGCCAGCCGACACAGCGTGCGGCGTTGCCGCAGGCGCCAACTTCATTTCCGTCTGCGTTCCATACACCCATGAAAACGCCGTCGTATCCTTTGCGGTTTTCAATCGTAATGACCTGATCGCAACCAGGACCCGTTTTGTTATCGGCGATAATGCGCACAGTCTCCGCATCAATTGCAGCCGGCTTGTTGCGGAGATCAAAAATTGCGAACTCGTTACCAAGTCCATTCATTTTAAGGTACTTATAGCCGGCAAGAGATGACATCGTTCAGGACAGGTTTTTCGACTTTTTTTTAAAAGTGATCATTCAACGCTTTGGTGCGGCGGGCTTTCGCCGCGTCGCTAATCACGTGATCGGTTTTTTCCCAATAGTGTGGTTTTGTGATAGCTTGCCACATGCCTTTATACGCAGCGACTGATGTTAGCAACCAGTAAACGGGCGTCAACAATCCGTACATAGAAAGGTCGCTGCGGTTTCGCTTGATCGGGGCAAGGGCCATCATCGCGATGAAGAAGATGTTGCCAAAAGCGAGCGCCGCCAGATTTATCTGCATGAGGGGCGAAGGAAACATCTGTTCGATGAGCGGCGCTTTCACAAATATCCACATGAGAAACAACGCCCACATAACAGGATTGATCAACGCGCTGAAAAGATTGCCCGCCACAAACATTTGGACGGCGAAGAATCCTTTCCAGCCGGTTGTTTCAATGATTCTGTGGGGCTTGCGCATATGTACGAGCCAAGTCTGTAAGTATCCTTTCATCCATCGCGAACGCTGGCGTATCCAATTGTTGACCTGGCAATTTGCTTCTTCATACGTTGTTGAATCAAGCACTTCGACGCGATAACCAAGCCGCGACAGCCGAAGGCCAAGGTCGGCGTCTTCGGTTACATTGAATGGATCCCAGCCGCCTACATTTTCCAGAATGTCAGTTCGAAAAAAATTTGAGGTGCCGCCGAGCGGTATCGGCGCATCCATGCGCTGCAGTGCTGGCAATAGCCAATCGAACCATAGTGAATATTCCAATGTGAACAATCGCGTCAGCCAGTTGTCGTTTGCATTATAATAATTCAAGCGCGCTTGCACGCATGCGAGCTGACCGTCTGCGCCGTTGAAGGCTGCGGCGGCCTTTTTTAGTTGTTCGCGTTCGGGCAAGTCCTCGGCGTCGTAAATGACGATTAAGTCGCCGCGCGCAAGGTAGAGGCCGTAATTGCACGCTTTCGGTTTTGTCTTTGGCGTATTGTGGGGCGTGATGACAAACTGATAACGATCATGAAGACCGAGCCGTCGCGCTTCTGTGATTGTATCAATATCATCATCTTCGAGAAGAAGTTTTACGTCTTTTTTTGATTCGGGATAATCAAGATTATCAATCGCCTGTATCAATGTCGGTAACGATTGAGCATCGCGATAAAGAGGTAATAATATAGAAATAATGGGCAACGCATCATCATCGATTACAATCGGTGAATCGCTCCTCACTGGCTCGTTACGACTCAAGATAATCAGATATACACGGAAGAAAATAGCAGCCAGAAAAAAAAGCGTAATGGCTGCATTCAACGTGATAAGCGTGGCGATCGGGCTGGCATAGAATGTAAAAGTTAAAATCAGCAATGACAGCGTTAGGAAAAAAACATGCGCGAAGGAGAGCAGTCTGTAGGCGGAGTCGGCCGGTCTTTCGGATTTTAGTTTCTGTGTCGCAGCATAAGCGATTTCCCGCTCAAAGCGTTTATAAATATAATAGTTGAATTCGCTATTCTGCACGAAGTAATTGTCATGCAAAGGGAAAGGCTTGCCGTTAGCTTCACCCGCAGCCTCCCGGGTAACGATAGTCTCGTTTATCAGGCGACCACGCCGTTTCTCAGAAAGACGCCGCCAGGGCGTTCGCCCGTTTTTTAAATAGCGTCTGATTTGAGCGAAGTCCTGCAGCGTTTCATCAGGCGGCGCGACTATGCTTGCAGCACGCAGATCAGGAGACATATCAGTCCCGCCCGTCAAAACGAGCTCCAGACGCCAATGAAATAAGTGCGCCCAAGCTCCAGATTGCGGCCTGCTATTTCTTCGGACACACCCGCCTGCACGGCCCACTTTGAAGAAAAGCGAAAAACGATTGACGGCTGCACTTTAACGACATCGAAATCGGCGCCATTGTCGCGTTCGTTTCGCAGCGAAAAAGTTGAAAATCCTTCAAGCAGAAAAAGCAACCGGCTGGAAGGTTCTACGCCTATTGTCGCCTGAGACTTGATCTGATCGGCGGCGTCGCCCCATCGCTTGCGATAACCGGTTTCGATTGCGGTGAAAACTTTGATTGGCGCGCGTATCAAGTTGCGTCCGTACAGCGCGGCGAGTTCCGTATCAAATTTATCGCTTTGCAGAATTGTGCGCGCGCCGGATTGAAAGCGCGCCGGTTTTGCGGCGGCGATTCTTACGGAACCTGCATGCGTATTGTTTCTTAGGAACTGATATTGGGCGAACGCTTCGATTTCGGAAAAGCCGTTCGCCGTATCCACATCAGGCCCACGCGTAAACCAGGTGGTTCCATAAAGCGCCTTGCCGCCCAGCGTGATGTTCTCAGTTAGCCCGAATTCTACATAGGTATTGGATTCAAACCGGTCAAAGCGTGAATCGATGACGCCTTGCGGTGTTTCAAAAGAATCCAGTTCCGTTCGAAAATACTCGCCGCGAGAGATGACGAGCAACTCGCCGCCGGGGCGCGCCCAGGGGGATGCGCCGGCGCTGGCCAGCATCGCTGCGATCACAGCGATGACTGACAGCGTAATTCTGCAAGCCGGTAGAAACAGCGCCCCCGCCCCCTCGCAAGCCTTTCTGGTCTTGATGAGGAGACTATTTCAGAAAAAATTCGCCTGTTCCAGTGCGAACAAATGTTACCGCTGTTTTTTAACAGCCGCAACATTTGTTCAGTCATCGCACTATTTTACGCCGCCAGTTTGCGGATCACATAATGCAGAATACCCCCATGACGGAAGTAATCGAGTTCATCCGCCGTATCGATACGCACCAGCGCTTCGATCTTTTTTTCATCACCGTTGGCGAACTTGATAATAACCGGAAGCGTTGAACGCGGTTCGATGCCGTCCACGCCTTCAATGGTAATGTCTTCATCGCCGCTGAGGTTCAACTCTTCCCAGCCGTCGCCGTCTTTAAATTGTAGCGGTAAGACGCCCATGCCGATCAGGTTCGAGCGGTGAATGCGTTCAAAGCTTTTGGCGATGACGGCGCGCACGCCCAGAAGTATCGTGCCTTTCGCCGCCCAGTCGCGCGACGAACCCGTGCCGTATTGCTCACCGGCGATAACCACGAGCGGCGTTCCCGTTTCCTTGTATTTCATCGCGGCGTCATAGATCGGCATCTCTTCGCCAGACGGCGTATATTTCGTTACGCCGCCTTCCGTACCCGGAAGCATCTGGTTCTTTATACGGATATTAGCGAAGGTGCCGCGCATCATGACATCGTGATTGCCGCGTCGCGAGCCGTAGGAATTAAACTCTTCAACCGGCACCTGGTGCGATTTCAGATAGTCGCCGGCCGGGCTGTCTTCCTTGATGGCCCCGGCGGGCGAGATGTGGTCGGTCGTGATCGACTCCCCGAAAAGAGCGAGAATCCGGGCGCTGTTAATCGGTTCAACGGCCTTCGGCTCTTTTGTCATGCCTTCGAAATAGGGCGGGTTCGCAACATAGGTCGAGGATGGCCACTGGTAAGTCTGGCCGTCGCCGACATCGATGGAGCGCCATTTGTCGTCGCCCTTGAAAACATCCGCGTAACGCGTTGCGAACATTTTCGCCGTCACATGTTCGCGCACGACTTCAGCGATTTCCTTGTTCGACGGCCAGATGTCTTTCAGAAAAACATCTGCCCCGTCCTTGTCCTGACCCAAGGGATCAGTCGTCAGGTTGATATTCATCGAGCCGGCGAGGGCGTAAGCGACGACAAGCGGCGGCGAGGCGAGGTAGTTCGCGCGAACGTCTTGACTGACGCGGCCCTCGAAATTCCGGTTGCCGGAAAGTACGGAAGCGACAGCCAGATCGTGTTCGTTGACCGCGTCTGAAATGGCGGGCGGAAGCGGTCCGGAATTGCCAATACACGTTGTGCAGCCATAACCGACGAGATTGAAACCCAACGCATCGAGATCATCGGTGAGCTCAGCGGCGTCAAGATAGTCTGTAACCACCTGGCTGCCGGGCGCCAGCGACGTTTTCACCCAGGGTTTCACCGCCAGTCCTTTGGCTCGGGCGTTGCGCGCCACCAGGCCGGCGGCGATCAGCACGGATGGGTTTGATGTGTTCGTACACGACGTAATTGCGGCGATGGTCACGTCGCCATGACCAAGATCGAAATCTTCGCCCTTGACCGGAACACGTTTGCCGGCTTCGGACGCTTTGCCGTATTCCTTGTCGAGTGCATTCGCGAAACCTTCCGGCGCTTGCGACAGCAATACGCGATCCTGCGGCCGTTTCGGACCGGCGAGAGACGGCACGACGCTGGCCAGATCGAGTTCAAGCGTATCGGTGAACACCGGATCGGGCGTCTCCTTATCGCGCCACATGCCTTGCGCTTTGGCATAGGCTTCTACGAGCGCGATGCGGTCTTCGTTCCGTCCCGTCGCTTTCAGGTAACGCAGCGTTTCATTGTCGATCGGGAAAAAGCCGCAGGTCGCGCCGTATTCCGGCGCCATATTGGCGATTGTCGCCTGATCTTCCAGCGCCAGATGGTCGAGACCGGGACCGAAGAACTCAACGAATTTGCCGACAACGCCTTTTTTACGCAGCATTTCCGTAACAGTCAGCACAAGATCGGTCGCGGTCGCGCCTTCCGGCAGTTTGCCGGTCATTTTAAAACCGATGACTTCCGGGATCAGCATGGAAACAGGCTGGCCGAGCATCGCCGCTTCCGCCTCAATGCCGCCGACGCCCCAGCCCAGAACAGAAAGGCCGTTGACCATGGTCGTGTGGCTGTCCGTGCCGACAAGCGTGTCCGGGTAGGCGTAGGTCTCGCCTTTATACTCCGCCGTCCAGATTGTCTGCGCGAGATATTCCAGATTGACCTGATGGCAGATACCGGTGCCGGGCGGCACCACGCGGAAATTATCGAATGCGCCCTGGCCCCATTTCAGAAACTTGTAACGCTCGCCGTTTCTTTCATATTCGCGGTCGACGTTTTTTTCGAAGGAATCCGGCCCGCCGAAATAGTCCACCATCACGGAATGGTCGATGACAAGATCGACCGGCGCCAGCGGGTTAATCTTTTCCGGATCTTCGCCAAGTTTTTTCATGGCGTCGCGCATGGCGGCGAGGTCGACAACGGCGGGAACGCCGGTGAAATCCTGCATCAATACCCGCGCCGGGCGATAGGCGATTTCGCGCGTTGATTTTCCTTCTTTCAGCCAATCCGCGAAGGCCTTGATATCGTCGGTTGAAACGGAGCGATCATCTTCAAAGCGAAGCAGGTTTTCCAGAAGGACTTTCAGGGAAAACGGCAGCCGGGAAATGTCGCCGATCTGTTTGGCGGCTTCATCGAGGCTGTAATAAGCGTAGCTCGCGCCGCCGGCGTTCAGCGTCTTTTTAGTCTTCAGTGAATCGCTTCCGGGTATCATCTCGCTCCTCCGGTATGAAAAAAATCCGTGAAATTCCGGGCTGTTATGGCGCATGGGCCCATGGCATGCAATTCATCTTCTTGTCGCGCTCGCGACAAATTTCGAACTATGGTATGGGATCGCCATTGACCGCAATAAACTGCCGCGCCGCGTGAAAGTAGGGAGCCTAGATTTTGATGTTTCGTTTGACCTTACCTGTTGTTCTCTCCGTCTTTTCCGGCTTCGCCGCCGCCGGCCTGCCGGTTTTCGGCGCCGCCGCGCAGCAGCCCGAGGCGAAAGCGACCTTCCGCGACTGGAGTGTTTTCGTACGCGAGTCCGACGGCCAGAAAATCTGTTTCGCCGCCACCGAAGCGGCCGACAAATCGCCGAAATCGGCCAATCACGGCGATGTCTTCTTCCTGATCGCGACCTGGGCGTCCGGCGCCGCGACAGAACAGCCGAGTTTGATGACGGGTTATGCGTTGAACACAAAACCGGAACCCTCGCTCCGGATCGGTTCCGATAAATGGGATATGTATGTTTCCGACAATGAGGCGTTTATCGAAGAATCGGCTGAAGAAGAACGCCTTGTTCGCGCCATGCGCAGAGGCGCGGATATGCGGGTCAGCGCGCTTTCCCAGCGCGGCACGGCGACAAGCTATGTGATTTCCCTGCGCGGCGTTTCCGCGGCGCTGGATCGCGCCGCCGAGGAGTGCCAATAGGCCGCTGCGTCTATTGCGCCGCTTTAAAGTTATACAATCCTGATTTCTCGCGCCGTCTGCGCCGCTTGATTGCTGGCGTACAGCCGATTGTTGTGCAACTTTTAGAAAATTTTTGTACAACCTATGCATACGGACAAAACTCTCCGGTTGTCGCGCACCCACGTTTCGCGAAGGTTCATGACGCAAAGAGCGCCACTACAATAACGAAAGGCATTATAAGGCCGCCGGGAGCCCCGTGGATATCTATCCACCAACACTGGGAAATATGGAAGAATTCATCAGATAGGATGTAAAATTTTGAAGCGGGCTCGCTTTTAACGCGAAAGTTTCTCATCCGACGGAACAAACTTCTCGCGCATGGTGACGAGTTCTTCGGCGATCGTCGGGTGCAGCGCCACCGTATCGTCGAAATCTTTCTTTTTGAGACCGGCTTTCACGGCGATGGCGATACATTGAATCATTTCCGGCGCGTCTTCGCCGACAATGTGACAGCCAAGCACGCGATCGGTGTCGCCGTCGACAACAAGCTTCATCATCACGCGCTCTTCCGAGCCGGTCAGCATGTGCTTCATGGCGCGGAAATTTGTTTTGTAGATATCCACATTGTCAAATTCATGGCGCGCGTCCTGCTCCGAATAGCCGACCGTGCCAACCGGCGGCTGGGAGAAGACCGCTTTCGGGATGAAGCGATAATCCGTCTGTGTAGGGTTGTCATTATAATACGTCTCGGCGAACGCCGCGCCTTCGCGAATGGCCACCGGGGTCAGGTTGACGCGGTCCGTCACGTCGCCGACGGCGAAAATGTTGTCTACGGATGATTGAGAGTTTTCGTTGACTTTGACGGCGCCGTTCTTGTCGAGTTCAACGCCGGCCTCTTCCAGGCCCAGCCCCCTGGTCGTGGGTTTGCGGCCCACGGCCCAGAAGACGAGATTCGTTTCGATTGTATCGCCGCCGGAAAGGTGAACGCGTTTTTTCTCTCCATCCGTTTTTTCAATTTTCTCGAAAATATTCTGCGTGACGACGCGAATGCCCTGTCTTTGAAGTTCCGCGTGCAACTGGACGGATATGTCGGCGTCGAAATGCCGTAAGATATCTTCGCCGCGATAGACAAGGCAGACGTCGCAGCCAAGACCCTTGAAAATACAGGCGAACTCGATGGCGATATAGCCGCCCCCGGCGACAACAACATGACCGGGCAGGCTGTCGAGGTGAAACGCCTCGTTCGAGGTGACGCCGAGGTCGTGACCGGGCACTGTCTCGTCGGTCCAGGGCGCGCCGCCCGTCGCGATAAGGATGCGTTCGGCTGTGACGTCGCGATCTTCGGCTTCGAGATGGACAGTATGGGGATCTTTTAGTGTGGCGCGGGTCTGAAAAATATCCGCGCCGGCGTTTTTCAGATTGCGGATATAGATGCCGTTCAGGCGGTCGATTTCATTGTCTTTGTTTTCAATCAGCGCCTTCCAGTCGAATGAAACATTATCCGCCGACCAGCCATACCCCCTGGCGTGGTGATATCCATGGCCGTATTCACTGGCGTAAACGAGAAACTTTTTCGGCACGCAGCCGCGGATAACGCAGGTGCCGCCGACGCGGTATTCTTCCGCGACGCCGACTTTTGCGCCGTAACTCGCCGCCAGGCGCGATGCGCGAACGCCGCCCGAGCCTGCGCCGATGGTGAAAAGATCGTAGTCGTACTTTGTCATGTCCTGCTCTTATTTTTCTGGCGCCGGCGGCGCGCTTTCCGGAACGAAACCAATGCCTGTTGCAAAGCGCTTATCATTGAACTCAAGCACTTCCAGCTGAAAAGTGTTCAAAAACTCGCGATAGATGGCGTCGAATACCGGTTCGAGCTTTTCTTCGTAGTCGAGCGGTATACGGATCAGCGGCTGGCGGGCCACAAACACGTCGAACGTGTCGCCGGTGACTTCGACCGAAAGCGCGGTTCTCAGCCATAAAGACCCTGAGTCCTCGAAATTTTTCACCGTCAGCGCAACGCCGAAAATGATCGGCTCCAACACGATGACCTCGCGGTGGCTGTAGCTGAAGGCGGCTTCGCCGTAATCCTTTGTCGGATCGAAAGGGCCCGCCGGCGGCGCCGCCTTGACGCATTCGGAAGCGCATTCCAGATATCCGGGAAATCCCGCCAGTACGGCTTCGGCGAAACCCTTGCTGCGGAGCAGGTTTTCAAACGCCGCCGCGCCGTAGGTCTTGATCGCTTCTTGAAGGTTTTCAAATCGCGTTTGCGTCATACTCACTCGCGGGTCCCTTGAGTTTTGCTGAAAGCTCTCTTCGCCGGGAACGCTAGCGCACGGATCAGGGAAGCGCAAAAGTCCTGTAGCGTTATGTTCTCGGCGCCGCCGTCGATACGCCGTCGTCCGAACCATAAATGATCATGTCCGCCATGCCGCAAAACAGGCCGTTTTCCAGAACGCCGGGAATGTCGTTCAGCGCTTTTTCCAGCACGCCCGGGTTTTCAATCCGCTCGAGCGCGCAATCGACAATGAGATTGCCGCCATCCGTTTTCACCGAAACGCCGTCTGACGCGCGTATGGCGAGTTTTGCTTGAGAAAATCCATGCTCATCAAGCACGCGCCGCATGGCCGCCACCGTGAGCGCCCAGGCGTAAGGCGATATCTCGACGGGCAAGGGGAATGCGCCGAGCGCCGTCACCCGTTTTGATTTGTCGGCGATAACGATGAACTTTCTGGCGGCATGCGCGATTATTTTTTCGCGCAGCAAAGCCGCGCCGCCCCCCTTGATGAGATTGAGGCCGGGGTCGGCCTCATCGGCGCCGTCCACCGCCAGATCGATCACGGTTGTTTCATCCGGTTCGATAATTTCAATCCCTAAAAGCGCCGCCTGCCGGCGTGTCGTTTCGGATGTCGGCACGCCTTTCAGCGGCCAGCCTTCGGCGACGCGCGCCCCGGCGATATCGACGAAATGCGCAGCCGTTGAACCGGTGCCAAGACCCAGCACCATGCCCCGCTCGAGATATTTCGCCGCTTCTTCCGCAGCAAGGCGTTTGCCAATATCCTGATCCATCTGCGTTCCTACTGCTTTTTTGTCTCGTGTGATTTTCTGAACCGCGACGCCCATCCCTTGATGACCGATTGGCGCGCGCGCGCCACGCCAAGCGCATCGGCTTCCACGTCTTTTGTGATGACCGAGCCGGAGCCCACATACGCGCCGTCTTCTATCGTAACGGGCGCCACAAGCGCTGAATTCGAACCGATAAAGGCGCCCTTGCCGATGCGGGTTATGTGTTTGCGGTATCCGTCATAGTTGCAGGTGATCGTCCCGGCGCCGATATTCGCCTCCGCGCCGATCTCAGCGTCGCCGATGTAGCTGAGATGGCTTACCTTGGCGCCGGCCCCGATGCTGGCTTTTTTGATCTCGACAAAATTGCCGACTTTTGCGCCCGTCATCACGTCGGCGCCCGGTCGCAGCCGCGCAAACGGACCGATATCGGTCTTTGGACCTATTTGCGCGCCTTCAATATGGCAGAAGGGTTTAATATTGACGCCGTCCGCGATGACGACGCCCGGCCCGAAAACCACATGCTGTCCGATAACAACATCTTTGCCGAGCACGGTGTCGTAAGAAAAAAAGACCGTTGAAGGGTCAGCGAGCGTCGCGCCGTTCTCCATGGCCTGAATTCTCATTCGCGATTGGAAAACCGCTTCAGCTTCTGCAAGCTCCACGCGCGAATTCACGCCCATGACTTCGCTGGGGCTTGCTTCTATAACGGCGCATGTTTTGGCGTCGCTTCGCGCCAGGGCGACGATATCGGTGAGGTAGTACTCGCTCTTGGCGTTATCGTTACTAATATCTTTCAGGCGGGCCTGTAAAAATCGCGCGTCGATCGCCATGACGCCGGAATTGCACAAACTGATTTCAAGTTCTTCGGGCGTTGCGTCTTTTGCTTCGACAATAGCCGCGAGAGAGTTGTCGCTATCGAGTTTTAGCCGTCCGTAAGCTTCGGGATCTTCAGGCCGGAAGCCGAGAACGGCGACGCTCGCCCCGTCGCGGATTTTTTCCGCAAGCGCATTGAGCGTGCCGGGTCTGACGAGCGGGGTGTCGGCGTAAAGAATAAGCGCAACGCCATCGAAATCTGTAATTAACGGCAAGGCCTGAGCCACCGCATGCGCCGTTCCCTGCGGCGGGGCCTGGACGGCGGTTTTAACGCGCGGATCGAGCGATTGCGCAAACGCGCCGACCTGCGGCGCATGATCTCCAATGACGACGGAAATACTTGCCGGGTCAGTGGCGTTTGCAGCGTCAATCACGTGCGCGATCATGGCGCGCCCGCCGATTTCGTGCATGACTTTGGGCGTTTGCGACTTCATGCGCGTGCCATGCCCGGCGGCCAGGATTATCGCGGCGATGGAAGGTTTCGTCATTATGTTTCAGTTCTGTTCTGGAGGCGCGTGGACGGCGTCTACCATATTTGCGGTAAAGCAGACTATGTTTTACGGCAAATCTTTAAAGCGTCTTAGCGGTCCACAGAAGCGGGGGTGAAATGAGAGTACGGGTAGGTTTATGACAAGCCGCGATGGCGAATTTTCAGGCGCTTGCCTGTTATTTGATCTCGACGGCACGCTCGTCGATACGGCGGAGGATCTGGCGGCGTCGATGAATTTCGCCTTGTCTGAAGCGGGTCTCGATCCGGCGCCGGGTAAAGACGTCCGTCATCTGGTCGGGCACGGCGCAAGGCGCATGCTCATGCGCGGTTACGAATTATCGGCCGGGCGCGACGCCAGCGACGAAGAACTCGACCGGGCGCTGGAATTATTTCTCGATCATTACCAGCATAACATTGCGGTTCATTCACGCCCATTTGAGGGCGTTGTCGCGCTTATAGAAAATCTGCGGCGGCGCGGCGCGCAAATGGCGATCTGCACGAACAAGCGCGAAGCCATGGCGCGGTTGCTGTTGGAAACGCTGGAGATTGCGGCGTTGTTTGACTGTGTTGTGGGCGCAGACACCGCACCGGCGCCGAAACCCGATCCCGCCCCGGTGCTGTTATGCCTTGAGAAAACCAATGCGAGCAGAGCGGTTTTTATCGGCGACAGCGATACGGATATTCGCGCAGCGGCGGCGGCGGGCCTGCCGTGCTATGTGGCCGATTTCGGATACGGCCCAGTTACGCAGCCGGAAAACGCCGCCGCAATGTTTTCACAATACGCCGATTTACAGCCTGTTATTGAACAGTCGCTGCGCGGCTAACGCGCTTCTGCGGCGCCGAATTTCGTCGGCATGCCGTTGATCATATTGCTTCTGATGTCGGTGCGCGCGGAACGCATGGTTGAAACAAAGCCTTCGTCTTTTGTTTCCACCACCACGTCAAAGCCGCGTTTACGCCAAAAGTCCTGAATTTTTGCTGCAAGACGGCTGGCGCCGTCGCGATTGCACAGGTCAGTCATCGATTACCCCGAATTAGCCTATGAACGTTTCCACCGGGCGAAGAATATAAGACAATCTGATTTTTTCAAGCACAAAACTGATTTTTTTACACCGGGACGTTTACCTGAAAAATTCGTTATATTTTCACAACATAACCCGTTCTCAGCACACGTTTTGTTCTCTGCTGCAGAATTTTATAGCGCGATCTATCAGATAAATATAAGTTTATCGTATAGTTTCGGGAGGAAGATTTGGAATCGTCATTCGCCATCGCCGCCCGGTCCATCGGTGACCGTATTCGCCAGGCGCGCAAAGCAAAAGGGCTCAGCCAGTCAGATCTCGCCTTACGCGTAGGCGTCAGTCAGCCGGCCATCGCAAACTGGGAAAGCGGCATACACGATCCGCGACGATTAACGCTCGCCAAGCTGGCGGACGCGCTGGGGGCGCCGCTGGATTGGCTCGCCGCCGGCGATCGCTCGATGACGGAGAGCGATAAACACGCCGCCGCAGCCTATATCCGAAGACCGGTCCGGCATGTGCCGGTGATAAGTCTGCGCACGGCGACGCTGATCGCCAAAGACCCGTCAATCGACCCGCATGCTTTTGCGGAAGACTATCTTCCGGTCACGCTCGGCGCATCGAAACTGTTTGCCGTTTTTATAAATGATGCGGCGGTCAACCAAGCGTTCCTGCCCGATACAGTGGTCATCGTCGACTACGATGATCGCGCGCCGGAAGATGGAGACTTTTGTCTGGCGCAGGTTGGCGATGCGCCAATGTTGCGCCGTTACCGGGCTTCTCCGGCGCGCCTTGAACCGGCGTCAAACGAGCGGGACTTCCCAAGCACGATCATGTCGGGCGCCGTAAAAATCATCGGTTGTGTTCGGGTTTCTATTCGCATTCACTAGGCAAGGCGCATTGCGCGCCTCGCTACGCCGCCTTCTCATAGGTTTTCATGAGCGCCGGCAATTCCGCATGCGCCGTGCGAAACTCCAATACGACAATCTTGCACAAGGCTGACAGGGACTCGATTGAAGCATCGGCGCGCGCTTCGGCTTCGAGATTCCCGCAGGCTGCGCCTAAATTCCGTGCGCCGACATTAACGCTCATTGATTTTAGGGCGTGCGCGGCCCTGGCAATCTTTTCGCTGTTTCTTGACTTCAGGCTTTCGATAAGGGTGCGCATGGCGTCGCGTGAATGTTCATTAAACAAGGTCAGCGCGCGAAGAGGCAGATTGGAGCCCGCCGACTGCATTTCGGCGATCTGCTGCAAAACGGATTGATCGAATGAATGCTGCTGCGGTTTTTCTTCACGCGCCGCTGTCTTTGGTTTTTCCAGTCCCGGCGCCGCGGATTCCGGGGCGAGTTTCAAAAACCCGGCCAGCATTGCGGCAAGCGAATCCAGCGTAAACGGTTTGGTCAGATATTCATCCATGCCCGCCTCGCGCCAGCGGTCCTGTTTATCTGAGACATGCGCAGTCAACGCGATGATCGGCGTGCGCGCGCGTCCGGCCTGTTTTTCGAGCGCGCGGATAGCCTGCGTGGCCTCGAAGCCATCCATTTCCGGCATCGAGCAGTCCATCAGGATGAGATCGTAATGACGTGCCTGCGCGTGATGCACGGCTTCGCGTCCGTCTTTGGCGAGCGTGACCTTCAGGTTGAGCCGCTTCAACGCTTCGTGCACGACTTCACGGTTTACCGCACTGTCGTCAGCGGCGAGTATATGCTGACCTGTAAAGGCGACCTGGGACGGCGCGTCGCTGAGCTCTTCCTGCAGCGCCGCCATCCCGCGCATCTTGTCGTCCAGGATGCGGTCAATCTGTTCCATCACATCCTTGCGCGACAGGGGCGCCATCAGCAGGTCTTCTACAACCCCGCTTTCGAGCAGGCCCTCAGGCCGGTCATCGCCAAGCTCGCAAACACAGATCCGCGCGGGAATCCACTGTGCGTTACCCTTGCTGATCGCTTCCTGATAGGCTTCAAAAAATTCAACCGAGGCGAATATCATATCAGCGTAAGCGATATGCGGCCCGAAATTTTCGCTGGCGCTGACGACAGAAGGAATGATCCCCGTTTCGCGGACATACTGCGCCAGCATTTTCGGCGTCGCGTCCCCATCGATGGCAACGAGCGCACGTTTTTCCTCCTGCACGCGCCGAATGGCTGCGGGCGGCTTTAGGGCCGTTACGGGAATTGTGAAGAAAAAGCGTGACCCTTTATTCGGCTTGCTGGTCAGCCCAATCTGTCCGCGCATGGCTTCGATAAGCCGTCTGCTGATAGCGAGGCCGAGACCGGTGCCGCCAAACTTTCTGGTTGTCGTCTGATCGGCCTGGGAGAAGGCTTCGAATATCGCCGCCTGTTTGTCCTGCTCAATGCCGACGCCCGTGTCTGTGACGGAAAACTCGATGATGCAGTTTGCGCCGTCGCCCGCGCCCTCTTGTTTTTTGCGTTTAACTGCGACCGTAACGTGGCCGTTTTCGGTGAATTTCAAAGCGTTATTGACGAGGTTGGAGAGAACCTGATTGATCCGCACCGGATCGCCTTCAATTTCTTCGGGCGTGTCCGGCGCCACATAAGCCGCGAGATCGATGCCTTTTTCCGCCGCGCGCTCCCAGAACAGGCTGACAACATCATCAACGATGACCGCAGGCTGGATAGCAATTGTCTCAAGCTCAAGCCGGCCTGCTTCAATCTTGGAAAAGTCGAGAATGTCGTTGATGATAGCGAGAAGGCTCTGACCCGATTTTGCGATGACTTCTGCGTATCGTTTTTGTTGCGGCGCCAGTCTCGCCTTGCTCAACAGGTCAGCCATCGCCAGCATGCCGTTCATGGGCGTGCGAATTTCGTGGCTCATGGTGGCGAGGAAATCAGACTTGGCCATATTCGCGGCTTCCGCCGACTCTTTGGCGAGACGCAATTCCGAGGTTCGCATTTCCACCGTTTGCGTCAGGTTGCGCTGATGGGCCTGCAGCTTGCTGTCGCGCTCCTGAATGTGATCGAGCATGGTGTTAAACGTATCGACAAGCTGCGCTGTTTCATCATCGCCGGTTTTTGCGGCGCGCGTGCTGAAGTCTCCCTGTTCGCGCACCCGTCCCATGACGCGCGCCAGTGAAAGGATCGGCTCCGTGATTGCGCGCTGCATCTTCAAGGCGATCAGCACGCCGATGCCGCCGGCGAAAATTGCGGCCACCAGCGCGTCGTACAGCAGCAATCCAATTCGGTCAGATAGCGAGCCTGTATCGGCGTAAAGCGTCAGGGCGCCGACCGTCTCGCCGCCGCGAACGATGTCCACCGACGTCGAGGTGGAGCTGGACATAAGCATGTCGAGCGCGGAATGCTCTGGAAACAGCCTTGCGTCGTCATCTGTGACCAGTGCGGTGGCGCTGCCCAGCTCGACAAACGGCGCGCCGTCAGGGCCGTCCACGCGGACATACTCAATCGAGGAAATATAGGAAATGGCCTTCAGCGCATTGAGGGTCGAAGATTTATCCTTGTTGTTGACATGTTCCGAAATCGCCGAGGCGAATACGTTGGCGGAGGCAAAAAGCTCGGCGCGTTTTGCATCCCCATACTGCGCCATTTCACGCCAGACGGATGACGCGGTCACGATGGCGACCGCGCCAAAAATCGCGACAACGACAAGCGTCGTAAGACGGCTGCGTAATGATTTTTTCTGCCCGGTCATCCGCCGCATCTGAACAAGTAAACAAAACTTTATTAGAACTATGGACGCAATTGTTTGAAATTTGATTTCACTCCCTGCGCTGGAAAGCCCCTGTTAATCAAATTTGTCTTTATTCTGTTCTGCGGGCCGGCCTGACAATCGGCCTGTAAGCGGGAGAATTCTGAATTGACGAACGCTGCGACCATCGTACTTGCCGACGACGATCCCGTGATGCGGGAACTGGCGGGCGCGAAGCTGGCTGAGGCCGGATATGCCGTTGTTTCCGCCGAAAACGGCCGTGAGGCGCTGACGCTTCTCAAGCAGCGGGATATTGACCTTGTCGTTTCCGATCTGGACATGCCCGTGATGAACGGGTTCGAGTTAACCAGCGCCATTCGCAGCGATCCGTCCATCAGCGCCATTCCCGTCATGGTGATCACCGCCAGCGATCAGAGCGATGCGGTGGACCGGGCCTTTGCGGCCGGAGCGACGTCTTTTCTGGCCAAACCGATCAACTGGTCATTGTTCAACCATGCCGTGAAATTCGTGCTGCGGGCGAGCGAAGACCGCAAGGCGTTGCAGGCCGCGCGCGATCAGGCGGAGGCGGGGGCGAGATTTAAAGACAGCCTGATGTCCGTGATGAGCCATGAGCTGCGCACGCCCCTCAATGCAATTATCGGATTCGGGCAGATTATCGGCGAGCAGTTCAAACAGAATAATGATCCCGTTCACCAGGAATATTCGGCGTATATCATCGACAGCGGTAAACGTCTTTTGAGTTCGGTCTCCGATATGCTGCTGGCCTCCGACGCGCGGTCAGGCCCGATTACGATCAATGAAGCGGACGTATGCTTGAACGCGCTTATCGACGACGCGGTTGCCGAGATGAAAAATACCTTGAACCTGGCGGGCGCAGCGCTGGAATCACGGCCGGCCGATCAGGACATAGAGGTGACGTGCGACCGGACGCTTGTCAGCCGCGCCATTCGAAAACTCATCGATAACGCCGTTAAATTTTCCTCCAAAAACGCCAAGATTTTCGTCGGCGCGACGCTGACGCGCGGCGGCGCGGTGGTCATCATCGTCAAAGACAACGGGCCGGGCATTGAAGCGGATAAGCTGGCTCAGGTTTGCGCGCCGTTTGCACAACTCGATATGTCCATACGCCGCTCCCGCGAGGGACTTGGGCTCGGCTTGCCGCTTGTGCAGGCGATAGCGGCGGCGCATCAGGGAAGCTTCAGGCTCGATTCCAAAGTGGGCGCCGGCACAAAGGCAATTTTTTCCCTGCCGGCGAGCCGTGTCCGCGCAATTCCCACAGCGGCGTCGCGCAACCTCTCGCAAGGTAAAGTCGCCTGAGCGCCGACGCGGCAAACCGCCAGCCGCCGCCATCACTCGGCGTCCATTATGCGAGCGTAAATTACCACGGCGGCAAGAGGGGCGGGCCCGCCGTTTTTCGTTAACCGATTATTGATCTATCACGCTCATTTTTAAGCAACGCCAAAGTTTAGTGTGCGGCGCAGCAATTCTGATGTAGCGTAAAGTTTGTTGTAATTTTGTAACGCAGCGCAACGGAGCGCAGCTTCGCCTCAACCTTGTACTGGACGCAAGCGAAGGTGTGAGCAAATAGTGAAGTCGAAAGTTCGGCCGATTTTCCCAACGGCCGGCAAATCACCAGCCCCGATCAGGGAGGGGCAAATTCAGGGGTCTAATATGACACAAAACAACTCAAACCGCACGTTGACAAAATTGCTTTTGTCGGGCGTTGCGGCATGCGCTTTCAGCGCCGGAAACGTTGCGGCGCAATCTGACACGATCGTCGTTACAGCCACAAAGCGCCCGCAAACCCTTCAGGAAGTGCCGATTGCGGTGAGCGTTGTCGATGCGGAGGTGATTGAAAAGGCGCAGGTGCAAGATCTTCTCGATCTGCAATTTTCGGTTCCTTCCCTGCGCGTGACGCAATTGCAGAATTCCTCGCAGACGAATTTCGTCATTCGCGGGTTCGGCAACGGTGCGAATAACCCCGGAATTGAATCATCGGTCGGCGTTTTTATTGACGGTGTTTACCGTTCACGCTCGGCGGCGGCGATCCTCGACCTTCCTACGCTTGAGCGGGTTGAGATTTTGCGCGGTCCACAGTCTACCCTGTTCGGTAAAAACGTGTCCGCCGGCGCCATCAGTATCACGACGAAATCGCCTGAATATGAACTTGGCGGCAGCGTCGAGGCGTCTTACGGCAACTATGATCAAATTCTGTTTGCGGGAACGCTTACAGGCCCCATCAGCGAGACGCTCGCATTTCGCGTATCGGGCAGCATTAACCAGCGTGACGGCTATTATACGAATATCGTCACCGGCGACG
Organism: Hyphococcus sp.; assembly: GCF_965228385.1. Classification (GTDB taxonomy): domain Bacteria; phylum Pseudomonadota; class Alphaproteobacteria; order Caulobacterales; family Parvularculaceae; genus Hyphococcus. Next base: position 2,545,851 of record NZ_OZ245810.1, on the reverse strand, counting down.
ACACGAACGAACGCAGCCGCTGGTCTACGCGCGCAGAATTGTTGTTCGAGCCTACGGAAACGCTCTCGTTCCGTTTGATCGGCGACTATAATAAAATTGACGAAGAATGCTGCGGCGCGATCCAGCTTCTGAACGGTCCGGCGACACAAGCCATTGGCGCTCCTGCGCCATTCGGCCTCGGTTTGACCATCGATCCCGCGGGCGACACAAACTATGATGTTGCGTTTAACACCGCACCGTCAAACGAGCTTGTGGGCAAGGGCGTTTCCTTGCAGGCGGACTGGGATCTCGGCTTTGCGCAATTAACCTCGATCACCGCATATCGCGAACAAAGCGACGACAGCGCGACCGACGCCGATTTCAGCGCAGCGGACATCGTTTTGAACCCGCAATCCCGGGATTATGAAACCTTCACACAGGAAATTCGCCTGGCTTCAACTGGCGATAATACGCTGGACTGGCTGATTGGCGCATTTTTCTTTGATGAAGAAGTGTTCCTGAGCCGCGATGTCATTTCCGGCGTGCATACGCGCGCCTATCTTGACGGCGTTCTCGCCATGGGCGGCATCTCAGGTCTGGAAAGCGCATTGATGCTTCCGCCGGGAACATTCCTGCAGCCAGGCGGCGGTTATTTCGGCGATTATTATCTCGATAACCAGTCCTATTCTCTTTTCGGTCAGGTAGACCTGCATTTGACGGATCGCCTGACGCTTTCCGGCGGCGTTGCCTATATCAACGACGAAAAGGATTACCGGTTCGATGAGGTCAACAATGAGCCATTCTACAATGTTGACCTTGTACAGGTCGGCTTCGGCGGCGCATTCCAGACTCTGACGGGTCAGCCGCCAACGCCGATGAACCTCGCAAATCCGATGTTCGCCGGCGCAGTCGCCGCAGCGTCGGCGATCAGCACCACGCCATGTTCGCCGATGAATCCGCCGCCAGCCTGTAACTCAGCGCTAGCGCTAGCGCCGCTGCAGTTCCTGCCTGTTCCCGTGCCGGTGCCGAACCCGGCCGACCCGCTGGATGACGGCCGGCTGTCGGATGACGAAATCACATACGCGGCGCGGATCACATACGACTGGACTGACAGTTTCAGCACGTACTTCTCATACTCAACCGGTTGGAAAGCTGGCGCTGTGAACATGTCTTCCGACTCGCGTCCGCCTGACCCGGTTACCGGATTTGGCCGCGAAGCCAATCCGGAAGACGTTGAACTCTTTGAGATCGGCCTGAAAGCAAGTTTCGACCGTGGATACTTCAACGTGGCGCTGTTCGACCAGACCATCGATGGCTTCCAGTCCAACCTGTTCATCGGCACAGGCTTTGTGCTTGCGAATGCTGAAGAGCAATCGGTTCGCGGTTTTGAAATTGACGCGGCGTATTCTCCGGTTGATCCGCTCGCCTTCACTTTGGGCGTGACCTATCTGGATCCGGAATACGACTCGTTTTCGAACGCCCCTTGCTCCACCTTTGCAGGCGTGACGATTCCTGCTTGCGCCGCCGGCGCCGCCACGTTCGACGCGTCCGGCTTCCGGCCCGCCGGCATCCATCCGTGGAGCGTTTCAACGTCTGCGACGTATACGCATAATTTCGCGGATACGCTCGAGGGCTATCTTCGCGCCGAATATCTTTTCGAGAGTTCGACGCAGGTTGTCGATAACGTTGCCGCAGCGGTAGCCTCTCGCGAAGTCAACGTGCTGAATGTCAGCGCGGGTCTTGAGTGGGAAAACGGCTTTGAAGTGATGGGATGGGTTCGCAACGCGACGGACGACCAGTATCTCCTGAGTGCGTTTCCGACGGTTATTCAGCCGGGCAGCTTCTCCGGCTATCTCAATCCGCCGCGCACTTATGGCGTAACAGTACGCAAGTCTTTCTAACGCCGGACGCGTAGAAGGGGATGAAAACGGGCGGTCTTCGGACCGCCTGTTTTTTTATGTCCGTAAAATTCAAAGCTTTTTTGTAAGCGGATGAGAATGCCTGTTCCTGCAAAGTTAAGGCGCAATGAATGAGAGCGGGGCGGGCGCGATGGCGTTTGGCGGGAAACAAAATCAGGCGGCGTTCGCGATCAGCGCGGACAGGCTGTCAAGCCTGGCAGGCGGCGTCAGCGCCGCGCAGGCTGTAACAGCGTCAGGCGGCAATGTCGTAGCGGAGCGGCCGGCGACTCTCGAACCCGATCTCAGCCGCATGCGTCCGCGCGGCATCGACGAAACGCCCGAAGAACGAAAAAAAAGACTAGCCGCCAAATCGGTCAATTTCACCGCGACGTTCATCGCACGGTTGCTGATTATGGGCGCGCTCGGAAACTTCGCATATGACGTCTACCAATTGACAGGAACGGTGCACCGCGGCGTCGCTGTCGGCATGTTCGTCATGCTTGCTGATCTCGGCCGCGTAGGGCTGAAAGTCATGGAGCCCGGCACAAAATAGCCGGCCCGCGCAACGAAAAACCATTCGCCGCACAATCGCCCCCTTTCAGCGACATGCGTTATAGATAACCCTTGTCCCGGCGCCGGGCCGCCCCATTTCCACCACCAAAGCCGCACCCAATGACCAGATCGTTGAAACGCTTTGGCCGGGGAGAGAGACCATGGGCGTTCTGGAGATCGTACTGATCACATTTATCGCGGTGAATTCCGGACTGGCGATTTCAAGCCTGTTTTTGCGGCCGCGGGCCTAAATGCGCGCGCCAAAAGGTTCGCGCGCTTAACCCGTCAGAAAACTGCGCAAGCGCTTGCGCCGCATTCGCCGCTGTGATCATAACCGAATTTATCGCTGCAAATGGATCGCTTTCGCGCGCCGATCAATAACAGGGGAGCATAATCCGACATGCGTTATCCGGACGCCGCCAGCCTTGTGGCGCAAACGCCGCTGATCGATTTACGGCGGGTTTATGAAGGCCCGGGACGCATTCTCGGCAAATGCGAATTTATGCAGCCCGGCGGCAGCATGAAAGACCGTAACGGCCGATGGGCTATAAAAACAGCGCTTGCGACCGGCGCGTTGAAGCCGGGCGGCGCTGTTATTGAAATGACAAGCGGCAATATGGGCGCCGGGCTCGCGGTCGCCTGCGCGCAATACGGTCACCCTTTTACGGCTGTGATGTCGGAAGGCAATTCGATTGCGCGGGCGAAAGTCATGGAAGCCTTCGGCGCGACAGTAATCCGTGTGCCGCAAGTTTCAGGCGAACCCGGCAAGGTTACCGGAGAAGACATCGCATCGGCGCAGGCGTTTGCTTCAGCGCGCGCTGAAGAGACCGGCGCTTATTATGTGGACCAATGGCGAAACAGAGCATGCTTTGCCGCGCATTATGAAAGCACCGGGCCTGAAATCTGGAATCAGACTGGCGGCAAGGTTGACGCTTACGTGATGATGGTCGGCACCGGCGCGACGCTGATCGGCGCCGGGCGATATTTAAAAGAGCAGAACCTGGCGATCGTCGTCTCCGCCGTCGAACCGGAAGGCGCCGAGCCCTTGGCGGGCAAGACGATAGTAAAACCGAAACACGTCATTCAGGGCGCCGGCTACGCGCATATTCCAGACCTGTTCGATATGAATCTGATGGACGAGAGCCTTGCCGTCTCCGACGACGAGGCGGAAAGCTGGCGGCGCGCGCTCGGCGCCAGGGAAGGCGTATTCGTCGGATACAGCGCTGCAGCCAATGTCTGCGCGAGCGCCAAGCTGATCGCGTCGGGCCGACTTGGCGACGATCCCACAATAGTCACCATTTTATGCGATACGGGCATGAAATATTTCTAGGGCGTCCGGCGGCGCCTTGACCGCGCGCCCGGCGTTTGCGAGGTCTGTCGGCGAGCGTCGGTGAGACAACCTGCGAAAGCCGGTAAACGGCGCCGGCAAGGATGCGGCCGGCGAAGATCTGTTCGCGCGCCCCTGCGCTGCGGTTTTCCCCGCATATATGCGGCGGCCGCCCAACAGCGAACAAAAGCAGCAGCGCACTATAAACAGTAGCGCAAATAAAATAATCAGCAGACCAAAAAGGAATTTTCATGACGAATGCAAAGCAAGGCGACACGGTCGTCATCGATTATACTGTCCGCACCGGCGACGGACGCGTTGTGGGCGGCACCGAACAGGCGGGCCCGCAGACGCTGACGCTCGGCAAGGCGGAGATTTTTCCCGCCATCGAAGCCGCGCTTGAAGGCATGGAAGTCGGGGCGGAAAAAGCCGTGACCATCGAAAGCGCCAACGCCTTTGGCCCGCGCCGCGAGGAAATGGTGGTGCAGCTTCCTCGCGATCAGCTGCCGCAGGACCAGCCGCCGCAGCCGGGCATGACGTTGTCGGCGAAACAGCAGGACGGGACCACCGTCAATCTTGTGATCACGGAAGTGGGTGAAAAAAACATCACCGCCGACGGCAATCATCCGCTGGCCGGCGAGGATCTGCATTTCGGCCTGACGCTGGTGGAGATCAAGGAAGCCGCCTAGAGCAGGACCGCCCTTTCTCATCTGACGAGAACGCTCGTCCGGTCAAGGCCGGTGTTGCCGCTCGCTTCATCAAAAGCGACGACGATAATCTGATAGGCGCCGTTGTCTTTCGGGAAAAACATTGCCTTAAACTGGCTCGCCTCGCCGGCGTACTCCAGCGTGACTTCGTCAACCTGTTCGCCGTTTCGATAGATCATGGCTTTGATGTCATAGGCGTCGGCGTTCCAAAGTCCGCCGGGCGTGACGGGGCACCCGCACATCATCACAACATTGGCGGCGATGGTGATTTCTCCGTCGGCGGAGGAATGCGCCGCCGGCGTCAGTATATCGACGGCGAAACCCGGCATTTCCAATAGCCAGGCGTCGCCGCCGGTCACCGGATGGCCGGGAACGACCCATTGTTCACTTGTCACGGTAAGCGCCGATTGCGGCTGGGCGAGGGGGCCTGTGGCTTCAACCCGGATCTTGACGGGCGCGTCAATATCGAGCCGCGCATTGAAGGCGGCGGCCCCCGGGGTCCAGCGTGCGCCGTAGCGGTCGATCCCCTCGCGCATGATTTTATTCGTGTCGCCCGTGCCGCCGGTCGTGACTCCCTCGGCGAGGATTGCGCCAGTCGCGGCGTCGCGCAGAACGATCCGCACGCCGCCCATTGAATCGCCGATGAACTTTGCACCCTTGGCGATCACCCGCACGGTGACGTCGGTGGGTTCAGCCGCCGCCGGCGCGGTGACGAGCGCGTATGCGGTGAACAACACCGCGAGGCATTTTACAAAAAAATTCATCTGTACCTCCGGAAAATCAGTTTCATGTGTTAAAACGCGGGGGCTTACGCTTTTCAGCGTGTCGCCGGTCTCGTCACGGTAAAGGCGCCGCGTCATTCACGAGCGTAAACCCCGCCGCCGCTATTTAGAGCTCGATTTTAGCGCTGGTCCCGGGCTTGCCCGCAAGCGCGGTCAGGATCAACGCGAGCGCGCCGGGGATCGCCTGCGCCATCAGGATGGTTGAGGAATCCGCGCTCCAGGCGCCGTATAGTCCGGCGGTAACGACGCACAGTAAAAAGAATATCTGTACACCGCGTTTGCCCGCCATGAGGCCCCATAAGAGCCCCGCGGCGAGAAAGCCGTTATAAAGCCCCTGATTGGCGGCGAGAACAGATGTGAACGCGGCTTCTTCCACTGAATAGCCGGTGACCGCGCGGCCGGTCTCAGTCTGCCACAAAAACATTTCCAGCACGAGAAAAGCCACATGCAGCGCGGCGACAATCAGTACGGCGATAGCAGCGAAGATTCTCAGCATATGAGACCTCCTGAACGGGTGGCGCGTTCCAGCGTATCAAGACACAGCGCATGAAGAAAGCGGCGTTTCAGGGTTAAGGACGCGAATTTTTACGTTCCTTGCCCTGACGGGATTGCAATCATTCGGTTTACGGAAAGGTTACGCAAAGAGGTTGGCGTAAGCGCGCTGCGCCGCCCGTTACGTCTCGGCTTTGCTGCGCAACCGGTCAACAGCAAAAAAGCAATTATGGCATCGGATTTGTTAATGCGTATGGGCGAACGGACCCGGTTCATTGACGTGTAAAAGGCCTTCAAGTAGGTTTTCGGCAAGTTTATTTTTGTTTGTTCGAATTGCGGAGTGAAGTGATGAAACTGTTCAAATTGGCGGCGATTGGGATTATCTGCGCCGCAGCGGGTTGTGCAACGCAAAATCAAAGCTCGACAAATGTCGCCGCCGCGCCGGAGCCCGAATCGGAGATGACTGAAACCGCTGCCGCGCCGGAAGAAGAGACGGTCGTGGAAGAAGAGGGCGCCGCGGAAGAGCAGAAAATGGCGGAAGCTGACGGCGACAGGATCGTTTGCCGCATGCAGGCCAAGACCGGTACGCGGTTTAAAAAGCGCGTTTGCGCCACTGTAGATCAGTGGACCCGTCAGGCCGAACAGACCAAACGGACAGGCGATCAGATCGACAAAATGCGCCGCTCACAGACTGCCTGCACCGGCGCTGCTTGCCGCCCTTGAGGGCACGGCGCGGCCTGACGCCGCCCGGTTCTTCCCTGTACGTATCTTGCGCCGCCGCGGGCCGATCAGGCGCCGCGGCGTTCGCTTGTCGATGCGCCGCCCGTGCCGGCGAACGCCGGAAACCAGCAAAAGCATAAAACCGGGCGCCGCCCGGCATGAGTCTCTTGTGACTGGGCCCCGGCTTTCGCCGGGGTGAGCGGAGGAAGTGATTAATCGCGAATCTAACACCACTGTCATCCCGGCCTTCGAGCCGGGATCCATTCTTAACTCCAACAACAGGAAAGACGTTTATGGATTGGTTCAAAGCATGCTTTGAACCGGAGTCCGCAATGACGGCGTGGAGAGCGCGCGCGTAACCAGCAACCATCGTCCTTCCGGCGAACGCCGGGACCCACACAGTTTAAAGCAAACGGTTCAAAACGAAAAAGCCGCCATGCAGCGAGGCGATGATGATAACAATGACGGCGAGGGTGCCGGGTCACAGCAATGTTTCAGTTTATGCGGCCTGAATAGGCGCGCCTGTAGTGGCGAGCATTGCGCCGAGCGCCACCGCCACAGCAGTGTGTCGAGATTACCCACATACTCGAAAATCGAGTTGTTCATGGGCGCGCAGTTTAGCCTGCGTCGTTTCCGGCGTCATTAGGGGAGTGCGATGAAGCTAACCATAACCGTCATTTTGGCAGGCGCTAATATTATAGATGATACGCTTTTATCGCCGTCCTTTGTGATGGCATAGGTTGTAATTTGTGAGGGTCGAATTCTTCAAAAAGATCGGCAGTAACCATGCGTAAAAAAGTTCGTTGGTTGTAATTTAGTGCCGACCACCAACTCCAAGAAAAGAAAGTGTGCTCACAGTACTGACTAAGAATATGTGGTAGTATGCTTTCATCCAATTTGGTTTCTTTATCGACGACAAAATTTACGAAATCCGAAGCTATTTTATCATCTGGCGGATAAGAAAAGCACCAAATGTAGCCGTTTTTTTGCTCATGAACGGAGGTAAACAAAAAGCCGTCTGGAGGAAGCGGTGAACCAATGGGCGCGATTCTTGGAGGGCCGCCTAACTTACCGGGCGATGGGGTTCCTGCTGCGAGGAATTCTGCAGTTCCCGCTACTTCAATAACAGCATGCCGTAAGAGCGATTTTCCTCCTTTTAGCTCAGATGAAATCATCTGCGCATATTTTAACGCATTTTCTAACCCTTCCTGATGCACCTTCAGCATAGCATGAAATTGCAGATCGTTATTTATACTAGGGTTTTTGGCTTTGAACTGTTCTATTGCTGAGAGTGAAGATTCTTTTTGATGCAATTCGAATGAAACTACACGGAATGCTGCCAGTAAGAGATTTTTTTCAGTAACTTCAAAATTTCCTTCTTCAATTGGGGCAAATATTTTGTCATGATGCTGACAGAATCCAAAAAATGCAGAAGCATTTCTCCATCCAACTTCTTTTAATTCGGGTAGGTCGCTTTCATCGTGGCTTGCCCCTTTAAATGATAAGCAATGCTGATTCTCGTCTAATATATGTCTGAGTACGCCTTGTCTTTGGATTGTATGGGCTCTGATGGGGCGACCTTTGCACGACTCTGAGGCATCCCAATGATAGCATTTTTTCCATCGTTTCATGGCGTTCGAAATGGCGGAAACTGCTATGATCTCATCTACTTCGCGTGAGACTTGCGCTTTGTGACAGTCTCGAAAGAGTTTCTTCGAACCGCACCAGCACTCATCTTTTATGCCTAGTAATTTCACGAACTCACTGACAAGCCAGACACTCGTCATAGTCGGTCTTGGCGGCGGCCTGCATCATCTGCTCGACGCCTTCGGCCTCGGCCGCGTTCCCGCCCTCGGCGATAGCGTCCGCAGCGGCGGCGTCGTTCGCCGCTTTCGTGCCGCCTGCAAACCCTGCGCGCTGGATTGATTTCGAGCGGCAGTAATAGAGCGACTTGCAGCCTTTCTCCCACGCCATCCAGTGCAGCATGTGCAGGTCCCATTTATCGATGTCGCCGGGCAGGAAGATGTTCACCGACTGGCCCTGGCAGATGTAAGGCGTGCGGTCGGCGGCAAGCTCGATCACCCAGCGCTGGTCCAGTTCGAACGCCGTCTTGTAGACGTCCTTTTCATCCGGCGTGAGGAACTCAAGATGCTGGACCGAGCCCTCATGTTCGAGGATGGACGACCAGACTTCATCCGTATCCTGACCCTTTTCCGCCAGCAGTTTCTTCAGCGCCGCGTTTTTCACCGTGAACGAGCCCGACAGCGTCTTGTGCGTGAAGACGTTTGCCGGGATCGGCTCGATGCATGGGCTGCAACCGCCGCAGATGATGGAGATGGAGGCCGTCGGCGCAATCGCCATTTTGTGGCTGAAGCGCTGCTTGACGCCGCGCTCCTCCGCGTCGGGGCAGGCGCCCCGCTCTTCGGCGAGCGCGACCGAGGCCGCGTCGGCGCCCATGCGGATATGTTTGAACAGGCGGTTGTTCCATGATTTCGCCATGGCGCTCTCGAACGGAATGTTCATGGACTGCAGGAAGGAGTGGAAGCCCATAAGGCCGAGTCCGACGGAACGCTCGCGCCTGGCGGAATAGACCGCCTTCGCCATGGAGGCCGGCGCCCGGTCGATAAAGTCCTGCAGGACATTGTCGAGGAAACGCATGACGTCCTCAACAAATTGCGGCTCGTCTTTCCATTCCCAGTATTTTTCCGCGTTGACGGAAGAGAGGCAGCAAACGGCTGTGCGCTCCTCGCCGAGGTGATCCTTGCCCGTATGCAGCATAATCTCCGAGCAGAGATTGGAGGTCGAGACTTTCAGGCCCAGATCGCGCTGGTGTTTCGCCATCTGCTTGTTCACCGTGTCGGAGAACAAGAGGTAAGGCTCGCCGGTGGCTAGGCGCACTTCCAGGATTTTCTGCCATAATTTCCGGGCGCTGATCGTGCGCAGCACTTCGCCGGTCTTCGGCGATTTCAGGCCGAATTCCTCATCGTTCTGCACCGCCTCCATGAAGGCGTCGGTGATGTTGACGCCGTGATGCAGGTTCAGCGATTTGCGGTTGAAGTCGCCGGACGGTTTGCGGATTTCGAGAAACTCCTCGATTTCCGGATGGTGCACATCGAGATAGCAGGCGGCGGAGCCGCGGCGCAGCGAGCCCTGGCTGATCGCCAGCGTCAGGGAATCCATCACGCGGATGAACGGAATGATGCCGCTGGTCGCGCCGGCGTGCTTCACCTTCTCGCCGATGGAGCGGACATTGCCCCAATAGGTGCCGATGCCGCCGCCGTTGGAGGCGAGCGCCACATTTTCGTTCCAGGTGTCGACGATATTGTCGAGCGAATCGCCGACGCCGTTCAGAAAGCAGGAAATCGGCAGGCCGCGATTGGCGCCGCCATTGGAGAGAACAGGCGTCGCCGGCATGAACCAGAGTTTCGAGATATAATCATAAATGCGCTGGGCGTGGTCGGCGTCGTCGCCATAGGTGCGCGCCACACGGGCGAACATGTCCTGAAACGACTCGCCCGGCAGGAGATAACGGTCTTCCATGGTGGTCTTGCCGAAATCGGTCAGCAGCGCGTCGCGCGAGCGGTCGATTTCAATGTCGCGCACCAGTTTCAGGGCGGGTTTGGCCGGTTTGTCAGCGATATGGTCGGCCGGGGCAGGCGCGGGCGACGGCTCGGGGCGCGCGGCCTCCAAATTGGCGTTCTGCGTAGATTTTGCGGCCTCTGAAAACGACATCGCTACCCCGTCTTTTTTCCTTTCGCGCCCGAAATCAGGCGCGCAAATTCCCTTGCTCCGGAGTGGCCTTGAGGGGCCGCATCCGGCGCGGCTTTTCGTTTCTTTTATGAATCGCCGATGGTCTGCATCGACACAAGATATAGTGATCGACCCTGCCGGGAACGTCAATATGAAGTTGGTCGATGGGCAAAAGTTTTTGGTTAAAGAGGTCTTAACGAGGCGCAATAAGTGCGCTTATAATATTAACGCAAAGACAGGTTTTACGGGCGTTTCGGCTCTCGTTTCGCTCCCGGTTTGCGCCTGTCCGCGGCTTCAAATTTTTTCGCATAGGCGTCCGTGCGCCAGCGTTCCGGGGCGCCGGTAAAGCCGGTTTCGACGAATTTCACCGACGAATCGCGGCGGCGCCAGTCGGGTTCGGCTTCGCCGCCGGTGAACGCGGCGGATTGATTCGTTTTCCCCGGCGCCTTGCCGCCAAGCCGGGCGGTGAGGATCGCCACCACATCCTCCACCTGCCGGACGACTTCCGATTCGAGCGGCGCTTCCTGTGCTGTATAGGCGCTGCGCATGGAATCGAGCGCGTCCTTGCGCGCCGCGGTCATTTCGCGCGCGCCGATGGCTCCGGAGAGGAGTTCGATTGCAACCCCGGTGAGAAGATAGGCGAGCCCGCCGAACACTAAAATCTGCGCCGCCCAAGGGTATTGCATGATGGCGAGCGCGCCCGTCTCGACAGGTTCGGCCGGGCCCGCGCGGAACGTTTTCCATCCTGCTGCAAGACCAACGAGCGAACCGAAAATTCCCATCAGCACCATTTCCGCAAACGAAAAGCCGGCGCCCGGCGGGCAATACCGCCGCAGGAAATTACGATAGGAATCATCGGCGGCCCGATGGTCGATCGTCGTCAGAAAGGCGATATTGCGGAAGAAATACGCCGCTTCCAGTGCGGCCAGATGCGCCTGGCTGGCCGCGGAAACGCCGCCGCCGCTGTCGCTGGAGACAACCTTGTCGCGATAGGTTTTGAGCGAGGCGGTCAGCGCGCGCGCTTCCTGAGCCAGCCGGTCGCCGAACCGTTCCGCCTGGCGGCGGAGCTTTGTGTTCGTCGCATTGCCGCTGATAAACACATAAGCGATCATCAGAACGGCAAACCCTGCGCCGGCGGCGCCGGCGATGACAAAGGCGTAGGCGAGGGGGCCGGCGTCGGCCACAAGAACGCCCGCAAAAGCGGTGGGCAAATCATTGGCGCGCGCGTAAAGCGCCGTCTGGTTGAGCCAGAAACCGATCGCCAGCCACGCCGCGCCGATCAAGAAGCGCAATCCCCAGATGGTGAGGCTCTTTTCCCCGGCGGCGCGCGCATCGCTGACGTTTTTCAGATCCATGGCGTCTTGGGCCAGCATGGCTTCACGACGCGCAACGCTGTCGGCGCTGCCGGCCAGCCGCTGATCAAGGGAAAAGCTGAGTTCGTCCGCCTGGCGCTCGCCCATATTGGCGCCTGGAAACAGCGCTCGCGTGGGATCGGTGAAAGAAAGTGTTTCCGCGGCGGCGTCTTCAGGCGCTGCGGTCAAAGACGGCGCTGGCGCAAGATGTTTCAGCGCAGCTTGTGCGCTCTCGCGCATCGCATCCAGCATGCCGCTCTTTTCATGTTTCCCGCCAGCCGCCATTTGTACAAACCCCCAGCGCTTCACACCGCCCAAGGGGGTCATGGTAAACGAAAAAGCGGGAGGCGTTAATCCTTTCCGGTCCCCGGTTTTGGCGGGTTTTGGAGGAATGTCCCCGGCTTTGCGTCAACTTCGCCTTGGATTTACTGCTGCATGAGAGGCTTGAATTGTCCGCGCCGCCCGTGGAGATTTCACGCGCAATGAGCATGAACTTCACATCGCTGATAAAAAGCGCTTCTTACGAAAACGGCGTCTTTTCCGTGAATATCCCGCAAGGCTGGATGCAGGGGCGCACGACCTATGGCGGGCTTTCCGCCGCGCTATGTCTTGAAACCGCGCGCCGGTCTTTCCCGGATTTGCCGCCGCTGCGTTCGGCGCTGGTTTCCTTTATCGGGCCGGCGGGCGGCGATGTTGAAGGGCGCGCGAAATTACTGCGGCGCGGCAAATCGGTCGCCTTTGTCGAATCCGAACTGGCGTCTGACGCTGGCATTGCAACGCGTTGTAATTTTGCTTTCGGCGCCGGGCGGGAATCGGTATTCGATGCGACTTTTACCCCGGCGGCTGATGCGCCGGGTCCTGATGACTGCGAAGCTTTCTTCCCGCCGGCGGAGGAGCGCCCGCGCGGGCGAAGTTTCACTGAACATTTCGGCGTGCGTCTGGCGAAAGGCGACCGCCCTGTTTCTAGCTCTGATAAACATGAGTTTCATCTTTGGGTCCGGCATGAAGATCCGGACGCGGAGGGTCTCGTGGCGCTGCTGGCGCTCGCCGATATGCCGCCGCCGGCAGTTTTCCCGATGTTTAAGGAATTCGCGCCGATCAGTTCCATGACCTGGATGGTGAATGTTTTAAATGCGTCGCCAAAATCGAAAGACGGCTGGTGGCTGTTGCACTCGCGCGGCGAGAATGCGTCGGAAGGTTATTCAAGCCAGGATATGCTGGTCTGGAATTCCGACGGCGACCTTGTCATCGCAGGCCGTCAGTCGGTGGCGATCTTCGTTTAAGGATTATGCATGCGGCTTGCGCTCGTTACGCTTGTTATTGGCGATTACGATGAGGCGATCGCGTATTACTGCGATGTGCTGGGCTTCACGTTGAAAGACAATTCAACGGTGACGCCGGAAAAACGGTGGGTCGTCGTTTCTCCAGGAGAAGACGGCGCCGATCTCCTTCTGGCAAAAGCTGCGAGCAATGAGCAGCGCGCCGCTATCGGTAACCAGACCGGCGGGCGCGTGGCCATGTTTCTCAATACAGCCAATTTCGATGAAACATATCAGCGATTGAAACAGGCAGGCGTTGAATTTATCGAGGCGCCGCGTGACGAACCTTATGGCCGTGTTGTGGTTTTTCGCGATTTGTACGGCAACAAGTGGGATCTGATTCAGCCGGTTTAGGCGCGGCTGTCGTCAACACGCCACGCCGCATAATCCCGGAACAGAACATCCAACTCGTCTGCGCCGGGAAATTGCTCAAAGCTGCGAACGGCGCCGGTATGGGCCCATGATAGTTTCTCACTTGTGCAGGTTTCCATGAAGGGTGGAAAATCCTCTGCGTGTTCAAGCATGGTCGTGCGAACATTGACAAAACCATCAAATTCGTCCGGACGCGTATACGTCCAGCTCAGGCAGTAATCGCAGAAATAATGGCGAAGCCCGCCATGCATGCCGCCTATTACCGGATTGCCTGCTGACAGAGAAAAGCTGTCGGCGGCAAAGATTGCAGTCAGCGAAAACGCACTCGCCGCCATTTTCTGACAACCGGCGCAATGGCAGGCGCATGTCGCCAGCGGCGGCGCATCCATCGAAAGCTGTAATTTTCCGCAGCGGCAAGCAGCCTTCAATGGCGGCGTGATAGTACTTTCCATGTTCAGCCCTCCAGCGCTTCCCTTTTCATTTCCAGCTCCAGCCATTCTTCTTCCTTGGCGCCTAACGTGTCTTCCGCAGCGGCGAGTGTTTTCGCCGTCTTGTCGAAAAGTCTCGCGTCCCGCTCAAACAATGTGGGGTCGTTCAACTGTTCTTTTAGGCCGGCAATTTGCGATTGCAGTTTGCTGATCTCGCCGGGTAGCTTTTCCAGCGCGAACTGCTCCTTGTAGGAAAGTTTTTCTTTCGCAACGCGCTTTGGCTTTCCCATTTCAGTGCTGGTTTTCGGCTTGTCTTTTGCGCGGGATTGAATTTTTTCCGCACCCGGCGCGCTGCCGCGCTGGGCGAGCATGTCGTCATAGCCGCCGGCGTACCGCACCCACTTGCCATCCCCTTCAGGATCAGTGGCGATCACGCTTGTCACCAAATTATCCAGAAATGCGCGGTCGTGACTGATCAGCAGCAATGTTCCCTCATAGGCGGCGAGCTGCTCCTCCAGCATTTCCAGGGTTTCAAGGTCTAGGTCATTGGTCGGCTCGTCAAGGATGAGAAGATTTGACGGGCGCGCCATGGCGGCGGCAAGCGCGAGGCGTCCGCGTTCGCCTCCGGAAAGCGCCATGACGGGCTGGCGCCACTGCTCTGCTTCAAAAAGGAAATCTTTGAGATAAGTCGCCACATGTTTTTTATGGCCGTTGATGGTCACCCAGTCGCCAGCGCCATCGTTAATAGCATCAGCAACGCGCATCTCAGGCCGCAACGACTCTCGCCGCTGATCCAGTGAGACGATTTCAATATTGGCTCCAAGCGTGACCTGCCCATGATCCGGCTGCATTGCGCCGGTGAGCATATTGATCAATGTGGTTTTGCCGGCCCCGTTCGGACCCACCACGCCGATGCGGTCGCCTCTTGCAATTTCAATTGAGAAATCTTTGACAATATTCCGTTTACCGAATGATTTTGCAATATCCTCAGCTACGATTACACGCTTGCCTGACCGCTCTCCGGATTGAATGGTGAAATTCGCCGCGCCCTGTGCGCGCCGCGTGTCGCGCAGTTCCTTGCGCAATGACTGTAGCTCGCCGACGCGGCGCATATTGCGTTTGCGCCGCGCGGTAACGCCGTAGCGCATCCAGCGTTCTTCGGCCACGATTTTGCGGCCGAGCTGGTGGAAGGCCAGTTCTTCCTCTTCAAAAAATTTATCGCGCCATGATTCAAAGTCTTTGAAGCCCTTGCCGGTCGCGCGCGCTTCGCCGCGATCAATCCACACGGTGTCGTTGGTGATGGTCTGCAAAAAGCGCCGGTCATGGCTGATGACGACAATAGCGGCCGAGGCGCGCCTCAGATTTTCTTCCAGCCAGGCGATGGCGGGCAAGTCGAGGTGGTTCGTGGGTTCATCCAGCAGCAGGATGTCCGGCCTGCTGGCGAGGGCCTGCACGTTCGCGGCGCGGCGTAATTCTCCGCCGGACAATCCCAGCGGCGAGGCGCCGGGATCGAGATCAAGTTCGTCCAGCATGGCCTGCGCGCGATGGCGCCCGCCGGTTTCATCCAGTCCCGCACAGGCGTAATCGCCAATCGTCTCATATGCGCTCGCGTCAGGTTCCTGCGGCAGATAACGCACAGTTGCGCCCGGATAAATAAAGCGTTCCGCACTGTCCGCTTCGACCAGCCCGGCGGCGATTTTCATCAGTGTTGATTTGCCGGAGCCATTGCGCCCGACAAGCGCGATGCGCGCGCGTTCCGTCACGGTTATGGCGGCGTTCACAAACAGGGCTTCACTCCCGACAGTGAGATTGACGCCTGTAAGCGATAGGAGGAGCGCAGACATAAAGTTTATCTATCCTGAGGATCTCTTGACACGGGAGCATGGGACACGCGCTGTGCTTAACGCAATGTTGCCGATTTTGTGACACCTTTTCCTAAGGCGAGTGGGCCCAAAGCAACAAGCGGGAAAAGAATGCACCCGTTGAAGCAGTATTTATCGGAACTGGAAGAGCCCGTTCAGTATTTTGCCGAACGTATCGGGGCCAGCCGGCAAACATTATATCGTATTGTCAACGGTATGCAGGCGCCGAAACCAGCGCTTGCCCGGCGCATTGTTGAGGCGACAGGCGGCGCAGTGACCCTCGACGTGCTCTATGGCGGCGATGCGCCGGGCTCGGCTGAAATCATCAGCCTTGATCCGCGCTCGCAAGAACCGCTGTTGGATCATGAGCGATTAATGTGTGCTATCGCCGTGGTTATTAATCATTTTCTTCCCGGCGACACGCGTTTAACGCCGCCCGAAACAATGGATGTGGCCGCCGAAGCGGTGGCGAATACTTATTCAGCGCTCGCCAAGGTCACGACTCGTCAGGGTCCGGCTCGTCTTGAGCAAGCTCTGCGGCCAGTGCTTGAAGAAATTCTGAAAGAGTGCGGGGGTGTTCCTGCGCCGGCGGCGCTTGACCGGGGGGCGGAACTTGCAGCCCGGCTGTATCACGAGCCCAGCGGTCGTCCGCCGTCAAGATAGTAGCGCGCGCCGGCTCTGCTAAATCCTGCCGGTTTAGCTCCCCCGCGCGCCGCTTGGCGACGCGCCACATCATGCGGCCTATCCTCGCCGCATAGTTGTCCTCTTCCGACTTCAAAGTAAAATTTCTCCCACAGGTTGTATTTTAGGGTGGAGACCGCATAAAAATCCATCTATGGTTGTATTTCGCACCATTTATACAACTCTAGATAATAAGGACTGGTACAATGAGCGATCTCCGAAAGGAACAGTTGGCGTTATTACGATTTGAAAAGCAAATTGCGGGCCTTGCGGCCACACTGGCCGCCGGCGCCGTCGTCGCCAGAGGAGTCGATGGCAAGCTTCATGCATCACAAGGCACGCAGGCCTACGCGGATATTCAGGCCGCACTGGTCAATCTTGCCGAGGTCACGAGCAACGCCCACGACGTCCTGAATGCAAAAGCCGTCGAGGCGGGAATCACTGTGATGCAGGCGACGGGGGGCATACCGAAGAGAAAGCCTTCGGAGGCGGTGCTATCAATTCTTGGTATTGGATAACGCTTCTGTTTTACGCCGCTCTCATCAGCGGCGCATTATTTCTCACTTACTATTCGCGGTCGCCGCAATTAACGGCGGCCGCAAGATTGATGACCATCAGCTGGCTGTTTTCACTACAGCTTTGGATGGTGCTGGACGGCGTTGCATTGAACGCCGCCTATGCGCTTGTCGATGTCATGCTTGCTGTTGCGTTTTATCGTATGGCGGAAGCGAAATGGTTTCCTGCGCCGCTGGCGATCCTGCATTGCGGCCTTGTCGGTTATCATCTGTATGCGGGTTTTATAGAAACGGAAATATTCTGGATGGCGATTATCGTCAACCGCTTCTTTGAAGCCTGTATTATTTACATAATAATATGCGCGCTTTTTCGCATATCACGTAGACGCCATATTCATTCAGTTTAAAGCGTTTCTATGAAGCTGGCGATATCCGCATGCGCGTCTTTTGCCTCGGAAAGTTCCCAGTGCATGTGGAACAAATGAAACATCCCGTCGTAAACACGCAATGTCACATCCACGCCCGCGCGGCGGGCGTGTTCAGTCAACCGGGCCGCGTCCCCGAGCAGGACTTCGCGTGTGCCTGCATGAACAAGGATGGGGGGCAAACCTTCGAGATTACCGTATATCGGTGAAATCAGCGGGTTTGTAAGATCGCATCCCGGCGCATAAAAGTTAAACAATCGCCTGCAATTGCGATCGCTGTTTGCGCTGAACAGCGGATCGCTGCCGCCAATACTGATATGCGTGTCGCTTTCGCCTGCGCCGTCAACGGCGGGCGACGCCAGGATCGCGCCTACCGGCAGTTCTATACCGCTGTCCCGCCATCGCAACATGCTGGAGAGCGCCAGCGTGCCGCCAATGGAATCGCCAAAAAGCACAATCGACTTTTCAGGGCATTGTTCCTTCAAGGAAAGATAAACGGCTTCAATTTCGTCGAGCTGGGCGGGAAAACGCGCTTCGGGCACAAGCGTGTAGGCGACGCCAACAGCCTCTACGCCGGCAAGTTGACAGGTCGGTAAAATCATTGACGCGTTGACGCGCGGAGAACCGCTGACCAATCCGCCGCCGTGCAGATAAAGAATAATTGTATCATTCCTGCGAAGCGTTTGCGTCTCGTAACGCACGCATGGATGGCCGCCGATCTCGACATCGCTCATGCGAAATGCGAAATCGATTTCATCGTGCGATTTCAGCCACTCCTGATGCGTAAATCGCCGCGCAAGCCCGCGCGTTACCGGATTCATCCATGTGTCGATCACCGGATAGGCGCGCAAGCTTGAAATACGCATACGCGCATTCTCGCTGATGGCCTTGCCCAAACGCCGCGCTGTCAGCGCCATACTCTCACCCCTGCACCACGCGATATTCGCGTTGTCGTCAGGCGCGAGTTTGACCGGCGGCGGGAAAGATCTGGTTAATTTGACGCCGCAATTTTGAAACCAAAAGCGCGCGTGAGGCGGTTTTCTTCCCCAGCGCGCGCGTTTTTTGGTAACCAAGGTAAATGAAACTTAACCAGCACCCTGATTAATCGTTAAAAAGCTTTGCCCAGTTGCGCTTGGGGCGGGACTTCCAGTGGCCGCGATGATACGCGTCCGAGGCGATCATCGGCGCGACAGTTGTTGCTTCGGCAAACACCATTTGCTCAAGCGCGGTATCGACCTTTCCCCAAGAGCAGGCTTCTTTCAACGTAGAGGATGAACACGCGCCGTCGCGGACATCGGCGACAGTGAGCTGGATTGCGTATTTGTGCATTTCCACATCGTCATGGCCCAGAATTTCCGCACATACGACCGTGTCCTGAACAAAGTTTTTCGGCACGCCGCCGCCTACCATGAATAGTCCTGAGGTTCCGCCCTGAATCTTAATGTCCGTCAACTCCCGGAAGTCGGCGATGGAGTCGATCGACAGGTAAGGCTTGTCTTGCTTCATCCTTTCGACCTGATGCTTGACGAGACCGAAACCGGCTGATGAATCCGTAAACGCCGGACAGAATATGGGCACGCCCGCCTTGTAGGCTTCTTCGATCAGAGAGCCTTCCTTTTTGGCGTTTCCATCAGCCAGCCACTTGCCCATGGCGTGGATGAATCCGCGTGAAGACATCGGCCCCGCCGGCAGGCTTTCCGTGATTTCGTAAATCGTATGATCGCAAGCCTGAAGCTCTTCCTCATCGATATAGGTGTCGTAAATGCGGTCAATATATAGATCGCGCAATACCTTGTCGTCGGGAATTTCTTTTGCCTGATAGTGTTTGAAACCAAGCGCTTCGAAGAAATCCATATCAACGATGGAAGCGCCGGTCGCGACAATCGCATCGACCATGTTGTTGCGCACCATATCGCGCCAGACATGCATGCAGCCGCCCGCGGAGGTAGAGCCCGCAAGGGTTAAGAAAACGGTGCAGTCTTTGTCTTCCAGCGCCATATTGTAAATGCGCGCCGCGCGCGCCGCATCACGCGAGGTAAAAGACATTTTTTCCCATGCATCGATGACGGGGCGCGCGTCGAATGCGGTGATGTCGAAATGTTCAACCGGATTTGCAAGCAGTTCGGCTTTACGATTGTCCTGTGATGTCATGATATCGGTCCTTCCAATCTATCAGGTTTTTTGGAACCGGATCCGGGCCGCGTTATGATGTTGAACGCGCGGAGGGCCGTGTTGGTTTTGTGGCGTTTATAGCTTGTGAGCGGCTTGTTGCAAGTGGCGGCGCGGCGCCGCCCGGCCGCTCATCTTTAGTCTTTTACACAACGCGCGCATTTTCATAAATATCGAAGTCGTCTTTGTACAAAGCCTCGACTTTACGTATCTGTTCCCGGCTTGGGGTGAAGCGTTTTTGCTTCGATTTGTTCATTACACGCTTTGTTTCTTCGGGGGGCAAGGCTTCAAGCCCAAATTCGCCGAGTATTTCTTTCAACGCGCCGTTCATCGATTCCAGCCGGTAAATCCGCTTCAGCATCACCGCGCCGTTCTCGTCGGTAACGTCCAGCGACATGCGCGAAATATGCGTCCGGAAATGAAGATTGGGGGACACGATGGATTTTTTCTCGTCATTCAGGCACTCGTCAAGCACATCCAGAAATATATCAAACGCGCGGCTGTCCGTCAGAGTCGCTTTGCCGGTGGATCGATAGATGCGCACGGAATCAAGAAGGCGCGCGCCTATCTCCGCGTTACGCCAGAACACATAATAAAACATCGAGAGACATCGATCGAGCGGCTCACGTGAAAACGCAAAGCTCAGTAAGTCATCCCAATTGTCCTTGTACAGAAACTTTTTGGCGAACTGCGCGCGCCGGAAGGTATACTCTCCAAGCACCACCCGGTAATTGTTGAGAATGTCGTTCCAGTCAGCGGGGTCCGATTGCAGAAAACAGCGCGGCGCATAATAGTGGTCCGTCTTGCTGTAAACGCTATCCGGCAACCGGTTCCGCGTGGACGTCCCGCCCGATTTTCGTATATGCAACCAAAACAGTTTCTGATTATTCATGCGTACACAATCTCACTGGCAGTCGGTGGAACGGCTTTTATGAGAGTTACCGCCTTTGCGCAAACGAAGCGTAAAGGCGGTCGGTTCTTCACGAAACCGGGTTTGTTAATAAAACTCAGACGCGTTTCTGAAATTCCAGGGTGACGGTTTGAACGGTTTCGGCGGGCTGCGCCGCATACATGGTTGTCATGGGAGCGTCCTCGGCGACGATCTCTATATAGTCGCCAAAGCCGTTGAATTTGGTGGCGAGCGCGCCGCCATAGGCGCCGGTGAGGCCGAACTCGATATAATCGCCCTCGCTGATGTCGGCGGGCAGGAAAAACGGCCCCTCCATGACGTCAATTGAATCGCAGGTCGGGCCGAACAGCTTGAACGGCTTCAGCGGACGGCGCGGAGAGCCTTCCTTGCGCAGCATTTTCACAGGGAAGTTGAGTCCGTCATGCGCGGCGTCGAATAGCGCGCCGTAAGCGCCGTCATTCAGGTAAAGCGCGCCGCCTTTGCGTAATTCCACGCGGGCGACGTGGCTGCCGGCTTCGGCGCATAGCGCGCGGCCCGGTTCGCACCACAAATCTGCGTTTTCCAGAACGGGCATTTCCTCGAACGCAGCCTTGATTTCCTCAATATAGTCGATCAGCGGCGGCGGGGTCAGGCCCGGATAGGCTGCCGGAAAACCGCCGCCCACATCGACAATATCGACCGTGACGCCGGCTGCGCGAATAATCTCGCTTACCGATTGCATGGCGACGCGCCAGGCTTCGGGGCGCATGCATTGCGAGCCAACGTGAAACGAAACGCCCAGTTCTTCGGCGACGGCGCGCGCTTCACGCAGGACCATTACCGCTTCCGGGCCGCTCGCGCCGAACTTTCCGGATAGTTTGTGTTGCGCGTAATCGGACGACACAGCGAGACGCACGATAATGTGCAGATCCGTAGCGCCGCCTGTTTCGGCAATCAGTTTCGCCAGCTCGGCCGAGGAATCGACGGCGAAAATGCGCACGCCGAAATCGAAATAGGCGCGGCGGATGGCCGAGCGCGCCTTCACCGGGTGCATATAGGCGAGCGTTGCGTCCGGACAGCGGCCGGCGATGAGTTCGATTTCCGGCAAGGACGCCACGTCGAACCATTTGACGCCGGCTGCGTACACTGCGTCAATAATCGCAGGGTGCGGGTTGGCTTTGACCGCATAAAGAACGTCGCCGGGAAAATGGCGCACGAACCAGTCCGCCGCGCGTGTCGCGGCGTGCGGGCGAAGACAATGTACGGGAAGGTCCGGCCCGGACCCTTCAATTCCTGTCCCTAGGACCAGCGCAAGCGCTGAAGTGTGCCTTTCCATCTCATGGAACCTCGCAAAAGCTGCTTCAACCAAGCGCCATTCTTGCGGAGAGGTCCCATGGGAATGGCGAAATCGCCAAATAGGAACGAAGCGGGGTCTTGTAAAGAAAAAATTGCGCGCGCGGACCGGTTTTTGCGCGCTTGTGCGTCGCCGGATTGTCAGCAGGGTGCGCGCGAGGCTGCTAAGGTGTTGTAATATTTCAAAGATTTTTATTCCAAACAGCCATGTCAAGCTTGCCAAATCGCAAAAATAGCGGGTTCATAATCGACTGGTTGTTGCGTCAAGGAGAGAGGATATGCGTTCTGAATTGGCTTTCAAGAAGCAGATGCTGGGCTATCGCCTGGCGACGGCGGAGATTCTCTACCATTTGCCGGATTATCCCGAGCTCTTGCAGTCCTATGTCTGGCAGGATTACGACATCGCGCCGTCCTATCCGGTGCTGCAAAAGTTTCTGGATTTCTGGAGCCGCGAGCTGGAGGGGCCGATTCATTCTGTGCGCCTTGCCGGCAAGCGGATCATCGGCGCGGCGGATCTGAGAACTGTCAGCGGATTTGGGCTGAACTAGGCTCGTTTTCAAATTGAATCCCGCTAGGCTGAATTAGCCGAAGCGGGAGCTGCGCGTTTGCCTACCATCTACGACCTCAAACCGAAATTTCAGGCGTTGTTGCGCCCACTTTGCAGCGCGCTGGCGAAGGACGGCGTCACCGCCAATCAGGTGACAATTGCGGCGTTCGGCTTGAGTTTGGCGCATGGCGCTGCGAATGCGGCGACGGGCGGCGCGGCGTGGGTGTTGCTGGCGCTGCCTTTTGTGTTGTTTGTTCGTATGGCGATGAACGCTATTGACGGCATGCTGGCGCGGGAATTCGGCCAGCAGTCAAGACTGGGCGCGATCCTCAACGAACTGACGGATGTTTTTTCAGACGCTGCGCTTTATCTGCCTTTCGCGCTGATTGCGGGCATGCCCGCCGCGCTCATTGTCATTTTGGTGATACTCGCAATTATTGCGGAAATGACCGGCGCTGTCGCGGTGCAGATCGGCGCGACACGGCGTTATGACGGGCCGTTCGGCAAATCGGACCGCGCCTTTTTCTTCGGCGCCCTGGCGTTGTTGCTCTTATTCATCGAACCGGGGCGGTGGAGTACGGTGCTTCTCGCTTTTGCTGCGGCGCTGGCGTTTGCGACTATCGTCAATCGCAGCCGAATGGCGCTAAAGGAAGGCCGTCATGGAAACGCCTGACGCTATATCCATGCGCGTTTTATGGGCTATCGGCGCCATCTACGCGCTGCTGATCGCCGCCAGCCTTATCGTCGCGGTGATGAAGCGCCGCCGCGTAAGCGAAGCGACGGCCGAATTGTCGCGCCGTGTGACGTCATGGTGGTTCATGATCACCATTTTCACCATCGCCATTGTCACCAATCCGGTTGTCTCCACAGTTTTCCTGGGCTTTGTGGCCTATCTGGCGTTCAAGGAATATGTGTCGCTCATCCCGACGCGCAGGGTCGACCGGTTGATCCTCCTGTTCGCGTATCTCGCGATCCCCGTTCAGTTCACCTTCGCGCACATGAACAGCTACGGGCTGTTTCTGGTTTTCATCCCCGTGTGGATGTTTCTGTTTTTTCCCATGGCCATGACGCTCACTGGCAGAACCGAAGGGTTTTTGCGCGCGGTCGGCACATTAAGCTGGGGACTGATGATTACCGTCTTCGCGCTCAGTCATACGGCGATGCTGCTGGCGGCTGACGACGCCGTGGCGGGGCCGGCGGGCGGGGCGGGACTGTTGCTGTTCCTTGTAGCGCTGACGCAGTTCAACGATGTGGCGCAGTTTACATGGGGCAAACTATTCGGGCGGCGCAAAATCACGCCGAAAGTCAGTCCCAAGAAGACCTGGGAAGGGTTTCTTGGCGGGCTTTTGTCCACGACGGTGCTGGCGGCGCTTGCCGGGCCGTTTCTGACGCCGCTGCCGATATACTATGCAGCGCTGGCCGGGGCCATGATCGCGGTCGCCGGGTTCCTCGGCGATATTACGATTTCCGCGTTCAAACGAGACCTTGGCGTCAAGGATTCAGGCGGGCTAATCCCCGGGCATGGCGGCATTCTCGACCGCGTTGACAGTCTTACCTACGCCGCGCCGGTTTTTTACCACGCCATGCATTTCTTTGCGTTCAGCGGGCGGATCTGATGACGCGGTTTTTGCAATTCCTGTTCTTTTTGCTGATCGTGCGCCCTGTGCTGCTGATTATTCTCGGCATGAATGTGCGCGGCCGCGAGAACCTGCCGACAAAAGGCCCGGCGATCATCGTCGCCAATCATAACTCTCACCTTGATACGCTGACCCTGATGGCGCTGTTCCCGCTGAAAGACTTGCATCGTTTGCGGCCGGCGGCGGCGGCTGACTATTTCCTCTCGAATAAATGGCTCGCCTGGTTTGCGACGCATATTATCCGCATCATTCCCTTGAAACGCACTGGCGTCGCCAGGAACCCGCTCGCCGATCTGGAGGCGGCGCTGGACCGCGATGAAATTCTGATTCTGTTCCCGGAAGGCTCGCGCGGTCAGCCGGAGCGGCGCGCGGAATTCAAACGCGGCGTCGCCTTTCTCGCCAAAGCGCGCGCCAACGCGCCCGTGCATCCAGTGTTCATGCATGGCCTCGGCAAAGCGCTGCCGCGCGGCAGTCTGATTCTTGTGCCGTTCAATTGTGATGTGATTGCGGAAAAACCAATCGGCTGGAGGGGCGATACAGGCGCTTTTATGGACAGTCTCGAAACCGCAATGAATGATCTTGCTGCGCAAGGCCGGTTTCATCCGTGGGAATAAGAGATCCAAAACTCTGGCTTGCCGGGGCCGCGCTTTGGGGTTTTGCCGAAGCGACTTTCTTTTTCATTGTGCCGGATGTTCTGCTGACGGCCGCGGTGCTCGTTTTCGGTCTGGCGCGGGCGTTTCGTCTCGCAGTGGTATCCGCATTTTCGGCGTCGGCCGGCGGGCTGATCATGATAATTTGGGGCGCAGGCGATATTGACGGCGCGCGGACGTTCTTGCTGGGCGTCCCGTTGATTGGCGACGATCTGATACATCGCGTGTCGGCTGAAATGAACGGTGCATGGCCAGTCAACATGACGCTCGGCGCGGTTACCGGCGCGCCCTATAAAATATATGCTGTAGAAGCGGGCGGCGCCGGGGTGAATCCGCTGCTTTTCGCGATTGTTTCTTTTGGCGCGCGTTTAATGCGTTTTACACTGGCGATCGGTATCGCGGCTGGCGGTTTTGCACTGGCGCAGCGGCTGGGGCTGGCGCGGCTTAACGCCGCCGGGCTTGCGCTCGTTTGGGCTGGCCTCTATGCGGCCTATGTCTGGATCCGTGTGAGCGCGAATTAAAACCCGTCCATCTGGTAATTTTGCCTGGAATAAGGCTTAGGTTAGGTTTGCATGCTCATTTTATTGATTAGGAGATTTCCCTTGCAGGACCTGTTGAAATTTACAGCCGCCGCCGCACTCGCGGTGACGCTGGCGGCGTGCGACCGGCCGGGCCCGGGCGAGCCGGAAGATCAGCCCGACTCGCCGACCGATATTGACCCGACCGACCCGGGCGCTGACTCATCGCGGGCGGCGTTGCCGGACGAAGCAAAGTCCGGCGCGGAACTCGAGGCGGATTTTCAAAAGAAAGCAACGGAAAACCTTGCGGCGTCAACAGCATTTCTTGACGACAATGCGCAACGCGAAGGCGTTAGCGTCACTGACAGCGGCCTGCAATATATGGTGCTTGAAGAGGGCGCTGAAGGCGGCGCCTCGCCGGAATCCACCGATCTTGTTGTTGTCCACTATGTTGGAACGCTAAAGGACGGCGTTGAATTCGATTCATCGCGCGCGCGCGGCGCCGCCGCACAATTTCCGCTTAATCAAGTCATTCCCGGCTGGACCGAAGGCGTCCAATTGATGAGCGAAGGCGACCGTTACCGATTTTTCGTGCCGCCCGCATTAGCATATGGCGAGACCGGCACACCCGGCGGGCCGATTGGCCCGAATGAAGCCCTGATCTTTGATGTGGAGTTGATAAAAGTGCAAAACCCCGAACGCAATCTGGAAGCCGCTCAGGAATTTCTGGCTGAGAATGAGAAAAAAGCAGAAGTCAAAACGACCCAGTCCGGCCTGCAATATGAGGTCATCAATGAAGGTGCGGGCGATGGTAAAAGTCCCGAAGCCACTGACACCGTAAAAGTGCACTATCAGGGCGCCCTGCTCAACGGAACGGAATTCGATTCATCATACGCTCGCGGCGAGCCGATCGAGTTTCCCCTCAATCGCGTTATTCCCGGCTGGACAGAAGGCGTCCAGCTGATGAGCGAGGGCGACAAATACCGTTTTTTCATACCGCCGGAACTCGCATATGGCGAAGGCGGCACGCCGGGCGGTCCGATCGGGCCCAACGAAGCGCTGGTGTTCGAAGTTGAGCTAATTGAAGTGAAATAGGCGGCGTTCGCTTGTGGGCGATGCTCAATCCGGGCCCGGAATGCAATGGCTTTCCGGGCTCTTCCTTTATATTGCTGCATGTATCGTAGTCTGATCAGTTATTTATGTGGTTAACGATTTTTACCTTTCATTTACGAACTTTATATTAAGGAGGGATGTAGCTGGCACTAAGGTCAGCGGTTAAGGGGATCTCTCCAATGAGAAAAGCGACAAAAAAAGCTGCAAAACCAGCAGCAAAGAAACGGACCGTAAAAGCCAAGGCCAAACCGGCCGCCCGCAAAACGGCCGCCAAGAAAAAAACATCAAAAAAAGTAAAGCTTAAAGTCGTCAAGAAGCCTGCCGCCAAACGCGCAGCGAAAAAGACGACGGCAAAAAAGAAGACGGCCCGCAAGCCTGCCGCAAAAAAGACAGCGGCAAGGAAGCCTGCAGCCAAAAAAACAGCGGCGAAAAAGCCGGCCAAGCGCACAGTAGCGCGCCGTAAAACAGCGACCCGCCGCAAAGCCGCGTAACGCTGTTCTGAATACAATCCAGGTGATGTTCCGGCGAATCGCCGGGACATCCACGATATTCAGCCGCCTGCGAAGGCGGCTTTTTTCTTTTGTTTGCGGGGTAATCAGCCCCGTCCAGCGATTGCCGCTTGCATGCGTGCGCCTTTGTCGGGCAAACCGTGCCTATGAAAGATATTGCACCACAGCTGGATTGGATCTCGCGCCTTGTTGCGTTTGACACAACATCGTCGCGTTCAAATTTCGCCCTTATCGAAGATATAGAACAGTATTTCGCCGGTTTCGGCATAGAGACGTATCGCGTCGAAAATGACGAGAGAACGAAGTCAAATCTGTACGCTGTTGTCGGGCCGCACGTTGCGGGCGGCGTCGTGCTTTCCGGCCATACAGATGTCGTTCCCGTCACCGGACAGGATTGGGACACTGATCCGTGGCGGGTTGTCGAAAAAGGGGGCAAACTCTTCGGGCGGGGTGTCGCCGACATGAAAAGTTTTTCCGCCATCGGGCTGTCGCTGGTGCCGGAAATGTTGAATGCGGGGCTGAAGCGCCCGATTATTTTTGCCCTGTCTTATGACGAGGAAGTCGGCTGCATCGGCGCGCCGCGCATGATTGCAGAACTTGTCAAAACGACGCCGTTGCCCTCAGCAGTTATTGTCGGCGAGCCTTCGAGCATGAAAGTGATCGACGGACACAAGGGCATCAGTTCGTTTCGAGTCACCGTTACAGGCTACACCACCCATTCCAGCCAGACGGATCGCGGCGTGTCCGCAGTAGAAGCGGCCGCGCGTCTGATCGCAAAGATCGCCGACATGCGCGCCCTGCGCGCCGCCAGCGCCGATCCGCAGTCGCCTTTCGAACCGCCTTATTCGACGATGACGGTGAATGTTGCGCACGGTGGTACGCAATTGAACATCATGGCTGGCGAAGCGTGGTTTGAATGGGATTTGCGCGTCGTGCCGGGCGATAGTTTTGATGAGATTGTCGAAGAATTTACTGACTTTGCAAAAGGCGTAGAGGCGGAAATGCGCACCAAAGCGCCCGGTTGCCGCGTTGAAATTCTACAGATGACAAATGTGCCGTTTCTGGCGCCGTCGCCGGCGAACCCGGCGGCTGACCTCGCCAAATCCCTGACAGGGAAAAACAGTACGGACGTCGTTGCTTACGCGGCGGAAGCGGGGCAATTTCAGGAAGCCGGATTGTCCGTCGTCATTTGCGGTCCGGGCTCCATCGACCAGGCGCATCAGGCGAATGAGTTTATTACAGTTGACCAGGTGCGCGAAGGGACTAAGTTCATCCGCAAGCTGATTGAAAAGCTAAGCGCCGCATAGAAAAGGACTATCATGATGTCGCCAGTTGAAGCCGCCAGTCTCTGGGTCGGGTTAAATGCTTTTTTGCTGATATTTTTAAGCGCGCGCGTCGGCGCAACACGCATGAAGCATAAAGTCAATCTCGGTGATGGCGGGAATGAGTACATGGTGAAAGCGATACGCACGCAAGGAAATTATATTGAATATGCGCCAGCGGCGCTTGGCGGTCTCGTTCTGCTGGCTTTATTGAACGCGCCGATCATGCTGATCCATTTATTGGGCGCGATGTTTTTATTTGCACGGATTTCTCATCTCCTGGGTCTGGGGATGGGCGTTTGGCCGCAAGGGCGCGTTGTCGGTACAGTGTTCACCATGATCACGCTGCTTGTTACGGGAATTTCCCTGATCACCCTTGCGGTGTTTTAGAAATCTGCTGTTAAGAGTTGTAAACGGAGCGTATCGAAAGCCGCATTTTATAAGGCGTTGCCGGTAAATTTTACTAACTTTTTACGGTGCTTTGCGAGCCTGCGGGATAAGTAAACCGGGCTATCCTGAAGAAAGGCGCCGATCTCCGTGAAAAAGATAACACAATGCCGCGCTTGCGGTTCGAAAGCGCTTACCCCGGCTTTTTCAATGCCATTGGGCGGCATGGAAAAACCATTTACACGAAAGCGCCAGGCGTCCTCGGACTTCGTATTATGCGATCCGTCTATCGAAGCGCGCGCATGCGGTCTTTTGCAATCGGCGCGCGCTGACCGGGCGGATGAGTTTATCGCCTCGGCCCGACACAGTTCGACGCGCGATCAGTTGCGCGCCGTCGCCACCGAAGCTTTGGAAATGATTTCCGGACGCGACTGCGCAGCCCTGGATATCGGATGCAGCGACGGCACGCTTTTGTCTTTCTACCCGCGCTGGGTGGATCGTTTCGGCGTTGATCCGGCTGATTTTCTCGACGAGATCGGCGACTGGGCGTGGACCGGAAAGGCGGCTTTTCCGTCCAAAGAACTCGATGATGCATTTGGCGAAAAAAAATTCGACATTATTACGGCGGTTTCCCTGCTTGAGCATCACGACAATCCGAAAACAGTGCTGTCGCGCGTAAAATCACTATTGACCGATGATGGCGTGTTCGTGCTCGAAACAATTTACGCGCCCATGGTGTTGACGCGCACATGCGTTGAAACACTGCAGGCTGGCGTTTCCGCTGTGTACTCGCTTTCCGTTATCGAGTGGATGCTGCGAGAGGCTGGGCTGAAAATATTCAAAGGCTCGCTTACTGGCAAGGAAGGCGGCTCCATCCGTCTTTTCATTACACATGCCGGTTTCGAAGACTATGATTTCGATCCATGGTACGAACGTCTGGCGCGATTGTGGGATGAGGAAAACGCCCTTGCAATGCGGGCGCTTCAGCCATACCAATCCTTTGAACAACGGGCGGGCGAAGTCCAACGCGACTTTATCGAGATACTGGAAGACATCGAATCGCGGGGAGAATGCGCCCATATTCTTGGCGCCGACGCACAAACTGCGGCGCTGCTTCGCTGGGCGGGACCGGCGGCGAAAGCCGTCACGGCGGTTGTGGATACGGACGCTGCGCGCGACGCGGCGCGTCTCGGCGAGACAGGCCCGAGAATTATATCGGATACTGAATGCCGCGCTGCAGAGCCCGACTTTTTGATCGCGTCAAGCCGCTACAAGCGCGAGACGCTGGAGTGCTGGCGTGAATCGATCATGCTTGGCGCCCGGATGATATTCCTGACGCCAACGCCGCATATCGTTACAGCAGCGAATTTTGCGGCTGAATATGGCAAAGCCATAAACGCTGGCGACGGGCCGGCGGGGGCGCAAACCTTGCGCGCCATCCTCGCCGCATCCGGCGGGCCGCGGCTGATAGCTGATAATCCGGGTCTGGTGAAAACAGCGAACGGCTAGTCGCGCACGCTGAGGAACCAGCGCTCGGCTCCTTCGAGCACCACGGCGGTCAGGGGACCGCCATAGCAAGCGCCTGTGTCCACATTAATTCTCCAACCGGCGTCTACCGGCTTTTCCTCCGGCGTGTGGCCATGCACAACGACAAAATCCGGCCGCTCGTCGGCGGCGGCGTTGTGAAATCGCGAACGAATCCACAACAGATCTTCCTCCGTCTGCTCTTCCATCGGCGCGCCGGGGCGAATGCCGGCATGCACGAATACATAATCGCCCTCGGTATGTGTAAGCGCGAGATTTTTGAGAAATTTCAAATGCCCGTTCGGCATGTTCTTGCGCAGCGCGTTGGCCAACAGCGCGTCGGGCAATGCGGTATCCACATCATAACTCGCCGCCGTCTCAAGACCGCCCCAATCAAGCCAGTGCGGAAGATCCTCCGGGTGGTTCAGAAAATCCAGCATGCTTGCTTCGTGATTGCCTTTTAAAAACACAGTTTCGTGTTTTGCTTCGGCGAGAGAAACCAGCCGTTCAATCACACCCCGGCTGTTCTCTCCCCGATCGACATAATCGCCTAGAAATACAAGCTGCGCTTTTGCCAAATCGTTGCAATCAGCTGAGATTGCATCAAGCAGGGCGTCCAGCAAATCCGCGCGCCCGTGAATATCGCCGATAGCGTAGATGCGTTTACCGTCCGGCGCAGCGGCCTCCCTGCCTTCACGATTGAGAAATTTCTCGAACATAATGGTTGTTAACTTTTAATCCCGCGTGCAAAAAAGCCTATAAAAAGAGTATAAGAAAAGTGACATAGAATCACTACCAACTCATTGCGGCGATAATGGGAGGATGAAAGCGGCTTTATGAGCGTTCTTGTAACAGGCGGCGCTGGCTATATCGGCGCCCATATGTTGCTGGCGCTGAAAGACGCCGGAGAGGACGCCGTTGCGCTCGACAATCTTTCAACCGGCGCGCGCTGGCTGACGCCTGCAGAAATTCCGTTTATCGAAGCGGATGTCGGCGATAAGACCGCGCTCGCGAAAACCTTTAAAGACCACAATATCACAGAAGTTATACATTTCGCAGGATCAATTCTGGTTCCGGAATCAATCAAAAAGCCGTTGGATTACTATGCCAACAATACGGCGAATATTCTGACGCTTTTGCGCGCTTGTGTCGAAGCGGGCGTAAAGCGTTTCATTTTTTCATCCACCGCCGCTGTCTACGGCGTGCCTGATCGCGTGCCGATTTCCGAACAGGCGTTATTGCATTCGATTACGCCTTATGGCGCTTCTATGGCGATGAGTGAGCGCATACTGAAAGATGCGTCCGCAGTGCACGATCTTTCCTATGTAACGCTGCGCTATTTCAATGTCGCCGGTGCTGATCCTGATATGCGCGCCGGAGAAATCGGCAAGCCGACGCATCTGATCAAGGCGGCCGCTCAGATTGCGCTTGGCCGGCGCCAGGAAAAACTGCAAATTTATGGCGGCGACTATCCGACGCCGGACGGCAGCGCCATTCGCGATTATGTACATGTGAGCGATCTTGCGCAAGCGCATCTCGAAGCCCTGGAGCGATTACGCAGCGGCGGTTCGTCGATCACGCTGAATTGCGGCTATGGGCGCGGCTATTCCGTCTACGAAGTTGTAGAAGCCTTCCACAGGGTTACAGGCGAAGCATTATCCTACGAAACCGCGCCGCGGCGCGCGGGCGACCCTGCGCAATTAATCGCGGACAACGCCGCCATACGCACTGTTCTCGACTGGCGACCGCGCTATGATGATATCGACTTCATCGTGGAAACAGCGATTGAGTGGGAACGTCAACTGGCGAAACGCGATGGCTGATATGCCGGTGCACCGTTTGTGGCTGCGTGTTCTCTTTGTCGCGCTTTTTCTATGCGTTACTTTTCTCACATTGACGCCTAATCCAGTGGAGACAGAATCCGGCTTTGCGTTTACGCGCTGGTTGTCGTCGGCCATATTGGGGGATGCTGAAAACGCCGATAAAATCGGTCATTTTATCGCCTATGCTGCGCTTGCCGTATCAGCGTTCTGGGCGCGTCTGTTTTTATATTCAAGACGGTGGGCGACGATGATCGGGCTGGCGCTATACGGAATAGCGCTAGAAATACTGCAAGGGATGGGCGGTGTGCGCTCGCCAGAATTAGCGGACGCAATAGCAAACGCGCTGGGCGCGCTGTGCGGGTTTCTCGCCGCAATAGGCGCAGCGCAAATCGTGAGAAGACGCGTTTTGTGAGCGCGGCGATCATCATACCGGCCCGTTATCAGTCGAGCCGCTTGCCGGGTAAGCCTTTGTTAAAAGACACCGGCAAAACGCTCATTCAGCATGTCTTTGAGAATGCACGGCTGGTGAAAAACGCCTCCCGCATTATTGTCGCCACCGATGATGAACGCATCCGTGATTGCGTAATGGGTTTTGGCGGAGAGGCGGTTATGACCTCGCCAACGCATAGTTCCGGAAGTGCGCGCGCCGCCGAGGCGGCGGAGACGATAGAAGCGGAAATCATCGTCAACTTGCAAGGGGACGA
This sequence comes from Hyphococcus sp., assembly GCF_965228385.1. GTDB lineage: Bacteria > Pseudomonadota > Alphaproteobacteria > Caulobacterales > Parvularculaceae > Hyphococcus. Next base: position 2,513,545 of record NZ_OZ245810.1, on the reverse strand, counting down.
GCCCGAGATTTCACCGGCGCATATTGACCGGCTGATCGAAATTCAGGCGAACGTAAAACCATTTGCCTCGACGCTGGCCTGCCGTTTCCCTGATACTGCGCGTTATGGTCCCGGTTCGCCGGAGGACCCGGCGGCGGTAAAAGCGCTTCTGGGTGAAGAAATAGAGACGCGCTTGCATTGGGCGCGATATTTTACGCGGGTTGTCTGTCCGTGGCCGAGAGATAACAACAATTTTATTGCCTCGCCATCAGATTATTTCCTTCATGTGGGCGTTTACGCTTTTTCAAAATCAAGTCTTACGCGTTTTGCTCAAGCGAAGTCGGGCGCTTTAGAGACTGCTGAGCGGCTGGAGCAACTTCGTATTCTGGAAATGAATGAAAAAATCGCGGTTGGCGTTGTGGGCGAGGCCGCGCCGGGCGTCGACACGCAGCAAGATTACGCTGCGTTCGTCCAAAGGACAAAAAACGGCGCCGCCGGACGCTAAGGGTTGGGGTGTGCGTGCAGGCGGCGCCTGTCGGCGGTTCGCAGGGTGGCGGACCGCCTGGTTTTTGGAGCGTTGTTTACGCCAACGCTGAATATGCGTAGATCGCGGGGTAAGCTGCAGCGGCGATAACGCTGACGGTGGTGATGATTGTAATCAGTCTGGCCAAGGGGTTCTCTCCGTTTCTTGTTATGAGCGGGAGATAAGCGTGCGCAGCAGCGGTGAAAAGATACGCCGCCTGCATTTTGGCGCGAAGGGAAAACAGTTCGTCGAATGACGATTTTAACCAATTCGGATTGTCGCTGCGCTCACTCGCTTCGGCGTGAAACAGCTTGGCGCCAGTCTTTTGGAAAGGCTGCCGTATCCGCGCCGGAATGTGCGCGGACGAGATCGCCGATCGCCGCATCCGCTTTCAAAGCTGAAAAGGACTGCGCGCCATCAATTAAGTCGCGTGCGTAAAGATGCTCTGCCGCATACCCAGTCAGAACATGGGAATAGTGCCAGGGTAACGCGCCCGGAAATGCAGAATTCACCGCTTTTGCGAGCTCATTGGTGCAGTTGGACGTCAGCGTATTATAAAATCGCGGCTGGTTTCGCAATTGATTGGTGCGGTCAACGAAATGGTTAAAAACAATGCGCGTCTGCTCCGGCGTTATGTCGAGACGGTAGGCATATAGCTCATGATCAAGACCAACAGCGATACGCGAGAGTATGTCTTTCTCTGTGGACCATTGATAAATCAATTCGTAGGCGTTGAAGGCGCCGCGCAAACCTGAGTAGGTCTCGCCCTCTTCTTTGCGCGCTTCAACGGAAATACTGATGGTCTGCGCGGTTTCACCGTCAAAAACAAAACTCAAAAAACTGTGTGCCGCGCCGTCCCATGATTCAAACGGCTCGATAAAAAACCAGATTTCCGCAAGATCTTCTCTATTGATAATCTGATCAACCCATTGCTGTTTGAAAGGCGCGCCGTCTTTGCCGAACTCAAAATCGCGCATCTCACGCAACACCATGTCCTTCGCGCTGAGCGTTTCGAAATACGGCGTTCGGGAAAACGCGTGCTCCCAAATCCGGTCATTACGCGGCGTACGCATGGTTATGACCAGCAAGACGCTGTAAAGGACAAGTAATACGACGCCTGCGATGATAAACTGAATACGCACTGTAGCTCCCCTGAAAAAACCGGCCGTATCAAACCCTGGCGCAGGCTGCATGACTTGCCAATATGCTGCGAACATGGCCCACTGCAGCGAAGGCAAAAAATAAGGCTCAACCTATGGAATCTCTACTTTCCCCGGAAAACCTGTTTACGCTGCTTATGCTGATCGCGCTGCAGGCGGTGCTGGGCTTTGATAACCTTCTTTATATATCCATCGAATCCGGGCGTGTGCCCGAAGCCTATCAGAGAAGGGTGCGCTGGATCGGCATCGGGCTCGCTATAATCCTCCGGCTTGTTTTGATGGTTGTCGTGTTGGGGCTTATCAATTCGCTGACCCAGCCGCTTTTTGACATACAAATCGAGCGCGTATTTGTCGCTTCCTTTACCTTTCACGCGCTGGTGTCAATTCTGGGGGGCGGCTTCATCATGTATACAGCGGTAAAAGAAATCATGCATCTGCTCGCTGTAGAGCATGTCGAAAATCTCGACAAGCAGCACACGAAATCCGTTCCCGTTGCAATTGCAACAATCGTCTTCGTGAACCTCATTTTTTCATTTGATTCGCTGCTTTCGGCGATTGCGCTGACGCATGTCGTCTGGGTGATCGCCGCCGCCATAATCATCAGCGGCGTCATGATGATCGTGCTGGCCGATCAGGTTTCCATTTTCCTGAAGAAAAATCGCATGTTTGAAGTGATCGGCCTGTTCATTCTGTTTATTGTCGGGGTGTTGCTGATTACCGAGGGCGGCCATCTCGCGCATATGGAGTTGTTCACGTTCAAAGTTGAGGCGATGTCAAAAGCGAGTTTCTATTTCGTCATATTCGTGATGGTGATTGTATCGATTGTGCAGACCCGCTACCGCAACAAGCTTGAGGCGTTACGCGCAAAAGAACTTGGCGACGCAGCGCACTAGGCTCTGGCGTCTGCGTGTCATCATGGAAAAGTAACTTCAGACGCTTTATTCCATCGGGCGGAAAATAAGCGTCAACACCACGCCAATAATGCCGAGGACGCCCCACAAAGGGAGTCCCATAATGGTGCCAAGCGCCTGGGAGACGCCGCCGGGAGAATTGTCCACGATGGACGCGCCATCAACGCCCATCAGCGCCAGCACAGATTCTGTTGTTCGCATCACGGGCTCGCCGCTTTCCAGCGATGAGACGCCGTCCGCCCCTAACAATGCGATTGCTAGCGCCACCAGCACCCACGCAATAAACCGAAACGCCGCCATGCCGGCCCCCTCTTATAGTTAACGCAAAACTCTGGAATTAAAGATAACCCGGCGGCCCGATACCTGCAAACCCCCAAAACGCAGACCGCCCAAGGGGCTTGAAAAGGCAGGGGATTAAGCCTTGCGCGCTTGGCACCTCGCTGGTATTTGCGGCGGTTCTGAAGGACAGGTGGCCGAGTGGTTGAAGGCGCACGCCTGGAACGCGTGTAGGCGGGTAACCGTCTCGAGGGTTCGAATCCCTCTCTGTCCGCCATCTAATTTCGATCAAAATAGCAGTTCCCGGGAGCGCTTGATTTAGCGCCGGTTTTTCAATGCGTTGTTGGCTTAATTTGATAGGCATGCAGTCTCCCGGGCCGCTGAGGTCGGCGTGATTTAGAGGGCGGTGACCGAACGTCTCTCGGCGTATTTGAGTGATTCAGTGTCGGCGCGAGAGACGGTTTGGCGTGCAGCATCAAATCCGAGCGAGTGAGTTTGCGAACTCCAGATGGGAGACAGCTGCGTTTCGTTGATCTGCCGGAGCGAAAGTCCTGGCGGCTGCTTTCCATTGAGGATGGTCTCAATGATGTTCGGTGAGAGATACGCAAGGCGCAGGATTTTCCAGACATATCGCTCTGAAAGCGACTTAGCCTTCGCCAAGTTCTTTACCGACGAAAATGCGCCGATCTCAAGCGCCTTGCGCCACCCATACGCCTGGGCGACAGCTTTGATAAGACCTTCATTTCGGTTGTTTTTTCCGCCAGCTTGCAGGATGTAACGGCGATGGCTCGGTTTTTCAAGCTGGCACGGAATGCGTATGCTCACTTGCTCCGTCTGAGATTGATTCAGTGCGTCGATGACAATCCCGTTGTCCTTACCGAAAACTAGATTCTGACATACTCGTGGTGCAATCCGCCGAGATGCGGAGCTGATTTGATCATGCCAGTTCGCCGAACGGGTCTCTGATGAGGAGCATCTTTTTCTAAACCAAGGTGCGTTCGAACTTCATTGTAATATTTCACATAAGCTTTCAGAACTTTGCGCAAGTGATCTTCATCACGAATGATCATATGATCGAGACATTCGCATCGGATGGAGCCGATTAGTCTTTCCACATGGCCGTTCTGCCATGGCGATCTCAGCGCCGTCGGGCCGTCTCGTATACCCATTGATTTCAGTTTACTCTTGAAGACGGCGCCATAAATCGCATCATTGTCACGAATGAGTGTTTTTGGTGTCGTGTCCCAAGGGAAAGCCTCTGTAATTTGCCGGGCCGCCCATTCGGCAGTCGGATGCGCGGTTACGCCAATATGCAACAGTTTCCGGCGGCCATGACCTAGAACGACAAAGGTATAGAGCAACTTGAAGCCAATCGTGGGGACAATGAAAAAATCACAAGACGCGATCCCATCCGTATGATTGCGCAGGAATGTTTTCCAGCCTTGTGACGGCGGCCCGCGGTGTTTGATCATATATTTGGCGATTGTTGATTGCGCGACGCCGATTCCCAGCATCTTCAGTTCGCCGTGAATGCGCGGTGCTCCCCAGAGCGGATTTGCCAAGCTCATTTCGCGGATCACATCTCGGAATTCCTTCGAAATTTTGGGTCTCCCGCCGCGAGGTCGCGATTTCCAGCGCTACAAGGCCCGCAAGCCCATGCGATGCCAGCCAACAAGCGTTTCGGGCTGAACGATATGGATTGCTTTTCGGATTTCGGGGAAAAAGCGATAAAGGAATGCTAGAAGCAGTCGATCACTCCGACGCAAAGTGATCTGTTTGGCCGCCTGTTGTCTTAGGGTAATAACTTGTTGGCGAAGCGCGGTGATCTCAGCTTCGAGAACCGAGCGAGGTTTCGCAAAGTCCGATAGAAAAAGAATAAAGAGTTTTAGCCAACCCAGCATAAACTGAGCATGGCGAATGGCAATAGCCTATGCAAGCCTACAGCCGATCCGGTTTTCGGTAGGGACAGGCAGCATTCAAAGGAGTCGGGTCACATTTGGCGCAATCTCGCAAGCTGTTTATTCGTCGCCTACCGATATTTTCAGGCGCATTTTTGGATGGATCGCGCACAGGACTTCAAATTCGCCTGGTTCGTCCATGGTGAGGCTAACCGTTTCGCCGGGCGGTTGTTCGCCGGAGTCAAATTGTTTGCCGCCCTTATTAAAAAAAACATGATGTGTGAACTTGTCATCGTTCAGAACATAAAGAGTCGAATTTCGGGGAACGCTGATGGCGGCGGGATGAAACCGCCGGTCCTTTTGGGATATTTCAATTTTCGAGGAATCTTGCGCGCTGGCTGGGGCGATAACGCCCAAAACGCAACAAAGCGTTAACTTAAACAAATGGTTCATTTTAATCATAAGCGCACCTTGTTTCTTAATGTAGAGCCGGAATTCTTTAATTGGTTTTAACAAAAATGGTGAATTCTCTCTGCGTCTGGCGCGTAAGGCAAGCAGGGCCGCGGATGCGAATCGAGAAGCGATTTAGATCAATTGGGGCGAAGATTTTTGCGGCGCTGTTTTGCGTCTGCGCCCTACTGTTTGCCTACGGCATTTGGAGTATTTACGCGATATCCGAAGCGGGTGATATCGTTAAGGATACTTATGACCGGCCCCTGCAATCGCTTAATTATGCGCGCGCAGCCAATTCGACTTTTCACCAGATGCGCGTCCTGCATCGAGACGGCAAGCCGCTTGGCGAGCTTGAAACGCTGTTTCACGATGATCTCGACATTGCGGCGCAGCGCGTACTGAGCGATGATGCACGCCGTCAGGTAGACACTATTCGCCGCGAGTTCAGCAGTTGGCTGAATTATATCCGGGAATCAAACACGGGTCCGCGAGAATCTGCACTTGCCGCTGAGATCGCCGCGCATTTTGATCTTCTGACGGAAACCATGTCGCTTGATAGTTTTCGGGAACGCCAGCGCGCTGTCGATGCTATTGCGCGCTCGCGCAAACTCGCGATCGGCGCAGTCGTCGCCTCCATGGTGCTTGCCATCTTGATGTCGATAATATTGACACGGCAGATTTCAAGGCCCTTGAGGATTGCAGCTCACGCGGCTGACAAGGTCAGCCAAGGTAACTTTCAAGCTACGTTGCCGGACGGCGGCGCCGATGAAACCGGCGCATTGCTGCGGTCCATGCGCGTAATGCAACTGAATATCGCAGACATGCTGGCGCGGGAAGAGGCGCGAGCCAGATCCGCAGAAACCCGTATGGCTGACGCGCTCGAAACGGCGGATGCAGCGGTAATGCTGCTCGATGAGAATCATAAAATTATCTATGCCAATTCAAAGGTTGAGAGCTGTTTTCCTGAACTAGCGGCCGCGCTGGACCCCGGCGCCTGTTTTAACGAGTCGCTCGAAGATATGGAGTTTATACTCCGCAATAACGGCGAGGTTTCGGAAGCGCTTCTTGCAGGCATTCTTGACAAGGATGAAATCCCTCTTTCGAATGGAAGCTGGGTCAGTGTTTCCCGTTCTGAATCCAGCGATGGGGGTTCAGTTTTAATCTGGACCGATATTTCGGAGTTAAAGGAGCGCGAAGCCAGCCTTCGCGAAGCCAAGGAAGCGGCTCAGGCGGCGGCGGTTGCAAAATCGAACTTCATCGCCAACATGAGTCATGAAATTCGTACACCAATGAATGGCGTGCTCGGCATGGCGGAGATTTTGAAACTATCAAATCTGACAGAGCGTCAGCACGAACTGGTGTCTATTATTTTGTCTTCCGGCGCCAATCTTATGGCTGTCATTAACGCTATTCTTGATTTTTCAAAGCTCGACGCCGGAAAAATGACGCTATGCAATGAAGCTTTTAATCTTCGCCGAACGGTCGTCGAGGTCGGCGCCATGATGCAGGCTACGGCCCAGCAGAAGGGCTTAGAGTTGATCGTTCGCTATGCGCCTTCAGTGCCGGAAGGCGTTTTTGGCGATGTGACGCGTATTCGGCAGATTCTCGGCAACCTCGCCGGCAATGCAGTAAAGTTCACCCAGGAAGGGCATGTGCTCATCAATGTTGATGGAAAAGTTGACGGCGAGTGCGTCGAGTTGCGCATTGAAGTCAGCGACACAGGCATCGGCATTGCAGAAGCGGACCTGCCCCGCATGTTTCAAAAATTCGAGCAAGCGGATGACTCGAAATCCCGAAATTATGAGGGAACGGGTCTTGGCCTGGCTATTTGCAAGGAGCTTATCGACCTGATGGGTGGCGCGATTAGTGCAACTAGTACGATAGGCGAGGGCTCTTGTTTCCGCATAGATATGACCTTGCCCGTCGATAATTCGGTTGAAAGGCTACCGTGCGTCAATCACGCTCTATTCGACGGATTGCGTGTGCTCGCCATCGATGACAACCGGATCAATCGTATGTTGCTGGAGGAACTTCTGGAAAACTGGGGCGTGCAGGCCGATATTGTCGGGTCGGCGCGCGAGGGCGAGGCTGCGCTGGAGCGCGCAAGCACCGAGAACGCACCCTACCGATTAATTCTCATGGACTACCAGATGCCGGGCGAATCCGGCGACGATTTCACGGGTCGTATCCAGCGTGACAAACGGTACGCGGCGACGCCTGTCATCATGCTTTCATCCGTGGACACGGGACCGAACGCGTCTGATCATCAGAAAGGCCGGTATGCGGCGTGGATTTCGAAACCGCTCGGCGCGTCGAAACTGATGGACGCAATCGTCAAAGCGCTAAACGACGCGGCGGCGATCGAACTGAAGAATACGGCCTTGGATTTACGCAGCGCCGGCGGCGACTCTACTAATACCGAGACATCTCAAGACCGCCCCCGGGTTTTGATCGCCGAGGATAATATCGTCAATCAAATGGTGATTAAAAACTTGATCGACGCCTCGCGATACGACGTCGCTATGGCGGCGAACGGTGAAATTGCGGTGAGCATGTTTGAGGAAAAGCGTCCGTCACTTTTCATCACCGATCTTTCGATGCCTGTGTTGGACGGTTTTGGCGCCGCGCGCGCGGTACGCACGCTCGAGCGAGAAAAAGGATTGCCGCGAACGCCGATCATCGCTGCTACCGCCCATGTGCTGGACGCTGATCGCAAGGCTGTGACAAGCGCCGACATAGATGACTTTCTGGCGAAGCCGATCCGCAAGGATGCGCTTGACGCCATGATTGAGAAATGGACAGCGCCCCGATCGCACCGCCGCGCCAGCGCTAGCGCATAGCATAAAAGTGTACGTCAGACGGATGTCTGTTCAGCGCATTGCTGTAATTTTTCAACATAGAAAAATTGTTCTTACCGGGTGTTAACCAGTTTTGTGCAGTGTCGGTCGTGACTGCAGAAGGCTTGTCATCATGCGTTTCAACTTGTTGAACACCATAATCTTGGGCGCTGCGCTGTTTCCAGCTATCGTCTCCGCGCAAGGCGTTCCGATTGGCGATTCAGCGAAACTCATCGCAACCGGAGGCGTGAGCCAGGTCGAAGGCGCGGGAGGAGGCGGTCTCTCCGCATGGGCCTTGATTTCCGGTTACGGCAGCGACCGCAGCATCGGCGCCAATGCCCATTACACTCATGTGATTTTACCTGACTACACGCTCCGTTCCGCTGGCGCGGCCATTGGTTTGTTTGATCGTGTTGAGGTTTCCTACGCCCATAGCTGGTTCGATACTGGCGATACAGGCGCGGCGCTAGGGTTAGGGCAAGGTTATACGTTTGAACAGGACGTTGTTGGCGTGAAAGTCAGATTGGTAGGCGACGCTATTTACGATCAGGACAAATGGCTGCCGCAAATCGCCGCCGGCGTTCAGTATAAAAATACGAGCGATGCGACTGTTCTCGCGGCGGTGGGCGCGCGACGCGACGATGATGTCGATTTTTATGTGGCGGCCAGTAAGCTGTTTCTTGGTCAGAGTGTTCTGGCCAATGCGACGCTGCGATATACTCGCGCCAACCAGTTCGGCATTCTCGGCTATGGCGGCGACGCCAATGACGACAGGTCCGTGCAATTCGAAGGCTCGCTTGTCTATCTTATCCGCCGCAACCTCGCCGCCGGCGTCGAATATCGCACAAAACCGGATAACCTTGGTTTTGCGGCGGAAAACGACGCCTTTGATATTTTCGGTGCGTGGTTCATCAATAAGCATGTCTCCCTAACCGCCGCTTACGCGGACCTCGGTTCGATCGCGCTACAGGACAATCAGCGCGGCGCATATCTTTCGCTGCAAGTTGGGTTTTAACTAAGGACTAACAAATGAATATTCGCACGCTCGTCATTACATTGGCTGTGTCGCTTATGCTTTCCGACGCCGCGTCCGCTGAAGATGATCGCCTTTATCGCGCTTTTGGAGGAAAAGACGGCATTGCCCGCATCGTGGAGGATTTTACGTCGATGGCGCTCGATGATCCGCGCGTATCGGCGACGTTCGATGAGACGAGTATTCCGCGCTTTAAGGAAAAACTGACGCTGCAATTGTGCGAATTAACCGGAGGGCCTTGCGTCTATGACGGTCTGGACATGCATGCAGCGCATTCCGGATTAGACATGACAACAGCGGATTTCAACGCTATTGTTGAAATTCTTCAGAACGCCATGAATAATCACAATATTCCGTTCCGAACACAGAATAAGCTCCTGAAACTGCTTGCGCCTATGAAACGTGATATTGTCGTAGAATAGACGTTAAGCCCGTACGCCGTACGGCTATCGATTTTTTCGCATTATACTAGCGCGAACCAAAATCCACTATGCAATGTAAATGCTATAAAATCCAACGCTGACACAGCAAGACACCTTTGTGAGGCGCAAAACTGTCGGGGCGATGCTATCTCATTTCAATCTTTGCTGTGCATTACCGGTTTTTTCGAGTTGAAAATCGGAAAAGCGCATTGAGAATTCCTTATTGACGGCGCCGAACATGCGTTCGCCTTTCATCCGCCAGTAAAAATGCGTCATCAGCGGCGGCGCACCTTGTATTTTGCGCTCGAAGCGCTGCCGGAAAACAAGATCGTTAATCTTGGCGAGCGCACCGGGTTTGAAAGATCGAAGCGAGCGAACGGAATAAAGCATCAGCTCCTGGCGGTCTTTATCGATAATGAGCTGAGTCCGGACCGGCGATTCGCCGTCCATATCGGGGGCTTGCGGCGAAGAAAACGAATAGGTCAGCGTATCGGCTGTTTCATCCGTTAATCGCACATTTGAAAGATGGTCGCGATAGTCGGCGTAAATAAGACCGCCGGGCGCTGACTCCAGTTGTTTGTATTTTTCGAGGTTATCTCTCGCGTTATCGCTTAATGCGGTTTTGTCGCCGGAGACCGGGGCCCACTCGTCCCGGCCGGCATCGTATCGCTCCACGACCGTCAGCCCGCCCATCCATTGAAATTCCATTGTGAAAGATACGCGTAAATCGCTGACGGCTTCAGCTTCGCGCAACGCCGTATCGACCGGGGCAGGCAGCGAATCTTGTTCAGCAACAGCCGGTCCAGTATGACTGATAATAATGAATATCGCACATGCGGCGATAAAAAATTGTGAGGCTGCGCCGGGGCAGATCAATCGGCTAAACATTGGCATATGTTGAAACTCCTACTTTTACAGGGCTAAAACCGTGCAAGAACTTCCACCCCCCATGTTGCAGGGTCATTGACGAAGCCGGATAGATTGTTGAAGTCAATGGCCCCCTCTATTTCTTCCGCATTAAGAACATTGCGCCCGAAAGCGGCGATTTCATACCGGCCCGAAGCGTCTGCGTAGCCTGCGCGCACACCACCTTCGAGCAGTTGCCGGCTTTGAAACTCGGCGCTTTCGTAAAGGAAAAAATTGACCCGGCTGCGATAGGCCCAGTCGGTGAACACAAACAACTCTCCGTGACCGGAAAAAACCGGAACGCCGTATCGAAGGGTGGCGTTGGCGATATGACGCGGCGCCTGCGGGAGCGGATTGCCGTCGATCCGCGCGTTTCCAGTCACGGGATTTACGGGATCGAGCACAATACAGGGCGCCCCGCATATGCCCGCTTCCAGATCGCCGTCGCGGATATCGGTTTCGTTAAGGCTGTAACCGGCGGTGATTTGCAGCCGATCCACCGGCTCCAGCGCCGCATCGACCTCGAAGCCGTAACCGACAACTGCGTCGGCGTTCAATAACTGATTGAAATTGCCCGCGCCGCCGACGGCTGTCAGTTGCTGATCGCTGGTGCGAAAATAAAAAGCGGAGGCGTTGAAGCTGCCGCGCCCGTCCCAGAATACAGATTTAAATCCGGCCTCGTATGAATTGATCGTCTCGGTGTCCGCAGTGGTGACGACATCGCCGAAGACGATCCGGCCTTGCGCGTTCGGGGCCCGGAAACCGCGGGCGTAACGCGCATAGATGTTGACTGTCGGCGTGAGTTCATAATGCGCGGCAATGTCGCCGGTGACGACCGTATCCTCCAGATCCCGAGTGATCGGCCCCAGCGGTGGCGCGCCGAACGGGCCGACCAGACGCTCTGTGGAAAAATCCTTATTCTCGCCGGAAACGCGCAAGCCTGTCGTGAGCGTCAGCCGTTCGGTAATGCGCCAGTCGGCGGAACCGAAGAGCGCCCAGGCGAAGGTTTCCTGATCCTGGGTGGCGAAACCGTTCAGCGTTCCGCCCGCAAGCGTATCAAAACTCAAATTCTCGATTTGAAGGTCTTCATAAAAGAAGAAACCCCCGACAGTTGCGTCTACGCGAGCGGCAGACTCGAATTGAAGGCGAACTTCCTGCGTAAACTGATCATGCCCCGTGATGTTATCAGCGCTTTCGGCCGCGAAAGGAATAAGACCCGGCCCTGAAGGCGGGGCGAAAACAGCGCCGAAACCTCCATCGACGTCGCCCCGCGCGGTAACGCCGATTTTTTCATACGCCGTAACGGTGGTGAGGTCGCCGAACCCAAGGCCGATTTCGTTTTTCAGGCTGGCGCCAATGTTAAAAACGTCGAGAATTTGCGTCGCGTCTTGTGCTGACTGGCGCCTGTTGAACCCGCCAATTAAGCCGCCTTCTCCCGGTTCGATAATGTTGGCGCGAAACAGTCGCGAGCCGCCGTTTAGCCGGCGGCCGTGAATGTTCAACAATGAGCTGAAATTGTCAGAAGGCGCATAGAGAAACTGGAGCCGTCCGGCGAATTCCTCGAACTCCTCAAAACCGTTCTCGCCGCCGCCGTCGAATGCGTTCTCGACGAAATCGTCGCGCCGCTGATAAAGGGCCGAAAGGCGTGCGGTCAAAACATCGCCGGCAAGCGGGCCGCTCACGGCGCCTTCGGCATCGATTGTGTTGAAACGGCCGTAAGAGATCCGGCCGTAGCCTTCAACCGTTTTCGTCGGTCTTGCGGATTCGAACTTGATCACGCCCGCCGGCGTATTGCGTCCGAAAAGCGTGCCCTGCGGTCCGCGCAAGACTTCAATGCGGTCAAGGTCGAAAACGGGAAAGCCTTTTAAGATGGGATTTTCAAGAACGACTTCATCGTAAACAAGCGAAACCGGCTGGCTGGCGTTCAAGTCGAAATCTGTATTGCCGAGCCCTCTGATATAAAAACGCGGAAATGTCCGTCCGGACGATGCTTCGGCGTAAAGGCTTGGCGCGCGCGCGGACAGAAAGAGAATATCCTCGCCGTGAGCGCTGATCGCGTCCAGTTTTTCGCCCGCCAATATGTCGAGGGAAATCGGCACCTCATTGTAGGGCTGTTCGCGCTTTTGCGCGGTCACGATGATGATGTCTTCGTCGGCGGCGGATCGCGCCGAAGCGGCGCCGTTGATCATGGCGCCAAGCGCTGCAAGGCATATAAAGGCTGTGCAACAGCGATTAATGATATATGTCATGTGCTTCAATTGTGTGCTCGCTTGTCTTGGGTTTTTGCGTCAGGCGGGTTTATCGGCGCGAAAGAATATCGCCCGATGCAGGTCATGATGATAAATACGTACAAAAACGTCAGTTTGATGCGTCGTTAAGCGACCAGTCGTAATTATAACGCTCGACGCCTTTTGTTTCCGCGAGCGCGCCCGCCAGTTCAGGTTCCGCATAGCGGCGCAAATGGGCGATGACGCCGGCTTGGCCGCCGCCGAAATCTTCCTGAAACCATTTGTAGATAGATGACGCTTCAACTCTGCCGTTCCGCACGCGAACGCCGCGAGGATGATTGACGTAAGCCTTCGCCGCTTGCGTGAGGCGGTCGTCCAGCCTAGCGCCTGTGAACGGAGGGGAGGGGAGGTTCGGACACCCTATGGACGCGCAATTGACGGCGTAATGCACTCTGGGCTCGTTCCAGAATTCCCGCAGAATATCATGTTCGATATTGTCGAGCGTTACCGTCACGCCGTTAACGGAAGCAAGATCTTTTTTCCAAGGTCCCGCTGCAAAAAGCCCTGACTTGATATCGCGGATACTCTCGACTGGATAGTTGTCCAGCACGATATCGATCGTCAGCGCATTGTACAGATTGGCCCAGTAAGCGAACGCTTCATTCTTGTTAAGGGCTGTCGGGTCTATGCCTTGCAGTTTTTCAAGATATTGTTTCAGCGCAGCGCGATCGGCCTGCGATACTCGTCCATAATCAACCAAAACGACCCCGCTTTCATTTTCGGCTGCGTATGTTTCGATGAATGACGCGAAGGCATCGTGCGAAAGCGTTTCCGTGCTGTTGTACGTAAAGTTATTGAACTCCGCAAACGATCCTTGCGCCAATGCAATTGAATTGATCTTGAGCAGAAAAATAACCGTACTTGTAAAAGAAATAAATTGTTTCATGTGTACCTTATCAATATCGTTGTGATCGTCACACCGGCTTTACTGGATCAAGAGAGCGCATTTTGTCTAAACACGTAAGCTCACATCTTGGTGAAAGCCTGCAAAGCGGGGTTCGCTCACGCGCGCTTTTAAGCCGTCTTCATCTATATAGCGCGAGACGATATCGCCAAGCCGCCGACCGCTAAATTATTTCAGCGGCGCTGTATATATCGGCGCCCGCCGGCGGTTCTCTAATAAAGGTTAGTTGATAAAAGCTCTGAAAGGCGATTTGCGCCGCCGAAATTTCGTATCCGGCGCACAACGGCTCTCGCATCGTTCCGGTGGGGGCTGCACTGCTTTTTTGGCTAAGTTTTTGTTTGTGCGCGGTCTGCTATGGCGCCCGTGTTCGAAAGACCGCTTTCGGATGGTTATAGAGTCGCGTGTATGCATTGATAAAGCATTTGTCTATCACGCTTCCATGCCCGGGTCTTGAGGCTGTCTTGTCAGCCAGCGACGCCGTTCTTGTTTGGGCCAAATCCAGCAATAATCTTGGGAGAATATTCAGCCATTCTTTAATGACTCAAGCTTTGCGCTTCCCCCAATCTTACGCAAAACTGAACATAAATCGAGTTTTCAGTAGGGACGAAGGACGGCGGGTAAGAATCATATCAGTTTAGCTATGACATCCCCCGGGCGCACGACGCCGTCTTCCTGAACCTCAATCGAAATCCGTCCGTTGGCGGGCGCTATAACTTCAAACTCGGTTTTTTCGAGCGCAACGGTGGCGATCATGTCGCCTTCGCGCACTTCGTCGCCGTCGCTGACAAACCATTTGCTGAGTGCGCCGTCGTCATCGTTGGTCCACATGTTAATAACTATATTCATGACGCTCTCTTAATGCGCAGCAAGCGTCGCCCGGACGCTTGCGACGATCTTTTCTTTGTTGGGCAGCGCGAATTGTTCCATCGGTCGTGCGAAGGGGATCGGGATATCCGGGTAAGCGATGCGTTGCGGCGGCGATTTAAGTGCGCCGAACGCCTCAATCGATGCAAGGGCAATAATTTCGCCGGTCATACCAAAGCTCTGATAGTCATCATCGACGACAACGAGACGGCCGGTCTTGCGAACGGATTTCAGTATGCATTCTTTGTCGAGCGGAACGAGTGAGCGCAGATCGATGACTTCCGCCGAGACGCCATCTTCCGCCAGTTCTTCCGCAGCAGCGAGTGCAAGATGGACGGGCCAGCTCAAGCCCACGATCGTCACATCACGACCCTCACGCAATATGGCAGCCTTGCCGATTGGCGTCTCATAAGACTCCTTTGGCGTATGAGTAATAGAGCCGGGAGTCGTGCCAAGCCATGCCAGACCATGCAGTGCTTTGTGATAAAGAAAAATGACCGGATTATCGTCTTTGAGCGCCGCGTGCATTAATCCCTTGGCGTCATAGGCGATAGACGGTGCCACAACTTTCATGCCTGGCAAGTGGGCGAACGTTGCATAAAGAGATTGCGAGTGTTGTCCGGCATCGCTGTAACCGCCGCCCACAGCGCTGGTCAACACCATGGGAATGGGTTGTTTGCCGCCGGAAAAGTATGCGTTTTTTGCAGCGAGATTGTAAATTGCGTCCATACACACGCCGAAAAAGTCGACAAACATCAATTCTACGACCGGGCGCATTCCGCATGCGGCGGCGCCGACTGACGCGCCTATAAAGCCAGTCTCAGAAATTGGCGTATCGCGAACGCGTTCCGCGCCGAAGCGTTCATAAAGACCGGCGTAGTTGCCAAAAGGCCCGCCGAGCTTGCCAACGTCTTCACCCATGACGAAAATGCGTTCATCTGTTTCCATAGCTTCGCCGAGCGCTTCCGTCATAGCTTTGGCGATGGTGAGTTTTCTTGCATTTGTTCTATCGGTCATAATCGCCTCAAGCAAAAACCGTTGTCATCGCGTCTTCCGGAGGGGGTTCCGGCGCCGCGCGTGCAAACTCAATCGCGCTGCGAACGACTTCTTCCGCGAGACGCTCTATTTCTGAAATAATTTCTTCAGGTGCCTCGCCTTCTTCAAGAAGCCGCGTTCGATAAGCGGGAAGGGCGTCGCGCCCGCTAATTTTTTCCTTTTCGCCTTCCGGCCGGTAGGTTTCAGGATCACCCGTAAAGTGCCCGGTAAGGCGATCTGTTTCGATTTCAATAAGGGTCGGGCCCCCGCCTGCGCGCGCGCGTCCAATCGCTTCGCCGGCCGCCGCATATACGGCGTCCGGATCGTTGCCTTCGATATAAATTCCCGGCATGCCGTATCCGGCGGCGCGTATATCATTGCGCGGTACGGCTGTAGACGTCTTTTTATCAACCGAGATGCCGTAGGCGTTATCCTCAATCACGCAGATAAACGGCACTTTCCAAAGTCCGGCGAGGTTCATCGATTCATGAAAGGCGCCTTGGTTGGCGGCGCCCTCTCCGATAAATGCAATTGCTACATGAGGAAGATTTCGCATTTTGAAAGAAAGCGCCGCGCCGACCGCGGGCGCAATGCCCTGCCCTACAATACCGCTACAGGAAAAATTCACCTCCGTATCGAAGAGGTGCATATGCCCGCCGCGGCCGCCGCTGAGACCTGACGAGCGGCCGAAAATTTCCGCCGTCATTCGGTTGAGATCAACGCCTTTGGCGATGGCGATATGATGCGGCCTGTGGGTCGCGGAGACATAGTCATCTTTTGTTAAATGGATACATACGCCCGCAGCGCATGGTTCCTGACCCATGGACAAATGCATTTCGCCAGGGATAGGCCCGTTCGCCATGTTGAAGTTCGGAAGTTTCTCCTCGAAATATACCGCCTGTATCGCTTCTTCATAACGGCGGCTGGTGAACATCATCTTGTACATCTCAAGGCGTTGATCGACACCAGCTTTCATAGCTGCCTCCTTAAAGGTGAGTGTGCGTTCTCAGCGCACTATTTGTTCGTGCAGGCAATGAGCTCGATTTCGAGCAGCAGATCCGGATTGGCGAGCCGCGAAACCTCAACCCAGGTGGCGGCGGGCAATAGTCCGCTGGCGTAGTATTTGGCCCGCGCTGCAAGCGCGCCGAGTGTTGAGTCCATGTCCGTCGTAAAGCCGGTTTCCTTCACGACGTCGTCGAAAGTGAGATCAAATTGCTTCAACGCGCCGGATAGATTCTGGTAGATCTGATCAATCTGCGCCGCCATGTCGCCCTTATGGAGAGGTTCAAAATTTTCGTCCCAACTCACAGCGCCTGAAATGAAAACCAGATTGCCGGCGCGGACGCACTGACAAAACCCAAGCTGGCGTTCCGCCGCCTCATTCCCATACCGTCGCTCGATGTTCATCGCGGCCTCCTGCTAAAATATGAAAAATAGTATCGGTCATTATAAAAATATAATCAACAAAATTATATTCTAAAATTGTCGGATCACATAAACAGACAAATTCTGCTAACACATCGCAACAACGAAGATTGATTAGAAGGAAAGCATGAGCGGATTAAGAGCACGGTCAAAACAAAGACGCCGGGACTTAGTGCTGGATGCGGCTGAAGTATTGTTTCGCCGGCAAGGCTATGGGCGCACGACAATAGAAGAAATTGCCAGCGAGGCAGATGTCTCGATTGGCACTATGTATAAATATTTTGGCTCAAAGAGCGGCATCATGCGTGCGCTGATGGAACCGGTTATTTTTGACATGCTGGCCAAGGGAAAAGCCGTGATCGCCAATCCGCCAAAGCGGGCTGTTGATGCAATAGCCGCATTATACGAGGCTTACAGGTTCACCAATGAGTGGAAACACGTGAACATACTGCGAGCCTTCGACCCCCGTTTCGAGCCGCTTGACGAAAATCTGACGCAAATTACTGACGCATTTGACACCAAACTCACGGCGCAGATTGCCGAAATGCTCTCCAGGCTGCAGGAACTTGGGCGGCTTAGCAGAATTGTCGACGCCGAGGACGGCGCCTTCATTTTGTACAATTTGCTTCGTACCGCTTTCAACGCCCATGTGACTATTTCGAACACTCAAACCTACGAAGAAATCCTCGTCGACACCCATCGCCGAATGCGTCTGATATTTGAATCATGGAGCGGAGACGGCGGATAAGGTCCCGGACTAATGCGCTTAAAACGCCTATTTTTCCAGCAAGAAACACGCCTACAACTAAAAAATAGAATATTATTGCATATATTATAAAAATCGGATAAGCTGGTTTCAGCGCTATGAGCGCTCGTGAATTCTGGGAGGGGCTCATGTTGAAACCAAATTCTAGTGGATGTGGTACGAGAGGTTTCGGTCTGGCTGGCGGGGCGAGCAGCATCGCCATTACCCTGGCCGCTGCGGGCGGCGTCACAATGTCGGCGCATGCTCAAGATGAACCAGTAGCCGGAATTGACACGATCGTCGTGTCCGCCCGGAAACGCGAAGAAAACCTGCAGGAAACGCCAGTTGCAATCACGGCATTTTCATCGGGCGACCTCGCAAAACGCAGCGTCGTGACATTGGACGGTATCGGCGATTACACGCCGAACCTTGTTTTCGATAAAGGCACAGGCGGGACTGGCGGCAGCACCAGCACGCAGATTTATATTCGCGGGATTGGACAGGCCGACTTCCTGTTCACAACCGAGCCTGGCGTGGGCATCTATGTAGATGGCGTTTATCATCCGCGCTCGATCGGCTCCATTATGGACCTTGTAGACATCGAACGCGTTGAGGTTTTGAAAGGCCCCCAAGGCACGCTGTTTGGCAAAAACAGTGTTGGCGGCGCGATCAATGTTGTTTCTCGGCGCCCCGGGAATGAATTCTCCGGCGGCATAGAAGCGGTATATGGAAGGTTCGACCGCGTCGACGTACGTGCAAACCTTAACGTTCCCCTTGTTGAGGACAAGCTTGCCGCATCGCTTGCTTTTTCATCCCACGATATTGACGGCTATGTAAAACGCCCGCTTGCAGGCGATGAGCTTGGCGGCATTAATTCCAAGGGTGTGCGCGGACAGGTTCTATGGACGCCTACGGAAAATTTTGACCTTTTATTGTCGTCAGACTACACGCGCCATCGTGATGATGCGATCGCGAATACGCTGATCGATGTCGACCAGACTGGTAGTCTTATCGCCCTATGGAACGGTCTCGTGGCGCCGGCGCAAATGGTGTTTTACGATGACAGCTACATTTCTGAAGACCCGTTTGTAAGTAATGGTACGGGACCGAATTTCAGTGATCTCGATCTTTGGGGCGTGTCCGGCGTTGCCACGCTGCGCGCCGGTGATCTGACCTTCAAGTCGGTTACGGCTTACCGCAACCAGGATGCGTTTTTCGGACATGATTCTGATCATTCGCCGCTCACATATTTTGAACAGACGGTTGATGATAATCAGAAACAGTTTTCTCAGGAACTGCAAATCAACGGGTCGCATTTTGACGGCCGGTTCGATTGGGTTCTGGGCGCGCTTTATTTCCACGAAGAAGGGCTGAGCACGTACCGCATCATCTTTGCACCTGGGCTCTATGACGCGCTGGAAATGTTGCCTGCGGGAATCATCGACGGGCTCGGGGGCATGGGCAATCCGGTTCACCCGTTACTGGACTTTGACGGCGCCGTCTCGGCAGGAATTGACAATGACAGTTACGCCGTCTTCGCGCATACGAATTTTGCGGTCACCGACCGGCTAAGCGTATCGGGAGGAATTCGGTACACGTATGATGAAAAAGGTTTTGACTCAATTCTGGAGCGCTTCTCCGCTGGTGTTGTCACTCATGATGTTTCGATTGAAGATGACTGGAGCGCATGGACGCCGAAAATCAGCCTGGACTATGATTTGACAGATAATATCATGGTGTATGCATCGGCTGCGCGCGGCTTTAAATCGGGTGGTTTCAACGGTCGTCCGACAAACGCATTCGTCGCCATGCAGCCCTTCGACCCGGAATATGTCTGGACCTATGAAACGGGTTTTAAATCCGAATTTGCAAACCGGCGCTTCATTCTCAATGGCGCTATGTTTTATTCGGACTACACAAATATGCAGTTATTGGCCGTCTCGATCGACAATTTCGGCGGGATTGTGGCGCTGGTGGAGAATGCAGGCGCTGCTGAAATAAAGGGCTTTGAACTTGAGATGAATGCAGTGCCTGCGCGCAATTTACGCCTCGATGCGGGCATCGGGTTCCTCGACGCAGAGTACTCCGAACTTGATCCCAGCGTTGCTTCGATCTCACTCGACAGCGAGCTTGTGAAAACGCCGAAGTGGTCATTAAATTTTGGCGGCGAGTATACGGCGGCGCTAGGCGGCGCTCTTGAAGCGACGTTTCGTGCAGATTATTCCTATCGCACGCGCACCCAGCACGTTGCGGATAACAATCCGTTGCTGACACAAGATGCATACGGATTGTTAAGCCTCCGGCTGTCTCTCGCGCCTGTGGACGGACCTTGGGAAGTGTCGGTATTCGGCACGAACTTGACCGATGAGCGTTATATCTCAAACGGTCTTAGCCAGTTTGACACCCTCGGCACAACGGATGTGACGTTCGGGCGTCCGCGCGAGTGGGGGGTGATGGCAAAATGGTCGTTTTAGACGAAACGACACTCGAACAGGTCTATATCACCGCAGATATGGCAATCGATGCGCCGTCTCAGGATGTTTGGTCGATTGTAGGAGCGTTCGGGGAGCCAACCTTGGGCAAGGGTTTTGTTACAAAAGTCGAACTCGAAGGCGAAGGCGTTGGGGCGGTAAGAACGCTTTACCTAACAAATGACGTTGTTGGCGACGTCGTGCGAGAGCGCCAGACTGGCCGGGATGAACGCGGCATGTACTACGCTTTCGAGTTGATTGATACCGGGGGTATTCCTTTTACGGACTATTATGCCTGCGCTCATGTAGTTCCTGTAGATGAAAATAGTTGCCGGTTGCTGTGGCTGAACCGCTACCGCGCCGCTCCTGCAGCGGTGGCGGATATGAAGGCGCAATCGCACAAACTTCTGCAGCTGGTTGAACGCAATCTTAAAGAGGCTCTTAAAGGGCGTACGTGAACTTACAAGACTTACGAGGACGGGACTGATGACGGCTCAAACAATAAAAAACTTCTCGCGAACGGATGTCGATATGCCCGATGGAAACCCTTCCCAAAGGGTGGGCAAGCGCCTTCCGGCAGAAGGAGAAGACGGCGTATTTTCGCAATCGTGGTTCCCGATCTGCATGTCGTCGGAAGTCGAGAAGGGGCAGGTCAGGGGCGAGCGCTTTCTCGATGGGAAAGTGATCGTATTTCGCGGCGATGATGGCGTCGCCCGTGTGATGAGCGCTTACTGCCCCCATGTGGGCGCCGACCTATCGATCGGCGCTGTGGTGGGAAACCATGTTCAGTGTGCATTTCACAAATGGGAGTATGGGGGCGATGGCGCTTGTGTAAAAACGGCGATTGGCGATCCGGCTCCGACTAAGGCGCGCCTTTTCAAATTCCCGACAAAAGAACAATACGGGGTGGTTTGGGCGTTTAACGGCGAGACGCCGGATTTTGATATTCCTAGTTTTGAACTCCCTGACGAAAAGCTGGCCATCCGGGTGTTTCGTTTCCCTGAACTTTTGAACTGTGACCCTTGGGTATTCGCCGCCAACACGCCGGACATGCAGCATTTCAAGGTCGTACACAAAACAGAGTTCGCCACGGAAGACCCGCATGATTCTGTGACGTGGGATGATTACGGCTTTCGCTACAAAGTCATCGCCGCGCACCAACAAGGCGTTCCCATCGAATGGACAGTGGGAATTCGCGGCACCAGTGTTTTCTGGCAGGAAGGACCCTATGGCGATTTCTGGATTGGCGGCATGGTCGGATTCGGTCTGCCGACGCCCGGTAAACACGAATTATTCGCAATTCTCGCGCTTGAAAAAGGCGACGGTAGTGCTGAATTTGAAGCACAATTGGAGGAGAATTTCGGTGTTGCCGAGATGTTGATGAACCGCACCATCGGCGAGGACATCGATATTTTGAATACTATTAAATATTGTCCCGGGACGCTGACGGCGGGCGATCGCACGCTTGGCAAGTTCTTGCAATTTTTGCGGCGCTTTCCGCGCGCGCATCCGTCCGGCGCATTTATCAAATAGGAGCCGAGGATGGTGCAGGCCGTAATTGCAAAAAAAATTGAAGCGCCTGCAGAAAAAGTGTGGACGCTTTCAAACTGGAAAGGGTGTGAGGCGCTAATGCCAATCCCCGGCCAGATGGAGGGCGTTAGCTTTGAAGGCGATGGTATCGGCGCGCGCCGAATTTTTCATCTGGACAAGGTGCGGCTCGGCGGCGGCTCCATCGTTGAGGAACTCGTATCCATAGACGAGCGCCGGAGACACTATGTTTATCGTCTTGCTGATAACGGCCCGCTTCCCTGGACAGATTATGAAGGCGTCATTGTAGTCACGCCATGTGGCCCGGACGCTTGCGCCATAAAATTCTCAGTCGATATCACTCCGTTGGATATTTCTGATGAAGAATGCCGTCATATTTGGGTCACTCACGCGTTGATGGACGTGGCGAGGTTGAAAGAGGAACTGGGTGTTCAGTAAAGGCAATTTAGATTGCCTTACCAGAAGCTCTGTATGCTGGCCCACTGTGTGATGCTTCTTTCTACCTTCAACTGAAGTTGAAGAAATTTTTCCCTGATGCAGAACGAATTTCGCTGCTCCGGGTAATACTTTCCCTGATATTTTGCGTAGGGAATTCAAGCCTAAAGTATTGAGTTGGCCTGAATTCTGGATATAAAAAATAGCGAAATAAGCCTAAAATTACGAAATTTCCCAGTAAATTCCCGAATATCAGGGTATTCCGCCGGAGACGGGTTCGAACTTGTCCGCTTCCACCGCCAGCCGACCCCGATCGAACGCCGTGCCTTTACTTAAAATTAGATTCTGGCCTGCTCCTGATGGAGCCCGCCGGCAATCGTGGATGGAATTTATCGGAGCAGATGGCTGGAGTATCCGCGCTACTGGAACGTCTCAAGCAATTCATTCAGCATACCCATTCCGCCATGGCGGCCTGGACGCCGTTGATTCAACACGTGCTCCCATGTCGGCGAGATGCTTGTTAAACGCGGAACCGTAAATCGTATCATTCGCGGGTAAAATGATCCTGCGCACGCTCGCACGTTCGATTGGTTTCGCAGATGATAAGATCATTTTTGCCTCGCTCTTCGAATGGCGCTTACACGTCGCCCGCCGAAAGTTGCATGAAAAAGCGGCTGCACAATCGGGGTTTCTTTACGGCTGCTTGACAGACGCCAGGCTCTATGTTCAATTCTGAAAAATTGAATATAATTCAAAAACTATGAGGACATGAGGCAACGGCAAGGCTTGGCGGGTTTCGCTGCAGTTTGAATTGCCGTCAGTTAGAGTAGACCGAGTCATGTAGTTGTTATGGTTTGGGCGCTGTGTGGATTTGTTCGCTTATCGTTGTTTTCCGCGGTAATTTGAGGGATAAAGTCTGTAAACTGAGCAGATTGCTGGTTTTTAACCTGGAGCTTTGATTATGAGCGATTTGTTGCAGACGGAGGATCATCCGCATCACGTTCTGTCTGAAGCGAATGGCCGGAGAATTGTGGCGATGGATTCTGCGCGTTACGTCGACGCCAGAAACAGAGATAATGACGTTGTCGTCGCCGCATCTTACATCGGTGTTTTACCGGCCCGGCTGATCGCTCCGCACCGCCCGAGGGGTGTAATAGGCCACGACGGCGGTATCGGTAAAGATGCAGCAGGCATACAAGGGCTTTTTTATCTGGAAGCGTTAGGGATACCTGCAGCAGCGGCGGAAGGCGGTTCCGCCGAATTGGGGAATGGCCGCGATCTCTATGACGCGGGCATAATCAGCCGGATGAACATATTCGCTGAGAATTGCGGGATTGAACGGGGCCAGTCCGTCTCCGAGGCCGCTCAGCTGCTCATTGAGAATGACCCCGGAGATATAACACCTGGGGCGACTATCAGGCGGAAGACTGTTGAAACGTCTCAGACCGGGCGGCAGGTCGTAATCACGGACTCTATTATTCACGCCAAACCGGAAGATCGTAATCGAAACGTTTTGGTCACCGCCGGGCACACCGGCACATCGGGCGCGTCTTTCCTGCTCGAATTTCGTCCCTGGGGTTTTATATGTTCGGACGGAGGCGGCGGAAAAAATAATTCCGGAACAGCGGGTTTGGCCATTGTAGATGAACATGGCTTGGCTGGCGCCAGCGTATCGGCCGAAAGCGCCGCCTTAGGTGACGCTTTTTCTTCTTATTACGACGGCGTCATCGTGGCTTGCAACGAGCATGCGCGCATGCGCGGAGTGAGTGTAGGAATGAGTGCGCGTGAAGCCGCAAGCAAACTGCTTCAGGAGTTTGACGCAAAGTGAATGAAGCATTGCCGACCGGTGTAAGCTCGCTCACGCGGCCGTTTTGGGATGCGGCGCGGGAAAGCATTTTGGTTAGGCCTGTTTGCAATCAATGCGGCCTCAATTTTTTTGCTCCGCAATTGGCATGCCCGAAATGCTATTCGGAATCGTGGAGTTATCAACCTAGCAGCGGAAGCGGCGTCGTCGAGACGTTTACGGTTGTGCATCGCGCGCCGACCGGAGAACGCGAGCCGCCCTATATTGTGGCGGTGGTGGCGTTGGAAGAAAGATGGCGGATGATGACCAACATTGTAAACTGCGCGCCTGACGCGCCCAGGATCGGCGATCCGGTATCAGTTTGTTTTGAAAAGTTGAAAAACGGCGTCACCGTCCCGGTATTCGAACTTGTCAAACAGGAGCGCTCATGAACGTCGGCCTCGCTACCGCGCGTTCTGCGCGCCGATATCTGGATCGTACCGCCGCCTTTGACGAAAAGCGTGAATTCACATGGAAACATGTCGATACGCGCAGCAATCGATTCGCAAATTTCCTTCGGGGCGGCGCTGCGCTCGAAAAGGGAGAGCGCGTTGCTGTATGGCTGCCCAATCGGATCGAAGTGCCGGAAATACTGGCGGGTGTAGCGAAGGCCGGGCTTACCTATGTTGGGTTGAATTTCCGGATGAATGATGCGGATCTTCGCAATGTCTTCGAGAACGCCGCGCCGCGCACCTTGGTGGTCGCAGGAGAATTTCGGGAGCGCGCTGAAGCATTATGCGCCGGTAGTGAAATTCGCATTGTCGATATCGATGCCGCTCAAGGTGAGCACAGCTATAATTCAGTATTGCAAAAAGCGGCTGACGGAGAGCCAGACAGTTTGCGTCATGTCCGTCCGGAAGACGACTTTTGCATTGTCTATACCAGCGGAACCACCGGCACGCCAAAGGGCGTCTGGTTCGATCACGCGCGCATATTGCAACATGCCAGCGTTGCCGCACTAGAATACGAGCTCGACAGCAATTCCCGATATTTGTTGGCGATTCCGCATAATTCGTCAGTCAATATCACCCTTGCGCCGAGCATGATGATGGGCGGCGCCGTAGGCTTCGTCGATAGTCGGCGCTTTGACGCCGCAGACTTTGTACGGCTCGCCCAAAAGACGAGCGCAACTCATTCCTACCTGGTTCCCACCCAACTCTATCGCCTTCTGGAATCTGCGCCTGATAGTAATTGTCTACAGTCGATGAAAACACTCGGTTACGGCGCGGCGCCGATGTCGCCTGATAAAGCAGCGCAGCTGGTTGACCGTTTCGGAACGATATTCAATCAGCTATACGGGATGGCTGAAATCGCCTCTATAGGCACCATGTTGCGCAAATCAGATCATCTTGCGGCGTTAAATGGGCGTACGGAACTTTTCCGATCCGCTGGACAACCCTCATATGCGATTGACGTTCGTGTTGTTGATGAAGAAGGCAACGACGTAGCGCCTGGCGAACGAGGCGAGGTTATCTTTGCTGCGCCATATATGATGAAGGGTTACTTTAGGGACCCCGAAAGAACCGCGTCCACGCTCGTTGACGGGTGGATAAGGTCAGGCGACATTGCAGAAATTGATGAGCACGGCTACTTTTACATTGTTGACCGAAAAAAAGACCTTATCATCAGGGGCGGCTATAATATTGCGCCTGTAGAGATCGAATCCGTCTTGCATCGTCACCCGGATATTCTGGAAGTTGCCGTGATCGGCGTGCCGGATGAAGAATGGGGAGAAGCGATTGTCGCCGTAGCTGCTTTGAAGTCGGGCGCTAACGCCGACAGAGACGCATTGTTGAAGTTTGTTGCCGAGAATAGTGAACTTAGCTCATTCAAGCGGCCAGAACGAATAGAGCTTTTGGACGCCCTTCCCAAAAATGCAGTCGGAAAAATCGCCAAGAATGAACTACGCGAACGTTTCGGCGCGCTGAATGCAAAGAGTTAAACCATGACGGGTCTACAGGATGTCGCTGTCGTTGGCGTCCACACGACTGAACAACGACGCCGTTTAGGACGTTCTGCATTATCCGCTTGTCTTGAAGCGGCGCTGGGCGCTTTGAATGATGCTGGACTTAACGTTTCGGACATTGACGGCGTCGCCGGGCGTTGGCCCGGTCCGGGAGGGACGGTCATGCATCCCGGATCGCTCGATTGGTCGACATTATTGAACCAGAAGGTCCGTTGGGTGCAGGACACCTATCCCCAGGGCGTTCCGGCTCTGCTTGACGCCGCCGCTGCCATTTCGGCGGGCCTGTGCAACACTGTCTTGGTGGTCGGAGGACAAGCGTCGATTAAAGACGAGACCGGAAGCGTTGCAGCTTATACCCGTCCGGAAAATGAGTTTGTTCAACCGTGGGGCGCTTTTACGGCGGTCCAATTCGCTTTGGTGGCGCAGCGCTATTGTAAGGCTTATCCAGAAAGTCGTGAAGCAGCGGCTGCAGTTGCTGCGGCGATACGTAACCGGGGTCACGAAAATAAAGAGGCTGTGATGTACGGGCGGGGGCCATATACGGCCGAAGATATTTTGGCTGCGCCGGCCATAGCAACGCCCTTCACCTTATTGGATTTATGCCTAGCGACGGAAGGCGCTGCGGCGATGGTCCTGACGTCAAAAGATATAGCCCGGGATACGCGCGCGCCGGTGTGGATTCTTGGCGGCGCTTGCGAGTACCAGCGGCAACAATATGTGAATCCTCCGGATTATGACGAAGTCTGGACAATCGGAACAGAGGCTGGCGAACGGACGTTTAAAATGGCCGGCGTCTCAAGGGACGAAGTTTCCGTTGCACAGTTATATGATATCAATTCTTTCGAGGTGCTTCGGCAGATGGAAGTCCTTGGCTTTTGCAATGCGGGTGAGGCCGCCGGTTATGTCAAACAAGTTGGCGTCGGAGCCGACTCAAAAATGCCCGTTAACACCGATGGCGGTTTGCTCTCCTACAGTCATATCGGATGGGGCGGACCAACCCTGAAAATTGTCGAAGCTGTTCATCAATTGCGTAACGAAGCGAATGGCCGTCAAGTGAAAAACTGTGACATTGCGTTAGCGGGCGGCGCCGGTTCTGGCGCGCAGTATTATAATGTCGCCCTTCTGGGACGCGAACCTGCTTGAACGGCGAAGCTTGCACCGTGGCGGTTTCTTGTACGAGATCTTGAAATCATTCGATTATTCGTTCGCCGCTCGCAAACAATAGCCAAAGTATGAGCCCGAGCAAATATAACAGTGCGGATATACTGAAGACGAGCGCCCACGAGCCGCTCGCGTCGAGGATCATTCCCGTGACTGTTACGCCTATGATGCCCGGAAGAGTGGCGGCTGTGTTGGTGATGCCCATTAATACGCCAGCATGACGCGGGGCGATATCAAGATGGTTCACCAGAAAGCCTCCAGCCGCAAAACCCGCCAAGAATAAAGCTGCGGTCATAACAGCCATTGCTGTTTCAGCGTCTGTGACCCAATTAATCAAAACCAGCGCCGCGGCCGGCCCGCCAAAACAAATAATCTGCATGATCTTCCGCACACGCGAAATAGAGACACCTTTGCGTATCATGCGGTCAGCAAGAATTCCCGAAATTGTAAAGCCAGCCACATTCGCAATGAACGGAACGACAGCATAGTAGCCGACAGCGCTGACTTCGACGCCCAGGCCTTCGTTTATGTAGGTTGGCAGCCAGGTCAAGATTACATAAAAACCCCATGTGAAACAGAAATGATTAAGAATGAGCGCCCAAACAGGTCGTTTGGAAAGAAGTATGCGCCAGACATCCTTATCTTGTTTAGGCGCGATTGTCTGATCGCGTTCAATATAGGACTTTTCGCTCTGCGTGATTTTCGGATGGGAATCCGGCCCGTCGGTCACAAATACACGCCACGCTGCAAACCAAAAAAACCCCAATGCGCCGAAAATGTAGAAGACCCATTGCCATCCGAACTTTACTACAATCAATGGGGTGGCAAGAAGTGCGACAATGGTGCCGAACGACGTGCCGCTGAAATTTAAGGCGGCGGCCCGGCCGCGTTCAACTGGCGGGACCCAGCGCGCATAAAGCGAATAAATCGCAGGAAACGCCAGCCCTTCTCCAAGCCCCATGCCGATACGCGCTAATAACAAGGTGGCGACTCCAGCAAGCGCAGCGGGCGGTGTGATCACTGTAAAAAACGACCATGTCAAAACAGCAATACCGAGTACAATTTTCCCGCCGAACTTGTCTGACAGCCAGCCGCCCAGAATTTGTGTCGCTAAATACCCGTAAAAGAATGCAGAAAGCACGAGACCGCGCAGGGTTTGATCCCAGCCGAGATCTGCGGCCATGGGTATGACGGCGATAGAAATATTTACGCGGTCAATATAACAAATAAGCGTGGCGAAAAAACAAAGCCCGATCACGTTGAAACGTGTCTGCCAGCCACTGGGCGGCTCAGCGAAGGATTCGTTTTTAACGGCGTTCATAAATTTCGTTTCTTAGTTAAATTGATCTGGTAGAGTAAGGCGCGTTTGGAAATATTGCGCTCGTAACGATAAAATCAAGCACTGCGCTCGTCCCTGTTAGAATCGCGATATCTTCGGCGACGCACTGCGCTCGCTCATCCGTCTCCTCCCAAGTCGTGGATATCCGCATTTCCGAAGGTCCACTGAATTTTCAGGATTCGATGCTGAATTTTCCAGCCATGCTTTGTACGGATAAACTTATCTAAATATTGTCCTGCAATTATATTCTTGTCTCCTCCCGGATAACCCGATCGAACATGCTGGGCTTGAAGGTAACAAACGCTCGAGGCATGGTCGTCTACAACTGAAATTGATACATTTCCTATAAGATGTTGCGTTTGAGTCATGGGCGTGAGGGCTCGCCGGCATAAGGCTTCAATTTCGTTGTAATTTGAAAGCGCACCGACCATGTCGTATTCCGCAGTCGCATTTTCGAGAAAACAGTCCTCAAGCGCTTTCCAATCTTTCTGGTCAAGCGCAAAAGCGTATTTATACAAGATCGCTGTAATTTCACGCTCATCAGATAATTGTCTCAGAACGGATGACTGAGCGTCGGTCTTTAGCGTTTTATCCATGAACATCCCTTGAATCAAAATGCAGTTATAAGCCTATATGAGATTTTGAAGAAAGTTCAGAAAAATTTCTCTGCCCTGGCCTCATAAGAACGCAACGTATTTACAACCGGCAAAAATTTTAATAATATTCAAAAATGTCGGCGACGGAGCTGGCGGGGCTGTGGCGGGATAATCGTCATATGCGCCTGCGATTATTGATTATTGCGAAGCAGGTCCGCGCCGCTTAAGGAAGTCCGGATTTTCCCGATTGGCTGATTGCTGCGGAGATTATATGTACCTTGCCACAACCCGTGTTCACAAAAATTCAATTGTGGCGTTTGTCGTTGAAGATCGCGTTGTTTCGATCAGGGACTGCGCGGCGGGGCAGGGTAGTTCGATCGCCGAATCGCTTCCCTCAACCGTTTTGGGAGTGATTGAAAAAGGTCCGGATTACTGGGCGGAACTCGAAAGCTTTTACGACACGCTGCGTGACGGGGAATTCCCATCCGACGCGCAGGATAAGTGGTGGTGGACAAAAGAAAGCGTTACATTTGAGCCGCCCTTAATCCCACGGAAAAATCCGTGGGTCGTCGGCGCAAACTACTATCAGCACCTTGCAAATGGATTTGCGCGCATTCCGCGGCCAGCCATCGCTCCGCCTCATGTGGAGTATTTCTCCAAGGCGGTGAACTCAATCATCGGCGATAACGCGGATATTGTTTTCGACAAAAGGTCCACCCGAACCGTAGACTTCGAGCTGGAACTTGCCGTGGTCATTGGCAAAACTGGCAAAGACGTGTCTGTCGCTGACGCTTACGACTGGGTTTTTGGATACACAATTGCAAATGATATATCCGCCCGTGAGTTGCAGTTAGGCCACCAACAATATCACCGCGGAAAAAGTCTGGACGGCTTTTGTCCTCTGGGTCCGGTAATTGCGACGCCGCGCGAAACTGGCGATCCAAACCGGTTGCGCATGCGCCAATGGCTGAACGGAGAGCTGAAGCAGGATTGGCCCGTGGGCGATATGATTTACAAGATCGACAAGCTGATAGAAGTACTCTCACAAGGAATGACGATTGAACCTGGTGAAGTCATCATCTGTGGCACTGTCCCTGGGGTTGGGTTTGAGCAATTACCTCAGGACTGGCTGATACATGGCGATTTGCTGGAGGCGGAGATTTCTCGAATCGGCATGCTGACGAACAGGATTAAGCTTGCAGGCGCATCGTAGGGAAATTTTATGAAACTTGTTACCTATAGTACGGGCGCCGATCGGGCGACGGGATTTCTGGTCGATGACCACATTTTTGACCTTCAAGCCGCCGGGAATCATGCGGACATCCGTTTACCGGAAGATACAAGTCTGCTCGGCATTGCAAACACAGAGTATTTGCCGTTGCTGCGTGAAATGGCCGGGAGTTTCCCGAAGCCGGTCGATGAGAGTTGGTGTCGACCGATAAAAGACGTTTTATTGCACGCGCCTTACAGGCCTCATCAGAATATTCTGATCGCCGGCGGGAATACGTCTGACGAGTTTGTGGCTCAACGCACCAGGAACGGCAAACCAAAACTCCGCTATCACACTAAAGCCCCCTCTGCGGTGGCGGATCCTGGAACGCCGATTACGTGGCCCCGCGAGCTTACATCGCAGGTGCATGCAGAACCGCACGTCGCCGTAATCATGGGCGCGCGCACGCTTTTTGCGGATACGGACGATGTATTGGACAATGTGTTCGGTTATACCGTGGCCACCAATATTAATAGCTACGACCTTAAACGCAAACATGGTCAGTGGGATAAGGCTGTATCGCTTGATACGTTCTTTCCATGGGGACCGGTTGTCGTTACCGCCGATGATGTAAGTGTGCCGGAACTGGCCTGCCGGTTGTGGCTCAACGATAAAATGGCCGTAAGCGGGAATGCTGAATCCGGACTTCTCAAAACCGCGGAAATTCTTTCTGAAATAAGCTTCGGGATGACGCTTGAACCGGGCGACGTTGTTTTAACTGGGACTGCAGAATCTATTGGTCATGGAGAAGTTCCGGAAAGATGGCTGCAGGACGGCGATGTAATCCGAAGCGGCATCGCTTCAATTTGTGAAATTGAAAACCCTGTTGAGACATATTAAACCGCGCCGCTGCTGCGCATGGAATTGCCGATGTCGCGCCTGCAAGTCAACCGGACATATCGAAAGTATCGCCTGACAAGGTTTAGCAATAAATCATCGAACGCCTAAATCTATGGGACGCTGGGACGACAAAACTGAGATTGCGGCGCGTCGATGGGAATCCTGGCGCCCCCAGGACTATGCGATTACCGACCGCGTTTTGACCGATGTCATAAAGGACAAAGCGCGCCGGCGCCCGAACCATGTGGCTTTTCAATTTCGTAATTGCGGCATTTCCCTTGGCGAACTTGTTGAAACCTGGCGGCGCGTAGCGACCGGGCTGCAGAAAGTGGGCGTTTCCCACGGGGACAAAGTCGCTATCATGCTTCCGAATTGTCCGGAATTTCTTTACTCTTGGTTCGGCGCTAATGAAATTGGCGCAGTAGAGGTTCCGATTAATACGGCTTTGCGTGGGGAGGGGCTCGCCTATCAGGTCGATCATTCGGAAGCGAAAGTGCTCATCGTCCACGCAGATTACGCCGCACGCATCCAGCAGGTGGCGGATAGGCTGCCCAAACTGCAAACCATCGTGCGCGTTGGGGCCCCGGCATTCGATATGCCAGGCATCGAAACAATTTCATTTAATGAATTAAACTCGTTTCCCGTTCATTTGCCCGATATCAATGTCAGTTATCGCGATCTGGCCAGTATTCTGTATACTTCCGGCACAACCGGCCGCTCCAAGGGGGTGATGATCAGCCACCATTACTGGTACGATATTTGGAGGGAGGCGGTTAATTATGCGCGATACACGGATCTCGATATTCTTTATTCGGGACTCCCGCTTTTTCACGGCAATGCGCAGGGCCTGACCGTTGGCTCGTCCATCATGGCTGATGCTTCCGCTGTTATTGTCGAGCGATTTTCAGCCAGTCGTTTCTGGAATGACTGCCGCCAATGGGAATGCACTGCTGCAAACTACATTGGCAGCATGCTGCCAATTTTGTTGAAGAACGACGAAACCCCTGATGACGCGGATAATCCTGTGCGGTTAATGCTCGGCGCCGCTGCGCCGCAACGCCAGTGGGAGGAGTTTCAAAAGCGGTTTCAAACAAAATTGCTTGAAGTATACGGGATGACGGAATGTTACTGTTGTCTCGCGTCACCCTTCGACGCTCCCCGGCCGGGTTCTTGCGGAAAGGCTATTACCGGGTGGGATGTGCGCATCGTCGACGAGAACGACATGGAGCTTCCGCCGGGTGAAGTGGGTGAATTCATTGCGCGTTCAAACAGAATGTGGGTAGGAACAGCAGGCTATCACAGGAATCCTGAGGCGACACTTGATATGCTTCAGAACGGCTGGATACATACTGGCGATCTCGGTCGTCGCGACGAAGAGGGATATTTCTACTTCGAAGATAGAAAAAAGCAGGCGTTAAGACGGCGCGGCGAGAACATATCCTCGTTTGAAGTCGAATCTGTAATTTCTTCTCATCAGGCCGTTCTTGAATCGTGCGTGGTTGGCGTGCCTTCCGATATGGGAGAAGAGGAAGTTAAAGCGGTCGTCGTACTAAAGCCGGGCCAAAATGCAACCGAAGAGGATATTATTCATTGGTGTGCAGAGCGTATGGCTTACTTTGCAGTTCCCCGTTATGTGGCGTTCAGACCTGATCTTCCCAAGACGCCAAGCGAACGCGTAGAAAAATATAAGTTGAAAGCGGAAGGCGTCACCGCTGACTGCTGGGATCGGGAAAAGGCCGGTATTCAGCTAGAGCGTTAACTCCGAAGCGGATCAATCATCTCAGCTTTCGGCTAGCTTTTTAACGATGTCCACCGCATCGGCGTGTGATCCGTAGTCGGCGACGGCAAATATGGGCGCATTTTCATCGGTGTTTACAGCTATAATGGTTTCGCTGTTGCGGATGCCTTCCAAATGTTGCACAGCGCCGGAAATACCAAACGCTACATATACTTTGGGAGACACTGACTGTCCGGATTGACCAACCTGTCGTGATCGGGGCAACAGCCCTGAATCGACAAGCGGTCTCGAGGCAGCCACCGCCGCACCGCATTGCTGCGCCGCTTCCGAAACCAGTGCGACTTTTTCCGCTGTGCCGAGCCCGCGCCCTACGCCGAATACGATTTTAGCATATGACAAATCATTGTCGCTTTGCTCCGGCTCAACAATTTTTACACGTTTCACACCGTGACTTTCAGGTCGGCTTACATTGACATCTTCAACGATTGTATCGCGCGTGGGCCTCGGCTCCGGCCGCCAGCACCCGCTGCGAAGCAGCAACATACTGGCTGTCTCAGGAGACAATTCCAGCAAAGCATTGACTTTGCCCGAGAATATTGGCCGTTTGATGACCACGGTCCCGTCGTCTTTCCGCGAAAGGTCAATTATCTCGTTTAAAAATATTGCGTCCTGTTTCACTGCTAGCGCAGCGCATGCTGCGGCGAAATCCCATGTATTCGGAAATAAAGCCTCTTGGCAGTCCGTATGCTTGAACAAAACTTCAAGCGCCCGAATTCTCTCATGGATCGTCGGTTCTGCGACATCCATTCTTACAGCATATAGCCGATCGGTAAGACCAAGCGCCGCCTCAGGTATGTCGGCCGTGTTCCACAATAAAACGGCGAGCGCCGGCTTTTTGCCTATTTTTTCTGACGCGCTTAACAGCTCTTCCGTAGAAGGATGTAATTGACCGGAAACCGTATCGGTAATGACAATGGGGCGACTAATTTGCAGCCTCCTTCAGTATGGATTTGATTTTTTCCGCGATGGCGGCGGGCTCTCCCTCCAGCAATTGCGTATTTTTGCCTGCTGTTTCTGGAAGCTCCATTTGCGCCAACTTTATTCGAGGATTTGGCCTTCCACTATAGTCAAACGTCTCCACGGGCGCTTTTTTAGATTTTCTGGTATTTGCAAATGTTGCAGAGCGCGGCGTATTCATGCCCGTTTGAACTGTTAGCACTGATGGCATTGTGACTTCGAGGACTTCAAGCCTTCCGGCGCCGAGTTCGCGTTCGGCGGTAAGGCTTTGTCCGTCTTGATTAACTGTCAAAGAAACGACGACAGGCGTGAAGGGCAAATCGAGATTCGCGGCGAGAGCTGGGCCGGTGGCTTGTTGCGCTAAATCACTCGACTGCACGCCGCACAAAACCAAGTTCGGGTTTTCACTCCTTATCGCCTCCGCGAGCGCCGCAGCGACTGCAAGCGGATCAAGCAAAATCTCGTCGTCGATGTCTATTCTCAACGCCCGCTGAATCCCCAACGCCAGACATTTGCGCAGTGTTTGTTCTGTTTTTTCATTTCCGGCGCATATAGCGATTGTTTGACTGTTGTCATGCTGAGAAGCGAGTTTCAATGCTTCCTCAACAGCGTTTTCGTCTGCTTCGCTTATGCGGCGCTGTAAGAAGTGAGGATTCACGCCGGATGCATCTTCTTTCAGAATCGCTGGGCCCGGCAGGTAATTGGCTTCTTTTATGCAGACGACGATTTTCATGATATTCCGTATAAGCGACTAAAACAGACAGTTGCGACAAAACAATATTCAGATTTCGCGATAAATTGGACCACGCGACTTTACCGGTTCCAATAAGCCATCCTCGAGAAAGAATTCGGCCTCGCCTTCGAGGACAGGATTTTCTTCTATCGCCTGTCCTTCATAGCCGAGCGCGTTTCGCACTTGTGGATGCATGAAGTAAGCCCCTGCTAGAAAAAAACTGAATGCCATGAACATTTCGGGCGAACGATCCCGCAGTTCTTTCACAATCGCATCAGCGGAACCCTGCATTTCAAGAACAGAGTCCAGTACTCCGCGCATTCCCGGCGCAGCATTAAGTGCGCTGTCTATCCATATTCCACTGATATCGACTTCACTCGGCGCCGGCAGCGTATCGCCTGGCGGCATCAAAATGTCCGCGATTTCAGCAATCCGGGATCGTTGATTGCCGGTTAATGATTGCGCGTTTTTTGAATCACTCATGCCGCTGTCTCCTGATCGCGGGCAGTTTCGGCAATTCGCGTAGCGGCGCGTTTTGCGATTGCTGCAATTGTCGATGTTGGGTTGACGCCAAACGCAGTCACGAAAACGCTGCCATCCACAATATAAAGATTTGGTATGTCGTGACTCCGGCACCACGGATCGACGACAGAAGACGCAGGATCAGCGCCCATCCGCGCCGTGCCCAGCACGTGCCCTGGCGGTACGTTCCGCATCACAACAAAGCTCCGCTTTGCGCCAGCCGCGTCAAGAGCTTCTTTCATTTTCTCGCAATTCCAATCGATCATGGCTTTCGTGTTTTCAGCCAGCGTGTAATGAATACGCACAGCAGCTAGACCGTCACTGTCAGTTTGACTGGTGTCCAGCTCCACGAAATTATTCTCGTCTGGAAGGTCTTCCGCCACGACGGCCCACATAATTGTATGCCGTGCAGATTCTTTCATTGCTGTTTCAAAATTCGATCCCCAGAAAGATTCGCCGGATAAGCCTTCAGCAAGGGAGCGTCTTACCATATTGGAATAGGGGCCTACGCCGTCGTAAAGGGTCCAATAGCCTCCCCGGACGAAACCACGGTCGGGCTGCGATTCATAAAATTGCATCGATCCGATTTTTTGACCGCTGGGGCCCATTTCTTCGAATTCATCGTCAAAAGTACCGGCAACGCTGGCTGATGGATGAAGCATCAGGCGCTTGCCGACCAGGCCTGAACTGTTTGCGAGCCCGTTGGGAAATCTGGAGGATTGCGACATCAGCAATAACCTGGATGTGCCGATAGCATTTCCAGCGAGCACTACTAAAGCCCCAGGTTGAAATTGCTCGTTTCCGTCGCGATCTATGTATACCGCGCCGGTCGCCCGATTATTGCTATCCAGGGTGATTTCCTTGACGCGCGCGCCGGTTATTAATTGTGCGCCCTGCTTAATTGCTTCAGGCCAGTGCGTTATGTCCGTCGAGCCCTTCGCTCCCGCCGGGCAGCCTGTAACGCATGTGCCGTATCTTTTGCATGGCTCCTGGTTGCCGTGTGCCGCCGATGCAATGGCGTTAACGCCTGGCCACCAATGCCACCCAAGTGCGTTCATGCCTTCGGCGGCTTTGCGTCCTGTGTCGCCGATTGGCAGGGAAGGGAGCGGCGGCGGTTTGCCGGGCGGGTATGCCGGATTGCCGCCAACACCGGATGCGCCGAATTCAATGTCGGTGGATTCATAATAGGGCAGAAGGTCAGCATAGCTGATGGGCCAATCGTCGCCAACGCCGTCAAGCGTATATGCGCGGAAATCAGATGGGGTAGGACGCACCCACACAGCCGCAAACATGACAGTGCTGCCGCCAACACCATTATACATCATAATGGGAGGGCCGTCAGAGTCCTCTTGTATTATCGGGTAGTCCGCCGGCGTCGCCCGTAAGTTTGGATCAGCGCTCCATTTTTGTCCGGCTAATAAATCATGTTCCGCACGCGGACCGGGGTAGTCTCCTTGACTTGTCCAGTCGCCCTGCTCCAGCGCAACTACGGAAAAGCCGTTTGCGCTCAAATGTTTTGCTACAACGCCGCCAGATGCGCCAGCGCCGATAATCAAAACATCCGGCGTACCAGTCTCTTGCATATTTCCATCCGAAATGTTTGCGCAGGTTTACAGCCGAATTATATCGACCGGCCTTGCGTTATGAGTTCGCTCTATTTGGCGCAAGAAGCCAAAGCTCGTCTGTTCATTCATTCAATCACCTTGACACCTCCGCGGTACAATGACAGTGTGACACAAAATTTGAATAAAGTTCAAGAGGCGAATGGCGGCTTAATTGAGCGATCGGGCCAGCGTTAACCGACTGACGACGGCGCCGACTGGAGTAAAACCATAATTGTCTTGGGAGGCGACCGATGCGGACTACAAATACGAAAAAAACTCAGAATTATCTGCTCTTAACACCAGCCTTGTCGTTGAGTTTCTTTGCTTTCTCGCCTGATATTGCGCATGCACAAACTGAACCGGCGGCGAGTCAGGGGGGGCTTGACGAAATTGTCGTCAAGGCGCGTAAACGCGAAGAATCCCTGCAGGACGTTCCTGTCGTAGCGACTGTGATTTCGGAAGATGAAATCGAGCGCCGCAACCTCACTTCCATTGAGCGGATCGCCGGCAGTACGCCGAATTTATTTGTCGCCCGCGCGTCCAACGGTTCCGGCGCCACTATTTCAATGCGCGGTATCGGCTCGCAATCGACTTCAATTGCATTGCCGCAATCTACTGCAATCGTTGTCGACGGCGTGTATTACGGGTCGGGCTTTATTCTTAACGAGGCAATGTTTGATCTGGGTGGAATTGAAATCCTGAAAGGACCGCAAGCGCTATTCTTTGGCAAGAACGCAACCGCAGGCGTGATTTCGCTCAACACCGCCTCACCCACCGACGAGTTGGAAATAATTGCTCGAGCGGGTTACGAATTCAACGCAAAAGAAATATCCGGCGAAGCGATCGTTTCCGGACCGCTGAGCGAGTCATTAAAGGGGCGCATCGCGTTCAAGGCCCTTACCCAGTTTGGAAGCCTGTTCGACAATCAGGCTGTTGCGACCCCGGTCACTACCGTGGATACGGCGACAGGTGATGTTACAACGCGCACACAATTCCCAAACGCAGGCGATGGGCCTGGCACAACTGAATACTCCCTGCGCGGAACGCTTGTCTGGGAGCCTACTGACCGCTTTTCAGGCAATCTGAAAGCAAGCTGGACCAGTCGGGAAGACGAGCAAAACGCCTGGAATTATGTTCCGGTGGCGTGCGGCAACGGTACTGGCTTTACACAAGTTAATCCGGCTGTCCCGTGTAACCGGGATTTCATCACATATGTGCCAAACAGCCCTACAGGCATTGCCGGGAAGGCTCCATTCAGCCGTCCCGATGGTTCTAGTTACAATGAATATGAGTCGTTTCAGGTAACTGCCGCGCTGAATTACGATGCTGATTTTGGTTCCTTCACTTCGATTTCCAACTTCAACACGTTCGAAAATCTGTGGGGGCTCAATCAGAATGTTCATTCGCCCACAAGCTTTATTGCTGCTACTC
Source organism: Hyphococcus sp. (assembly GCF_965228385.1). GTDB lineage: Bacteria > Pseudomonadota > Alphaproteobacteria > Caulobacterales > Parvularculaceae > Hyphococcus. The sequence continues at coordinate 2,475,372 of NZ_OZ245810.1, read as the reverse complement.
AGCGTGTAAAGGTCGATACGTTTTCAAATGAAACCAGGTTCCAGTCGACGTTTTCCGGCCCCTTGAATTTCCTTTTGGGCGGCTATTATCAGAATTCAGAAATGGATTTCCTGCAGTCTAATACGCTCGCTGGTCTAACAGATTCAAGTCAGCCTGCAGATCTGGAGTTTCTTAATCTGCTTCGCCCGGGCGCAAATTCCGGAGAAACGCTCTCCTTTTTCGGCCAAGTTGTGTGGGACCTGACATCGCAGCTCGAGCTTGCCGGGGGTGCGCGCTATATTCACGAAACCAATGAAGGCACCGTCGTGTCGGAATATGTTCATCCGGCGCTGCGCGGGTTGTTTCCGCAGGATTTGAGAATTTCGGCGGATCAGGAATTTGACGACGTAACGCCTGAAGTGACGCTCACTTATCGTCCCGCGAACAATCTCACTATATACGGCGCCTATAAAACCGCTTACAAATCAGGCGGGTTTTCAACGAGCGCTGTTATTGTTGCGGCAACAGCGCCATCCGATCTGACTTTCGAGCCTGAAGAGGCGGAAGGCTTCAATTTCGGTTTTAAAAGCACGTTGTTCGATAATCAGTTCAGATTGAATATTGATGCTTATCGAACCGAATACACAGACCTCCAGGTGGATTTCTTCGATTCTGCAACGTTCCAGTTTATTACAACGAACGCCGGTAGTGCAGTGATCAAGGGTGTGGAAGTCGAGATGGAATACGCGCCTGCTGCGGCGCCCGGGCTGTTTCTAAGCGCAGACGTCAACTACAATGACGCTGAATATCAGGAATATATCGCGCCCTGTTATACAGGCCAATCGATAGCCGCCGGTTGTAATACGACTTTTGGGACTTCTCTTGGCCAGGACCTAAGCGGCGCGCCCACTGCGGTCGCACCTAAATGGACAGTTTCCGGCGGCGGCGTTTATACCGTCGATGTGGCGCGGTCTCTTGAGTTAGAGCTCGGTACGAATATCCAATATGTCGGAGATTATTTTGCCTCGAACTTCGCGACGCCGCTGTCATTTCAGGACTCTTATATCAACGTGGATGCTTCGATCATTCTCCGGCAGCCTGAGGGGCCGTGGCAGATTTCTCTAATTGGCCGAAATCTCACGAACAGTTTCCGAATCAGCAGCCACCTCGACCTGCCTAACTCCGGTTTCGGAACAGGGACGAATGCGGCAATTCCAGCCGATTCTATAGGGCTTGCGGATAACCCGCGCACAGTGATGGTGCAAATAAGCATGGAGTTGTAAGGCGTTGGCGACAACGGTTGGCGTTTGGTGATGAGCGAGGGTGAAGGAAACCTGCGGTCGATAAACAGGCCGGCGACAAAGCTGGAAAACGTTATCTGCGTAGATTCAGCTTATGACGTAGATAAGCGAACTCGACATACGGATATTGTCGTCACTGGCTCTTACTGCGGCGTGCTATGTGCGCGTTTCGCATCCTACTATCGCCCAGCGGCCGTGATCGGGGTGGATTGCGCCATCGGTCCGGAAGGCGCTGCAATTGCAGGCTTGTGGTACTACGAGGCGTTAAGCATTCCAGCGGCTGCTGCGGATGTCATGAGTGTGCGGCTGGGAGATGGGGCTGATGTCTATGAAAACGGCATCGTGTCCAGAGTAAACGAGCCCGCGCACAGATGCGGTGTCGTAAAAGGAATGAAAGTTCGCGAGGCGGTAGAGTTGATTCATATGAATCGTGAAAAACGATCACTGGAGCCATCAGAAATCACTAATCGTTCGGTCGTATATTCAGATGAGGACGGGGCGATTGTGTGTTCTGACTCTATTGCGTTTGCATTGCCTGAAGATAAACAACGCAACGTGTTATGCACCGGAGGGCATACCGGGCGCAGCGCTGTACCCTATCTGCTTTCGTCGTTCCCACGCGGTTTTATCTGCAGCGACGGCGGACGTGGCCGAGACGACTCCGGAATAGCAGCGCTGAAAATTGTCGGAGAAAAAGGGCTTCCAGGCGCTGCTGTGGACGCGTGCACGGCGCGAATGGGCGATGGTTTAAGCACATATCACGACGGCGTTATCACCGCAGCGAATAAATTAGCCGCAGAGCGGGGTGTTTCCGAAGGGATGCGGGCATCAGAGGCCGCCAGGGTGTTACTAAAGTTGGAGCGCTGATGCGCTAAATGATTGTTATGTTGAACAGCCATGAATGTTAGAAAAAATTCAGCCACGGCAAACGGCGATGTCCGCGCCATTAGCCGCGTAGGCATAGATATCGGCGGTACGTTTACTGACGTTGCTGCGGCTGGGTCAGATGGAAAAATTTATATCGGGAAGCGATTAACGTCGAGCGGTAACGAGCACCTCGCAGCCGCCCAGGCTGCCGGAGAAAGCGGCGTTGAGCTATCGTCCGTAGACTTGCTGGCTCATGGCACGACTTTGGTGATCAACGCTCTGCTGGAAAGAGAGACGGCGCGAACAGCGCTCGTTACGACCAAAGGGTTCGCCGATATACATGAACTTGCAACCGACGCGCGTCCCGAACCTTTTTGCTTGGATTTTGGGCGGAACCCCCCACTTGTTCCACGGGAAATGCGTTTTGAAGTTGATGAACGAATTGACGCTTTCGGCAATGTTCTGCAAAAGCCCGACACCGCCGATATTGATGAATTAATCGAAACCTTGCGCAATGCGGGCGTTGATTCGGTCGCCGTAGCGTTCATGAATTCATACAAGCAACCAGAGCACGAGATCGCTATCGGAACGGCGTTGCGCAAAGCGTTTCCTGACATTCCCATTACACTATCGTCCGATCTCAGCCAAAGGTCGCGCGAATACCAGCGGTTTACGACCGCCGCCGCCAACGCCGCAGTGGCGCCGCTCATGCGGAATTATCTATCGAGACTGGATGACGGACTGCGCGCATTAAAATTTGACGGCGACTTGGTCGTGCTTGACTCGAACGGAGGAGCGCAAAGTCTCGATGTCGCCATGGAATTCCCGTTGCGCACAGTCGAGTCCGGGCCGGTGTCCGGCGCATTAGCTTCCAGAAATTTGGCAATGGCGCATGGCGTGGCGAATTTGGTCACTTTCGATATGGGAGGGACAACAGCCAAAACCTGTCTTATCGAAAACGGTAAATTCACTTCAACTGATTTGTATTGGGTTGGCGAGTACGCGCGAGGTTTCCCGGTACAGGTTCCCTGTATCGATATTATCGAAGTCGGCGCCGGCGGCGGATCGATTGCCTGGCTTGAAAATGATGTACGGCTCAGAGTAGGGCCGCGTTCCGCAGGGTCCTCGCCTGGGCCGGCCTGCTATGGACTTGGCGGTACTGAAGTCACCGTAACCGACGCAAATTTCTACAGTGGCCGGATGCCGCAAACTCATCTGTCAGGGGCGTTGGCGCTGGACGCAGAAGCGGCGCACAACGCCATCGAGTCGCTCGCCGCTAGGGCGAATTTGCCGCCTATGCGATTGGCTTTGGGCGTTTTAAAGATTGCCGTACTTTCCATGGCTACCGCTGTACGTCGCCAAACGCTTGAGCGTGGCCGGGACCCGAGAGAGTTTTGGCTTGTCGCGTCAGGTGGCGCGGGCCCCATGCATGCCTGTGAAGTTGCGCGGGAAGTCGGCATACGAACAGTCGCCATTCCCATGCATCCGGGACATTATTCCGCAATTGGCATGTTAAGCGCCGATCTGCGTTTTGAGAAAACTGTTGCGGTAAACGAACGTTTGTCGGCGCTTACTCCGGACCAGCTTCATTCAATGATGACTGATATGCGCGCCTCGTTAGCTGACATGCTCGGTGGAGTGGGCGCCAGCGCCGAAAATATCGAATATGATTATTCGCTAATGTTGCGCTATGTCGGACAGGAACATTCATTGAAAATCGGGTCTGGGCAAAACAAACTATTCGTGCCTGAAGATTTCGAGGAGAAGTTCTCCCGATGGTTTGAGGAAGAGTATACTGTCAGGTTCGGTCATGCGAATTCCCTCTCGGAAATTGAAGTTGTTCAACTTGAAGTCGTGGGAAGGAGGGCGTTGCCTCACCCTGACATCGTTCCGGCTCATGCATCGCTCAAAGCCGAGCGCCGACACACGAAGGTGTATTTCGATTCCAGCGAACAGCCTCTTGATACGGTTGTGATAGATCGTCGAACGCTGTCCCGCGGAGATAAAATCGAAGGTTCAGCTATAATTTTTGAAGAAGGCTCGACTTCGGTGATACCGCCGGGAGCAAATGCTGAAGTCTTGGACGATATGACAATTTTGGTGACGCTTTAGTTATGCGAACAGTTTTTGCAGATTAATTGCGCCTTGAGTAAACGACTAATCGATGGAGGATTTCTATGTGGATGTGTAGGGCGTGCGGCGAAATTTACGACCCTGCCCAAGGCGATCCCGACAGTGGAATCCCACCGGGTACGGCTTTCGAAGATTTGCCGGAATCGTGGATCTGTCCCGTATGCGGTGCGAGAAAAGCGGACTTTGAGAAGATAGACGATTGATATTTCCCAGCTTCAACAGGTGAGTGTAATGAATGCCAGTTCCGACCAATCCAGTGCTAGCGGGAATTTCGATAAACCGGAATTTCCCGAATTTGATCCGTTAACGCCTGATCATATTCGTGATCCGTGGCCGCTCTTGGCGCGGGCTCGAAAAGAGCAGCCAGTTTTCTGGATGCCAAAACTTCAGATGTACTGTATTACAAAACACAGCGACGTGAGAATTATTCACAGCGACGCGGAAACATTTACGAATGGCGGCGCCAACTTAATGCGCGTTCCTTTGCCGGAGGGAATCGATATTCCGGAAGGGTGCCCGTTCCCGAGCGTGGGCGAAAGTCTGGCGAATGCCGACGGCGCAGCGCATCTACGCCTTCGTAAACTGATGCAAGGCGCGTTCAGCCGGTCTCGCGTGGCCCAATTTTCTTCGCAGATCGAGGAGATTGCTCACGAGTTGATTGATGCGTTCGCTGATCGTGGCTCAGCAGATCTCGTCGAAGAATTTTCCAATAAGATTGCAATGCAAACGATCGCGGCGGTGCTGGGCTTCAAAAAATCAGATACGGATTCTTTCCGCGCGTGGACAGATCAGTTTCTCAACCTGATGGGATCTCCAGAGATGGGGGAAGACGAAGCACGCGAATTATGGACCGGCTTAATTGACTGGTGGACTCAAATCGACGCACTGGTGAAGAGCAGACGCAAAGAGCCGGGCGACGACTTAATTTCCGACCTTATCGCTGCTAATCCCGGCGACGGTATTGAACCTCTCTCCGACGCCGAAATTGCAGCGAATGTTATCGCGTTCATCGTCGCGGGAACGGATACAACAGCAATTCTTATTACACAAACAGTAAGACGATTACATATTGAGGGCATGTGGGATGCGGTGGTGCAAGACCGCGCGCAGCTTGACAATGTAATGGAAGAATCGCTTCGTTTCTGCGGAGTCGTTCGCGGGTTAAACCGCGTGGTCGCGAAAGACACCGAGCTATCGGGCGTAAAAATTCCTAAAGGATCCGTCCTCTATTGGATGGGGTCCGCCGCGAACCGCGATAAGGAAGTTTTTGACGAGCCAGAAAAATTCAATCCGGCGCGTCCCAGCCTGCATGAGCATGTCGCCTTTAGCGGGGGCAGGCATTTTTGTATCGGGGCCCCCTTGGCGCGGCTTGAATCAAAAATTGCCTTCAACGCCCTTTTCGACCGTCTGCCGCATTTGACAGTGCCAGATCAGGAATTTGAGTTGTATCCGAACTTTATTACGCCGACACCCAAAAGACTTCTGGTGGAATGGGACGTTACAAAGTCATGAAGGCTGCGGTTCTACATGACTTTGACTGCCCGCTTGAAATCACTGAAGTAGAAGACCCTCGTCTGGAAGGGCCGCAGGATGTCATCGTTAAAATTGCGGGCGCTGGTATTTGCGGCTCTGATATTCATCTCATTGAAGGAATGTTTAAAGATGGGCTGGGAACGCCGCGATTCCCGTATGTTATGGGCCATGAAAATGTCGGTTTCGTACACGCTGTCGGCAAAGGCGTTACCACGATAAAGGTTGGCGATCCGGTCCTTGCGCATCCGCATATCACATGTGGGCTTTGTCTGGCGTGCCGCCGGGGAAATGAGACGTTTTGTGAAACGCTCGTCTTCCCTGGCATTGACGGTGTTCGGTTTGGGGGGTTTGCAGAGTATTTTCGTACAAATGAGAGGGCGCTTGTCAAACTTCCATCCGGTTCGGATCCGAAGTCGTTAGTGTCGCTGACCGATGCTGGCCTGACTGCATACCATGCTGTTCGCAATGCGCTCGGCGCTCTTCCGCCAGACGGCGCGGCTGTAATAATCGGGCTTGGCGGCGTAGGTTTTTTTGCACTTCAGATATTGAAGCTATTTTCGCCGGTACACACGATTGCCGTTGATGTGGCGGAAAGCAAATTACTGGCGGCAAAGCAAGCCGGCGCTGATGTCGCCATTGAAACAGGTCCTGACATCGTCTCGCGCGTGATTGAGTCTAATGGCGGCAAGGGCGTAGACTTGGTTTTTGATTGCGTGGGAATTGACCCTGTTCCGGAACAAGCGCTCGCAATGCTCGCGCGTGGAGGGCACTATTCAATCATTGGCGCTGACAAAGGCCAGGTTTGTTGCGGCACAATTGCAATGACTGTTCAAGAACTTTCCATAACGGGAAACTTGGTGGGTACGATTGGCGAGCTTAGCCAACTCGCTCAGTTGACAGTGCGGCGCCAACTTAAGCTGAAGCAGACATATTACCCCTTAGATGATGTGAACATTGCTTTGGATGATTTACGCAACAAAAAGGTAGAGGGACGAGCAATCCTGGTTCCTTGAAAAAGTCTTGAAATTAGAAAGGAAGTTCAACGTGATAACACATGACGTGTCAAAAAAAATGGTTGAAGCAGCGATAGAAAAGGCCCGTGAACTCGGAATTGCCGGCAGTGTGGCGGTCGTCAATGCGGACGGCAATATGACGGCGTTTTTGCGGATGGATGGATCGCTTCTTGGCTCAGCTGATGGCGCTATACGAAAGGCGAACACAGCGGCTGTGTCCGGTATGTCCACAAGCGACTGGTTTAATATGTTTACGGATAATGCAGCATTCGGCCAAATTATAGCGCATGGAACGAGTGGTATGCTTTTCCTTCCCGGCGGTTTGCCGGTTCCAGGAGAATCAGGCGGTCCTGACGGCGGTGTCGGCTTTTCAGGCGGAGCGCCTGATCAAGACGCTCAGATTGTGGACGCGGCTTTGAGCGCCATTTCAAAATAGCATTATTCGAAACGCTCAATAATCGTTGCGGTGGCGAGGCCGCCCGCACAGCAGACTGTTTGCAGTCCGAATGTTGCATCGCGACGTTCAAGCTCGTTTAGCAAAGAGGTCATAATTCGAGCGCCACTTGCGCCGAGTGGATGGCCCAAGGCGATAGCGCCGCCGTTTACGTTTGTTTTGTCTTCGGCGGCGCCGGTTTCCGCCATCCACATCAACGGCACAGGGGCAAATGCTTCATTTACTTCGAACAGATCAATATCAGCTGCGTTCAGGCCGGCTTTGTGGAGAGCCTGGCGCGTCGCCTCAATCGGCCCGGTGAGCATTAATGTGGGGTCTGACCCAACTGTCGCGACAGAGCGAATGCGAGCTCTCTGTTTCAAGCCATTGTGTTTTGCGAACTCAGCCGAGGCGAGTAAAAGCACCGCGGCGCCATCCGAAATTTGAGAAGAGTTTCCGGCCGTCATTTTGCCATCAGGCCGGAAAACGCTTTTGAGTTCGGAGAGCTTTTCGGCATTGGTCTGAGGCCGAATAGTCTCGTCTTTGTCGAAAATGACAGCTTCTTCCGGTGCCCTGCTTTCGGACCAATCACGCAACGTGACCGGTTCAATTTCATTTTCAAAGTATCCGGACTCTGCAGCACGCGCCGCCCGTCTGTGGCTGTTCACAGCGAATTCGTCGAGTTCGCTGCGAGAAAAGCCCCACATGTCTGCGATTCTCTCCGCAGCCTCGCCCTGTGAAACCAGTTCAGCTCTTTCAAGAACGCGCCACCCAAAAGGATCGCCATGTACGTCCCGATTGCCTCCCATCGGCACGCGACTCATGGATTCGGCTCCGCCCGCAACGACGACCGTGCTTACGCCAGACCAAATCTGCGCCGCCGCGACATGGATCGCGGCCTCGGACGAACCGCATTTTCGATCCACTGTCATGCCAGGGATGTTGGTCGGCCATCCTGCGCCAAGCAGCGCCGTTCGTGCAATATTTCCGCATTGTTCGCCGACTTGGGTCACACAACCTAAAACGACATCATTAACGACTTCGCCGTCGATACCTGTTCTTTCCGAAAGTCTTTGCAAGAGAGCGCTCGCCAGATGATCCGCCCGGACATCCGAAAGGCTTCCTCGAAAGCGGCCAATCGGCGTCCTGACGGCGTCGAGTATCACTGTATCGATAGAGGGGTTGAATTCTGAACGATAGCTCATCGTGTTGCCATGCCCGAATTTGCAATACGTTTGCCGTCTTCATACCGGTATATTCCGTGGCCGGTCTTTCGGCCAAAACGACCGGCTTTCACCATTGTTAGAATTAAGGGGCAGGGGCGGTATTTTTCGCCTAAAGTCTTGTGCAAATGCTGCAGGACTGAGAGCCTCGTGTCCCAGCCTGTTAAATCGCCGAGCTCAAGAGGTCCCATAGGATGGTTGAATGCTCCGCGCATTGCAGCGTCAATGTCTTCTGCGCTGGCAAGGCCCTCAGAGAGCATGTACATCGCTTCGTTACCGAGAAGAGCGGACATCCGGCTTGTCGTCAGACCGGGCGATTCACGAACAACTATCGAAATTTTGTTGAGCTGGTCCACCCAGCGTTTTGTCGTTTCCACAGTTTCAGCGCTGGTGGACAATCCGCGGACAATCTCCACAAGCTTCATTTTGTGGACCGGGTTAAAGAAGTGCATTCCGATCACTTTATCCGGTCGCTTTGTAGATGCGGCGATCTCAGAAATACTAAGCGCGGACGTGTTTGTAGCCAGTATGGTCTCGTCTGGTAGTTCAGCATCCGCAATGCTCAAAACGGCGATTTTCGCCTCGAGAGACTCTGAAACGGTTTCGATTAGTAGGGAGACGGATTGATCAAGGGCATCAGATAATGAGTTAAACGTTTTCAACCGCTTGACTGCAGCCTGCGCCTCGAGATCATCAACCTTTCCTCTCTTGACGCCGTCATCCAGGATTTTTGCGATATTGCTGAAGGCGCGCTCGAGCGCGCTGCTGTCAGTATCGACCAAAGAAGCCTTTCGCCCCGAAGTAATTATTGCATGAGCGATGCCGGTCCCCATAAGGCCGGCGCCGATAACCGCTATAGTTTCATCACTATTATGCGCCTGCGAAAGTGGCATCACGTTTCTCCCGAAAAGCGGCAAGCGCTTCTTTTCTGTCTTCAGTAGAAAGAAGGCCGGAAAACAGAACGCGCTCAAGACGCAAACCTTCTTCCAGTTCCAACATTAGCCCTTGATTGATTGCTTTTTTTGCAGCCTGTAGTGCGAGAGGCGGGCGCTGCGCAACCTGCTGAAGGTAAGCTTCCGCGTCTGCGAAAAAAGCATTGTCGTCCGTGAATAGTCGATTGATCAATCCACATTGAAATGCGGTTCCGGCGGAGAGTTTCTCGCCCGAGAGAATCATATCGCTAGCACGACCCTGGCCGATCAATCGTGGTAAACGCTGCGTACCGCCGCCGCCAGGGATCACGCCGAGACCCGTTTCGGGTAACGAGAAAACCGCATTGCCGCTCGCGATGCGCAGGTCGCATGCTAGCGCGATTTCCAGACCGCCGCCGATGCAGAAGCCGTGTATTACGGCGACGATGGGCTTTTTAAGACTGCTAATTGACTCAATCCAGGAAAGATCTTTTGTTCGACTGGCTTGGGCTGACGAGTTCGAACGAGTTTCTTTTAGATCCGCGCCGACGCAAAAGCCTCTCTCACCAGCGCCGCGTATCGCGATAACGCGGATTTCCCTGTCTTCATCGAGAGTTTTCAGAGCCATTGGCGCAAATGAACGGATGTCGTCGTTTATTGCATTAATAGAATCCGGACGGTTGAGAATGACCCAGCCAACGCCCTCTCGTTTCACCACTTCAATGGCGCGGTTTTGCCCGTTCGCGGTCATTTGCGGACCTCTCGTTTCTGGCGACGTAGAGTTTCAGTTTTTTTAATAATATTCAAAAATTGCCAGAAGGACAAGGCGAATTGCCAGCCTTAAGAGCTTTACAATTAAATTCCATAGACGCGGGTGGCGGTGTCTCTAAACAGATTTGAGCGCTCATCCCTGCTTGCACCACTTGTTATGCGCTTCATGGCGTTCCAAAGCACCGTATATGAGCAAGAGACGCGGTCGATTGGAAAATTGCTTTCGAACATGCACCGGTTGCTGCCGAACAGCTCAATACACGCAATAAAATACGGGCTCAGTACATCGGCTAAGATAGAAGATGTTGGCGGGGCGTTTCGCTTGTGCCATTGAAACCCATTCATCTTCATTGTGAGGCCGCCAAGCTTCACAAAAACATTTTCGCACTTCGATAGCTGCCGCATCCCTCTTAACCATTCCGGATAAATATCGGCATGGCTGTCTTTAAACGGACCAATACCTAAAACCCCGCCAGTGTGGTTTACGATTATTTTGATGTTTGGGAACGCTTCAGCGATATCCACTATTTCGAGAAGCTGTGTGAAATATACCCAAGCGTCAAAAGTCAGCTCGAACCTTTCCAACAGTCCGAACCCTTCGCGAAAGGTCGTATCTGACATGAGAAAGGCGTTCGGATTCGTATGAGCCGAATGAACTGCCGGATCAGGGTAGTGAGCAGTGGCGTATCGAATGCCGCGAAACCGGTCGCTTGCAGCGAGATGCGATTCGAGAACAGGCGCGACACGCGAACCAAGGGTTAAGTCCGCGAAACCGACAATTCCCGCGGCAATCTGGACGGGTGACGCTTGATGTTGGGTCGAACCTGTTTCACGGTCAATAAATTTTGTCTCGCCAACTGGCGCAAATTGCTCGGGTCCGTCTTTGTTATATTGCCTTTGACACTCTACATATACCGATGACGTGACGTTGTTATTGCTTATGTCGCTAAGAAACTCTTCAAGAAAATAGTTATTAACAGGGTCTTTCCATAAATGGTGGTGAGGGTCACAGATCTCGATATCAGGCGAAAGTGGCTCTTCATGCGTAAGCTCCAGCCAGCTGCCCATAATCGCCTCTTCTTCTCTGGCCGGTCTCAAATCGAATTAGGTGGCCGCGTTGGCGCCGGAGTTTTTAAGTTTGCGTTCGTTGGCTGGGAGCGACTCCACAAGCTTCATCATTTCGCCTCGAAAAATCTCATAAGCTTTTTTTAAATTAAGCTCTTCATCAAAATAAACTGCGGTGCGCAAACCAACGAGCAGCGCATAAGAGACTTCGGCCGCGTAAGTAGAATACGACGCTTTAGCGCCGGCGTCTTTGAATAAGGCTCGCAGGTATTCTTTACAGATGCGATCAAGTTCAGTTTTTTGCTGCTTGATATCCGGTGCATGAACGGCAACGCCAAAGCATTCGAGCATGAAACCGATTTCCGATTTCGACAATCCTTTGCCGCTAAAAAATAATTTTGCCAGAAAATCTATGCGCTTGATTGGAGGTTCATTTTCAAATTCCGCGAGGCGTGATGTGATGGCGAGAGAAACATTCCCAAAATATTGGGAAAGAATATCGGCCTTGTCTGAAAAATAATACAAAAGGTGACTGGGTGTCATATCGGCGGCGTGGGCGATGTCAGCCAATGTCGTTGTGGCGTAACCCTGGTCAATGATGCATTGTCTCAACGCGGTGAAAATCGCCTCGCGCCGTTTCTTTGGCTGCCGTTTGCTTTTTTCAATTTTGGCGGATGTTGCTGTAGCGCTCATTTTTTTAGGTCTGTTTGGCTCACGACGGAATTCCTTTCGGGTCGCACCGTTGATTTCATTGCGCGAAGATATGAAAGCTTAAAGTCTGCCTGATTCTCCGCCATCAATTACATATACGGAACCGGTGACAAAGTTGGAAGCGGGGGAAGCCAGATAGCATGCGAGCGGCCCAATCTCGTCTGGCCTACCCATTCTTTTGGCAGGTATTTTTTTGAGCCGCCGCTGCATAATCTCCGGCGAATCGAGAACGGCTTGCTGTGCATCGGTTTCGAATGCGCCCGGCGCAATGGCATTGACCTGAATGCCAAAGCCAGCCCATTCCCCTGCGAGCGCCTTGGTAAACTGTAGCATCGCACCTTTTGACGCCGAATATGCAACCAATTGCGGCTTTCCCAATATTCCCGAAGTTGAAGCGATATTGATAACTTTCCCGGACTTCTGTTCAATGAAATATTGGCCTGCGGCGCGGCAGATCGCTGCAGGCGCCTCTATGTTAACAGTCATCACGTCCCGCCAAAGATCTTCAGACTGAGTGATAAATGAACCGGCGGGCGCGATACCGGCATTATTTACAATAATGTCGATTTTTCCAAACGTATTGACTGTTTCCGATGGCAATTGACGAACGCGATCAATATCCTTCATGTCACAAGCAATACTTCGAATGTTTCCGTCGCCTTCTTTTTCGAGGTTGGAAAGATCCTCCTGGGAACGTGCGGTGGCCAAAACACTCGCCCCCTGTTCCGCCAAAGCGGATGCGATCGCTCGGCCTAATCCTCGGCTTGCGCCAGTTACAAGCGCAACTGCACCATCTAATTGCAAATCAATCATTCCACCAACTCAGTTAATTCTTTTGCTATACCGAGGCGCAATACTTCGGACGATCCTTCATAAATTCGCATAGGGCGCGCTTGCCGATAAAGCCGTTCGATTTTAGAATCCCGAACCAGTCCCCATCGTCCCATAACTTGTACGCACCGATCAACAACGCGTGAAGCTGTTTCTGTTGCGCCAAGTTTCGCCATTGACGACATGTTCAGCGCACTGTCAGGGTCACGGGACGCGATCGACGCCGCCTTGTAGGTCAGCAGTCTCGCCATTTCAATTTCGGTCCAGCAGTCGGCCAACAATTGCGCCACCGGCCCCAGGCGGGAGAGGGGGCGGCCGAATTGAACGCGGCTGCGTGTATGCCGAACAGCTTCTTCAAGTGCGGCAGAAGCTAGGCCGACTGCTGCGCCAGCGACAGACGCGCGAAAGACGCCAAGCGTTGCCAGTACAAGCTTAAGCCCGTCGCCCGGATCTCCAATTCGCGACCCCGCAGGCAGATGAACCTGATTAAATTCAACCTCGCCTAATACATGCGGCGCAATGATCTCGGGCGAAGGCGTAATACTTATGCCCGGCGTTTCGGCCGGGGCCAACACCATTGAATATGTCTCAGCTTCCCTGGCGAATACCACAAAAAACGTTGCGCACGAAGCATTTGATATGAATGATTTTTTGCCATTCAGGATAAAACCATCTCCCGCCTTTTCAAACGATGTGGAAACGGATTTAAGGTCGGACCCTGCTTCGGGCTCAGTTAACGCCAATGCGGGAATAGCTTCGGCGCGTGCTATTTTTGGAAGCCATTTCTCGCATTGCGCTGAAGATCCGGCGGTTGTTAAAGCGTAGCTGCCAATACCTTGCAAGGCGAATAGTGAGTCAACATGCGCCGAAGTTCCCATTAAAACCTCGCGCACCACACAGATCGCCATAGGGTCGACTGTATCGAATCTTCCTCCAAAACCGGCGGGCACCATCAAGTCGCTCAATTGACTATCACGAAAGGCCGCAAGGACACCGGGGTGCATTTCGCTCATATTGTCCGCTTCGACGGCAAGCGGCTCAATTATTTTTGCAAATTCACGGGCTTCGCTTTGCAGGCTCACATATTTCTTTTCCAATGTATGAAACATTATTCCTCTTTCTGCGGGCTCTGCCGAAAACGCGGCTTCCTTTTTTCAAAAAATGCGCGCGCGCCTTCCTGCATATCTTCGGAACCAATTGCCTGCACAAGCATGCCGAGGCCGCTCGAGTAGGATTCTTGCGATAAATTCCACCAGGCATTGGAGCTAATCTTTGCGATCTCGAGATAGCGCGGACTCATCTCCAAAAGTTCATCCGCCCAACGCCCAACTTCCAGTTCTAATTCGTCATCAGGAACGACAGCATTGATCCACCCGAGATCCAACGCCTGTGCGGCCGAGTATTTCCGGCATAGAAATGCGACTTCTTTAGCCCGCTTTTCACCAATGTTCATTGCAAGAAAATTGGTTCCCCCCAGCACGGGTGCGCTGCCAACACGGACCCCGGTTTGCCCAAAGGTGGCGGACTCCGCCGCGATAGCGAGATCGCAAGCCACGACAAGTTCATTGCCGCCGCCTGCAGCGGGGCCGTTGACTGCGGCAATTACCGGACGTGGGGAGCGCCGGATCGCGTCGAAGAGCTTAAGCGAGTTATAGAACATTGTGCGGAGTTCATTTTCGTCTGCCTCCTGAAGGCTACCCAAAAAGCCGCCCGCGCAAAAAGCATTGCCAGTCCCGGTAATGACGATAACACCGCTTTGAGCGTTGTCTTCTATAGCCTTGGCCAGCGCTTGCGCCATTTCGAAATCATAGGCGTTCATGCGTTCAGGCCGATTTAATCTGATCCAGCAAACTGAATCTCTATTTTCAACTACTATGTCGTCCATTGGGTTCGTCCGCCTAAAAACATTTTATGTTACCTTATGCGCCGAATGTGCGATGACGAGCACAGCGGTAACGAAACTTATTCACAGATCAGCCGCCTGTGTACGAAGTCGATATTGCAATAAATTTGAATTAGGTTCAAGATTTGCCGGAATGCGCGGGGCTGGTTTGTAAGTTTTTATGCCGCGCGGTTATGGATTGATTTTTCGTGACCCTACCCAGAGGTAAGCTATGAATGATTTTCTCGCTATAGAGCGTGTGGTTTTTGATTATTGCTGGTTTGCTGACATGCAGGATATTGACGCTCTCGTATCCTTGTTTGATCAAGATGGGATTATGGATGCGAGCGAATTTGGTCTTCCTGTTATCAAGGGTCGACAGTCACTGCGTGACTTTTTCCAGACCCTGCTTGAAACCCATAAATGCTCGCAACATCTGGCAGGCAATTTTCGAGTAGACATAGCTAAAAATGAGGCAAGCGGAACCTCTTATTACGTCATGGAAGGCCTCCTGAAAGATTCTAGTCCTATTTCGGCGAAGGGTTATTACAAAGATCGATTTGTGCGCACTACGGAGGGGTGGAAGATACTTCGCCGCAAAGGCATTCCGTTGCTGCCAGTCAATTCGTATACGGTTAAGATGGATTCTGAGTAGGCGTCCCCCAGCCGCCGCCGCCGGCTGTGCGGATCCTGACCAGCGCGCCTTTTTGTAATTCAAATCCCGTTACCTTGCTTGCCGATTTCCAGGTGTCGGAATTGGGCTGCAAAACATGCACTTCTCCGGGAGCGCCCGGCTCTCCACCGGCAAGACCCCAGGGCGGATCAAGAATACGGTCGAATGCGGTTTGAAGAGCCATGGGCTCTAGCGCTTCGACAATTCGTTCAATTCCGCCGCCGCCACGGTGTTTGCCGTTCCCACCGGCTTCACTGCGGAGCCGGCTCGATCTAATCCTTAAGGGAAATCTCGCTTCCAGCAATTCAATCGCAATACCGGGGTTATCGCCATGGATTAAGGATTTAAGCGGGCCGTAACCGTCTGTTTCAGAAGTAGCGCCGAAACCGCCGCCATAAGATTCAATTGCAAGCCAGAAATCGCCTGTTTCTTCCCGGTTGCCCGTAAAAAACACGCCCGACACGGTGCCGTGGTGCCCGGCCGGAACGAATTCAGGGTGAGCGCTGCCAATCGCTTTGAAAATGAGATCGACGGCCGTCGGCGGTATCATTACCCAAAAGCCCTTGGCTGCTTGCGGCGTTGCCGTCACAACGGTGCCAGTCGGCGCTGTGATGGTTAGCGGCTCGAACATCCAGTCGTCGCAAGGACGCGCCGGAAGGCAAAGTGCTTTGAAAGCGAGCTTTGCAATATTAATCGCGCCGCCATATGCGCCCGAATTGATTGGCGTATCAACTTCGGGAGGCATGCCTGAGAAGTCGATTTCCATAGTATCATCGCGAATAATGACTTTAATGCGGAGATCGACTGGCGCCGTGCCTTCTACGCCGGCGTTATCCAGCCGGCATTCTGCTTCATATTCGCCATCGGGAATACGCTTTACTGCACTACGAGCAAGCGCTCCACTTTCTTCCGACTGCATCTCAATCAGCGCTGACAGTTCCGGAATTGACCATCTTTTGGCTACGCGCTCGGCCCAACGCCTTCTTCCTAGACTGCAGCCTGCGATTTGCGCCATCAGGTCGCCGGTGATTTCGGTCGGCGAACGCGTGTTCGCCTGGATAGTCGCTATAATTTCAGGCTGAATTTTTCCCGCCCGCGCGACGCGCAGGCCGCGGTATTGTACGCCTTCTTCGAATATGGACTTGGCCTCCCAGCTGAGAGAGGTCGGCGCGCGACCGCCAACATCCGCCCAGTGGGCGCGAATAATGATGTAAGCGATTATACGGCCGTCATCGAAAACGGGCGCTATACAGGCAATATGATTCAGATGCTGCCCATTCACGCCCGACCAGTTATGAATGAAAACGTCGCCTTCCTCCAAGGAGTCAATGCCGATGGTTTCAACCGCGTCTTTCACCTGCGGGCCCAGGTCGCCCAAAAAAATCGGCATGCTGCCAATTGATTGGGTCAGCAACTCGAAATCAGCGGTGATCAGGCCGACACAATAATCTTTATACTCGTAGATCAGTTCGCTGTAGGCGGTCCGGGTCAGATTAACTTCAATTTCATCAACAACTGAACTTGTTGCAAATCGGAAAATTTCCAGTTCTACAGCATCCATCCGGCGCTCTTGTCCGCTGTCTCTGCGCTCAGATGCTACGCTTTTGTCCGGTCCAGCCAAGTGTAGCCCTTTCCAGTTGTGAATACAGCCGCGCTGTTGCAGGCAATTTAGTATTTGAATTATATTCAAAATTCGTTAGGCTGTAAACCTCGCTTTATTCAAAACCCTGGAGACGGCAATCTTGTACGGAAGCAATGGATTTTAGACTTTCAGAAGATCAGGCGGCGCTGCGCGACGCGGCGCGGGAATTTGCTCAAGGGGAGCTTATTGAGGCCGCCAAGTGTTGTGAGAAGACCGGTGCGCCGCCGCCGAAGCCTCTAATACAGCGATTTGCTGAATTGGGGTTTCTCGGCGTCAATATTCCTGAAAGCTATGGCGGGCTTGGGCTTGGCAATCTTGAAGCGCTGATCATCCTTGAGGAATTTGCAAAAATCTCATCAGCGGTGGCCTTTCCTATTTTTGAGTCCTGCGTAGGGCCGGTTAAAGCAATCGAACGGTTTGGGAGCGACACGCTTAAATCCCGTATATTGCCATCTGTCTGCAATGGGAACTGTGTTGTGGCGATTGCCATGTCCGAGCCTGACGCCGGCTCGGCTCTGACCGATCTGAAAACGCGGGCAATAGAGAAAAGCGGCAAAATATTGTTGAACGGCGTCAAGCGCTGGTGCTCCGGCGGCGGACATGCTGATGGATATCTTGTCTATTGCCGCTTTTCGGATGAGCCGGGAGCAAAACACATCGGCGCCGTTTACATCGAAAAGGATACACCTGGCGTCTCGTTCGGGAGCCAGGAAAATCTGATGGGCTTCAGGGGCGTCCCATCCAGCGATATATATTTCGATAACGCCGAAGTTCCGAAAGAGAATGTCGTTGTCGCGCCTGGCGGGTTCAAAAGCCTGATGCAAGCGTTTGATTTGGAGCGTTGTGGAAATGCGACGATGGCGCTCGGCCAAGCCTCGGGCGCTCTGGAAGAAATTCTTCCCTATGTTCAAGAGAGACGACAATTCGGAAAGCCGATTATCGACTTTCAGGCGGTGCAGCTTCGGGTTGCAGAAATGCAAATGCGTGTCGAAGCCGCACGTTTGTTGATTTATCGGGCGGCCAGTAATTCGCAACACGAACTTCCCAGCATTGTTGAGTCGTCCGTAGCAAAATGCTTCGCAAATGAAATCGCCCGCGAAGTGACCGGTTCCGCCATGCAGCTTATGGGCGCATATGGCTATTCTCAAGAATTTAACGCCGAGCGCCGGTTTCGGGACGCATGGGGTTGGGGGATCGCCGGCGGAACCATAGATATACAGAAAGTAAATATTGCTTCGGCAATGATAGGGCGACGTTTTGATCAACGGAAATAGACAACGCCAAGCTTTCGTTTCTAAAGCGACGTGAAGGGCGTATAAAACCGGCTGTCGTTACTGATCATTCGACACCGGGGCCGGCCCATGCGAGATGCGAAAACATTCGCCGCCCATATCCGAGCATGATCAAAGCCTAAAGCAGCTTTAAACCCAGGCGCCGGCGCAATAAGAAAATCGCAGGACGCGAGAACCTGTCAGCCTGGTTGCGCATGAATGTATTCCGCATCGCCTGCAAGTGCCTAAAATCCTGAACGCTAGA
Source organism: Hyphococcus sp. (assembly GCF_965228385.1). Taxonomy (GTDB): domain Bacteria; phylum Pseudomonadota; class Alphaproteobacteria; order Caulobacterales; family Parvularculaceae; genus Hyphococcus. The sequence continues at coordinate 2,456,868 of NZ_OZ245810.1, read as the reverse complement.
ATGCCCGAAGCGCTGTCACAAAATCAGCGTACGTTAGTTTGTGCGGGCAAATAAGGACGGTCATACACCGGCGCGGCAAAGCGAACGTCACAACGCCGCTGTCAAGGAACTATATTTTCCGGTGTCTTTCCCTTCACGAAATCGTCAACCGGAAAATATCGAACAATCCGCGCTTGAAGGGAATCCGAATTGGCGGCGTGACCATGAAAGATGAGGGAACAAAGGGTTGGGGCACAAAGATCGTTTACATTTCTTCGCAATCACGCCGCTTTTTTCTAAAAAAACACTGTCACGATATCGCAACCGATAGCGCGGTCACATTATCTTTAGCGCCTTTACTTACAGCTTTCAGCACGAGATCTCGTGCATTGGCGCGGAGCGATATGATATGATTCTCGCTGAGCGTATTGGTTAATCCATCGGTACACAGAAAGAATATGTCTTTTGGCTGTACTGTCCCTTCGCTGACTTCAAGCTCAATGTTTTCGTGCGCGCCAATTGCCCGCGTCACGATGTTACGGAGAGGGTGAGTGGCGGCTTCTTCAAGTGAAATCAGTCCGGATCTGATTAATTGATTAACTTCACTGTGATCATGCGTCAGCGCGGAGAGGGTCTGGTCACGAAGTCTGTATATCCGGCAGTCTCCCGCCCAGATGCATTGATACTTATCCTTTTTGATTTGCAGCACTGCAATGGTTGCGCCGATAGTACCCAGAGACAACCCTTCCGCGTAAAGCGCGGCGTTCACGGTCTTCAATGCTTGTGGAATGCTGTCCTGCGTCTTTGCTGCGTTAGCAATTGCATCGAGGCTTGAACGCGCGGCGCGCCCGCCGTCACGGTGACCGCCCATGCCGTCTGCAACGGCCCAAAGCCCATGCTCTCCAGCGTCGAGCAGATGGTCCTCATTGACTTCACGGCATGGACCCGCTTCCGAACAGCCAGAGCTTGCAAAGCGGAAGCCTGAAGGGGTCTCTTCTTCCTCATCTGTCATAGCGGCGCTTGCCGCTGAGCGGTTGATTTGCGGAAAAAGTCTCATCAGGCCGCATTACCCCTCTTGGCCGCATCAAGTTTCGTTTGATAACCCGACGCGAAAGCGCGGCTGAGCGGTAGGGAGCTGGCGTTTATTTCCTCTTCCAGCGCCTTGTGAGCAGCGGCATAGGCTTCCCATTTCTTTTTAGCGCCGGAAAGAAGCGCAGTTCGGTCATTCTCCGCCGCAAGATGTTTTGGTGCTAAACGCTCAATCATGGCGTCGATGACAGCCTTGTATCCGCCATCCAACGACGCAAGATGAAATTGAATGTCCTGTAATGAAGCTCTTAAAGCCTCAGACCCTTCCAGGAATCCCGGCTCCGTTTCGCGCAAAAGCTCTATGGCGACCCTGTTGGGCGCCCCCCAGCGCATGGGATTGTTATCGCCCGCCGAAATCGTGGTTTGCTCGATGGCGAGCCGTTCCTTGATCTGGTTGCGCTCCTTCATCAATTCACAAAGCCCGCACACAGATTCTATATACATCTTTCCGGCCCGGCGCAGTATATCAGCGGCGTTATCGATGACGAATGCGGAAGGATCCAAGCCCGCGCCTTCCAAAAATGCGTCCAACAAATCCAACTGGTCGTTTTTATGGTCTTCAAAGGACTTGGCTGGCGATGCTGTTTGCGATCGAACAAGTAGGCAATAGTCGCCAAAGAGCACCCTGTCCCCATCGTTAAGCACCACTGTTTCGCCGGCGCTGATACACTCATCGCTTTGCGGAAGACGCATCCCGTTTTGTCCCAGCGCTGTCACGCGCAGACAATTTCCGGCAGGGGTCAGTTCCATATGACGCCGTGACACAGCCATGTCCGCCTCTGGCATCACCCAATCGGCGGTTTCGTCCCGGCCCAGCACAATCGGATCCGCGCCAAGGCTTCTGGTTTGTATATCAGTGTCAGGATCGGAGAGTTTGCGCAAATGCAGAACTAACATTGAATGCCTATGCTGTTTTTTGTTTTTCGGGTCGTGCTTTGATGATCGTGGCGTTGAGATCGGGCTGTTTTTCGGTCTGTGCGTCTTCCTTATCATTCGGTAGCTCAGCGATTGATTCATCCTGCAGGCGAGCCGCAAGATCGTTTACCTTGTCAAACAGCTCGCCGAATTCATCTCGACGGTCATGAGAAATTCGATAATTGAAATTGTTTTGTGCGAGATCGTTAAGGGCGTCTTTCAGCGCGCCAAGCGGATGCAGAAGTTGTCTGGATAGCACAATGGTCACCCCCATCGTCACAGCGAAAATAATGAGGCCCAGCAGGAAAAGAAGTTGTCCATTCCTGAGAGCGACGGAATTGGATTCAGTAGTGTCCAGCAGTAACTGTACAGATCCGAAATTTGCACCGGCGTAGACAATCGTCTGCTCGAATTGTGATCGCTGGTCAGAACCACTGGACTCGGCGCTGCTTATTTTCTTCGGCGCCTGATCATCCTCTAAAGCTAAAACCCGGCCCGTCTCCTCTGTTATACTAGACGCTCTGATCATGCCGTCCGCATCAATGACGCGCAGCTCCAGCACATTCGGGTCTGAAGCGGCCGACGAAATAAATTCCTGAAGCGGCAGCCAGTCTTGCTCGGCCGGGTCAAGGCTTGCGTTCTCTGCAACGCTAAGAGCGGCGTTTTTTGCAATGAACGTCGTGATGAACGAACCTGACGTAGCGTTCATCCGCTCCAGCATCTCCGTCTCGCGGCTGTGAATGGCGCTAAAGCTCAGCGTCACCAGCGTTGCAATGACAACCATATATTGGAGCAGCAACTGATTTTTACGACTGAGCGCCGGGCCTGAAGGTGTTTTTCCGGCCGTCAGGGCGCGTTCTTCGCGCCGGAGCGCCGCGGCGAGTTCAGCGCCAGTATCAAATCGCCGGTCTGGAGACTTATCCATCAGCCGCGCGATGATATGGGCAAGACCTTTCGGACAGTCGCCGATCCACTCGCTAAGAGGCGGCGGATTTTCCTGTGTGATTTTTACTGCGATTGTCGCGAGACCCTCGCCTTCAAAAGCGGGGCGGCCGGTGAGCATTTCATACATTAAAGATCCCAGGGAAAAGAAATCCGAACGATGGTCGATCGCCCGGCCCAAGGTTTGTTCAGGGCTCATATAGCGCGGTGTTCCCAGAACCTGTCCGGCGTAGGTTTTAAGCGCTTCGACTTCCGCCCGCAGTTTGTCTGCCTCGGACCGCCGTGCGATTCCAAAATCGAGCAGCTTTACTGTTCCGTCATCGCCTACCCAAATATTGGAGGGTTTGATGTCCCGGTGCACGACGCCGCGGGAATGTGCGTAATCCAGCGCTTCCGCCAGCCGCATTCCGTAAGATATGACTTCGCCGATGGGAAGAGGTCTGTTCTCCGCCAAAAGATCGCTCAAGGGAGCGCCCTTCAAAAGCTCCATAGCAATATAGGGAACGCCCTCAGCTTCTCCGACATCATAGATCGTAACAATGCCCGCGTGCGATAGCGCGCCGGCGGCTTTGGCTTCGCGTAAAAACCGTGAAACAATTTCCTTATCTGTGTGAAATTCCTTTCGCAGGAATTTGATGGCGATAGATCGGTCTATCTGTGGGTCGTGCGCGCGATAGACCGTAGCCATGGCGCCTTCGCCGATAGGGCGCTCTAGTATATACCGCCCCACCTTCGACACTACATACTCCCAACTACTGACGCTTGCGAACGACTCAGGAAATGCCGAGAAATATGCAATTATTGGATTAAGGAAGCGTTAGTTTGATCTTGCCTATCCCCTAGTTTTCACAGCAGTTAACAGCCGCTCTGCGCGGGAAAGATCGCTTGTGATCATGGGATCGTCCGGCGCCAGTTGGCGGGCGTGTCGTAAAGCCTTCACGGCGTTTTCTACGTCGCCTGCGTTCAACATTTTTAAAGCGTCGCGTCTTAAATCAGCCGCCGCTCGCAAGTCGCCCGCACTTATAGGCGCCGGCGAGGCGGCAGACGGAAGGTCATTTGAAGAATTTTCTCGTAACGCCGGCTGATATTGTAACGTTGTGTTGTCGCTTTTGCGAACCGGCACTTTTATGACGGCGCCGCCAGTCAGATGCATCGGTGAGGCAAGGTTGTTATACCTGCTCAGCGCGTAAAAAAGAAAACTGTCGCCGGCAAATCTTTCCGCCAATTCCGACATCGTATCGCCTGGCTGTACTTTATAAGTCTGAAAATCATCACCCAACAAAACCTGTGGATCGTCTTCAATTTGGCTCAGGAGATTTTGTGCTCTTGGCTGCCTTGGATTGGTTTCAAGAATTTCCGCAAGAATTTCTCTCGCTTCACGTTCTCTGCCTTCACCCAAATAAAGCATCGCCTGATCGAGCGGCGAGCCGCGCGTCGCCGCATTGTCCGTGCTATCCCTTTGCGAACTCAATGGAGTAGAATCAATTACGGAAGAGCAGCCAGCAACGGCAATAAGCAGGAGCGGCGCTAGAAGACTAATTTGTACGGCGTTGCCTGGCCGGCTAGAAGATGTGCTCATGCAGATTTCTTTTCCATTTCCCCGCATTCGGTCAGCGTTTTTTCCTGGCCGAGCCATTCGCCATCGCTGGCGAATTTTCGAAAGGCTTGGGCAGGCAGAGGTTTCGAAAAATAGTAGCCCTGAAATAAATAGCAGCCGGAATTTACTAGATATTTAACTTCCTCGGCGGTTTCCGCGCCTTCCGCCAGGACTTCAATACCAAGCCCGCGCGCAAGTGCGATCAGGCTGCTGCATATTGCCTGGCTATCCGAACGGGTATCAACATCAGTGACAAACTCACGATCGATTTTGAGTTTATTAAATCGCAATTGTTTCAGATAGCTAAGACTGGAATAGCCTGTGCCAAAATCATCAATCGCGATGTTAACGCCCATGGACGCCATCTGGTCAAAGAAAATTTTGGTGCGTTCAATATCGTGTGTAGCGGCGCTTTCCGTCAGTTCAAGCTCAAGCATATCCGGATTTGCTCCGCTTCGCCGGATCACGCTGGCGATGGCCTGAGAGAACATGGGATTGGCAATCTGTTTGTGAGAGATATTTACCGCGACTTTAATTTCCTCCAGTTTCATTGTTTTCCAGCGAGCCGCCTCTCGGCACGCCTCGTTCAGAACCCAGGCCCCGAGGTGATCCGCCAGGCCGATTTTTTCCATCACCGGAATGAACCGTCCGGGTGAAATCGGTCCGAGTTCGCGAGAATTCCATCTTAGTAAAGCTTCGGCGCCTGCAAGGCGCCGCCGTTGCATGTCTATGACCGGCTGGTAGTGCAGCTCAAGTTCGTTTTGCTCAATCGCGCGCCGCAGATGCTGCTCAATGGCGAAATTCTCAGCGAGTTGTGCTGCGGGGCGGGAGTCGCTGCATAAAAATTTTCCGTTTTTGTCTTCGAATAAAAGCGGCGTTAACCGGGCGCGCGCCAACAGCCCTTCCGGTGTCTTTGCGTCGCGCGGACAAAACGCTCCGGTGATCTCTATCTGGGGTGCAAGAACGCCATCAAAAGTTTCCAGATCGGCGCTTAATGCATATTTTATTCCCCGCAGTTCGCTTGCGATCCTTGCTTCCTCTCCGCTCAGCCAAATCATAAAAGAGTTTGGTGCGGTGATGGCCAGGGGACGATCTTTCGCGACAATAGACGTTAATCTGTCCGAAAAAGCCGTAAGAAAACGGTCTGCTGCTGGGGTATCAAAGGCCGCCACCCTCTCATATTCCGACCATCGGATAACGGCGAGCAGACCGCTGCGGCCGGAACCTTCAAGGTCATACGCCATTGCGGCGGCCAATCGCTCTTCGGAATGCGGAGCGAGCCGGCTGGGACGTGGCGCTTGCTCAACAGGGCTTTGTACGTCCGGGGAAATTTCATGAATGCTGCGATGAGAAAAGGCATAGAAGGCGGAGCATATGAATGAAACAAACGCAGCCGATCCAGCAACGCCTAGCGCCAGAACAAGTCGATGGCTGTAGTGTGAATCAAAAAGAAGAAAACTAACGCCAAACGCACCCAATGCTGCGCCGAGGGCTGGCCACACCCAAGCCGGCGCACTGATTGGCCGATATAGTTTTTTGGAGGAAATGACAGCCTCCTCAATACTCTACAACTCTGGCTGAATTGGTACGGAAGAAATATTAGCAGGACGCTAATTACATTTGCGAAAAAATATTTACTGTAATTTGGCAGTGTCAAAAAATAAAATTGTACTGAACAGAGTGCGTTTCTGGATCCTGTGATTAGATAACAAAGACCATCTGCTAGCGATTTCCAGTCAATTTAACATCATCCGCCGCGATGCGGATTATCAAGCAAATTTTTAAAGAAACCGACACGCCCGTTTCACAACACAGTTAATGCAAGCCGAGGCCTCCCGGGTTCATGAGGCCGGACGGGTCCATTATGTTTTTAATTTTAACGAGCGCACGCCATGCCGTATCCGACTGCATGGCCGAACGGTAATCATAATATTTACCGATCTGAAAATGATACGGATGAAGTATATCCACCCGCTCCACTAGGCGGCGCCTCAGGTCAAGAACAAAGTCGCGACTATCAGTGTTCTCAGGTCTGGATTCAAATTCAGCCCGCCGATCCGGCGAAAGCTGCGCCATACGCAGTATGTTCGGGCGATCATTCCAGTAAAGAATAGGCTCCATGCCAAACCCGCCTTTACTGGTCAGAAAAAGCCTGGTCCAGGTAACGTCATGCGCTTTCATTGCGGCGGCGTTTTCTGAAAAGAAAGCCTCGATTGTGTCGAGCAGACGTTCACTTTGTGACAAGGCGACGCCGCAATTCGTTGGTATCGTACACTCGCCATTGACGCCGATCATCAACCGCTCAATCGGCATGAAGGGCTGCGCCCGAAACGCGACGCCAAGAGAGGAGGGCAGTTTGACGCCGCCGTGCCGGCGCAGCACTTCACCTGCGTCGCGCGCCATTTTATCGGCCGTGCTTTGATCATATGCGTCAATCACGCCGAATGTGGAGAAGGGCCACTTTAAAAGGTAATCGAACCCGCCAGGTCTTGCGAGTGACAGGAGCGTTTTTACCCCTTGCAGTTTTGACGATGACATCGTCATAACATTGCGTGCGACTGTTTTTGTTTCTTCAGACGTCGGTTTGAGGCTTGCAAACAATTGATGGTGATAGTGGCTGAACGCCATATTACTCGCCATGACGTCAAGTTTTTCTACTGCACATAGGGCGCGGACAAGATCGCGGGATTGTCGAAAACCGTAGCATACAAACGCAACGCCTTTAGGTTTTGGGTGAAGGCGAAAAACGGCTTTTGTTTTGACGCCAAAGACGCCTGCATCGTGAGTGAACAGACCCGTGAGATCAGGGCCATAGCTCCGTAATATAGGGTGTGCGGGGTTTGTTGAGAGCGCGCCGGTAAGGATGACGCTGCCGTCAGCGAGTACGGCTTCGAGGCCCATCAAATCATCTGTGATGTCGCCGCGTCCGTGACCAATTGCATTATTCCCCAGCCCGCCGCCGATCGTCGCCGATATACCGGACATTGTACCCATACATCCAATTTGGAGATCTGTTGAAGCAAGCGCTTCATGTACTTTAGCCCAAGTGGCGCCGGCTTCGATTTCGATAAGGCGATCTTCCGAATGGACGGTTATGGTACTCATAAACGCCATGTCGATAATTGCCGTGTTTTCCTCACGCGGTACATAACCAAGCGTGTATGACATGCCGCCGCCGCGCACCGTTAGTGCGACGCCTGTTTCGGCTGCCGCGCTGACGATTTTAGAAATTTGGTGCGTATTTTGCGGACGGATAACAGCGATCGCCGTCTGCATCTCAACTTCGCTAAAGTCTGTGGAATATAAACGCCTGGTTTCACTATCTGTCAGGATATGTTCGTCCCTCAAAATACTTTTTATGCGAGCGAGGAACTTTTCAGGGTCGGCGGATAACGAACGGTTCGCTGGGGCGATTGTTTTAATCACTCAACGCTCCTTTATATTTCGCCATCAAAGAGCGGCGGTTTGCGCTTGTCCTGTCAATCATCAAATGACGGTAGGCCGATTATAAATAACTCTGTTTCAAACTCGGCCGCCAATTGAACTTGCTCTTTGCGTAAGACCCGAAAAGCTGATAGCGGACCGTACACCTCGCCATCCGCAGCGCCTTCGCCATGCATGACGGCGACTACCAGCGGACGTTCCGGCGCTGCAAGCGCATATTCAGCGCCCGGCTCCATCTTGATCATATGGATCTCGGCGCCGCGTTCATTGAAACGGCCTAACAGCTTTTGCGCCACGCCGGCATGTCCGCGCAGTTGGATATAATCGAAACTGTCAGGGTTCATTATAATTGGGGAGACGTAGCGGGGATTGCAGTATTTAACGTCTTTGCCGTTCACGTGTTCCCAGACAGCTTCATAGCCATCCTGTTTTTTCTTGCCCGCATGTTCATCATCCCACACGAATACACCGTCTTCGAAAGTGCCTTTCGCCTGCAGTTCTCTAGCACCGGCGCGAAGCTGGCGCTGGCTCATATATCCCTGGCCGCTGGGGCCGGCGAATTGAAGGAGAAGCGTTTCCGAACCGTCACTACCCTTTTGCTGATAGGATACGCCTTCGCAGAAATAAGCGATAGCGCCTTCCCTTTGGATTTCGCCCGGACCGTATTGCATTTCTCCTTTCAGAACATATCGGATCTGTTCAAAGTTATGACGGTGGCGTGGAGTTTTGTATTCGTCTTCGGTCGTAACAATGGTGAGTATGAAGTTGTCTTTTGTCCCTTCTTCACCGACAAGAAGGTGTTCAAATGCAATGCCTTCGTTACGGTGCGCGGATGCGCCTTCACGTTGTGCGTTGCTGCGATGAGCGATTGCCAAAATAACCTTCCTTCCTATCTACAACTGGCGTTGCGCCAGCAACTGCGCCTACGAGAATCTCGGCAAAAGAATGTATGCAAGCTGTGTTGGCGACGCGGCGCGGATAACGCGGCCTTCCTCTCCGTCCATGGCTGCGGCGGCGCCCGTAACATAAGCCTCGCGCGCAACCGCGCCTTCTCCTGAGAGGAAGTAATAGATCCCATGAGGCGCACAGACGTGCATGGCGTTTCTATCCAGTTTTAGGAAACCGAAGGCGATCGAACGTTCTGTGAAGGCGCCCATATGGCGGGCTTCAACGCCTTCTTCACTAGTCGGCGTCCAATCATAATGGTTTACGTCAGCTATAATCGGCGTTCGGTATCGGGGTTTGGGATAGGCAAGCGTCTTGCCGCGAATGCGCTCCCAAATTGCTTCATAGGCGTCTTTATTATGTTTGCCCCCATCTTCATCAATCCAGGTGTATACGCCGTTAGAAAAAGTTCCTTCTTCGCCGAGCGTATCAAAGCCTTCTTCGAGCTGGTCATAACTTAAAAAGCCTGCGCCGCTCGGTCCGCCGCCTTGAAACAGGAGTGTGACGGATCGGCCAATCGCTTGCTGTTCGTAGTAAACGCCTTCAGGAAAGTAGCTTGCCGTGCCTTGCTGCTGTATTTCGTCTTTGCTTCGGCCGTAACCGAACTCGCCTTCGATCATGTATCGAATTTGATCGAAGTTATGCCGGTGGCGCGGCGTTTTGTAATCGCCATTCATCAGCACCAGGCTAAGCTCATAGTTATCAGGCTGCCCGGGGCGGCCATTTAATAGCCTTTTGTTCATTGCAGAGCCGGGGCGATGCTGTGAAAATGGCCGCCATTCAACTGTTTGCGAGTCTACCAGTCGCATTTAATCCTCGAGTAAATTGTCAGACAATATCTTCTAAACGGAACGTATCAAGGTCGCATATGAGTGTCAATTCCGTTCACGAAGCTGCCAAATTTCTTCGCGAGGGCATTCGAGAAGGGAAATTTGCTCCCGGCCAACGTCTGATTGCACGGGATGTATCGGCCCTGGCGGGCGGCGGCGTGGGATCATACCGCGAGGCCCTTGTCCGGCTTGCGGGAGAGGGTCTTGTTACGCTGCACCCCAACAGGGGCGCATCGGTTCGTAAGCTTGACACAAAGGATGTGCGCGAAATTTATTTAATGCTGGACGCCCTTGAGCCGGTGGCGGCGCGTCTTTGCGCTCAACACGCACGCAGACACGAGATTGACACAGCCGGTCTGCAGACGTCTGCCAGCGCGCTTAATCAGGCGTGCAGATCGGGGCGGGTTTCAGCATTTCATGCGGCAAGGTACGCCCTTCTCGGTTTTTTACGCAAGGAAAGCAAAGCAGCTCGTCTTTATGAAGTAGCCGCCCCGCTAAGTCTGCAAATATCAAAACGGGAAAACGACAGTCAACTCTCAAAGACCGCTATCTCAATCTCAAACGAAGAGTTGCAAGACATTGTTTCTCACATACTTGATGGAAAGGCGGCGAAAGCTGAACGCATGATGCGGTCGCACATAAAGCGGATTGGCAAAGCGGTTTTAGCGAACATGCGTGCTGACGGCCGCACCATCTAATCGATATCTATACGGAAAAGTTTGGGGACAATTTCAACGCCCGGTAACGGCGCGTATAAACCACCGTCAGTCACGACATATAATACAGGGCCGTTAGCTGTTTCAACAAAGGCGGCGCTTGTCGGGCCTATTACGCCGTCTTCGTGATCAGCCACGATTTCTTCTACCCCCCGTTCCGTCACTTTCAGCAGCGAATTGAACGGATGGGTTGTTACATAGGCGTCGCCATTGGAATCGATAGCGAAATCGTCGCCAGGCGCGCCATGTGCAATTAGTTCGGTGTCTCCGGCGTCCCCATTTTTCCGAATGGGGATGCGTATAAAAGCGCCCGTGTCGGAAACCGTGACATACACGTAATTCTTATTTACTTTCAATCCATTAGGTCCAGGGAAATTACCAATGTAAGGCCGCCGCCGCACCAGATCGTCCGCCGCCCAAATTGTAAGTTCCGAGGCGTCGGGCCGCCATTGCCACACGGCCCCGCTTGAATCGGCGATATAAACGCGCCCCTGATCGTCAATGTCCAGCCCATTCGGAATCGCATCCTGGGGCATTGCTGCAACTACCCGCGCTGATCCGTCTTCATCGAGCCGCCACAGGCCATGATGTTCCGGCGTTCTTGAATGCACAGTTAGGTATATCACGCCACCCTTGCTTTTGGCGATGCACATTGTTCCCTGTTGGCTCTTCGGATCCGAAGCAAAGGGAAGATCCGCAAAAACCTCAACGTCATTATCGGGAGCAATTGAAAGGATTTTATTGTCAAACAGCATGGTCAATAAAAGCCCGCCTTTGCCGTCATCGATAAGGCCTTCCGGAAATTCTCCGGAGTTGAAGCGCATGACTTCATGCACGGTTGCTGACGCTGATGGAGCATTTGCCGGGAAAGGCGTTGTCAATTGTCTTAACAAGCCAATCTTGTCAATCAAACCGCGCCGGGATGTAATCTGACCATTATCGACCGTGAAAAAATCCATGGTTTCTATGTGAACCGGAACTGGCGGCGGATTGTACCCCATGAAGTCCCGCTGAACGACGCCGCTTATCTTTCTGCTAACGGCGATTACGCCGTCAGTCGTTTCCAATACAGTGGGTTCGACACGCGCATCCGGCATGGCGCTGGCAAGCTCATTTAGCTGCCGCAACAAGTCGCCATCGCCAAGGAAGTCCTTAGACTGATCGACATAACCCTCAGCGAAAAGCGCCGACAGCGCGTCGGCGTCATTGTTTGCAAGCGCTGCGCTGATCTGCCCGGCGATCCCATCGCTGGATTGGGCCTGCGCATTCACCAATACCCCCGCTGCGCACGCAGAGATGGTAATGAGACGGAAAAATTGTCTGACAATCATCAGGCGAGGCTAGCCCTATCCAGCACACGGCGTCAACTGAGATTATTGGAAGAAGCTGTCGTCGTAATTTTCAATTTGTTGCTGCGAACGGCCGATATGAGCGCGCATTAATAACTCGGCTTCATGGGCATCGCAGCGAAGCACGGCGTTGAGTATAGCGCAGTGATCAGCATGGGAGATGGCGAGATTCTCAAGATCGAAAACTTGTTTGAATTGTAGGCGCAAAATACGCGTGTTTAATCGCGCTGCAGTCTCCGAAATAAAAGGGTTTCCGCTTGCCTGAACGAAAAAGTCATGCAGGTCGCCGTTTAATTCAATATAGCGTTTTATTTCGCCGCTATCCTTTGCGGTTCGTAACTTGCCGCTTAGCGCTTGTAAAATCGCTTTTCCGTCATCGCTGAGTTTATGTGTCGTTAGGCGTACCGCTAAACCTTCTATGACTTGACGGACCTGATAGATGGACGTCACGTCCTCGCGCGTAAACCTTCGAACGCGGGCGCCGTAATGATGGCGCGTTTCAATGAGGCCTTGCGCAGTAAGCCGGCGAATCGCCTCTCTAATCGTGCTGCGCCCTACATTGATGGTCTCGGTGAGTTCAGCTTCAATCAGCCGCTGGCCGGGAGTGAACTCGCCATCATATATTTTATCGCGCAGCCAGGCTGCTGCGCGTTCTACAGAAGACGTCTGTTCGTTTAATTCCTCGGCCTTTGACAAGCATCCTCCGCAAACTGATCGCGTAACGCCTTTATACAGGAATTACCATGCAATTGAGGAATGGCGCAACAGCGTAGACAAGAGCCCCCGGTGATGCAATCAATCAAAACTGCCGATAAAAAACCGGGCCTCTGGCTCGGCTTTTTATTATTCATGCGAAAGAATGGAGTTAGAAACGCACTGTCATTTGAGCGCCGATTTCTCTCGGTTCGTTCGGAATAGCAATAACAAGACCCGTAGCGGCTGAAACATCGAAACCGTTTGCGACATAGGCTTCATCGGTGAGGTTTTTGCCGTAAACAGCGAGTCCGAACTTGCCGTTTTCGGAAGTCCAGCCGAGACGCGCGTTCAGAAGACCATGCGCGCGCTGCCGAAGCGAGGGCGTATTACGGACGTCGGCGAAATTTTCATCCACCCATGAATAATCGATCCGCGCGAGAAATTCGCCAAGTTGAGTAGGAAGAATGTATTCCGCTGAAACCGTTGTTGACCATTCCGGTGTCTTTGGAAGTTTTGTATCCAGTGTGATGCCGGTAATCGCCTGCTGCGTTTCCTTGTACTCCGCATTGAGATAGCCCACCGACCCGTAAAGCCGAAGTTGGTCAGTAACAATAACGGTTGCATCAACTTCAACGCCCCAGATTTCAGCACTGCCTACATTGTCGATAACCTGGACTGTCTGTGCGCCAACGATATCATTGGCTTGAAGCTGCATGTCGGAATAATCATAGAAAAAAGCCGCCGTATTCAAACGAAGTCTTCCATCGGCGAGGTCCGCCTTTGAACCAATTTCATAAGCCCAGACCTTTTCAGGATCAAAAGGACGTTGCGCAACTGCAGGATTGACCGGGCGTGCATTGAAGCCACCCGCTTTGTAGCCGCTTGAAACTGTGCCGTAGAAAAGCACTGAATCAGTCGGGCGATAGCTTAGCGTGAACCGCGGAGAAATGTCTGTCCAGTCGGTCTTTATGTTCGTCTCGGGGACCGTCATGAAGCCGGTGAAAATCGCTGTATGACTGTAAGTGTAGTCTTTTTTATCGTAGGTGAAGCGACCGCCGGCAACAAATGTCAGCGTGTCTGTGAGGTCAAGCTCAATCTCAGCAAATGCGGCATAAGAGCTCGCGTCGACGCGCGGATTTAGCGAACTGGCGATATCGAAACCGAAATTTACCGGATTCGCCGCACCGCCGGCGCAAATGTCCATCGGACCGATAGGCGGGCATGTGCTTGTCGGCGTTGCAGGTATGAAAGGCCCCGGAAGCATTTCCAGAGCCTGATAAAGGCCTGGCGCCAGACCCACAGTCCATAGGCTTTCGGCTTCCTCATGGAAGAAATAAAGACCCGCCGTATAGCGCAGGTTTTCAGAAAAGAGATTGCCGAAGATATTCAGTTCCTGACTCACCTGCCACTGCTCGTCTCTGTAATCGAGCTGTCCGAAATCGACAGGAGAGCTGTCATTATCACGCTGGTTGCGCGAAGCGAATTGTCTGTAAGAGGAAATGGATCGCACTTGGGTTTCGCCGAAGTCATGATCTATGTTCAGCGAAACGCCTCCGCCTTTGTAGTCGACGGCGTATGATCCTGTTCCGAAGCTCAACCGCAAATCCTGTGTTTCAAAAGCGTTGCTTAGCGGCGTCATGTTCGGAATACCGACCAGATTGTTCCACAAGAGCGCAAGATTTGCAGGTTGATTAAAAACTGGCACGCCTGTGTTCGCATCAGCGTCGATATTGGTATAATCCAGCGCTAAAAGAACTTCCGTGGCGTCAGAGGGCGCATATAAAAATGAGCCTCGCGCAACGATCGTACCTTCGTCTCCTATTTTCTTATCACCCGCAAATGGAAGGCGTACAAAACCTTCTTGATTACGTGAAGAAATCGAAAAGCGGCTTCGTAGGTTATCGCTGAAGGGAATATTGACGCTGCCGTCAAAATTAATTCGTTCGTCTTCGCCAACGGTCAGCGTGGCAAAGCCTCCGAATTCTTCTTCGGGGCGCTTGGTCGTGACGTTAATGGCGCCGCCCATGGTGTTCTTGCCGAACAGGGTGCCTTGCGGACCTTTGAGGACTTCAACCCTGTCGATGTCCGCAAGCTCCATCACGGCGCCCTGAACGCGTCCAAAAAAAACACCGTCGACATAAAGGCCAACGCCGGGGTCTGTTGTTGGCGCGTAATCGAGCTGTCCGACGCCGCGGATAAAGAAAGTCGCATTGGCGGCGCCGCCGACATCCGTTGTGCCCGCTTCAAACTTGGCGTTAGGAATAAAGTCGCCAAGATCGACTATGTCGAACATGTTGCGGCGCTCCAGTTCAGCGCCGCTGACGGCCGTGATGGCGACCGGCACATTTTGCAGGCTTTCTTCTTTCTTACGCGCCGTCACGACGATTTCGTCGAGACTGCTGGATTGAACGGCCGCCGCCGGGAACGACGTCGTGAATCCTGCGACCAAAGCGAGCGCAGTTGCTGTATTAGTGCGCATCATATCCAGATCCCTCCCAAAAAAACGCTTAATTTTGAGCTAGTTAGGCCTAGCCTCTCAATAATGTCAGACAATTTTTGTGTATTTTTGATGATTTGGCAAGTGACAAAATTCGTTTTGGTCCGAGAATATCATCTTATTGAGATGCGCCACGCATGCGGAGAAGCGCCGAATTCAAGTTTAAAAGCCTGTGAAAATGACGGTATCGAAGCATAGCCTGCATGTTCTGCAGCGTCTGCAATGCTCACATGTGGATGCTCTAATAGATTTGCGGCGCGCTGCATGCGTAACCGCTTGATGTAGGCTCCTGGAGAAACACCTGTTTCCAATTTAAACTTCTTCGAAAATACGGAGCGCGACAAGCCGACACGTTCTGCAAGCGACGTGCTCGTCCACTCACACGGCGATGAATTGTGAATAAGCAAAAGTGCTCTTGTAATCTTTCCGGATGTGGAGTTTTTTGGGAATCCCGAAAATGCAGCGTGTGCAGACAATAACGAATTTAAAATTTCGAAAAGTAAAATATTAAAGAGTTCATTTACGATGATTCCTGATTGAGTTCTCGGAGAAAGCCCTTCTTTTACAACCATTCCGGTAACATCTGCGATATGCCCTGTTTCAGGGATCTGTTCTTTCCTCAAAATAAGCGCTTCAGGTAGAAGACGTGAGATTGTCGTTTTCGCAGCATCTTCCCAGATAGAACCGCCCGCTATAAATTGTATCGGGGCCCCAGCGCCTCCATGATTAAATATAAAATTTCCAGGTTTACGCCGAAGTAATTCCATCAACGGCGCCAAGGGTGCAACGTCCGAACTGGAAGCAAGACGGTGCCGGTCTCCATGCGGTAGAAATAGTACGTCTCCGGAGTTTAGGGTTTCTGAAAGTCCGCCGCCCTCGAACCAGATGGGGCCACGAACGACGCTATAAATAATAGCGTAATCAATGTCAGGCGCCTCAACGCCGCACGGCGCCCCCGCGTTTACCACGCCGAAGGACGTTGCGCGAAACCGCGCCACGGGCAAAAGCCGTTCGAGCTCCATTTCGCATCCATACATTCGGATAATGAAATGATCAAATTGAATATGTTCGAGCGCCCGATATTCGTACCAAATTGTCTGACAGGAGGAAAAACCTATGTCTTTAACTTTAGAGAGGGCTCAATCAACGCTCAGCCGCGCTCTGTCCGCCGCGAACAGCCAGAATGTGCCGGTCGCTGCGGTCGTCGTGGACGCCGCGGGCCGTATGGTCACGTCGGCGCGTATGGACGGCGTTGGGTACATGAATA
This sequence comes from Hyphococcus sp., assembly GCF_965228385.1. Classification (GTDB taxonomy): domain Bacteria; phylum Pseudomonadota; class Alphaproteobacteria; order Caulobacterales; family Parvularculaceae; genus Hyphococcus. The sequence goes on along the minus strand of NZ_OZ245810.1, from coordinate 2,440,602 downwards.
TCAGCGTCGCTTTTCGGAAAGCCGGCACCTCGGCGAATTTCGGATATCCAACGCAGGCGATGGCGGATCTTGCGTCGAAAGAACCGCTAATCCTCGCCGCCTTTACAGGAGATTCTGAAGTCATGGCCCTCGCGGGCGGCGTGCCGATAAAAGATGGCGACCAAACGATCGGCGCGATCGGGGTCGCTGGCGGGCATTACGCGCAAGACCATGCGATCGCCGTCTTCGCCGTTGGCGATGAAAACAATAAGGGGGATGACGCGTGAACAGTCAGGAGCAGTTAAACAAAGATGCATTTACGCGCGGCAAGCCTATGCCAAAGCAGGGGGATGCTGGCGGATATGACCAGAATTGGTATCCCATCGCCTTATCCAACGAAGTGAAAGAAGGCGAGATTTTCGGAACAGAATTTCTAAACGGTCGCGTTATTGCCGTTCGGGATAGCGCCGGAAAAGCGCAGGTGTTGAGTGCCTACTGCCGTCATCTCGGCGCTGATCTGTCTGACGCGGACGTGGTTGGCGGAAAGATTATCTGCCCTTTTCACAAATGGGGATATGATGCATCGGGTCAGTGCGTTGACACGATGACCGGAGATAAGCCGCCGGAGCAGGCAAAGCTTTTCAAATTTCCTACGGAAGAAAGTTGGGGCGTTATCTGGGCCTTTAACGGTCTTGAACCTTTTTATGAGGTCCCAAGCCCGGCGATGAAAGAGGAGGACGCAGATTTTGAGGTCGAGTTCGATCACGAAACCAATGTCGATCATTTTATCCCCTATTCAAATTCGTCAGATATTCAACACCTGCGGGCTGTTCATAAGATAGAGTTGGAGGTTGATCCCAAGAATGTTGAAGGGTGGCCCGGACGGATGCGTTATACGCAAGAAATGACGATGCCCGGCATGCCGCCAATGACTCAGACCGTCAATATTTTCGGTACAAACTGCCTGGTGTTTGAAGGCGTCATGATGGGCCGTCATGTTTACAACATGTCCGCTGGAAAACCGTTGCCGGGAAACCGTACATTGCACACCATGATGTCGGCTACTGCAAAAAGCACCGGCGCGCCAGGCGAAGATGAAATGGTGAAAGCCATCATCCAGCAAGGGCTCGCCTTTGGCCGGCAGCTTTTTGAAGAAGACGATATGGTGATGCGCAGCATCCGCTTCCGCCAGGACCTGCTGACTGAAACAGATCGTATGCTGATGACATTCCTGCGATATGTTCGCGAGTTTCCGCGCACCGATATCGCGTGCGACATGATCTCCTGAGAAAGTTGGGACGGCGGCATTCTCGAATTTACGCCGCCGGCCTGATGTGTCTGGCTTATGTTGTCACATGAAAATTAACAACAGAAATAACATCCCCATAAGCGATTTGCGCGTTTCGGAGAACGCAGGACTTTCTCGCCGTGCGTTTCTTTCAGCCGGCGCAGGGCTTGCGGGCGCATACGCCGGCGCTGCGGCGGCTGAGCGCGCGAGACCGAATATTGTTTTTATCATGGCCGATGATCTCGGTTATGCGGATCTCTCCTGTTATGGCCGCCGAGAATATGAAACGCCTCATATCGACTCGCTCGCCCAAGACGGCGTTCGACATTTGCAAGCTTATGCAAACTCCGCTGTATGTTCCGCCACCCGTACGGCCTTGATAACCGGGCGCTATCAATACCGTCTGCCGGTGGGACTCGAAGAGCCGATAGCATTGCGGGATGTTGGGCTACCGCCTTCGCATCCTACGCTGCCCTCGATTTTGCGAAATCATGGATATCATACCGCGCTGGTCGGTAAGTGGCATCTTGGCGCTTTGCCGAATTACGGTCCATTGAAAAGCGGCTATGACCATTTCTGGGGCTATCGAAGCGGCGCCATCGATTATTTCACGCATATGGGCGTCATGGAACCGGACCTTTGGGACGGAGAAACACGTATTGAGGAAGACGGATATCTGACCGATCTTCTCGGACGGCGCGCTTCGGAAATGATTACGCACTTTGCAAAATCCGATCGCCCCTTTTTCTTGAGCGTGCACTTCAGCGCGCCCCATTGGCCATGGACCGGCCCGAATGATGAAGCTGAGTCGCGCAGGCTCGCAAAAACACGCAACCCGGCGGCGCTGCTGCATTGGGATGGCGGCGACCTCAAAACTTACGGCGAAATTGTCGCGCGAATGGATTTGCAAGTTGGTCGCGTGCTCGACGCACTGCGCGCCGCCGGCTTAGAAGAGCAGACGATTGTCGTTTTCACGAGCGATAATGGTGGTGAAAGATTTTCAGATACCTGGCCATTCTCCGGAAAAAAGACCCACCTGCTGGAAGGAGGCATCAGAGTGCCGTCCATCGTGAAATGGCCTCAAGTGCTGAAAGCGGGCGTCAACCATGATGACATTATTATTTCCATGGACTGGGCGCCGACGCTTGCGCGCGTTTGCGGTGCGCGAATGCATCCTGATTATCCCGCTGACGGCGTCGATATTTTCGCGCTTACAGGCAAACAGACCTTGCAGGAGCGGACACTGTTCTGGCGGTACAAAAATCTTGATCAGGAAGCGTGCCGGTCAGGTCCGTGGAAATATCTGAAAATTCTAGAAAACACATTTTTATTCAACGTTGTCGCCGACCCGCTTGAACGTGCAAACCTGAAAGCGCGCCGACCCGAAATATTCAATTGCCTAAAGCAAGAATATGACGCGTGGAACAAGTCAATGCTTCCAGTTGATTCGCTTTCTTACTCGCATGGTTTTGTGGGCAATGAAATGCCGGATCATTTCGGGCTTACCCGAAAACCGGAAGATTTGCCGAAGTTGCCGAAACCGGAATGAAGGGCGGTTTTTTCGTCAGCACAGGAGCGTTTAAATGACCAACCTTCAATCGATCGGCGATGGAGCGCCCTTGCTTATTCCGAAAGTGGACATCGATCCTTTTGAAGAACAGTTCCTTCTGAATCCGTACGCCTATCATGACGCGCTGCGCGATCCCGGTCCTGTCGTGTGGTTATCGCGATACAATATTTTCGCCATGGCGCGGTATGAAGAGGTGCGCTCGGCGCTTATTGACCATGAGACCTTCCTATCCGGTCGCGGCGTAGGTTTGTCGGATTTTGCAAAGGAAGAACCGTGGCGTCCGCCATCTCTACTCTTGGAGGTCGACCCACCGCTGCACGATAGAACGCGGTCGATCATGCAGTCCGTCGTTTCTCCGGCGTCTTTGAAAACCCTGGAGCCTGTTTGGACATCGAAAGCGGCGGCGCTCGTGGATCAACTTGTAAAACAGGGTGGATTCGATGCGGTCTCAGATTTGTCCGAGGCGTTTCCAATGCTGATTTTTCCGGACGCCGTGGGATTGATGGAGGAAGGCCGGGAAAATCTTTTAGTTTATGCTGCGACAGTCTTTAATGCATTTGGACCGCGAAACAGGCTTCTTACTGAAAGTATGAATACAGCGCGAGAAGCAAGCGCATGGGTCGCCAGCGCTTGTAAGCGAGAAAATTTGCGTGAAGACGGCTGGGGCGCTGCAGTGTATGAGGCGGCTGATAACGGGGCCTGCACACAAGAGGAAGCCCAACGACTTCTACGATCTCTTCTTTCCGCCGGCGTGGATACAACGGTAAACGGGATAGCCACAGTCATCTACGCACTAACGCAATTTCCCGAGCAATGGAAAAAACTGCGCGAAAATCCTCGACTTGTGCGCAAGGCGGGGGAGGAAAGTTTGCGGTGGGATTCAACAGTGCAGACATTCTTTCGCACCACTGCTAGGGAAGTCGCCATTGGAGACACGCTGATACCGAAACACACGAAAGTGTTGCTGTTTCTGGGGGCTGCAAACAGAGATCCGCGCAAGTGGGAAAATCCAGACAGATTCGATATCACCCGAAACACAAGCGGCCATGTAGGATTTGGGGCGGGTATTCATCAGTGCCTTGGCCAAATGATCGCAAGGCTCGAAACGCAGTTTATCCTGAGCGCTTTGGTGGAGAAATGTCAGGCGATTATCGTTGACGGTCCAGTCCTGAGACGCGCAAACAATACGCTGCATGCATTAAAATCCCTTCCTGTCAGGGTGACGCCATCCTCATGAAAACCCAGGTTGCAATCATTGGATCGGGGCCGGCCGGGTTGATGCTCGGCCATCTTTTGCGGCAAGCCGGGCTTGACGCCGTTATCGTCGAGCGACAAAGCGCGGCGCATGTTTTGTCGCGAATTCGCGCTGGTGTTTTAGAAACAGTAACGACGGAAATTCTAGAAGATCTGGACCTTGCGGAGCGAATGAATGCGGAAGGCATACCGCATCATGGCTTTAATCTCGCTGACGGCGAACGATTGATTCATATCGATATAAAAGCTCTTACCGGAAAACATGTATTGATCTATGGACAGACCGAACTCACTAAGGATTTGATTGACGCTGCACCCAAGCGCGGACTTGAAATTATCTGGGAGGCGGACGCCGCAGCCTTACATGACACGCAAAGCGACGCACCTTTTATCACTTACACGAAAGGCGGCGTGTCACATCAGGTCGACGCCCGGTTTATAGTCGGTTGCGACGGTTTTCATGGCGCTTCTCGCAAAGCAATGCCGCCATGTGTGGGAAGGCAATATGAAAAGATTTATCCGTTTGGCTGGCTCGGAATTCTTGCCGATGTACCGCCTTGTGATCAAGAACTGATCTACGCCAATCACGAAAGGGGCTTTTCACTTGCGTCTATGCGATCAGCGACGCGCAGCCGTTACTATATTCAGGTTCCATTGGGCGAAAAAGCGGAAGACTGGCCGACTGGTAAATTATGGGACGAAGTCTGCGCCCGGCTGCCGCCAGCGGCGGCAAAAAAAGTTACGCGCGGGCCGGCGCTTGAGAAATCGATTGCGCCTTTGCGTTCATTTGTTTTTGAACCCATGCAATCCGGTTCATTGTTTCTTGCGGGCGACGCCGCACACATCGTTCCACCTACAGGGGCGAAAGGATTGAACTTAGCGGCTTCGGATATCCGATATTTGTCGCGAGCGTTCATTGCATGGTTCAAGAAGAACGATCAAGACGCAGTTGCACGGTATTCTGAACAAGCATTGTCGCGCGTGTGGAAATCCGAAAGATTTTCCTGGCAGCTTACGATGTTGATGCATCGATTTTCGGAAGACAGCTCTTTTGATCGCCGGGTCCAAGCGGCTGAGCTTGATTATATTGCTTCGTCAGAAACGGCGCGGCGCGCAATCGCTGAAAACTATGTTGGGCTCCCTTTGTAGGTATTGGCTTTATTCTTGTTACATCAAAGTTTCTTGTTCAAAGGAAAAACGATCTTGGACTAACTTGCTCAACACGCGCCATCCAATTGAGAACGCGCGGATGTTTCAAACAAAGTGAAGTTTTTCGAATCCACTATAGGAGGAAAATATGCCGCGTGATTATTACTTATTGATCGATGGTGAATTGAAGCATGGCGTGTCTTCGTTCGCCGTAATAAACCCCGCAACCGAAAAACCCATTGCATCATGTCCGAAAGCGGATGAGACAATATTGAATGACGCCGTCGCTGCAGCAAAATGCGCATTTTCCGGGTGGTCGGCACGGTCTATTGAAGACCGGGCGTCACTGGTTGAGGCGCTTGCAAATCAGCTTGAAGAACGCGCAATTGAGTTCGCCAATCTGCTGACCAGCGAGCAAGGCAAACCTCACGACCAGGCGATGTACGAAATTATGGGGTCGGTATTTACCCTGCGCGCGTTTGCAAAAATGCGTCTCGAAGAAAAAGTTTTGCGCGAAGAGGGTGATAATCGAGTTATTGAGCATCGTACGCCGCTGGGCGTGATTGGTGCGATTATGCCTTGGAATTTCCCAGTTATTCTTTTGATGAACAAGCTGGGGCCGGCGCTCGTGACTGGCAATACCATAGTGGCGAAACCAGCGCCGACAACGCCGCTGACGACACTTTTATTCGGCGAAATTTGCAAAGACACTCTTCCACCCGGCGTCGTAAATATTATCTGCGACGAGAACGATCTCGGGGAAGCGATGACGATCCATCCCGATATAGCAAAAATTGCATTCACTGGATCAACGTCTACAGGCAGGCGTGTCATGGCGTCAGCCGCCAGCAATATAAAGCGGGTTTCATTAGAACTTGGCGGTAATGACGCCGCGATTGTCCTCGATGACATCGATCCGAAGCTTGCAGCTGAAAAAGTATATCATGGCGCAATGACCAATGCAGGCCAGATATGCGTCGCGATAAAGCGCGCCTATGTTCCTGAAGGTATTTATGATGAGTTCTGCGAGGCGATTGCTGAATTAGCAAAATCAGCAATAGTAGATGATGGTTCGAAACAAGGTACGACAATTGGGCCTGTGCAAAATCAAAAACAATATGAGCGTGTTCGCGAATTGCTGGAGGATGCGCGGCGCAGCGGGGTCATTATCGCCGGAGGGGAGGTCATGGATCGGGACGGCTACTTTATTACTCCTACGATCGTTCGTGACTTGGATGACGACGCCCGGCTGGTGCGTGAAGAACAGTTCGGGCCTGTCCTTCCAGTTTTAAAATACAATAATATCGAAGAAGTCGTCGATCGCGCCAACAATTCAGAATATGGTTTGGGCGGAAGCATTTGGGGACAGGATGTCAAGCGCGCCATCGACATTGCAAAAAGAATTGAGACGGGAACTGTTTGGGTTAATCAATTTTTGGCTATTGATCCAAATATTCCATTTCGTGGCTCCAAACAGTCCGGCCTCGGGGGTGAATTAGGCGAATCCGGCTTTCATGAGTATACGCAGCCCCACATCGTCAACGCCGTTTCGTTAATAGCGCCGATCACAACATAACATTATCGGGTGTTTCTTGCCACGGGCTCGTATTCACGGACATAGAGATAAGGTCACGTGTGCATGTCATTGCGCCATGGAGCGCCGCCGCGAGTGGCCTGACGTGAAGATTTTCGCTAAAGGCCTCGCACAGATACTCGCCGCAACCTCGACGGACCGCTATCTTGCTAAGTCATCGAAATCGGCGCGCGTCTGGAGCGTCTGAAAACCGATCCATGGAAAGAGTGTGGCGATATCAGACAGTCCATCACTCAGGCTCATCTAGATTCTGTTGCATAAAAATTTGTAGGAAAAAACTCGATCCTCTGGTGCAACCTTTCATTGTTAAAAGGGTTTACTCAGCATCGCTTATGCTAGAGGCGTCTTTGCAAAAAACTATTCTCAATATCAACGGCGAGAAATATACTCTCAAGGCCGATGAGCGAACGACGCTTCTCGATGCGCTGCGTAATCACTTGGGATTGACTGGCTCCAAAAAAGGCTGCGACCACGGTCAGTGCGGAGCCTGCACAGTTCTTCTAAACGGTCGCCGGATTAATAGCTGTTTGACCCTGGCCTGTATGCATGACGGCGATGAAGTTACGACAATCGAAGGGCTGGGTGGTCCAGGAAATTTATCTCCGCTTCAAAAGGCTTTTGTCTCACATGATGCTTTTCAATGCGGTTATTGTACGCCGGGACAAATTTGTTCCGCCAAAGCAATGCTCGAAGAGGCCCGCGCGGGCTGGCCCAGCTACGTTTCAGAGTCGCTGGACGAATTGAACAGTCTCTCAAATGAGGAAATTTCCGAGCGCATGAGCGGTAATATCTGCCGCTGCGCGGCTTATCCCAATATCGTTCGCGCAATTCGCGAGACCTCCGGGGAAGCCGAATGAAGCCATTTGACTACGTCCGGCCCAATGACGCCGCCGGCGCTGCAGGCGCAGCCGCGAAAGGCGCAACTTTTATCGCTGGCGGCACGAACCTGCTCGATCTTATGAAACTCGAAATCATGACGCCCGACCGTCTGGTTGATATTAACCGGCTGGACATGACCGAAATCAGCGAGCGCGAAAATGGCGGCGTACGCATCGGCGCTCTGGCGACAAATAGCGATTGCGCCGCAAACCCTGTAATTCGCCGCGATTACGCCGTGCTCGCTCGCGCTATTTTAGCGGGCGCAAGCGGTCAGCTGCGCAACAAGGCGACAACAGGCGGCAATCTTTGTCAGCGTACGCGATGTTATTTCTTCTACGATCCGGCGATGCCCTGCAACAAGCGCGAACCGGGCTCCGGCTGTCGAGCGAAAGACGGTTTTAATCGAATTCACGCCATACTCGGAGCCAGCGAGTCGTGCATCGCTACTTATCCCGGCGACATGGCGGTCGCCATGACGGCGCTTGACGCAGAAGTGGAAATACTGACGGCGAACAGTGAAATACGCACCCTTCCTGTCGCCGATTTCCATCGCTGCCCCGGCGACCAGCCGCAAAAAGACAACGTGCTCGAACCGGGCGATCTGATCACTGCGGTGACGCTGCCGCCGCCGGTTCAGGGGCGTCACATCTATCGCAAGGTTCGCGACCGGTCGTCTTATGCTTTTGCGCTGGTTTCCGTCGCAGCCGTCATTCGCGTGGAATCAAAAATGATTGCGCATGCAGCGCTGGCATTTGGCGGTCTGGCGCATAAACCCTGGCGCGACGCAGCGGTGGAAAAAGCATTGACCGGTCAGGCGCCGTCGCTCGCCTTGTTTGACAAGGCGGCGGATATTCTCCTTTCGGACGCGAAAGGCCAGGGCGACAATGATTTCAAGATACCGCTCACGCGGCGGACATTGACCGCAGTGCTCGCTGAGGCGTGCGGCATGGAGGCGCCGGCGTGACAAAAACATTTACGATGGATGCGCCGGTTGAAGAGTGTATTCTGGATGACGTTCCTGATCAGTTGACAGGCGCCGCGTTTGACCGGCCCGACGGACCGCGCAAGGTTTCGGGCGCTGCGACTTACGCCCATGAATGGAATCTGCCGGGTACGGCCTATGGCGTGCTGGTGCGTTCGACAATATCGGTAGGCGCCGTGAAGTCTTTGAATGAAGATGCGGCCCAAACGTTTTCCGGCGTACTTGGAATTTATGCTGACGACCGCTTTCTGCGCAATCCCGCCCAAGGCATGGCGAATGAAGCGCCAGTCCAGAAGGCGCAGCAGATCGCCTATTACGGCCAGCCGATCGCGCTTGTCGTGGCGGAAAGTTTTGAAGCCGCTCGTCACGCGGCTCAATCGTTGGAAGTTGAATATGACGCCGAGGAAGACGGGGTGTTCGATCCCGAAGGAAAGGGCGTCGAACACGAAGAGCCTGAAGATCAGCAGACCGAGCAGGGCGATTTTGACAAAGCCATGCGCGAAGCGGCGTTTACCGTCGATGCGGTATACCGCACACCCTGTCATAACAGCGCGCCAATGGAGCCTCATTGTTCTATCGCCAGCTGGGACGGAGACCGGCTGACGCTACGCGGCGCCTATCAGATGCTCAAATACAATCGTAATGAAATCGCCGATGCGCTGAAAATCGAGCCGGAAAATGTGCGCATCCTTGCGCCATTCGTGGGCGGCGGGTTCGGTTCGAAACTTGGCATTGCGCCGGAAGCCGTCGCCGCTGCGATCGCTGCGAAAGATCTGGACCGGCCGGTGGTCGTTGCGATGGCGCGACAGCAGGTTTTTGATATGGTCATGCGCCGGTCGGAATCGCGACAGCGTTTGCGGCTCGCTGCTGACAAAGACGGCAGGCTTACAGGGTTTGGCCACGAGGCGCTGGTTTCCAACCTGCCCGACGAAGAGTTTCTGGAGCCGGTCCTGCAAGCGAGCCACTTTGTTTACGGCGGAGAGAACCGCAAGTTAAGCCTAAAGGCAGCACGGGTAAATCGCACTTGTGCAGGTTCGGTGCGGGCGCCCGGAGAGGCCATCGGAATGCAGGCGCTGGAAAACGCCATGGATGAACTCGCGGAGGCCGCTCAAATTGATCCGGTTGAGCTCCGTTTACGGAATATACCTGAATGCGATCCGGAAGAAGATAAACCCTTTTCGTCAAGGCGTTTTGTCGAAGCGCTGAAAGAAGGCGCAAAGCAATTCGGATGGGATCGACGTAATCCAAAGCCGGGAGCTGTGCGAGACGGAGAGTGGCTGATTGGGATGGGAATGGCCGGCGCGGCGCGGGTCAACATGCTGATCGAATCGGAAGCGCGGGTGACGCTGAACAGCGACGCAACGGCGGTTATCGAAACCGACATGACCGATATCGGTACAGGAACCTATGCGATTCTGACGCAAATCGCGGCGGATATGCTTGGCTTACCGCCAGAGGATGTCGAATGCAGGCTCGGCGACACGGAATTTCCGCCGGCGTGCGGATCGGGCGGGTCATTCGGCGCGTCATCCGCTGGTTCTTCTGTTTATCTTGCCTGTCAACACCTGCGCGAAAAGCTGGCTGAACGTTTCGGTTGCGATGCATCAGAACTGACGCTTGAAAAGGGCGGGGCGACCGTCGGCAACAATACGCAAACGCTGCAAAAGCTTCTGTCAGGTGAATCATTGTCGGCTCTCGGCCATATAAAACCCGGCGATACCTCCGACGATGTCAGGCAAGCAACTTACGGTTCCTATTTTGCAGAAGTCGCCGTCAGCGCCGTTACTGGCGAAACACGCGTGCGCCGCATGCTCGGCGTTTTCGGTGCGGGGCGAATCCTCAACGAAAAAACCGCGACCTCGCAATGTTATGGCGCCATGATCTGGGGCATAGGCATGGCGTTGACAGAAGAGCTTGTCCATGATTTCCGCGACGGCCGGATCGTCAATCGCGATCTTGCTGAGTACCACCTGCCGGTTAATCTCGATGCGCCGCAGATCGAAGTAACCCTGTTGCCCGAAAGAGATCCGTGGGCGTCTCCCATCCAGAGCAAGGGCATCGGAGAGCTCGGGATTTGCGGCGCCGCCGCAGCTGTGACGAACGCCATCTACAATGCGACTGGCGTCAGGGTGCGTGAATATCCGGCGACGCTTGACAAGGTGATAGCCGGCTTTGACAGTCGTGATACTTAAACGTTTCGATGCGCTCGCCCTCTATAGACTAGTGATGACGCGCGTTCGTGGCTGCAAACGGGCTGGGCCGTGGCCGAAGCGCTTCCATGTGAATGTTTGAAAGACTCGCGTTTTTGTTATCCGATTCCTCCAGCAGTTCGCCCACGGCCAAACGACTAAGGGCCGGACTGGTCTGTATGCCGCTGCCGCCCATGGCGGCAAACCAGAAAAAATTTTCCGCCGAAGGATCCCATCCTATTACTGGTTCGCGATTAGGCGCAAAAGTGCGCAAGCCCGCCCACTTTGTCTTGATTTTGTCAACTTTAAAGTGCGTCATTCCTTCAACCCGCATGACAGCCGTTGCGATTTCCAGCATTTCAGGCTGAGCGTCGCATGGCGCTGAGGCAACCTGATCCGCTGGCGAGCACAATATGCGGCCAGCGTCTGGTCTGAAATAAAGAGTTTCGCAACTGTCGACGACAAATGGCCAATTGCGAATGTCTAACCCTTGCGGAGGGTCAAAGGTTATGACTGTCCGGCGTAACGGTGAAAGACCTTGAGGACGCGCGCCAGCCAGTGAGGCGATCTCATCGGCCCAGGCGCCGGCGGCGTTAACGATGACCGACGCGTGAATTTCATGCTCGCCGGTTTTCAGGATCCAGCCGCCGGTAGTCTTCTTTATTTCATAGACGCGCGCGTCATTTTCAACAACGCCGCCTGATCGCTTGAAATGTTTTAGAAGAGCTTGCTGCAACTGATCGACGTCGATATCGCCCGATCCCTGCTCCAATGCGGCAAATTCAAGGAGGTTGGATTTTAGCGCCGGGCAGTATGTCGCTGCCATTTCAGGCGTTATGCGGTTCAGACTGCCCTCCGATTCCGCCAGAGCGAGTAAGGCGTTTAATCGCCGCCCGCGGCCGGGTGCGCAAGTCCACAGGCAGTCGCGTTTTTGAAACAGGGGATAGTCAGAAAAGCCTGCGGGCGGCGATTCGAAAAAAGGAAGGCTTGCCCGCGACAATGTCCGCGTTAGGCGCGTTCCGTTGAAGCAGGAGAGGTAAGCGGAAGAGCGACCCGTCGAATGATACCCAATGCCGGATTCAGCTTCGAGAAGAATAGCGCTCGCGCGCCCTGCAATAGCATAAGCTATTGAAAGACCGGCGATGCCTCCTCCGATAATTGCCAAATCGTATTGATGCCCCATTGGAAGTGCTTCTACCGTGGAAAAGGGATTATTGTATCGGAAAATTTCCAAACGGCAAACTTAGACTGCAGTTTCGTTTTAACCGCTAATTGATTGACCTATCGGAAACAATCTTTCAAAATCGCTCAAGCTGGCTTTGTCTTATCGGGACTATGTCGGTTACGCCGTAGAAACGGAGTTTTGGTATTATGATGACAAGCCGCGCGGGCGCGTTGATCCTGATAATTTCAATCGCAATTTTTTCTCTCGTTGTTGGCGCAGAGGCGCAAACCGCTGCAAATTCCGGCAACCGTGCAGATATTGTTATCAGGGGCGGGAAAATTATCGATGGAACCGGCGCTCGCCCGTTCATCGGCGATGTTGCGGTGGCGCAAGATCGAATCATCTTTGTAGGCGAACGCTACGCGGGGCAGGGTCTGCGGGAACTGGACGCTGAGGGATTAGTCGTCGCGCCGGGATTCATCGATGCGCATAGCCACGCGGATCGGGATGTGGGCAAGCCGGGGAGGGGCGCAAATGAAGGTTATGTACGCCAGGGCGTTACCACATTTGTTGGCGGACCCGACGGCGGGGCTTCGCCCGGGGATATACAATCTTATTTATCCGCCTACGAAGAAAATGGCGTCAGCACCAACTACGCCTTCTATGTAGGGCATAACGCGATACGCCGTGAGGTGATGGGACCCGCGCCCCGAGAGGCGCGAGAGGATGAACTCCATCGTATGGGCGCGCTCGTCAAACAGGGAATGGAAATGGGCGCAGTCGGCTTCTCGACCGGGCTCATGTATGAGCCCGGCATGTGGAGCTCCACCGAAGAAATTATTGCTTTAGCGAAGGAAGTCGCTCCTTTTGGCGGCGTCTATGATTCACATGTTCGCAATCCGGTTTTCGATCTCCTTGGCTCCGACAGGGAAGCGATTGAGATCGGCCGCGCCGCAGGGATTCCGGTAAAGATCGGACATCTAAAAGTTGTCGGTCTCCATAATGCAGGCTTGATTGATGACGTGATTGACTTGATTAATAAGGCCCGGTCTGAGGGCGTTCTGGTTGTCGCCGATCAATATCCGTATGACGGCGCGGCAACCAAAAATTTGCACGAAATTGTCCTTCTGCCCGAAGAGGTGGAAGAAAAGTTCAATCAGCGCGTGGAAGCGGATGGAAATGAAGCACAACAGGGCGCGCGGCTGGATTTTATAAAAGAGGCGCTCAGTGATCGGAGCACTCGTGAAGCCGCGCGCCGTCTGAGTGAGCAAGGCCGTGAAGGCGGCTTCAGCTGGATCAGGTCAGTGGGATATACGAGCATCCGTATCGTTCAATCCCACGAGGCCCCCGACATAGAGGGCGCTCATCTTTCCGAGCTATCAGACCAAGACGGGAAAAGCGGTTTTGATACGCTAGTCGATGTTATTACGAAATCGGAGCATCCGACGCTGGCGACTATGGGGTCGGTTGCAAGCGGCGATGTAGAAACCTTGCTTGTTCAACCCTGGACCATGATCGCGAGTGACGGCGCCTGGCTCGCGGAACAGGAAAACGCGCATGGCGGCCACCCCCGATCAACGGGAACCTTTCCTAAAGTGCTCGGCCAGTTTGTCCGGGAACAAGGCGTACTCGATCTGGCGGAGGCGGTCCGGAAGATGACGGATTTTCCGGCTGATTTTCTGCAACTCGATGATCGCGGCCGTCTGCAAAATGGTTATTTCGCCGACATTGTTATTTTCAGTGAGGAAGAGATTGCGGCGCGTTCGAATTGGGAAAATTCAACTCTGTATGCGGCGGGCGTACGTGACGTCATCGTCAATGGCGAATTTGTGCTGCAAAATAAACAAATGACGAATCGACGGCCAGGCCGGCACCTCCGAAAAGGCTCAAGACCCCGTTCCGGTGAATAGCGAAGACTTCCATTCGCTTGCGTCTGCGAAGCCAAATTCGGAAAAAACTTAGCACTACCGCAATAAAATTTCCTATTGAATAATAAATTTTCCCGTGTTAAAGCCGCAAAGTGCCTCTGAAATGGCGGATACGAAAAACTGCGAGCTTAAATCAGGGGCGGCCAAAACCAATAACGAACAAAGTTTGCGCTTCAGTGCGCGTCCTCGGGAGGGAAAGTTATGACAAGTTCCGTACATCGCATTCGTATGCGCTACTTTAAGGCCGGCGCGAGCGCCACCGCGCTGGCGACGGCGGCGCTCATTGGCGGCGCGTTCTCGTCCGCATACGCGGCACAGGGCCTGCAGGAAGTTAACGAGCAAGAAGCGTCGTCCGGAGATGATCAGATTGTCGTAACCGGTACGCGCGTATCCCGTTCAGGCTTTCAGGCGCCGACGCCGCTCAGTGTCCTCGGCGAGGATGAAATTAACGCCAGCGCGCCGCAAAACATCGCCGATCTGGCGAATGAATTGCCGTCGGTTGTGGGCAGTAACATTCCGCAGAACTCAAATCTGAGTTTTTCGAGCGGCGGCGCCGGTATCAACTCCCTTAATCTCAGAGGGTTGGGCGGCACCAGGACGCTCGTTCTGTTCGATGGGCGCCGCTCGGTCGGTTCGCTGAACACAGGCGCCGTGGACATCAATGAGTTTCCTCAACCCCTTATAGAGCGGATCGAAGTCGTTACCGGCGGCGCCTCGGCGGCCTACGGCTCTGATGCGCTTTCGGGCGTGGTCAACTTTATTCTTGATAAGGATTTTGTCGGCGTAAAAGGCGAGCTCTCAGGCGGCGTTACTACCTATGGCGATGATTTGAGCTGGAAGGCGAATCTTACAGCGGGGACGGAGTTTGCGGACGGACGCGGGCATTTTTTGATTAGCGCGGAGGCGACAGCCAATGAAGGCATCTACGGCGTCCCGCGCGATTGGAATGATCAGGGCCGTATTCGGATGATTAATCCAAATTACACCCCGACCAACGGCCAGCCGGAGTGGCTGCAGCTGGAAAATGTCGGCCTAAGTTCGGCTACGCTCGGCGGGATCATTACCAATACCGATTTGCGGGGCACTGCGTTTGGCGCCAATGGCGCCCCGTATCAGTTTAACTACGGATCGCTTGTTCAGGACCCTTATATGCAAGGCGGCGACTGGCGGTCGACGCAAGTCAATGATGCGACGTCGCTTAATCCCGAACAGCAGCGACAGAGCATATTCGCGCGCGTGAGTTATGAAATCGCGGACGATGTGGAAGTGTTCGCGCAATACAGCTATGCAAATTCGGGAAACATCGCCTGGGCGCTGCGCCAGTTTAATATCGGCAATCTTGTTATAAAAGACGATAACCCGTTTATTCCAGATTCGGTTGCAACGCGAATGGCGACTCTCGGCATTACCGAGTTTCGTCTTGGCACGAACAATGGGGATCTTCCGATTATCTTCAGCGATTTTAAAAGGGACGCTAACCGTTATCTGGTCGGCGCGAATGGCGAAACCGGGTTGTTTGGCACAAGCTGGACCTGGGACGTTTACGCGCAGCGAGGTGTTGTAAATACGCGAGAAAGCGGACTTTTCGTTCATAAGAAGGATAATTTCGCGATGGCGCTAGACGCCGTGCGTGATCCGGTTTCAGGCTCAATTGTCTGCCGGTCAACACTGACCGATCCCAACAATGGATGTGTCCCTTACAACCCCATGGGCATAGGCGTAAATTCGCAAGCGGCGCTCGACTGGTTGTTTCCAGGCGACACGCAGGCGCTGCGTGAACAGCAATTTACCCAGGACGTGATCGCAGGAACGTTTCAAGGCGAGCCGTTGTCCAATTGGGCGGGGCCAATTTCAATTGCTGCGGGCATTGAACACCGCCGGGAAGAGGTGGAAGGTTCGACGGATCCGGTTTCACAAGTCAATGGCTGGTTCGCCGGCAACTATCTTCCGACGGAAGGGAGTTACAACGTAACTGAAGGCTTCTTCGAGACTGTTATTCCGATTGCCAATGACCAATGGGGAATAGATCAATTCGATCTGAACGGCGCCGTGCGCGCCACCAACTACAGCTCGTCTGGCTATGTCACGACCTGGAAGGTCGGTGCGACCTTGCAACCGATCGAGGATATTCGGTTTCGTGCGACGCGCTCACGAGACATCCGGGCGCCAAATCTCGGCGAATTGTTCGAGGCGGGGCGCGCTAATACAAACAACGTGACAGACCCATTCAATGGTAACACGAATACCCAGTATCAGGGTCTGGCGACGGGCAACCTTAATCTCACGCCGGAAATTGCCGATACGATAGGCGTTGGCGTTATTCTTCAGCCCCGATTCATTCCCGGCTTCACGGCTTCTGTCGACTATTATCGGATCGATATCGACGATGCGATCGGTACAGTCGGCGCGCAATTTATCGTAGATCGTTGTTTCGAAGGCGATCAGAGCTTTTGCGATGCAATCACGCGCGGCCCAGGACCCGGCGGCGCCGATGTTATCCTGCAGATCCGCACCCAGCCGTTTAACTTCGTGACGGAGAAAGCGCGCGGTCTGGACTTTGAAGCAACATATGTCACCGATCTTGATGATGTCTTTGGCGGTGTAGGCGGTAGTATTTCATTGCGTGCGTTTGCAACGCATTATCTAAAGAACCTGACTGACAACGGCATCGACCCACCGTTTGATTCGGTTGGGGAAAATGACGGAAACGGACCGCCAGACTGGACTTATAGAGCATCTGCAACGTACACGAATGATGCTCTAACGGTTAACTTGACTGGTCGTGGATTAAGCTCCGGCGTCTACGACAATGACTGGATCGAGTGTACAAGCGGATGTCCGACGTCCAACTCCATCGCGCGAACGACCAATAACAATCAGATTGATGGCGCTTTGTACTTTGACGCCTCTGTCGCTTATAAATTGTTGCTAGGTAATTCGGAGGCGGAGGTCTTTCTTTCGGTCCGTAATTTGACAAACAAGGATCCGGCAGTCGTCGCGCCCGGTCCCACGGGGCTCGCCTTCGCAGTCCCTCCCACCAACCCGACGCTCTACGATCAACTTGGGCGTGTTTTCCGGGCGGGGCTTAGGTTCCAAATGTAGTGTCTTTCCGGGGGAGGCGGTTGTCGCTTCCCCCGCTTTTCTTTTATTGGCCAAGGAGGTGTATTTTGAACCGGGTTTGGCGATGCATACGCCTTTCGCTTGTCGGCATTGCATGCGGCGCCGTCGCGCCGCTTATGGCCGAGGAGTTGGACGCGCCGGCGCCTGCGGCGCCGCATTACGAAGTTGATACGAGCTGGCCGAAACTTCCGCTGCCGAATAATTGGGCGATCGGCGAGCTCGGCGGTATATTTGTCGATGAGCGTGATCACGTTTGGATCGTGCACCGGCCGGGCACGCTTTTTCCATGGGAGCGTGGCGCCGCTATGACGCCGCCGCGATCTTCATGCTGCTTTCCTGCGCCGCCCGTGATTGAATTCAATCCCGAAGGAGAGGTTGTCGGTGCGTGGGGCGGGCCGGGCGATGGATATGACTGGCCGACCGTCGAACACGGCATTACTGTCGATCATAATGGCGATGTCTGGATCGGCGGCAGCTCTACGCGGGAAGGTCGCAATGGCGAGCCCCCCGACGGCATGGTCTTAAAGTTCTCCGCTGACGGAGAGTTTCTCATGCAAATCGGCGGTTCGGGCCCATCCAAGGGCAGCCTCGATGTTTCCCAGCTTTCCGGCGCTTCAGACATGGTCATTGATCCGGAAACAAATGAAGTTTTTATCGCTGACGGTTATGGAAACAATCGGGTCATTGTGTTTGATGCTTCAACGGGGGCGTTCAAACGCCAGTGGGGCGCATACGGCAAGCCGCCTACCGACGAAGAACTTCCCGCATATAATCCTGACGCAGAGCCCGCCAATCAATTTCGCACCGCACATTGCATCACGCTTTCGAAAGACGATTTCATTTACGTTTGCGATCGCGACAACAACCGCATACAGATTTTCACAACGCAAGGCGAATTTCGCGATGAATACAGGTACGGTCTCAAGACGCTGCCGCCTGGAACAGTCGGCCATGTAAGTTTGTCGCCTGACGAGAATGAGCGCATTCTGGCTGTGACCGATCTTGGCAATTTTCAAGTCAGGCTCGTGCGGCGCTCGGATGGCGAGCAACTCAGCGTGTTTGGCCACTTTGGCCATTACGCCGGTCAGCTCAACCGCGTTCATCAGGCCGTATTCAATTCACATGGCGACATATTCACGGCGGAAGCGGCCGGGAAGCGCATTCAGAGATGGAAAAAATCCTCTTCTAAGCCCGATGGCGCATCTGTGGAGTGAGCAGAAGGGCGGCGTTCCGATAGGAACGAATTTTCCGATCGTACTTGTTTTTCCGTAAATGTTATTGTAACGTAAACAAAAATTCGAGACTGCAGCGATGCAGCCTCGTGTCTTCATAGGGAGTTAAATCAAGCGATGGCGACCCGTCGGCAAACGATTTTCAACCGTCTTCTCGGTTTTCTAGCCGCTAATGTGATTGCGGTTGGGCCGGCGAGCGCTGAATCGCGCAGCTATGTGATCAGCTGGTTTGCTCAGGCGACCTACACCCAGGAAGGGGACTGCGAAGGCGGCCAGCATCCGGAAGTTGAACTGCAATATCTGAAAAACTTGGAGCCGCTCGGCTACAGCGAAGAGGAAATTGCAGAATATCGGCGAAAATTGTTGGCGGGCGAGCCGTCGGACTTAATGCAAATCATGGGTCGCAGAGGACGGATCGACGGCGAGCCGGTAAATCCGTATACGCATCCTGCGGCCGTCGCCGATCCCATGTTGCCCTCGCATAGCGGAAAATTTGCTTTTGGCTTCGATCTCGACGGCGCCGGTGCGGAAAGCGAAGACGCCTACACAGACCCCGTAACAGGCGAGGCCGGCGTTGATCATGAAATGTATCGCGCGCTCGGTTGTGCAAGAAGTTTTCGAGGCACGCTGGAGGGAAGGCCTACATATTGGGCCTGGGCCTGGGGTCAGACGAAGGAATCGCAGCCAGCCTGGCTGATCACTGTGACGGGTCCTGACGCGGGAGAAGATGGCCCGGCGACAATCCGCATTGAAAGAGCGCTCGAGCATCTCGTCTCTAATAGCGATGGGTCGCCGCGCGCGCACATGACTTACCGCGTCGATCCTGATCCTCGTTCTCGCAACGAATTTGAAGCCGAGATCGAGGGAGGAAGGTTGCATATAACGGAACATGAGCGCTTCAGGATGCTTCAAAATCCGCTCGTTGCGCCTGTGCTTGAACTTGAAAATGCTCATTTGCGAATGAACCTTGACGACGGCGCAGACATTCATGGCTTTATCGGAGGCTATCAGCCATGGGAGCCAATTTATTTCGGGTTCGGGCAGATCGGTATTGGCGGCGAGCTGCAAGTGACAGGCGATATTCCCGCGCTTTACCACTTGTTGCGTAAGCACGCCGACGCCAATCCCGATCCTGAAACAGGTTTAAATCGCTCCATATCAGCGACGTATTATTTCGAAGCTGTTCCGGCCTTCGTCATCAATCCGGAAGATACCGACTCATCCTCTACCGCAGGCTAGAAAGGAACAGGCTAAATACGATGAAGAAGCAACGCGGCGGAATCGTCTTTAAACTTGTTGGCGCTATCGTACTCGTCACGGCTATCGGCGCCGGCGGTTTCTGGTTTGCCACAAATCAGGGCGGCGATGACGGCTTCGAGCCGGGGGATCCGGTTATGCGCCGTCTGACGGCCGAGCAATATAAGAATGTCATTGCCGACCTTTTCGGGCGAGATATTGAGCTAGGCGGCCGCTTTGAGCCCGATTTGCGTGAAGAAGGATTATTCGCAGTCGGCTCCAGTTATGTCAGCGTCACCGGTTCTGGTATGGAGCAATATGACGTGATGGGGCGAACCATCGCGTCGCAAGTTCTCGATGACGAGCACCGGCGCATTTTTTTGTCGTGCACGCCTGAAAGCACATCTGAACCGGACGATGCTTGCGCGACCGCCTTTTTGTCCGAAATGGGCTTGATGCTCTTCCGCCGGCCCCTCAGCGAATCCCAGCTTGACGCCTATGTCACTGCAGCGGCGGAGGCGACCAACATCGTCGGAGACTTTTATGAAGGGCTTTCGTTAAGTCTGGCGGCAATGCTTTCAGCGCCAGAGTTTTTGTTTATCCGGCAGGCGACGGAAGCCAATCCACGACAGCGTAACGAGCATCGGCTTGACGCTTATTCCAAGGCCTCGGCATTGAGCTTCTTTCTCTGGAATTCGACGCCTGACGTCCAGTTGCTGGAGGCTGCGGAAAACGGCGCGATTCACACGCGTAAAGGTCTACAAGCGCAGGTTGACCGAATGACGGCATCGCCGCGACTGGAAACCGGCTTACGCGCCTTTTTTATTGATAATTTCAGGTTTGATGAGTTTGCAAACCTGACAAAAGACACGCAGCTGTTTCCAAAATACAATGCCGAAGTCGCGTCCGCTTCGCAGGAGCAGACCCTCAAGACCATTACCCATCTTCTGCTCGAAGAAAATGCCGATTACCGGGAAATCTTCACAGCAAAGAATACATTCTTAACACCGCAACTCGGTGCGCTCTATCAGGTGGCGTTGCCGCAATCTGGTCCGAACGGATCGCCGGAACAATGGTCCGAATATCGGTTTTCCGAATCGGATCCGCGGGCGGGGATTTTGACCCATGCCAGCTTTACCGGTCTCCATTCGCCTGCGGGGCGCGGCTCGCCCACGATCCGCGGCAAGGCGGTGCGGGAGGTTATGCTGTGTCAGGAAGTGCCGGCGCCGCCCGCTGATGTTCCTTTTGATCTCGTGCTCGACACAGGCAATCCGAATTTCAAAACGGCGCGGCAACGATTGGCCGTGCACAACGAAGTTGCATCCTGCGCCGGCTGTCACAAGCTAATGGATCCGCTTGGTCTTGCGCTGGAGAACTTCGATGGCGCGGGCGAGTTTCGTCTTCGAGAGAACGGCGTTCTGATTGATACTAGCGGCGAGCTTGACGGGGCGGAGTTTGAAGACGCCGTAGGGCTTGGCCAGGCCATCAGCAATAGCCCGTCCTCTACTTCGTGCCTTGTCGAACGGATTTCGTCCTATGCGCGCGGGCGCGCTGCAGTGCGATCGGAGCAGCCCTGGATTGAAAACCTTGAAGAAGCATTTGCCGACAAGAAATATCGGCTGCCGGCGTTAATGGCGGAGATTGCGTTAAGTGATGAATTTTATCGCGTAGCCGAACCGGCTGTTTCCGTGGCCGACAATTCGCCAGGGCCCAATGTTTCCATAGCGATGGCTAAGGAGAATTCGCAATGAAAAAGAATTTAAATCGCCGTTCTATTTTACGGGGTACTCTCGGCGGCGCCGCCGTGTCTGTAGGGGTGCCGTTTCTCGATTGTTTCCTTGATGAAAATGGCGGCGCGCTCGCCGCGACCGGGGAATCGCTCCCAGTATGTTTTGGCACATGGTTTCAGCATCTTGGCTTTAATCCCGGGCGCTGGATGCCGGAGAAGGTCGGTTCTGACTTTGAGAACAACGTGGAGCTCAAAGTTTTTGATCCATTCCGTGATCGGATGAATATTATCAGCGGCGGCAAGTATTTTATGGACGGCCGGCCGCTGGAAACTCACTCAACCGGCGTCGATATCGCAACGACCGGCGCAATTACGCACGGCGTAAAGTCGCCCCCAACAATTGACTCCATTATTGCTGACAAAATCGGGTCCGGAACCCGGTTTCGCTCGATTGAGGTTGCGCTCAACGGCCGCCGACAAAGCGCCAGCAAGCGCAGTGGGAGCGCGATCAATCCGTCAGAAGCCTCGCCTCTCGCCCTTTATGAGCGCCTGTTCGGTTCCGGTTTTGTCGATCCGAATGCGGCGGAATTCAAACCCGATTCTGGGGTTATGGCCAGGAAAAGCGTGCTTTCCTATGTTGCAGATGACCGCAAATCCCTGATGCGGAACGTGGGTGCTGCGGATCGTGCGCGCCTTGATGAATATTTCACGTCGGTCCGTCAGATTGAGCGGCAACTGGAAATCGAACTTCAAGAGCCTGCGCCCTTGGCGTCGTGTTCGATGCCTGAACAGCCTGAAGAGACTGAAACGGGGCTGACCGCCGCGGCGGCGGAGAAAAACTGCAAGCTGTTCGCATCGCTTCTTGCTCACGCCGTTGCTTGTGATCAAACCAGAGTCTTTAACGTCTTCGTGGGTACGCTTGGCATGCGCCTGCCGGGCGGCGTGCGTGATTGGCACAGTCTCACTCACGAGGAGCCAATCGATGAAGAGCTCGGCTATCAAAAAGACGTCACATGGTTTATTAATTGGGCAAACGCGGCGTTCGCCCAGTTTCTGACTAATATCGAAGGATTGCGCGAGGGCGACGGCTCGGTGTTCGACCGCCTTACCGTTCTCTGGCAAACTGACCATGGTTATGCGCGCACGCACACGATGGACAATCTGCCGATTATCACCATGGGCGATGCAGGCGGACGGTTGCGTACCGGTCTGCATGTATCAATGCCGGGCGACCCCGCTACACGGGCCGGATTGACGATACAGCAGGCGTTAGGCGTTCCGGTCAGTACATGGGGCGCACTTTCGAACGAAACGTCGAAGACAATCACCGAAATCATCGCATAGCGAGAGGATGGCGACAATGAATCTCACCAGATTTGAGGTTACAGCCGGCGTAGCCGGGGCGGCGGGCGTGGTCGCCGCGTTGATTTTTGTAGCAGGCATTGGCGACGCCAAGGGCGACGATGCGCCGGCGGGCAGTGATGGCGCGCAAGCGCGCTACGAAGCCCCATTTGCAACGCCGGCGGGCGTGACCTTGCAGCCTCTGGGTAAGGCGCAAGGCTATAGCCTCGACAAAGAAAGCGCGGCCGCCCTCGCCAGAAATGAGATCGTTTACGCTGATGCAAATGGGTTGACGCTCTATATGTATACAGAAGATGATGGCGGGCCGTCATCCTGCACAGACGAATGTGAACAATCTTTCTCCCCGCTGATTGCTTCGGAAAGCGCCGAACCCTTTGATGCATGGAGCATCGTAGAGCGCGCAGACGGGAAGCGGCAATGGGCGCTTCGGGGCAAGGCGCTCTATTCCTACGAGAAAGATGTCGATCCGGGATCCGTAGCGGGCAACAGTCCGGCCTTGACCGGCGCTCCGCGTCTCAACGGGGCGGGTGAACCGGTTGGCGGCGGATACCGCGGGGGCTTCAGCGGTGAGCTTCCTGAGCCTAATGTTCTCCCTGAAGGTTGGGAGCCCGCACATTTTTTTCCTATGCCGCAGGTTGAAACGCCGCCTGGCATGACCGTCCGTGAACTACCCGACGCAGCAGCATTTTCACTTGTCGACGAGCGTGAACATACGATTTACGTTTTCAACGGCGCCGGTGGAGACAACGCCGCCCTTGAGTGTGAAGCGGAATTTTGCCTGACGGACTGGGCGCCTGCGGCGGCGCCGCTGGTGGCAAAACCATTCGGCGATTTTGGTGTGCGCGAGCGGGAAGACGGCGTTCGTCAATGGACCTTCCGCGATAAAGGGCTGTATACGAATAAACGAGATCTTGCACCCGGATACGCAAACGGGTTAAGCGACGAGGATTGGAAAGTCGCCACGGTCTACGCTCTTTATAATCCGCCGGGCGTAACCATTCAGCGTACGCCGGGCCAGGGCGCCGTCCTGGCTGGAGCTGACGGTTTGACCCTTTACCGGCGTGACGGACACATC
The DNA here is from genome assembly GCF_965228385.1 of Hyphococcus sp. Classification (GTDB taxonomy): domain Bacteria; phylum Pseudomonadota; class Alphaproteobacteria; order Caulobacterales; family Parvularculaceae; genus Hyphococcus. The sequence continues at coordinate 2,416,871 of NZ_OZ245810.1, read as the reverse complement.
CTGCAATCCGGGGGCGGACATAATCTGCGTCGCGGTCAACCTGCTCGGCCTGCAGTGGGCAGGGATATTGGAACCGATCCGAAGTGCGGAGAGGCGTGCCTAAAAGAGTGGACCCCTTTTATCGCACCTGACTCGGCTCAAGCGCGAGGAATGTGGAATGTCGCTACGCGTAGCGACGGACGAAAACAGTGGGTCTATCAGGGCTATGCTTTGTGGTCATATGCAGGTGATAAAAACCCGGGCGATATGAACGGGCACGATATATACGATATTGCGCTGAGCCATGACCCCGAAACGCGTATCGACGTCGGAACTCCGATGGACGGAGGCGCTGCGTTGTGGTGGTCGATCGCAATTCCATAAACAACGGCAAACGCTGACGCCTGTGAATTCCGGAGGATTCTTTGCAAACGCTTCTATCCTTATCGATAAGGATCGGCCTGTCATTCGTCGCGGCGTTCGCCGTTTCCTGTTCGGGCGGCCAGGAAGGAAAGATCGCGCCGGGACTGTCGGAACAATCTTCTCCGGAATTGATCGAAAAGGGCCGTTATCTTGCGGCGGCTGGCGATTGCGTAAGCTGTCATACATCAGATGATGGCGAGCCGTTTGCGGGCGGGCATGAATTTCACACTCCGTTTGGGATTATTTATTCCACAAACATTACACCAGATGAAAACGCCGGCATTGGCGCCTGGACGCTTTCGGATTTCGAAAAGGCTATGCGCAAGGGCGTAGACCCAAAAGGCCGCCACCTGTATCCAGTATTTCCGTATACAGATTTCACGAAAATCACGGATGAGGATATAGCTGCGTTGTATGCTTATTTTCAGAGCTTGCCGTCCCATAGCTATGAACCGCCTGCAAACAAACTCAATTTTCCTTTTGGGTGGCGTACGCTTTTAGGTCCGTGGAAAGCCTTGCACCTGAAAACCGGACCGTTCGAACCGGACGAGTCGCGTTCCGAAGAATGGAATCGCGGCGCATATCTGGTGGAGGGCCTCGGCCATTGCGGCGCCTGCCATACTCCACGAAACTTTATGGGTGCGGAGAAAGACGATCGCGCCTTTGCGGGTGCGACATATCTGGATTACATCGAGAACACGGGCGAACACCGTCCCTGGGCCGCTGTTAATCTCACGCCTGCTGCGGCGGGACTTGCGGCTTGGTCAGAAAAAGACATTGCTGATTATCTAAAAACTGGCCACAGCGCCATGGCGGGAACCTTCGGGCCCATGAACAAGGTTATCGCAAAAGGCACAAGCCAGCTGACAAAAGATGATGTTCAGGCCATGGCTGTGTATTTGAAAAGCCTCCCGCCGCAGGACGTTGGCGCGAATGCGTCCATGTCGCCTGACGAACTCCGGGAAGGCGAGCGTTTATACTCAGTCCATTGCGGCACCTGCCATTTGCCGACTGGGGCTGGCGACCCAACGACAGGTCCGCCGTTAAAAGGCAGCGCCATTGTTCAGGCGCAAGACCCGGCGTCGCTCATAAACGTCATCATCTACGGCGCACAGATTGCCCAGCCGGCCCCGGAAGGCGCGTGGAAGAGTATGGAGGCATTCGGCGACAAGCTGGACGATGAAGAAGTGGCCATTCTGGCCACCTATATGCGCGCGAGCTGGGGCAATTCCGGATCGAACGTGTCGGAGCGAGATGTCGAAAAACAGCGCTGACCGATTTTGAAGAGGTGAAACCAATGATGACAAAAGATTTTTCACGCCGCAAATTGCTACGGTTCGGCGCGCGTCTGCCAATCGCAGGCGCTGGGTTGGCGGTGATAAGCTGCGGCGGGGAGACAGAATCGACGAGAGTACAAGTCTGCGCTGATCCAGAGCAGCTTTCATCCGGCGAACGGAGTTTGCGCGATTCGGCGCAATATGTCGAAACGTCACCAAACCCTGAGACAACATGCAATAGCTGTGCGTTTTTCTCGGCCGAAAATGCAGCGCAGTGTGGCGACTGCCAAATATTTAATGGACCGGTTAACCGGAATGGACACTGCACTTCCTGGAGCGCCCGCGCCTAGACCCCTCTCTGAGATTGCCTCGCGTCGCCGTGTACTCAATTTTATTGATTAGGCGACACAGTTTAGTATAGACCTATTGCCTCATCTTATGGTCTCGCACCGGCGTGTTTGCTGAGGAGGCCGCAAGTCAGCAGATACGAGAAAATTGGCAATGGCGTCGAACGCTTCAACCAGCCGGTCGAATTTAGGCAGCATACTGCGCAGTATTCGTGAAAAGAATAACTGGCGGATTGCCGACGTCAGCAAGATGACGGGCCTTGCGGTTTCGACGATCTCCAAGGTTGAAAACAATCAGATGTCGCTGACATACGACAAACTGATACAGCTTGCGAACGGCCTTTCACTGGATTTGGCGGATCTCTTCGCGGAGCGCTCCAGTCAGACGGCGCCGGCGATGGTGACCGGGAGACGCAGCATCGGACGGAAGAATGACGGCGTTTCGATAAGCGCCGGATTTTATGAATATCTTTATCTCAATGCCGACCTTGCCCGCAAAGGCATGGTGCCGATAATCGGAGAGACACGGGCGAGAACCCTTGCGGAATTCGGCGACCTTATTAGCCACGAAGGCGAAGAATTTCTTTTTGTTCTCGAAGGCGATGTCGAAGTTCATACTGAATATTATCAGCCGACACTTTTGAGCGAGGGCGATTATATCTATTTCGATAGCGCTATGGGTCATGCTTATATTTCGAAATCGTTCGACAGGGCGCGTTTTCTGGTTGTCTGTTCGGGATCCGCGTCCGAAGAAATGCTTGATGCGCTGCGTGCACAAACCGGCGACCCGGCCAGTTAAGCGTCCTTACTTTTCAATCTGATGACGCGCGGCGTCGGAATTTGCGCCAGCGTTCGACGGCGTCAGGAATAAATCTGTTCCGGAAGCCAAGTCGCAAGTTCCGGGAATGCGGTCAGCAAAGCCAGCATGAGAATCTGGATTGCAATAAACGGCATCGCGCCGCGATAGATATGGATGGTCCTGACTTCGGGCGGTGTAACGCCGCGCAGATAAAACAACGCGAAGCCAAATGGCGGCGTCAGGAATGATGTCTGAAGGTTTACCGCCATCATCACGCCAAGCCAGATCGGCGAAATGCCCATTGCGAGAAGGGCGGGCGCCACAAGTGGAACGACGACGAGTGTAATTTCGATAAAATCCAGGAAGAAGCCGAGGATAAACATCACGAGCATAACGGTGATGACCGCGCCCACAACGCCGCCCGGCGTCGCTTCCAGTGCGGCGTGCACCATTTCATCTCCGCCAAGTCCGCGAAACACGAGCGAAAACAGCGCTGCGCCGATGAGTATTGTAAACACCATCGTCGTAACGCGTGTCGTCTGATCGGCGATTGCGTAAAGCGTGCGGTCGCGCGCCAAAAATCGAATGCTTGCAATCAGACCGACCGCGCCGAGAACACAGAAAACAAAAGCGACCAGAATGCCGATGCGATCACCGAGCGGCGCGGCCTCGCGGCCCAGCCGCAAATCGATCACCCCGGTGAGCATAATCAAGCCGATAATTGCTGCGGCGCCGATATATACCAGCAGCCGTTTCAGGCTGGCGTGCTCTGGCGCAAAGCGCGCGCCGGCAATGAAGAGTGCGCCGATGGCGCCGACGCTCGCAGCTTCTGTCGGCGTCGCGACGCCGCCGAGTATTGAACCGAGGACAGCGACAATCAGGAGTAACGGCGCCGGTAATGTTTTCATCGCCGCCGCCCAAACCTCGCGCCGCGAGCCGAGTTCCGCGGCCGGAATAGCAGGCGCTTTGTTCGGCTGCGTCACGGCGACAATAATTTGCCACATCATATAAAACCCGACGAGCAGGAGACCGGGAATAAGCGCGCCTGCAAAAAGATCGCCGACCGATATCGTCTCAGGCGCGAAGACGCCCTGCTCAAGCTGTGATTTCTGATACGCGTTCGATATGACATCGCCCAGTAGGATGAGTACAATTGATGGCGGTATGATTTGGCCAAGCGTGCCGGCTGCGGCGATCGCGCCGCTGGCGAAGGCGGGATCGTACCCCCGCTTCAGCATAACCGGTAAACTGAGTAATCCCATAGTGACGACAGTGGCGCCGACAATTCCAGTCGATGCGGCGAGCAGCGCGCCCACCACGGTGACCGAGATGCCCAATCCGCCGCGTAGAGACCCAAACAGCTTCGCCATCTCGTCAAGCAACTCTTCCGCGATTTTTGATTTTTCAAGGATGACGCCCATCAGGATAAACATCGGAACGGCGATCAAAGTGACGTTGGAAACCGCGCCAAATATGCGCTGCGGCATTGGCCGGACATATGACAGATCGAATACGCCTGTAGCCAGGCCGATAACCGCGAAGATCAGGGCGACCCCGGCAAGCGACAATGCGACGGGATAACCAAGCATTAGGCAGATGCAAAGCACCGCAATCATCGCCAGGTCAAGCCAGGCTGCGCCAGCGCAAAAACACAATCCAAGTGCGTCGAAATCCATATCAGCGCCGCTCCCGTAAAATTTCAATGGCGCGTGCAGCCACGACAAATCCAGCCATCGCCATCAGGACCGCAAATGCCGGAATGCAGCTTTTCAGGAGGAACAGCGCCGGAATGCCCGACGCTTCAGACGAACCTTCGCTAACGGCCCATGAGCGGGCGACATAGGGCCTGCTCGTCCAGAGAATCAATAAAGAAAACGGAAATAAAAAAAGATACGTGCCAAGAAAATCTATTAGCGCTTTACGGCGCGGCGGCGCCTCGCGATAGAAGATATCAACACGAACGTGATCATTTGTAAGCAGCGCGTAACCTGCGGCGAGGAGGAAAAGCGCGCCATGCATATAAGTGATTGATTCCTGCATAGCGAGAAAATTGATACCGAAAACGTAGCGAAGTATGACGACTGAGAATTGGACAATGGCCATCGCGAAGATTAGCCACATGACAGTGCGTCCGGCGCAGCGGGTTACGTTATCAAAAAACACGGCGAGCTGCGCCGTGCTGTGACGCGCGCCCCCGGCAAGCCCTGTCAACACTGCAACGAAGAGCGCAGCAGCGATCGCAACCGGTAGACGGATGAAAACGTCGCTGATCAGCGTGACGCGCGGCGCTAACATGATAAAAACTGCGCCGCCCAACAGCAAACCCGTCACGAGTGCAGTTGAAACGATCGCGCTCGTCCACCGCCGGTCGGCCGCTAGGGCCGCCAGAGGCAGCGCCATCAACGGCAAAATCAGCGCCGCCGCCGCCCAGTTCAGTATAGTCCCGGCAGTTTCCAGCATCAGAATGAAAAAGCCGATCTGCGCGCGGCCATGTAGGCCTCATCGGAAATACGCCCCCATTCTTGAGAGCGAACCATGGAGGCCTTGAAACTTTCGAAAATCCGCCGTGTGATATCGTCACCGTCGCTGGCGATTTCTTCGTAGACTTGCTGCGCCGCGCTTCCGAGCGCTGCGAATACATCATCCGGCATTTGCCGCAGCTCAACGCCGTGCTCCTCAACAAGTTGGCGAAGCGCGACGGCGTTATAGTGCGCAAATTCCGCTATGGAGAGATGATTGGCTCGATGGCAGGCGCCGATAATGATCGATTGCTCAGCAGGCGTCATTTCCTCCCAGATGTCAAGATTGAGACCCAGTGTGAGCTGCGCGCCGGGCTCGTGGAAACCCGGCCAGTAATAATATTTGGCTTCGTTATAAAAGCCGAAAGCCAGATCGTTCCACGGGCCGACCCATTCTGTTCCGTCGATGGCGCCGGATTGCAGCGCCGGATAGATCTCGCCGCCCGATATTGCGACAGCAGACGCGCCGACGCGGCGAAGGACTTCACCGCCAAGCCCCGGCATTCGGATGACACGGCCGCGCAAATCTTCCAGTGAGTCGATGGGACGCTTGAACCAGCCCCCCATCTGATGTCCCGTATTGCCGGCCGCGAGCGGTTTGATGCGAAAGCGCGCCCCGAGTTCATCCCAGAGTTCCTGACCGCCGCCAAACTCGATCCAAGCCATAATTTCCGAGGTTGTCATGCCGAACGGTACTGCGGTGAAAAATGGCCAGCCCTGGCTCTTGCCCACCCAATAGTAATCGGCGCCGTGATACATGTCAGCGACCCCGTTTGAAACGGCGTCGAATGACTCAAATGCAGGCACAAGCTCGCCGGCGGAAAACACCTGGACGCGCATTGCGCCGCTCGACATTTCAGTAATGAATTGAGCGGTTCGCTCGGCCATAGTGCCAAGCCCGGGAAAATCCTTCGGCCAGGTCGTGACCATTTTCAGCTCTCGGCGCCGCCCGGGCAGCGCTCCGATCGCCTCCGGATTAACGGAGCCGCAATCGCAGCCTGAGGTCAGAGCAGCCGCGCCCACAGCGCCGCCAGCCAGAAATTTGCGACGTCCAATCATCCGCCCTCCCAATCGCAGTTACACGCTGCAAGGGTTCATCTATGAAAAATAATGAGTGTTTCGTAAAGGAAAAAAATCAACATTCCAGCCACAATATTTCAAAATATTACTATAAATGAGGCGTTAAGCGCTTATTTCGCTGATAGTTTTCAAATTTATAAAAAAATTTCCGATAATCTGGATCGGTGTCTAAAGGAATGTTGCGTTATGCGGTCTAGCGCATTGCAGACATTTTTGCGGCTCAGGCCAGTTGAATCCTTTATAACGATTTCAAGCAACGCTTCATTGGGTCAAGCGCTATCGGCAAGATCCGCGATGGCGATATAATTCGTCTTGATACAGAATCCGGTGTTTTTGAGACACATGCTGGTCTCGACGGCCGCGATACGCCGGCGCATGATTTGGCCGCGGATCGCTGGGGAACAGGTCGCGAGTTGTTCACGGGGTTGCGGTCGCTGGCTGGCGGCGCAGAGGAGGGCGCGATGACATTCGAGCTGCTAGAGCGCGATGTCTGATCCGGTGCTTGTCGCCGATATTGGCGGAACCAACGTCCGCTTTGCGATCGCCGAGGCGGCGGGTGGCGCGATCGCGATCAGCAAACCGCAGAATTTTCGCGCCGAAGATTTCGAAACCATCCGCGACGCGGCGGATGCTTATCTTGAATCCGTCGAAGCCAAACCGAAGCGGGCATGTTTCGCGGTCGCGGCGCCCGTCAAGACCGCGGAAATAAAGTTCACCAATTCTCATTGGCGATTTCAGCCCAAAGAAATTGAAACAGCGCTTCGCCTGGATGGTCTGCGCGTCGTCAATGACTTTTACGCGCTTGCCGCCGGCGTTGATTTCATGCCCGCGGATGCGTTTGTTACCGTGAAAGACGGCAAGCCCGACACCGGCGCGCCGGTGCTGGTGATCGGGCCCGGAACCGGGTTAGGCCAGGCGCTGATCGTGCCCACGCCGGACAGTGGACGCGTGATTGTCGCAACGGAAGGCGGTCATGTTTCGTTCGCGCCGCGTACTGACGAAGAATTCGAGATCAAAAAATTTATCGCGCGCGAACATCCGCGCGTGTCTGTTGAGCGGATTCTTTCCGGGCGCGGCCTTGTCAACATACATCGGGCCCTTTGTGCGGTAGAGGGAACGCAACGCGTGTCCTTGCAGGCGAACGAAATCACCAAAGCTGCGATTGAAGGCGCTTATCCTATCGCCGTCAAAGCGGTTGATATGTTCTGCACAATCCTTGGCCGCGTCGCCGGCGACGCCGTTTTGGCGACGGGTGCGCGCGGCGGCGTCGTGCTCGGCGGCGGAATATTGCCGAAAATAAAAGACGTGTTCCTCAACAGCGACTTTGTTGAGCATTTTACTGAAAAAGGGCGTATGTCAGAATATGTCGGCGCCGCGCCGGTAAAAATGATTATAACCGAAGAGGCGGCCCTGTACGGCGCGGCCGCGTCGCTGCAGTTAAACTAACAATAACAAATTATGAGCACGGCCAGCGTGTTGTCTGGCGCTCCCCAATGTCGCCTGCGTCGGTGGGTCGTGGATTGCTAGCGGGGCTATGTTCGGCGATGGAAGTGGAGACGAAATCGCCGCGAATGTCGGGCGTGCGCGCCATTGACCCGGCCAGCCTTAGAACGGTCTGTCTCCTCCTCCATTCAATCAGCTTTAAACTTTTCGGGCCGTCAGTTTATGCTTCACTATGCGTGCGCGAGGGGGACAAGAACGTAACTTTCGATTTATCCCAAATATCTGGACGACAATGACAGGCCGGCGAATCCGAGCGCAAAGGCCAGTGTGGAACTCCAGCGCGGCGGTCGCGGCGCATCGCCTTCAGGGATCATGTCTTCGACTGTCGCCAGCAACAAAAGGCCGACGATATAAGCCAGCACCGCGCTTTTAATGATCTCAGACGTACCCTGAAGAAATATGAACCCTGCGGCGGCGCTTAATAACACCGGCGCAAACATGGCGAGCGATGTTAAAATGCGGCGCTGTCTTGGAACGCCATGACTGCGAAGGTTGGCGGCGGCGGCGAAGCCGCCCGGAATATTGGCGATTGATTGGGCGGCGGCGAGGAGGAGGCCGAGATTGAGCGCGACGGCGCTGCCTGCGCCGGTCATTGCGCCGTCGCTCATCAAGTCTGCGCCAATTGCGGCATAAACCATCCAGGCGCGAAAACCTGATCCGCTGGCTTCCCCGCGTATGGCGGCGACGCCGCGCGCCAAAAAGAAAGACGTCGCTGCACCGCCCAAAAACGCCAGCGCAATTCCCCACATGGGTACATTTAAAAGAATGCGCGGCATCAAATCGATGCTGATCAAGGCAATGGCGATGCCGGCGGCGCCGTGCAGCGCAGCGCCGATTACCCAGCGGGGCGTCCGCATTGTTTCGGCGAGAAGTCCGCCAGCCAAATTTCCTAACGCCGGAAGCAGCGCATATGCGACGACAACAAAAAAATCAGACATGATTCAGTTCCGAGCCCATCAGCGCAAACCTGCGCAAGCAAAGGGGAAGAGCGCCGATGCGCCCGCCCACAGAACGCCAATCAGCGAAAGCACGATGAGAAACCTTGTCGTATAAAGAAGAAATTCGTTGAGCGGATTGTCCGCAACAACGCCTGCCAGCAACAATAGTCGTCCGGCGAACATACCGATCGCGGTCAAGCCGGAGCCAAACAGGATCGTCGTCACAACTACGAAGACTGAAAGAAAACCGGAGCCGGCGTCAATGGCGGCGCAGACGGTATGCTGGCCGGCGTATAGAAGACCGAAATGCAGGGACCAGAGAATTGGGCCCGACAGCGACAGGATCGTTAAAGGCCAGAATTTTAACGCCAAGCGTTCCCCTTTTTCTTTCATGATCCGATCATCCTCGGAAAACCATGGATGAGAAACAGGCCGACAAGGCTTTGAGCGCTGACATACCAGACAAGCAGCATTGTGTTTTCCAGTCCTGCGCATCGCACAGCATCAAGTTTACCGGCGAAGAATCGCGCTGTCACAAACAGCGACATGATAATTGTCGCCAGCACGATCTGACTGGAAAGAACCCCAGCCATATAAACCATGGCGGCGTAGCTGGATGATTGTGGCCGCAGGCCTGATTGCCAGTGACCGTAGAACTCAGCGCCCATGCCCCCGCCAAGAAGGGCGGCGCCGGCGAGAATGAGTATCGGCGTCAGCGGGTTTTTACGGCCAGGCCGCGCCAGCGTTGTTTGAGCAAAATGAAACGCTGCTGCGCCCAGTATTGTTAAAAGGGCTGATAGCGCCGGCCAGTGCAGCTTTGCCAATGTGCTTTTGGTCTCGGGCCAGACATCCGGAGACACTGTCCACAAATACAAATATGAGAATAGATAGGCGAGATAAAGTGAGCCGGCGACCAGCATCAGTACTATCATCGCCCACCACCCGTGCGCCGTCGGCCCGCTCATATAAACAGGCAGGCTGATACCGCGGCCGATATGAACCGGCCCTTTGTCCGGGCCTTTATCGATCTCCCAAACCCAAACGCAACAGGCAAGAATCGCCAATCCTGCGCAAAGAAGCGCGGGTGCAACAAGTTTTACGGTCAGGAGTAGAAAGCAGGCGGCGGTGAATATGGCGGCGAGGACATGGGTCCAGCTTGGTCCCGGCATCTGAACGACATATTGCGGTTTGGCTTCGATCGCCGAGGTGACGATCGTCTCGCGCCCGCCCGTTGGCGCATCGGGCAAATAATGTTCACCGGCTTCGACTTGCCTTGCAAGGTCCGGTTGATCCCATAATGGATTGAGACTTGTCACGTGCGGTATGGAGCGCGTGGCGTAGACATCGCCGGGAAGCCACTCCAGCGTCGCAGCTCCCCATGGATTGTCTTCGCCTTCATTTTCACTGATCCGGAAATTACGGATCAAATCAATAATGAACACCAGAACGCCGGCGGCGATCATATAAGCGCCGATAGTGGAAATCATGTTGTACGAGTCCCATCCGACATTTTCCGAATACGTCCAGATGCGCCGGGGCATCCCCAACAAACCAACAATATGCATGGGAAAAAAGGCGACGTTGAATCCGATGAACATCAGCCAGAAGCAAATTTTTCCGAGGCGTTCCGACAAACGCCGCTTACTGAGCATGGGGGCCCAATAATAGTAAGTGGCGAATAATGGAAACACCATGCCGCCGATCAGGACATAGTGAAGATGCGCTACAATGAAGTAGGAGTCGTGCGCCTGCCAGTCAAACGGCACCATGGCGACCATAACGCCGGTAAGCCCGCCGATTGTAAAAATCACGAGCATGCCAAGTACGAACAGGGACGGCGTGGTGAACTGAAATTTTTTCTTGGAATCGGCAATGGTGGCGATCCAGGCGAAAATCTGAATGCCGGAGGGGACGGCCACGGCCATGGACGCGGCTGAAAAGAAGGCAAGACTCAACGCCGGTATGCCGGTCGTGAACATGTGGTGAACCCACAGACCAAATGAGAAGAATCCTGTGGCGATGAGAGCGACCACGATCAGGCGGTAACCGACGAGCGGCGTTCGTGCCATGGTCGGCACGATCATCGAGACAAGTCCGGCGGCGGGAAGGAAGATAATATAGACTTCCGGGTGTCCGAAGAACCAGAACAGATGCTGCCACAACAGCGGATCGCCGCCCTGCGCCGCCGTAAAGAATGGCCACCCGAACGCGCGTTCAAGTTCAAGCAGCATCGTCGCCAGTATGACGGCGGGAAACGCAACGACGATCATACCGGCGAATATCAACATCGCCCAGCCGAAGATCGGCAGCTTGTCGAGGGACATGCCGGGCGGGCGCGTCCTTAGCGTGCCGATAATAATCTCGATAGCGCCGGCGATCGCCGATATCTCAATAAAGCCGATGCCGAGCAGCCAGAAATCGGCATTGTCCCCTGGCGAATATTCCGTCAGCGTCAGGGGCGGATACATGAACCATCCGCCCTTCGGCGAGAGGTCAAAAAAGATCGTCAAGAAAAAAACCGTCCCGCCGACCACATACGCCCAGATGGCGAATGCGGATAAACGCGGGAAGGGAAGGTCCCGCGCCGCCAGCATTTGCGGCAACAGCAAGACGCCGAGCGCCTCAACGGCCGGCACGGCAAACAGGAACATCATTGTCGTGCCGTGGACGGTGAAGAGTTGATTGTAGAGATCCTGACTGACGAAATCATTGTCCGGGAGGGCAAGCTGCGTGCGCATGACAAGCGCCAGAGCGCCGGCGGCCAGGAAAAATACGAATGCCGCGCCGAGATAAAATAGTCCGATAACAGTGTTGTTTACCGCTGTCGGCAGTCTCCAGCCTGTCGGCGTTTTCCAGATTTCAAGCAGGGCGCTTTTTTCCCCTTTGGGGCGCGGCGACGTGCTGATGGGTGATGCTGATTGATCGTCGCTCATGTCTATGGCGTTCCCCGCATGGAATAGAGCAGCACCAGGCCGCCGAGATAGACTGCGAGCACCAGCATGGAATCAACGCCCATGCGCCAGATGGTCCGGTCGCGCCGTTCGGCGAGGCCCATCAGGAAAATGCCGGTTACAGCGACGCCCAGCATTGCGCCGATCGCTGCGAAATTGCCGACCCGTGTTAGAACCGGATCGCCGGTTGCAATGACGTCAACACCGAAAAGCAAGGCGACATTTAGAATGTTTGTACCGAGAATGTCGGAAATGGCCATCGTGTATAGCCCACGGCGCATGGAGGCGAACACAGTGCTTGCCTCTGGCAATGACGTGGCGATTGCAACAAGGGCGACGCCGACAAAAGACGAGCCAAGTCCGCTTTGTTCGGCGAGCGCTTCGCCGCTGACCGCGACCACATATCCCGCAATGAGAATTGTCGCTGCGCTAGCGATTGTTTTTATGGCCAGAATAAAATTGCCGTCTTCGCTTTGTGCGCGTTTACTGTGCGTCTGCATCGGTTCGTCGAGATCGGCGATCCATGGCTGGCGGCCTTCCGCCTCTGTAAGTTTTATAAAAGAGAAGACAGCCGCTGAAAAAAGCACCCATGTCCAGGCGCCGGCGCCGAGAATTGAAACGTCGCCCGACAGAACGGCGATAGCGACAAACGCCAACAGGCAAATATTGAGCGCGCCCTGCAGCATCACTGCGGGATCTGGCACGACCGATGTCAATGCGCGTTTATGGATGGCCAGGTCAGCAAGCGCGAGCACTGCGACTTGCATGGCGATTGATCCGAGAAGGTTATTCACCGCCAGGGGCGCATCGCCAATCCGTGCCGCTGTGAAGCTTGTTGCGATTTCCGGCAGGGACGTGACGAAAGCGAGCAGAAACAATCCCATCAACGCTTCGCCGAGACCGGTCCGTTGCGCGATTTGATCCGCATAAAACGCGATCTTTGTCCCCGCGATCCAGACGGCGATTGCCGCTGCGGCAAATATCGCAATGTTGACTGGCATGCCAAGTGACGAGAACTCAATCATCATTAATCCAGTTCAGCCAGATAGGACGCAATATGATCAATTTCAGCATCCGTCAGAAATTCGAATGGCGGCATTCGCGTATCAGGCTTTATGCTGTCGTGGTTTTTGATCCAGTCCGCAAACGCGGCGTGGTTGTTCGCAAGGACGCCCGCGCCAAGAGAACGCCGGCTTGCGACATGTGTAAGGTCCGGACCGATGACGCCGTTCGCTTGTGTTCCGCGAACTGTGTGGCAACCGCCGCATCCGCTGGCTTGAAACAGGCGCCCGCCCTGCGAATCGACAACGGGCGCGGCGACGCTGCGCTCATGCGTCATCCAATCGACATACGCTTCCGGAGGCATCGCGATGGCGTATAGAGACATGAACGCATGCGCGCCGCCGCAATATTCCGCGCATTGACCGCGCACGACGCCGGCTTCATCCGCAACAAGGCGAAGGACATTAGTCCGCCCTGGGACCATATCGACTTTTCCGGCATAGGCCGGAATCCAGAAACTGTGCAGCACATCGGCGGACTTGAGTTTCAATTCTACAGGCTGGCCGACCGGCAGGCGCAATTCGTTTGCGCTTTCCGTCGTTGTTCCATCGCCCTGTTCATAAACGACACGCCACCACCACTGCTCGCCGGTAATGGTTATACGGACAGGGTCTCGATCATCCACGATATTCGCGTTTGCGCTGAAAACGATGAATCCGTAGAACAGGAGCGCTGAAAGCGTGACGACCGGAAAAAGAATACCGCCCGCGATAATCGCACGCTCATCTTTTAAATTTTGCTTCCACCGGGGCGGGCTCCATATGGCAATTGCAGTGAGCGCCAGGATAAAAACGGTGATGACGCCGCCGCCCCAGAACATGATCTCGGCCAGTAACAAGGTGCGCGCAGCTTCCGGCCCGCCGCCGGACATCGCCGATTGCGGTCCGTCACAGGCCGTCAAAATCAGCAGCACAAAGCAAAGCGCTGCGGCGCGATATGTAGCTGCTGCATTCACTCGTTAGTTTCCACCGGGGGCGAAAGCGGCGTATTCGCCGCGCGCGCCGGCGCCAGTGATTGATAATAAGCGGAGACGTCCGCCGCCTGTTCAGGCGACAGCCTGACAGCGATCTCCGCCATCAACGCACCAATCTGCGTCTGGGCGCGCCCGTCGTTACGCCAAAGTTCCAACTGCCCTTCCATATAGTCCGCAGATTGTCCGGCGAGTCGTGGATATGCTGGAACCGCTTCCTCGCCATGGCATGACTGACAGGGTGGAACTCTTCCCGCTGCAAACCCTTCATTGGCGATTACCCGGCCGCGTTCAATAGCATTCTGATCCTGAGGAGCTGCGCTATTGTTGAGCGGTGATGACATCGTCGCGTAGAATTCGGCTAGCGCTTGAATGTCTTCATCGTTCATCTCGGCGGCGACCGGCTCCATCATGCCGCTCTGACGGCTGTCATTCCTGTATTGGCGAAGCGCTGCCGCAAGGTAGTCCGCCGGCTGACCCGCCAGGCGTGGAACTTGCGAACTTGTCGGTGCGGCGGCCGGCGTATCGTGACAACGTGCGCAAGCGGTGAGGGCGGCTGTTGTGCGCCCCTGATGTATCAATGCATCCGCTTCATACGGATCAAATTGCACATTACCTTTCGCCATTTGCAAATATTGACTGCTGTTTTGCGTCGGCAATTGGCGCAAAAAAGCGACAACGGGCCAGATTTCATCGTCACGGCCGGTCCCGCTCCAGGCGGGCATGCCTGCATATTGAATGCCGTGCTTGACGATCCAGAAAAGTTCTTCATCGGACCAGTTTGGCGCATAGGTTTCCAGCTTCGGCGGCGCAGGCAACATGGAGCCGTAAAGCGGATTGACCATTTCGCCCGGAGCGCCGTGGCATGGCGCGCACCCGCCCTGAAAATGTGCAGCGCCGAGCTGGGCGAGACCTGGCGCATCAAGCGCAGGAGCGTCAACTGCGCCGCTGTGGTGTTGAACCGACTGCCGCATTCCGGTTTCAAGAAACCAGTTTAGCCATGCCGGATGGCCCCGGCTCGCCGCAACGCTGTAAAGCCCGGAATAAGCAACGACTACGGCGCCGAGTGGTATTAAGGCCAGTATGGCCGCTATGGATAGTAAAATCGGGGAGATGTTTGCGCGAATCCAATTCATGAATTTTAGCGCAGGCTCGCATGTGACGGAATTTGTATTGAGCGAACGCCGGACTGATGATCGAGTTTATAAAACCATTTCGCCGTAAACCACATGCACGCGCCAAGATATGTTAATGGACAGGCGGTTAACATAAGCAGTCCGGCTAATTGTTGATCGGCGATAAGCACAGATGATGCATGGGAGACGGACGAATAAAGAACCCGGGGCGAAAAAACGAGCAAAGCTGCGAAGAGGCAAAAAATCTTCCCGGTTAAAATGAGAGCGCCGACCGTCTCCCATCGTCGTGATTGGACAGACGCAAAAACGCATGCCCAGAACCAGAAAGCAGCCAGCGCAAGGCTCGCCTGCATCAGCATAGCCGCCATAGCTGACATAGACGCCGTTTCAAGACCTATGGGTGAATGCCAGCCCAGGAATAAGACAAGTTGCGCCACAAAGGCAGACCAGAGCCGATTTCCAATGCGTTCCATCAGAACCGGAAAACTGCTGAGAAAAACCAGCGCAGCGCCCGGCGCCAGAAGGTTCATCAGTACAATGTGCATAAACATGTGATGAGAAAGAGCACCGCTTTTGTTGTGCATACTTGCGGTCAGCGCCGCGAGGCCGACGCCAATAAAAATAGCGCCCACTATCAACGATCTATTCCCATGCTGGGCTTGGCTGATAGTCACGTTCCGCATTTTTTTCAATATTCCCTATTTGGCGTGAATGTTTATGGTCGAGTCCGGCATTTACCAGCCAACCCGACCGGGATTGTCGAACCGGCGTTTATCCTGCGCGTCGTATAATCGACTATATGGCGCTTCAAGGTAAAGCTCGCGCAACGCTACGCCGTAATGAATGTTTCGGTATCCGTTGAAATTTAACTTGTGCATGAAACGCTTCAGCATTTCCCGATCATCGCATTCCAGCGCTACAGTGTTAAATGAACTGGCGTTAACTGTAACGCGGGTGACCTCAGCTTTACACTGATTGCAGCAATAAAGGCGACGTGATTTTTCAACAGTGTAAATTTCGGCGGCGCCGGAGACCGCCTCGAGAAAATCGCCGACATTCCGGAATGCGGCTTGACTTTTCTGAAGGCCGGGAAACATCTCACGAAGCCAGTTTTTCGTTCCTGGTGAAACAGGAAATGTTTCCGCCACGATAACTTCCCACTTTTCAACACCCGAAGAATCGACACTCAGGCATTGTTTTATATCCAGTTGGTCGGCGCCGCGAATTTTGGGAAGCAAATCATTCCGGTCAGGCGCAAGCAGATATGTATCGGTTCTCTTTTCACGACCGTTGTATGCAAAAACGGTTTGCATGTCTTCAATGAACGGGGTTGCGTCCCCCGGCCAGATACGAAATTCGTACCGCATGCGTTTTTCCCCGGCATTCACTCTTCGCGCTCATTTTTCAGTTTATCGGCTTTTGCAGGCAACCAGCGCTCAATGATATGCATCGGCGCCAAAATCAGCACCGCGAACGCGGTCGCCAAAAATCCAACAGCAAGGTAACCGGCGCCGCACGCCAGGCCAACGGCGCCGGCGAGCCACATACCGGCTCCGGTTGTCAGCCCTTTTACATCACCGCGAGATTGAATAATGGCGCCTGCGGCCAAGAAAGCGACGCCCGCCGTTACGGCTTCAACAACACGTATCGGATCAAGCTGGGTCCTGTCATCGTCGCCGCCCAGATCGGCAATCATCTCGATGGCTATGATAGCAAAAGCGCATGCAGCGAGAGCGGTCAACATATTCGTTCGCAAACCAGCGGGCCGGCCGCGATATTCCCGGTCGAGGCCGATCACAAATCCGAATAAGCACGCCGCCAGCATGCGCGCTGATATCGCAAGAATGGGCGTCGACGTTTCAAACGCAAAGGCGGCGGCCTCAACCATCAAAAAGGGTCCTTTTAATCCTGTTGCAGTTTTTTCTCCGGCAAATCCCCGCGGTCAGTTGACGCCAGCGCTTCAAGTTCTTTTTCCGGCATCGTCTCATACATCTCTGTTGATGCGCCTAGCAGAGCGTTAGTTTTCGTTTCGCCGCGCTTGGCGGAAAGCGCTGCGCCAGCGGCCTGTTGTTGCGCTTTTGATTTAGCAGGCATTGCTCGTGCTCCTATCAGGGTCGATTGATGGGTTGGCGGCGCATAACTTCCCTTTGCGAAACAAAATTCAGGAACTGTTGTTCCCGTAACAAGACAAATTGAGGAATAGGGGAGATCGTCGGGCGTTCGCTTCCGTAGAGGCATGCTCATTCGTAAGGCGACAACTAGATAGTCAAAATCGATCAAGCGCTCCTAGGAAAAGCGCTAAACGCAATTATAGAGACTTAGGGAAGAGCGCCGCACCCGGACAGGCAGTTACAAGGCCGCGGGACGCTCAAAATTGGCGTTTGCTGTCGCTCAACACTTCGCCTTGATGGAAATCAACTTTCCTGAGCCGTCGCCGGCGCTTCCCGCATAGCTCACGACGCCGTCGATGAGGCTCAACCGCTCATCATTTTCCAGCAGCAGATTCACCGCTGGTTGCGGCGCGTCTTTATTGATCCAGAATTCAATTTTCGTCGCAGTCGGATCGGTTCGAATACTCACTGAGGGCGTCGTTTCATCGGGCGTGTCGGGCTCATCTTCGAGCGGGGTCATCGCGTTGATGACATAGTTTTCCTCGCTGCTAACGAGGCACATCGGATACACTATCAGTTCATAAAGCTGGCCACTATAGTCGATGCGGACAGTTTTCTTGTCTTGAGCAGCGGTCTCGTTCTCAGTAGCGGCGGTATTATTGCTGGCGGCGCTGCGTTCGGACTGTTGCATCGACGGCGCTTCCGCCGTTTCGCCACCTTCCTCGTTCTCCGAATTGCAGGCGATGGAAGTTAACGCTGCGGCTGCGATCAGGAAAGTTCCGGCCAAAGAGTTTCCAATACTTTTCATTTTACTCTCCTGATCAAGCGCCAAACATTTTTCTTCGATGAGACTTATTGTGTCTTTCCGCCACATGCGGCGACCGCTTTTTGGAAGCTCTCTCCCAGTTTGTAAACGGCGGCTGTCATATCGTCTTGAGTGCGATCAGCGCGGGTGGCTTCTGCGCTCACCGCGTTTTGCCAGGCGGCGCCGTCCATCTCGCCGCGCGCCTGGCCTGCGCGATATTCGGCGACGATGCGGTTGAAAACGATGAAATCGTCATCGCCAATCTCTTTACGAAGTTCAGCAACGCCGCAGCTGCAAACCGGCCCCGGCTCGCCTTGATCGTCGCACATGGCAAGGATCGCCGCGCCCTTGCCGGAGTTATCCATGGCAGCCGGTTGGGGGGCATCGTCAGTCGTCGTATCCGATTGCGCCGCAATTTCTGTTTCGCCCGTATTGTTTTCATGCGCAGTTTGCGCGTTTCCACACGCAGCGAAAATGGCTGCCGAAAACAGCAGCGGCAAAGTTTTTCCAATTTTGATAGCCATGTTCAACATGCCGCCTCCACAGAAAAGTCCAGAATATTGTTTTCTCCAAGCGGCGCCGATTTCTCATTGCCGTCAGCGCGCTCAATCATATTACCCCCGTGCAACGTTCCCGACGCGCGGACCCGGTCGCCGGTTTTGACGACGTCGCCGGCTTCCAGTTGCCAAAGTGTCCGTTGATCGCCGTCGCGGAAATCGAATGACGCCTGATCGAGCGGAAGACCCGGCGCGTTGTCGCCAAAATCAACGAGTTTGACTTCCGGATATCCGCTGCGCCGCTGTGAATCCGAAATGATAATAGTCTGCGCCATGCCCGGAATACAGAATATGCGATCCAGTTGAAATGATTGGTCCCCGATCGTCACAACGGCGCGTTCTTCTTTACGCGCCTTCTCCGCTATATCCTTTTTTTCCGCCGGCGTAGAAGGCGCGCGCGCCGCCGGAAAATCTTCGGTCTTGTCCGCCGTATGCGTATCGTTTTGTGCTCCTTGCGAACAGGCTGCAAGAAATAAAACGCCGATATATAATGAGGCGATTTTCATTGCGGCGCGAGACATGGACGCCAATCCGCCGCTACGCTCAATAATGTTGCCACTAAGTTTCATTTTATACTTCGCTTTACGCGTAGATTTTTTCATGTTTCGATTATTTCAGAGGGCCGCAAACAAGTTGAGCACCAACAAGATAAGCCATCGGCGCCAGGCCAGATCCATCTCTCCAGTGAACCCGCAAGCCTACGGCCTCACGGTCTATCGGACATGCGGCGACACGCTTCCATTCGTTGCAATTCGGCCGTTCGAACGTTCTTTCCATTCTCTCTTCAACTGACAAAGATCCATCGGGATTACGCCCGCGCCAGAACAGGCGAGCGCCCTTGACGCGGTCGTTCGCTCGCCTATGGCACAGTTGAAGGCCTGTAACAGCGCCTTCGACGATTTCCACAAGCGTAGGCGCCGAAACTGTAAAAAGATTCTTAGGCGTTTTATTTCCGTTATGCTTGCAAGGACCGACCCGGCCTGCGCCGTAGTCAAAGGCGCAGGGTTTGTCTTTCCGCTCACGTGTGTGGAAAGCGGAAATATTGAACTTGTCGATCAGAACCGTTTCAGCATTATCGCCGCGCGAACCGGTGATCGCTGTCGCTACTAAGCCGTTGCCGATCGATTCAATATTCGTGTCCGCGTCACTCGGAATTTCGGGCGCTCGGTTAAAAAGTAAAACGAGACAATCCTTTTTCGTCGCGGAACCATTCGGATTTCGTTCATTTTCCAGACAATTCTGCTGTGTAGCGGTGTTGAGAATCCGAAGCGACAATTCGAGCCGGTGATTTTCCGGATCGGAGTCTTCAAGATGATGGACGCCGCGCTCATGCGGCACCAGCCGCACCAGCGGCTTCCAGAGAACGCTGCTTCCTCCGTCAAAATCGAAATCTTTGGGGATGGTGAACGTAACTGGAATCGTACGCGCGGCTTCCGGCTTCACTTTGCTGGTCATCACCCGGAGCGGCAAGATAATTGTCTCCGAACCGGATTTGCGCGGATTGAACACCAATCGCACATCCGGGATTTTATTCTCCGGATCATTCTTTCTGATCCGAATGTTGAGAGTCATCTCAGCACCTGGCGTCATCCCGGCGCGAACTTCGTCGGGGATGCGGTCCCGTCCGGCGATCCGCCAGTCGGCGAAGGCAAGCGCTTTTTGCGTTTCCTCATCAATGCGCACATTTGGATCTACATTCGGGTTCGGCGTACTCGAACTGACGACAGCATTGTCATTGCGCGCGATGTCAGCCGCGGCGCGGTCGACGCCGGAAATTGGCGGCGCGACAGCGGCGTCGATATCCCCTCGCGACTCTTCCCGGCGAACGACACCTGAAATGCCTGGCGTCTTCGAGCTGACGCTTTCCGCTGCGTCTTCAATGCGCCGCTGCGTTTCCGCCTCGCGCGCCCTGCGCGCAATTGGAGAATCGCCAATGGGGTCGCCGCCATCCACATCGCCGGCTATTGCCTTACGGACGTTTTCGTTTGTTTCACTGGCGCTTTTTGCCGCCTCGGCGCGGCGGGCGGCTTCGCGCTCTGCGGCGCGCTGGCTCATCTCTTCATATTGTTCTTCTGTAAGCTCTTCCTCGAATTGATCGCCAGGAAAGGCAACCGATTGATCGACAGACGCTGTTTGCACCGATGCGTCGGGCGATGCGGTGCGAAGCTGGTCAATTTCGTCTTTTGTCAGTATTCGAGGAAAAATCCGCAACTCATCAATCGCGCCATGATAAGCGGACCAGGCGTTTTTGTTTAAGTTACCGATAAAAATCGAGCGTGACCCGCTGGTTTTGCCGGGATGCGCATATTCGTGGGGAACGCCGTTTAAGTATACGGTTTTTACCGTATGCGGCGCCAGCCCGTCCGGCGTTTCCCGATCTTCGATTTTTCGTGTGACGGCGACATGCATCCAGTAATCGCGAATGCCAAGATGTTTACTGGTCCATTGGGTGGAGGCGATGTAGGGGCGCCGTTTGCGCGCATCGGCGACGCTGATTTCAAGGCCGCCGCCTGACAGAAGAATACCGTTAGAGCTGATGTCGCCAATAGCTTCCACATCTTCCGGTAACGGATCAATCTTTATCCACATTGATACGGTCTGGGCGGGCATGACGTCGGGGTTGAGGTCAACGGGCAACTCGGCGCTGCCCGCGCCTGCAAAGTGAAGAGCGCTCCCGATCTTGCCTTCGGTCTCGGTAAAACCTTCAGCGTAAACGGGCGGTAATCCGGATGCCGTGTCTTCAATGGAGCCGTTCATTGGCAAATAGACGAGTTCGCCGCCGGGCGACTGGGCGAGCGCCGTCGCGCCAAGACAAGCGGCGCCAATAAGGTATGCATACCGTCGATGATTACTCATTTTCTGCCTCTCCCGTTATCGGAATATTTTCAAAACGGCCGCGTACCGTATAAGGGCCTTTGACGCCGTCGGCGGAGAATGCGAATGACGCGGTGAAACGCCCGCCTGAAATCGACTCTACGGTGAAAGTTCCGCTCGTGACTTCATCGAGGCCGCCGCCTTCAGGGGCCTGGATGAGAATTGGACGCTGCGCTTGCGGATGTTGTATATCCGCTGCTGAATAATCGCCCGGCGATTGAAGCTTGTCGCAATCGGCCTGCATTTGGACGATTGTGTAATCGTAGATATGGCGGATCTGAAGATGACATCGGGGGCGCCGCGGGGCGCCTACCGTCAGCGCATCCTTGCTTTCCCATTCAATCGCGCCTGTAAAGGATAATTCCACAGCGGCGGGGGCGCGAAGGTCGTCATTAAATCCCGGCGACATTCCAAGCGTATTTTCGTCCGTGATTTTCCACACATTGCGGACTTTTTCCATTTTAGCCGTATGTCTAGCGAGATAGACGTTTACGCCGCTGTACATATAAAGATCGGCGTTATCGCCATCGTCGGCGATCATTTCTCGAAACAGTTTGACATTCGCTGGACGCCAGTTGCGAAACTGTTCGCGCCAGATGTCCGGCGTGTCCCCGGCGTGCTCGGCAAGGATTGTTTCGCGTTTTTCTTTCGTGAAGCAGGCGAACATTTCGCGGTCATTTTTCGCCGTTTTGATCTGCTCGTTGCACGCAAGATAAGCCTTATATGGTGACTGCGCCGCGCAGCCGGCGGTTGCGGCGCAGGCTACGCCCGCAAACACTGACGCTATTCTTGTGATCACTTGTTGGGCGCCCAACTCAACCGGCATTTTCTTTTGCCTCCCATTGTGATGTTTAACAGGGACACCAATCTGCGACGCCGGATGATACTGACGGCGCTCTATGATTTCTGTCGGGGCGAACCCTGAATTTTCGGCTTCACACACCCTGAATTTTCGTGGCGCTATTGCGCGTCGCGCACCCTGACTTTCCTCGTGGGTCTCTTCTTGAAATTCCGATCATGTTCGCCGTAAGACAGTCGGCAGGAGGGATTTCTTGCTTGTTGAGCGCGATTCATCGCTATTGATACTAAACGACAGGTTGCAAGCTGCGGAGCGCGGACGCGGCGGCGTCGTTCTTGTCAGCGGCGAAGCCGGGATCGGCAAAACCAGCCTGCTTGAAGCGTTCATGGAACGCGCAGCATGCGAATGCAAATTTCTCTGGGGCGCCTGCGACGCGCTTTTTACGCCGAGACCTCTTGGGCCAGTTCATGACTTTGCGCGCGCGCTTGATGAAAAAGTACAGGCGCTTCTTCTTGACCCTGATGCAACGCCAAAATTATTCAGCGCCATTCTGGAAACGTTGGAAAACGCCGAGGCGCCGACTGTTATCGTTATTGAAGACGTCCACTGGGCGGATCATTCCACGCTTGATTTTCTTCTCTATCTGGGACGGCGTATTTCGTTTTTTCCGATTCTCCTTGTGCTCAGTTATCGAAGCGATGAGGTCGCCGGAACACACCCGCTTCGGCGCGTTCTTGGCGCCCTGCCGCAGAGCAGCGTCCATCGCATTGAGCTCTCGCCATTAACAGCGAAAGGGGTTGAAAGACTCTGCACGGACGGGGCGCTTGACAATGATAAGATATTCGAGATTTCCGGCGGCAACCCGTTCTTCGTTACCGAGATCATTCACGCCGGAGGCGTTGAGGACATTCCCGTTTCCATACGAGATGCAGTTTCGAGCCGGCTCTCGCGACTTTCCGAAAGTGAACAATCCTTTCTCGAAAAGATCAGCGTCATTCCGGGTGCGGTCCATTCTAAATTGCTTTATGCGTTGTTCGGCGAAGATGGCGAGACATACGCCATGGCCTGCGTCGGGCGAAAAATTCTGATGCAAAACGCCAATGGCGCTTTAAAATTCAGACACGAACTCGCGCGGCTTGCTACGCTTGCGCGCATCACAGCGACTGAGGCGAAAACCTACCATCGCGATGTTCTTGAGGCTTATGAGGACGCCGGCGTTGATCCCGGAATTGACAAGATCGTTCATCACGCCGCTGCAGCGCTGGACTCCGGGCGGGTTCTGGCGACGGCGCCGGCGGCGGCGGCAAAGGCGGCATCTGTCGGCGCTCACCGTGAGGCCGCCGCGCATTATCAATCTGCGCTGGAATTTATCGACGAAGCTGAACCCCAACTGGCCGCGACGCTTTATGAAAGCTGGGCGTATGAGGCGGGACTTTCCGAACGGATCGACGATGATGTCATAGAAGCGCGCAGGCATGCGCTTACATTGTGGCGTGCGCTTGAGCGGCCGGAAAAAGTCGGCGAGAATCTGAGATGGCTCTCACGGCTTCACTGGTATCGCGGCGAATCTTCCAAAGCGCAACGGTATGCTGACGAAGCTGTCAGGGTTATAGAAAAAGCCGCCCCCTCCAGTGAGCGAGCGATGGCCTACAGTCTGCGCTCGCAGCTCCATATGCTGAACGACCGGATGGACGAGGCCGTCGCGTGGGGCGAAAAGGCTCTGGCGCTCGCTGACGAATTTGGCAATGCGGAAGCCAAGGTTCACGCGCTGAACAATATTGGCACGGCGAAGATATTTCGCGGCAATATCGAAGGCGTCGCCGCCATGCGCGAAAGCTTGCGCATTGCTCGCGCGCAAGGATTTCACGAGCATGCTGCGCGCGTGTATACAAACCTTGCGGAATACGCCGTCGAGTTTCGCGACTTCGCGCTGGCGGAAGACATTCTGGCGGAGGGAATCGCTTATGACTCACGTAACGATCTCTTGTCGTGGACGCATTATCTTGTTGGCCGCCAGGCGCAGTTGCGTGTGGAGCAGGGCCGCCTGCACGATGCGGCGACCATCGCCGACGGCGTTCTGCAACTGCCCGAATTGACGCTTTTGATGAAGCTTCCCGCGCTGACCGTGCTTGGCAAGGCGAAACTCAGATTGGGCGAAAGCGGCGCGGGCCGGCTGCTGGCTCAGGCCCTTGCGGATGCAACTGCCACGGACGAAGCACAATACATTGTACCCATTCGGCTATGTCTTGTTGAAGCCGCGTGGCTGAATAACGACGCCGTCGCTGCACACAAAGAGTTGCGCCGCCTGTTTGATCTTGGGGTGAGGGGCATGCATGACTGGAACGTTGGTGAAACCGCCGTCTGGGCGCATCGTTTTGGTGTGGACGTTCCAAAAGATTTCATCAGTGGCGCGCCAGCCCCGCACGCGCTGGAGATTGACGGACGCAACGCACAGGCCGCGGCTCAATGGCGCAAGCGCGAGGCGATGTATGCGGCGATCCTGTCCATTGTCGCGGCGCCAGAACCCGAAGCTGAAGACCTGGCGCAATCTATCAGGGAAGCACGCGCCATCGGCGCTCGCGCCATTGAGGAAAAAGCCAGGCAAATCGCATCGGAAAAGGGCGTCTCATCCAAATTACCGGCAAAACGCCGCGGCCCTTATAAAGCTTCGCGTCACCATCCGCTGGGGCTGACAGCGAAGGAGCAAGAGGTGTTGCGATTGATTTGCTCCGGAGAGAATAATATTTCAATCGCTGAAAAGCTGTCGCGCTCAAAAAAAACGATCGAACATCACGCGTCTTCAATTTTCCGGAAAATGAATGTCGCCAACCGAATGGAAGCGATGCTACGGGTGCAAAGCGAGCCCTGGCTTCTCTCCAAAGCGTAAAATGCCGGGCATTTCATGTTGCGAACGGGTAAACGCGCAATTGTGTGCAAAAACGCCTTTGCTATCTGGAAAATTGTTGGTCGCGGCGATGGCGCTGTACAATCGCGTTCAGGTTTGCGGTTTTACCATCTCGCGTCCGGCCAAATATGCGGCATATAGGGAACGCCCAGATTTTCAAACCCCTCTTCTGTGCCGTAAACGACATCCACTGCATCCGAACGCAAGACAAAATAAACGCGTTGCGATGGAGGCCCCCGCCAGGACTGAAAATTTCCGTCTCTCAGCTTTGTGACGAACGCGGCCTTCCGCTCATCGGATAGCTGTTGGAACGGCGCGCCAAACTCTTTGCGTGCAACATGATCGATCGCGCCAAGCGCGCTCATATAAAACTCTTTAAAAGGAACCTTCACGCTTAAATAGCGGACAATCAGGAGGCAATCGCGATGCGGTTTGGCAAGTTGATCGTCTATAAAATGCGCAACCCCAGCTTCGCCCGCGCCCGGCGCCAAAGTATCGCAAACGCTATCCAACAGTTCAACCATATCTGAATTCATCAGAACACGGAGCGGCGTTCCGGCTGCGCGTGCGGCGCGCGGCGTTAAATATTGCAACGAGCCACCTGCAGCGACCGCTATCAAGGCGCGTCCGCCCTGACGTAGTATGTCGCGTCTTGATGATTGCATGTCCGCCGTTCAGACCTTTTTAAGAGAGGCGATAGAATATCAATTTGCACTATCATGAGCAACAAAAAACCGCGCTTGAGGCGGCGCGGCGTCCCATATTTTTCACGGCGTATCGTTCATAAAATTGCCTGAATATGCTCGTTGATTCCGCCTGTTTTCTTTTGACAAAGGTTCGTGCGTTTTTTAAAATTTTTTATGTGAAAGTTCCGGTTGTTCCTTATCCGGTGTAATCAATTTAGGCCCGCTTTTTTGTTTTCAGTGTCCGGATAGGGAATAATGTCAGGTCAGGGTAATAATACTGAAATTGCAATAATCGGTTCCGGCGCCGCCGGATGTTATTTCGCAGCCAAGCTTGCCGCGTCGGGTTACAAGGTTAACGTATTTGAAGCCGGCCCGGCGCGGACAATACATGATCTCGCCAGTTCGCAAATATGGGCGCGCCGGCTCAAATGGGCGGGACCATTCGTAGAGAGCGAGGGGGCGCCCCGCTTCGGTCATAACTTAAATATGGGCTGGGGTTTTGGCGGCGCCGCACTCCATCACTACGCGCAATGGCCGCGTTTAATGGAGAGCGACTTTAAGAACGCCTCTTTATACGGAAGGGGGCTGGACTGGCCGTTGGAATACAATGATCTGCAATTGCATTATGATGAAATCCAGGCGGAAGTCGGCATATCCGGCGATGCCTCTCAAGAAGCGCATCGCGGGCCGGGCGCGGATTATCCCATGCCGCCGCTTAAAACCTTTGCAGGCGGCCGCATTGTTGCGAAAGGTTTTGAAAAGCTGGGAAATCATGTTTTTCCCACGCCAATCGCGGCGACGTCGGTTCTTTATAAGAATCGCCCGCCCTGCATCTATGACGGCTGGTGTGACGCAGGTTGCCCCATCGGCTCGCTGGCCAACCCTCTTGTCACGTACCTGCCTGAAGCGGAAAAAGCAGGCGCTCAGTTTCATCCCAACTGCGATGTTCGTTATTTTGAAACGGATCAGGACGGGCGCGTCAACGCATTGGTCTATTCAGACCCTGAAGGGCGGCTAAATCGCGTAGGCGCGCAAACTTTTGTGCTGGCGGCAGGCGCTATTCATAATGTTCGTTTATTATTATCTTCGCAGGGACGAAACGGCTCGGCGCTGGGAAATGAAAACGATCTTGTCGGAAAATATTTCGGCAGTCATTTTATCGCGAATACGCATGGCGTCTTTGAAGAAGAGACCGAGCCCTATATGGGACTCAGTACGGGCGCATTAATGAGTTATGACCGGTGGGCGCCGGATACAGATAATCCGTTTGGCACTGTCGCCTGGGGAATCGGGCCGGCCGTCAAGCCGAACGATTTCATGGGTATAGCCATTGCAAAATCTGAATTGTTCGGTCAGGCGTTAGATGCATTTATGCGGAAAGCGACACATCATATCGCGCTTGCCAACGGCATTTGCGAAACTGAATTTATTCGCGAAAGCCGGATAGAGCTGACCGGTGAAAAAGATGCACAAGGCCGGCCTGTCGCGCGCATGGTCTACAAAGCGTCGGACGAAGCGTTCGCGATGTGGCGAAACGCAATAGAAAAAGGCGTCGCCGCCATGCGCGCCGCAGGCGCCGAAGACGCGTGGGCTTCGTCCAATCCGGCGATTGCGCATGCTTTGGGCGGAACGATCATGGGGGACGATCCAGCCTTGTCAGTGACCGATTCTTATGGGCGATTGCATAGTGCGCCCAATCTCGTTGTTGCCGGCAGCAGCCTTTTTCCAAGCGGCGGGGCGGCCGGTCCGACCTTTACAATTTTGGCGCTGGCCCGCAGGACGGTGCTGAAGTTGCTGGATGAACCGGAAGCGTTTCAATAAAACTTCTGCGGTTCTTTGCATGCTTATTCTTTTTCGATTTTTTCGGACAAAGATGTGTCGTTTAAATCATGCGCGCGATGGCGTTCAATGAGCGTGTCCACTAATCGCTGGGCGTTGATACGGTAATATGACGGTATGCCGGGAAAGGGCACAGGAACATACGGGATGTCGTGAAATTCGCGATCAATAATCCGTGCATCGTAGTGCGGCGTCTTATTCTCAGACTGACCCATCTGTTCATGGATCAGCGCGTTAACAACCGGCAGCGCGTCGGGCGGCATGTTTGGCGGCAGTTCCGCGAAATGCGTATTCGATCCAAAAAAGAAAATTTCATGCATGCCATTCCA
Organism: Hyphococcus sp.; assembly: GCF_965228385.1. Classification (GTDB taxonomy): domain Bacteria; phylum Pseudomonadota; class Alphaproteobacteria; order Caulobacterales; family Parvularculaceae; genus Hyphococcus. The sequence continues at coordinate 2,388,982 of NZ_OZ245810.1, read as the reverse complement.
TTCTTTTTTGGCGGACATCTCGACATGTCCGCCGAGCACCCATTTTACAGTATTGGTTTTGCGGAACTGGTCCAAACGATGGATGCTGTTCTGATAGGCATCCCAATCTTCAATAAACAGAAAGCCTGGATAGAGCGTGTCGTTTGTAAAGAGAAGTCTTTCGCGGGCGTCATAAAAAGCGATCGCGTCGCGCGTGTGCCCGGGTGTCGGGATGATGGTAATTTTACGCGTTCCCAGCTGGTAGTCGGCGGTCTCGCGCGGCCAGTCTTTTAGATCGAAATAGTCTACCAGGCCGTCGAGGTCATACTCGGGAGGTTCAGGGTAAGGATTATACCGCTCACGGGGGGCGTAACCAATCAGTGTCGCATTTTTCCAGCCCGCAAGATGGCGGTGACCGCCAAAATGATCCCAGTGACTATGGGTGCTGACGACGGTCAGCGGGCTGTCGCCAATAACGGGAAGCAAATACGGTTTCAGATCCGCATAGCCCGTTCCGGAGTCAATGAGAAAGCCTGCTGTGACGTTGTCATCTTCGTCAATATCGAGCAGCAGGTAAAAGAAATTGCCTTCATAGGAATTCCCGAGGCTTTCGCGAAAAATAATGGTGTCGCGGCTATAAGACCATATGAGGTAATCGCGATCATGCGAAAGCCAGTTTGCCGGAAACCCTCTTGTGGCGTTGACGTCGTCCTGCGCGACAATCCATTCATTTCCGGCGCCATCGACGACAGTAAGATCGCCGGTGTCAGTATTTTGTGTGCAGATAACGAATTGGCCCTGGCGCAAACCCAGTTTGCTGGCGCTGTCTTCACCTTTTGACGCGCGCATTATCACGGTTTCACCTGGCGCGCATGGCCGCTTCAGGGCTTTTCCGGAATCAAGCTGCGGATCATGATCCAGTGGGCGGAGCCGGTTCCATTCAATTGATTGATTTACGGGGGTAGGCTCAGCGCCCGCGCCCGGAATGCATGTAAAAATTATCAGCGCCGTCAACACCGATTTTAAAGACGCCATGGCGGCGGCGGCGTTTGCAAGAAATACAGCTTTCATTCGCGCAATCCTGTTTGTCTAAGCTGTCAATTAATACAGCCCGGCTTCGCGTGCGCGCTGCTGGATCAAAGCGAGCACAGTATCGATCGTTGGCGTCTGCGTACCGGTCAGGCGTCCCAGTTCTTGTACAACCGTAACCAATGCGTCGATTTCCATCGTACGCCCGCGTTCCAGATCCTGCAGCATCGAAGTTTTGTGCGCGCCGACCTTTGCAGCGCCGGCAAGACGTTTATCAATAGTGATCGGAAAGCGTACGCCTATCGCTTCGCCGATTTCCTTCGCCTCCTGCATCATTTCGCGGCAAATCCCGGCGGTTCCGGGGTTTGCGACCACGGCGTCAAGGGTTGCGCCTGTGAGCGCGCTGATAGGATTGAAACAAAGATTGCCCCACAACTTCACCCAGATCTCGTCTCGGATACGATCGCGCAGCCGCACCGTAAAGCCGGCGTTCTTCAGCGCTTTTGAAAGGTCCTGAAGTCGGTCGGTAGTCTCGCCAGTCGGCTCGCCAAGTGCGAAGCGGTCGCCCTGAATATGCCGGATCACACCGGGCTCAATGATTTCGGTGGCCGGATAAACCACACAGCCGATTGCCCGTTCCGGCCCAATCGTCGACCAGAGTTTTCCCGACGGGTCGACGCTTTCCAGCGTGCGGTTTTCTAAGGGGCCTTCCAGTCCGTATGCGTACCACCACGGTATTCCGTTCACGGCGGTGACAACGGCCGTGTTGTCATGGAACAGGTCGGGTAAATTTTCGGCGATTCCTGGCAACGCCGGCGCCTTTAACGTCAATATGACAAAATCCTGCGGCCCCGCGTCACGAGGGCTTTCGACGCAGCGAGGGTGCGCTATGCGTTCTTCATCGCCGATGAGAATTTTAACGCCGTTTTCCTGCATTGCTTTCAAGTGCGGGCCTCTGGCGATCAGCGTTACGTCTTCACCTGATCTTGCGAGTTCCAGCCCAAGCCATGCGCCAATAGCGCCGGCGCCATAAATGCAAATTTTCACGAGGTCAGTCCAAGTTTTTCTGCAAGTCCGATTCTCTGTAATTTTCCCGTTGGCCCTTTGGGAATTTCGTCAAGGACGACGATTTTTCGCGGTACTTTGAATGCAGCAAGTTTTTCTGTTGCGAAGGCGCGAATCTCATCCGCCCCCGCTGTCCCGCCGCTTTTTAATACGACCGCCGCACCGACTTCTTCGCCAAGCATTTTATGCGGTATTGCAAATGTAACGGCCTGCGCGATATCCGAATGATCGAGCAATATTTCATCAACTTCCCGCGGCGAAATCTTTTCACCGCCGCGATTGATGATTTCCTTCAAACGCCCCGTAATCGTCAGATAACCGTCATTGTCCATCACGCCCTGGTCGCCGGTCCGAAACCAGCCTTCTACGAATGAAACCGCGTTGGCCGCTTCGTTGCTTTCGTAGCCTTTAGTTACATTCTCGCCGCGGATGACAACCTCGCCAGCCTTTCCCGGCGTCAGAAGTTCAGCCGTTTCCTCGTCCATAATGGCGACTTCGGGCCCTGCCGCCTGACCGACCGTGCCAGGTTTGCGGACTTCCGGGGGCAAGGGATTGCATGTCATCTGGTGCGCAGCCTCCGTCATGGCGTAAGCCTCGACAACGGGCGCGCTGAACGTGCTTTCCAGATCAGCGAGAACAGAAGGCGGCAACGAAGCCGACGATGAGCGGATAAAACGCAACTGCGCGCTTTCAATCGCTCCTTGATTGCGTTTGGCCCGGGTGAGGATAGCCTGATGCATGGTCGGCACAGCCGAATACCATGTGGGTCTGGATTCTGAGAGCCATGAAAAAAATTTTAACGCATCAAAACCCGGTGTTGCGAATACGGGGCAACCCGCGCTCAGCGGCGCCAGGGTGCACGCCATTAATCCGTGTATATGAAACAGCGGCATGACGTTCATGCAGACGTCCGAAGTTTCAAGCCTAAGAGTTTTTTGTATGTTGCCGGCCGAGGCGCAAATATTCCGCTGGGACAACGGCACAATTTTTGGCCGCGAGGTTGTCCCGGACGTATGTAGAACTAGCGCCACATCGTCGGGCTTGGCGAATCCGGTTTGGGGCGTTACGGCGGCGCCCGTCTGTTCTGCAGCTTCAATCGTGAACGCGCCTGCGGGATTAGTTTCCTCAAAATTGAGGAAAATCACGGCTACGCCGGCGGCGTGCGCGGCCTCAAGCGCCGGACTGACTGAACCTTTCGGAACGATAAGGGCCTTGGCTTTAAGGTCGGAGAGATAGAATTCAAACTCATCGCGCTTGTAAGCGGGGTTCAAGGGGGCTGCCGTGGCGCAAGCCGCAACAGCAATGAACGACGCCGCCATTTCCGGGCCGTTTGGCAAAACAATCGCAACGCGATCATTTCTACCGATGCCCAAGCCGTTTAGGGTCGTCATCGTATCGGTAATAAGGGTTCGCAGCGCCGCGTTGCTGAGAGGCGGTCTGCCGGGTGCGCGTAGGGCGTCTGTTTCTTCCGGCGCGGATGTAATCAGATCGTATACAGTGGACATCAGGCTTGTTGCTCTTTTCTACGGTAAAACAAACTGTGAAGTGGATTTGCAGGCCGCAAACGCGCATCAAGTATCTGCATGATCAGGAAATATCCGACAGCGAGAAGCATTGAAGCAAAAATAACGCCTGCATAGCCGAATCCTGAAACAGCGTATGCGGCGACCGCAGCGCCTGCTGAGATTCCCATTGAGGTAATGAAAGTGCTTAAAATCGCGGCGCGGCCGCCGCGATCAATTTCAGCCATCATCCCCAATTGATACGGGATCATGAAATTCCATGCGAATTTGTGGAGTAATATCGCAATGACAAATCCGGTTTTGTTGAGATTTGTCAGCAAAATCAGCAAAGCGAGAATGTGCAACCCGAATATGACGGCTATAACCAGTGGACGATTAATACGCGTGCTTACAGCAGCGGCTGAAAAAGCGCCAATAAAACCGGCAAGCGTTCCGAATGACAAAGCCAGCCCCAGCGAGGCTGGTTTTATGCCGGCGCTGGCGCCAAGCCGTTCCGCATACGTCCAAATAGACTGATGTGACGCCATGAGCGTGAATATTGCAGCTAGCATGGCGAGCGTAATTATAATTTTTACGATATTACGCTCGCTGCTGATTGCGGCCGCTGCTTCTGGAGGACGCTCAGGACGACGCGGCGCCCAGAACGCCGCCATCATTGCAACCCCGCCAAGCACAGCCAATGCGCCAAAATAAGCGTTCATGCCAAGACCGTCACTGACGCCGAGCGTGCGCAGGATTGATGCAATCGATGACTCTGCACTCTCATTCAAACGAATGGCGACAGGCAGAACCGTGAGGCAAGCCATCGCCAGCGCCATCTGGCTCATGGAGAAAAAGGCGTAATTTCTGTGCGGCTTTGCGCTCTGTGCAAGCGCACCATAACAAAGGGCGATCAGTGTCCCTGCGCCAACGCCTGATAGGACGCGCCACAAAACCAGCGCGTCATTTGAGGAAATGCAACTGGCGATGTTGGCGAAGACGAACAGAAAACACGCCACAAGAGAAACCACCCGCCACGGCACGCGATTGAGCCAGATTATCCCGGCCAGTCCTGACCAGGCAAAAGCGTTCATTTCGGCTGCGATGAGAAGACCGGCCTCTTTTTCACTCCAGCCCGCAACATCGACCAGCCCCCCCACGGTTATGGGTGACAAAAATGGCGTCATCACGCCGACGGTCGCCGGCAGAAGGATCGCCGCTAGCGCCGCTGGCGAATCGAGCCGTGTCGCCGAGGGTTGGAGACGGGACGTCATGTCAGGCGGTGGCGGCTTGCGTTTCTGGCACTTCAACAATTTGCAGGTCCGTATACTGAAGCAAGCCCAATGGACCATTTTCAATACCGACGCCGGACCATTTGCGCCCGGCAATCGGCGCCTGCGGTGTGATCGCCAGATGCTGGTTTACCCAGGCTGTGCCGCAATTGAGCTTGCCGGCGACCTCCGCTGCGCTATCGCCGTCAGCGCCCCAAACCGAACCGGCCAGTCCAAAATGTCCGGCGTTGGCGCGCGCCAGCGCGTCATCGATATCGCTATACCGCAAGATCGGCAAAGCCGGACCAAATTGTTCTTCTGCAACCAGGCGCGCGTCATCGGCGAGATCCGTTATGATTGTCGGCTCGATAAAGTAGCCGGTATCGCCTTTTCGTTTTCCACCCGCAATCACAGCGCCTCCCCGCTGGCGCGAATCCTCGATCAGTTCCAGAACGCGTTCAAACTGAGCGCGGTTGTTCACAGGTCCCATATCTACATCTTCGTTCAAGCCGTCGCCAAGTTTCACGTTGTTTGCGAGCGCCGTCATTTCATCCAGCACCGGCTGGTATAAATTATCCGGCAAATAGACACGTTTGATGGCCACGCAGACCTGTCCGCTGTTTTCAAAAGCGGCGGTGAAAATGCCGTTCGCGACGGTTTTCGGGTCAGCGTCGGCAAGAACTATCGCCGGATCGTTGCCGCCGAGTTCTAGCGTTACGCGTTTCAGGTCGTTGGCTGCTGCTGCGGCGACGGATTTCCCGGCGTCAGTTGATCCCGTGAATGCGATTTTTCTGGGCGTTTTATGCGCTGTCATCCAGACGCCCAGATCATCGCCGCCGGAGACGATATTCAAAACGCCCTCCGGAATGTGCGGGCGTAAAATTTCACCCAATCTCAAGGTCGCCAGCGGCGTATAAGGCGAGGGTTTCAAAACCACCGTATTGCCCGCCAACAGGGCGGGCGCAATTTTCCATGCGGCCGTCATAATGGGGTAATTCCAGGGTATGATTGCAGCGACAACGCCCAGCGGCCTGCGGTGTATTTCAGCCCTCCGCTGTCCCGGAACAGTAATCGGTTCAACCGGCAGATCGAGCTCTGCAGTATATTCAAACCATCGCGCGGCCCCGCCGATTTCACGCTGTGCCTTGGCGAGCGGTTTTCCTTGTTCCTGCGTGACCAGCCGGGCCAGTTCATCGGCGTTGTCGCGCATCGCCGCGGCGCATGCCGTCAGAACATCACGCCGGACGTGAATATCGCGCGACCAGCTTTCAAAAGCCGTCTCGGCTGCTGAAAAAGCATCATCAAGCATCCCGCGCGAGCATTGTGGCGCGGACGCGATAATTTCTTCATTCGCAGGGTTGATAACCGGAAAGGTTTCGGCGCTTTCCATCAGTATGCCGCTGATTAGCATTTTCATTCTGGTATGACTCCGTCATCGGCCAATTGGATCTGGCCTTCTGGCAAACGCCCATAGCAAAGTGATATTTGATTGCGGCAAACTGTTACCGAAAGCTTGTCTGCCAAAAGTGCGCTATGAGAACTAACGTTCGCAATAATATTCGCACAGATTTTTTGCGGGCGCAATGTACGATTTTTTACCGAAAACAGTCGTCGGTTGTGGCGGCGACGAGGGATGTCCGGCGGTCCTTAGAGAAATTTTGCCTGCGCTGAAAGTATCTGCTCCGAGGCTTCAAGAACGCTGGCGATCAGGGCGACGCGGATCCACAAGCCGTTGCGCTCCTGGCGCCAATAGGCCGCGCGCGGGTCGTCATCGATTTCCGGATGAATTTCCGCGCCGCGCGGCAGGGGGTGCAAGATGACAGCGTCTGGCTTCATACGATCAATTTGTGATTGACCGATTGAATAGCCGGAAAGATCGACCCGGGCGGACTCTCCCGAAGTGTCGTGTTCTGTCTGCATGCGCGTGACATAAATTGCGTCAAGCGACGTCAAATAATCGTCTAGCCGGTCCGATTGCTCATAAGAAATTTCATGATCGTCCAGGTAAGCCAGTATGTCCGGCTCCATTTCGAAACCTGGCGCGGCGATAAAGACAATATGAATGTCCTTATAATGACGCAAAAGTCTGCAGAGCGAACGAACTGTGCGGCCGCGCTTTAGATCCCCCATCATGGCGATGGTTTTGCCTTCTATGCCGCCGGAATCGCGAAAGCTGCGCTCCAGCGTATAAATATCAAGCAGCGCCTGTGTCGGGTGTTGGTCTTTACCGCTGCCGGCGTTGATGACCGGCACCCTGCGATCCATATCGTCCATCAAGTCCGCAGCGCGCGCAGCGTAACCCGGTTGCGGCGTTCGCATGATAATCATGTCCACATAAGCGGCGAATGTTCTGATGCTGTCTTCAAAAGTCTCGCCCTTGAATTCAGAAGAAACATCCGGATTTCTGATTTCACTCGTTCTGACGCCCAGAATGTGACACGCATTATTCATGGATAGAAATGTGCGGGTGGAGGGTTGTGTAAAGTACAGCATCGCCCGGCGAACAGGCAGTAGCTGCTGCAAAAATCGAAGACCGTCCGGTTCGCGCGCGATTCGGCGCGTTACTGTGGTAAGATGGCATAAATCGTCAAGACGTTCGCGATCGAAAATATCGGTCGTGATGACATGAAGCATGGACAACACCCGCATAGCAGCGCGGCCTGTGCTGGCGCGCTATGAAACAAGACAGATCGTGTGGCGATTTCTATGAAACCGCAGCGACCTCGTACAGTGTTTTCTCGAGGGTTTCGACAGTGCGATCAATATTGAAGAGCTTGTCGAGCCCGAAGAGGCCTAGCCGGAAAGTCCTGAAACCATCATCCTCACCGCACATCAGCGGCACCCCCGCCGCAATTTGAAGCCCTGACCGCACAAATCGGGCGCCGGAGCTGATTGCGCGATCTGTGGTATAGCTCACCACCACGCCCGGCGCTTCAAAACCTGGAGCCGCGACGCTTGGAAAGTTTTTTTCTGAAAGCAGCGCCCGAACTTTATCGCCAAGTTCGAATTGTAACTCCCGCGTTTTCTCAAATCCGAACGCCGCCGTTTCGTCTATGGCATCCCGGAATATAGTGAGGGCGCCGGTTGGCATGGTGGCGTGATAGGCGTGGCCCCCATCCTCATAAGCGCGCATAATCTGCAGCCATTTTCCAAGATCGCAGGAAAAACTGTCGCTTTTCGTTTTGCTTAGGGCGTCGAGCGCAACGGCGTTCGTCATCACCAGCCCGGCGCATGGCGGGCTGCTCCAGCCCTTTTGCGGCGCGCTGATTAAAATATCAACGCCAATGTCTTTCATGTTTGTCCAGATCGCGCCGGACGCAATGCAATCAAGGACAAACAGCCCGCCTTGCGCGTGTACGGCCGCGGCGACTTGCCGAAGATAATCATCTGGCAACAATATGCCGGAAGCGGTTTCTACATGGGGGGCGAAGACGATGTCCGGCTTATCCGTGCTAATTTTCTCGACAACTTCATCGATCGGCGCGGGTTCAAACGGCGCCTGCGAGTCATTGCCGGCGCGGCGCGCCTGTAAAACCGCGATGCTTTCAGCGATGTTTCCGGTTTCAAGTATTTGCGACCACCGGTAGCTGAAAAATCCGTTGCGGATAACAAGACATCTTTTTTTCTTTGCGAATTGCCTGGCCACGGCTTCCATCGCGTATGTGCCCCCGCCGGGGATAATGGCTACCGCCTCGGCGCTATAAACACTCTTTAATGCGGATGAAATGTCCTGCATGACCGTCTGGAACTTCACCGACATATGGTTTAGCGCGCGGTCCGTATAGACGACTGAATATTCCAGAAGTCCGTCAGGGTCTAGGTCGGGTAACAGGCCTGGCATCGATAGAAATCCATAATTTGCAAATGGCGGAAGCGGCGAACAGGAACGATCGAAATCGTTAGAACATTTCGAAATACTCCCGCTGTTCCCAGTCCGTTACTTCCGATAAGAAGCGGTCAATTTCCGCTTGTTTTATCAACGTATAATAATTGACGAAGTCTTCGCCCAACGTCTCTCGATAAAAGCTGCTTTGCGTAAACGCTGCAAGCGCCTGGGTAATACTTTTCGGCAAGCGCTCGGCTTGCGATGAATAGGGTTCTTCTACGGCGGGCGGCGGCGTCACTTTAGCGTCCATGCCGTCCAGGCCGGATAATAGCTGGGACGACAAGTAAAGATACGGATTGGCCGCGGGTTCGCCGATACGGTTTTCAATACGCGTCGCCGAGGCGCGCGCGCCGCCTACAGCGCGCAGCATCGCGCCCTTATTGTCGCGCGCCCACTGAATGCGATCAGGCGCGAGAGACCCCGGCCGGTATCGTTTGTACGCGTTTATGGTGGGGGCGGCGAGAATGCATGATTCTTTGGCGTGCTTTAAAAGTCCGCCGAGATAGTTCATGCCCAGTTCTGAAAAAAACGCATTCCCGCCATCCGGCGCAAAAGAATTTGCGCCTGTTTTCTTGTCCACGAGGCTTTGATGCAGGTGCCATCCGCTTGAGAAAGTATTGGGGATATGCGGACGGCACATGAAAGTTGCGTGATAACCTTTACGCTGGCAAATTTGTTTGATCGCATTCCGCGCGAGTACGGCGTTATCGGCGGTGACGAGTCCTTTACGCGGGCTGAACGTCAACTCAAGCTGGCTTGGACCGAATTCAATTTCTTCAGACCGCAGCGGCAAGTTCAGATCAATGAGGCCCCTGCGAAAGGATTCGAACAACGGCTCTAACTCATCATACCTGATCTCTGTGAGATACTGATATCCGTGCTGTAATAATGAGATGCTTGGCGGCGTTGCGGGCTGAACGCAGTCGTGACTTGCGAGATTGCGATCCAGCAGGCGAAAGACATGAAATTCAAGCTCCAGTCCGCTGACAAACTCAAGCCCCTTTTCATCAAGACGATCAAGCGCCTGCCGCAATATTCGTCTGGTTGAAAATGCAACGGGTTCTCCGTCCGGATAATAAAGGTCACATTGAACCCAGCCATTGGTTTTCGCCCATGGGAGGCGCCGGAAAGTCGAGGGATCGGGGACCATGATCAGATCGGCGCCGCCTGTCAGGCGGGGAGAGCCAATACCGGCGCCGGCTTCCCATACGGGCATGACAGTTTTATGCGACGTGTCTTTTAGAATAAGGGTCGACACCATTGTGCAGCCGTCGACCATTGTTGATGCAACGGCGTCGCGCTCAATAGCTTTGCCGCGCATCAGTCCGTGCTGGTCGGCGAATCCAAATCGCACGACTTCCAGATCGTCGCGCTCTACCGCCTCAAGCATGTCTTTGGCGCGCCGCACTTGGTCATCGTCCCATAAACCAAAACGATCGACGAAACTGCCTTTTAGATCGAACTGCTGGCCCAATTGACTGCCCTTTGCGAAACCTATGTGAACATTAGTTTACAGAGAGAACATTTTACGGCAAACTATCGACAGGCGCTTTAGAACGCAAGTGTCTTGTGTGTTCTCGGGCGGCGGCAAGAAATTAAAGGGCGTTTTATTTCTTCAATCATCGCTGACCTAGTGCGGGAGCGCAATGGAATGCGGCGATGCGCGAAGGCCAGGCGCGGGAACATTCTTTCGCCTTCAAAAGGCTGCGGGTAAACCGTGGGGAAATGCTGCGGCGCAACAATCAGAGCCGGTATAGCGTAGTTATGAGTGACTTAATGGAGCGAGCGCGGTATTACCGGGTAACGGCGTTAAAAATGGATTTAACAATTCAATGGCTGGATCGGCAGTAATATCGGAGAAGAAAAAAACCGAAACGTCGAATGAGACCAAAGCTGAATCCAGATATTCAGTGGGCTCGCTCGCGCACGGTCTCAATGTAATTAAGGCGTTTGATGCGGAGCATCGCGAAATGACCCTGACGCAAGTCGCTGAACGAACCGGCATGTCGCGGGCGGGCGCCAGACGCTATTTATTGACCCTCGCTGATCTTGGCTATGTTTATCATGATGAACGCCTGTTCCGTCTGTCCCCGAAAGTGATGGAGCTGGGATACACTTATTTATCATCCGAGCCCATGACGGCGATTGTTCAGCCTTATCTTGATCAGCTCCGAGATGCGACAGGCGAAACGATAGGTCTTGCGGTGCTTGACGACGGATATATCGTGCACATCGCCCGCGCCAATTCAAAGCGCAGCTTGATGGCGCCGACACTGACGATCGGGCGGCGGTTTCCAGCTATATACACCTCTCCCGGGCGCGTGATGATTGCGCTGAAGGGAGAGACCGATGTTGAAGGATATCTTGACGTTGCGGATCCGTCCGTTAACGGGCCTTTGCGCAAAAAGGATGTCGATTCGATCCGCAAAGCGCTGAAAAAAGCCCAGCGCGATCAGTACGCCATGGTCGAGCAGGAAATCGAGATTGGCGTTCGAACGCTCGCAGTCCCCATATTTAATCAATCCCACGAGGTTGTTTCGGCCCTTAATATTCTGACGAATATCGCAAAGATAGAGAAAGAATATTTGATGAATGAATGCCTGCCCCGGATGCAGGCTGTGGCGGCGGAAATTCAACACGCTATTGTAGACTGATTTCAGCGCGGTCAATCGAAAAGGCAGGGCCCGCGCCGCCGTTTTTCGGCGGGCGTACGCCGCTGCGCCTTGCGGCCTGATGGGGCTTTGGCCGCAGCCGAAAAATGTTCGCAATATGAATACTTGTTCTTTATGAGAATTTTGTGTATGGAAGATTTGAAGGCGGCGGGGTGCTGCACAACCCCGCTTGCAGAGTGACGGCGCCGCCGGTCTTCTATTCTGGCCGGAAATACGGCCTCGCTGTGGTAACCATCACGTAAACGCCCGGTCCGGGCGCAAGCATGGAGCATCTTATGAAGCTTTTTAAACTTGCAACGACGCCGGTCATGCTGGTGATGATGGTGCTGGGTGCGAAAGCCAATGCGGAAACATCGACGGCGGAAATGGTGCGGGCATGCACAGGCCTCAATCATGATTACGCCATAGCGCGAGATACCGCCGATGCGGATGCATTTGCCGGGCTGTTTACGGAAGATGCAGTGTTTACAATGCAGGGGCAGACCTTTGCCGGGCGCGAAAAAATTCTTGAGCGGCTGAAGCCGGGCGCATCTGCAAATTTTGCGCGCTTGTTGATCAACACCGTTCAGATCAAGCCCACCTCAGGCGATACCGCGTCGGGCGTCACCTACTTTACCATGTTCATGGCGGCGGAAGGAAATGAGCCCGACCTGCCGGTAACCGATTTTATTGTTTTCATGGGCGAGTATCATGACAAATATTTGATGACGGGCGAGGGCTGCAAAATTACGGATCGTAAGACCGTGCCAATGTTCTCGGGCGCTCTCAGGCCATGATCAGCAATCTCAAAAAGACTGTTTCGCAACTGTTTCTGGCCGTGTTTTCGGCATGTCTTGCTGCTTGCGCGCATGACCGTCCGGCGGCGCCAAGCGAAATTGCCGACAAGATTTTCTTTAACGGCAAAATCGTTACGATGGATGATGAGTTTTCCATCGTTTCAGCGCTTGCAGTAAAAGACGGCCGCGTCGCAGCGGTTGGTAATGATGAAACGATCCGGGCGATGTCAGGCGCCCGCACGGAACGCATCGATCTCGCGGGGCGGATGATGCTGCCGGGTCTTATCGACTCGCACATGCATCCGAACCAGGCGGCGGTGTCCGAAATTGACCATTCTATTCCCGACATGGCGTCAATCGACGATGTGCTGGCTTATGTACGCGCACGGGCGGCCGTTTTGCCGGATGGCGAATGGATTTGGGTGCGTACGGTGCATCCCGACCGGCTGAAGGAGCGGCGATACCCCACGCGTGCGGAGCTGGACGCGGCGGCGCCCAATCATCCGGTCGGATACGCAGCCTATATTTATTTTCCAAAAGCGTCGTTCAACAGCGCTGCGCTGGCGCTCATGGGCGTCGATAAGGATTTTGTCGCGGATAATCCTGACGATATCGAGCGCGATCCGGTTTCAGGTGAGCCAACAGGCCTGATTCGCCATCATACGCGGTACGCGCCTGACGCCGGGTCGGTTGATGAAACAACGGACTTGCAGAAAGCGTCGCTCTTCCGGGAGATGATGACAATCTACAATTCAACGGGACTGACGACTATCAGCGACCGCAAAGCCACCCGCGAATGGATGGATGTCTATGAACAATTGGACAGCGATAGCGCATTGACCGTTCGGTTATCCATGATGGGCGAGTTGAATACGTCAAAAGACCGTCAGATTTCAAAAATCCAGCAGGACATACGCGCCCTGGCCGATCGCGCAGAGGGATTAAACAGTCCCAACCTGCAACTCATCGGTGTAAAGACTTTTCTGGACGGCGGAATAACGAGCGGCACGGCTTATTTGCTGGAGCCCTGGGGGGAAAGTGATCTATACGCAATCGAAGACGCCGATTATCGCGGTAATCTGAATTTATCCGGAGAGCGTCTGGAACAAATCATCGAGGCGACAGCGCGCGCAGGACTTCAGTATACCGGTCATACGGTCGGCGATGGCGCGGTGACGGAACTGGTGCGCGCATATAAAGCTGTCAGCAAGCGTGCACCGCTTCGCCAGACCCGTCCCTCGTTGACGCACGCCAATTTCATGACGCCCGATGTGATTGAGACGATGTCCGATGTCGGTATCGTCGCCGATATACAGCCGGCGTGGTTTTACCTTGATGGCGCCATGATGGTCGAACAGCTTGGAAAAGACCGGATGCGGTATTTCCAGCCGCTGAATACACTGTTTGGTAAAGGCGTCATGATTGGAGGCGGATCGGATCATTGGCATCGTCTGGACCCGGACACAGCGGTCAATCCGTTTAATCCGTTTCTGAGCATGTGGATCACGATGGCGCGCACGCCGCGCTTCTTTAATGAGCAGACGCTTTTTCCGGAAGAGGCGCTGACGCGCCGTGAGGCGTTGCGGATGTATACGACGAACAATGCATTTCTTCTGTTCAGGGAGAATGAGATTGGCAGTCTCGAAGCGGGAAAATTCGCCGATCTTATCGTTGTCGATCGCGATGTGCTCGAATGCAGTCTGGAAGACTTTCGCAACACGCGCGTTGTTCAGACTTATTTGAACGGCGATCTGGTTTATACGTTGAGTGAATAAGAGTGACACTGGATGATTAGCGAACAGGAAAACCGTCAGCTTACAGAAATTCAACCGGGCGCCCCCGCCGGCGCCGTTTTGAGAAACTATTGGCAGCCGGCGGCGCTGGTTGAAGAGTTAAACCCGGAACGGCCCATTGCGCCCGTCACGCTTCTTGGCGAAGAGCTCACGCTGTTTCGCAAAGCGGATGGTTCGTACGGGCTGATCGGCCGCCATTGCCCGCATCGCGGCGCTGACCTTTGTTTTGGACGGCTTGAAAGCGAGGGGCTGCGTTGTCCATTTCATGGCTGGCTTTTCAACGAAGAGGGGCGATGCCTCGACCAGCCCGCCGAACCTGAAACCAGCCGGTTTCGCGAAGGTTTATCGCATACGGCTTATCCGTGCGTCGAAGCGAGCGGCGTCATCTTTGCCTATCTTGGCGAAGGCGACCCGCCCCCCATGCCGAAATTTGACTGTTTCGAAGCGCCGGCGTCGCATACATTTGCATTTAAAGGATGGTGGGAATGCAACTGGCTGCAAGCGCTTGAAGTCGGGATTGATCCTGCACACGCCTCTTTTCTTCACCGGTTCTTCGAGGATGAAAGTCCGGAAGACTCCTATGGCAAGCAGTTTCGCTCAGGGGCGGCGGGCACGAACATACCCATGACGAAAATACTGCGCGATTTTGATCGCCCGAATATCGATCTTGAGGAAACGCAGTATGGATTTCGACTATGCACGACACGCGAAATCGATCCGCAAACCGTACACTATCGAATTACCAACATGCTCTTCCCAAACGCCATCGCGATTCCGATGAGCGATGAAATGACGATCACCCAATGGCATGTGCCGATCGATAATGAAAATTGTTACTGGTATTCCATTTTCACAAGCTTCGCCGGTCCGGTGAACCGTGATTTAATGCGAGCCCAGCGCCTGAAGGAGCATACATTGCCGGACTACCGGCCGGTCAAAAATAAATCCAACAATTACGGCTTTGACGCGGAAGAACAAAAGACTCAAACCTATACGGGCATGGGTTTTGATATCAATGTGCACGATCAATGGGCGGTTGAGTCTCTCGGGCCCATACAGGATCGGACGCGCGAGCATCTCGGAAAATCCGACATCGGCATCAAGCGCTACAGGCGCATATTGAAACAGGCAATGCAGGCGTCAGCGCCTGAGGATATGCCGTGCCGCCCCGATAATGAGTCGGCCTCTAAATTGACAGGTCCGGTGGCGATTGATGCTCTGGGCGCGGCGCGCGATCCGGAATGCTGGAAACGGCTTGATGAGGAAAGGCGGAAGGGCAAAAGCTGGGCTGAGACTGTTCAGTAGACCAAACAAAAAATGTTATTTTCTGACGGTACTCTTTTTTTCCGCAGCGGGAACGCCTGCTGACCTTTCCTGGCGATGGTTTTGATTTAGATGGCGGGCGCAATTATTCGCGTTCGAATTTGAGTGAGATTTGGAGATTTATTAATGTCATCTGTTGCAGATCTGAAAAAAACAGCGCTGGACCATATCTGGTTTCACGTAACGCCGCCGCAGACGCTTCGTTCCGAAAAAGGCATGATGCTGTTTAAGGAAGGCAAGGGGTGCTATCTTACCGATGTCGATGACAATGTTTATCTGGACGCATTTTCCGGCGGCGCTTTCGTAACAAGTATTGGTCATGGACGCGAAGAGGTCGGCCAGGCTTATGCTGAGCAGGCGGGCAAAGTGGCGTATGTAACGCCGTATAATTTCGCGGCTGAACCCACTGTGGCGCTCGCGGAAAAGCTTAGCGAGCTGGCGCCGGGCGACCTCAATCGCGTCTTTTTCACTTCCGGCGGCTCTGAAGCGGTAGAGACCGCCATGAAAATCGCCAAGCAGTATCACTGGTTCAATGGCGATCAGAAGCGCACGAAAGTGATCAGCCGCCGCGGCTCCTATCATGGGTCGACATTTTACGCCATGAGTATTACCGGCGCCAGCCACGAATATAACAACAAGATATTTTCGCCGCTTGTCCCGGGCTGTCTTCAGGTTCCCTGGCACAATTGCTATCGCTGCGAATACAATCTCTCTTATCCAAGCTGCAATGTGCTCTGTGTAGAGATGATAGAAAAGACGATCCTGCATGAAGGCCCTGAAACGATCGCCGCCATTATTGCCGAACCCATACCGTCGGCCGCGTCGATATATTTGCCTGTAGACGAGTATTTGCCGCGTCTTCGTGAAATTGCAGACAAATACGGAATTTTGCTGATTATAGACGAGGTTATCAACGGATTTGGCCGCACCGGAAAAATGTTTGCATGCGAACATTGGGGCGTCACGCCAGACATCATGACCATGGCGAAGGGACTGACCAGCGGATACGCGCCCATGGGCGCCGCTATCGCCGGGCCCAAAATTACCGAACGCTTCGAATCTCGCGGCGGGCGCGAAGCCGGCTTAAACCATGTGATCAGTTTCGGGGGGCACGCCGCGTCAGCCGCTGCGGCCCTTAAAAATATCGAGATCATCGAAACGGAAAACATGGTGCAAAATTCCGCCGACATGGGCGCGTATCTTTTGGAAGGCCTGCAGGAATTGAAGAAATATCCCATCGTCGGCGATGTGCGCGGCCTGGGACTGCTCGCCGCTGTAGAGCTGGTTCGCGACAAGAAAACGCGCCAACCGTTTGGTCCCGAAGATCAGATGCCAGCCCGGTTTAACGGTCATTTGATGGACCTTGGCGTTCTGGCGCGGACATATCAGGTCGTGGAATTCGGGCCGCCGCTATGCGCCGGAAAGGCCGAAATCGAAAAGATTGTCGACGCCACGGAGCGAACAGTGAAGTGGTTCTGTGACGAAGTCGGCATCCATTAATCGATGTACGGAAGAAATTTCGCGCCGCCAAACTTACTTTTGCGCCGGCGAACATGAAATGAGCGAAACTTATGAGTAAGACCGTAGTAATTGTCGGGGCTGGCGTGATTGGATGTGCGATCGCGCTGCAGCTTGGCCGCAAAGGCTACAAGACGATCAATGTCGACAAAAACCCGGAGGTTGGATACGGCTCGACAAGCAATTCCTGCGCTGTTGTCCGATTCTCCTATTCCAGTATCGCCACGACTGCGCTCGCTTATGAGGGGTATCATTATTGGAAAGACTGGGAGAACTTTCTTGGCGTCAATGATGAGCGCGGGCTCGCAGAATATCATCAATGCGGTCATCTCATGCTCAAACACAGCCCGGATGACCGTATTCACGTACTTAAATTTTATGAAGAGCTCGGCATTCCTTATGAAGAATGGGATAACGCAACGATCAGTGAACGGTTGCCTGTCTTTAACCTAAACAAATGCGGCCCGGTCGTGCCTGTCGACGATCCGGAATTCTGGGAGGAATCTTCCGCGAATGGCGAAATTGCGGGAGGTGTTTTCGTGCCGGCTGCCGGCTATATCGGCGACCCCTCCCTTGCAACACACAATCTGCGGCGCGCTGTCGAAGCGGCCGGCGGCGTATTCAAACTCGGCCGGCGCGTTGTTGGCGTAAACCGCAGCGACAAGGGCGTGTCGAGCGTAGAGCTTGATGACGGTGAAAAGATTGCAGCGGACGTCGTCGTCAATGCGGCGGGGCCGTATTCCGGGAAGATCAACGAAATGGCGGGCGTGCTGGACGGCATGGCCATAAAAACCAAAGCGCTCCGTCGCGAAGTGCACCATTTGCCAAGCCCGCCGGATTTCGATTTTGAACGCAAAGGCGTAATGACCTCCGATGACGATCTCTATCTCTATTTCCGGCCCGAGACAGGAAATAAAGTTACGATCGGGTCGGGGGACCCGCCTTGTGATCCGCAGGTCTGGGTTGACGATCCGGACGACTTTGATCGGGGATTTACTGAGAGTCAGTGGAACGCCCAGGTCTATCGCGCCGCACGCCGCATCCCTGAATTACCGATCCCCAATAATGCGGCTGGCGTTGTGGATCTGTACGATGTTTCGGATGACTGGATTCCGATCTATGACTGTTCGGACCTGCCGGGTTATTATATGGCCGTGGGCACGAGCGGGCATCAGTTCAAGAATGCAGGCGTCGTCGGCGATTTAATGGCTGAATTGATCGATGCTTGCGAAAATGGTCTCGACCACGATCAGGAACCGCTGCAATATGAGTGTACCTACATCGATCAGAAGATTGATCTCGGTGTTTTTTCGCGTCGGCGGAAAATACATCGCGAAAGCAGCTTTTCGGTACGCGGTTAAGGGTTTCTGCCGGCGTGTTTTTGTATGAACGGGTTAAGCGCGCGAACGAATTTAACTAAAGTGTGATTTTTGCGGCTTTTCGCTTCGGCTTCCAGCACTAGATCCGCATGCAGCCGCGCGCTGTCAATCTTTTTATGGCGGCCCTTTTCGACAATGAGTTCACCGCCGACAAATACGAGATCGACGCCATAGCGGGGATCATCGTCAAATAAATTCTGGATAGACGGGCCTGCGCTGCGTTTATATTCCTGTCCAGGCCGCGGCGCGTAAACAACGATATCCGCCTGTTTGCCGATTTGAAGAGAGCCGATTGATTCGTTCATGCCGATGGCGCGCGCGCCGCCAGCCGCAGACATTTGCAATAGCGTTGTTTTCGGAATTGATGACGAATCTGCTGCGTGATTTGCGTGCATGTCATAGGCGAACCGGATTTCACGCAGCATGTCGCCGTCATCATGATACGACATGCTATCAAGGCCAAGCCCTATATTGACGCCGGTTTTCAACATCTCGCCGATGGGCGCAACGCCGTTCTGCAAACGCATATTGGAGCCGGGACAGTGGATGATCGATACGTCTGCTTCGGCAAGCCGTTCCCAATCTTGGCGCGTGGTGAAAACGCCATGGGCGCATGAAAGCTTTGGAAGCAGCAATCCCGCATCGTGCATATATTCCACGGCGGAACGTCCATAACGCGCATCAGCGGCGTCGCGTTGAAACGCGCTTTCCAGAAGGTGTGTTTGTAAACCTAAACCCAATGATTGCGCGAGCCCCCAGATCTGTTCAAGCAAAGCATCAGTACACCAATGCACCGAAACAGGCCCCATCATGACCGAAGCCCGATCAAAATCGGTTTGCGCCGACCAGGACCGGACAAGGCTCTCATAATCCTGAAACGCCAGCGCTTTGCGTGAGGAAAGAAAGGTCTCAGCCTGTTTTCGCAGATCTTCCGGCAAATGGTGTAGTATGTCGCCAATCAATTTGCTGACGATGCTCTGGTCCATTGTGCTCATGGCCACGACGGCGCGGGCGCCGGCTTGCCGGGCGCCCTTCATGACGGATCTCAGATTTTCGTCATAGCGGGTCGCATCCGGCTGGTAGAAGCTGTTCACCACGGTCGTGACGCCGGCTTCAAGCATCTGGCAGTGGGCGAGGGCGCTGACGCGTTCAGGATCGAGATCAGGCATGCGCATTAAATCGATAATCCATGCCTCAAGACGATCATCTGAAACGCCGAGGCTACGGCATGACGGCGCGCGGACATGGTCGTGCGCATTGATAAAGCCCGGCAGGATCAGATGATTTTCAGAACCGTAGAAGTCCTCGGGATTAAAGCGGCGCCGCAATTCAGTATAATCGCCTATGGCGATAATGCGATCCTGCTCAATACACAGAGCGCCGTTCTGTATAACGAGCGGGCCGCCGGATCCGTTTTCATGTTCATCCGGCAGGACCATCGCGCCTTGCACTAATGCGCGGCAGGACGCAGGCTCGTTTGCAATTTTGGATGCGTTCATGGCGCGCACCGTTTTTCAGCTTCGGCACAGGCAAAATCCGGACTGCGCTGCGAACCCGTTAAGCGTGTTTTCCACTTTTCTAAAAGTGCAAATTTTGATAGCTTACCGGAAACTGTCCATAAAATTGCAGTGTGCGGAAAGATTTCGTTTGACGTGATTGCGTGCACAGTAATGAACCCTGGAGATTGATTTTGCCAATCAGTTTGACTGAAGCCAAGCAGGCCGTCGAGGCGGCAATTCGCAAAGCCGAAGAACTCGATGTCTTGATCAGTGTCGCCGTGTGCGATGAAGGCGGCCATTTGCTGGCCTTTTCGAGAATGGACGGCGCGGGATGGGCTGGCGTTTATGGCGCGCAAGGCAAAGCGGTGGCCTCTGCTGCGACCGGGGCGCCGAGCGGGCGCATTCCGCCAGATCTGACGGTGATGCGCCGGATCAATGAACTGGCGGGCGATAGAATGATATATGCCCAGGGGGCGGCGCCCATCCGCCTGGAGGGCCGTGTGGTCGGTGCAATCGGGACCGGCGGCGCCAGTGCGGAACAGGATGAAATTTGCGCTTTGGCGGGCGCCGACGCCATTATGAAGACACACGGCTAACCGGTTCCATTCTTTCAAGCATCCAGAGAAATCCGGCCAGGCTGTCGGCGCCGGACGTGGCGCCGTGCGACAACACGCCGGTGACCGCTGATTCGATTAAAGCCCGGTCTCGTAATATGAGGCTCGCGATAAACCGCCGCCAGCTCATGGAACAATGTCCCATGGCGGCTTCTCGTAATAGTGCTGCTGACAAGGTTGTCGTTCGTTGGGCCATGATTTCCGCCGGCGGCTTGCATAATTTCGCCGCGTCATCATGCGAAAACCAGACAGCCATCATCACGCCGCACAAGAAATCATCACCGGCCGGCGTTAATCCGCCGCCCAGGCCGGCCAGTTTATCAGCGCCGGCGGCGAGCGTGTCTTTTAACGATGTGGCGCTTATCTGGCGCAGCTGCTGGAATACGCTCGTAAAGCGCATTGTCAGCGCGTCTGTCTCCGCGGCGCCGGCTGACGGCCTTGAAGGTGAGAGGAAATCCAGAAGCGTGGCGTGGCTGACGCGCGAATTCGCCTGACGCAATATTTCTGTGCGTAAATCCAATGCGTATCCTGTCGCCGCTCTGGCCTTTTGCCAATCCGGCGCCGGGTTCCAGCGCGCGGCGCCGGCAATGGAGACGATAACGCCGGGCAATTCCAATCGATCTTCTTTATAGATTACTGAAGCCCCAGCGGCGATATTCCTTTCCCGGATTAAATTAAACGCATCAAGCAGAATGTTCAGCGGGCCGTCTTCAACACTCGCATCTGCGAGTGTGACGACGATAGGGGATAGAGCTTCCGGGTTAGCTTCAGGTTTCAATGCAAGCGTGCATGTCCGCGTATGGTGATGGAGGACAACGCCCTGCAGAACCGCGCCGTTCAGCCGGTCGGAGACGGAATTGCTGACAGAAATCGCATTGATCACCGTCCGTTTCATTTCCCGTTGCCCTTACTGCACGTGAATGCACGCGACATGGTGGCCCGGGGCGACCTCGCGCAAGGCTGGTGAATCATGACGGCATTCATCGGTAACGAGGGGGCAACGATTGGCGAATACGCATCCCGTCAGCGGTATGTCCCGGTCTTTCGCCGTAACACTCGCGCTGACGGTTTTGCGCCCGGCCCTTGGATCGGGCGTTGGCACCGCCGACAGAAGCAATTGCGTATAAGGGTGGCGAGGATTTTTATATAGCGAATCGCGATCTGCGATTTCGACGATCTTGCCTGCATACATGGCGGCGATGCGGTGCGATAAATGTTTAACAACAGCAAGATCGTGCGCGATAAACAAATAGGTGAGATCAAGTTCTTCCTGCAGGTCGGACAGCAGATTGATAATTTGCGCCTGTACAGAAACATCAAGCGCTGCGATGGCCTCATCGCAAATTATAAAATCCGGATTGACTGCAATAGCGCGCGCGATGCCCACCCGTTGCCGCTGGCCGCCTGAAAATTCATGCGGATATCGATTGGCCAGCTTGCGGCTGAGGCCGACCGTTTCCAGTATCTCGGCCGTCTTTTGACTGATTTCGCGTGCGGCGGCCATGCCGTGAATCACCAGCGGCTCGCCGATAATCTGCCCGATCGTCATGCGCGGGTTGAGGCTGGTGAAGGGATCCTGAAATATCATCTGCATGCGCCGTCGTAATTTGCGCATGTCTTTTGGCGATAATGATGAGAGATCTATACCGTCAAAATACACCTTGCCGCTTGTCGCCGGCTGCAACTGCAAGATAGCGCGTGCGAGCGTGGACTTGCCGCAACCGGATTCACCCACGAGCGAGAATGTTTCGCCTTTTTTTATGTCGAAGGTCGCGTGATCAACAGCCCTTATCGTTTTTGGTTTTTTTGCAGAAAAGACGCCGCCGCCTTGACGGAAGTGAACACCCAAATCCGACACACTAACAAGCACGCTCATGAGAATTTGTTCCGGGCGGCGGCGCGTGAAACGCCTTCAGGCGTATCCGCAATTATCGGGTTCCAGCAGGCGGCTTTATGGCCGGGACTGTGAGATTCCAGACTGGGCCGCTCTGTCTTGCACCGCTCAACCGCGCGGGGGCAACGCGGCTCAAAGGCGCAACCGACCGGCAAATTTGTCAGATCCGGCGGCAGTCCTTTAATGGCCGACAGGCGGGCCGCTGGCTCCTGATCGATACGCGGCAAAGACTTCAATAATCCATCTGTATAAGGGTGGCGCGGCGACAAAAAGAGCGTTTGCGTATCGGATTCTTCAACAATATTGCCCGCATAAAGCACGATAACGCGATCGGCGAACCCGGCGATTACGCTGAGGTCATGGGTAATCCAGATAATCGACATGCTGTTGTCGCGCTGCAGGTTTTTGACGAGTTCAACAATTTGGGCCTGCACGGTTACGTCGAGCGCTGTAGTAGGCTCGTCGGCGATAAAAAGTTCAGGCTCGCAGGCGAGCGCGATAGCGATCATCACACGCTGGCGCATGCCTCCGGACATTTCGTGAGGGTAGCTCTTTAATCGCGACGCGGCGTCCGGAATGCCGACCAGATTCAAAAGTTCGACGGCGCGCCGCCGGGCTTGTTTTGCATCAACATTCCGGTGTGTCCGCAAGACTTCGGCAATCTGATCGCCGATCGTCAATAACGGATTAAGAGAACTCAGAGGATCTTGGAACGCCATGGCGATCCTGTCGCCGCGCAATTTGCGTAGTTGTGCGCCGGATAAGCTAAGAAGATCGATATCGCCAAAACGCATGATGTCGGCGGTTCTCTGACCGGGCGGCGACGGGATCAAGTCCAGAATGGACAAAGCGCAACAACTTTTCCCGCTTCCGCTTTCGCCAACGATAGCGAGCGTTTCGCCCGGCTGCACATGGAATGAAACGCCGGAGAGAGCCGCAACAGCGCCCGCGCGCGTGTCGAACCTTACAGCGAGCTTTTCTATTTCCAGCAACACAGAATTTTTATCCATACTCGCTGCGATCCATTACGCATATCGCTCGGAAAAGGCGCGCAGCGCCTTTTTAAAACAATCGATGGGCGCCTGCGTTTGCCCTGCGCCCACAACGCCGCCCTTTTTGTGGGCGATTGCGGTGTCAATGACAGGCGTTATCCCTGTGCGAATGACTTTTCTGATATCCGTCGCTGCCGGCGCCGGCGCAAAGTCAAGATTGGGGATGCGATAGTCGTCAATCGGCCCTGTTGTTATCTCACGCATTTCTTCAGTAATACGTTTGGCGCGGACGAATGAGCCGCTGACAAATTGCTGAAGCGCCGGCGCCGCAGCCTGCACATAACCGCCAAGTCCGACTGTTTCCATGATCGCGCTGTCTCCCATATCGGGCACCACGTCATCATCGTTCCATTCTGACGAAAAAAGCAAACCGTTGACCTTGTTGGCCGGCGCGACAAACCATTGATCGCCCAGTCCGCTGACCCGGATGCCGAAATCGACGCCGTTTCTGCAGAACGTCGTCACCACAGTGCTGTGCGATACGTTTTTCATCGCTTCGGCCGCCGATTTTCCGGCCGCCATAGAAATGCACAGCGAGAACTGTTCCGCTGCGACAAGATAGGAAAGGCTGTCCCGAACCATTGACGCATCAAATTTGCTCTGCATCAACCATGGCGCCAGGCCCGTCAGCAGAAGAAGGCTGCTGGCGCTGTTCCGATTGTGGCATTCGTCACCCATTTGCAGGGCTTTTGCGGTAACGGCTCTTACATCCAGCCCGCCCTTGGCGCGGATCGCATCCTGCAGCACCGGCCCCAGAACTTCGGAAAGCCAACGCCATTGTTTTGCAGCTTCGCGATCATAAGCATCACGACTAGGCAATTGACCGCGCGGCCCCTGAAACAATTGAGAACAGCCGACGGCGCCGGTTTTTTCGCAGCGAACCATGGCTAGCGGCGTCGACGCGCTGGTGATGCCGGCCATACCGCCAACGGCGCCAAACTCATGACAGGGCGCCAGTCTGATTGCCCCGGCTTGAATAGCGCGGCCAGCTTCAGCGGTGTCTTTTGCGAGACCTTCAAAGACGGCGGCGTGCGCTACGCCGTTGCGTTGCGGTTCGCACATTCTTTCCCATTCTATGGGCGGACCGGCGTGCAGAATTGTATCGCGCGTCATGTTGGGAAGCGCTTCGATGGCAGGCTGAACATCGAACCAGACGGGCCGGCTTTCATTAAGCTTGTTCAGGACAATTTTGTTGGCCTGGTCGATCCTGTCGCGCAGCGCTTGGCTTTTTTCAGTCATTGAATTTCCAACATTCAGCGGCGGGGGCGCGTTAGCTGGCGTAGCGCGATGAAAACGCTTTGAGGGCGGATTCAAAACATCCCATAGGCGCGCGCACCTGCCCGGCGCCGATCAATCCCTGTTCGCGATGCGTGATCGCCGTATCGATGAGGGGGGGAACGCCGGTCTTAACGACCTTGCGAATATCAATGCCAACCGGCGCCGGGGCGAAATCGAGCGTCGGTATCTGAATATCGGGATTGGCGCCGATACAGATTGTCGCCATTTGCTGCGTGTTCGCGATGGCGTCCCGCATGGAGCCATTTACATAAGACTGTACGGTCGGGGCGGCGGCTTGGATAAAACCCCCAAGCCCGGCTGTTTCGGTGATTGCGCTGTCGCCAAGATCGGGCGCGGCGTCTTCCGGTCCCCATTCGGAACGGAAAAACAAACCGTCAACGTTATTTGCCGGCGCCGTGTACCATTCATCGCCAAGCCCTGACACGCGTATGCCGAATTCAACACCGTTGCGCGCCATCGCCGTAACCATTGTGCTGTATTCAACGTTGGCGGCTGCATCCAGCATCGCCTTAACGCCGGCCATGATGCCATGCAGGAAAAACTGGTCGGCTTCCGTCAGAAATTGTACACATTGCGTGAGAGCCTTGCGATCCTCGCATGTGTCATAAAGCGCCACGGCGATTTCATTAAAGAAGAGGCTGTTGGTCGCAATGCTCCGGTTATGACATTCGTCGCCCATCTGCACCGCTTTCGCGATCAGGTTTTTGATGTCGACGCCATCCACGGCTTTCACTGCTTTTTGTAACACCGGCGCAAGGGTTTCCGCCTGCCAATGCATATGCGCGGCGATTTTATCATCATAGCTGCCCCATTTCAGGAGCTGAAGACCGCCGCCTTCCGAAAGACAACTGAACGCCCGATTGCCATGCGCCAGATTGTCGACAACCAGCATCGGCGTCGACGCGGAGGTAATACCCGTTCCGGCGCCCACCGTATCGTGATGGTGACACGGCTCAATCAGAATATCGCCAGCTTCGATCATTGCTTGCGCGTCTGTTGCGTTGTCCGCCAGGCCTTCCCACAGAACAGCGCCGATCACGCCATGGCGGTGCGGGCCGCACATATCAGCCCACGCGACCGGCGGCGCGGAATGCAGCACCATGTTTTTTTTCATACCGGGCACGACGTCCAGGGCCGGGCGCACATCGACGAGGGTGGGGCGCCCGGTCAGAAACAGATCCAATGCTTTTTTATTCGCTTGTTCGATTTTGTCTTTCAGCATCGGACTTTTTCTCCGTAAGTTTTTTTGAATGTGTAAGTCAATGTTTTGCGGCGCAACTGGCGGTGCGGCGCGGCGGTTACAAAAGATCGTCCAGAATGTCCTTCAGATCGTCCTCCAGTTGAACGGGCGGTTGCCAGGCGACATGCGCCACCTCGGCCGATTGATCTTCCAGAGCGTCAGCGAAAAGCTCCAACCCGATATTGATGACATTTGGAGCGGCCGCGAGCAGTGACCTTTCAGGTTTGGGCATAATTCATACTCCCTATGCTGGCGCAATCTGTTGCAGAATTCGTTTTGCCACCGCCACAGCTTCCGCGTTACTGGCGGCGACAATAACGCCGGCCGCCGCAAGCTGGGACAATTGCCGCTCGAAATCCTGCGGGTCCTGCTTCGTACCGCAGATGCTCGCCACAAAAATCAGATGGCGGTCGCCGGCGGCGGCTTGCTCTCGCGCTTTGGAGATTGTCCGGCAAAGATCGCCGGACGGGTCGGGATGCGCGCCAAACCCAAGCACAACATCAAAGAGAATAACCGCGACGCTTTCATCCGCGGCTTCCTGCAGAAGGCGTTGGTTGCGCTGTTCCGGGTCTATCATGGGATGCGCCCGGCCTTGTGTGAAAAAATCTTCGCCAAGATCAAGCAGTGTGTTGTCGCGGCTATGGGCGGGGTCGCTCAACAGGTTTGCCGGATCTGTTGCAATATTGGAATAAATTGTTGTCTGGCTTTGCAGCGTCAGCATGGCCTCATAACACAGCGTGCCGCCAGCGTATAAACCCCGCAAGCTTTTCTGAACGGGCGCCAGCTTTTCAATTTCGCCAAGCGCTATTTCAAAAAGCGCGTCCTCTGCGGCGTTCGACTCGGTCTTAATCTCGACGCCTGCTTTTACAACCGCTTCAATAGCAGCGCTGCAAAGGGTTTTTGTGAAGGTCAAATTCTCCGCAACTTCCGAAGGGCGATCCATGCCCAGAAAATTCACAATTACCGGTTTTTTACATTGGCCCGCCGCTGTCAGAACCGTTTTACCCACGGACGGGTTTGGCGGTTTCGATGTCAGGACGATGACTTCTGTGGCGTCATCTTCAGCAAGCATTTTCAAAGCCTGCAACATCGACATTCCGCCAATTTCAGACTTCGCGTCCCGGCCGCCAACCCCGATGGCGTGAGAAACGCCGCCACCGCGCCGGTCAATTTGCGTTGTTATTTCCTGTAGACCGGTGCCGGATGCGCCGATGAGGCCAATATTGCCCCGGCGCACGGCATTGGCGAAGCCGAGCCCGCAACCGCTGATAATCGCTGTGCCGCAATCGGGGCCCATCAGCAACAGACCGTTCGCACGCGCTTGTTGCTTCAGCGCCAGCTCATCTTCAATGGAAACATTATCGCTGAACAACATTACGTTCAGGCCCAGATCAAGCGCGTTTCTGGCTTCCTCAACGGCATATTCTCCCGGTACGGATATTAATGCAATATTGGCGCCCGCATTTTCCTTTAAAGCTGCATCGAGCGAGCGATATTCCTGCCGGTTTCCGCCTGCTGCGCCCTTCGCAAGCACTTCGTCAGCGAGCGCGAGAGCAGACTCAGCGGCTTTATCATCATCCGCCATAACGGCGATGACCAAATCGTCGCGGGCGGCGTTTGCAACGGCGTCATCGGACATACCGGCTGCGGCGAGTATTTTTTTATTGTTGTCGGTCGCCATCATTAATATGGCTTCCTTGACGCCGGGATGGCGGCGAACCTGCTGTGAGGCCTGCATCAATCGAACGGAGTCGTGATACTCGCCTTTGCGAATTGTGACGCGGGAGGCCATGACTTAACTGTTTCCTTGCGCGCTGGTCTTGGCGGGATCGTCAATTGTTATGTCGTGAACAAGCGGATAGGCGCCGATTGCGTCAAACTTAACGCCCTGTACGCCGTTACGGGCGGCGACAATATTCGTATTGCAGTGAAGCGGCGCAATCAGCGCTTCGTCCATGACTATCTCTTGCGCCTGCTTGTACAGCGGAATGTAGTCCGCTGGCGCAATCGCCGCTTCTGCTTTTTCCAGCAGAGCGTCAAATCCCGGCGCATGATCCGCCTCGCGTTTACTCCAGCCATAGCCAGCCGGGCCGCTGTGCCGCGAATGATAGACAAAACTCAGCAATTGCGCGGAGCTTCCATATTTGCCTTGCGGGATAAGATGGTGATCGCCTTTCATTCCAGCTTTGATCCAGTCCTGCGGATTCAGTAAGCAGACTTCAACGTGTACGCCTACATCGCCAAGCTGGCGCGTAACAATTTTTCCAAATTCCGGATAGAAATTGACCGGCAAAGCATAAAAAGAAACGCTCAATGAAACGCCGTCTTTTTCGCGCATTCCGGTTGATTGGTTTGCGCGCCACCCCGCCTCGTCAAGAAGCTTTTGCGCTTTTACCGGGTCAAAATCATACTTGTTTTTGACCTCTGGCGAAAATCCAAGCGTAAATTGCGAAACCGGTCCGTAGGAACGCTCGAACTCATCGTGAAAGACTTCCTCAACGAGCGCATCCTGATCGATAGCGTAATTGATGGCCTGGCGAACTTTTATATCATCGGTCGGCGCACGTTTAATATTCATCATCAGTGAAACGGGTACGCCGCGTATGGGCCATGTTTCTACATAATAGCGCGGATCATCGCGTAAACGCTGCGCGGCGTCGGGCGGCACATAAAACACAGCATCCACGCTGTTGTTTTCAAGCGCTTGGGCGCGCTCTTCGCCATCGCTCAGAAAAGTAAAAACGAGTTCGTCGAAATGCGCCGGGCCTTTGTTATCGACAAGGGGCGGACCCCAATTATATGCCGGATTGCGCTTTAAAGTGATGGTCTCACCGGCGTTCCAGCGTTCAAATATGAAAGGGCCTGTTCCCACCGGAGCGCGGGCAAAATCGGCGCCGAGACTTTCTACCGCGGCCGGGGAGACCGGCGCCAGCCAGCCCTGGCTCAAGGCGTCGAGTAACAATCCATATGGGCGAGTAAGTTCTACGCAGAGCGTATAATCATCTAACGCCGTAGCATTTTTGAATGGCCCCAGCATGGCGCGCGCCAATTGCGATTTGTTGGCGGGGTCAAATGCCCGTTCCAGTGAAAACGCCGCCGCCGCAGCGTTGAAAGGTTCGCCATCATGGAATTTTACATCGCGGCGCAGCTTAAAGGTGTACGTGCATTCATCAGTGGAGATCTCAAAAGTATCGGCGAGGCCCGGCAAATAATCGCCGTCAGGCGTTCTGTTTACGAGCGTGTCGAACACTGCATTTGTCATCTGCAAGGCAAGTTCCGCCGAGCCGATATGCGGGTCAACGCCAGATGGTTCATAGTGTACGCCTATGTTCAGCTTAGTGATGGTCATTCTGAACGTTCCTGATTCCTGGGCCATAAATCTCGAATGCAATTCGAATTTTTCCGCATTGCCGCATTCCACGCCAGTGGTTTTTGGGCAACTGGCTGTAAAAAGTTCGTATTATGCACACTTGTTCATATGATGAATGCGTGGTAGCGTAAAAATGTCTCGTACACAAGTCGCGATAAGCTTCGCGTGAAAAAACAAACGCATGAAGTTCTTAAAGTAGATTTGAAGTAGGG
Source organism: Hyphococcus sp. (assembly GCF_965228385.1). GTDB lineage: Bacteria > Pseudomonadota > Alphaproteobacteria > Caulobacterales > Parvularculaceae > Hyphococcus. The sequence goes on along the minus strand of NZ_OZ245810.1, from coordinate 2,359,609 downwards.
CAGGACACGATGCTTGCGACGATGACAGTGCGATCCGACGGCGAAACGCCAACTACATAGGGGATACCTAATGAACCATCGTTTTTTTGTGCACAATAAAACTCTCAGCTTACGAACTGCGCTGCTCGGCGCTGTCAGCGGCATCGCATGCGCTGGCGCGCACCCTGCATTTGCCCAGGAGACTACGCAGGCTTCTGAGCCCACCGGCGACAGACTGGTCGTTGTGGCCCGTAAGCGTGAAGAAAACCTGTTTGAAGTCCCTGTGGCGGTCACGGCCTTTTCTGACGAACAGTTGCAGGCGGCGGGCATGAATTCGCTCGTGCAGATTGTTGAATTCACGCCAGGCGTACAATTTGAAAATAACAGCGTCGCCAACCCTGGCCGTATTTATACGGATATTCGCTTTCGCGGTCTCGGCAATGAGTTGGTGGAGCCTTTCGCCCAAGTAGGCTCTATTTTTCTCGACGGCGTTCCGATTGTAGGCGGCTCTTCCAGCATCGGCACCCAGAACATTGAAAGGGTGGAGGTTGTCAAAGGCCCGTCTTCAGCGCTTTTCGGCCGCAGCACCTTCGCCGGCGCCATCAACTATATTTCAAAAACGCCAAGTCTTACGGAATTTAGCGGAACGGCTGCGCTGGAATTCGCGCAGGATTCCACGCATACCGTTTCGCTCGGCGTGGAAGGGCCGATCATACAAGACTTTTTGAGTGCAAGGCTGTTCATTCAGGATTACAGCACAGGCGGACAATATCGCAGTTCATCTGACGGCGGCGCGCTCGGCGAGGAAAGCACGCGCACCTATATGGGAACGCTCTACGCGGAGCCGACGCCCAATTTATCGATGAAGTTTCGCGGCATGTACGCCGTTGACGATGACGGGCCGGCGGCTTCCGTACATCTTGGCAACGCAAGTTCCCGTCGCGGGGCGGGGCCGAATGTAGCGAACTGTTTTGCGCAAAACCCGTCGCTCGCTACCGCGCTGAAAAGAAATGTGCCAGGCACCAGCCTGACAGATTTTATCTGCGGCGAAGTGCCGATCGTAAATCTGACAGACAGCAATACGCAAATCTCGTCGGATGTCATTTTGCCGTATTTCGACTTGGTCGATGCTTCGGATGTTTACCCGACGCTGACGGAATTCGGGCTTGAGCGTGAACAGATTCGCGCCGCCTTCTTTATCGATTACGATATCAACGGACACACGATCAGTTCCGTATCAAGTTTTGACGACGAACGGGTAACCAACATTCGCGATCTCGATGATTCCGGCGTTGAAAACTGGATCAATTACGATCTTTTCCGCAACAAAAGCTTCTTCCAGGAGCTCCGGATAACGTCACCGAGCGATCAGCGGTTTACCTGGATGCTGGGCGGCGGTTACTTTAACGGCAAGAATTTCGGTTACTATCTCAATGGCGGCGAATCGGTTGTCGCCTATGACGGCGGGATGACGGCGCCGGTCGCCTTCGATCTCGATACGACATTCGGCGTTCCCGCTGACGGCATTTGCCCATGCGGCTTCAACGGCTTTAATCCGCCGCCAGTCAGTCAGAACGAAACGTTCAGCGTTTTTGGCGCACTGGGTTACGATTTCACCGAATGGCTGGGACTGGATTTTGAATGGCGCTATCAGTGGGACGATCTCACTCAGCGCGATGCAGGGCGAACTTCAATCCTGCCGCCGACCGAACCCTTTGCAACGGGAAATGGCACGGAACTTGGCGCCACGTTTAAAAATTTCCTGCCGCGCGTGACGATACAATTATTGCCGACGCCAACGACGAACTTCTGGGCGACCTATTCAAAAGGCAACAATCCGGGTTTCTTTAATTCGCGATTTGCGAGCTTCACCCAGGAAGAATTGGACCTCAATCCTGACTTCGTTCAGAACGCCTCCCTTTTCCTGGACGAAGAAGAGATCGAGAACTGGGAGATCGGCTGGCGTCAGTCTCTCCTTAATGGAAACGCCACATTTTCCGTCGTCGCTTACATGATGGACTGGACAAACCAGAAAACGCGTACAGGCGTTCTGTTCAATACGCCGGGCGGCGGCCAGCAGGTCAGTACCGCGGCGGTGCAAGGCTTCAGCACGGATTTGATGGGCGTCGAATTTGAAGGCTCGGCGCGGCTGACGGATGTCATTACACTCGCCGGTCAGTTCACGTATTCTGATGCGGAATTCAAGAATTTCGAATGCGGGTTCACTGATGATTACGCGCCTGCAAACGCGGACGGAATTGTCGATTGTAGCGGCAATACGCCATTACAATTCCCGAAATGGAGCAGCTCCTTTTCATTATCTTTCCTAGATGATTTGCCGTTCTCAGATCGCAGCGACTGGAGCTGGTTCGGGCGTCTGGATGGTATTTACACCGGCAAGCAGTTCACCGACGAGCAGAACTTTTCCTTTATAGGGTCGAGCTGGTTATTTAATCTGCGCGGCGGCGTTCAGCGGGACAATATCCGGTTTGAATTGTTCGTCACCAATTTGTTCAACGAAGATCAATATCTGGCCGGCGGCCGCACAAGCGATTTCAGTGCTGACACCGGTTCGATTTTCCCGTTTGAATTCAGCGACAATCAAAGCCTGACGCTGATCCCTGCGAAACAACGCCAGTTCGGCGCGCGAACCGTCATCGACTTCTGATACGATTGCCGTATCGAAGCCTACTCAAGGCGAAACTACCGATATTTCGGCGGTTTCGCCTTAAATTACCGCGGCTCTGACTTGAAAAGGAAAGTTTCAACTAATGATCATTCATGACATCTCGATCAATATTGAAGAAGACATGATTTACTGGTGGGAAGGAAAAAAGCCGGAAATGCGTTCTGTCTTCAAGATTTCCGAAGGCGCTCCTTCCGAAGTGACGAGATGGCTTCTGGGCTCGCATACGGGAACGCACATCGACGCCCCGCGTCATTTTATTGAAGACGGCGACACAGTTGAAAAATTACCGCTTGATATTTTTGTAGGTCCGGCGCGTGTTGTGGATGCGACGACGGCGGATGACGCGCAAATTGACGCCGCGATGGTCGAGAAAGCAAATCTCAACGGCGCCACCCGCGTACTGTTTAAAACCTCGAATTCCACGAAACTTTTAACGCAAAAAGATTACAAACCTGATTTTGTCGGTATTACGGCTGACGGCGCGCAGGCTCTTGTTGACGCAGGCGTCAAGTTTGTCGCGACGGACTATGTCACCGTAGAAGCGCCCGATCAGTGTAAAGAATGGCCGACACATCATATTCTTTGCGGCAACGGCGTAATCATTCTGGAGAACGCCGATCTCGCGAAAATCGAGGATGGCGAATATTTCCTTTGCTGCTTGCCGATCAAGCTGAAAGGCTCTGAAGGCGCGCCGGCCCGCACAGTCCTTATCGAAGGAATCGAGTGTAAATGAATGCAAAAGGAGGCATAGCGACGCCTCATGCGGCGGCGACCGAAGCCGGGATTCGCATTCTCGAAGCGGGCGGCAATGCAATCGATGCAGCGATCAGCGCTGCGGCGGTGTTGACCGTCATATACCCTCATCAATGTGCAATTGGCGGCGACTTGTTTGCGCTTGTCCATGACCGGCGCGGGAAAACAACGAGCGTTAATGGCTCGGGCGTACTGCCTGCAGGCGTTGATGTTGAAAGTTTGCGCGCGGCGGGTGATGAAGTTCCTTCAAACGGCGTTCATTCCATCACCATTCCCGGCATGGTGGCGGGATGGAAAGACATTGCCGGCCTCGGCGCGGTTTTATCGCCGGCTGAACAGCTCGAAACCGCAATCACGCTTGCAGAAAACGGCGCTGAAATCTCACCTTCTCTGGCGCGCGGCATCCAATCTCAATCAGCACAAATCGAAACCGATGCAGGCCTTGGCGCCGTGTTTATGGACGGCGGCGCTCACAAGAAAGCCGGAGATCGATTCAGACAGCCCGCGCTGGCCTCAACGCTTCAATCGCTGGCGTCCGACGGTTTTGACGCATTTTACAACGGGCCCGTTGCTGAAAATCTTGTCAATGGTTTGCAGTCTCTCGGGGCGGCTGTCACGGTGGAAGATTTTCGCGTTCACGCCAGTAAAATGACAGCGCCATTACAACTGGATTTAGCGGATCTGACTTTCCTCACATCCCCGCCCAATTCCCAGGGTATTGTCTTGCTGGAGACCATTGCCGCACTCGACTCCATCGGCATAGGACAAGCGGAAATTATCGAGCGGCCGGATTTTTTATTGGCGGCGAGCATCATCGCAGCCGGCGATCGCGATCTATATCTTGGCGATCCCGATTATACGGATGTGCCGCTCGATAAATTGCTTGATAAATCCACGCTCAAAGCGCGTTTCATTGAAGCATTGAATGCAAGTGAAATTACACTCAGGGACGCAGCGCCCGCGCATGGCGATACGGTTTCAATTTGCGCCATGGATGCGCAAGGCAACGCCGTTTCCCTGATCCAGAGCGTCTATCAGACGTTCGGCGCAGGCATTCTTGAGCCGGAAACCGGCGTCATCATGCACAATCGCGCCCGGGGGTTTTCGTTGGAGAAGGGCGCGCCGAATGAAATGAAGCCGGGCGCGCGCCCGGCGCATACGTTGACGCCGCTGCTGGTGCTGCGAGAAGGAACGATTGCGGCTTCAATCGGTACAATGGGCGGGCGGGCTCAACCGCAAATTCTGGCGCAAATTTTACCCGGCGTCTTGAACGCCGATCGCAACCTCTGTGATGTTCTGGCGGCGCCGAGATGGGTGTTCGGCGGAGCGGATATCGGTTTTGACCGCGTCATGACCGCTATCGAACGCGACGCGCCTGACGCCTGGGACGCACAGCTTGAACGCGCAGGCCTGCCAATAGAAATCGTTAGTGCGCGAGATGATCGAATGGGCCATTCAAACGCAGTCAGGCGCCGCCGCGGGGGCGGTTTCGAAAGCGCGTCGGATGTCCGCTCGGACGGCGTCGGCCTGACATGCTGAACCCGCGCGCGCCTCTAATTGGCGCGTCAGAACATTTAAACATGACTACAAAAACGGCGTAATAAAAATGAATATATCACAAATGCCAAGACTGAGATTCGCACAGCTTCCCACGCCGTTGGAAGAAGCGGCGAATTTATCGAAATATCTGGGCGGGCCGCGCATTCTATTTAAGCGCGATGACCTGACCGCGAGTGCGCTTGGCGGCAACAAAGTTCGCAAACTCGAATTCATATTGGGCCGGATCGTATCTGAAGGTTACGATACGCTGATTGTGCCGGGCGGGTATCAGTCGAACATGGCGAGAATATCCGCAGCGCTGGCCAACAAACTCGGTCTCAATGTGGAGCTAGTCCTTGGAGGCGCGCCCGAGGAAGCTATCAATAACAATGGCAACCTGCTCCTCGAGCATTTGCTCGGCGCGAATATTACCTACGTCAATACCGTGCCGCGATGGGATTTTGGATCGGCGCTAGACGACCTTAAGGAAAAATTGCAGGCCGATGGCCTGAAACCTTATTTGCTTCCGCTTGGCGGCTCCAGCCCTGAAGGCATGGCCGGATATGTTGAAGCGACGCTTGAGTTAAAAGAACAATGCCGGCTTCAGTCAGTCAAGCCTGACCGCCTTTTCGTCGCGATCGGTTCGGGCGGCACATATAGCGGACTATTACTCGGGGCGCTGAATAATGACGTTGGATATGAAGTTACGGGCATAAGCGTCAGCCGCACACGCGACTACCTGTTGGAAAAAGTGCCGGAAAATGTCGATCACGGCGCGTCCCTCTTGGATATGAAATCATTCAGCGCCAGTTCGCGCCTCTCTATTTACGATGAGTATATTGGCGACAGCTACGGCGCGATGACGGACGAATGCAAAGAGGCCATTCAACTGGTCGCGAAAACCGAAGGCGTATTTTTAGATCCGGTCTATTCGGGAAAATGCATGGCGGGCATGATTGATCTGATCCAGAAAGGCGAGGTCGGCCGCAAGGAAACCGTAATTTTTCTGCACACCGGCGGATGGCCGGCACTCTTCGCCTATGAAAGCGATCTCATTAAAACGAGCGCGGCGAACGTGGCGAAAATCGCCTGATTCACTGGGCTTATTGCGGTAGTAAACAGCCATGTTGATCCTTATAGCCTTGGGCGGAAATGCTCTTCTAAAAAGAGGTGAGCCAATTACCTCAGCCGCGCAATGGACGAATATTCGCAATGCGGCGCGCGCCATTGCGAACGTGGCTGGCGAGCATCAATTGGTCATCACGCACGGAAATGGTCCGCAGGCCGGGCTGCTGGCGTTGCAGGCGGGAGCGTATAAAAAAGCCGAACCCTATACATTGGATATTATCGGCGCTGCGACTGCCGGCATGATCGGTTACATGATCGAGCAGGAGCTGGGCAATGTTCTTGGCTATGAGGTGCCGATCGCGACCATGCTGACGCGCGTCTGCGTAGACGCCGATGATCCCGCTTTCCGAAATCCGACAAAGTTTGTCGGCCCGGTCTATGATGCGCAAGGCGCGCAAAAACTTGAACGCGAAAAAGGCTGGGTTTTCAAAAAAGACAATGAAAACTGGCGCCGCGTTGTTCCGTCTCCTGAGCCGCAAAGCATTGTATGGCATCGGCCGATCCGGTGGCTGGTCGGTCAAAAGGCCCTTTTGATTTGCGCCGGCGGCGGAGGGATTCCAGTTATCCGCCATGCTGACAACGGCCGCCTGGAGGGCGTGGAGGCGATCATTGACAAAGACAGAACCAGCAGCCTTCTCGCGCAGGAGTTGTCCGCCGATCTGTTTATCATCGCGACGGATGTGGACGGCGTTTACGAGGGCTTTGGCACGCCTGAACAGAACCTGATCAAACAAACCACGCCGAACAAACTGGAAGCGGGCTCTTATTCATCCGGTTCCATGGGACCGAAAGTGGACGCTGCAAGCTGGTTCGTGCGCGAAACGGGAAAGCGGGCGGTCATCGGCGCGTTAGACGAAATTGAAACGATTATCGGCGGCCAATCGGGTACAAGTATCGAAGCAGATGTTGAAACGGTGTAGAAAGTCGAATGGGATTATTGCGGGCAGGTCCAGTCTCAAAGGCTTTCAAACTCAGCAGCGTATTGGCGTCTGCAATATTTGCGGCGGCGTGTGCTGGTGAAAATGACACGCAGGCCGAGCGTTCGGAAGGAACGTCGCTCGTATTGTCAGGGACCAAACCCGGGGTGCGCCTCGACCCGCATATGGATGCGCAGTGGGAGGTCATTTATGTGCTTTCCGCGGTCTATGATACGCTAGTTGAGACGGATGAAAACGGCGAGACACAACCGCGTCTTGCCAGCGCGTGGCGCGTCAGCGCGGACGGGCTGAGCTACACGTTCGACCTTCGCAATGATATTTCATTTCATGACGGAGCACCGTTCAATGCCGCGGCGGTTAAGTTTAATTTTGACCGCATCCGGAAACTGGGGCCGCAATCATTGAAGGCCAGAAGCCTTCTGCCGGATTTTGAAACTGTAGAAATCGTTTCTCCCTTCAGGATTAGGTTCGTTCTGACGCAGCCGGACAGTTCCTTTCTTTATTCATTGAGCCTGCCGTATCTCGGCATGGTGTCTCCGCAGGCCGCTGAGAGGTGGGGAGACCAGTATCATCATCATCAGGCGGGGACGGGCGCGTTTGCGTTTGCCGAATACAATGTCGGCGAATTTTACAGGTTGCAGCGCAATCGCGATAATCAATGGCAAGATGAAACAGGAAAAGCAGTTGAAAAGGCAATAGTCGAAGAAGTGGTCTGGCGGTTTCTGCCGGAACCCTCTACGCGCTCTCCCGCATTGGCTTCCGGCGATATCGATATCGCTTTCGATCTCGATCCTGTCGATGCGGAAGCACTGGAAAGCTCGGAGAATGTATTTATCTCCCGCGCATATCTGAGCGGACAGCCGGCATTCTGGTTTATTAACGCAGAGCGCCCCCCCACCGATGACATCCGCGTTCGACAAGCGATACTCTATGGCGCGGACATGGACGCCGCCGTCAAGGCGATTACGCGCGGATATAATCCGCGCGCTTTCGGTCCGCTTTCAGCTGTGACGCCGGGTTATTCGCAAGAATTGCAATCGATGTATAATCACGATCCGGCAAAAGCGCGCGCACTGCTTGAAGCAGCGGGTTGGGTCGACGAAGACGGCGACGGCGTGCGCGAAAAAGAAGGACGCAGACTCACCATTGAAATGTCGATGGTGACATGGGGTAAGAGCAGAATGTTCAGCGAACTGCTTTATTCCCAATTGCGCAGCATCGGGATTGATTTGAAGCTGGAGATGATGGACTTCTCCGTCCAGATGGAAGCCGGACGGCGCAGCGAAAAGAATATGCTTTTCATGGGCGGCTCCGGCCATTCCGCCGCCGATTCATTGAGGGGATATTTTCATTCCGACAATGTACCGTCCGGCTTTGCCTGGTCGAAATTCGCCGACCCTGAGATCGATGCATATTTGAACGAGGCCGTGCTGGTGACGGACCGGGCTGTGCGCGACGATCTTTATGGAAAAGCGCAAATGCGCATTATGGAACAGGCGCTCATCCTGCCGATTTATGATTATGTTTTGCTCGTTGGTGTCAATAATCGGGTCGAAGGGCTGAAATGGGGGATTGCCGGCCTGGCGCCGAATCTCGATGAATTAGCCCTTGATCAAACGGCGGTTTCGCAATGAGCGGCAAGGGAGCCTATCTGTTCAGACGCGTTCTGATGGTTGCGCCGGTTGTTTTCGGCGTTGCGACCATTGCGTTTGCACTCATGTATCTCTTGCCCGGCGATCCGGCGTCGGCGATGCTGGCGCGATCGGGCGCTTCCGCAGAACAGATCGCTGAGCTGCGCGCTGATATGGGGCTCGATTCTCCATTTTTCATTCAGTATTTCCATTATATCGGGAATCTGCTTCAGGGCGATCTGGGGCGTTCCATTGTCAGTCAGGAGCCGGTTGCAACGCTTCTCTGGTCGCGACTGCCCACAACGCTGGAACTCGTTTTCGCCGCACTTTTTATCGCCGTGCCCATTGGCGCATGGCTCGGCGTCGCGGCGGCGATCAACAAGGACAGCTGGGTTGATCGCGCGATTATCGTGTTGTCTTCGATCGGCGTTTCCATGCCGAGCTTCTGGCTCGCGCTAATGTTTATTCTGCTGTTTTCTGTCTGGCTTGGCTGGTTTCCAGCGTTTGGCGCCGGCGGGCTTGCGCATCTTGTCTTGCCTGCGGGCGTCATGGCGTTCGGCGCCGTGGGAACAATCGCCAGAACTGCGCGCACGAGCATGCTTGACGTTTTGAAACAGGATTACATCCGCACGGCATGGGCCAAAGGGCTGACGCGGCGAATGGTATTGTACAAACATGCGTTACGAAACGCGCTCATTCCCATTATTACCATTGTCGGTCTGCAGTTTGGCTGGCTGGTGTCGGGGTCGGTTATCATCGAATCCGTATTTTCCCGCCAGGGGATTGGCCAATTACTGCTGTCTTCAATCATTGAGCGTGATTTTCCAGTCGTGCAGGGCGCGATACTGATCTCCGCCTTGATGTATGTGCTGCTCAATCTTCTAGTCGATATTATTTACGCCGCAGTGGACCCCCAGATCAGCTATGAGTGACATCTTGACCACCACTGATGATGTAAATCGAACTCCGGACGCGGAGCAGTCAGCGCCTGTCGATTCTGAAACGCCGTGGGCGCTGACCATGCGCCAGCTGGCGCGGGATAAAGTCGCCGTCACCTGCGCCAGCGTGCTGGCGTTTTTCTTTCTGATTGCGATTTTTGCGCCCGTTATTGCGCCGTACGATCCGTTCATGGCCAACCCGGAACATTCGCTGGCGCCGCCAAGCGCCGCGCACCCTTTCGGCGCTGATCTGATCGGCCGGGATATTTTAAGCAGAGTATTATATGGCGCGCGTTTATCGCTGTTCATCGGTTTCGTGTCTGTGGCGATTTCGTCCGCCGTCGGTATTTTACTGGGGCTTGTCGCCGGATTTTACGGAAAATTCGCAGATACGCTGATCATGCGTTTTATAGATATGCTGATGGCGTTTCCGGGTATTTTACTTGCCCTGACCGTGGTGGCGTTGCTGGGACCGGGACTGACCAATGTGATGATCGCTGTGGGAATCGGAGGCGTTGCGAATTATGCGCGGCTTGTTCGCGGCAGTGTTCTGTCTGTACGCGAACAACCTTACATTCAGGCGATCCGCGCCGTCGGGGCCGGCGATTTGCGGATTATTTTCCAGCATATTTTGCCCAATGCATTGCCGCCGGTGCTGGTGCTTGTGAGCATGTCATATGGCTGGGCGCTCTTGAGCGCAGCGGGGCTCAGTTTTCTCGGGCTCGGCGCCGAGCCGCCGACCGTTGAATGGGGCAGCATGCTGAATGATGCGCGTTCGCTCCTGCGCGCGGCGCCCTGGACCGCGGTCTTTCCCGGCCTTTCAATTATGTGCGTCGTTCTCGCGTCAAATCTGCTCGGCGAAAGCTTGCGGGATGCGCTGGACCCGACCCAGCGCATGCGATGAGCGCAACGCGTTTCCTTCAATAATACAGACGATTTTTACCGATTTTTGCCGCCAGAACCGCGATACGCTTCATCATCGGCGCCCGCCTCCATATCGGCTTCCCGGGCGAGTACAAAAAGCAGGTCCGACAGGCGATTTATGTAAGGGATCGACGCCTGCGCTTTTTCGGCGGGCAGCAAGGCCAGATTACGCTCCACCCGGCGGGCGACGACGCGCGCCTGGTGCAAGCGGCATCCGCCTTCTGTCTGGCCGGGATAAATGAAGTCTTTCAGAGGCGGCAGGGTTTCCTGAATGTCGTCGATCATCTTTTCGAGCGCTTTTACGGCGCCGGGATCGAGCGCGAATTTCTCCGCATGCTTTTCACCGGTGTAGCTTACAGTTGCGCTTAACTGATAAAGCTTTTTCTGGAAATCCTTCAATTCGGGTTCTCTTTTGGGATGACCGAGCCGCGCAAAGCCCAACGCGACGGAGAGTTCGTCGAAATCGCCCACCGCGTTGATTTGAGGGTCCGCTTTTGAGACCCGTTCGCCCGAGAGCATGGATGTTTGTCCTGCGTCGCCGCCGCGCGTATAAATTTTGGGGTCACCCATAAAGATATCTCCTGCTTGCTCGCCGCCTTATGGCATACTCAAACGCCCGGTGGAAATTCCTTTAACGCCGCAAGGAAAGTCCGCACGGCCGGGGTTGGCAACCAGCGTTTTCGTACGGCGTATCCGACGGCGAGCGGCGCAAAAAAATCAATCTCAAGCAGTGTGAACCGGCGCATAAAGGCGGTTGACTGGGCATATTCATCGCCGATGACGCCAATTGAATCGGTTTCCGCCACAATATCCGCCACAAGCGGAAAGTATTCCACAACATGCATGCGCCGTGCCGCATCTCCGCCGGTTGCGCCGAACAGCGTGCGTAACTGATCCGTATGCCAACTCATCTGATCCGGCGCGATCACCGGGTATTTGACGATTTCGCTGCGTTTCAACACGGCCTTACCGGCAAGCGGGTGACGTTTGCGGGCGAACAGGCGCGTATTGAGATCGCCAAGCTGCTCGAAAACAAACGATCCGTCGCCCGTCACCGGCGCGCGAGGGCTGATCAGCGCGTCGATATCGCCGCGGCGGAGCGCGCGCACGCCGCTGCCGGCGGAAAACGCTTCAAGGTGGATGCGCAGTTCACTATGGCGTTGCATCAACGTAACCGCCGCCTTGTTCACGAGACCTTGCATCGAGGCCGGGCTGACGCCGACGCGGACCAGGGTTTCCCCGGCTTCGCGGCCCAGCCGGGCGTCTTCAGAAAGCTGGTCGAGGTCAGAGATAATTCTGGCGGCGCGGTTGATAAAATCCCGGCCGCGATCCGTGGCGACAACGTCTCTGGCGCGCCTGTCAAACAGGCCGTAGCCAATTTCCGCCTCGACATCGGCGAGGCTGCGGCTGACTGTCGATTGCGTGACCCCCAGCGCCCGGGCGGCGGCGGTGATAGAGCCGGCGTGATCAACGGCGATAATATGCTTGAGCTTGGCTGCGATCATAAGGCATGCGTTTTTTGCATAGTATAAGCATATTATGAATTTGACAAATAATAGTCAAAAGCCCATGACGAAAGGAATTATGGCTGGCGCGACGAGATTCGGCGCCGCCTCTTTGTTATACCGTCATTGAGAACATATCGCTCCGGTTAGAAGGCGCGAGCGATCCAACAGGATAAAGACCAGCTATGACAGATTACGCCGCACCCATCGCCGATATGCGTTTTGCCGCCACGAGGCTCGCCGGTTTCGATGAGATCGCATCGCACGGCGAAAAAGACGAGCTTAGTCAGGAATTGCTCGACGCCATCCTGGAAGAAGGCGGTAAATTCGCCACAGGCGTTCTGGCGCCGCTGAACCGGATTGGCGATACCCAAGGGTCAAGGTTGGTCGACGGCAAGGTGCAAACGCCCGACGGCTGGAAGGATGCATACAGACAATTTGTAGAGGGCGGCTGGAACGCCGTGCCGTTTGATCCGGAGTTTGGCGGGCAGGGCCTGCCCTGGCTGGTGGCGACGGCGCTGTTCGATCTGTGGCATTCCTCCAACATGGCGTTCACCCTTTGCCCGATGCTGACGCAGGCCGCCGTTGAAGCGGTCACGCGTTATGGCTCCGATTCGCAAAAAGCGAAATATCTTGAAAAGATGGTTTCCGGCGAATGGACAGGCACCATGCAGCTAACTGAACCTCAGGCGGGTTCAGATCTGGCGCAGGTGCGCACCAAGGCGGTGAAGGACGGCGACGCCTATCGCATTACGGGACAGAAGATATTCATCACCTATGGCGAACACGATCTGACCGAGAACATGATCCATATGGTCCTGGCGCGCACGCCTGATGCGCCGGCGGGCGTGAAAGGCATTTCGCTGTTCATCGTGCCGAAGTTCATAGTCAATGACGACGGCTCACTCGGTGAACGCAATGATGTGCGGTGCGTCTCTATTGAAGAAAAGCTGGGCATACACGCCAGCCCGACCGCAGTAATGTCTTTTGGCGAAGATGACGGCGCGATCGGCTATCTTGTGGGAGAGGAAAACAAGGGTCTCAATTACATGTTCACGATGATGAACAATGCGCGCCTTTCCGTCGGGCTTGAAGGCGTCGGCATTTCGGAGCGTTCCTATCAAAAGGCGGCCGCTTTCGCGCGCGATCGCATACAAAGCCGGGAGATCACCGGCGATAATCCTGACCCGGTCGCCATTGTCCGCCATCCTGATGTGCGCCGTATGCTGATGACCATGCGGGCGCTGGCGGAGTCGGGCCGGGCGCTCGCCTATTACACGGCCGGCAAGCTGGATATAGCGCAGCGCGCGCCGGACACTGATGAACGCGCAGCGGCGCAGGCCCGCGTCGATTTATTGATACCGATTGTCAAAGGCTGGTGTACGGAATGCGGCTCGGAAGCGGCGTGGAACGGCGTACAGGTGCATGGCGGCATGGGGTATGTCGAAGAGACAGGCGCAGCGCAATTCATGCGCGATGCGAAAATCGCGGAAATCTATGAAGGCACGAACGGTATTCAGGCGAATGACCTGATTGGCCGCAAGCTTGCGCGCGATGGCGGCGCGGCGGCGCGCGCGATGATCGATGAAATGCGCGACCTTGACGGCGCGCTCGCAGATGGCGGCGGCGAGATGGCTGTGTTGCGCGATGCACTCGCCAAAGGCGTAACGGCGCTGGAGGCGGCCACAGACTGGCTGCTGGAACAATCCAAAAGCGATATTGAAGACGCGGCAGCCGGCGCCATGCCGTATTTACGCTTGTGGGGCGTTGTTGCCGGCGGCTGGTTGATGGCGCGGGCCGCGCTGGCTGCGAAAGCGGACCTTGATGCGGGCAAAGGCGACGACGCGTTTTTGAAAGCGAAAATTGCAACCGCGCAATTTTTTGGAGAACGCATCCTCCCGCGCGCACTCTCATATAAAGAGGAAGCGACAGCCGGCGCCGCGTCGCTGATGGCGATCGCCGATAACGATCTTTAAAGTCAAAAATTCGCCCAGGAGGAAATTCATGCCTGACGATATCAAGCTCGCCGAAAAACCTGCAACAGCCGAAACAAAAGCGGAGGCGGGATCGCGCCAGAACAATGTGCGCTTCGTCACGGCGACAAGCCTTTTTGACGGGCATGACGCCGCGATCAACATCATGCGGCGCATTCTGCAGTCCCTTGGCGCGGAAGTCATTCACCTGGGTCACAATCGTTCGGTCGATGAAATCGTCACCGCTGCTATCCAGGAAGACGTTCAGGGCATTGCGGTCAGTTCTTATCAGGGCGGCCATATCGAATATTTCAAATATATGGTCGACCTGTTGAAAGAGCGCGGCGCCGGGCACATCAAGGTTTTCGGCGGCGGCGGCGGCGTTATCGTTCGTGAAGAGATAAAAGAGCTTCACGATTACGGTGTTGAACGGATCTATTCTCCTGAAGACGGGCAGAAAATGGGCCTGCAGGGAATGATCGAGGATATGGTGTCGCGCGCCGATTTTGACCCTGTCGCGGTGGCCGGCGCCAATGTGGACGACCTCGGCGATGAGAGCTGGCGCCCGCTTGCGCGGTTTCTCACCAGTCTCGAACAGGACGGCGTCGGCGGCGATGCCCTAAAAGCGCTTGAAAAAGCCGCCGCAGAAAATCCGCGCGCGCCGGTTCTCGGCATGACGGGCACAGGAGGCTCGGGGAAATCATCGCTTTGTGATGAGATTATCACGCGTTTCCGTATGGATTCGTCCGAATTTAAAATCGCCGTCCTCGCGATCGATCCGTCGCGCCGCAAATCCGGCGGCGCGCTTCTGGGCGACCGCATCCGGATGAACTCAATCAATGCGCCGCAAATCTTTTTCCGCTCCATTGCGACGCGCGAATCCGAACGCGAAGTTCCGGATTTTGTTTTTCGCGCAGTAAAAGCCTGCCGTGCTGCGGGCTTCGATCTGATCATTGTCGAAACCCCCGGTATCGGGCAGGGCAACGCCGCGATCGCGGAAATCGCCGACGTTTCCCTTTATGTGATGACGCCGGAATTCGGCGCCGCATCGCAGCTTGAAAAAATCGATATGCTCGATTTCGCCGATATCGTTGCAATCAACAAGTTCGATCGCAAGGGCGCCGAAGACGCGCTGCGCGATGTCAGGAAGCAGGTGCAGCGAAACCGCGAAGATTTTACGCGCCCAACGGAAGAAATGCCGGTCTATGGCGCGATCGCCTCCCGCTATCAGGATGACGGCGTCACGGGACTTTATCTGGGGCTTCGTGAAAAAATCGAACAGAAGGATTTCATCGTTCCCGAAACGCGGTTCGAGGCAAATGGCAAACGCATGCCCTCCGCGCGTGAAGCGGTGGTGCCGCCCTCGCGCCAGCGTTATCTTGCTGAAATCGCGCAGACGGTGCGCGGCTATCATGAAAAGGCGCGAGAGGAAGCGACCCTCGCGCGGGAAATCCAGCAATTGCAATCGACGCAGGCGATGCTTGATAAAGCGGGAAGTGAAAGCGACCAACTGGCGCCGTTAATTACCGAGCGGAAGGAACGGCAGAATGTCCGGGCGAAAAAACTGCTCGAAAACTGGCCGAAGGTGAAAGAAAGTTATGCGGGCGATGAATATGTCGTGAAAATTCGCGACAAGGAAATTCGCACAAAACTGACGCGAGAGACGCTATCCGGCACTACAATCCGCAAAGTGGTGCTGCCGCGCTACGAAGACGACGGCGAGCTCTTAACCTGGATGCTGCGTGAAAATGTTCCGGGCTCTTTTCCCTATACCGCCGGGGTCTTTGCATTTAAACGCGAGGGCGAAGACCCGACGCGAATGTTTGCAGGCGAGGGCGACCCGTTCCGCACCAATGCGCGGTTCAAATATCTGTCGAAAGATTCCGATGCAAAACGTCTGTCCACGGCGTTTGATTCAGTAACGCTTTACGGGTTCGATCCGAACGAACGCCCCGACATTTACGGAAAGGTCGGCAATTCCGGCGTTTCGGTGGCGACGCTCGACGACATGAAAGCGCTGTATGACGGGTTTGATCTTTGCTCGCCAACGACTTCCGTTTCCATGACGATCAACGGCCCTGCGCCGATGATCCTCGCAATGTTTCTGAACACAGCTATTGATCAGCAGCTTGACAAATTCGTCGCTGAAAACGACCGACAACCCACGGAAGATGAGGCGAACAAGGTCCGCGCCTGGGCGCTGGAGACGGTGCGCGGCACGGTCCAGGCGGATATTCTCAAAGAAGATCAGGGTCAGAACACTTGCATCTTTTCAACCGAATTTGCGCTGAAAATGATGGGGGATATTCAGGAATATTTTGTCGAAAACCGTGTGCGGAATTTCTACTCCGTATCCATATCCGGCTATCACATCGCCGAAGCCGGGGCCAATCCGATCTCGCAACTCGCCTTTACGCTGTCCAACGGCTTTACATTCGTCGAATCCTATCTCGCGCGCGGCATGAATATAGACGATTTTGCGCCGAACCTTTCCTATTTCTTTTCCAACGGCATGGATCCGGAATATTCCGTCATCGGCAGGGTGGCCCGGCGCATATGGGCCGTCGCCATGCGCGACCTCTACGGCGCGAATGAGCGGTCTCAAAAACTAAAATACCATGTCCAGACATCAGGGCGTTCATTGCATGCGCAGGAAATGGATTTCAACGACATCCGGACAACCTTGCAGGCGTTGATTGCAATTTATGACAATTGCAATTCGCTGCACACAAACGCCTATGACGAAGCCTACACAACGCCGACGGAACATTCCGTTCGCCGCGCCATGGCGATTCAGATGATTATCAACAAGGAGTGGGGCCTTGCGCAGAATGAGAACCCCAATCAGGGCGCATTTGTCATTGATGAATTAACCGATCTGGTTGAGGAAGCCGTCTTGAAAGAATTTGAGCGGATTGCAGAACGCGGCGGCGTTCTGGGCGCCATGGAAACCGGCTACCAGCGCGGCAAGATTCAGGAAGAAAGCCTCTATTACGAACATAAAAAACATGACGGCTCTCTGCCAATTGTAGGTGTTAACACGTTTGTCGATCCTGACGCGCCTGAACCGCCGTCGCCGCCGTTGCAGCGGTCCACAACCGAGGAAAAAGACAACCAGATTACCCGGTTGCGAGCGTTCCAGAAGCGCGAACCGAAAAAATCGGAAGACGTGCGCCAGGCGTTACGCGATGCTGTTGTCAATAACGAAAACGTTTTTTCCGTCTTGATGGAGGCGGTTAGATATTGCTCGCTCGGGCAGATCACCGATACATTGTTTGAAGTTGGCGGACAGTATCGGCGGAATATGTGAGGCTTGAGAGTATAAAGGCCGAGGTCGAAGACGCCGGTCTTGCTCATCGCGGCGCATTCCATCCCGGCCCTGATGATTTGCCGCACGGTCTTGACGCCGGAACAATTGTGATGCTGGGCTTTGTCGGCGGCGAGCAGTGGGCCGGCTTTGCAGCCTCGCCAGAATATAAAGACGGCAAACCGCATCCGCTGGATCGCTGGTCGCACCGCGTTATCTCGGCGCTCGCGCGGGAACTCGGCGCCAAACCCTGCTTCCCGTTCACAACGCCCCTCATGCCTTTCATACGCTGGGCGCAAAAGGCGGAACCCGTGGCGCCATCGGAAATCGGCATGCTCATCCATCCCGAATACGGGCTGTGGCACGCCTGGCGCGGCGCGCTGGCGATTGCCGAAAAGCTGGAATTGCCGCCCAGCGATAGGCGTCCCCGCCCTTGCGAAAGCTGTGTTGAAAAGCCGTGTCTTACAGCATGTCCTGTCGGTGCGTTCAGCGGCGGCGGCGCCTATGACGTCCCAGCCTGCGGCGCGCATATTCGCCGCCCGGAAGGCGCGGATTGCATGTCCATGGGCTGCCGCGCGCGGCGCGCTTGTCCGGTCGGGAAAGAGTATCAGTATACGCCGGATCAGGCGGCGTTCCATATGCGAAGTTTCCGCGGCGGTTGACAACGCTCCAGCGTGACAGCGCCGGGCGCACGCGGTTAGGAGTCTGCGAAGCGTTTTATAATCTGCTGCATCTCATCCAGTCCATTAGTCAGCGCGGCCGGCCCGGGTTGCAGGATAATGGCGGATTTGATTTCGTGGAGTCGGTTGTTTTTGATGGCGGGGATCTGGTCGAAGCCTTCGCGCGCGGCGACCTGTTCTTTCTTGAAACCCTTGCCGCACCATGAACCGATAATGATGTCCGGCGCGGCGTCGATCACCTCTTGCGCCGTTACAAAGCGTTCTTTTGCCGCTTGTCCAAAGGCGCGATCAGAAAAAACATTGTCACCCCCGGCGATCTCAATCAATTCAGAGACCCAGCCAATAGCCGAAATCATGGGATCGTCCCATTCTTCGAAGTAAACTCTTGGGCGGCGTTTCAGCGATTGCGATTGTTCGCGCGCCATATTCACGCGCGCCTGCAAGTCATTTACGAGCATCTGGGCGTCTTTATCCGAATTAGTCAGCGCGCCGACCGTGCGGATCATATCGAAAATACCATCCACCGTGCGATGGTTGAACGCATGAACTTCCAGCCCTTCGCGCATGAGGTTTGCGGTAATGTCGGCCTGTATATCCGAGAAGGTGAAAACAAGATCAGGTTTCAGCGCAAGGATCTCATCCGTTTTCGCTTCAACGAAGGTGGAGACTTTGGGTTTCCGGCGCGCTTCCGCCGGGCGTACTACAAAGCCGGAGACGCCGACTATATTGTCCTGCTTTCCCAACAGATAGAGCGTCTCCACAGTTTCTTCCGTAAGGCAGACTATTCGTTCAGGCGGATACATATCTGAAAAAACATCGCGTCAACTACGCGTCATACATAAGGGTTATTAGGCCGATTTCAAAATGGATAAAAAATGCGACTATTGTGCGGTGTCTTGAGTTTCAATCGTTCGGAACCAAGCAAAATGCGGAAGACGGTTCCCGCCAAAGCGCGCGCACGGCGCTCTACGCTGATTCTTCAACGGGCTGACATGTCTGCGAGCGCCCGTCTTGAACGCCATACAGAGCGTCCCAGACAATATCCCGGAGCGCATCATTTGAAATCGCGGATTTCAAATAGACGCCCAGTATATTTTGCTGCGGCCCGGAAAGCGTTACGCTATCCGTTGAATAAATTATGGCCGGGATATGGGGACGCTGGCTTGTCAGTAAATTCAGTATTTTGTTGTCGAGATCGCCAAGCGGATCTGCAATAACAAGATCGTATTTAGCGTCTTCGATACGAGACGCGCCTTCTGTCGCCGAAAATGCCGCGTCCACGTCAGCAAATTCGTCGAACAGATGCTGAATGACCGATGTAAAATCTTTGTCCATATCGAGACATAGAATTTTTTTACGGGCCACAGTCGAATCTGGCGGCAAAGCTTCCTTTTTCGAGGACGAACTCTCATGCAACGAAGTTTCAGCCTGGTTCAATAGAATTGTAAAAACCGCACCGTCGCCGGGCCGGCTTTCGACCTTCAGAGCGCCGTTATGCGCGGCCACGATAGCGTTGGCAATTGAAAGTCCGAGACCGCTTCCTTCGTTTGCGCGATTGTCCGAACCATCAAGCTGCACGAACCTTTCAAAAATACCGTCAAGATTGGCGTCAGGAATGCCGGGACCATTATCCCGTACAGCGATACAGACATCGCCGCTGACAAGTTTGACGCGGATATCAATTTTACCGTCAGTTCCGCTGAATTTTGCAGCATTTGAAATTAAATTGGTGAGCACCTGAATGAGCCGGTCCCGGTCGCCGCGGACAAGCGCACCATTTGAATCGTCCCTGTATGTGATGACTGCGTTATGATCGCGTGCGAAGCTTTCATTTTGCATAATTGCTTCTTTAACAAGGTTGCCCACATATAATGGCTGCATCGAAATAGAAAATTTGCCGGATTCAATTTTTTCAATATCGAGAATGTCATTGATAAGGCGGACAAGGCGGCGGCCGTTTGAAGCAGCGATTTCTAATAATTCGGCGGCTTTTGGCGGCACCTCTCCAAATTTATCAGACCGAATGAGCTCCAGCGCACCGATAATTGACGTCATGGGCGTGCGCAATTCATGCGACACGGTGGATACAAATTCGCTTTTCAGATGGTCGACTTTTTTTCGCTCATTGATATCCATGATGGAACCAATGACGCGTTTTGAAATCCGGTCATAATGTTCGACAAATTGTCCCAGCACCAGAAACCAACGATAGTCTCCATTCTTGCAACGCAACCGGCATTCAGCGCGAAACGACTCGCGCTTTGTTAAGTGCGCATCGAAGGTGTTGAGAGTGGCGTCATGATCGTCAGGATGCAGCAAGTTCCTGAACTTTTCTATGCCCGGCGTTATCTCTCCCGGCGCATATCCCAACAATCGAAAGTAGTTATCCGACCAGTACGCAGCATCGCCGTCTTCTTCCCGCCATTCCCAGATGCCTACATTCGAGCCTTCGGCCGCCAGGGCGAAACGTTCTTCGCTTTGACTGAGCAATAGAGTGTTTTGCTCGCGGTCAATTTCATAACCAACCCATTGAGCGATAAGTTCGATCAAGGCGTAGTCGAGTTTAGTAAATGTCCGCTCACATTTTGAAAAGCTGTGAAAACTTAATACGCCGTAGCGCTTGCCGCCAAGAAACACCGGCGCTGCGATGAGCGACTGAATAGTTGAAATTTCGTTGTTGTGATTCTGGCCTCGGCTATCGCCAATATCGTCAAACCCGCACGCGCTATAAGCATTATCGATATGAGCAAGATATGCTTGGCTGCAAGCTATATGCCTTTCATGATCCTGATCGCCGCCGGAAAATGTCGCATATTCCAGTTTTCGTTCATCCTTACCAGTTTTAGAAATCAGGCCGGCTTCCAGGCCGTAATAGTCCCTCGTTTGTTTGAGAACATTTTCAATCCGCACCGCTAGAGGATCTTTCTGATCAAGCAGTGTGCGCCAGATTGCTTCGCGCAAGCGTTCAGACTGATATTCTTCCGTAACGTCAAAAAATGACCCAGAAAGCGATAGAGCGTTTCCGGAATGGTCGTAAAGCGCATTGCCGCGCGCTTCGATGAATGCGTAGTCACCTGACTCTTTACGCAGGCGAAAAACGCTGGAAAACGCTTTGCCGTCGAGCGCACATTTCGTCATGGCCTGTTTCAGGGGTTCAACATCTTCGGGATGAAGGCGATCCTCGATAAAGGCGCCGCTCGTCAAACCACCCTCATGATGAGTCCCTAGAATGTCATGAATAACCTCGGACCAGGTAAGTGCTTTTTCAGCGATATCATATTCCCATACGCCAATCCCGGCGCTTTCCAGCGCTAGGTCATGCTGTTGTTTCAGGCGTTGTATTCTTCTGTTTTGCTCTTTCTGTGTGGCGGCCTGCTTGGTGATTCTATCTTTCGCCTGCAGTAACTGTTGAAGCGTCGCCTGAACCAGTCTTTCGTAAGAAATGGCAATGAGGACAATTGCCGTCGCCGAGAGAAATATTGATGACGTAAAAAGCGTCCTTAGATGCTCTGGCGAGTGCGGCGATGGCGTCGCCCAGCCCAGATTGGCGGCAATATATAAGTATCCCAGCACGAGCGCCACCGCCGCCATGGAGATCAGCCCGGCGAGTCGGCCGATGAGAATAGTCGCAGCGAGCGGCAAAATTGTGAGAAACGTCATGGTCGGCGCCGGCGCGCCGCCATTCTGCAACGATGTAAATAATACGACAACCAGGGTTGTGAGGATGAAGATAACCGCGGCAACATTTCGTTTTCCTGTGAGCCGATAGATTATCGGCGACAATAGGAAAAACCCGAGCGCGACAATGCCGGCGATTCTGGCGACGGTGAGACCTGGCGCCATGCCTTGCGTCAGGAACGTGTGAAAAATATCAACCAGTATGAATGTTGCGGATATAATATAGAGCGCGCTGCCGCGCAGATTGTGTAAAGCGGTGTCTTGCGTTTTTTGTGTCGAGTTATCGCCGCCAAGAGTCATTCTATTTTCCAGATCAAAGCGCGCCCGGCTCCGCCAGTATTACCCATGCTGTGGATTTTTTAATTTCCATTGCATTGTCTATCTGGCGATTTTCGAATCCAGGCGCTTTCACTCGCTTGGTTACCCACCGAACAGCCGCTTCTTCTCCTGTCGGGGTAACGCCGCGCGTCGCGTTTGAGCGGTCAGCGGTTTTACAGGCAGGCCGGTCGATTTGCTCAGCACTTTATGCAGAACGTCAAATTCGAGCGGCTTGTTCAAATAGGCTATCACGCCGTCCTGGCGTTTGACGCGCATTACCAGATCGGCGTCTTCGCGCGTTCCGTCCAGCGTTTCTCCGGTGAGAATTATGACAGGGATATGGCTGGTTGCTGACGATGTTCGAAGCCGTTGAATGAAATACAGCCCGGTTCCATCCGGCATCAGATAATCGGAAAGGATGACATCCGGTTTGATTTGTAGCGCCTTGATGAAACCTTCATTCGGGCCGCGCGCCGAAACAAAGTGAAGGCCGACAGCCTCGCATTGTAATTGCAGAACGCGCAGAATATCCGGATCATCATCCACCGCCAGGATTGTACCGGCTGATTGGCTTCGGGCCGCTTGTTGCGCCGGAGTGCGACGAAGAACGGCGGGAGACGGAGAGTGCGCGTCCACGGAAAGAATTTCCGTCACGGCCTTAATCAGATTTTCCCAGGTCTCCGCATCCTTGAGAACGTAACCGGCGCTGAATTGAGCGCAACGCGCGACAACTTTTTCGCTTTTTAGTCCTGTTAAAAAGATAACGGGAATATGCCGATAGTTGTCATTCGTCAGCAGCTTTTCATATACGGTAAAGCCGTTTGCTGCGGGCATATCGATATCAAGGACAATCAGGTCGGGCGGATCAGCATGAACGCTGGTTACGGCGTCGATGCCGTCAGTTACCGTGCGCACATCAAGATTCAAGGCTTCGAAGCGGCGTGTTAACGCCTTTAAAAGCATAAGATCGTCGTCAGCGATCAGGATTTTCTTTTTCTGGTCCACAATTTGATCTCACAGCGTCAATTCATAAAAGGGCGGCGAGAAAGAATATCCCTACAACTCTTAATTGCTGGTTAGGGTTATTCGCGCTCATGCGCGTTAGGAAACCATTAAGTATTGTTCGCCGCGTTATGCTTTGCCTGCATGAAATGCAGAACTTCCGGCCGGCTCACCCCAGGCTGCAGCAAACATGTTGTGAAAAGCGTCATATTCTTTTTGGATGGACCATGCCCCGAGTTTTTCGACAGTGGCGGATATAACGGCGCCCGTTCCTGTATTGTCTGAGATTTCCGACTGAATGATTTCGTCGATTCGGGATGTGAACCCTTCCAGCGACGGCCCCCGCGTCGGCAGTACTAATAACCACTGCGTCTCGGACGGCTGAAAAACGAGATCGGTGCTGCGTATGGCGTGTTGTATTTTATCGTCTATCTTTGAAGTTCCATCTGCGTCGAGGCGGGCTGAAACAACTATGTGGACAAGTGAAATATGATCCAGCGTCCGGTTAAAAAGCGCCAGCCGCTCCTTGTAAAGCGTCAATATCTGTAAGGGATCGAACAGAGGAATGGATATTGAGAATACGCTTCCCCCTGCAGGATCATTGCGCACCGTGATATCGCCCAGATTGTAACGCACTAGTTCCTTGGCAATATAAAGTCCGAGCCCCAAGCGCGCTTCCCCGCCATTTTTATTGCGTTTCGCACAGGATAAATTTTGGTTGAAATGCAAGAGGCGGTCATCGGGGATTGCATGGCCATCGTTTGATATATCGATGACGGCATTTGATCGGGAAAGATCCTGACGGATGCGAAGGCCGACAGTCCCGCCGGCGCGGGCAATGCGGCTACTGTAAAGCGTAATTGCGGAAACTGCTTTTTCAATTTTCTCATGGTCGCAATAAACTATCGGCACGTTACCGCTATGATCGAAAGTCAGGTTAATTTCCTCGCGTGAAAGCGCTTCTTCAAGCCGGGATGCGGGCTGGCCTGCCAGTAAACCTATCGTCGCAGGTTTGCGGCGCATATCGAGTGCAGCCTGCTCAAGTCTTGTGACTTGGAGTAAATCATTCAGCAGAATATTGAGATCGTCCGCGCGGCAGGCAATTGTGTGCAGATAGTCGCGCTGCTCTTCGTTGACATCGCCCAACAGACCGCCCTGCATCACGGCTGCAAACTGCTTGATAACTGAAAGCGGCGTTCTGAGATCATGCGCCAGCATGTTCACATAAGACCCGGCGTTCGCGTTGATGAGTGAAATCTGGCTGGTCAGGGCTTCAATCTGTTCAGCCCTGTCTTTCTGAATAATTTGTATCTCATGGCGCGCAAGCGCACAATCTATTGATCTGGCCAGCAGCGCGGGCGTTATTTCGTCGCGGCGCAAAAAGTCTTTATAAGCAATCGCCAAACCGCTCAATACGGGTTCAGGCGCTCCGGTATCGTTTATGACAATAACGCCGCCGCGCCAGCCGCGTTCATGAGCGATTTCGAGGGTCTCCAAATTGGCGCCTAAATCATTACACTGATTTACGACACACACGGCGACTGAATGTTGCGAAATTGCGGCAAGGCATTCTTGCGAATATTGCACCCTTATGATGTCGCCGCTTTGTTTAGGATCTTCGACCGTTTTTATAAGCTCACTATCGTTTACGGGAACATCGCCAATAATCAGGACGTTCGGCGCGCAATCGGTTTCATGGCCGGCAGTTGTCATATGGGTTATGCAGCGTCGCGCCAAAATTCGTTTACCTGATCCGCCAGAGTGACCGGATCAAAGGGCTTGACGATGACGCCGAGTGCGCCGGACTTTACATAATTTTGCACCTCGCTCGGCTGCGCCTTCGCTGTCATGAAGATTGCGGGCGTCGATTTTAGCTGCGCCTTTTCCCGTATTTTTTTCAATGTTTCCATGCCGTCAATTCCCGGCATCATCATATCGAGTATGATCAGTTGTGGTTGAAATTGCTCCACATGCTCCAGCGCATCCATGCCGTTTTCGTAAAGCGCCACATCGAAACCGCCCAAATCGCCAAGAGCAAGTTTAATGATGGCGCGAATATCAGCGTCATCTTCAACGCAAGCAATTTTTTTTAGCCCAGTCATAAAAATCAAACCCTGGCGTTAGAGGTTCAATGCGAAAAGCAGATTGAGAAGCAGGGATGCTCCTGCCTGCATCACCTGCGAATGTTGGCGAGGTATGGTTTAAATTAAATTAACCAGCTCTTCATACTCTGCGCGCTCAACAAGGGTATCTATTGTGAACAGCTTCGCCAGCCGGATCGTCCTGACGTCAGTCGCGCTCGTGATTTGCACGGCCTCGACTATCGGGGTCATCCAGTATGTCGGTTTTTCAAACGATCAACTTGAAAGACATAAAGAACAACTGGAAACAAAAATAGAACGAGACGCACAATATTTACAAGATATTACCGAAGACGCGCGCAGCGACGTCATGTTTCTAACCGAAACGCCGCCGATCCAGGGCATTATCCGGGCCCGGGAAAATGACGGTGTGGACCCCTTGGACGGCTCATCCGAAGAGGTCTGGAAAAATCGCCTTGGACAGATATTTGAAGGCCTGGCGCGAAACAACAGCGATTATCTTCAAATTCGCTATATTGGCCTCGCCGACAATGGCCGCGAGATTGTACGGGTCGACAGAAATGGCGAGAACATTGTCCGGGTTCTGGACAATAAGCTTCAATCAAAAGGCGCGCGAAACTACGTAGCGGACACATTGAGAAATGATCCTGGAACGCTTTCGCTGTTTGAGATCGATCTCAACCGGGAATTCAATGTTATCGAGCGTCCACTAAAGCCTGTTATGCGGGTGGCGACGCCGGTTCATTCTCAGACAGGCGCCGCGTTCGGCGTTATTGTCATCAACATTAACATGAAGCCCGTCCTGGCGCGATTGACTCATACGGCATCCGAAGGTTCACGTTTGTTTTTAACAAATAAAAACGGGGATTATCTCGTCCACCCAGACACAGAGAAAACGTTTGGGTTTGAATTCGGGACACCTCATATGATTCAGAGTGATTTTCCTGAGCTGGCGCGTTTTGTAAATGATCCAACCCGGCGGCGATTTTCCGAAAATATAACCTACGCTGACGGAAACCATATCGCATATTTTGAAAAGATTGTGTTTGAGCAGGGGCACAATGAGCGATATCTTATTGCAGGCCTGCTTTCGCCTGAAAGCGTATTGTGGTCTGGTATTCGACAGACTCGAAATGACGTTATTCTTATTACGCTGGTTTTCACATTCTTTGGCGCAGTTTTCGCTTTTCTGTTTGCGCGGGTGATTGTCGAGCCGCTGGCGCAATTAAAGCATGCGGCGCAAAAGCTTGAGTCGGGTGGTAATGTCGAACTGATCGAGCCTCCGCGCTCTACGACAGACGAAATTGCGCATCTGAGCGAATCCTTTTTTTCCATGGCGGCGTCTCTGAAAGACCGGCAGGAAAAACTGGAGGAGAAAGAAGCAAAAATCCGCGCAATACTGGAATCGGCGAATAGCCCCATAGTCACCTTCGATGAAGACGGCGTTATACAAACGGTGAATCCAGCCTCATCGACATTCTTTGGGCGTTCGTACACCGATTTAATCGGCTCGAAAATTTCCGATCATGTTGAGGGCTACACGCCAATCAACCGAAACGTCACCGATGACGGCGGCCGGGAATTCAGGGCGATCCTCGGCGACGGTTCGAAGGCTCCTGTGTATCTGTCCGTCAACGAGATGAAATTCAAGGAACGCAAGCAATATGCCGCGATTCTGACAGACCTGACCGAACAAAAGAAAATTGACGGGCTGAAGAGAGATCTTATTGAACAAAGGAAAATGGATAATTTGAAGAGTGAGTTCATTTCCACGGTCAGTCATGAATTGAGAACGCCGCTCACGTCCATTATGGGATCGCTCGGACTTATCCAGTCAGGTTCATTCGGCGCTATACCGGATAAAGCTGCAAGCCTTCTCGATATGGCGCAGAAAAACGGTAAGCGGCTTGTGAACCTGATCAACGATATTCTCGATATTGAAAAAATTGAATCGGGAAATTTCAAATTCCTGTTTGGATATTTCTCCGTAAACGATCTTTTATCCGACGCGAAAATGGCGGCGGAGGGGTACGCCGCCAAGCATAACGTTGAATTGATCATGGAACTCGCTCCTTGCGACATTATGATCAAAGTGGATGAAGGGCGTTTCGCGCAAGTCATGGCGAATTTACTCTCCAACGCCATCAAGTTTTCCGAGGCCGGCTCTTGCGTTATCATGAATGCGACAGTCAGCGAGGAGTCTTTGCGTATTGCCGTGAGCGACAAAGGACCCGGCATACCTCTCGAATTTCAGAAAAGAATTTTTGAAAAGTTCACACAAGCGGATTCCTCATCAACACGGGCGCAAGACGGTACGGGATTGGGGCTTAATATCGCGAAGGCAATTATTGAAAGATTTGACGGTACTATCGGCTTCAAATCGGAACCGGGCGCCGGGACGGAATTTTATTTTGATTTACCGACCCCAGCTCCTGTGAGCCTGGATAGGCGAGAAGGCGTCAAATCGCATGACGATAGTGCAAGAAAGATACTCATTGTAGAAGACAATGCGGATGTACGGTTTGTGGCGACGCGTGTACTTGAAGCTTATGGGGAAATTGTTACTGCTGAGACGAGCCTGGAAGCAGAGGCGTACCTTCAACATAGCAAACCGGATCTCGTAATTCTGGATTTACAGCTTCCGGACAATTACGGATTGGATCTGGCGAACCGGTATTTCAGCGATCCGGCGACATCGCCGAAACTGATTATCTATTCCGTCGAAGAGGTTCCGCCGTACAGGCTTCCTCCTGGCGCAATCTCGCTTGTTAAAACGCGTGCAACGAATGACGATTTGCGTGACGCCGTCGATCTGGCGTTGAATTCAAGCACCGCAAAGCCTGAACTTGCGGAAGAGAATGGTGCGGCGAAGAAGCGACGGGCGACTGACCGCTGATTGCAGCGTTTGCGAAAATGAGAACGGGAACATGCTTGTCGCCTGACAGGCCAGATGGTAACCAGACGCGAAGATAGATTTTTCATCATCGCGCGCGAGAAACTTGTCCAATTTCATTAAATCACTGTCAGAAGAAAGAAAATGGACAGGGCCGGCGGCCGCTGTACTCGGCTTCCTTGAGGGGTCGTTTGTCGTTTTCCCCATGGAGCCTTTATTCATCCCAATGATGGCGGCGCGGGGCAAAGGCGCGTTTATTGTCGCTCTCTGGTTGCTTGCCGGCAATGTGCTGGGCGCGCTTTTAATGTATGCGCTCGGCGCTGTGTTGCTGGAACCGGTGGCGGAGCCGTTGATCAGTTTTCTCGATCTTCAAGAGGAGTATGAGCAGGCGCGTTCCGATCTGCAGGAAAACGCATTCATGTCGTTGTTCCTGGTCGGAATCACGCCATTTCCGTTTCAGGTAGGGACCGCCGCGGCCGGCGCGATCAAACTATCCCTGCCGGTATTTTTGGCTGCCGTAACCTTGTCGCGCGGCGTCAGATATATGGCGCTGGCGGCGCTCGTCATGCTGATTGGGTCGCGTGCGCGCGACTTTATTGAACGCCACGAGCGCTCAATCTTTCTGGCTGGGATCGCCATTTTTGCGGCGATTGGCGCCTGGATGATTTGGGGCGCGCAATAATATAGGGCGCCGTCTGTTTTTTACGCTGGCGGCGCAAAAAACAGACGGGCAAAGAAAAGGGAAGAGAATGCTGGGCGGTCCGGGGGGCGGGCTGGGCATTCTCTTCCCTTGCGAAGCAAGCAAAGATGCAACTCTGCCTCGCAAACGCTGAGCTCAAAAAAGGACGGTTGCACCGCCTGAAAATGAGCAATTTAAGGGTGAACGCCCGATCATGAAGCTTGGTTCCCGGCGGGGCGCAATATTTCAATAAAAAAACCGGAACTATCCAATTTTGTGCATTGTGCAGGCCGGCGGTCAGGCGACTGCAGGCAAAAACCGCAGCATAAGCCGGCTCATTTTTTCAAATGACTGCGCCCCGACCGCCAGCGTTTCATCATGGGTGATTTTATGGGACGCGATGCCTGCCGCGTGGTTCGTAATAAGCGACAGGCCGGCGACTTTCAGTCCTGCGTGGACGGCCGCAATCGCTTCCGGCGCAGTTGACATGCCGACCGCATCCGCGCCCCAACTGGCAAACATGCGCACTTCCGCCGGCGTTTCAAAGCTTGGCCCCTGTGTATAAAGATAGACGCCGCTTGCGAGGTCAATATTCTCGATATTGGCGGCGCTGGCGAGCTTTTCACGCAAAGCTCTGTCATAGGCGTCGCTCATATCCGGAAAGCGCGGGCCGATTTTCTCGTCATTCGGTCCGATTAGCGGATTTTGTCCCGACGCGTTGATGTGATCCTCGATAATCATCAGGGAACCCGGACCCATATCCGGTTTCAGGCTGCCGGCCGCATTGGTGAGAACAAGCGTTTGCGCGCCCAGTGCGCGATAGGCGCGGATCGGCAGCGCGACCTGCTCAATCGGATGACCTTCGTAAAGATGCAATCGTCCCTGCATGCAGGCGACAGGGGCGCCCGCGGCTTTGCCGATCAGCAATTGTCCTGAATGACCGGAGACAGTCGAGGTGGGAAATCCCGGAATATCCTTGTAAGGAATAATTGTTTGCGTTTCTATGACCTCGCCGAACCCGCCGAGTCCGCTGCCAAGCACAAGAACGGTTTTCGGAAAAGGGCCGCCATGCTGCGCGGCGATGGAGTCCGCGGCGGTCTGAACGGCGTCGTACATGGGCGTTTCCTTATTCGTCATCGGCGGTTGCTATATTGTTGAGCAAGCGGGTTTTTGTTTCGTCATCGCAAAAAGCGGCCTCTATAGCGTTTCGGGTAAACCCTAAAAGCGTATCATATGAAAATCCGTGAGCATTCGCGGCGCGTTTATACTCCTCCACGGGGTCGGTATCAAAAAAAGCAGGATCGTCGGCGTTCAGCGTGACGTTCACTCCCGCTTCCGACAGCACGCGTACGGGATGTTCGGCGATGGAGGGGTAAAGCCCCATGGCGACATTCGAGGTAGGGCAAACTTCCAGCGTAACGCTGCGATCGGCCAGCTCCGCTACCAGCGCTGGGTCTTCGATCGCGCGCACGCCGTGCCCGATCCGCTGCACCTTGAAGATCTGAAGCGCGTCGCGAACACTTTCCGGTCCCAATATTTCTCCCGCATGTACGGTGCAATTGAGGCCGGCGTCTCTCGCGATTTCAAAAGCGGATCTGAAATCGGCCGCGGCGCCAAAGGCTTCATCTCCGGCCATGCCGAACCCCGTCACGTAAGGGTGCGGCGAAGCGGCGGCGGCTTTTGCGGTTTCGAAGGCGTGTTCGGCGCCGTAATGGCGAACGGCGGTAACGATGATCCGGCCGGCGACGCTGTTTTCCGTCTCTGCTTCGCGCATGGCGCTCGCGACTGCATCCATCAGCACGGCATAGGGTAAGCCGAAACGCGCAGCGTGCGCCGGGGAAACGATCAGTTCTCCATAGATCATACCTTTCGCAGCCATGCGCTCAAAATAATGAGCGGTAATTTCAAAATAGTCTTCGGGCGTACGCACGACTTCGCTTACCGCGTCGTAGACGTGAAGAAATTCGGTAAATGTTCTCCAGCGATAGGCGCCTGCGTCATCGAAGACGGATGAGATATCGAGCCGATGCCGGGCCGCAAGGCGGCGCGCGTCCGCCGGTGAAACTGTGGCTTCAACATGGCAATGAAGCTCTGCGACAGGCGGGATAGGCGCTGCGTTGCTCATGCGGCGCCATCCCGGTCATGGGCGAGCGCGCCTGCGATGTAGGTTTGTTTGACGGCGCGGTCATCGCCAAGAATCATGAAAGCAAACAGACGCTCTTGAAGGTCGCGGGCCGCACGCATGCGCCTTTCGATCAGGGGCGTCGCCGCGTAATCAAGCACGAGGAAATCCGCCTCGGCGCCCGGCGCCAGATGGCCGATCCTGTCGCCCGCGTTGAGCGCGCGCGCCCCGCCCAGCGTCGCCAGATAAAACAGAGTGAACGGATCAAGGTTGTTGTCGTTCATCTGCGCAACTTTATAAGCGTTTTGCGCGATGTGCAGCATGGAAAAGCTGGCGCCGGCGCCCACATCCGTACCGAGAGATACCTGCGCGCCCGCGTCATGCGCGCTTTTGAGCGAAAATAAGCCGCTACCCAGAAACAGGTTCGATGAGGGACAAAAAGAAATGGCGGCGTTGGCGTCAGCGATGCGGTTGAAGGCGCCGGCGTCCATGTGCAGCGCATGGGCGAATACGGAACGGCCGGTAAGCAACCCGTTGCGCGCATATATATCCAGATAATCCGAAGCCTCTGGAAACAGACGCGCCGCCATTTCGATTTCAGCGTAATTCTCCGAAAGATGGGTTTGTAATAACACATCCGGATAGTCGCGCAGAATTTCTCCCGCCATCCGTAATTGTTCCGCCGAACTCGTCAGTGCGAAGCGCGGCGTCACCGCGTAACCGAGGCGGCCCTTGCCGCGCCATTTTTCAATAAGGCGAACGGTGTCGGCGCGGCCGAGATCCGCGCCGTCGCACAGCACCGCATCGGCGTTTTGGTCCATCAGCACCTTGCCTGCATAGAGGCGCATGCTTTTTTCAAGCGCGGCTTCAAAAATTGCATCTACGGAATCGGCGTGACTGGAGGCGAAGACAAGCGCAGTTGTCGTTCCATTGCGCAGAAGTTCGCGAAGGAAAAATTGCGCCGTCTCGCGCGCATGGGCGGGGTCGGCGAAGGCCGCTTCGGCGGGGTAAGTGTATCGTTCAAGCCAGTCGAGCAATTGCGCGCCATGCGCGCCGATAATATCAGTTTGCGGATAGTGAATATGCGTGTCGATGAAGCCCGGCGTAATCAGGCAGTTCTTAAAATGGAGGGGCGTGACGCCAGCGGGCAGGCTGTCCGCCAACTCCACATAGGAACCCGTATTGACCACATAGCCGTTTTCCACGAGCAAAAGCCCGTCATCGAAAAACCGGACGGCGTCGTCATTGCCCGCCAGAAGCGGATCGTCGTTCACATACAATATTTGTGCGCGGAAAGCCTCAAGCGCCATGGCGGGACTATTGATCTTCCTGCTGATTGAGCCAGCTGCCGAGCTGTTCACGTTCCGCCTGCGTCATGTCGGTCGTGTTTCCAAGCGGCATGAGATCGCTGTCGACAGTTTGCAGGCGGATCTCCCAGGCGAATTCCCGCACGCTCGCCAAAGTTTCAAGGGAAAGCCCGCCCGCGGGCGCGGCATAAATTTCATTGCTTGGCTCTGCAGCGTGGCAAGAGATGCAATGTTTTTCCATCATCGACGCAATCTCGCGGTCGTCAACTTTATTGCCGCCGGTCGTTTCAGCCATCGATTGCGCGTTGACGCAACCCGTTAACAACGACGCCAGCAGGCCTGCCAAAACGCTCCTTGTATGATTCCACATGCGTATATCGCCTTTAATCGCCATAGGGCAGCCAGATATTTTTCACTTCGCAAGCATGACGCAAAAATTCGCGGCCTTCGCCGGTGCGCGCATCGCTCCAGTCGCGTGAGCGTCCATTATTCGTCCAGACCCGTTTCAAATTGTCGGCGGACGCTTTCTCGACAAATTGGCATTCCTCGGCGGACCCGTGATGCCAGATGGCTTCCACCTGATCGTGTTCGGCGAGCGTTTTGACCAGCGCTGCGTGCTCGCCGGTGACAATATTGACGACGCCGCCGGGCACATCCGACGTTTCGAGAATTTGATAAAAGTCCGTCGCCAGTAGCGGATAGCGCTCCGAGGGGACAACGACGACGCGGTTGCCCATGGCGACAGCCGGCGCCCACATGGAAACGAATGAAAGCAGAGGCGACGCATCCGGGCAGACAACGCCGATCACGCCCACGGGCTCGTTCATGGCGAGCACCACATTGCGTTGCGGCGGCGAATGGGCCAGTCCGTCATATTTGTCCGCCCAAGCGCCATAGGCGAAAAGGCGGGAAATGCTGGCTTGCACTTCCTTGCGCGCTTTCGATTTTGAAACGCCGGTGATCTGTTGCAGACGTTTGGCGAATTCATCGGCGCGTTTGGAAAAATTTTCGGCGATGAAATATAATATCTGCGCGCGGGCGTGGCCGGTGGTTGCGCCCCAGCCTTGCGCTTTAAACGCGGCCTCGACCGCGTCGCGAATATCCTTGCGGTTGCCGTAGGAAACCCGTCCCGCATAAGACCCGTTATGAGCGGCGACCGGCATGGTGCGCCCCCAGTCCGGACGCTTCTGTTTGCCGCCGATAAACTGTTTCGGCGTCTGGTCGAGGCCGCCATCAGGGTCGCCAGTATCGGGTTCGCCGCTGATCTCCGGCGCCGGCGCCGGTTTTTCCTCGCCGCCCCATTCTTTTTGCAGTTTCAGGTACTCGAAGACGCCTTCGCGCCCGCCCTCGCGACCGAAACCGGATTCGCGATAGCCGCCAAAGCCGCAGGCGGCGTCGAAACCGTTAGTGGTGTTGATCCAGACGACGCCGGCTTTTACGGCGCTCGCCGCTTCCAGCGCGCGGTTGATGTTTTCCGACCAGATTGTCGCGGCGAGCCCGTAACGGGTGTTGTTGGCGAGGTCGACGGCTTCTTTCAGGGTACGGAATGTCATGGACGTCAGGACGGGTCCGAAAATTTCTTCGCGCACGGCGACGTTGGAGGGTGAAACGTTGGAAATCAGCGTCGGCGGATAAAAGCAGCCGACTTGCGGAATCTCAATGTCCGGGCGCCAGACGTCGCCGCCTTCCTTTTCACCCTGCGCCACAAGCGATTGAATACGGTCCCGCTGCACCGGGTCGACAATGGCGCCCATATCAACGGCCTTGTCGAGCGGATCGCCAATGCGAAACGACGACAGGCGGCGTTTGATTTTTTCCGTCACCTTGTCGGCGACGCTTTCCTCGACCAGAAGACGCGATCCCGCGCAGCAAACCTCGCCCTGATTGAACCAGATGGCGTCGACAAGTCCCTCGACCGCGCCGTCAAGATCGGCATCCTCGAAGATGATGAAGGGCGATTTACCGCCAAGCTCCAGCGAGAGTTTTTTGCCCGAACCCGCCGTCTGGCGGCGAATGATGCGGCCTACTTCCGTGGAGCCGGTAAAGGCGATCTTGGCGATGTCCGGATGCTTCACGATCAGTTCGCCTGTCTCGCCCGCGCCGGTGACGATGTTAACGACGCCTGACGGAATTTTCGCTTCCTTGCACAACTCCGCGAAATAAAGCGCTGTGAGGCTTGTGTATTCGGCCGGCTTCAGCACTACGGTATTCCCAAGCGCGATCGCGGGCGCGATTTTCCACGCCAGCATCAATAGCGGAAAATTCCACGGAATAATCTGTCCGACCGGCCCTAACGGTTCGTAGTCTGAGAATTCCGTTTCCTGCAACTGCGCCCAGCCGGCGTGATGATAAAAATGCCGCGCAACGAGGGGAATATCGATATCGCGCGTTTCACGAATCGGTTTGCCGTTATCGAGCGTTTCCAGAACGGAAAGAAATCGCGCATTTTTCTGGACAAGACGCGCCAGCGCATAAAGATATTTTGCGCGCTCATGGCCTGACAGCTTCGCCCATTTCGGAAAGGCGGATTTCGCGGCGCTGACGGCGGCGTCCACTTCCGCTTCCCCGGCCGCGGAAAAGCGCGCCAGTATTTCCCCGTCGGCGGGGTTCCGGCTCTCGATGGTCTTTTGCCCGTCGCCGCCGGATGTAAACGCGCCGTTGATGTAGTGTTGAAACCCGTCTGATTTTTCCTTCAGCCAGTCGCGTACAAATGCGGACTCTTCCGGCGCGGGGCCGTATTCCATACTTTCAAAAATTTCTGCCGTATTGGACATGGCTTATCCCATCGGGTGGCGGTTGGCGGCCGAATAACGCCCGGTCGCATGATGTTCGAGCTGGCGTTCGATATCGCCAAGCAGGCGTGAGGCGCCGAACCGGAACAGTTTTGGCGTCAGCCAATCATTCCCCAGTTCTTCCTTTAATAAAACCAGATATTGAAGCGCGGTTTTGGCGTCGGAGATGCCGCCCGCCGGTTTAAAACCGACCTTTGCGCCCGTCGCGTCGTGAAAATCCCGGATGGCGCGCATCATCACGAGGCTGACGGGCAGGGTGGCGTTCACAGGCTCCATGCCGGTGGAAGTCTTGATGAAATCGGCGCCAGCCATCATGGCGACCATGGACGCCTTGCCGACCTTGCCGATAGAGCCAAGCTCGCCGGTTGCAAGGATCGCCTTTAAATGCGCCGGCCCGCACGCTTCGCGGAAGGCTTTGACCTCGTCATAAAGCGCGCGCCAGTTTGCGCTGAGAATATGCCGCCGGCTGACGACGATATCGATTTCCGTTGCGCCTGCGGCGACGGAAAGCTCGATTTCCTTGAGGCGCGTTTCAAAAGGCGATTGCCCCGCCGGAAAACCGGTGGAAACCGCCGCCACTTCAACGGGCGAACCCTTCAGGGCCGCCGCCGCCGTTTCAATGAATGCGTGATAGACGCACACTGCGCCAACGGTGAGGTTTAATCCTTCCGCATCCAGATCTTTCAGGAGATCTGAGCGAACGGGCTGCATCGCCTTGGCGCATAACCGGCGCACGCGCCCGTCCGTATCGTCGCCGGCGAGCGTTGTTAAATCCATGCAGGATATGGCCTTTAACAGCCACGCCGCCTGCCAGTCTTTCTTTACGGTGCGCCGGCCTGCGAGCGTCGCAATGCGCCGTTCCGCAGCGGAACGGTTGACGCGCACCGTATCCACCAGATCAAGGTCAAGAGGAGTTCCCGGGTTGCGCGCATGATCGCCATTGCTTCCGCCGGCGCTTTCCTTTCGGCGCTTTTCGAGGTCCATTACATTAGTACGGTTCATGTCAGAACTCTTTCCACCATCACCCCAGAAAAGACTTACCCGCCGCCAGCGGCGGGGAGCCTAAATGCGCCGCCAGCGACTGCCCGATATCGGCGAAACTGTCGCGCCGGCCGATTGACCCGGCTTTCACTTTTTCGCCGAAGGCGATCACCGGAATAAACTCGCGCGTATGGTCCGAGCCGGGCCATGTGGGGTCGCAGCCATGATCGGCGCTTAACACGACAACGTCATCGGGTCTCAGCGCGGCCTCCAGCTCCGGCAGGCGCTTGTCGAACGACTCCAGCGCTGCAGCGTAGCCGGCGATGTCACGCCGGTGGCCGTACAGCATATCGAAGTCCACAAAGTTTGCGAAGATTATGGAGCCATCCGGCGCATTTTCGATTTCTTCCAGCCAGGCGTCAAATAGCGCCTCATTGCCATGCGCCTTGACGGATTTCGTGACGCCGCTGCCGGCGAAAATATCGCTGATCTTCCCGATCCCGATCACCGGGCGGTCTTGTTCCGCATAGAGATCAAGCAGCGTTGGCGCGTGCGGCGGCGTTGCGTAGTCTTTCCGGTTGCCGGTGCGCACGAAATCGCCTTTGCGTTCGCCGATGAAGGGCCGCGCAATCACTCTGCCGACATTATATTCGTCAACGAGTTTACGTGCGACTTTGCAGACATCATAAAGACGCTCAAGACCAAAATGCTTTTCGTGCGCGGCGATCTGGAAAACGGAATCCGCAGAGGTGTAGACAATCGGTTTGCCGGTCTCGATGTGTTCTTCGCCCAGTTCCTCGATAATCACCGTGCCGGACGCGTGTTTGTCGCCGAGCAAGCCGGGCAGCTCCGCTTGCGCTATCAGTTTGTCGAGCAGCGCGTCCGGGAAGCTTGGCGGGCCTTTAGGAAACATGCCCCATTCAAACTCTACAGGTAGGCCCATCATCTCCCAGTGCCCGCTAGGCGTATCCTTGCCGAAGCTGCGTTCGGCCGCATAGCCGTAGGCCGCGTCGAAAGCGGATGGCCCTGCGACTGGCGCCTCAGCGCCCGTCGCCTCGCGCGCCAGTTCGCCGAGACCGAGCCGCATCAGGTTCGGAATTTTCAACGGTCCGGCGCGGAGCCCGTCCTTGTCCGCATCGCCGGCGGCGCACGCTTCAGCGATATGCACGAATGTATTCGCACCTTCATCACCGAATTTGTGCGCGTCTTCGCTGGCGCCGACGCCGAAGGAATCCAGTATGCCGATGAGTGCGCGCGCCAAGTCGTTTGCCTGTTGTTCAGTTCTGCTTCGTTCGTTGCGGCGGACAGTTCGTCAAGGCGTTCAGCACGCTTTGAAACAATCGTCGCGCCG
Organism: Hyphococcus sp.; assembly: GCF_965228385.1. GTDB lineage: Bacteria > Pseudomonadota > Alphaproteobacteria > Caulobacterales > Parvularculaceae > Hyphococcus. The sequence goes on along the minus strand of NZ_OZ245810.1, from coordinate 2,322,400 downwards.
GAAAAAGGGTTGTGCTATCAAAGTCATAACATCCTATTTAATCTAGCAATCTTCAGCATGAATTAAAACCTAAAACGGCGGTTCGAGGTTTCACACTTAAGATTTCAGGCGGAAGGCGCGGGGCAGAAGCTCAGCGACTGTCAGGGACTGAATGACGCCGTCTGCGCCCTTTAACAGGACCGCCGTGTCTTCGCCTGCGAATTCTGCGATAGCCTGCCGGCATCCGCCGCAGGGCGCACACTCTGTAATCGCATCCGCGCCGCCGAGAACGGCGATTTTTGCGATTTCCCCGCCGCCGGCGCTCACCATCGCCGCTATGGCGGAAGTTTCGGCGCAGTTCCCTAGCGGATAGGCCGCGTTTTCCACATTGCAGCCGCAATGGATGGCGCCGTTCTTGTCGAGGATCGCCGCGCCGACTTTGAATTTCGAATAAGGCGCATAGGCGCGCTCGCGAATTTTCAACGCATGTTCAAATAGTTCTTCGTCCGTACAGGTCATAGATTGTGCTTACGGTTATGCAATGGTTTCATAAATCACAGGGCGTTTTTCCGGCGGCGTCTGTGAAATTTCACAAGCGTCTTTATAGGATTTTATGGCCTGCGCCAGCGCGTTGTCATCGCCTGCATGGACGATCGCGAGCGGCCGGTCATCGCCGACCGCCTCGCCCGTTGCGGCGATATGGGTGAACCCTACGGAATGGTCGAGCTCTTCGTCGACTGTGGCGCGCCCGCCGCCAAGATTGACAATCGCCATGCCGATCTTTCTTGTATCGATTTTCGCCAGGTAACCGGTGGAGGGCGCGGGAACGGGCGCCGAATATTTCGCTTCCGGCAGATAGGCACGATGCTTTTCCATAAAGTCCGAAGGACCGCCCAGCGCCGAAACCATTTGCGCGAAAATCTCCGCAGCCCGTCCGGATGTGATCGCCGTTTCAACTTTGCCTTCGGCGTCTGATTTATCGCTCGCAATTTGCGTCATCATCAACAAATCGGCGCATAGAGCTTTGATGACCCGGTCAAGTCGGGCTTCGCGGTGTTCATTCTTCAGATAGGCGACAATTTCATCAATTTCGACGGCGTTGCCAGCGGTCCGCCCCAGCGGTTCGGCCATATCGGTTATCAGCGCGCGGGTTTTCAAGTTCGCCTTGTTTCCGGTTGCTACAATGCTCTCGCCGAGCGCTCTTGCGGCTTCCAGCGAAGGCATGAACGCGCCGGAACCTGTCTTGATGTCCATCGCCAGCGCCTGATTGCCGGCGGCGATTTTCTTGGACAGGATCGACGCCGTAATCAGCGGAATGGATTCCACCGTCGCAGTGATATCGCGAATGGCGTAAAGCCGCTGGTCGGCAGGGGCGAGTTTTGCTGTCTGCCCGATAATCGCGCACCCCACATCTTTCACCACGCGTTTGAATGCGGCGGTGTCCGGTTTGACGTTATAGCCGGGAATGCTTTCGATCTTGTCGAGCGTGCCCCCGGAATGGCCGAGACCCCGGCCGGAAATCATCGGCACATAGCAGCCGCAGGCGGCGGCGATGGGCGCAAGCGCAAAGCTCACCTTGTCGCCAACCCCCCCGGTGGAGTGTTTATCGGCAACGGGCCCGGAGAGATTTTCGTGACGCCAGTCGATAACATCGCCAGACCGCGCCATGGCCAGCGTCAATGCTGCGGTTTCCTTTTCCGTCATTGAACGGAAGAAAATCGTCATCGCCAGCGCAGCAGCCTGTTCAGACGGCAGGGAGTGATCGGCGAGTGCGGATACAAATGCTTTGATCTCGGAGCCGGCAAGCTCGCCGCCATCGCGTTTTTTTCGTATGATCTCGGCAATCCGCATTGTCTGTAAAGTTTCTCCAGACCGTCCCACCTGGCGAGGGGGGAAGGGTACTAAGCAGATGCGTGCGCAAAAGTCTAATAAATTCGCCGCCAGCATCGGGACGCAGCGGGTATCCCCGCCGCAACGAGCGCCTGTTTTCCTGTGCGGCGGTGTTGAATATCGCCGCCGGCAAAGCGATAAACCGCGGGCGCGCATCGCGACGGAAACAAAGGGAAACCAAAATGGCTGTCATCACCACCCGCAAAGAAGGCGACCTTTTAATTGTAACCTCGGATAATCCGCCGGTGAACGCCCTCGGGCAGGCTGTACGTGCGGGGCTGACAGGCGCAATTGAAGAAGCGGCGCAGGATGATGACGTCAAAGCGGTGGTGATCCGCTGCGAAGGCCGCACATTTTTCGCCGGCGCCGATATTACCGAGTTCGGAAAGCCGCCGCTGGACCCGTGGCTGCCGGAGGTCGTCAACACGATCGAGGCGAGCGCGAAACCGGTCGTCGCCGCGATTCACGGCACAGCGCTCGGCGGCGGGCTGGAAGTGGCGCTCGGCTGTCACTACCGCATTGCTGTTCCGTCAGCGAAGCTGGGCTTGCCGGAAGTCAAGCTGGGCATTCTGCCCGGCGCGGGGGGCACGCAGCGGCTGCCGCGCATTGTCGGCGTCAGCGACGCCTTGCAGATGATCGTGACCGGCGATCCCATCGCCGCGAAAAAAGCCGCCGATATCGGGCTTGTGGACCGGCTGGCCGATGAAAATGCGTTGGATGCCGACGCAATCGCTTTCGCCAGCGACATTATCAGCAATGCTTCGCATCCCAAAACAAGTGAGCGTACGGATAAAATTGCGGCTGATGCAAAAAATCCCGGCCTGTTTGAAGATTTCAAAAAGAACAACGCAAAACGCCTGCGCGGTTTCGAAGCGCCCGCCGCCTGCATCGAGGCGGTGCGCGCCGCTGTCGAGCTTCCTTTCGAGGACGGGGTCAAAAAAGAGCGTGAGCTGTTCACAAAACTGGTTTCCGGCGATCAATCGAAAGCGTTGCGCCACGTCTTTTTTGCAGAACGCGCCGCCTCCAAAATCGACGATATTCCAGCTGATACGCCGGTCATTCCGATTAACAAGGTCGGCGTCCTCGGCGCCGGCACCATGGGCGGCGGAATTTCCATGAATTTCCTCTCCGCGGGCATCCCGGTGACGATTGTCGAACGCGAAGAGGCCGCGCTTGAGCGCGGCGTCGGCATTATCAGGAAAAATTACGAGCGCACGGCCGCGCGCGGACGCATGACGCAGAAGCAGGTCGACAAGGCCATGAGCCTATTAACGCCGACATTGTCATATGACGATGTCGCTGATTGCGATCTGGTGATCGAAGCCGTGTTTGAGGACATGGATGTAAAAAAAGACGTTTTCAACACGCTTGACGCCATAGTGAAAGACGGCGCGATCCTCGCCACGAATACGAGCTACCTCAACGTCGACGAGATCGCCGCCGTTACCAAGCGGCCGGAGGCGGTTATCGGTCTGCATTTCTTTTCGCCGGCGAACATCATGAAATTGCTCGAGATCGTGCGCGGGGAAAAAACATCCGCGCCGGTCCTGAAAACGGCGATGGCTCTCGCCAAGAAGATCAAAAAAGTTGCCGTTGTCGCCGGCGTCTGCTTCGGTTTCATCGGCAACCGCATGCTGCGCCAGCGGCAGGATCAGGCGCAGGTGCTGCTGCTGGAAGGCGCGAAACCCTGGGATGTGGACCGTGTCCTGACGGAATTCGGCCTGCCCATGGGGCCGTTCCAGATGGCGGATCTCGCGGGCCTCGATCTCGGGTGGAATAAGGAAACGTCGAAAAGCGCCACCATTCGCGAGGTGCTGTGCGAGCGCGACCGGCGCGGCCAGAAGACCGGCAAGGGATTTTACGATTACGATGAGAACCGTCGCGGATCGCCGTCAAAGGAAGTCGAGGACATTATTGCTGAATTCGCCGCCAAATCGGGCAATGAACAGCGCGACATCAGCGACCAGGAAATTCTCGAGCGTCTTTTATATCCCATGGTGAACGAAGGCGCGAAGATTTTAGAGGAAGGCAAGGCGCAGCGCGCATCCGATATCGATATCGTCTGGCTCAACGGCTATGGCTGGCCGGCTTACACGGGCGGACCGATGTTCTGGGCCGATATGATTGGCCTGCAGACGATCGTCGACGGTCTTGAAAAACACGCTGACAGGCTGGGCGCGGATTTTGAAATCTCAAAATTTCTCAAAGACAAGGCGGCGAAAGGCGAGACGTTTAATTAAACCGCTACGTCCTTATAGGCCGTGACAATCGCTTCCACATTGCTGGTGTTCACGCCGCACATATTGATGCGGCCGTTGCCGGTCATGTAGACCCCGTGCTTTTCACGGAAGACGTCTGTTTGCTCTTTCGTCACCGGCAGCATGGAAAACATGCCGCGCTGGCGCGTGATGAAATCGAGCCGGTCGCCGAGTTGCATTTCGCGCGCAGTCTTCACAAGAAGTTCGCGATTGCCGATGACGGCGCCGCGCATATGGTCAAGCTCGTTTTTCCATGCGGCGCGCAGGCTATCGTCATGCAAAATCTTGCTCACGATCAAGCCGCCATGAGCGGGCGGCATGGAATAATTGCCGCGCGCGAGCGACGTCATATGGCTCACCATGATTTTGGCATGCTCGGCGTCCCTGCCGACGGCGATCAGCGCGCCGGCGCGCTCGCGATAGAGCCCGAAGTTTTTCGAGCAGGAATAGGCGATCAGCGCCGAGGGTAAACGCCGGGCCGCCTCGCGCGCCATATAGGCGTCAGCATCGAGACTTTCGCCGAAGCCGTGATAGGCCGTGTCGATAAAGACAGCAAAGCCCTGGCTTTCCGCCGCATCGAAAATCGCGTCGATCTGCGCATTGGTTAAATCCGCTCCCGTCGGATTATGACAACAGCCATGCAGCAGAAGGACATTGTCTTTTCCGAGCCTTTCAACACCGCCCATGAAATCATCGAAATCGATGGCGCATTTTTCTTTGTTGTAAAACGGCAGCGCGATCACCTCGAGGCCTGCGGCCTGCATCAGCGGTTTGTGGTTCGCCCAGGTGGGCTCGCCCACATGGATAGATTTGGCGCCCGACCGCGCCAGCAATTCGGCCCCGATGCGCAAAGCGCCGCAGCCGCCGGGCGTCTGGATCGCAGCAAGGCGTGCGTCCTTCGCCGCCGGATGACCGGCGCCGAACAAGAGATCCACAATAGCCTCGCCAAACCCTGGCGCGCCCTCAGGCGGCAGGTACACCTTGGTGGTTTCGTTTTCCACGAGCTGGTTTTGCGCGTCCGCGACAGCTTGCATCACCGGCGTTCGGTTATCCGGCGTGCGGAAGACCCCGACGCCGAGATCGATCTTGTCCTCGCGCGTATCGGCGCGGAAAGCGGCGGAAAGACCGAGAATGGCGTCAGGCTGGACAAGCTTCAAATCGGAAAACATCGGATCGCTCATTTATTGCTGCGGCCAGTTCTCTAGCACCTCCACGAAGCGAGACAACCATGCATTCGTCTGCGCGCCGTCAAGGGCGCGATGGTCGATGGTGAGAGACACATAGGCCATGGGACGGATCTGCATGGAATCGACGCCGTCGACGGTTTTCACCACAACCCGCTTTTCCAGCTTGCCGACGCCGAGAATGGCCGATTGCGGCTGATTAATAATGATGGGGGATGCGACCAGCGAGCCGGACGTGCCGTGATTAGAGATAGAAAAAGTGCCGCCACGGATGTCTTCGCGGCCAAGCGCGCCGTCACGCGCTTTTTCCGTCAGGCGCTGCAATTCGCTGGCGATATCAAACAGCGAGCGCCGCTGCACCTGCTGCACGACGGGAACGATCAGACCCTTGTCGCCGAGCGCAGTCCCGACGCCGATATTGATATCCTCAAAAACTTCAAGGTAATCGTCATGCCACTGACTGTTGACCTTTGGCGAAACACGCATGGCTTCGACGCAGGCGGCGAGGAAATAAGCGGTGTAGGTGAGTTTGACGCCGCGTTTTGCGTAGTCGTTCTTGTGCATGTCGCGGTGGGCGGCGATGGCGGTGAAGTCGGCCTCGAAAACAGCGGTGACATGCGGCGCCGTGGCGACGGAGTGCGACATATGTTCTGCAATGCGCCGGCGCATCCGGTCGTGCGGAATTTTTTCCGATGCGCCTGCGCCGCCGGACGGCGCGCGCGCAAATGCAGGGGCCTTAGCCGGCTTACCGCCATCTTTCAGATAGGTCTCCACATCGGCGCGGGTGAGGCGGCCGTCCTTGCCGGTGCCGCCGATTTGCGACGGATCAAGTTCGTTTTCGAGAACGAGGCGGCGCACGGACGGCGAGAGCCGGTTTTCCTTGTCTGCAACCGCCGCTGCGGCGACTTCCGCTGCGCCATTTGGCTTTGGTGTTTCTTTTTCCGGTTCAGGCGTTGCGTCTGTTGATTCCGGCGCTGCGTTTCCGGTTTTTGCCTCGCCTTCGCCGATCCGGCCGAGAACGGCGCCGGGTTCCGCGGCGGCGTCTTCGGAAATCACAATCTCCTTTAACACCCCGCTTGCGGGGGCGGGTACTTCAACCGCCACCTTGTCGGTTTCAAGCTCGACAATCGGATCGCCTTCCGCAACGGCCTCGCCGATTTTTTTCAGCCAGGCGCGAACAACGGCCTGCGTGCCTTCCTGCTCGACGGGCGCCAGAACATCAGTATCGGTCATAAATTCGCTCAAAAATTAAAATTCGCAGAGTTCATCGATTTTGGAGGCGATGCGCCCGGCGTCCGGCACAACAGCATTCAACAGCGCGGGATTATGCGGACTTGGCACATCCGGCATGGTGAGGCGCGAGACCGGCGCGTCAAGGTCGAGAAAAGCTTCATCGGCGACGACGCCGGCGATCTCGCCGCCAAAACCGCCGGTTTGCAGATCTTCATGCACGATGAGGCAGCGATGGGTTTTCGACACGGAGGCGAGCACTGTTTCCTTGTCCCACGGCATGAGCGTGCGCAGGTCAATCACTTCGACGCTGCGCGATGACGTCTCCGCCGCCTTTTCACACCGTTCGACCATCGCGCCCCAGGCGATGAGCGTGATGTCGCCGCCCTCGCGCGTCACCTTCGCCTTGCCGAAGGGCAGCTTGTAGTCGTCGCCCGGATAGGCGCGCCGCGCCGAGGCGGCGTCCAGCATGGCGCGGTGTTCAAGGAACATGACCGGATCGTCGCCGCGCAGCGCCGTGCGCAGCAGACCAACGGCGTCTTCGGCGTTGGACGGGACGGCGACTTTCCAGCCGGGCGAGTGCACGAACTGCACTTCATTGGTCTGACTGTGCCAGGGATCGCCGCATTTGAAGAAGCCTACCGGCATGCGCACCACCATGGGCGCGGCGAAGCGGTTATTGGTGCGCCAGCGCATGGTGCCGCAATCATTGATCTGCTCGACCGCAGGGTCGGCGTATTTGCGGAACTGGATTTCCGGTACGGGCAACAGGCCGTTCAGCGCCATGCCGACGGCGCGCCCGATAATGCCTTCTTCCGATAATGACGTATCGAAAACGCGATCGTCGCCATATTTCTTCTGCAGTCCGAGCGTCACGGCGTGAACGCCGCCTTTGGGGCCCACATCCTCGCCGAAGATCACCATCTTGTCGTTGATTGATAATTCATGGTCGAGCGTTTTGCGGATGGCGGTGACCATGTTGATCCGATTGCCTTCCGGCGCCGGCGTCTCTGCGCCTTCGGGCGCAACGAAAGCGCCCCGCAAACCGCCCATGGTCTGCGGCTCGTCGTCGGAAAATACGTGCCGCGTCACAGTTTGAGGGTCGGCGGTCGGCAGGCTTTCCGCTTTTTCCCGCGCGGCTTCGACGTCGGCCTGCGCGCGCTTCTCAATCTCATTCCATTCGGCTTCGTTCATCAATGAAGGGACGAGATGGTCTTTCAATTTCGGCAGCGGGTCACGCTCCCATTCGTTTTCGACAAAGTCTTCCGATTTGTAGGTTTGCGTGTCCTGAAAAGAATGGCCCTGCAGGCGCGGCACGGTCAGCCGCAGAAGGCAGGGGCCTTCAGCGCCGCGGACGGCGGCGACGGCTTCCTTGATCAGCGCCGCCGCCTCTGCGGGATCGGTTCCGTCCCCATCCAGCACTTTCAGGTTTTTAAAGCTGGCGAGATTGGCGGCTATGTTCCGGCCCGGCGTCTGGAAATGCGACGGCACGGAAATACCGTAGCCATTGTCTTCGATATAAAACAGCATGGGCAGTTTCAGCGTCGTCGCCATGGTCAGCGCCGACCAGAAGCCGTTGGTGGCCACTGACGCCTCGCCGCCCAGCACGACCCCGATGGCGCTCTTGTATTCAGAATCGCCTAACGTTTCTGTGCGGAACTTTATGCCTTGCGCCCAGCCGGCTGTAGGCGTGTACTGCGCGCCGACGCCGCCGCACATAGGCAGGGCGGATGGACCGTCCGGATTCGGATAGTTGAAGACAACGCCGATATCGCGTCCGTCGGAATAGCCGCCGGCGCGGGCCAGCGACGAGCCGAGCGCTTCAACAAGATCGACCCCAAGCGACAATAAAATCGGCCGCGAGCGATAATAGCCGCAGATGGCGTCGTGCTTGTGGGTCAATTGTGCGCCGAGCAGCACCTGCGCCATATCGTGGCCGCGCGCGGAAAACTGATAGAGGACTTTTTTTTCCGGAACGAGCGTCGTTTCCTCCAGCGCGTCGAGCGCGCGGGACACTTGCGTTACATAGGCGATGCGGCGCCAGTCGATAGACGGATCGAGGTGATTGGAAGCGCGAGGCGCTTCGGACGCCTCGGAAAAAGCGGGGGCGGCGCTCTTTGACATGAGCTGTCTCCTTCGAGAACTGGCGTTTAGGTCTCCTAGCATCTTCCCCATGAAATTGTTTCTCAAATCCCTGCCGATAGTTCCACATATATGAAAGAAATAATTCGTAGAATTTCAATAATTGATATAAATATATCAAATTATGTAGATGGGTGAAATATGAAGGACGATCTCGACAAGGCTGATCTGAAGCTGCTGCGAGTTCTGCAACAGCAGTGCAGGGCCTCCTCGCAGGACCTGGCCGAAGAAACCGCCATGTCGCCGGCCACATGCTGGCGGCGTATGAAGGCGCTTGAGGAAAACGGGTACATCCGGGAATATTCGGCCAAACTCGACCGCCGGGCGCTCGGCTTTACCCTCAGCGCGTTTGTGCATGTCTCGATTGACCGGCGCTATTCGGAGGTGGTTGAGGACGTGGCGGTTGAAATCGCCAAGCGGCCGGAAGTGCTGGAATGTTGCGCGACAACCGGCGATTCCGATTTTACCCTGCGCGTTGTCGCCAGGGATATCGAGGATTACGACAATTTCCTTGAAAACTTTTTGTTTCGCCTTCCCGGCGTGGGACAGGTGCGCTCCTCAATTGTATTGCGTGAGATAAAACATACCTCGGAACTGCCGATTTGAATTTGTCTCACGGCGTGCTTAGTGCATTTTCGCCATTCATAAGTGATCACCGTGCCGGGCCGGAGCCAAGTCTTTGCTGAATTTCCTGCAGAAAAATTTTCGATGGATCGCCGGCGGGTTTCTTCTCACGTATTTTTCAAGTTTCGGTCAGACGTTTTTCATTTCCGGTTCCATCGCGGAATGGCAAGCGCGGTTTTCATTAAGTCACGGCGAGTTCGGGCGCCTTTACATGGCCGCGACGATCGCCAGCGCGGCGTGTCTGCCCTTTGTCGGGCGTCTGGTCGATGTCGTGGCAGAGCACCGGCTGCTGCTGCTGGTTATTCCGGCGCTCGCCAGCGCGACGCTTCTCGCCGCCTATGCGCCGTCAGTTGCTGTTTTGATTTTCGCGATTTTTCTGCTGCGTCTTTTTGGCCAGGGAATGATGACGCATATCGCGCTGACGGCTACGGGGCGATGGTTCGATGCGTATCGCGGGCGGGCGGTGTCGCTGGTTGTGCTTGGTCATCAGGGCGGCGAGGCGACGCTCCCGCTGGTCTTCGCCGCCATCGCCATCGCTTTTGGTTATCAGGCCGGCTGGATTTTCAGCGCGCTCGCCTTGTTGCTGATCGGACTGCCGCTCAGCATATGGGCCTATAAAAAACCGCGCACGCCGCTTGAATCGGAACAGGCGCAGGTCAAGCCAGTGCGACAATGGACACGCATGCAAGTCCTGCGCGATCCGATTTTCTGGATTTTGCTTACCGGCGTTCTCGCGCCGCCGTTTATCGGCACGACCATTTTCTTTCATCAGGATTATCTCACCGCCTTGCGCGACTGGCCGCCGCAGCTTTTTGCGCAAGGCCTATCGCTGATGGCGGTGACCACGGTTGTGTGCGCATTACTCAATGGCGCCGTAATGGATCGCTTCGGCGCAAAAATGGTCTTGCCGTTTTTCCTGCTTCCCCTGGCGGGCGCGTGTTTTTTCGCATCGGACGCGGAAGGCGCGGCGATGCTTTTCCTGTTCATGGGGCTGCTCGGCGTCAGCTACGGCGTATCGTCCACGCTCTTCGGCGCGCTCTGGCCGGAAATCTACGGGACCAAACATCTGGGCGCGGTCCGTTCGGTCATCGTCTCCGCCATGGTGCTGGCGACAGCTGCGGGGCCGGGGCTGACGGGCACGCTGATTGATCAGGGCGTCAGTCTCCCGGATCAGATGCGCATGATGGGATTTTATTGTCTCGCCGTAGCGGGTCTCATGGCGATGGCCGCTCATGTTTTGCGCAAACGCGGATAGCGTTCAGTTCGTCGCCGCCAGACGATCGGCTTCCGGCGCCCATCCGCCGCCGAGCGCGACAAACAGGTCCACCGCCGCAGTAAGCCGGTCGAGCCGCCCCTGCACAAGGCTGTCCGACGCATTGAAGAACGTTGATTGCGCGTTGAGGAGGCTTGTCAAATTGTCGGCCCCCGTCCGATAGCGAACCTCCGACAATTCCAGCGACCGCTCCGCAGCGTCGTACGCCGCCTCAAGCTGGATTTCGCGTTGCGCCGAAGTCATCAGTCCACTGAGTGAAACCTCAACATCGCGCAGCGCGGAAAGCGTCGCCTGACGGTATTGGGCGATTTGCTCGTCTGCGCGCGCTTCAGCGCTCTCAAGCCCGGCTTCGAGCCGGCCGCCGGAGAAAATCGGTCCCGCAATTGATGACGCCAGCGAGCCAATGACGCTGGCGCCGCCCGTAAGCGGGGCAGCGGACAGGCCGGCGCTTAAATCGATGGTCGGAAAAAAGGCCCGTTGGGCGGCCGCAATATTTGCGTCTGCAGCGCGCAGGGATGCTTCTGCCGTCAAAAGATCCGGCCGGCGCAGTAATAAATTCGAGGGAAGCCCCGGATCGATGGAAGGCGGCGCCATGGCGAGAAGATTTCCCGCTGGCGCGCCGTAACCCTGCGGCGTTCGCCCCAGCAGGATCGCCAGCGCGGTTTCAAACGACAATAATTGCTGTTCCAGTTGCGGAATGCGCGCGCGCGCATTTGCAAGCGCGGCTTCCTGACTGGAGACGTCAAAACCGGAAACATCGCCGGCGTCATAGCGCACATTGATGATCTCAAATATCCGTTCGGAAATATCCAGATTGGACCGCGCGGTCTGCAAACGCTCGCGCAGGGCGAGAATGGAGAAGTAGTTGAACGCAACATCCGACTGCAGGGTCAGTTCGAGCGATTTTTGCGTGAAAACCTGCGCGTCGTACCCGGCGCGCGCAGCCGCCCGGCCGGCGCTGTTCTGCCCGAAAAGATCGAGCTGATAGGAGGCGGAAAGCCGGCCCGATGTCGATATATCGTCAAAATCGTCCTGCGAACTGGATGAGGCCGAGGCGCCGCCGCTGATCGTGGGGAAGAGCGTCGCGTTGGTTGCGCGCACCGATGCGCGCGCCTGCCGCAAGCGTGCGAGGCCGGCGGTGATGTTCTGATTGGCGGCGAGCGCTTCAGCAATGAGACTGTCAAGCGCGGGTTCATCGAATGCGCGCCACCAGTCGGCTTCGATGGCATCGCCGGTTTCATCGCCAGCGTGATCGTAAGCGGCGGGCATAAGCGTTAGGTCCTCTACCGCGGTATGCGGCGTGGCGCAGGCCGTCAGGGCTGTGCAGGCGAGAAAAATGGCGGCTTTGTTCATATCATCTACTCCGACGCCAGCGCGACAACGGGATCGAGGCGCGCGGCTTTCCGGGCGGGCAAGTATCCAAAAATCAGGCCGATCGCGAGCGCGGAGCCAAAGGCGAGGATCGCCGGTTCGGGCGTGATGGAAATGGACATGCCGAAACCTTCAAGCGTGAGCGAGATCGCAAGTCCCAGCGCCAGTCCGATCAGCCCGCCAAGTCCGCCCACCACCAGCGCTTCGGTGTTGAACTGCACCATGATGTCAGAGCGCCGCGCGCCGGTCGCCATTCTGACGCCGATCTCTCGCGTGCGCTCGCTGACATTGACGAGCATGATATTCATCACGCCGATGCCGCCCACAAGCAGGGAGATCGCGGCGATAGAGCCAAGCAGCATGGCGAACGTGCTCTGGGTTTCCTGAACCGACTCCAGAAGCGAAGCTGTATTCCGGATCTGAAAATCTTCCGTACCATGACGGGATAGGACAAGCGCATGCGCCGCCGCCTCGGTTTGCGCGATTGCTTTCGTATCTTCAACAGCGATTGTAATTGACGACAGATAATTCTGTCCGAAAAGCCGCATCATGCCGGTTGTAATCGGGACCAGCACCACGTCATCCATGTCCTGCCCCCACGCCGTCGCGCCTTTGGGCGCGAGAACGCCGGCGACTTCAAATGGCGCGCCGCCGATAAAAACATAGCCGCCGACGGCGCCGCCATCGGGAAAAAGGTTGGTCGCCACTGTAGCGCCGAGAACGACTACGGAGCGGTAAGCGATCTGATCGTCGCCGGAAAAGAATGCGCCCTGATCCAGCGACCAGCGCTGCGCCGCAGGCCAGTCGGAGGATACGCCGTCCACGGTGGTCTGGTAGTCAAGCGCGCCGACGCGCAATGTTTCACGACCGCTGCGCACCGGCACGGCGGCGATAACATTGTCGAGTTCGCCTACGGCCTGCGCATCGGCGGTGGTGAGCGTTGCTATCGCTGAGCCGCGCATGCGCGTGCCGGGGGCGCCGGGCCGCACGAAGAGCAGGTTCGAGCCCATGGTCTCGATGCTGGAGACCACCTGTTTCTGGCTGCCTTCGCCGATGGCGAGCATGGCGACAACGGCGGAAACGCCGATGATCACGCCAAGCATGGTGAGCGATGTGCGGAACAGGTTGGCGCGCAGCGACCGGAAAGCCATTTTCACGGCTTCGCTCATCTGATCGAACAGGGTCGGCGCGGATTGATGTTTTTGATAATGTTCGTTCGCTTCGGCCAATGCCTGGCCGCCGCTGTCTGCAACGATTTCACCGTCTTTGATTTCGATGATGCGCCTGGCGCGGGCGGCGACTGAAGGGTCGTGCGTGATGAGAATGATGGTCCGGCCAGACTGGTGCAGCTCTTCCAGCAATTCGAGAAGATCGCCGCTGGATGATGAATCGAGCGCGCCGGTGGGCTCGTCCGCAAGTATGACTTCGGCGTCGTTCATCAACGCGCGTGCGATCGAGACGCGCTGTTGCTGTCCGCCGGACAGTTCATTGGGCCGGTGGGTCATGCGGTCGCCGACGCCCAGCTTGGTGAGCAGCGCGCCAGCGCGCTCTTCCCGCGCTTCGCGGTTAAGGCCGGCGTAAATGGCCGGTATTTCCACATTCTCAAGCGCTGTTGCACTCGTCAGCAGATTATAGCGCTGAAAAACGAACCCGAACGTGTCGCGCCGTAAGGCGGCGAAACGATCGGCGTCAAGCGCTGCAATATTCTGTCCGCGAATCCGGTAGTCGCCGGCGGTTGGCTTATCGAGACAACCGAGAATATTCATCAGCGTCGACTTGCCGGAACCGGACTGGCCGACGATAGCGACAAACTCGCCTGCGTTGATTTTCAGGGATACGCCGTCAAGTGCGCGGACCTGGGTTTCGCCTTCGCCATAAACGCGCTCGACATTTTCAAGCTCCAGAAGCGCGGTCATTACCGTGGCCCCCTGCGACCCATGCCGCGCGGGCGCCGGCTGCGGTCGTTGTTTTGCTGAATGCGGGGGGCCGAAACCTTTTCGTTCGTCACCACGACATCGCCCTCTGACAGGCCCCATAAAATCTCCGCCTGCGCGCGCGTCGATACGCCGACAAGCACGGGCTGGGGTTGCGGTTCGCCATTGCGCATCACGAGTACGAATTTTCGCTCCGCATCCGGATTAGCGTCACTTGCAGCGCGCATGCCTTCCATACCGGGACGGGCGCGCCGGGCGCGGCGTTCGGCGCCGGCGCGCACGCGCGCCTGATCGTCCTCGCTGGTTTCCGGTTCCGAAGCGTTTGCGGCCATCAGGTTGCGGCCGCCGTCGCGTTCCCGCCGCCTTTCGCCGCCCCGGTCCTCTCGCGCCGGGCGTTCGCGCAGCGCTGCGACCGGCGCCAGAACAGCGTTTTCTGCTTCGCCGGTGATAAAAAACACCTGCGCGGTCATTTCAGGTTTCAGCTGTTCATCGGGGTTCTCAACGTCGAGCAACACTTTGTAAAGCACGACGTCATTCAGCACTTCCGGCTGCGGCAGGACCTGCCGCACGCTGGTGCGCCATTGCTTTTCGCCTCCGCCCAACGTTGTGAAATAGGCCGGCTGTCCTTTTTGAATACGCAGGACGTCCGCTTCCGACACATCCGCTTCTATGGTCATGACGGAAAGATCGGCGATGCGAAGAATGGTCGGCGTCGTCTGGTTCGCATTCAGCGTTTGCCCCACGACAGCGGCTTGCGAGACAATTGTGCCTGAAAGGGGCGCGTAAATTTTCGCAAATTCAAGCGTTGCGATATTCGCCTGTAGCGTCGATTGCTGGCGTTCTTTTTGCGCATCAAGCTGCGCGAGCCGCGCTTCGGCGATTTTCAGATCGGCGCTCGTCGCCTCGTATTCGGCGCGGGAAATTGCATCCGCCTCATGCAGCATTTTCGCCCGTTCGGCGTTGGCGCGCGTCAGTTCAAGCGTCGCCTGTTGCTGAGCGTAAGACGCGTTCAGCTCCTTTAGCTGGGCGCGGTCGGCTTCGACCTGGGCGGCGGCGCGTGTTTCATCGATCTCGGCGAGAAGATCGCCTTTCTCCGCTTTTTCACCGACGGCGATGTGAAACTGTTCAAGCTGGCCGGAGACCTGCGCGCCGACGTCGACGAAATTTTTTGGCTGGACTTTCCCGGCGGCGGAAATGGTCACCTGCAAATCGCCGCGCGTGACGGCGGCCGTTTGATATTCCGGCGCTTTTTCGCGAGACAATAACATGGAGCCTGCGATCGCGGCCGCTATAGCAGCGCCGGCGAACAAGGCCAGCCTGAATGGTTTTTTCGGTATTCGCAGCTTTGCCATAACGGCCCCTTGTTCACGCTTCGCGCAGAACGCTTTCGACAACCGATAAACGCATGAGCCAGCATTATCCGTCGCGTCAGAAGTGTAATTAATTCAACGGGATGCGATTAAGGCGCCGGTAAGGCGCCAATGCGGCGGCCCGATGACAAAAACATCACCGCGCGGTGAGTCTGCGCGCGCTGTTCATCCCTGCGCTTGAGAGAATCATCGCGGTCTGACACAACTGCGCGGGCGTTATTCGAGGTATCTGAAATGAAAAGAATATTTCTCGCCGCCGCCGCGGCGTTTGCGCCGTCTCTTGTTGCGGCCGCGCCATCCGACAGGGCGGTAGAACTTTCAAAGTCATTGATTATCGTTGACGGGCATGTGGATGCGCCAACCTCAATCGCTGAAGACGGCGCCGATATGGCGACCGGAAACAAGGCGGTCGATTTTGACTATCCGCGCGCCAGGGCGGGCGGCCTCGATGCGCCGTTTATGTCGATCTATGTTGCGGCGAAGTACGAAGACACCGGCGGCGCGAAAGCCCGCGCGGATATCCTCATCGGTTTGATGGAAGCAGTCGAAGCGCGCCATCCCGATAAATTCGCCATCGCCTACACGCCGGAAGACGTTCGCCGTTTGCATGAGGAAGGCAAGATCGCAATGCCGCTCGGCATGGAAAACGGCTCGCCGCTGGAAGGCGATTTGAAGAACCTCAAACACTTCTATGACCGTGGCGTGCGCTACATCACGCTGGCGCACTCGAAAGCCAATCACATCTCGGATTCATCATATGATGAGGACAGGCGCTGGGGCGGGCTTTCGCCATTCGGCTATGAAGTCGTGGACGCCATGAACGACATCGGCATGATGATCGACGTCAGCCATCTGACGGACGAATCTATCGAAGACGTGCTCTCTCAGACGCGCGCGCCGGTGATCGCCTCCCATTCGTCGCTGCGCCATTATACGCCGGGTTTCGAGCGCAATCTCTCCGATAATCTGGTCCGCAAGATCGGCGAGAATGGCGGCGTCGTCATGATCAATTACGGCTCGGCGTTTCTGACAGAGGAAGCAAACCGTTATAACGACCCCAGAAACGCCGCCCGGGAAGAACAAGAAGCTGAAATGGGCCGCCCTATGAATGATGAAGAAAGCGCGGCCTTTAATGCAGCGTGGCGGGAAGCGCATCCTTATCCTTTCGCCGGGCTGGAAGATGTTCTCGATCATATCGACCGGGCGGTGGAACTGGCCGGAATTGATCATGTAGGGCTCGGCACGGATTATGACGGCGTTGGAGACTCCTTGCCCATTGATCTGAAAGACGCCTCGAGCTTTCCGACGCTTATCGATGGCCTTCTGGCGCGCGGCTACGATGAAACGGGGATCGAAAAAATTCTGGGCGCCAACGCACTGCGCGTGTGGGAGGAAGTGGAAAGCGCCCGGAAGAAACGCAAATGGTGAAAACCGCGGTTTCTTCTCAATTTTGACGGCCGGTTGCCGCATTCGGAAAATAGTTGATCTGGCATGACCGGTCTCGGGCCACTCGAATGGATCAAGCTGGCGATATTCTACGCCAGTTTTCTTTATTTCATCGCGGCGCCGATGACAGTGTGGGCGATGTTGCGGCGACAAGGGCCGGCGCGCCTGTTGCTCGCCGGGTTTTTTGTCATTATTTCGCTTCTCGCCTATGGCCGCTTTGTCGAGCCGCGGCTGCTTGTCGTTTCGGAACATGCGCTAACGCTGAAAAAATGTTTCAAGACCGGCGGCGCCATGCGCATCGCCGTGTTTTCAGATACGCATAACGGGCTTTTCAAAAATGTGACGCCGGCTGCCCGCATTGTGCGCCGCGTGAACGCGGCAAAGCCGGATTTCGTTCTGATCGCCGGGGATTTCACCTATTATCTCGCGCCGGAAAATTTCACCGATAATTTCAGCGCTTTCGACGATGTGTCGGCGCCTTTGTTCGCCGTTTTGGGCAACCACGATATCGGTCTGCCGGGGCCTGATTTGAGCGAAGCGCTAAACGAAGCGCTGCCGCGCCTTGGCGTTAGGCTGATCGATAATCAAAAACTGAAATTGTCGAATTCCCGGTTTGCGATCGAACTTGTCGGCCTGTCCGATCACCGAGGCGGCCGGCAGGATTTTTCGTTGCTCGCGGCTCAAAGCGATAGCCCCCGTCTGGTTTTAACGCACAATCCGGCGACCGTAAATGATTTGAGCACAGATGAAACTGCCGATCTTCTTATCGGCGGTCACACCCATGGCGGACAGATTCAGGCGCCGGTGCTGACGTGTCTTTTGACGGGCGTTTGCGGCGATGCAGCCTATGGCTTGCGGGAATCAAACGGCGTTCTGACGTTTACAACATCAGGAACGGGGATGGTGGTTGTGCCAATGCGTTTTCGAATGCCGCCGCGCATAGACATTCTTGATGTTCAATACAGCGCCTGCACGGCAAAATAAATCCTAAATTAGTCGATAAAATTTTAACTACTCCTTATACAGAAAAATATTTCCCCAGCTCGGCAACTTTCGTTGCAAAGCGGCGTTTGTCGTTGCATTGTGCTTGCAGCGAGCGGGCGCGCCAATGATGAAAAGGAAACGGAGAATGCCGAAAGACCATCAATTGCCGCCAAATCTTCTTAACATCAAAACTCATATCGATTCTCACGGATTTGGATGCGTTGTCATGAAAGATCACGTTGCGGTAGGCGTCTGCGCCAAATGCGGCGAAGACGGCCGAGTGATGGAGGGCGTGAAACGCGTGCGCTCCTATGATGAGTCCCGGCAGGTTTTCGGGTGCCGGTGCGAAGCGGCTGATTAAATTTCGCACGCTGCGCGCCGCTCTTGTGCTGAAGCGAAACAGGCCTAATGTCAGCCTTGTCAAAGGAGGCTCTGACCATGGCTGATCTCAAAAACAAAACGCTTTTCGTTACGGGCGCATCGCGCGGCATCGGTCTTGCCATTGCGCTGCGCGCCGCCAGGGACGGCGCCAATGTCGCGATCGCCGCCAAGTCCGCGGAACCGCACAAGCATCTGCCGGGCACGATTTACACCGCCGCCGAGGAAATCGAGAATGCCGGCGGCAAGGCGTTGCCGCTGGTGTGCGACATCCGGTTCGAAGATCAGGTCCAGGCCGCCGTCGATGAGACAGTCGGCAAGTTTGGCGGGATTGATATCTGCATCAACAATGCGTCGGCGATTTCACTGACCGGTACGATGGATACGGAGATGAAGCGCTGGGATCTGATGCACCAGATCAATGCGCGCGGTACGTTCCTGACGTCGAAAACCTGCATTCCGCATCTGAAAAAATCGGACAATCCGCATGTGCTGATGCTGTCTCCTCCGCTCGACATGTCGCCGAAATGGTTCGCAGGCCACACCGCCTACACCATGGCGAAATACGGCATGTCCATGTGCGTGCTCGGCATGGCGGCTGAGTTTCAAAAAGACGGGATTGCGTTTAACGCGCTCTGGCCGCGCACGGCGATTGCAACGGCGGCGGTAAAGTTCGCCCTCGGCGGCGAGGCGATGATGCAGGCCTCGCGCACCGTCGACATCCTGTCGGATTCGGCGCATCTTATTTTCACCAAGCCGGCGAAAGAATTTTCCGGCAATTTTATCATTGACGATACGTTCCTTTATGAAAACGGCGTCACGGATTTTGAAAAGTACCGCGTCGATCCCTCGAAAAAGCTGGCGCCCGATTTCTTCGTGCCGGATGCGTCAACGCCGCCGCCCGGCGTCGCTGAGACCTTGATGAGCGGCATGCTCGGCGGGTAATTCGGGACCGGGACAGAACCAAAAGCGATAAGATGCGTTCGGGTTGTATGCCGGGCGTCCTGAAATTAACCCTCGCGGCGGCGGCGCTCGCCGCGATGCTTTACGGCGCATGGCGCGCTTATACGCTCTATGCCCCCGATCATTATGATATTACCGCCCCGTTGGACCTCACGGCGAAACCGACCTTCGTGACAGCGTGGAAGCTGCGCGCCGCAGACGCGCCGGCATGCTTTGCGGCGCTGGAACGCGCGGGTATTCAGTTTCAGCGGCTGCCCGATGAAGAGCGCGGCGAGGGATGCGTTTTTGAAAATGTCGCGCGTCTTGAGCAATCGGCGATATCATGGGGCGGCGGCGTCACCCTGACCTGCCAGATGCTGGCGGGCGTCGCGCAATGGGAGCGTCATACGCTGCAACCGGCCGCGGAAGCGCTTTTTGACTCCAGGGTCGTCCGTGTGCGCCATTACGGAACTTACGCCTGCCGGAATGTCAACAACGCCAGCACGGGGCGCCGCTCGCAGCATGCCCTCGCCAACGCCGTCGATGTCGCCGGATTCGATCTGGAAAACGGCGTGACGATTTCCGTTCTCGACCACTGGGATAAGGACACGCCGGAAGGCGCATTTCTGGAACAGGCGCACGCCGGGGCGTGCGGTTTCTTTGGCTCGGTGCTCGGGCCCGACTATAACGCGCTGCACCGTAATCACTTTCATTTCGACAAGGGCGGCTTTATGGTCTGCCGGTGACCAATGACGCGAACTCTACATGGAAAAGCGTTACCGCGATAATTTCCGGCCGCGTGCAAGGGGTCGGGTTTCGCGACTGGACCCGCCGGGAAGCGCGCCAGCGCGGTCTGTCAGGATGGGTGCGAAACTGTTCAAACGGCGATGTTGAAGCGGTTTTTTGCGGGCCCAACGAAGCGGTGGAGAATATGATCGCCGCCGCCCGGTGCGGACCGGCCACAGCGCGTGTCGATGATATCGGCGTGTCAGAATCTGACGCGCCGCCCCGGCCGGGCTTTGAAATCAAAAGTTGATGCGTTGGCGCATCCTGGAATTCCGTTTGATAAAAGCGATGACATGAAAACCATTCTCTATTCTCACGCGTCTTTCGGCGCTCACGAGGTGCCGCCCGGTCATGTGGAGCATGCCGGCCGCTACGCCGCCGTGGAACAAGCGCTCAGCGCCGGCGGCTTCGACGATCTCGACCGGCGCGTTCCGTCCCGCGCAAGCGCCGAGCAGATTGAGCGCGTCCACCCCGCCGCTTTCCGTTCGCTGGTCGAAGACAACGCCCCGTCCGAAGGTTTTGCGCAGTTTGACGCCGACACTTTTATGGGGCCGTCTTCGCTCGAGGCGACCTTGCGCGCGGCGGGCGGCGCCTGCGCGGCGGTAGACGCGATCTATGCGGGCGGAGCCACCAATGCGTTTGTCGCATCGCGCCCGCCCGGTCATCACGCGGAGCCTGAACGGGCCATGGGCTTTTGCCTTTTCAACGCCGCCGCCGTCGCCGCCATGCACGCGCGCGCCGTCCACGGCGCAAAACGGGTCGCCGTGGTTGATTTCGACGTGCATCACGGCAATGGCACGGAAGCCGCATTCTGGCATGACGAACACGGCTTTTATGCGTCGTCGCACGAATGGCCGCAATATCCGGGAACGGGCCGCAAATCCGACCGCGGCGCTTTTGACAATATAGCGAACGCGCCGCTGGCGACCGGCGAGGGGGGCGAGGCTTTCCGCCGCGCCTGGGGGGAAACGCTTCTGCCCATGCTCTCCGATTTTTCCCCGGATTTTATCGTGATTTCCGCCGGTTTCGACGCCCATGGCGCCGATCCTCTGGGCGGGCTCCGGCTAACGGAAGCGGATTTCGCCTGGGTCACGGCTGAAATCAGGGCCGTCGCCCGCGACAAGGCTGGCGGGCGCATCGTCTCCGTGCTGGAGGGGGGCTATGATTTGCCGGCTCTTGGGCGATCCGCCGCGGCGCATGTTAAAGCCTTGATGGAAGGCTGAAAACCAAGCCATAAGGCTGGCGGGGCAAAGTAGAACTCATATGGCAGGCCGTATCATCACCGCGCGCCACGGGCGTCCAGATCTTTCGCGCGAAGTCACGATCACCGCGAAGGAATACGGCGCCTGGTGGGCGCGATACGACCAGAGCGGTCTGGCGCCGGATGAGCGCCCGCCGGAAAAACTGATCGCCATGGCGAAGAGCGCCGAAACGGTTCTGTCCTCAACCCTGCCGCGCGCCATCGAGACGGCGCGCAAGGCGACGTTGGGCGGGCGCGATGTGCCGGCGGACCCGATGTTCGTGGAGGCGCCGCTGCCGCCGCCGCCGGTTCCGGATTTTTTAAAACTGCGCCCGGGGCAGTGGGGCGTGATCTCCCGCATCATGTGGATCTTGGGATACGCGCCGGAGGGCGTGGAAAATCAGAGCCAGACCTGGGACCGCGTTGAAAAGATCGCCGGCCGGCTGGAGGCGCACGCCCGCGACGGCGATGTTCTGTTATGCGCGCACGGCTATCTCAACTGGATGATCGACCGGCGCCTGCGCCGCAATGGGTGGGGCCGCACCGAACGCAACGGCGGCAATCATTACTGGTCGTGGCGGATTTACGAGCCCGCTGGCGAGAAGCGCGAAGTCGGCGTGACCGCCGCGGCGGAGTGATGTAGTCTTTGCGCAAATTAAAATGTTATTCCGGGCCTGACCCGGAATCCATTATCTTTTTGCACATCAAACCGCCTGCCCAGCCGCCCAACCGGACGACCAGGCCCACTGGAAGTTATACCCGCCAAGCCAGCCGGTGACGTCGACGGCCTCGCCAATGAAATAAAGACCGGGTACGGATTTGACTTCCATGGTCTTTGACGAAAGGGCGTTCGTGTCTACGCCGCCCAGCGTGACCTCCGCCGTGCGGTAGCCTTCTGTCCCTACGGGCTTCACCCGCCAGCGGTTGACCGTGCCGGCGATGGTTTTCAGTTTTGCATCCGGCGCATCGGCGACGCGCGCGCCGGCGCCCGTTTGCGCCGCAACCTTGTCGGCGAGCCGCTTCGGCAGATATTGCGCCAGCAGCGTTTGCGGCGCCAGCTTTCCGCTGGCGCGGCGCGCATCGCGCAACACGCTGAAAACATCCGTACCCGGCGCAAGGTCAACCTCAATCGCGTCGCCTTCGCGCCAGTAAGAGGAAATTTGCAAAATGCTCGGGCCCGACAGCCCGCGATGGGTGAACAACAAAGCCTCGCGAAACGACGTTCCGTTGCAGGAGACTTCGGCCTGCGTGCTGACGCCGGAAAGCGCTTTTGTTTCCGCCAGCAGGTCCGGCGAAAAAGCGAGGGGGACGAGCGCCGGGCGCGGCTCGACCATGGAAAGACCGAATTGCCGCGCCACGCGATAGGCGAAATCGCTCGCGCCCATTTTCGGGATGGACTTGCCGCCCGTGGCGATCACGAGCCTGCGCGAAGAGACATCGCCGCCGCTGGTGTTAAGCAAAAAGCCGCCGGTTGTTTTTTCGATACGCCCGGCGCTTGTGGAAAGTTGCAATTTCACATTCGCATCCGCCGCATCGCTTAGCAGCATGGCAATGATCTCTTTCGACGAATCGTCGCAAAAAAGCTGGCCCAGCGTTTTTTCATGCCAGGCGACGCCGTGCGCATCGACGCGGGCGATGAAATCAGCCGCCGTGAAGCGCTTCAGCGCCGAGACGCAAAATCGCGGATTTTGCGAGATGAAATTCGCCGGCGCGGCGTGGATATTGGTGAAATTGCACCGCCCGCCTCCGGAAATGCGAATTTTTTCCGCAGGCTTCGCGCCATGCTCGATCAGGAGAACGCGCCGGCCGCGCCGCCCCGCCTCAATGGCGCACATCAGCCCCGCGGCTCCGGCGCCGACAATGACGACGTCATAATTTTCCATCCGCCGGTCATATGAGATCGGGCGGCAAGATCAATGGCCTCGTCAAAAAGCGGCTTGCCTTGGAGCGCCGCGCGCCGCTAAACGGTTCTCATGGCTAAAAAACCCGACGACATCGCAACGCTCAGCTTCGAAAAGGCGCTCGCCGAGCTGGAAGAAATTGTCCAGAAACTGGAAAGCGGGCAGGCGGCGCTGGAAGACTCCATCGCGCTTTACGAGCGCGGCGCGGCGCTGAAGGCCCACTGCGAGAAGACGCTGAAATCCGCCCAGGAAAAAATCGAAAAAATCGTCGTAACCGGCGACGGCAAGCCGAAAACGCAAAAAGCGAGTTTTGAGTAGGTCAATACCTTGCGACGTATTTTATTCTGGCATCAGTTCAAAACTGAACATGGTTATCAAATCCTTCCGGCATTCTTGACTGTCTATAACCGGAGTAGACGAGCGCCACTTTGAAAGGGCTTCGAGAACGACTTCACCGAAATATTGGCTTGGCACCTCGGCGAGTATCTTTGCTTTTATAGGGACGCCGTTCTCATCAATGTCATACCCCACCATAACGGAGCCAACATACCATTTATTCAAAGCGGTTCTCGGATATTTCGGCGGTATTCGTTCCATTTCCATATTGCAACTTTCGGCGGAACGGCTACTAGGAAAAACTGCGTTCATATCAAAAGATAAAAATTTCGTCGGATCTGCAATTTCATCATCTGGCAAATCGCGCAGCCTAATACGCGAACCGGTCCATGTATCTGGACGATCATCCTGGTAATTTGAAATTGTGCGAAGCATGACCTGCGCAGCGCTGTTCCAGGTGAGAATAAGAGCCAGAGTGCTGTCAAAAGTATCTACGTCGTTTTGAACTGGGAAAAGTCTGCTCGCGCGAACGAAATCCTTATTTGCATCCAATATGCTCTGAGCTTTCAATTCATCATAAAACAATTTTGATACGCCCTGAACCAATATTGCTCTGGCTCTGCTCACATAATTGTTTGTGTCGGCTGCAAAAATATATTTCTCCGCTTTTTCAGCGCTAACTCTCGCATCCTCGTATTTGCTATCCTCAAAATCAGCATTCGCCAGTATCAACCACATTGTCGCAATATCTTGGGAAGCCGGAACGCCTTGTTGCGCTAATACATTCAATGCAGAACGCAGGTCATCGCGTTTTCTATTGGTTTTCGAGTCGAGAGAAAATTCAGAAAAAGCCAGAAACAACATCAGTTCGTCCGCCGGCAAGTCGGCGATTCCCGCCTGTTGCAACTCGTCCGCGCGGCGCAGCGCCTCTAGCGCGCCCTCAGTGTTCGAATAAAGAACATACTGGCCGTAATTATAGGCGAGAACCGCGGTGAGCGCGTCGTCGCCCAGTTCTTGTTCTGCGGCCTGCCAGGCGGCGTAGCCGTGCGCTGCAGCGGCGTCAGCGTCGCCGCTTTCAAGCGCCGCATTATAGGCCTTGTATTCGTCGAGATAGGTCTGGGCGCTCGCCGCGCCGGCAAGGAGAATCACCATGCCCAGCGCGACACAGCCGGCCGCGCGCAAAAACATCAAATGTGATTTCAATTTATTGCCCCCCATTTCGCCCTTCGCGCACTATATCAACAGACGTCACGGCGGCCAAATCAGCGGCGTTGAGGTCTTTTCCCGGGGCGCGCGTCCATTAAGCAACAATCGGCTTTAAATCGCCGCCATCTGCTCACGATTTTGGCCGGGAAGGGGTGGAGAAATCTCCCCAAGACGCTAGAACGGGCCTTTCGCCCCTGGGCGGGCGCGAAACGTCAACAAAATAAAGAGGTTGTCCCATGGCCGCAGAGACGCCGCTGCTCGATACAGTGAAATTCCCAGCCGATCTTCGCAAGCTGGAGAAAAGCCAGTTGCGCCAGCTCGCCGACGAATTGCGCGCGGAGATGATCGACGCCGTCTCGGTCACCGGCGGGCATCTCGGCTCGGGTCTTGGCGTTGTGGAGCTGACGACCGCCATTCATTACGTTTTCAACACCCCGGACGACCGGCTGGTCTTTGACGTAGGCCATCAGTGCTATCCGCATAAAATTCTCACCGGCCGGCGCGACCGTATCCGCACGCTGCGCCAGGGCGGCGGGCTTTCCGGTTTTACGAAACGGTCCGAGAGCGAATACGATCCCTTTGGCGCCGCCCATGCGGCGACGTCGATTTCCGCAGCCACCGGCTTCGCCGAAGCCTCGCGTCATCTGAAAAAAGAAACAACGTCCATCGCCGTCATCGGCGACGGCTCCATGTCGGGCGGCATGGCCTATGAGGGTCTGAACAACGCCGGGCATCTGGGCTCGAAACTGGTCGTCATCCTCAACGACAACGATATGTCGATTGCGCCGCCTGTGGGCGCCATGAGCGCCTATCTGGCGCGCGCGTCTTCATCCGGCGTTTATCAAGGCTTCCGTTCGTTCGGAAAACAGCTCGCCAAACGCTTGCCGAACGCCGTTTACAAGCAGCTCGCCAAAGCCGAAGAATACGGCCGCGGCATGTTCACCGGCGGCACGCTGTTTGAAGAACTCGGCTTTTACTATGTGGGGCCGATTGACGGGCACAATCTGGACCAGCTCGTTCCCGTCCTTGAGAATGTTCGCGACATGGAAGACGGCCCGGTTCTCGTTCATGTCGTCACGCGCAAGGGCGCCGGTTATCCGCCTGCGGAGGAATCGGCGGACAAATATCACGGCGTCGCCAAGTTCGACGTGGTTTCCGGCAAACAGAAAAAAGGCACGCCCAACGCGCCGGCCTATCAGAAAGTCTTCGCCAAATCGCTTATCAAGCTGGCTGAAGAAGACGACAAGATCATCGGCATCACAGCGGCGATGCCGTCGGGCACCTCGCTCGATATGTTCGCAGACGTTTATCCTGACCGGTGTTACGATGTCGGTATCGCCGAACAGCACGCGGTGACCTTTGCAGCGGGCCTCGCGGCTGACGGCATGCGCCCCTTCGCGGCGATTTATTCGACATTTCTTCAACGGGCGTATGATTCCGTTGTGCACGACGTCGCCATTCAGAATCTGCCGGTGCGGTTCCCCATGGACCGCGCAGGGCTTGTGGGCGCTGACGGCCAGACGCACGCCGGCGCCTTCGATCTTGCCTATCTTGGCTGTCTGCCGAATATGGTTTTGATGGCGGCGGGCGATGAAGCCGATCTGGTGCATATGACGGCGACCGCAGCCGAGTATGATGAAGGCCCGATCGCGTTCCGTTATCCGCGCGGCGAAGGCGTCGGCGTCGATCTGCCGGAAAACGGCAAGCTTCTGGAAATTGGCAAGGGCCGGATCATGCGCGAGGGCACGAAAGTGGCGATTCTGGCGCTGGGCGGACGGCTTGTGGAGGCGTTGTCGGCCGCCGACACGCTGGAGACGCAAGGCATTTCCACGACCGTCGCCGATGCGCGTTTCGCCAAACCGCTGGATCACGACCTGATCATGCGCCTGGTCCGCGAGCACGAAGCGGTTATCACCGTCGAGGAAGGTTCGCGCGGCGGATTCGGCGCTTTCGTCCTGCATTTCCTCGCGGAAACCGGTCTGCTCGATACCGGCGTCAAAATCCGCACCATGCATTTGCCGGATGTTTTCCAGGATCAGGATTCGCCGGCGAAAATGTACGACACGGCGAAACTCAACGCCGCGCATATCGTTGAACGCGCGCGCGAAGCGCTGGGCATGGGCGCGAATGTCGTTAATCTGCATGGCTAAGGGAGGAGGGCGATGGTTGAGCCAGCGCCGCGGCCATCTTTCCTCGTCATTATCCCGCCGCCGGTCTGGGCGCTGCTCTTTTTATTGACGGCGGTGATCTCGGGCCGGCTTCTTGATCTGAATACGCCTTTGCAAAATGTCTGGCTTGGCGCCGTTGTGTTCGCCATCGGATTTTCGATTTCAGCGTCTGGCCGCATCGCATTTGCGCGAGCGAAAACAGAGGTTGTCCCTGTTTCCGAAAAAAATTCTGCGCTGGTGACGGGCGGGCCGTTTCGATACAGCCGCAACCCGATGTATCTCGGCATATTGATCGCGGTCGCAGGATTGGCGCTGATGGCGGGAACCTGGGCGGCGCTGTTCGCCATACCGGCGTTTTTTCTGTTTACGAACTTTATCAGCATTCCTTACGAAGAAGAAAAAATGGAACGCCAGTTCTCAGAGACGTACCGGGCGTACAAATCGAAAGTGCGCCGCTGGCTTTGAGCGTGACGGAAAAAAAGTCCCGCCCGATACGGGCGGGACTTTCCGTCATCCGCGTAGAAGGGGCGTTAATTGAGAGGGACTACGCGGCGACTGATTTTTTCTGCCCGTCATGTTTGCCTTCGCAAAATTCCTCAACGAGCTTTTTGTTGAACGCCGGCAAATCGTCCGGGTTGCGGCTGGTCACAAGGCCTTTGTCGACAACGACCTCTTCATCGCTCACATCGGCGCCGGCGTTTTTAAGATCGATCTGTATCGCTTCAAAACCTGTCATTTTGCGGCCCTTAACGACATCGGCGCTGATCAGCACCTGCGGGCCGTGACAGATCGAAGCCACTGGTAAATTGCGCGCAAATGCGCCGCGAACAAATGCTATGACTTTTTCGTCCCGGCGCAGCGCATCCGGATTATAAAGGCCGCCGGGTATAACGAGGCCGTCATATTCATTGACATCGGCGTGTGAAATTTCTTTATCCACTTTCACCGACTTGCCGCGTTCCATGTGGCGGAAGCCTTGCACCTCGCCCTCTTTAAGCGAAATGATATCGACTGACGCGCCTGCGTCTTTCAGCGCATCGAGGGGCGAGAATAATTCTGATTCTTCAAAACCGTCTGCGGCGAGGATTGCGATTTTTTTATTTCCAAGTTTTGCCATGTCATGCCTCCTTTTTCCGTATCGGCTTTTTATATCGGCGTTACTGACGCCAGTATCGCAGCAAACACGCCGAACCGCCGGGACGTTCCACAAAAGCATGAAATCAAAAAATATTTTCGCGCCGGCGCTGCAATCATATTACAATCGCTTAACTGGCGTTGCGGTGAATCTTATGCGGCTCGATCAAACTCTCGTACTCCGGCGCCTTGCCGCCAGCAGAGCGCGCGCGCAGGCGTTAATCGATGCGGGACGTGTGCGCGTTAACGGCGCGGTCGCGCTCAAAGCGTCCGTGAAAATTTCAGACGACGCGAACATTACCGTTGAGGGGGATCTTCATGCTTTCGTTTCGCGCGGCGGCCTCAAGCTTGAGGCGGCGCTGGCGGAAATGAGCATCAATGTCGCCGGGTTAACGTGTCTAGACCTTGGCGCGTCGACCGGCGGCTTTACAGATGTCTTATTACAGAACGGCGCAGCGAAAGTTTACGCGGTGGATGTGGGGCATGGACAGCTTCACGAGAAAATCAGGAAGGACAGCCGTGTCGTCAATCTTGAGAAGACCCACGCCTATGATTTGTCGCCGGCGCTTGTTCCTGAACAGGTGGATTTTATCGTCTGCGACGTCAGTTTCATCAGCCTGAAAAAAGCGCTGCCCCATGCGCTTACGTTTGCGGCGCCGCATGCGGGCTTTATTGCGCTGATCAAACCGCAATTTGAAGTAGGCCCCGCCGGGGTCGGCAAGGGCGGCCTGGTGCGTGAAGATCTCGCCAGACAAACCGCAGACAATCTGCGCGATTGGGTTGAAGACCTTGCGGGCTGGCGGGTCGCCGGCCTGATTGAAAGCCCGATAAAGGGCGGCGACGGCAACATGGAATTTCTGATTGGCGCAACGAAAACATCATAGACCCCGCCGCGCGACAAAACCTGCTCGAACTGCGGTGCTGCGCATTGATTCAATCGGCGCGTATGGCGACGGCGTCGCCGGGCATGACGGGACCAGTGTCTATGTTCCGTATACGGCGCCAGGCGATGAGGTAAAGATTGCTTATCGCGGCAATCGCGGAGAAATGACCGCGCTATTGTCTCCGGGGCCGGGCCGGCGCGCCGCGCCCTGTCCATTGTTCGGCGCATGTGGCGGCTGCGCGCTGCAGCACATCGAAACGAAAGCCTATGAAACGTGGAAGCGCGACATTGTGGTCAGCGCGCTTGGCCGGGAAGGGTTCGATGAAACCCTCGTCGCGCCGCTTGTCGCATGCGCGCCCGCGTCGCGCAGACGCGCCCGGTTCGCCGTGCAACGCACGCAACAAGACGCGCAGCAGGGCATGATTTTCGGTTTCAATGAACGCCGTTCAACGCGAATTGTTGATGTCGCATCATGCCTTGTTCTCGAAGACCGGCTGGAAAAGGCGCTCGCCGGTTTGCGCGGCCTCGCTGGCGCCGCGCCCCCTGACTGGCGAAAATTCGATGTTTCCGTGACGCTCTGCGACAATGGTCTTGATGTGGTTTTTCTGGGCGGCGACGCAACGCCGGAGATGAGCGGCGCGCGGCTCTCGGCGCTGACCGAAGCGGCGCGTGACGCAGGGGTGATCCGGCTAGGCGTGGACGACGAGACCATTGTTGCTTTTGCGTCGCCCCGGGTTGTGTTTGGTAATATTCCGGTTGCTGTTCCGCCGGCGGGTTTTTTACAGGCGAGCCGGGAAGGGGAGACGGCGCTGGTGCAAATCGTGAAAGCCGGCATCGGCGAGGCGGCCCGTATTGCGGACCTTTTTTCCGGTTGCGGCGCGTTTGCGTTTCCGCTGGCCGAAAAGGCGCAGATCGATGCGTTCGATTCTGACGCAGACGCCATTGCAGCGCTGAACGCTGCGGCGAAGGCGGCCCAGGCCCGGCGTGCAGTGACGGGGCGCGCAGTAACGGGGCGCGCCCGCAATCTATTTGAACGCCCGCTCATGGCCGAAGAGCTGAAACCGTATGGCGCAGTGGTCTTCGATCCGCCGCGCGCGGGCGCGAAAGCGCAAGCGGAACAACTGGCTGCGAGCGCAGTGCCGCGTGTTATCGGGGTCTCCTGCAATCCTTCGACTTTCGCGCGCGACGCTGCGATCTTGCGGGACGGCGGCTACGCCCTGTCGCAGGTGACGCCCGTTGATCAATTCGTCTATTCTCCCCATGTGGAACTCATCGGGATTTTCACGAAAGACTAGGCGCGGATGATCAGGCAGGCACCATGGCGGCGTTAATTTCTGCAATGTCGAATAGCGCAAAGCGCGTCGCCTATGGCGCCTCGCAGGCCGCGCGGGTCTTATGGTATACCGGGCATTATGCTTACGGGCGCCGGCTCATGGGGCCGCTGACCGATCCGGGACAAGCGCCGTATGCGGAAGAATTCGGCCCGCTCGACCGCAAGCGCCTGAAGGAAGCGTTCAAGGAGCTGTTCCGCCGCGACTGGAAGAATATCGAGGCGGGCGTCTATAAGCTTCCCGTCGATATGCGCCAGCCGCCGTCTTTTGCAAAACTCTGGAAGCAAAGCCGCGATTATTTACGCGATTCGGAGAAGGTTGCGCGCCGCAAGGCCGCGCGCGGGCATTCTGAAGTCTATTCACAGGCGCAGAAAGAAAAATTTCCGCGTTATTATCTTCAGAACTTTCATTACCAGACCGACGGCTGGCTGTCGGAAAGCTCCGCCGACAGGTATGACATGCAGGTGGAGACGCTGTTCACAGGCGCGGCGGGCGCCATGCGCCGGCAATCCCTGCCGTTTGTGCGAAAAGCCCTCGAGGGTAAAGACGCCGCCAGCGCGCGGCTTCTCGATCTTGGTTCCGGCACCGGGCGTTTTCTTGGCGATGTGAAGGACAACTGGCCTGCGCTCGGCGTCACCGCGCTTGATTTGTCGCCCGCCTATCTGGGCAAGGCGCGCAACGCGCTGGGGCGATGGAAAGACGTGACCTACCTTCAGGCGCCGGCGGAAAATACCAGTCTTGAAGACGGATCATTCGATATTGTCACGGCGGTTTATCTGTTTCACGAACTGCCGCCGAAGGTGCGCGGCGAGGTCGCCGCCGAGATCGCGCGGCTGTTGAAACCGGGCGGTACGCTCATTCAGGCCGACACCATTCAGTATGGTGACGAACCGGGTTTCGATATCTTGCTCGAAAATTTTCCGCGCGGCTTTCACGAGCCCTATTACGATAGCTATTGCCGCACGGATCTGGGCGCGCTGTTCGGCGAGGCGGGACTTGAAAAACAGGATGAAAGACTGGCGTTCCTGACGAAGATCACAACGTTCCGGAAGCCTGGCTGACCAGGACATCGTCCAGAAACGCGTCGATATCCGCGGCGGTCCGGTCGGGCGCTTCCTCCATGGGCAGATGGCCGACGCCTTCATAGACGATGACCCGCGTATTCTGCATGCGCTCTTCAAATGTCTGCGCGGCGCTGGCGTAAATCAGCCGGTCTTGCGCGCCCCACAGGATCAGCGTCGGCGCCGCGATCTCGCCGATGCGTTCGGCGTATTGCGGCTCGCGCACGGTTAAAAAGCGCTGGCCCGCGGCCTTGCGGTTGCCGGGATAACGCAACAGCTCCCAGTAGCGGTCCACCGCCTCCTCGGTGACGATCGACTGGACCGATACGGACTGGCGCATCGATTCCTCCACCGCCGCGCGCGGCGTAAAGCGCTGCATCAGGAAACGCCCCGCCGGATGGGCGAGCAGCCGGAAGCCGAGATTAAGCGGCGGCTCTTCTTCGCCCTCGCGCAGCGGCATGCCCGCCGCATCGAGGAGGAGAAGCGCCTCCACCCGGTCCGGATGGTCGAGCGCATAACGCCAGCTCAACCAGCCGCCCATGGAGTTGCCCCCGAGGACGAAACGCTGAAGCCCCGTCTCCGCCGCCACGAGATTGAGCGCCGC
This sequence comes from Hyphococcus sp., assembly GCF_965228385.1. Lineage (GTDB taxonomy): Bacteria > Pseudomonadota > Alphaproteobacteria > Caulobacterales > Parvularculaceae > Hyphococcus. Next base: position 2,290,745 of record NZ_OZ245810.1, on the reverse strand, counting down.
CAGCATGCCGTCAGCGGAATAATCGTGCGCTCCGTTCGGGCCGGTCAGCCCATGGCCCGGCAGGGTCAGCGTGATCAGCCGGTATTCGCCCCCCAGCCGCTCGACCAGCGGCGCCCATGTATGCAGCGAGGCGGAATTGCCGTGCAGGAGGACGATGGGAACGCCGTTCCGGTTTCCCTCATCGCGATAGTGGACGCGCAGCCCGCCCGGCCCCTCGGCGAAGCGCGAGTGCTCATTTGTATACTTCGCCTCCATCGCCGCGGGGTCCGTGTCCAGCGTCTGCAAAAAGACGAACGCCCCCGCGAGCGCGACAACAAACAAGAGCGGCAAGGCGTAACGCTTTTTCATGAGGGCGGGTTATAGGCGCGGCGAAGGCGAAGGGAAAGCGGGTGGGGCAGCGGGGTCTGAAATGGATGCATGCGCGGGCGAAAGCGGACATTCGCTGGCACTCAATTAACGTCCGCTTTTTGGAATTTCCAGACATATGCTAAGGTAAGTCTGCATGTCATGACCTGACATAAAGCTGACATTGGTTCTTTTCGTCATCCTGGGGGCGCACGTATGAAATTCGGCCTTTTAACATGGATTACTTGCGGGTTCCTTTTGACGATGGTGATGTTGGAAGACTCTGCTGCTGAAACCATCTTAGGCGACCTCAGCGTGAACTGCGCCGAGGACCCGGCGTGTGTAAACCGCCTCCATCCAGACATCCCAATGGTCGTCAAGGCTGATCCCGGCGAGCGCATCGTGTTCTTCGGACGTGACGCTTTCGACCTCACTCTTGACCCTGACGAGTTCTCAAGCGCGCAAAGCAATCCCCGAGAAGGCGTCGGCATTGTCCATGCGTTAACCGGGCCGGTCTATATCAACGGCGCCAAGGCAGGCGACGTGTTGGCCGTCACTATCGAGGAGATCAAACCCGCCGAAGTCGGCTGGACCGAAGCTGGGGCATTCGGTTTTGCTGCTGACCAATTTGGAACTGACGGGCGTTTTATCGTCTGGCGTTTAAATGACGATTATGCTGAGAGCGATGCATTGCCTGGCGTGCGTATTCCGAACGCAAGTTTTCCTGGGGTCGTGACAACTTTACCCGGAGCAAAACTGCTTTCTGACGTCCTTGAGAGAGAGAAACAGCTGCTGGCGTCAGGCGGCGCGGTGTTACCCCCGGATCCTGACGAGGCGAAGCCGGCTGAACTTTGTGGGGTAGACGGAGCAAAACCTGCGGAGTGCCTTCGGACAGTTCCACCACGCGAACATGGCGGCAACATGGACATCCGCTACATCACAATCGGCACGACCGTGTATTTGCCGTGTCTTGTCGATGGTTGCGGTCTGGCGGTTGGCGACTTTCATTACGCGCAGGGCGATGGCGAGGTGGCTGGCACGGCGATCGAGATGGGCGGCAAAATGACAGTCACAGCCCGCCTGGCTGAAAATCCGCCGAACCTGTCTCGCGGTCCACACTACGAGGGGCCTGCGTCGGTGCTCAGGATACCGTCAGACCGCTTTTACGCAGTGACGGGGTTTCCGCTAAAGGAAAAAGGCGACATACCCGCAAACCTTGCCTATCTCGAGTCCCCGAAAATCGCGGATCTAAGCAACCTTTCCAGCGATATTAATCTTGCGGCGCGAAACGCTCTGGCCGCAATGATCGACTATATCATGTCGGAGTATGGTTATGACCAGACTCAGGCTTACATTATCGCGAGCATTGCGGTGGATATGCGAATTGGGCAGTTGGTTGACGTACCGAATGTCGGCGTGACAGCGATACTGCCGCTAGATATCTTTGTCGGGCGCGATTAGCGCTTACTGCAGATAAATCTTACAGTCGCCCATGTTGAAAACCGGACATTCGCGCTTGGATGGCCAACTTCCGTTTTGAGGATTAACCGGAAATTGGATCAGATTACCCATCCACACTGTTAATTTCGTTGTTTCAAATGACCGTCACCCACATTGCCCCGGTGCAGCATGGCGTGATCGGCCAGCACCAGCGCCATCATTGCCGCGCCGACGGGAACGCCCCTGATGCCGACGCACGGGTCATGGCGGCCCTTCGTCTGGATCTCGGTTTCCTCGCCGCCGCGCGTTATCGTCCGGCGCGGCGTAAGGATCGAGGAGGTGGGTTTGACCGCGAAGCGGACAACTAGCTCCTGACCCGTTGAAATCCCGCCGAGGACGCCGCCGGCCTTGTTGGATAAAAAGTGCGGCGCGCCGTTCCGTATACGGATTTCATCGGCGTTCTCCTCGCCGGAGAGGGCGGCGGCCTCCATCCCGGCGCCGATTTCCACGGCCTTGGCGGCGTTGATCGACATCATGGCGCTGGCGAGGTCGGCGTCGAGCTTGCCATAGACCGGCGCGCCAAGCCCGGCGGGAACGCCCGCCGCGACCACCTCGATCACTGCGCCCATGGACGAGCCGGCCTTGCGCGCGGCGTCCAGCTTTTCCTCCCACAGCGCGGCGGCCTCGGCGTCCGGGCACCAGAAGGGATTTTTGTCGATCTGGGCCCAGTCGAAATTCGCGCGGTCAATCTTGTGCGGGCCCATCTGTACGAGACAGGCGCGAATCCACACCGGATCGGGCAGGAGGACGCCGAGCGCCTTTTCCGCCACGGCGCCGGCGGCGACGCGCGCGGCCGTCTCGCGCGCCGATGAGCGCCCGCCGCCGCGATAATCCCGGAACCCGTATTTGGCGTCATAGGTGAAATCGGCGTGGCCGGGGCGGTATTTATCGCGGATATCGGCGTAATCCTTGGAGCGCTGATCGACATTCTCGATCATCAGGCTGATGGGCGCGCCGGTGGTGCGCGGGCCCTCCGTGCGATCGTCCTCGAAGATGCCGGAGAGGATTTTCACCGCGTCCGGTTCTTTTCGCTGGGTGACGAATTTCGAGCCGCCCGGCTTTCGCCTGTCCAGCGCCGACTGAATATCCTCAGCTTTCAGGAGAACGCCCGGCGGGCAGCCGTCAATGACGACGCCAAGGGCGGGCCCGTGGCTCTCGCCCCAGGTGGTGAATCGAAAAGCGCGGCCAAAGGTGTTTAAAGACATGGGCGTTTTCTATATCAGCATCGGTTCAACGGCGAGCCCGATGATGGCCCTAAAACGCCGCAGGAAAGGTTAACGGCCCGGCCCCGGCCCATGGCCGGTATGGCTGGACCCGCAACGGAGACGCAGATGGACGCGAAAAACCTCATTCCCCCCAGCCCGAGCGCACAAGCCTATGCTGTGGACGCCGATCAGGGCGACGTTTTCACGATCAGCGATCCGTTCGCGCTGTTCGCCGACTGGTTCGCGCTCGCCGGAACCATGGAGCGGAACGATCCGAACGCCATGGCGCTCGCCACCGTGGACGGGAACGGCCTGCCGGATGTGCGCATGGTGCTCCTGAAGGATTTCGACGCCTGCGGGCTGACCTTCTACACCAACATGGAAAGCGCCAAGGGCCGCCAGCTCGGCGCCAATCCGAAAGCGGCCGCATGTTTTCACTGGAAGTCGATCCGCCGGCAGGTGCGCTTTCGAGGGGACGTCTCGCCGGTGAGCGAGGATGAAGCGAACGACTATTTCGCATCGCGCGCGCGGGGCGCCCAGCTCGGCGCGCATGTCTCCGCGCAATCGCGCGAACTTGCCGACCGCGACAGATTTGAAGCGGATATCGCCGCGCTCGAAAAGGAATATGAGGGACGCGATGTTCCGCGCCCGGACAACTGGTTCGGCTACAGGCTGAAACCGTCGGAAATCGAATTCTGGGTCAACCGGCCGTTCCGGCTGCATGACCGCCTGCAATATACGCGAAAAGACGGCGGCTGGGTGAAGCGCGCGCTATATCCGTAGGTTATTGGAATTGCGACCAGCGCTTTCGCGTCAACTGAAAGACGAAACAGTTGTCCTCGCCAAAGCGTCGCGTCTCCATAAACTCAAAGCCCAACCGTTTATAGAAACGGTGCGCGCGAATATTGCGCTCAAGCGGATCGATCAGGATCGCCGCAACGTCGGGGTCGTCAAAGCAGCGCCGAGTAGCGAGGCGCATCATTTCGCCGCCAAAGCCGCGTCCTAGATCTTCCTTTCGTCCGGTCCATATATCGATGGCGCGTAAATTCGGCGCGCAGTCTCCCCAGTAACGGGTTTCCTCCAGCAAGGGATCTATGATCTGGATAAAGCCGACTGGACGATCCTCGACCTGCGCGATCAAAAGTTCGCGCCAGGTTGCGTCTTTCGGGAGTTCCCCGTCCCAGTCCCAGAAATCATCCCCGTCGACGGCGCCGGTCGCCGCAACGACATGAGGCTGTTGCTCCCAATCCCGCAACAGCGGAATATCTTCAACTGTGGCGCGTCTGAGCCGCATAGAGGTTTTCGTAAAATGATAGTATAGATTTTACAGTGTAATGATTCATGTCAGCATGGCGACAAGCAAGAGGGCGCATGCACATCATCATCGCGATACTCGGCGCATTGGCCGCAGCGTTCTGGGCGTTTACGCATTTTATGAATGCGGCCAATCAGGGGCGCGAGACGGTTCGCGATGTCGGCGGCGTTATCCGGCGCGGGCAATGGAACCGGCGCGTCGACAAGCGGCTTATCGAAAACCTCTCCGATCCGCGCGAAGCGGCGGCGGTGCTGCTCTATCAGATCGCCGCCTATGACGGCCATGTGACCGACAGGCAGTATCAATCGATTGTCGCGGAAATGCGCGAGGTCTTCGAAGCCGACGAGGAAACCGCCGAGGGGCTTTATGCGTTCGGGCGCATGGCGGTTGGTGAAATCAATGATGCGGGCAACAGCGTTCGTAAAATCCTGCGGCCGGTAACCGAAATCTGCACGCCCGCAGAAAAGCGCGAACTGGTCGAAGTTCTGGAACGCACCGCAGAAATAGAAGGCCCGCCCAGCGATGTGCAGCGCCGGCTAATTCTGGAAGCGCGCAGAGTGCTTCTGGACGCCTGAGCGCAAGCGTCATCATGCGCGTACGGTGCGGCGTGCATTTCAAAATTGTAATATCATTACGCCAGCGCCGGTTTGCGGAACCGCATTGCAGCCGTTTATGATTTGTCTTGAAGCAAACAGGAACACGCCGTCGGCGATGCTGGCGGGGAAGGGAACATCATGAAGACATCAATCTTGTCACTGGCCGCCGCGTCCGCCGCACTGATGGGCGCCGCCATGGCGGAAGAATGCGAACTGAATGCGCAAACGCCCGAAATGCCCAATCCCAAAGAGGCGACGGCCGAGGATCGCGCAGCGACATTGACCGCCATCAAGGACTATCAGGCCGCGCTCGGCGTATATCGCGAATGCCTCGACACGGTTGTCGCCAATGAAGAACTTGAAGTGGAGGTTCGCCAGGCCGCGCTTGAGAGCTTTAACAAAACTGTCGAAACTGAAACCAAGATGGTGGAAAACTGGCAGAAGTTCGATAAAAAATACCAGAAAGAAAATTCATAAACATCAAACCGGCTCAAGCGGCGGCGATTGAATAAACGGACTTCAGTCCGGGCTCGCCGTCGCATTGAACTGCGCCGTTCCGCGTCAGCCGGATCAGATGCGCATAAACGTTGAGCGCCGCCGCCTTGTGCAGCCGCGGGTCGACATCAGCGTACATGGCGGGGGTGATTTCCCGGATCGTCGTCCGCCCTTTTTTCAGCTGATCGATAATTTGCGCGTCGCGCATCAGGCGATGGGTTTTCACGGCGCGCACAAAGCGTTTCGGATTCTTGATCGGCGCCCCGTGGGTCGGGAAATAAATCTCGTCATCGCGCGCGAGCAGCTTGTCGAGGCTTTCCATATAGTGGCCCATGTCGCCATCGGGCGGCGCGACGACCGTCGTCGCCCAGCCCATCATGTGATCGCCGGTAAACAGCGCTTTTTCCTGCGGCAGGCCGAAGCACAAATGGTTGGACAGATGGCCTGGCGTGTGCGCCGCTTCCAGCCGCCATCCCGGCCCCTCCATGACGGAGCCGTCGCCGATGAATTCATCCGGCGCGAATGAATAATCCGCGCCCTCGTCCAGCGCCGGCGCGTCAAGTTTCTTTTCGCGCACCGGATGGCCGGAAAAACCGAAAATGGGCGCTTTGACAGCGTCAGCGAATTTACGCGCCAGTCCGCAATGATCAGAATGGGTGTGCGTGATGAGGATATGGGTGACGCGCTCGCCCTCAAGCACGCGCAACAGCGCCGCCAGGTGTGCATCATTGTCAGGGCCCGGATCGATAACCGCGACATCGCCTTCGCCGATAATATAGGTTCCGCTGCCGGTGAATGTGAACGGTCCCGGATTGTTCGCAATCACCCGGCGCACGCCGGGCGCAACCTGATCATCGGCGCCATAGGTAAAATCAATGTCTTTAACGAAAGGAATAGACGCCAAGAAAGGCTCCTGCGCTCAAGGCTGAAGGCTTGCGTCTACCATCCCGGCGAAGGCGCTCGCAAGGCTGCGCATGGCGGTCAATTTGTCCTGCGCCGTCATGGCGGCCGGCGGCCCCATATCGGTTTTGTTGGCGTCGACAATATAAATGCGGCCGTCAGCGCGGTCCCGCAAAATATCCAATCCGCCGAAATCAAGCCGAATGGCTTTCGCGAATTCGCAAATTCGCCGTTGTTCCTCGCCGGAAAGCATGGCGTCAATCGCTGCGAGATCAACGCGGTGATTTTCATTTGTGAACCGAAGATCACGGGTGCGCCGTTTCAAAAAGACAAGCGGCGTCGTCTCGCCGCCGACGATCGGCGTTCGAATATCGATATGCTCAACGCCGTCAAACGTGTTCTCGATATTGCGCTGATAGACATAGCCGGGACGCGGCGCGGCGATGGGGCCGCTGATGAGGCGGCCGTCATGCTTGCCGTTGAATTCTGACTTTTCGACAAACGGGCCGTCATGTTTTGTCGGATCGACGCAAAGTGGATAGCCGAAAGTTTCTTCGAAAATGCGCGAGACCACGCTTTTGCGGATATCGAAGCAGCCGACATTGAAAGCCGGTTTTGACGTTGGCGAACGGCGCGGCGCGGTCAGGAATTCGCGGTCCTCAAAATAAAAATGCAGGTCGGCCTCATCCGGATCATCGACAATCTTGACGTCGGCAAGCTGACAGACCGGCCAGATCGCATAATAGGACCGCGGCTTTTTTGGAAAGAAGGAAATTTTCGCGCGCGGTTCGCGGCGTCGGACAATGCGTGTCGCGCGCAGCCCGTTGATGAGCCAGACGAAACTCGCGATCCGAAAGGCGTCGCGCGCAAATTCCCGCGTGAGGGGAATGGCGGCGCCGGTCTCGGTCGCCACAAGCTGATTACCGTTAATTTTAAAGTCGCCAAAAATGGACATGCCCGCTCCGCCGACAGTCTCCGCCCCACGCCCTTCAACATGGCTTTTTTCGCGATGACAAGGAAATAAAGACTTCGCGAGCGCGAAACTGCGCCATTTGCGGCGTGCGGCGCGGCTTTTGCGATGAACCGGCCATGTGTGCCTATTCTAAACAGTTTCTTAACGCCGCCGCTAAAATTGCGCCTGCAATCACAATTGCGGGATTAACGATGCTGGGCGCCGCTCAGGCCCAGTCCGCCGGCGGCGTTTCAATCGGCGACGGCGCCGGCGGGATTACGGATCGCGCCTATGTGGCGGCGCCACCGAATTTTCTTTACGTGGTGGAAAAGGAACGGGGCAGTTTTCTCGATTGCGGGGAGGGGCAGGACCGGCGCGCGACTGACGAAGACGGTCGCGATGTCGCGTTCCTGCGCTGCGGGGTCACGCTGACGGAAACGGTCGTTATTCCGGCGGCGGCCACAAGCGCGCGGATCACCATTCATTACTGAGCCGCAAGACCAAGTCAGTTCGAGATTTTATACGTCAAACAAGTCTTCATCGTTTGCGACGGCCTTAAAGCCTTCTCAGCATGAAGACATTTGTGTGTCGGGAAAGATCGAAAGCTGCGTTTCACCAATGCGACAACGCGCTCTATTCCATTTCGCGCATCAGGCATTTGTCGGTTTCAAGCTCGCCGTCGGACCAGCGCGCCGCGACGGAATATTTCTTTCCGTAGTCGAATGAAACGCCGCAGGTCTCGGCGCTCGTCGTGTGCCACAGGCTTGTTCGCCCTTCGATATCGCCGTCGCTCGATGACTTGACGTCGAAAATCGTCGCCATACGGTCCTTGACCGAGCGGCGGTCCGCGCCGAGCGTGATTTTCGCATCGACCACATAACCTGAAAACGTAACGTCCGGCGCCTCGGACGGCGCGGGACAAACACAGGCCGGCGCCGTTTTCAATTCCGGCGGCGCGGCGGGATCTGTCTGCGCGGCAAAACCGGCGGCGCCGAGCGACAGAAAAAATGCAATCGAACTCATCACTTACTCATCGTCTTTCGTTGCTTCATTATTCAACTGTTCGAGCACGCCCGCATGGGCGCTGACGTCAAATCCCGCCTGCGCGGCGCCGGCGACAATCTCATGGACCGGCCTGCCGCTCGCCGCCGCCGTATAGGCGTAGACAAACGCCGAACGCGCGCCTGACCGGCAAAAAGCCAGGGTTTTGCCCTGGCCGGCCTCATTCAAGGCCGATTTTAAGGCGTCAATATGGCCGCGGGTTATGCCGGCTGGGCCGACGGGGATAAAGGCGTAGCCAAGTCCAGCCTCACGGGCCGCCGCTTCAATCTCCTCGCCCCTGGGCTGACCGGGCGCTTCGCCATCGGGCCTGTTATTGACGATCAGTTTGAAACCGTCGCCGGCCGCGTCGCGCACCGCGCCCGGTGAAATTTGCGGCGCAACGAAAAAATCGTCCGCGAGTTGCCTGTATTCCGCCGTCATGAATATCCCTGTTATGCGCTAAAGGCGCGTGTTGCCTGGTCCGGCGTGACATAGTCAAACGCCTTGGCATTAAATATAGTCGCGGCGGCGCCGGATTTCCATGCACAGCGCCTCAGGCTGCAAAGGACGCTACATCATGACTACGCCGGTTTTTCATCTCGCGCTGCCCGTGGACGATCTTGAGAAGGCGGAGGCGTTTTACGGCGACCTCCTCCAATGCGAACGCGGGCGCCGGTCGGACCAGTGGATCGATTTCAACTTTTTCGGTCACCAGCTTGTGACCCATCTGGCGCCGGAGGAATGCGGGCGGACAGCTACAAATACGGTCGATGGCGAGAACGTGCCGGTCAAACATTTCGGCGTCGTGCTTGAGCCCGCCGAATGGGAAAAACTCGCCCGGCGTTTGTCTGACGCCGGTGTTGCGTTCATCATCGAACCCGGCATCCGGTTCAAGGGCGAACCAGGAGAGCAGGGGACGTTTTTCCTTCTCGACCCGGCCGGCAATGCGCTGGAATTCAAATGCTTCCAGAATATGGATCAGCTATTCGCGGCGTGATTTGATGAAAGCGTATCAGGCCGCGCCTTTAAGGGGAACGGAGCGCAAGGCCGGCGCCGCCAGCTCAATTCTCTTAATCGTCGTCGCCGATATCGCCCAGAGAGCGGATGGCGATCCAGATATTCCAGAGAACAAAGACTGACAGCCCGAAAAAGATCAGAAACTGCCAGAACGTCATGTACTGTATATGGGGGCGGGCCCTCGTTCCGGCAATAGCCGCCGGCTTACAAGGCGAAACGGCCCGGTATGGCGGCGCGCTTAGTCTTCAGTCCTAAATACGATCTCGCCGTCAACGACCGTCATGACTGGCTCCGCTGACAAAATCTCGCTCTCCGGGACGCTCATAATATCTTTCGAAAAGACCGTGAAATCGGCGCGTTTGCCGGGTTCAATCGTACCCAGCAGGCCTTCCTGAAATGACGCATAGGCCGGCCAGAGCGTAAACATCTTCAGCGCTTCTTCGCGGGTCACGGCTTCGCCCGGACGCCATTCGTCCGTTTGCGTGCCGTCAAGACCGCGACGGGCGACGGCGGCGTAAAATTCGATCAGGGGCTCGCCGCGTTCAACCGGCGCGTCCGAACCGGCGGCGATAATCGCGCCCGCGTCAATCAGCGAGCGCCAGGCGTAGGCGCCGTCGAGCCGGTCGTCGCCAAGCCGGTCAGGCGCGAAGAAAAGATCGCCGATCGCATGGCTCGGCTGCATGGACGCGATAACGTCGAGCTCGGCGAAGCGTGGAATGTCTTCCACATGCAGGATCTGCGCGTGTTCAATTCGCCACCGCAGGTCGTCCGTGTCCTGATTGCGGGAAAAAGCGTCCGCGTACCAGTCGAGGACGAGCGTGTTGCCGCGGTCGCCGATGGCGTGCGTCGCCACTTGCACGCCCGCCGCCGCCGCCTTGTCGAACAGTGCTGCGGCTTCGTCTTCATTCATCAGTAACAGACCGCGGGTATCCGGCCGGTCGCTATAGGGTTCGGACAAGGCCGCGCCGCGCGAGCCGAGCGCGCCGTCCACATAAAGTTTCATGGCGCGGGTGATGACGCGGCCGTTAAGGCTCTGGCGCGGTCCCCCGGCCGCCAGCGCATCGAGGCCCGACTGGTCGATGGCGTTGTAAACGCGGATACCGACATCGCCTGAGTCTGCGAGCGTTTCCATCAGTTCAAGATTGGCCGGGTCTACGGACATGTTGTGCAGGCCGGTCCAGCCATGGGCGGCGTAAACGTCCGAGGCCATTTCAAACGCGTCGCGTTTGCGTGCGTCGCTCGGCGCGGCGATGAGATTGCGCGCCGGCGCCATGGCGGCGTCGATCAGAATACCGGTGGCGCGCCCCGCCTCGTCCCGCTCAATCTTGCCGCCGTCCGGGTCAGGCGTCGCATCGTCTATGCCGGCCGCTTCCAGCGCGGCGGAGTTCGCAACCAGCGCGTGGCCGTCCGCGCGCACGATAATCACGGGCGTGTCGCCGCTGACGGGATCGAGATCGTCGCGCGTGGGCATGCGCCCTTCCGGCCAGCCGGTTTCGATCCAGCCGCGGCCATAAACGGTCTCGCCGTCGCCGGCCGTCTCAACGTTTTCGGCGATGATGGAGACGAGTTCTTCAATGGAGCCGACCGCATCAAGATTAAGCGTCAACTCGCGCATGCCGATGCCGATCATGTGCGCATGGGCGTCGGTAAAACCCGGAAACATCGCCGCGCCGTTCAGTTCAATGATTTCAGGGTTTTCTCCGGCGCCCTCGATCACCAGCGCGCGCGTTCCCACCGCCAGGATTTCGCCGCCGGAAACAGCCACGGCCTCGGCGCGGGGCGCGCCGTCAACGCCGGTATAGATGGGACCGCCGGTGAAGACCGTGACGTCAGCGCTGTTTTCCGGGGCCCCCGCTTTTGTGTCCGGCGTTTCGGGCGCACAGGCGCAAAGCATGTACGCCGCCGCGGCGATCAGCGTCGAATTCAAGTTTTTCATGATTTTTCGTTCCGGTTTGGCAGTGTAAAATGCGCTCGTTTAACGTTTCGAACAGCGGTTAAAACGGTCTAGCGCCGCGCCGCGCCAAAAGCCAAACATTATGTAACACACAAGACCCCGGCGGGTTCCGGAAAATGTGGCTAAATTGCGATTATAGTTAACAAAATTCCCGCAAAACGGGTGTTTTTTTTAATCGCTATCGTTTTTTTTGCAATGCAGCGATTTTTTCTGTTTCGTAACCCTGAATCGCTTGACTTTAACCTGAATACAAGGAAATTGATGAGCGTTGGTAACAACCTGTTAGCAATACGATGTCCGGCGTTTCCGGACTTTGAGAGTAACATGAGTGGGGGACGACCTATGACTACCCTTCGTCTCATCGCAGCGGCAGTAGCAGCAGCAGGGTTTCTCACTGCTCCGGCCAACGCGACGACTTTTATCTTCAAAAGCGGCGGCGCGTTTCTGGACACGCCGACCGGCAACGTCGCCATGGATTGCGGCACCGTCGGCGCAGACCTCTGCACCGACAACGACGCATTAGGCTTTGACTATTCCAAAGACGGCGTAAACTTCAACGCAACGGCGTACACCTATACCGACGCCACATATACCGCGCGCAACACGACACAGTTGCTGCAGGATATTTCACCGGCGAATTCCGGTCTGGCCGCGCTTTCCGAAATGGACGCAACGCAAGACCAGACGCAGTTTGATACGTTGGAATCGATCGAATTCGTTTTCGACTCCATGGTCAATCTGACCAACATCGAATTCAACGCCGGCGACGACAATGACTGCTCCGGTCCTCAGGCTGAAGGCCCATGCGGCGACTTCGATCTGTGGATTGACGGTATGTTCTTCGCCACGATCACGGCGGTTGACCTTCTGACTGACGTATTCACCGGAACGACCTTTGAGTTCCGTGCGGTTACGCAAGGCGCTGGTTTCACGATCGCTCAGTTCGAGATTATCAACGAAGTTCCGATCCCGGGCGCGATTCCGCTCCTGCTTTCGGGCCTTGCAGGTCTCGGCTTTGCATCACGCCGCCGCAAAAAGACTGCCTAGTCAGTCTTTGCGAAAGCGAAAATGAATTAAGCCGGCCTTCGGGCCGGCTTTTTCATGTCTGGCGATTTCATCTCTGACGGCTGAACAAGGCGCTTGACGTTCGGGTTGCATTCGCCAAATCAGGCCGGCGCGGCTTCGGCTTTCCTGGCGGCCAGAATGTCAGTCGCAAATCCGAGCGTGCGTTCATTATCGACATCGATCGGCGCTTCGGGAAACGGTAGCTCCACCACGCCCACATTGAGGCCGAAGCGTTTACCGATGCGGGCGAAGGCGTCGTCGCGCTTGAACCATGCGGCTTTGTAAGCGAGCGCGTTGAACACGCCGAAAGCCGCAATCAGCTTGCGCCGCGAGGCTTTCAAAAACTGCCCGCCGCTGCGGAAAATCTCCGCCGCCTGCAGCGCTTTTGGATTCATGATCGCGAATATATTGCAATTGGTGAATTCACCGTCGCGAAACTTGTGAAACCGCCGCTGGCCGCCCGGATATTTTGAAAACAGCGTTTCCTTCGAGGCCATGCCCGCGCAGGCGTCATATTGTTCAGCGCCGGCGCAAAAGAAAGACAGCATTTCGGGCGTGAACAGGACATTGTCCGCGGTGGTGATAATAGCCGGATAGGCGCTGTCATCGCCCTCAAGCGCGGCCGCGACGCTGGCGAAAATATTGTCGTCAGACGCGCAAACGCGCACCAGGCCGGAATCCATCAGGCCGCGCACATACCCGACCTCTCGCAAGGGCTGTTCATCCTCAATGGAAATGGTGATGCGCCTCGCCAGTCCGCTGTCCACAACGGCGCTGAGCGTGTGTTCGATCAGCGTCTTGCCGTCGATTTCAACAAGACATTTGTGACTGACGCCGGCTGCTTGCGCGAGCGGATTGACAACGCCTGTGCGCTGCGCCGCCATAATCAGAAAATGATATTGTTTTCCGCCGTCACCATTCATCGCCGCCGCCTGCTGATTCGCCGTCATCTGTAGTAATCGGATATTCGATGACGGCTTCCGGCGCAACGACGCCCTGACGGCGCAGGCTGTGACAAAGCAGCGTTTCAAGAAGCTGCGGATGCGTAACGCCGATCGTGGCGGCGGAAATCGCCGTCGCCTTTTTCGACCACAAATTGCAACTCAGATTAATCTCGATGAAATTCAGCGTGTCTGTCTTCTCGTCATATTTCAATTCGACGCGGCCGATATCGCAAGGCCAGACTTCCGGCAAAAGCTGCAGGCTGGTTTCGATAACTCGCTCGCGCAATGGCCCTTCCGGAAGCTTTTCAAGACGCACCGTGTCTTTTGAATCCAGATGGCGCTTTTGCGCGTAGGAACGGATCGCCAGCGGATCGTCCACGTAAAAACGCAATGGCGGCAATACCCAGGGGCCGTTTGAACCGATAATCGGGACCGCGATTTCGTAACCTTCAACCAGATTTTCGATGATGACGTCGTGGCCCTGCGCGAGGAGATCCTGTGCGTGGCGTTTGGCGTCCGCCCAACTGTTGAACGCCCCGATGCCCCACGAAGCGGAACTGGCGTTCGGTTTGACCACAAGGTTTTTCCATTCGAATCCCGGCTCGTCGATGGACACGCCGCCCCGGCGCAGGATCATCCAGTCCGGCGTTTTGACGCCGCGATTTCTGACCGCGCATTTCATCAGATGCTTGTCGTCGCCGAGACCGCGCAGGATTGGCGAGGCGCCGAAATAGGGAATCCTGTTATAGGTCGACAGTAGCGGGCCCATGATTTCGCTGTTCACGAACCCGCCGCGGTTCAGCATGGTGAACAGAAAGTCGTAATCATGATTGGCGTAAAGCCGCTCGAACTTGCTCGCCGCTTCCACATTATAGCCAAGCGCGCGCAGGGTCTCGCGCATCTCGGCGTGATAGGTCGCATGGGTGCCGTCGACCTTGTCGGGCGTGCCGTCGCCTTCGGCCCATTTGGCGAGATAGACGATTTTCAGACGCTTCTTCTCGGCGTCATTGAGGCGTAACAACGGCCCGTGTTGCATTATTTATTCCGAAAATTGCGCCCCGCCACCCAGCCAGAAGAACGCCCCGGGAAGGAAGGCGCACTTTTCCCCGGAGGCCCCCGCATATAAGTCTGATTGAAAATAGCGTCAATTAACGCTTATTGCACATGCTGTTGCGCCTTATTACAGGCGAAACGGCGGAATCCGGCGGGCGGCATGACGGGCGAGGAAATCAGCGGGAAAAGGCCGGGCGGGCCAGTGGCGCGGATCCTGCGCAATGCGCGCGCGCTGCTGTCCGGCAAGGCGGCGGGCGGCGTTTTATCGCTCGCCTATCTTGCGATCGCGGCGCGCGGGCTGGGACCGGAGGGGCTGGGGGCGCTGGTGCTCGCGCACACCTACGCCCTCGTGGTCGCCGGGCTTGCGCGGTTCCAGTCCTGGCAGGCGGTGATCCGGTTCGGGGCCCCCATGGCGCGCGCCGGCGATACGGCGCGGCTGAAAGATTTGTTGCGCTACACGATCAGGCTCGATCTCATCAGCGCGGCCGTCTCCGTCGCGGCGGCGCTCATGGCCGCGCCCTTCGCCGCCCGCGCCTTTGGCTGGCCGGAGGAAATCCGTGGGCTGATTACTGCTTATTGTCTTGCAACGCCTTTCCTGATTGCGGCGACGCCCACGGGCGTCTTGCGCCTTTACGACCGGTTCAATCTTCTCGGTCTGCAATTGACGCTGATGCCGCTGGTGCGTTTTACAGGCGCGATCGTTTTATGGATCAGCGGGGCGGGGCTGGCGGCTTTCCTGATTGTCTGGATCGCAAGCGTCTTTGTGCACGGGGGCAGCCTCTGGTGGCTCGGATGGCGAGAATTGCAAAAGCGAAAACAGACGCCGCGCATTTTCGGCAAGGCGGAGCGCGCCGCCGACAAGGCGTGGCTGCCATTCATGATCAAGACGAACCTTTCAAGCTCCATCGACCTGATGCACAACAACATCCCCGTACTGATTGTCGGCGCCGTTTTAGGGCAGGCGGCGGCCGGATTTTTAAAGCTTGCATTCAATCTGGCGAACCTGCTGGCGCAGCCGGTGAACATGTTCAATCAGGCGACCTATCCGGAGCTGTCGAGGGTCGAGGCGGAAAAAGGCCATGGCGAGATGATAAAGGTCGCCTTCCGCTCAGTCGGCGTTGCAATAGCGATCGCGATCCCCATTGTGCTGGTTTATTTCCTGCTGCGCCGGCCGCTGGCGCTCGCCGTCGGCGGCGAAGAATTTCTCGCCGCGGCCCCGCTTATCGCCATGATGGCGGCGGCGCAGCTTTTCCGCATCGCGGCGCTGGGTTTCGAATCCGCTGTTCTCGCGCGCGGCCGGGCGGGCTGGGCGCTGACGGGCCAGGCGGCCGGGGCGCTGGCGCATCTGGCGTTTCTCGCCGCCATGCTGACGGTGATGGGCGTCGCCGCCGCGCCGGTTGCGATCATGGCGGGGTGGAGCGTGTTGATTGCGGTGTTGTTGGCGGCGCTGGTGCGGGGGTAGCTGAGGACACTTTCTTCCCCCGTTTACGGGGGAAGTGGCGAGCCCGTCAGGGCGAGGGGATGGGGGTTCGTGTGGACCACCGCCCCCACCGCCCCCACCGTCACCCCGGATAAAATCCGGGGCGACACCTCCCCCGCAAGCGAGGGAGGATGCTCAAGCCCCGGCTTTTTTCGCAAAACTCCACGCCAGCGCGGCGAGCGGCTGGACGTTCTCGCCCATTTTTTCTGCTTCCGGCGAAGAGGCGTTGCCCTGCAGCGAGCGCGCATAGACGCCCTGAATGATCGAGGCGAGGCGGAACATGTTATAGGCGAGACAGAAATCCAGATGCCCCACGGCGTCGCGGCCCGTGCGCTGTTCATAACGTTCTGCGGCTTCCTGCATGGTGGGGATGCCTTCCGCCGCGAGGTCGAGCCCCATCAATCCGCCGCGCACCGAACGCGGCATGTGCCAGACCATGAGAAAATACGTAAAGTCCGCCAGCGGATGACCGAGCGTTGACAATTCCCAGTCGAGAATGGCGAGCGTCTTCGGTTCCGTTGGATGCATGATGGCGTTGTCGAAGCGGAAATCGCCATGCACGATGGATGTTGCGTCGTCAGCGGGTATTGCTGTCGGGAGCCATTTGATGAGGTTGTTCATCTCCTGAATGGTCGCAGTTTCCGCCGCTTCGTATTGTTTCGACCAGCGCCCGATCTGACGCTCGAAATAATTCCCCGGCTTGCCATAGTCGCCAAGGCCCGCCGCCTCGTAATCGACCGTATGCAGATGGCTCAGCGTATCGATCAGCGCGTGGTAAAGCGGCGTGCGCTCTTGCTTGTCGACTTCCGGCAGGCCGGCGTCCCAGAAAATCCGTCCCTCGACAAAATCCATGATGAAGAAGGCGGTGCCGATGACGCTGTCGTCCTCGCACAGCGCATAGGTTTTCGGCACGGGAAAGTTCTGGCCGCCAAGCGCTGTCATAACCTTGTATTCGCGGTCGACGGCGTGGGCGGAGGGAAGCAGCTTTCCAGGCGGCTTGCGGCGCAGGACGTATTTTTTTGCCGGCGTCGTGATAAGGTAGGTCGGGTTGGACTGGCCGCCCTTGAATTTCTTCACCGCGATTGGCCCGGCGAACCCCTCGACCCGGTCTTTCATATAGGCGGTGAGCGCAGCCTCGTCGAATTTCAGATGTTCCGGCGTTTCATCCACGCCGGTGAAGTCTTCTTTCGCGCTCTCGGCCATGTCGTGTTCCTTTTTCAAGCGCCGCGAATATGTTCGGCGATCATCCATCCGCCGATGATAACAAATCCTGCGCCCGCGATAAGTTTTAAGGGCAGTGCGGCCAGCCAGCGGTCCGCAGCGGCGCCGGCGATCACCGCCATGGCGGTCGAAGCGGCGAGCGCCAGGGCGGCCGCGACGAAAACAAGCATTTTCGGGCGGCCTTCCTCACTGGCGAAAAGCACCGTGGCGAGTTGCGTCTTGTCGCCCAGCTCGGCGAGAAAGACGGTGAAGAAGATGGTGAAAAAAGCGGTCATGATTTTATGGTTCCGGTATTGCGGTGAAACTGTACAAATGCGTCCGCCACGCGCGCCGGCGCCTCCGTGTGCGGATAGTGACCGATCTCCTCCAGGAGAACCGTGTCGGCGTTCGGGATCTGCTCTTTATAATAATCGTAAAGATGCTTGCCGGAGACAGGGTCCGCGCCGCCATTGATGAGGCGCAGGGGCAGGTGCGTGTTCTGCAGCGCGCCGACCCAGCGGGTGCGGTTTTCCTTTCGCTCGGGGATGTAGCGCATCAGCTTGTGAAAGACGCGCTTGCCGCCGCCCGCCTCGAACAGCGACCAGTGCGCGTCGATCTCCGCATCGGCCGCTTTCGTCCCGGGCCCGTAAATCTGATCGAAGGCTTTGCGTAATTTATCGCGCGAAAGCGCTGCGCCAATCAGCGCGCCAAGCGGCGTTAGCGCCAGTTTCTGCACCGGCCGGGCGCGGTGCTGCTCGGGAAACAGGCCGCCGTTCAAAAAGACGATGGAGCGAATGGCGAAGCTCAAGGCGCCTTCATTCGCCCGCGCCAGCAATTCCTGCGCCACCGTGTTCCCATAATCGTGGACAAACAAATGCGCTTCGCTGACGCCGAAAAATTCCAGCAGCGCTTCCTGCAAATCCGCCTGATTGAAAATGGAGTATTTTATGTGCGCCGGTTTATCGGAAAGCCCGAAGCCCAGCATGTCGAGTGCGGCGAGATTGAAATGTTTTTCAAGCTCCGGCCAGACGCCCGTCCAGTCCCATGACGATGTGGGAAAACCGTGAATCAGCAGCAGCCAGGGTTTGTCTTCGTTGGGATTTTTACTCGTCCACCAGGCGATCTGTGCGCCATTGATGTTCATATATTGCGCGGACGCCCGCCATGATTTGAGCGGCTTCACTTTGCGTCACCCAGCGCGCGCCAGCCGATATCCTTGCGGTAGAAGCCTTCGGGCCAGTCAATGGCGGCGACGCCGTCATAGGCGCGTCGAACCGCCTCTCGGATGTCCTTGCCTGTCGCCGTTACGTTCAGCACCCTGCCGCCATTGGCGAGAAGCGCGCCGTCTTTTTCCTTTGTCCCTGCATGGAAAACGATGACGCCGGGTTTTTGTTCCGCTGCGTCGATCCCGTTGATCGCGGAGCCCTTGTCATAGCTTCCGGGATAGCCCTTCGCCGCCAGAACGACGAGGGCCGCGGGGTCATCGCTCCAGTCTATGGTTTCGCCTTCAAGGGCGCCTGTCGCGGCCTTGTGCAACAGCGGCAGGAGATCGCTCCGCATACGGCGCATCAAAAGCTGGCATTCGGGATCGCCGAAACGCGCGTTGAACTCCACAAGGCGAGGACGCTCGTTTTCGATCATCAGCCCGGCGTATAACACGCCCACATACGGCGTTCCGCGTTTTTTCATTTCCGCAACCACAGGTTCGATGATTTCTTTCATCGTGCGCTCATATACGGTCTGCGTAAAAACCGGCGCCGGGGAGTAGGCGCCCATGCCGCCGGTGTTGGGCCCCTTGTCGCCGTCAAAGGCGCGCTTGTGATCCTGTGCTGCAATCATGGGCGTGATAATCTCGCCGTCTGTGATGGCGAAAAAACTCGCCTCTTCGCCGGTCATGAATTCCTCGATGATGAGTTGCGCGCCGGCCTCGCCGAACCTGCCGCCCAGCATGTCGTCAATGGCGGCGTCCGCGTCATCGAGGGTTTCGGCGATGACGACGCCCTTGCCGGCGGCGAGACCGTCGGCCTTGATAACGTAAGGGGCTGTCTGTTCGCGCAGGAACGCTTTTGCCGCGCCTGCATCGGAGAACTGGCCGTAGCCGGCCGTCGGCGCCCCGGCGGCGGCGCAGATTTCTTTCATGAAGGCTTTTGACGATTCGAGTTTCGCCGCCTCCCGCCCGGGTCCGAAACAGGGAACGCCGCGTTTGCGCAGCGCATCGCCTAGGCCCGCCGCCAGCGGCGCTTCCGGGCCCACGACGACAAGATCAAGCTTCTTTTCGGCGGCGAAATCGGCCATCGCCTCAATGTCGCCGTCTGAAATGGACAATCTTTCGCCAATGTGATTGAGACGGGGGCCGCCAGGCGCCAGATAGAGCTTTGACAATTGAGGGCTTTGCGCGATTTTCCAGCCGAGCGCGTCTTCCCTGCCGCCGCCGCCAACCAACAGGACTTTCACTTGGGCGATCTCCTTTGTACCTGTCACGCGTGTAAGCGTCTCGCGCCCGCCAATCAATGCCCGCTCGCATGACGGAAGAAAACGCGACACCGGCGGCGCCGGAAAGACGGAGGTTGAAAGAGACCGGCTTCAAGGCGCGCCTCGGCGCAATCATGGCGTCCGCCTTCCGGCCCGTGGCGAAAGTGTTTGCGCCGTTCGCACGGCGCAGCGCCCGGTTTCTCGATTACCTGTCGGAAGACGATGCAAGGCGCGGGCGCGCGGCGCTGGTGCTGGCCCTATCGATCAACCTCGTTGTGCTGACCCTGATGTCGACATTCGCGCGGGTCAGGATCTGGATTCCCAACGCGCCCAGCGACACGATTCAGGTGACGCTGGTGGAAACATTGCCCCTCGACATTCCGTTGCGCGACCCGGAACTGGATCCTGTGCCGGAAGAAGAGCCGGTGGAAGAAGAACCTGAACTTGAGCCTGAACCCGAGCCGGAAATCGTCGAGGAGCCGGAGCCCGAACCGGAACCCGAGCCCGAACCCGCGCCGGAGGAAGACGCCGCGCAGGAAGAACCTGAACCGGAGCCTGAGCCGGAACCGGAAATTGTCGAGGAAGAGCCGGAACCGGAAATTCAGCTCGATCTGGAAGAAGATCCCCTGTCGGCGCCGGATGCGGATTCGCCGGAGCCGCTTATTCCCGATCCCGCGCCTGCGGCGGAAGACGATCTTGCGCTGGAAGAGCCCGAACCCGCCGCCGAGGAACAGACGCCGGCCGAAGAAGATCCCGAACCCCTGATCGAGGTCGAACCCCAGCCCGCCCGCGAAGCCGGGCTCGACGAAATCATCGGCGAGGAAGACGCATCCGGCGAAGACGAGGGCGTCGAAGATGACGAAGAAGGCGAGGAGACCGACCTGCCTTTGGCCGAGGCGCCGGCGGAGGAAGCCGAACCCGAAGAGGAATTAACCGGCGACGATATGTTCGACGAGGAACCGGTGTTTTCAGAGCGCCGTTTCATCCTGCCGCAGGTTGCGCTGCCGCAGGGAGAAACCGGCGCGACGCCCGGTGATTCCGGCGTCGTCGCGATTTTCTGCCCGGAAGAATTCGACGATGACGACAAGGCGAAAGAATGCGCGGGACGGCGCGAAATCCGTTCCGGCTGGCGCCCCGGCGCCAGCGGCGAGGACTGGAGCCGCGCCACGGAACTTTTACGCGGATCGCGCGAGCGCGGCGTGCAGGGACCGACAGCCGGCCCGGTTCTTGAGCGCGTCATCAGAGATCGCGAGCGCGAACTGGTCGAGGGGCTCACCGATCCGCGCCGCAGCCAGGAGGGCGTGAACAATCTGCCCGACGCCGGCGACGACAACCTTATGCGCGGCGTTGAAGGCAACCGGCCCGGGGTCGGGCCGCGCTCCTTCGAGCCGTCCTGGACGCTGCAGGATGAAAACAATCTTTCGGAAGAAGAACGGCGCCGCATTGAAGAGGAGCTCGTGGACGATGACGATTAACGATCGTCATCCCCACGGAAACAATACGTGATTGGCGATGGGCGTTACGGCGCCTATATCGGCCTTCATAAATGGAGGCGTTGATGATTGAAAAACTGGGGCTGGCCGCATTGGTCGTGCTGATTGCATCGGAGACTTTCGCGGTTTCGGAAGCCATATTGTGGTCGCTCGCCTCTATGCTGCATCTGGGCGGGTCGTTTGCGGTTCTGGTCGTTTCTTTGCTTCTCGGGTCCGCCGCAGGGTTCGGCATTTTCAAACTGGCGCGGGCGTCGGCGCAGGAAGACGCGCAATAAAACGCGCAAGCGCGGACCGGCGGCAACGACACGTAAAGACGAACGGGCGGCGAATGTTGAACGTGCGGCGCATCCTTCAGGATGAAACTTAAGGACGTTTCAATCCGCCAGGAATCCCGGCGTTCTCAAAGCTGCGCCAGCGAGGGCCGCGTTTTCTTCCCGCCGATCCACGCCTCCTTGAAGAGCGCGCCCGCATATTTGGCGGCGTTCTTGTCTCCCTGGGCCTTGTAGCTTTCTGAAAGGCCGTACAGCACCCATGCGTTGTTCGGGTGTTGCGTCAGCGTTTCGAGGAAAAGCTGTTCGGCGCGCTCGGCCTGTCCGTCCTGCAGGAGATAAGCGCCCAGCGTCTGCGCTGACGGATAATACCACCATGGCGGCTCCATATAGGGAATGGTTTCCTGGATCGCGGCGGCCTCTTCCATGGCTTCGATGGCGCTGGCGAGATCGCCTTCGGCCGCGCTGGCGCGCGCGATCACGGTGAGGCGCGCAATGTTCAAAACCTCGATGGCGGGCACGCCGCCGTCTGTCAGGGCCGACAGATCGGCCTCGGCGATGATCTCGCTGATCGCTTGCGCCTCTTCCATGGCGGCGGCGGCGTCGCCCGTTTTGACGAACGCTTCGCCGCGCGCATAACGCCACGCGCCTGTCAGGAACGGCATGCCGTCGCCGGGTTCTTCCAGCGCCAGAATGTCTTCCGGCGCGCCGAACTGCACCATGGCGTAATACGGCGCGGCCTTGATCGGCTGCACGAACGGCGCCGCCGTCGCCATCTCGACAGGCAGTTTCTGGTCCAGTTTTTCCGCCATCGACATCGCCGTGGGGCCGTCGCCCGCCATCTGCGCCGATGTCAGCGCGAAATGGATGTTATGGGTGAAATATCCGTACTCATACATAACCGAGGCGTCCGCGCTGTCGAGATACGCCTCGTCGGCGGCGACCGCATCGATATTCTGCGCCAGCGATTCTTTAAACCGTCCGGTCACGTAGTAAGTGTGCGACGGCATATGCACGAGATGGCCGAGAGCGGGGGTCAGCGCGCCGAGCCGGTCTGCATGTTCAAGGGCGCGATAGGGATCGCGCGAGGCCTCGGTCATGTGAATGTAAAGGTGGATCGCCGCCGGGTAATCAGGATTGCGCGCGAGCACCGCCTCGATCAGCGACAGGGTCCGCGCCGTGCGGCCCTTCGGCGTGCGGCCGCCGTCCGTCCAGTAGTCCCAGGGTTGCGTATCCATGTTCGCTTCGGCTGCGAGCGCCGCGATCATGTCGTCTTGCGGGTAATCGCTGGCGACCTCATCCATGGCGTCGGCGAAGGCGTTATCCAGTTTCGACCGGTCGTCCGGCTGGACTTCCGAGTAACGATAGCCAAGCGCGGTAATCAGCGCCTGTTCTTTTTCGCTGGCGTTATCGCGTAAGGAGAGCGCCTTCGTCACCGCCTCCCAGGCGGGCGTCACGGCGTCTTCGCCCATGGGCGCGTTGATATTGGGACCATAGGCGAACGCCTCGCCCCAATAGCACATGGCGCATTCCGGATCGTATTCTTGCGCGTTCCTGAACGCGTTGATCGCTTCGCCGTGATTG
Organism: Hyphococcus sp.; assembly: GCF_965228385.1. Classification (GTDB taxonomy): domain Bacteria; phylum Pseudomonadota; class Alphaproteobacteria; order Caulobacterales; family Parvularculaceae; genus Hyphococcus. The sequence continues at coordinate 2,267,865 of NZ_OZ245810.1, read as the reverse complement.
AAATTGTTAGCGTGGGCAAGGCCCTGATTGAACCAGGCTTGCGCCTCCTCGCTTGACGTCGTGATGGCGAAGGCGATATCGCCGAGACCCGAGCGAAGCGTGTTGTCCATGCTCTGCGCGTCGCCGGCCGACTGCGCATAGGCGTTGGCGGCGGAAACGAAAAACGCGCGGCGCTTGGCGAGACCGTCGCCGCTTTCGCCGCACAGGGCGCGCGCCATCGCCAGCGGGTGGATGAACGGCGCAGCGGCGTCAGTGGTGGAATACGGCGCCGTTGTCAGCGTCGCGCCGCCAATGGCGGCCGTTGCTGCGGCGGCGCCCAGCATCAATTTGGTTTTCAGCATTTCTCTCTCTTCCCCTTTGCATTCCCGGAGGCTTAAAAGAGGGCCGCGTCCATCGCGCCCTCTTGCGGCCAGCAGACCGCGTTTCATACTCAAGGAACTGATACCCCTGTTCCGTAGTCGCGCGCGTTTTAGCAGTCGTTGAATTGCGCGTTGAAATACGGGACGCGGGAGAACGCTCTTATACAATACTCCCAATTATGCTTAAACAAGAGCCATGGCTGAGCAAAAGTCCGGCGCCGGCGTCGGGAATGTCCACGAATATACGGTGACGGAGCTGTCCGGGGCGGTCAAACGCACCATTGAGGACACGTTCGGCCTTGTAAAAGTGCGAGGCGAACTGGGCCGGGTCACGCGCGCCGCTTCGGGCCATATGTATCTCGATCTGAAAGATGAAAAATCGGTCATCTCCGGCGTTATGTGGAAAGGCATGGCCGCGCGGCTTTCGATTAACCCCGAACAGGGGATGGAAGTGGTGGCGACCGGCCGGATGAGCACCTTTCCCGGCCAGTCCCGGTATCAGCTGATTATTGATTCGCTTGAGCCTGCGGGCGTCGGCGCGCTGATGGCATTGTTCGAGGAGCGCAAGAAAAAGCTCGCCGCCGAGGGGCTCTTCGCGCCGGAACGCAAACGCGCGCTGCCTTTTCTGCCGGAGGTGATCGGCGTCGTGACGTCGCCTTCCGGCGCGGTCATCCGCGATATCCTGCACCGGCTGCGCGAACGCTTTCCGCGCCATGTGATTGTCTGGCCGACCGTGGTGCAGGGGCGCGGCGCGGAGGAAAAAATTGCGGCGGCCATAGACGGTTTTAACGCCTTGCCCGCTGACGGCGATATTCCGCATCCGGATGTATTGATCGTCGCGCGCGGCGGCGGTTCGCTTGAGGATTTATGGTGTTTCAACGAAGAAGTTGTTGCGCGCGCCGCGGCGGCGAGCCGGATCCCCCTGATTTCTGCGGTGGGTCATGAAACCGATACGACGCTGATAGACTACGTGGCGGACAGGCGCGCGCCGACGCCGACAGCGGCGGCGGAAATGGCCGTGCCGGTGCGGTCAGAATTGCTCGCCGAACTGTTGAACAAGGAGCGCCGGTTCACCGGCTCCGCCGTCAGGCTCGTCGATACGCGCAAAGCTGCGTTGCAGTCGGCGGCGCGCGGGCTGGGGCGCCCCGAAGATGTGCTGGGCGTAGCAGCGCAGCGGCTTGACCGCGCGAGCGACGGCTTGCGCGCAGGGCTTCGCGCACGGCTCGACAACGCCCTTACGGCGGTGGCGCGCGCAAGCGGACGCCTGACGCCGAACCTGCTCGCGGCCGGGTTCGCCACCCGCGACAATCGCATTGCGGCCGCATGGTCGCGGATCAGCGACCGCACCGAGCGGCTGGTGGAAGAGCGCAAATCCCGGCTCGCGTCATCCTCGCGGGTGCTGGCGGCCGTCTCCTATCAGAATGTGCTGGAGCGCGGATTTGCGCTGGTGCGCGACGAGGCCGGCGGCCTCCTGCGCCGGGCGGGCGATACGAAAACCGCCGCCGGCGGCGAGATACAATTCGCCGACGGGGCGCGCGGGTTCGCCTTCACGCACGCCGCCGTCAGGCCGGGGAAGTCAGCGCCGGCAAAAGCGCCTGAAAAATCAAAGGCGAAAAAAACGCCGCCGCGCCAGCAAAGGCTTTTTGACTAAGCGCCGTTATACGCGGTATTAATGGCGCTGTATTTTTATGATGCTGCGCTCATATCATGATGCGGCAGGCAAGCTTGCGAAAGATCTCATGAATCCGTTCGACTCCATCAGCTCGGAAGACGAGGCCGTTATCGAATATGACGACGGCGATTTTCATGTGGTGAAACCGGGCGCCTATGTCGTCTGCGCCGTCACGGGCGCGCGCATTTCCTTGAAGGCGCTGCGCTATTGGAGCGTTGACCGGCAGGAGCCTTACGCCGACGCCGCCGCCGCGCTGAAAGGGTTGAGAGGGGAGTAATTCGTCATGAAACGATCTGTATTGCTGACCGCCGGAATAATGTTCGCCGCTTCTGCGGCGTTTGCGCAGGAAGACGGCGCCGGCGCGGCGGGGCAAACCGGTTTGTCCGCACCGGGCGCCAAGGTTGAAAACAGCGTTCCCGATCAGAAAATCCTGATGCGCCAGGCTGATTTCGCCGAGGCCATGCAGGATGTCGCCGAGCGCCAGAAAGTTTTCGCCGGCGCGCCTGAACGGTTCACGCTGGAGGGCGATTTCGCGCAGGGCGGGCTCGCCTTCGGCCAGACCGAGCGCGGCGCCAAAATCCGTCTCGACGGCGAGGATGTTATGGTCGATGACGACGGACGATTTCTTATCGGTTTCGGGCGCGACGCGGCGCTGACTTCGTTATTGACAGTGGAGCTTCCTGACGGAACGACGGAGCGGCGGTCGTTTGAAATCGAGGATCGTGAATTTCCGACCCAGCGCATTGACGGGCTGGACCAGTCGAAAGTGTCAGGTTTCACCGAAGAGCAGCTTGCCAAAATCGCCATCGACTCGGCGAAGAAAAAAGCGGCGCGCGAACAGACCCAGTCGCTGGCTGACTGGTCTTTGGGATTTGAGTGGCCGGTGACGGGCCGGATCAGCGGGGTGTTCGGCTCCCAGCGGATTTTGAACGGCGAGCCCAAACGTCCGCATTCCGGCGTCGATGTGGCGGCGCCGACCGGCACGCCAATTCGCGCCCCTGCGCCCGGCGTCGTACGCCTCGCCGAGGCGGATATGTATTTCGAGGGCGGTCTTGTGCTGCTCGATCACGGTCACTGGCTTGAAAGCGCGTTTTTGCACATGTCGCGGATCGATGTAGCGCCCGGCCAGCGGGTGGAGAAGGGCGATATTATCGGCGCGGTCGGGGCGACCGGCCGGGTAACGGGCCCGCATCTCCACTGGAGCATGAAATGGGCGGGCGAACTGGTGGACCCCCAGCTTCTGACAGGAATCATGCCGAAAGAGGCGCCCTCCGCCAATCCGGCCGATTAATCCTTTTGTAATTGACAATCATTATTAATTGCACCATCTTTTGCGGGTCGGCGCTGTTTTGCCGGCGAACAGGGAAGATGGCCGGCGAATTATGTATGTGTGTATCTGTAACGCGCTGAAGGATCGGGAGCTTGCGGCTGCAAGCGGCGACGCGCGCACGGTTGCCGATGTTTTCAAACGCTGCGGGCGGCGTCCGCAATGTGGTAAATGCCTTCCCGATGTAGCGCAGATGATTGAAGATGCGCGCGAGGTTGAAGGCGGCGCGCAAACGGTCGCTGCAGAATAACAAACGCCTCCGGCGCCTTTTTTCTTAAAAATTATTCTCGTTCGCAATCTCGCGCAAAAAACTGCGCGAGTGATAAGCGCTTGCAAAGATAAGTCTTGGACGAAACAAACGATGCTTTATCTTGTTTGCATATAAACAAACAGCAGGAGAATGCATCCGTGAAGGGCGACCAGAAAGTCATCGAATATCTCAACAAGGCGTTGAAGCTCGAACTGACGACGGTCAATCAGTATTTCCTGCATGCGCGCATGTTGAAGGACTGGGGCTTTGAGCGACTCGCGAAGGTCGAGTATGACGAGTCCATCGACGAAATGAAGCACGCTGATGAATTGATCGGGCGGATTTTATTTCTTGAAGGCCTGCCGAATGTTCAGGATCTCGACAAGGTCTACATCGGCGAGAACGTCAAGGAAATTCTCGAATGCGATCTGCGTGCGGAGGAACGCGCGCATCCGATCTATGTTGAGGCGATCGCCTATTTCGAAAGCGTCAAGGATTATGTAAGCCGGGAAATCCTGGTGCGCATACTGGAATCCGAGGAAGACCATATCGACCATCTCGAAACAGAACTCAGCCTGATCGGCAAGGTTGGCGAGAAAAACTATCTGCAAACGCAGATCAAGAAAGGCGACGAATAATGCTGCGCGCCGCCGCGCTGTTTTTCTTTCTCGCGGCGTGCGCCTCTACGGGCGCCGGCCAGCCGGAGACCGGCGAAACGGGCGGCCTGTGCGGCGGTATCGCCGGTTTTCAATGTGAAAATGGCAGCGATTATTGCGCCATGGCGGCGGGCGAATGCGCTGACATCGCCGACGCTGCGGGCGTCTGCCGGCCAAAGCCGGAAATCTGCACCATGGATTACCGCCCCGTTTGCGGTTGCGACGGCGTGACCTATTCAAACGCCTGCTCAGCGGCTGCGGCCGGCGTCAGCGTCGCGCGCGCAGGGGTTTGCGAATAATAATTTATTCTTTCGGCCAGCGCCGGTGAAACCACAGCCATTGCGACGGCCGGGCGCGGATATCATCGCCGAGTTTCTCGTTGATTAGCGCCGTCAGATTTTCAATGTCGCGCGCCGGATCATCCGACAGCGTCAAGACAACCGGTTCATGCACATGCATGCGAAAATGCGCGCCGCGCAGGCGTTCAAACCCGATATAGATTATCGGCGCCCGGTTTTTAACGGCGAGCCGCGCGGCGGCCGTGCCGGTCATGGCGGGTTTGCCGAGAAACGGGATTGACGCCCCCGTATTCAGTTTCTGATCCACCAGCATCAACAGGGCGCGTCCTTCTGCGAGCGTCGCCAGCAAAGCGCGCGTTCCGCGTTTGTCTTTCGGGATCTGGCGACGCGACATGACTTTCGCACGGTGGTGAATGATGAAATCATCCGTCAAGGGATTATTTGCGGCGCGATACACAAAAGCGTTGTCCAGTCCGGCATGTTCAAGCGTCGTCGGGATCACTTCCCAGTTGGCGAAATGCCCGCTGACGAACACCGCCGGTTTGTCACCGGCGGCGAAGGCGCGCAGCGTCTCCATGCCGTCAATCTCGACGCGGTTATTGGGCGGCGGCGTTGCAAACGCGTCCAGATGCGCAAATTCGCCCGCAGTCCGGCCAAGGTTTTCCCACAGGTCGCGGGTGACGGCGCGAATTTTCCGGCGCGGCCAGTCGGGGAAAATCATGGCGAGATTATTTTCCGCGCGCCGCGACACGGGGCGGATCAGCGGACCGGCGATCCGCATGAATTTGCCGGCGATGAACGAAGCCGCGTCGACGCCCGCCAGCCGAAAGACGAAAACCAGAACGCGCATGGCCGCCAGTTCAAAATAATGAACCGGTTTCACCGGCCGGTCGGCGCGCCGTTCCGGCAGGGGCGGCGCCAGCGCATCGCTGTTCAGGTGTGTCTCAGCCATGGTCGCCGATTTTGACAGATTTCGGGAGCGCCGCAATGCGCGCGGTGATTTCCCGCCTGAATGCATCCGGGTTGTTTATGCGCATCTCTACCGGAAAAACCTCAATATCGTCCTGATAAGCGTCTGGCAGGCGCACAAAATCTTTCTCGGTGGTGATGAGCGCCGCCTTGCAGCGGGCCGCTGAAGCGGCGAGCGTTTTCAGCTCCCGCGCATCAAAGCGGTGATGATCCGGAAACGCAAATCGCGCCGCCACATCGAAACCGCGCGCCGCCAGCATGTCAAAAAAGCGTTCCGGCCGGCCGAGCCCGGCAAAGGCCACGACGCGTTGCGGGTGAATTTCGCCCACAGGCTCCAGCCAGGCGGCGAAACCGCCGGCGCTTTTTTCAATGGCGGGTTTTGCCGGAATGATGCGCACAATAATGTCGGCGCGTTTTTTGGCGTCGTCCAGTCGCTCGCGATAAGGGCCGGCGGGAAAAGTCTTTTCGCGAACTTTTTCCGTATCAGCGGCGATGAGCAGAATGGAAATGTCTTTCGCAAGCGAAGGGTTCTGAAACCCGTCATCCATGATAATCGCCTGCGCGCCTTGCGCCACGGCCAGCGCCGCCCCGGCGGCGCGATCAGGTGAGACAATGGTCGGGGCGCGCCGCGCCAGCAACAGCGCTTCATCGCCGACATCATCGGCGCTGTGCATGTTTGCATCGACGGCGACCGGGCCTTTCAGCGCGCCGCCATAGCCGCGCGTCAGGAAAAACGCGCGCACGCCGTCTGCGCGCAAAACAGCTTCCAGCATGATGGCGAACGGCGTTTTGCCGACGCCGCCAAGGGTTGCATTGCCAATACATAGAACAGGCGCATCCACGCGTGCGGGAGACGCCAGGCGCCGCCGGAATTGATGCCCCGCCTGATAAAGCGCCGCCAGGGGCGTCAGCGCGCCGGTGATCATGCGCGCCGTCAGCGACTGGCTGCGCCAGAACCACGGCTCGCGCATTACGCGCCGGCCTTGGCGGCGCCGGCTTCGCGCGGTTCAAATAACGGGTTCAGCGCATCGCAAATGTCAGCGAGAACGCTTTCGGCTTTTTGTTCAGCGTAATTTTTCGCCGCGAGCGTCATTGCGTTGCGCGTTTTATAATCGGCGAAAAGCCGGCGCACGGCGCTGGCGATTTCGCGCTCATTGCGCGCAAGCGCGGCGCCCCCGCTCGCGCGCATGGCGGCGTAGGTTTCCACAAAATTGAATATATGCGGCCCGTGCAGCACAGCCGAGGCGAGGCGCGCCGGCTCCAGCGGGTTGTGGCCGCCCTTGTCGGTCAGGCTGCCGCCGATAAAACTGATGTCGCAGACCCTGTAAAACAGCCCAAGCTCGCCCAGCGTATCGGCGATATAAACATCTGTATCCGGCGTAACAGGCTCCTGGCGCGCCCGGTTGGCGGTGGTGAAACCGGCGGTTTCGGCAAGCGCGCGCACATCACCGCCGCGTTTGGGATGGCGCGGGGTGACGATCGTCAACAGATCCGGATAATCTGTTTTTAATAGCGCCGCAGCGGCGAATATCTGTTCTTCCTCGCCGGGATGGGTGCTGGCGGCGAGCCAGACGCGGCGCGGTCCGATATCGCCCGCCAGTTTCGCGGCGGCGTCAGCATCGCCGGGCAGGGCGGGCGCGGCGTATTTCAGATTGCCCAGCGATTGCACGGTGCGGCCGGCAAGTTCGGAAAGGCGTTCCGCATTCTGACGGTCTTGCGCCAGGATGAGATCGAAAGACGACAACAGAAATCTGATGGCGTTGGGCTGGCGCTTCCAGTCTTCAAACGAGCCGGGCGATATGCGCCCGTTCACCAGCGCCATGAAGGGCGCGTGCTTTCGCGCCGCCAGAATAAGATTGGGCCAGAATTCAGATTCGACGAAAATCGCCGCGTCGGGCCGCCAGTGTTGTAAAAACCCCGAGACATAATCCGGATGATCGAGGGGAATGAACTGATGGAACGCGCCGTCAGGCAGGCGGTCCTCCATCAGTTGGGCTGATGTGACGGTGCCGGTGGTCACCAGAAAACGGGTGTCGGCGCGCCCGGCGCGAAGACGCGCAACCAGCGGAATGACGGACAGCGATTCCCCGACGGAGGCGCCGTGAATCCAGATCAGTTTGCCGGGGGGACGGGGGCGGACGGGGCGTCCCTTGCGCTCGCCGATCCGCGCTGGGTCTTCCTTGCCGGCTTTCAAGCGCCGGTCGAGCGCGAAGGCGGCCACAGGCTCAGCCGCGCGGCTGACCGTGCGATAGATTTTGAGCCCCAGCGGTTCGCGCAACGGTGTCGTCATGCTTCCTTATAGGTCATTGCGACCGCCTTTTGCGAGCGCATCGGCGCGCGCCGTCACCGCGCGAAGGGCGGCTTCAAGTTCTGCGCGGCGCATTTCGCGCTCTTTTTCATCGGCCCCGGCGGAGACCCGGATGGCTTCGCCCGCCTCGTAATAGCCTTTCGAGAAAGGCGCCGCTAACAAAAACCTGTCCCAAGTCTTTAAATGCTTGCCGCTTGAAACGGCATAGGCGGCGGGGATGATCGGCGCGCCGGAAAGCTGGGCGAGGCGGATAATTCCCGGCTTAACCTTTTCAGCGGGGCCAGTAGGACCGTCCGGGGTAAAGCCCACCACATCGCCGTCATTCAGCGCCGCCGCCATACGGGCGATGGCCGAGGCGCCCTGTTTTTCCTTGCCGGGCTTTTGTTTGTTGGAGGCCGAACCGCGAATAAACTCGACGCCAAAACTCCTGACGCCCCTGGCGATGATCTCGCCGTCGCGATGCGCGGAAATCAGCATGAACACCCGCCGGTCCGTCTCCCGGCGGATGGCCGGCGCCATTAACAGCCGGCCATGCCAGAATGCCAGAATGACGCCTTTGCCTTCCGCCGCCGCGGTCTCGAAATGGTCAACGCCGTTCATGCGCCAGCGCGATGTCCCATAGACGAGGCGGATATAAGCGCCGATCAGGAAAGCGGCGATACGCATGACTACGGCGCTTTTGGCGATTCGCTTCAGCATTTGAAGAACGACCCGGACGTTGAATTTACTTCATAGACGCGCCGCCCGCTTCCTGCCGGGGCGGCTCTTAAGGGCGTTCCGCAATTTTCGCCGCGGGTCAATAGGTTGCGCTGTGCGCCGGCGTTAGCGAGAATGACGCCCCCCGCGCGAAAAAGGAATATTCGTGAGCGCCGAGACATCTGCAGACGAGACGGTTCAGCACCCTGCGCGGGCTGCCGAAACCAGCCAATTGGCGGCGCGGCTGTGGCGTGACTATCTGAAACGCTACTGGCCCCGGCTTGCCTTGGCGCTGGGGGCAATGGCGGTCTATTCCGGCGCCAATGCGGCGATCGCTTTCGGCGTTGAATGGATCTTCGCCGCGCTTTCAGGCGGCGACAACGCCGCGCCGCTGGCGCGCGTCAGCGTCATCGGCCCGGCGGCGATCATCGCACTGGGTCTCGTCTACGCCGGCGCGCTTTACGCCATCAGCCGCCTCAACGCCGGGGCGGCGCTCAGCGTCTTGCGCGATATCCAGAACGATATGTTCGACCGGCTGACGGCGATTGATTATGCGCAAATCCGCGCAGAAGTATCAGGACAGTTCATTTCGCGCTTCACCAATGACGTCATGGTGATGCGCGAAATGCTTAACCGTCTCGCCAACGGCGTGCGTGATGCGCTGACATTTGTCGGCCTGTGCGCCGCGATGATCTGGTTCGACGCCGTCCTTTTCCTGATCGTGATCGCGGTTTACGGCGGCGTCGGGCTTGCTGTCTCTTATATCGGCAAAATCATGCGCGCCGCGTCGCGCGAAGCGCAGGCGCAAGCCGGCGATGTCACCGCGCTGATCAATGAGACTGTCGCCGGGGCGCGCATGGTGCGGTCCTATCAGCTGGAGCCGCTGGAGCGCGCCCGCGCCGGCGGCGCCTTCGACGATCGCTTGCGATTGCTGAAAAAGCTCGCCTATACGCGCGCATTGAATGAGCCGTTTATTTTTATCGCCGGATCGATTGCAATCGCCATCATCATCGGCGTTGTCGCCTTGCGAATTTCTTCAGGCGCCATTGCGTTTTCCGAGTTCACCGGTTTCATGACGGCGCTTTTGCTGCTCTCGCAACCGGCGCGCGGGCTCGGCACATTGAACGCAGTCGCGCAGGAAGGGTTCGGCGCTTTCGAGCGCATGGCCGGCCTCATCGATATGCAGCCAGCCATCAGGAGCGCGCCGGACGCGTTCGATCTGCCGCCGGGGCCGGGCGCCATCCGGTTCGACAATGTGTCGTTTTCCTATGGCGGCGAAAAGGCGGTGGACGGGGTCAGCCTCGATATCCCCTCAGGCGCCATGGTCGCGCTGGTGGGCGCATCGGGCGCCGGCAAGTCATCGCTGATAACATTGTTGCCGCGCCTTTATGACTGCACCGGCGGGCGTATTCTGATCGACGGGGAAGACATTAAAAATGTCACGCTGCGATCCTTGCGGGCGCGTATGGCGGTGGTCAGCCAGGAGGCGGTGCTGTTCAACATGTCGGCGCTTGAAAATATCGCCTTCGGCCGTCCGCAAGCCTCGCGCGCCGATGTTATCCGCGCGGCGGAAAACGCGGCGGCGAATGAATTCATCAGCACGCTGCCGAATGGCTATGACACAGTGCTGGGCGAGGGCGGCGCCAATTTGTCGGGCGGCCAGCGCCAGCGCATTGCGCTCGCGCGCGCGTTTTTGAAAGACGCGCCAATTTTATTGCTGGACGAAGCGACGTCGGCGCTGGACGCGGAATCCGAAGCGAAGATTCAGGAAGCGCTTGCGCGTCTCGCGGAGGGCCGCACGACGCTTGTTGTCGCGCACCGGCTTTCCACCGTAAAAAATGCGGATTTGATTGTTGTCATGGACAAGGGCCGGGTGGTTGAAACCGGAACCCATGACGAACTGATCGCCAAAGAGGGCGCCTACGCGAAGCAGGCGGCGCTGCAGCTGGCGTAGAACATTTGCGACATCCTTCGAGGCTTTTCAAAAATCTATCGACTTCGAAAAAGGCGCCTCGGGATGAATTCTTGCGTTTCCTGCTACTCACGCCTGAGAATAATATCGGCGAAAATGCTCGCCGCCGGTTTCGGTTTGTATTCGCGTTTCAGCGCCGCCGGGTCGTATGCGGACGAAGACGCCCACGCCAGAAAGGCGCCGGCGTCGTCCAGCGGTATGTTGTTGTCGCGGGCGTATGCCATATAGCGCTCGAAGGCGAGATCGATCACGCCGGTCTTGGCTGACTTCACGTGTCCGTATTTGAATGAGAGCTGATCGAGCGCTTCGTCGAGCGGTTTGCCTTCGTGAAAAAAAAGATAGAGCGTCGCCATCAGCCCGGCGCGGTCCGCGCCGGATTTGCAATGCATGATGGCGGGATATTCGATTTCCTCGAAAAGAGCGCGCGCGCCTTGCAGTATATCCGGCGAGGGCGCCTCGCGCGAATAGACGCGAAAATTCACAAGCCGGAGCCCCAGCTTTTCGCAGGCGTCTTCTTCCAGAAACAGCGCGCCGCTCGGCCGGTCGCCGCGCAAATTGATGACTGTCTTGACGCCTTTGTCTTTCCAGGCCGCCAATAGGGCGGGGGAGGGCTGATAGGTGCGCCACATTTTGTCCGGCGCAACGTTGTGCGTATTGTCGTAGAATTTCCGCAAGACCCCGTGATCGCCGAGCATCAGCGCGGCCCACGCGCGGCGGCGCCCTTTTGGCGTTGCAAAATCTTCGCGGGTGGGAAGCGTTTTCACAACGCCGTTAAAACTTGCCGTCCCCGTCCGGGTCCAGAAGCTTGTGCATGTGTACGATGAAATAGCGCATATGCGCGTTGTCGACCGTCTCCTGCGCCTTGGCGCGCCAAGCTTTTTCCGCTTCGGCGTAATTGGGAAAAACGCCGACAATATCGAGCTTGTCCAGATCGCGGAAGCGGACCTCCGCCGGGTTATCAAGCTCGCCGCCGAATACGAGATGCAGCAATTGCTGGTCGGCCATGAAGAATACTCCGTTATCTGACGTTAATTGCCTGCGATGGTCATCTTGTCGATGAGCACGCTCGGCGCGTTTGTAGCGCCGCGGATATCCATATCGTTCGCGGGTATGAGCCCGGCGAACATGTCGAGAATGTTGCCGGCGATGGTGATCTCGCTGACCGGGTCGGCGACGGCGCCGTCCTCAAACCAGAAACCCGAACACCCGACGGAATAATCGCCCGTATTGGGGTTTACCTGCGGGCCGAACATATCGGTGACGAGAAGTCCTTCCTTCGCGTCTTTCATAAGATCGCTGAAGCTCTTGTCGCCGGCTTCCAGCGTCAGATTGGTGGCCCCGGAACCTGGCGCGCCGCCTGTCCCGCGCGAGGCGCGCGCGTTCGTCTCCAGCCCCAGCTGCCGCGCCTGCGCGCTGTTTAAAAACCAGGACGTCAGAACGCCGTTTTTGATGAGATCGATACGCGTATTGGCGACGCCTTCACCGTCAAATGGCCGCGAGCCTGCGCCTTGCATGATGTGGGGATCGTCGACAATGTTGATGGCGTCGGCGAAAATTTTCTCGCCCATCTTGTTCTTCAGAAAACTGACGCCGCGCGCGATGGCCGCGCCGTTAACGGCGCCGGAAAGGTGCCCGAGGAGCGAGCGCGACAGACGATTGTCGAAAATGACAGGCGCGGTCCGGCTTTTCAGTTTTTTTGGCGAGAGACGCTTCACCGTCCGCTCGCCCGCATTCATGCCGATGGCGGCGGCGTCTTTCAGATTGGCGAGGTGCGTTTTCGAATCATAATCGTAATCGCGCTCCATGCCGTTTTCATCCTGCGCCAGCACGCTGACTGACACCGAATGATTGGACCCGCCGGACTGGCCGAAAAAGCCGTGGCTCGTCATCACCCATTTCTGGCCTTCGCCGTAACCCGCCCCGGCCCCGGAAGAGTTGACGACGCCTTTTACGGCGAGAGCGGCGTCCTCGCAGGCGGCGGCGCGCTGTTTCAGCGCGTCGGTGGAAGGCTCGGCGTAATCGCCAAGGTCGAGGTCCTTGAACGGGCCGCTGGCGAGCCGGTCTTCCGGCGCCAGGCCGCAATAGGGGTCCTCAGGCGCGGCCTTGGCCATGGCGGCGCAGCGCGTCGCCAGTTCCTTCAGGCCCTGTCGCGAATGATCGGTGGTGGAAACAGACGCCTGGCGCTTGCCCACAAGAATGCGCAGGCCGAGATCGGCGGCCTCGGAACGCTCCACGTCTTCCAGCTTTCCCATGCGCCAGGATACGCCGCTGGAAACGGAATGGAAAAACACCGCATCCGCGGCCTCGGCGCCGGCGGCCCGGGCGTCCGCCAGGAGGGCCGAGAGGATGGATTCGACTTGATGACTTTGCATGGGGGCGGAATAGAGGCTCGGGGCCGGGGAGGCAAGCGGAACCCAGGAAAGGACGTGATGTTGCGCTCAGATTGGCTGCGCTATTTTTTCTACAAAATGCGGAACCCTTCGAAAAGATGACTGTTTGGTTAGAATTACGTCTTGGTTTCGCTGGGGCGCCTGAAATTTACGACATCACCAGCGGTTGTCATGCGCCAGGACAAATACCAGCCAGGAAGGATGTCACTCGATGTCAAAAATACTCAATACGCTCATTTCCTCAGGTCTTTTGCTATTTCCAACAACGGCGGGCGCAACGGTCATCGCCTCGTCAAGTCTGAGTTCCGGTCCGGTTGAAGTCACATTCAGCGATGATGTTTCCGGCGTGAGCGGCGAGCTGTTCTCAACCGCTTCTGCATCGCTTGGACCCACAGGCGTCGTTACGAGCGATAATAACTCGTTGCCAGGCGTAGCGGACGCGCCTGCGGCGACCGATGGCGCCATGACATCTGATTCGATTTTCACTGTCGACGACGACATCTTCTTTTCGTCTGAAAGCGCAGGGTCGGTATCCGATCCGGGTGAGTTTGGAAACGCGATCGGAGAAGTTACCGGTAGTTTCGAATTCACGAACGAAATTGACGGCCTCACCTTAACAATCGTCACGCAGCTAACCCGCAGTTTTGACCTCGCCACAGATTTTACAGGTGAACTGGCTTCTGGCGCGACGTCTCTTTCCCTGGCGTTGCTCAATACAGTGGCGTTTCTCCCGACGGTGCAATTCAGCAACCCGTCATGCGACCCGAACGCCGCGTTCTCGGTCTCGAACGGCGATAGCTTTTCCGATACCTGTACGACCATGGCGACATATGTTTTTGAAAATCTCCCGGCGGGCATTTACACGCTGACATTCGCCAGCAATTCGAGCGTCGATGTCGTTTCCGAAATTGCTGAAGTTCCAGTGCCAGCCGCTTTCGGCTTGTTTGCATTGGGGCTTGCGGGACTGCGCTGGAGAGCGCGCAAAAAAGCTTTGCGTTCAGTTCATTAATCGCGACGGTTTATTTCGCTGTCGACAATTCTGTACGCGCTCCCTCGCCCCATTCTTTCATGGCGGGGAGCGCGAACATCATTTCGCGATATTTTGCAGCTTCCGGCGACAGATTCACCGGACCATAAGTGACAAAGCGAGAGACCACCGGCGCATACATGGCGTCGGCGATTGAGAATTCGCCGAAAAGAAAATCTCCGCCGCTGGCGTATTCGATCCGGCAGCTTGTCCACAAATCGTTGATGCGGTCGATGTCGCGCTGAACCCCGCCGGAGGTGACATGGCGCAACCCCTCGCGCGTGAACACCATGGGCCAAACGGTGCGCAGCGCCGAAAAGCCGGAATGCATTTCCGCCGCGACCGAACGCGCCACGGCGCGCGCGGCGGCGTCTTCAGGCCAGAGGCTTTTACCGGGAAAAAGCTCCGCGACATATTCCATGATGGCGAGCGAATCCCAGATCTGCACTTTTCCGTGCGTCAGAAAAGGCACAAGTCCCGACGGCGATTTCTCACTCAGAATCTTGCGCGTATCCGGTCCATCGAGACGGATATTTTCTTCCGCAAACGGAACGCCCGCCTGCTTCATTAAAAACCAGGGCCGCAAAGACCAGGAAGAAAGATTCTTGTCGCCGATGGTTAACGTCAAACCGTCCACAATCTACCTCGCATATTGCAAAAAGAAATTCGCCATCCACTGGCCGATCAATTGGCGCTCGCTTTTGCCCTTGTAGCTGGAAAGACCTTCGTCAACCCGGTCCCCGGGCATGCGGCCGGCGCGAAGCCGCAACAGCGCAGCGCCGTAATCATGGCTGAATTCAGGGTGCGGCTGAAACGAGATGGCGGGGCCTTGCGCATAGTCGATGACGCCGTTGGGGCAAAATTCCGAGCCGCCGAGGGTGCGCGCGTCCGGCGGAAGCGCGATCACCTGATCCTGATGGGAAACGGCGCACGATACGCGCCGCGCCGGCGGCGCCATCCACGGCGCTTCGCCGGTGAGCGCATAGTCATGCACGCCGATGCCCCAGCCCTTGCCGGACTTTTCCACGGCGCCGCCGAACGCCTGCGCCATCAATTGATGCCCGAAGCAGACGCCGATTTGCGGCTTGCCGGCCTTCGCCGTGCGCCGCACAAGATCTTCAGCCTCACTGATCCACGCATCGCCGTCATAGACGCCCGCAGGCGAGCCGGTGATCAGAAGACCGTCAAAATCGCTGAGCGCCGGCATCGCGGCGCCTTTGAAAACGGGCGAAGCGGAAAAGGAAAACCGGCTGGAAAACGGCGCCAGCAAGCGTTCGAACATGGCGGGATAGGCGCCGTATTCCCCCTTGAGAGGCGCGGGCGGTTCGCCGGTTTCGAGAATGCGGATACGCATGAAACTCACAAGAAAGCTGCTGTGCGTTCTTGATCCTCAGCGGCGGTTCGCGTCAAGTCGTCAAAATTGCGAAAAAGCGAGAAGACGATGAGTAACGAGATCACGATCGCCCGCGACGGCGCGGTTCTGCGGCTTGGGTTCAACCGTCCGGACAAGAAAAACGCCATTACAACGGCCATGTACGCCGCGCTCGCCGATGGGTTGAAAGAGGCTGGTGAAGACGCCAGCGTGCGCGCGGTGCTGCTCGAAGGGCGGGGAGATTATTTTACGTCCGGCAACGATGTCGCCGATTTCATGTCCGGCGCGGCGATGGAAAACGACGTCCATGGCGGGCGGCCCGTGGAGCGCTTTCTTGAAGCCATCGCCACGTCTGAAAAACCGCTTGTCGCGGCGGTGCAAGGCCCGGCGGTGGGCGTTGGCGTCACAATGCTGTTGCATTGCGATCTTGTGTTTGCGGCGCGCAACGCGACATTCCATACGCCGTTTACCGATCTCGCCGTTGTGCCGGAAGCGGCGTCGAGCCTCATTCTGCCGCGCATGGCCGGCAATACGCGCGCCGCGGAAATGTTGTTGCTGGGCCGAAAGATAGACGCAGAGCGCGCCCGGGATTTCGGTTTTGTCAATGATGTGGTCGGCGCCGAGGAGCTGGAAGCCACAGCGCTTGGCGCAGCGCAGGCGCTCGCGGGCAAAGCGCCTGAAGCCATGCGCCTCACAAAACGTCTGATGAAAGGCTCGCGCGAGGAAATCCTGACACGGATGAAAGAGGAAGGCGCGCATTTCGCGGCGCAATTGCAGTCCGCCGAATTTCGCGAGGCGGGGGCGGCGTTTCTGCAAAAGCGGAAACCGGATTTTTCGAAGCTGGGTTAGAGCTGCGTCAGCGCGACGGCGCCGGCAGCGATGACAACGCCGATGGCGGCGCGCGCCAAAGGAAATGACCCATTTCGGGTTGCATCCGCGCCTTTTCTGCGGCCGGTCAGCATCGGACCGATGAGATTGGCCCGCAACGCGATGTGATAGAATGCTACAGCGGCGACGTGCAGCGCGATCAGCGCGATCAGAATATTGAAATTGGCGTCGTGCAGTTCCGCAGCGGTTCGTCCCTGATCGAAGGATACAAGATGCGCGAGCGGACCTGATTCGTATCCGTCCACATCGATGGCGAAAAGGCCAAGACTGACTTGCGCCGTCAGCGCGGCGAGCATTGCGAGAACGCTCAGCGCGCCAAGCGGGTTGTGTCCTGTATGCGGCGTATATGGACGTTTCAGCCCGCGAATATAGGCGAGAACCGCGCCGGGGCCTTTGACGAAATCGGAAAAGCGCGCCGTGCGCGCGCCCGCGACGCCCCAGTAAATCCGGAACACCATCAATCCCATCATGGTCAGGCCAAAGCGGCGGTGCCAGTCCATGACGCCGTTCTCGCCCGACCACCAGAGGAGCCCGACTAAAGCAACCGCGGTCCAGTGATAGGCGCGGATGCTCCAGTCCCAGACAAGCGCGTCTTTTTCAGCGCTGATCGCCGGCGCGGCGGTCGCCTTATCAGTCATCTTCCCGGAAGCTGTCGTGGCAGTTTTTGCAGGCGCCGCCGATTTCCTGAACCGCTGCGCCTATGCTCGCCGTATCGCCGCTCTGGGCGGCGGCGTTCAATCCGGACGCGGCTGTTTCGAACCGCGCGACGGCGGCTGCAAACTCATCGGGTTGTTCCCAGATGGCGGCGAGCGCATCGGTGTCGACGCCAAGTTCAGGCGATGTTTCAGGCGGGAACCAGTCGCCGACTTCGCCGGATTTCTCTTCGATGAACGCGGCGGCGGCGCGGATCTCTGCAAGGTCCGGCGTTTCGGCTTTCAACTGATCGCGAATAATTTTGAAAGACTCGCCGATATTTTCCATGGCCTCGTGGCGCGCTTCAGCGACTTCGCCGACGGTCTGGCCGCCGGGCAGCACCACGCTTTCCTGATCTCCGGATCCGGATGATCCCGATTCTCCCCCGCATGCGGCGAGGGCGAGTAAAGCTGCTGAAGCGGTGAAAACCTTGAACTGCGCGATCATTAATAGCTCCTGCCTGTTCGCCGGCGAAACAGACGCCGGCGCAAATGAAAAAGATAAAACACAACTCATAGTAACCCGGGAGATGGTAGAAAGTTTCCGGCGGGCGTTCAATCGCCCGTCGCCAAAAATTGATAGCGCCCGGGCGGCGTTTTGCGGCCTTTCCTTGCGTTACTCCTCCAGCCGGAGGAACCTTGCCGCGTTGTCGTGGAGAATGTCTTTCTTCTGCTCATAGGTCAGGAATGGCGCTTCGTTGATGGCGTCTATCCCTTCTTCTATCAGACCCGGCCAGTTCATCTGGTCCGAACCGAACATGATGCGGTCGGCAAAGCCGGCGCGGACAAGCTCTTCCAGATAGGCGTAATATTCTTCGCGCGGCGCCGCGATCTGTAAAACACCCGTATCCACGTAAAGCTGCGGATAAAGATAGAGCATGGCTTTCATCTCATCCATGAACGGAAACCCCGCATGCATGAGATAAACGCGCAGTCCCGGATGCCGGTTGAGGATCGATTCAATCCGTAACGGGGTCTGGGCGCGAAAGTCCGGGTAGAGCATCGGACTTCCCGGAGGGCCGACGCCGAGATGCAGGCCAACGGGAATGTCGTGCTCCGCCGCGACCGCCCAATAGGGGTCGAATGCCGGGTCGTCGGCGAGGACGCCGGCATATTGATTGGAGACTTCTGCGAGCACTTCGAAGCCGCCATTGCGGAATTCATTCTCGATATCCTGCGGAGCGACATCGTCGCGAACGATATTCAGACTTCGTCCCGCTATGAACAGCGACGGCGCGGCGGCGCGCCAGGCCGCCACTTCCGACGGGGCGCCGCTGAGGACGCCGCGCACATTGTGTTTGCGCATGGCGGCGATTGTCTGATCACGGACTTCCTCGTCGGTTTCCGGTCCCCAGATCGGATCGTCGCAGTCCGGATTTTTCGACAGCGCCGTGAAAAATTGCGGCCAGGGAACGGCCGGGTCATATTCGAGGTCGGCCGCCACGCCGACGCAGACCGCTAAAGGCGGCGGGCCGTTGCCGTTTGCGGGATAGGCGTGAACGTGAACGTCGATGACGGGCCCTTCATAGGGCGGGCCAGGTTCGTCGCTTTCAAGCGCTAGCGCGGCTGAAAATGAAACAAGCGCGGCAAGGACAGCGCCGGCGCCGGCGATGACGTTTTTCATGAAGGATCCCCCCGTTCTGCGAATCTGCAGCGAACCTAGCACAGCCGGAAAAAGAATGTCTTCCCGCCGGTTTACTCGGCCGGGGTAAAGGGATGGGTCTTATCGATGGTTTGCTTGATGACCGGCGGAAACCGGTCGCGATAACGGCGCAGGGACGAATCAAGGTTGGGCCATTTTTCACGCATATAACGGATCAGCCGCTGCACCGCCGGAATATAAGGCGCAAGCAGCGCAAACCCGATGGTCAGCATGATCAGGCCCAGGGGAATCGGCAATGGCAGGACGATAAGGCCCGCAAGGACCAGTGTAGTTCCTGTAATCTGATGCACTAACGGCAACATGCCGAACAAAAGCTCCCCGGCGAAAACGCCACGACAATCAACTTGCTCATGGCGACAGGTAATGCGTCCTGACCGCCATACAACTCAATGTTGTGTAAGGTAGGCGCGCACCGGCCCACCGTAAAGAGGACTGGCGAAAAATCAGTTAAACTTGCGTTCATTTTTGCTTCAGCATTCGGACCGGCCGCCCGGCGGCGGCGCCGCCCCGGTTATATCTTCTGGCAGCATCTATTGGCTGCATCTTCTGGCCGCATCGCCGGCGCGTCTGATTCACCGTAAGGAAAGTCATGTCCTATCAATCCCTGCGCGAGTTTATGGAAAAGCTGGAAGCGGCGGGCGAGCTCATGCGCGTCGCCGAGCCCGTTTCGGTGAAGCTCGAAATGACCGAGATCCAGACGCGGCTTTTGGCCGAGGGCGGCCCGGCGGTGCTGTTCGAGCAGCCGGTGATGGACGACGGCTCCATTTCCCCTATGCCGGTGCTGGTCAACCTTTTCGGTACGGTCAGGCGCGTCGCCATGGGCGTCACCCTGGAGGGCAAGGAACGCGCAAGCGCCGGCGAATTGCGCGAAGTGGGCGAGCTCCTCGCCTTTCTGCGCCAGCCCGAACCGCCGGGCGGGCTGAAAGACGCCCTCGGCATGCTGCCGCTCGCCAAGACCGTGATGGCCATGAAACCGGGGTCGCGCGCCAAAGGCATCGGGGGCGGCGCGCCCTGTCAGGACGTCGTCAAAACCGGCGACGAGATCAATCTCGATGATTTGCCGGTCCAGACCTGCTGGCCGGGCGAGCCGGCGCCCCTGATCACCTGGCCGCTGGTGGTGACCAAGGGACCGTCAGGCAAACGCGAGGATGATTTCAATCTCGGCATCTACCGGATGCAGAAGCTGGGCAAGGACAAGACCGTCATGCGCTGGCTGAAACATCGCGGCGGCGCGCAGCACCATCAGCGCTGGGGTCGCGAAAAAACAGAGCCGCTGCCGGCGGCGGCGGTCATCGGCGCCGATCCGGGCGTGATCATCGCCGCAGTGACGCCCGTGCCGGAGACGCTTTCGGAATATCACTTCGCGGGGCTGTTGCGCGGCAAAAAGGTCGAGCTTGTGGATTGTAAAACGCAACCCCTGAAAGTCCCGGCGGAAGCGGAGATCGTGCTGGAAGGATATGTTTCGCTGGACGAATACGCCGATGAAGGTCCGTATGGAGACCATACGGGCTATTACAATTCGGTGGAGCGGTTTCCCGTCTTCACCATCACCGCGATCACACACCGCAGGGACCCGATTTATCTTTCGACCTTCACGGGCCGCCCGCCGGATGAGCCAAGCGTTCTGGGCGAAGCGCTGAACGAGGTGTTCATTCCGCTCTTACAGCAGCAGTTCCCGGAAATCACCGATTTCTGGCTGCCGCCGGAGGGGTGCTCCTACCGCATCGCGGTGATCAGTATGAAGAAGGCCTATCCCGGTCACGCCAAGCGGGTGATGATGGGAGCGTGGAGTTATCTGCGCCAGTTCATGTATACGAAATGGATCATCGTGGTTGACGACGACATCAATGCGCGCGACTGGAAGGACGTGATGTGGGCGGTCTCGACGAAGATGGACCCGGCGCGCGACATCACCGTCGTTGAATCGACGCCCATCGATTATCTGGACTTCGCGTCTCCGGAGTCCGGTCTCGGTTCCAAGATCGGTCTCGACGCCACGGACAAGCTCCCGCCCGAAACCAGACGCGAATGGGGGAAAGAAATCCGTATGGATGACGACGTGGTGAAACGCGTCGACGAAATGTGGGCGCGGCTGGGTCTGCCCGGAAGCGGGAAAGGAATTTGGGGGTAGGTTCAGAGCTATGGCAATTTTTTTTGGGTATGATCCGGGTGGTCAAGGAAATCATGGTGTTGCTATTGCGGATATAGCTTCCGATGGTACATTTTCCAGTGAGCCTGAATTATACTTGGAAAGGAATACTGGAGAAGTAGTTCGAAAGTTTTCACAAATTAATTCAGTTGCGGCGGTTGGAGTCGACACGCTTCTCGCTTGGTCACTCAATGGCGGAAGAATTTGTGATAATGTGCTAAGAGCAAAATATTCAACCAAGTCGGCATCCATAATTTCTCAAAATTCGCTCTATAGCTCCATGACTATAAACGGCGTAATGTTTGCGCTTGCAGTTCAAGAAACACAAACCCCATTATATGAAACTCATCCTAAACTCATATTACATATTATCGATCAGGTTGATGAACAATGCGCTGAATTGAAAGAACGAGTATTCGGTTTACGAGGTAGCGCTACTAGCAAGAGTAGACTGAAGAATGCCGATGATATGGGAGATGCCCTTGTGGCGGCATGGTGCGCTTCTCGTGGATGGTATGGGAAGTGGCCACGTGATTTGTTTGTAGTTTGTGGAGAAGATCTGATTTTTCCCGCAGGACGCGCAAGTTATCCTTGGCCTGAAGATCTTTAGCAGAGTTCCTAGGCTCGTCATAAATGTTGGCTCGGCCTCCTCTCTTCCCCCGCGTGCGGGGGAAGTCCCGGCTAAGCCGGGGAAGGGGGTGTAAAGATTCTCAGGAGCGCCCCCTCCGTCGCTTCGCGACACCTCCCCCGTAAACGGCGAGGAGAACGGCGTTAAATATGCCGGAACAGGCGGGCGCCGTTCATGATACCACGGAAAAAAACATGGTGGATAGATATCCACCATGTTTTTTACGGCCCTATAATCGCCGCCGTGATGAGGTCGCTAAAGATATATCCCCCGGATTTTGCGCGCCCCGCGCGCATATTTCTTCCGCAGACGGGTCCCGGCGCGCCTGAAGACATGTTGTACAACAATTTTCCGAATGTTGTGCAACAATCGCCGCAACGCCTTGCGCAGCGCCAAACAGACGACGCGCGCATTCCGGGGTTGTACAACATTCGCGCGCCGCGAAGCCGCATTGTGTTCCTCTCAGCGCCCCTCTTGGCGGCGGGGCCGGGAGACCGTAAAAGCCTTGCTTCGGGACAAAGGGGAGGGGTGAGATGACAAAGACTGCGGCGCCGAAAAAAACGCGCGAAATTTACAACAACCATATGAATTCAGCGATCTGGAACGATTTCCGGTATCGCGACGACGATATTATTATCGCGACTTATGCGAAATCCGGCACGACCTGGATGCAGCAGATCGTCTCGCAGCTGATCTTTCAGGGCGAGGAGGGGCGCGATGTCGCCGAATTGTCGCCATGGCTCGATCTGCGGCTGCCGCCGCCGGAGGTGAAGCTGCCCGCCGTCGAGGCGCAGACGCACCGGCGTTTCATCAAGACGCACCTGCCACTCGATGCATTCGTGTTCGATCCGCGCGCAAAGCATATCTATATCGGCCGGGACGGGCGCGACGTCATGTGGTCAATGCACAACCACCACATGAATATGACCGATGAAGTGATCGCGGCGCTGAACGGCGCCGGCCACTATGACGGTCCGCCATTGACGCGCCCGGTAAGCGATCCGTGTGCGTATTTTCGTGACTGGCTGGACGGCGAGGGCTTTCCGGTCTGGTCGTTCTGGGAAAACATCCGCACCTGGTGGCAGGCGCGCG
Organism: Hyphococcus sp.; assembly: GCF_965228385.1. Lineage (GTDB taxonomy): Bacteria > Pseudomonadota > Alphaproteobacteria > Caulobacterales > Parvularculaceae > Hyphococcus. The sequence goes on along the minus strand of NZ_OZ245810.1, from coordinate 2,245,456 downwards.
ATCTGCCCAACGTCATGTTCGTTCATTTCAACGACCTGAAAGCGGACATGCCGGGCGAAATCGCGCGTATCGCAGAATTTCTGGAAATTGACGTCGGCGAGGAGACATGGCCGGCGATTCTGGAGCATTGCAGTTTTGACTATATGAAAAACCATGCGGAGAAGATCGTGCCGCTGGGCGGCGAACCGTGGAAAGGCGGGGCGAAAACGTTCATCAACAAGGGATCGAACGGGCGCTGGCGCGATATGCTGCCCGCCGGGGACAGCGCGCGTTACGAGGCGCGTGCGCTCGAAGAGTTGGGCGAAGACTGCGCGCACTGGCTGCAATACGGCAAGGCGTCTCAGGATTTTGCGGCGGCCTGACCGGCAAGCGCAAGAAAGTCGTCGGGCGTCTGCGCTTTTTCAATCGTGCGGGCGGGGATCGTTACGCCCCACTTGTCGGCGATGGCCTTGTAGCGCGGCGCCCGCCAGTCGATGAGGCGGGCGAAACCCCAGCGGATAAAGGCGTCGGGATCGACCTTGTCTTCGGTGAGGCCGGTTTCGGCGAGGTAGTCCGCCCAGACGCCGCGCAGGAAATCCTCGTTGTAATACATGGGCTTTGGCGCCCTGTCGAAACGGGCTTTCAGCGCCTCGGCGTGGGTCTTGTCGCCTTCGATATAGACGATGAGGCAGGTGTCGCTCAAAACGCTCAGTACGGGATCGTTTTTGTCGCCCGGGTCGGCGACCTCGCAAACCGAGCCGCTGGTGTCGCAGATGAAATGCTCATAGCCGTAAATCTCGCGCGCCTTTTCGACGAAGAGCGGCGTGTCGCGCATCGCGCGAATTTCCGCTTCGCGGTGCTCGCGCTGACGGCGGATATATTCGTCAAAGGGAATACCGCCTTTCGCCGGGTCGCCCGGCTTGCCGAGATAGGTGGAAAGCGGCGCCAGATTGTCGAAGGTGATATTGGAGGAGATGTAAATCGAGTCCGTCAGCAACAGCTCGCGCAGCAGCGGCGCCTTCATCGCGTGGCGCTTGAAATTGTCCTCGATCGCTTCGTCCATGTAGCGGGTGCCGATGCGGTAATCGACGGAATAGTGAAACCAGCCCGCATCGCGGCGCATCATGGCTGAGATGCGCGTTTTGCCGACGCCGGACATGCCGAGCAGCGCAATCGGATCGCCCCGTTTGTAATTTTTCATCGCTGCATTCCCGCGCCTGACATGATCGGACACCCGCATTAAACTGTTTCAATGCGGGCGCCAAATTACCAGGGCGGGGTTAAGCGGCGGTGATCAGCCGCCCAGCGACTTGAAGTTTAAAAATTCACGCCGTGTTTTCGGACCGTACGTCGTGAAGCTGGGATTGGGCCGCTCAAGATAGGCGTGTTTGCGTGCGGAAAGGGCGTCGCTGGATGCGCGTTTTTTCGCCTCGTCCAGGGAGATTTTGTATGGAACCATGGCGTTCAGGCCGAAGATTTTCGCTTTCAGGGCGCGCGTCATCGGCGCGTAACCATATCGTTCCTGATGTTCGGCTGAGATTTCAAATGCGCGAAACGCCTGGATCTGATCCTGCGGGCTGCCATACCAGATGGAATCCGTCCCCCACAGAACATTATCCTCGCCGCAATATTTCACGAGCTTGCCCATGGCGTGCGCCGCCTGATCCATGTCGCGCATGAGAATGCGCCAGGTGGAGCCGAGTTCGGCGTAGACGTTTTTGTTCGGCCCGACGCCTGCGTCGATCAGCGACTGGCAGAGAACATCTATGCCGGCTTCTTTCGGCGCGCCCGGCGTGAATTCTTCTTCCGTTACGGCGAGATCGAGTCCCGAATGATAAAGTATGAAATTAATATCCGGGTGGCGCTTCGCGGCCTCGCCGATATCGGCGCAGGTTGAATGCTCGTAGGATTTCGGACCGAAGGACAGACCCTTATGGATGGCGATGTTGTTTACGCCGAGCTTTCTGGCGTTTTCAATCATCGCTTCGCCCGCGTCATCGGTCATGAAAAACCCGTTTCCGTCCGGTCCCCATTGGGTATAGGTCTTCCACGCGGAAATCGGGAAGTCGGCGGCGAGACGCGCCATGTCTTCCAGATCTCCGGGCTGGTTCGGGTTGACGCGCCCGTGCAGCATCAGGCGGTGATCGCCCTCCATGGCGTCGACAATTCTGCGTGTCGCGTCGGCTTCTTCGATGGTCACGGGCTCCGCATCGCGTTTTGACGGAACGAACGACAGAACCATCATGTCAGTGTCGGAATCCAGGAATACATCCTTGATAAATTCTTCCGGGCCAAGACAATTCAGATATTCCCGGCCTTCAGAATCGGCGGCCGCGACGCAGGCGTTGGGCATGCCCGAATAGGGGCGGGCGCTTTCCGGCAGCTTGCCAAGCCAGGCGCCTGTCGGGTTCACATAATGGCCCTGCACATCGAAGATGAATTCCTCGCCGCCGAGCGCTTCCATGGCGGCGTCGGCGTCCAGCGCGGCGTCAGGCGAAAGATTGAAATGGGCGGCGGTTTTCGCCGCCCGGGCGTTCGCTTCGTTCACGGCGAGCAAGGTGGTGGCGGCGCCGCAGGCCGACATCATGAAACTGCGGCGCGACTCGCCCTTGCGCCGCGCGTTTTCGGTGGCGCGGCTATGGGCGATAATATTGCCTTCGATATTATGAGGTTCCAGCGCAACAGGCGAAAACTCGCCGTTCGAGGTCGTATCAATGCGAATGGGAAGCCGCGCGCCGTCCGGGTCGCGGTCTTCTGCGGTAAGCCGATCTTCATATTTCATGACGCCCTCCGGTTGAAGACCTGAGGCTAGCATATTCCCCGGTTTCGAGCGTTCGGTTCGTCGCGCCGTTTGCTCGTTTTATCGGCCCGGGAGCGGGCGCGCACACGCCATATTAACCATGACCGCGCCATATTGCGAAAAATTCGTGGTGTATTCAGTTGATGGCGTTAAGGACTTCGAAACTTCTGGGAATGCTTGCAGCGGCGGCGTACGCGCCGGGCGCCTTGGCCGTTGACGATGACGCCGATACGCTTCGCGGCAGCATTTACGGCGGATTTCAGCTGGACGACGACGCGCTCGATATGGTCAGCGTCATGGCGATTGCTCAATCCGCGTCCGATGCTGAAGACGATAGAACCGCAATAGACGAAGCACCTTCAGCCGCAAAGCGGCGGGACGTTGGCGAGACGGTTGTTGCTGCAGTGCGCGCGGCGCTCGGCCATAGTCCGCAGATCGACATTGCAGAATCGCGACGGGATTCGGCGCGGGCTGACAGGTTTCAGGCGTTCGGCCAGTTCCTTCCCGAGATCGAAGCGAGCGCATCTTACGCCGATGACAAATGGCGCAGCGAGACGCTGCAGACCTTGCAGGACCGGGATGGAACAACGCTCGGCGTGACTGCGGTGCAGCCGATCTTTCAGGGGCTGGCGGCGATAAACCGCTTCCGCGAGGCGCGCGCAAAACTCAGCCAGCAGGAACTTTCGCTGCTGGCGGCCAGACAGCAAACCGCGCTTGATGCGGCGCGCGCGCATGCCGGGGTGATTCTGGGCCGGCGGGTCGTCGCGCACCGGATTGAAAATCTGACGCTGGTTCAACGTCAACTGGAAGTTGCCGATAAACGCCAGCAAGCCGGCGCGCAAAGCCGGACCGGCGTTGAGCAGGCCCGCATGCGGCTGGCGCAGGCGCAGGTTGATCTCGGCGCCGCGCGCGCTTCCCTGGCTGAGCGCGAAGCCGCCTATGTGCGCATCACCGGCCGCCAGGCGCCGGCGGAATTTTCGTCTGATGAAACCGACCGAACCGGAGAAATTTCTTCACTCGATGAAGCGCTTACGCTGGCGCGAGAATTCAACCCCGCTTTGAACGCCGCCGAAGCTTCCTGGCGCGCAGCCAAACACGCGAAGAACGCCGCCATCGGCGATTTCGCGCCGCGCCTGACGCTGGAGGGCAGTTATTTCAGGCGCGTCGGCGAAGAACAGGCGATCGCGGGACAGAACAGGGATGAGGAATATCAGTTGGTGGCGCGTATGCGCATGCCGATTTTTCGTCAGGGTAGAAACATCGCCGGATTGAAATCCGCCGGCGCCAATGTCAGCGCAGAGCAGGCGCAGATGGTGACGACGCGGCTTGGGGTCGACGAAACCGTGATGCGCAATTGGCGACAATTGGCGGAAGCGGAAACGAAACGGATCGCCGCGCGCCAGGGAATTGACGCCGCCGGTCAATCCGTAAAAGGCCTTCAGGTGGAATACGAAGCAGGTCAACGTTCGGTTATCGACGTACTCGACGGACAGCGCGACCTTGTGCAGGCGCAGATTAACCTGTCGCAGTCGGAATTCGACGTCCGCATTGCGCAATACGAACTGGCCGCGGCAACAGGCTTTATTCTCGAAGCGTTTGGTCTTTCTTCTGACTAAACGCCGAAGCCAATGTTTTATATCACGACTTCTTCAATATCGTTGAAGCTCAGGGTTAATCCGTCGTTGAATGTGATAACCCCGTCTGCATCGTCGGAGAAGGTCAGGCCATCCTCATCGGATGAAATGATCGAACCTTCGGTTAGTTCAATTGTCCAGTCGACGCCAAACTCTCCCAGCGGACTATCGCCTTCGCTCAACTGAATGGAATCAGTCCATCCACCGCCAGCGCCGCCGTAGACGCGATCCGATCCGTCTCCCATTTCGTAGACAAACACGTCGCTTCCGTCGCCGCCGACCATATAGTCATCGCCGGCGCCGCCGGAGATTGTATCGTCGCCAGCGTCGCCGCGAATATTATCGTTGCCGTCGCCGCCAGTGATGATGTCTTCACCGTCGCCGCCGCGCTGGACATCGTTGCCGGATCCGCCGGTCAGCGTGTCGTCGCCGCCGCCGCCGATCTGGGTGGCGCGATCGGTCATGCCGGAAGCGTCCAGATGATCGTCGCCCGCGCCGCCGTCGACGCGCTCGACTGAAGACGCCGCCATATCGATGGAAACGCCGCCGTCACCGCGCACGATGACGCGGTCGGAACCGTCGCCGCCGTCGATCACGGTGTCGTCGGCGTCCGCATAGATGACGTCGTCGCCCGCGCCGCCATAGAGTTCATCGGCGCCCGCATTGCCGTCGATGTTATCATTGCCGCCGCCGCCATTGATGATGTCTTCACCGTCGCCGCCGCGCTGGACATCGTTGCCGGATCCGCCGGTCAGCGTGTCGTCGCCGCCGCCGCCGATCTGGGTGGCGCGATCGGTCATGCCGGAAGCGTCCAGATGATCGTCGCCTGCGCCGCCGTCGACGCGCTCGACTGAAGACGCCGCCATATCGATGGAAACGCCGCCGTCACCGCGCACGATGACGCGGTCGGAACCGTCGCCGCCGTCGATCACGGTGTCGTCGGCGTCCGCATAGATGACGTCGTCGCCCGCGCCGCCATAGAGTTCATCGGCGCCCGCATTGCCGTCGATGTTATCATTGCCGCCGCCGCCATTGATGATGTCTTCACCGTCGCCGCCGCGCTGAACATCGTTGCCGGACCCGCCGGTCAGCGTGTCGTCGCCGGCGCCGCCGATCTGGTTGGCGCGATCTGTCATGCCGGAAGCGTCCAGATGATCGTCGCCTGCGCCGCCGTCGACGCGCTCGACTGAAGACGCCGCCATATCGATGGAAACGCCGCCGTCGCCGCGTACGATGACGCGGTCGGAACCGCCGCCGCCGTCGATCACGGTGTCGTCGGCGTCGGCATAGATGACGTCGTCGCCCGCGCCGCCATAGAGTTCATCGGCGCCCGCATTGCCGTCGATGTTATCATTGCCGTCGCCAGCATACATAACGTCATTGCCGTCATAGCCGCGCATGACATCGTTACCGGCGCCGGCGTTCATCGAATCGTCCTGATTCGTACCGATTATCCGGTCCGCTGACGCCGTGCCCTCAATAACGTTCAGTTCGTCAATATCCGCCACGTTTACGGTCAATGTGTATTGCGTTGTTTCCCCGCCAGCGCCGATAGCCTCCACCGTCACATCGTAGGACTGTTGCGCTTCATAATCGAGAGAAACGCCGTCTTTGACTTTCAGTTCATTGCCGACCACTTCGAAGAAGCCGGAAGGATCGTCTGCAAGTGTGAAATCTGTAACCGCAGCGCCCGTGTTCGGGTCTGTCGCTGAGATGGACCCGACGTCAGCTCCAGCTTCATTTTCCGCAACAGTCGGGGTTGCGCCATGGAAACTGTCCACAATAGCTGCGTCGCCTTGCAGTTGAAGATGGTTGACGCCGACAAGATCTTCGATAACGCCGCCATTCTCCTGGCTCATAACCCAATTATTGACCAGGCCCGGTTCCGTTTCGGGGTCTTTCAATACTTTTCCGGCGTTGTCTGCGATTTCCTCATCGCTTCGCGCATAATCGAAAATACGCACTTCGACAATTTCGCCTTCGAATATCTGTCCGGTATTGAAGCCGCCGCCTTCGCTGTCCTGTTCCTGACCGAGCACCATAGCGCCGTCGGACTTCAGATCGCGAATGTTCACGCTGGCAGCGAATTCCTGATCACCGTCCACATAGACTTTCAGTTCATTCGTAGACTGATCCCAGGAAAATGAGACTTGATGCTGTTCGCCGTCCAGGAGAGACGCATTCGGAATACCTGTATTGATTTTCTGGCCTGCGAGGTAGATATGAACATTGCCGCTTGATCCTTCGAGCCAGACCAGGGCTTCATTATCAGAACCGTCGCTGGCGGCGTAAGAAAATAACGGCGTTCCGTTCCCGACCTCGGTTTGTGATGAAGCGAAAGAAATTTCAACGGTCAGTGCGTCGGTAGGGAATCCGTCCATATTCGAAGCAATCGCCGCATCGTTGTTCCCGCCGTCTGTATTCAACGCCAGAACGCCGTTCGCGATTTCCGGCTGAAAGCTGACATTGATCGGCGCTTCATTCACATTGGCAACGTCTATTGTGATGGTCTGCTGCACTGATGCGCCGTCCGCATCCGTCGCCTGAACAGTCACCTCGTATGATTCCTGCGCTTCGTAGTCGAGTGAAACGCCGTCCTTGACTTTCAACTCATTGCCGACAACTTCGAAGAGACCTGAGACGTCTTCGGCGATCATGAAATCGGTGACAGCTTCGCCCGTGTCGGGATCCGTAGCTGAAAGAGTTCCGACAACTGCGCCATCCTGATTTTCAAGCACGCCAGTCGTACCTGCGCCGGCGCCATCCTTGATCGAAGCGCCATTCTGCAATTGAAGATCATTACCGCCAGCGATGTCGGCAATGACGCCTCCATCGGCGCTGTTCATGATCCAGTTGGAGACAAGGCCCGTTTGCGCTTCCGGCCCGCTTAAAGGTTTGCCGGCGTTATCTGCGATTTCTTCACCGGAGCGCGCGTAATCGAAAATCCGCGCTTCTGATATTTCGCCTTCAAAGACCTGATTGGCGTCGTAACCGCCGCCTTCGCTATCCTGTTCCTGACCGAAGGCAACTGTGCCGTCGGCTTTGAGATCGCGAACATTGACGCTTGATGCAAATTCCTCTTCGCCGTCGACATAGACTTTCAACTCGTTGGAAGCCTGATCCCAGGTGAATGAAACCTGATGCTGTTCGCCATCCAGAAGAGATGCATTTGGGATACCGGTATTAATTTTCTGGCCGGCGAGGAAGACATGAACCTCGCCGCTCGATCCTTCGAGCCAGAGAAGCGCCTCATTGTTTGATCCGCCGTCAGCTGCATAAGAAAACAGCGGAACGCCGGAGCCGACATCGGTCTGTGAGGACGTGAAAGAGATTTCGACTGTCAGCGCGTCGGTCGGGAAGCCTTCCATATTCGCCGCAATCGCTACATCGTCTTGACCGCCGTTCTGGTTGAGCGAGAGGGCGCCGCCGGAAACGGGCTCGAAGACAAAATCGACGGGCGCTTCGTTGACGTCCGCAACATTAATCGTCACGGTTTCGGTATAGATATTCCCGCCGCTGTCGGTGACTTCAAGCGTTACATCATAGGAACTCTGCGCCTCGTGATCGAGAGCAGATCCGTCTTTCACTTTCAATTGATTGCCAGCGACTTCGAACAGCCCCGAGGCATCGTCAGCAATCGCAAATGTCGCCGTATCACCTGCGTCCGGATCGGTCGCAGATAATGTGGCGACTATGGCGCCGTCGGCGTTTTCATTCGCGATATATGCATCGTCTGAATAGCTTGCCGAGATGACTGCGTGGAGTCCATCCGGACCGCCGCTATCTGGGTTGATGACCTCAACCGTGTTTTCACCATCTATGAAATCAGGCAAATCCCATTCGCCGTTCACAAGCTCCAGTGGCTCCATTACGCCTGAGCCTGGCGTGCGCGTGGCGAACGCTTCAACGCCGTTCTCCGTTATGACGATTTGGATCCGCGGACTGCCGTCATCGTTTGGCACCCAGGGCTGATGGATGGCGGCGCCATCTTCGAACTGTAGGAAAGATTCCGTTTCCGGATCATAATGGGCGTGTTCAAGCTGGATGACGCCTTCTGTCAGCGATTGACCGTTGACGACCAGTTCCAATGAATTGTCGATACGCGTGAAATCAATTGTAATTTCTGCAGAGTCCGCGTTAACACCGCTGAGGTCTATGCTTGCTGCGCCGGCGCCGCCTCCTTCGCCGGTCGTGACGTTTGCATTTTCGATGGTTGCAGCGATGCTTTCCTGTGATTGTTCAGGCGTGAGAACAATGTCAGTCGGGGCCTCATTGACGTCTGCTACAGGTATTGAAAGCTCTGTTGAAGAGCTCTCTCCGTGTTCGTCGGTTGCTGTGACCGTAACGTTGATTTCCGATTCTGTTTCGTGATCGACGGCTGCACCGTCTTTCAGTTTCAACGCGACGCCAATTTCTGTTTCCACCAATTCAAAACGGTCGTCACTGACTTCATAAGTAACCGTGTCTCCATCCGCATCGGTTATGGACAGAACAGCCGCTACGTCTCCCACTGTATTTTCGCTCAAGCCCAATTGATCCTGTTCGGTATAACCGGGCATCCGATATGAATCGCCGCCGATGACGTGCATGTCGCCGCCAGTGTCGGGTCCGCTCCAAGCGAGTTGCAGGGTCTGAGATCCGCCATTTTCGAAATAGCGCACTTCAATATCGTGAGCGCCTTCGTCGAGATCGACGCTGACGGAGCGCGTGCGTGTGCCGTGCAACCCGTCATTGTCGAGCACCGGCTCGCCGTCGATGAACAGCATGGAGCCGTCGTCGCTCGCCATGTTGAACGTGTAGGTCCCGCTGTTTTCGACAACGAGCTGACCTTCATATTTTGCGGCGAAATAATCGCCTGGCGCGCCGTCCCAAAACGCTTCCTGACCTTGCATGTAATCGAGGCTCTCGACAACGCCTTGCGCGTCAGGCGCGGCGTCGAAGTCGACTTGATCCAGATTGCTGAGCGAATGGCCAATATTGTAATAGGACGCCTGCAAGCCTTCGCCGCCCACAACGTCTATTTCTGGTGCGTTGTTCGTGTCCTCCACAGCAATTGAAAAGTGAACCGTGTCGTCTGATCCGGCTGCGTCGGTTACCGTTACGGCCACGTCAACGGCGCTTTCAGCTTCATGATCAAGCGACACGCCTTCCTTCAGTTTCAGAACATAGGCGCCGTCATCCTCGGCGACTTCAAACCGGTCATCGCTTACGGAAAAGCTGTGTGTATCTCCCGCGTCCGGATCAGTGACAGTGAGCGCTGCTACGACTGCACCGGCATGATCTTCTGGAACAGAAAGACTATCAGGCGTGTCGCCATGCTGGAACGCTTCGCCGCCGATGACGTGCATGTCGCCGCCAGTGTCGGGTCCGCTCCAAGCGAGTTGCAGGGTCTGAGATCCGCCATTTTCGAAATAGCGCACTTCAATATCGTGAGCGCCTTCGTCGAGATCGACGCTGACGGAGCGCGTGCGTGTGCCGTGCAACCCGTCATTGTCGAGCACCGGCTCGCCGTCGATGAACAGCATGGAGCCGTCGTCGCTCGCCATGTTGAACGTGTAGGTCCCGCTGTTTTCGACAACGAGCTGACCTTCATATTTTGCGGCGAAATAATCGCCTGGCGCGCCGTCCCAAAACGCTTCCTGACCTTGCATGTAATCGAGGCTCTCGACAACGCCTTGCGCGTCAGGCGCGGCGTCGAAGTCGACTTGATCCAGATTGCTGAGCGAATGGCCAATATTGTAATAGGACGCCTGCAGTCCGGATCCGGAGGCGAGGCCAAGCGAAGGCCCTTCGTTCACATCGTTTACACTGATCTCGAATGCTTGCGATGTGGCGACGCCTGAACTGTCTGTCGCGGTCACCGTGACATTGACGGTGTCCGCTTCATTAAAGTCGAGTTCAACGCCGTCTTTCAGTTTTAATTCATTCCCGACGACTTCAAACCGGTCGTCGGACACTGTAAAATTCAGCGTATCGCCTTCATCCGGATCAAATGCGGAAAGAACGCCGACAGTTTCGCCAGAAGCATTCTCATCTACACTGGTGTTCGAAAGCTGCAGGTTGGACGGCTCCTCGTTTATATCTGCGACATAAAGCGTAACCGTCTCGGAGTAAGTGGCGCCGCCGCTGTCGCTGACGTTCAGCGTAATTTTATAAGAATCCTGCCCTTCATGATCGAGCGCCGCACCGTTTTTCAGTTTCAACTGATCGCCGACAACCTCAAACAGTCCGGACGGATCATCCGCGATAGAAAAAGACACAGTATCGCTCGCATCAACATCGCTGGCGGAAAGCGTCGCCACTAGGACGCCGGCTTCATTCTCATCAATACTAGAATGACTGAGCGCAATATCATCAGGCGCTTCATTCACATCGTTGATGTCGATCGAGAAGGACTGGGTTTCAGAAAGACCGCCGCGATCAGTAGCCGTCACAGTGACGTCCAGCGTTTCAAGCATCTCATGATCGAAAGAAACGCCGTCTTTGACTTTAAGCTCGCCGCCGACGACTTCAAAGCGCTCGTCGGACACAGTAAAGGTCACGGCGTCGTCCGCATCGGGGTCATAAGCCGACAATGTACCGACGACAGCGCCAGCGCTGTTTTCGTCGATATTCGCGTTTGAAAGCTGAATGTCTGACGGGCCTTCATTCACATCGCTAATGTCGATCGAGAAGGACTGAGTTTCGGAAAGACCGCCGCGATCGGTAGCGGTCACGGTGACGTCCAGCGTTTCAAGCATCTCATGATCGAAAGAAACGCCGTCTTTGACTTTAAGCTCGCCGCCGACGACTTCAAAGCGCTCGTCGGACACACTAAAGGTCACGGCGTCGCCTGCATCCGGATCATAAGCCGACAATGTACCGACGACAGCGCCAGCGCTGTTTTCATCGATAATCGTAGAGGACAGCTGAATATCTGACGGCCCTTCATTTATATCATTTATGTCGATTGAGAAGGACTGAGTTTCGGAAAGACCGCCGCGATCGGTAGCCGTCACGGTGACATCCAGCGTTTCAAGTATCTCATGATCGAAAGAAACGCCGTCTTTGACTTTAAGCTCGCCGCCGACGACTTCTAAACGCTCGTCGGACACAGTAATGGTCACGGCGTCGCCTGCATCCGGATCATAAGCCGACAATGTACCGATGACAGCGCCGGCGCTGTTTTCGTCGATATTCGCGTTTGAAAGCTGAATGTCTGACGGGCCTTCGTTTAAGTCGGCGACATCAATGGTTACAGTTTGCGAATATAAATTCCCGGCGCTGTCTTCCACCTGAATTTGAAGTTCGTACGAATCTTTCGCTTCGTAATCGAGTGCGGCGCCGTCTTTTAGTTTCAGTTGATTGCCGATGATTTCGAAAAGACCGGACTTATCTTCTGCAATTGTAAAGGTTGCTGTCTCATTGGCGTCCGGATCTATCGCCGAAAGCGTCGCAATGGAAGCGCCTGCATCGTTTTCGTCGACAGAATTCGCGGTTAGGGTGATCTCAACGGGGGACTCATTCACCGGTGCGCGATCAGACTCATTAGTCGAGGTTTCGGACGGGGGAGATGCTGGCTGATATTCTTCAGGCGTAAGGCTGGCTTTGGCGGAAATCGAAGGCGCCGCGCCAGCGCCATATCCGGCCGCAAAATTCTGGTCGCCGGCGCCGGTTTGAAAATCTATACCGTATTCCGCGCGGCCATCGTATTCCGCGCCACGTGTATCCGCGTTTCCTTGCCGGGCAGTTAAGGGTTCGTTAAGTTCCGCGCCAACTTTCCCTGTTCCAGGGCGTCCCTGCTGGTGATCGGGCTGTCCGTCGCCAGAGACAGTTTGAGACTGCAAGTTGGCGTTGTCACCATCGTTGTCAGCGCCGTTAGATTTCCATTCAGCCTGTTGCTGGTCGCCAAAATGAAGATTGCCGTGCGCGCCCGTACCATCGCCTTCCATGGGGTGAGGCGTTTCACCATTACGAGCATTTTTCAGCGCTTCGCGCTCAGCCTCCAGGGCAAGGTCTTCCGTTGTGCTCTTTTCCGCTTCATCTAATGCAGGATTAGAAAGATTCTTGTCAGCGGACTGCTTGCTCTGCGACTTCGCCATGATGTGTACTCTTTACCTACGCCAAACTGGCGAAAGCATAGGCGTAAGGAATTAATCAGAAACTTATCAACAAAGTTAATCTCTCGTAAATGACGTTTGCCCTTCTGCGCTTTCTATAGTTTTTGGAAAGGATTTAACCATAAACAGAAGATAAAATTTGTTGTGTGTGGAAACGGTTTTCATGTTTCAGGGCGCGTTTAGTAACTTCGCTAAGCTTATAAAACACGAGGATTCCAATGCCGGCGCATTGGCGGAACCGCCTCTAAGCCTCGTAACTTACGGCGCGTCCGCCGTCGTAAACATACTGGCCCTCGCGTTACCGTTAACGATCCTGCAAATTTATGATCGCGTGCTTCCTAACGCTTCATTCGATACTCTTTCGGCGTTGATAATTGTACTGATCAGTGTCGTAATCATTGACGGATTGCTGAAGTATTTTCGCTCTGCAGTCGTCAATTGGTCTGCAGCATCATTTACGCACACAGTTACAGTGCGCGCCTTGTCGACAATGCTGAAAAGCCGCCCATCCAGTTTCTCCCGGATAACGGCCAGCGAGCATCTGGAACGCTTGAACGCTGTATCTGGACTGGGGGGACATCTGGGCGGACAATCACGAATTGTCGCCGTCGATATCTTGTTCATACCCATTTTCGCGTCCGTGATAATTCTCGTCGGCGGCATGATATTTTTCGTCGTTTTGTCGCTATTTGCGCTTTTTGGTTACCTGGCCATGCGCCGTACGCGAGCACTAAACGCCACCATCGCTGAGCGGGAAACACATGAATCGCGCAAAAGTGATTTTATCATTGAAGTTTTGCGCTCAATGCAGACCGTAAAATCCTGTGGCATGGAGCCGCTGATGATGCGCCGTTTTGAACGCCTTCAATCCGCAGGCAGCATGATTACAAAACGCATCATCAACCTGACTGGAACCGCTCAAACGTATTCTGCAATGTATGCGTCGCTTTCGATTGTTGCGATTGTCGGCGTCGGCGCAGTTTTGGTGCTTAACGGGCGGCTAACGCTGGGCGCGCTTGCTTGTTGCATGCTCTTGTCTTCACAACTGCTGCAGCCCCTTATGCGCTCGCTCGCAAGCTGGAATGATATACAGCTTGCTAAATATCGAAGAGAACGCGTTACAGCGATTTTTGAAGATAATAGCGAAAAAACGGAATTTCCAAATGAGTACCAACACAAAGCCATCCCTACAAAGGTCACATTAAAAAACCTGACCGTACAGTATGGAGACGCCAAACCGCTTTTTGAAAACTTGAATTTGGTAATCCCCGCTGGCGCCATGATTGCGATTAAAGGAGCTGACGGCTCAGGCCGTTCTTCACTTCTGCGCGTTTTGATGGGCGATACGCCGGTCACTGCAGGTCAGGTGATTATCGGCGATTTAACCGGTGCTGAACACTCCAGGAATCTGGTCCGCTATGTGGGGCAGACGCCTACAATTTTTCGCGGGACTATTCTCGATAACCTTACGCTTTTCGGGTCGCTGCCGGCGAAAACAGCGCTGACTGCATCGCGCATTATCGGTCTTGATGAAGAAATTGTTCGTATGCCGCTTGGCTATGACACAATGCTGAAAAGCGCAGCGGGCCGGGATGTTCCCGCGCCGACCGCGCAACGCATCAGTATTGTACGCGCGTTGGCGACGAGGCCGTCTGTTTTAATTCTGGATGAAGCCAATACGCTGCTGGATTTGGCTGGAGAGCAACGATTTGCTGAGGCGCTTCAACGTCTGCGCGGAAAAATGACTATTATTCTTGCGACGCACCGGCCTTCGCTGATCCGTCTCGCCGATAAATGCTATGAGGTGACGCCTGGAAAACTCGTCTTGCTCGATAATGAAAATTCTACAGCGCGGGCGGCGTCATGACATTTCCAAAAGCATTTTCTCAAGCGGCGCAAGCTGATGCCGTTCAGAATCCGGTCCACACATTGCAAAATCGTTTGCATTCAACATTTCGTGGTGCACGTGCTGCTCAGAAAACCTCAAATGATGACTGCGTTGAGGTGATCAACCGCTTCTTGAAACTTACCGGCTGGGTTCAAGGAAGGAGACGGATTTTTGAATCGATGCCGCATGCAGACGATGTAGAATCGGTCGCAGCGTTTCGATCGGTTCTTTTTCGGCTTGGATATAAAACTACGGCGGAAACTGTCACAAAGAAAAACTTGCGTGCAGAATATCTGCCCTGCTTTATCTGCCGCGCCGACGGGAGCGTTCTACTTGCGGAAAAGTTGGACAATGACGGCCTGGTTACTGTTTTCGATTCTACGGCGCAAGACAGCCGGATCATCCCTGCTGATCAGCTGGATGGCCTGGCGATTTTTCCTGAGGCCATTGAGGTCAAGGAGCCACAGTCCGGCGCGGCTGCGCCAACGTGGTCGTCTGCGGCGCTTACGGCCTTCAAACCGGTGATCCGTCAGATTTTTCTTATTAGCTTTTTAGTCAATCTTTTTGCGCTGGCGCCGCCGCTTTTCGTCATGACCGTTTACGACAAGGCCGTAGGCGCTAAATCATTCGACGTTCTTATCGGCCTGGCGATTGGCATCAGTTTTGTTCTCGCCGCCGATTTCGCACTGCGGCAGGTGCGTGTACGGCTTCAATCCTATCTCGGCGCTCGCCTGGACGAACAATTGAATGAAACTGCGTTTCGTCATTTGTTGCATTTGTCTTTATCATATACTGAGGACGCGCCGATTGGATCGCAGCTTACCCGATTACGGCAAATGACTTCCCTGCATGAGGCCTTTACAGGTCCGCTTGCGAACGCTTTTTTCGATCTTCCGTTTCTCATAATGTTTATCGCCGTCATCGCCCTTATCGGCGGGCCGCTGGTTTGGGTGCCGATTGCGCTTGTCGCCGTTTATGGCGTACTTGCCGCCTGGGCGTTGCCAAAAACCAGCAAGCTGGTTCGTCAAGCGGGCGATGTCCGCGCGCAACTGAATAATCTTACGGTAGAAGCCGTGTCTGCCCAGCGCGCTATCCACGACCTTGCCGCTGAACATATCTGGCTCCGCCGCCAGCGGCGTCTTTCCGCGCAGGCGGCAGTGGCAAATATGAAAGCGCGGCAGTTAAACTTTCTCATCCAGACGATTTCTCAGTCCATGGTCGCTGTCGCGGGCGTTGCGATTTTAACGATAGGCGCAGGGCAGGTTATCGCTGGAGAATTGAGCGCCGGCGCGCTTATCGCCGTTATGGCGTTATCCTGGCGAGTGCTCGGCCCGATACGCAATTTATTTATGAGTGCTCTGACGCTTGGTCAGACAGTGCAAAGCATTCAGCAGGTCGACCGGCTCGTGCGCATGCCGCTTGAGCGCGAACCGAATGCTGGGCCGTCCATTCCGCGTAGTTTTAAAGGCCACGTTGTTTTCGACAAAATTTCATTCAGATATCCAGGTGCGCGAGAGCCGTCGCTTCGCGGCGTCTCGTTCGATGTTAAACCTGGAGAGATTTTGTGTCTGTACGGTCAAAGTGGTTCTGGCACATCGACAGCCCTGCGTGTTTTGATGGGTTTATATCAGCAACAGGCGGGATCTATTTTCGTAGACGGCCTGGATTTGCGTCAGCTTGATAAAGGCGAATGGCGCAACGCGCTTGGCGTTGCATTGCAATCCCCCGACCTGTTTCACGGGACGGTTGCACAGAATATCCGCCTTGCCCGTGCTGACGCAAGCGATGAGGAAATTGATGCGGTCGTGCGAAAGCTTGGCATTGATAGATATTTTGGCGGCGCGTTAGACGAGGGGCTGGATACACGGTGCTCTGTTATGGCGCGCGCCACCTGGCCCGATCCACTGGTCAGCCGGATCATTCTGGCGCGAGCTTTTATCAAGAATGCGCCGGTTTATCTGCTTGATGAGCCTGCGGCGACGCTTGATTATACTGGCGAGCGCGCATTGTTATCGCTACTGGAAGAAAGACGGCGGACCAGCGCGATTATTATGACAACACAACGGCCGAGCCATATGCGTCTCGCCGATAAAGTAATCTGGCTGGACCGCGGCGTTGTCCGGGATATGGGACCGCCTGACCAGATCGTTCCGAAAATTATGGCCGCGTAGGTAAAGCTAATGACCGTTGATACTGCGAGCACAGACATGACGAAAACACAGAATAAGCCCAAAAAGCAGCATGAGAATGTCGGTGAAAGGCATGGTCTGGCGCTACCTATAGAGTTGGAGGAAGGCGCGCCGCCGTTTTTGGCGCGCGCCGCCATGGCTATCCTGAGCGGGTTGATCGTCCTTCTGCTGGTCTGGGCGAATATCGCGAATGTACGCGAGCTTTCTCTTGCTGCGGGCGAGATCGCCCCCTTTGGATCGACACGTGAAGCGGCGCATCTGGAAGGCGGGATCATTGACGAAGTTCTCGTTAGTCCGGGAGAAGAAGTGGAGGAAGGCCAGCCGCTCGTGCGTTTGCGTGCAGAGAATGCAGGCGGTGAATTTGATCGCTACGAAGCGCGTCGCGCTAATCTGCAACTGCGTTCGGAAAGGCTGGACGCGCAGGCGCAAGGCCGCGACCCGGATTTCAAAGCATATATTGACGACTGGCCGAAAATTGTAGCTGAACAAATCACCGTTTACGCCGCTGCCGTAGAGCAACACCGCGCGGTGATGGCCACGTTTAGCGAGCGCGAGGCATCGGCAAAATCCGAAGTCGAGAAAGCAGAGGCGGAACTTGACGCCGAGCAGGATCTTTTGAAGCTTTCGCAGGAGCAATTAGCGATACAGGAAGAATTGATAGATCAGGGTTTTACCTCGAAGCAGTCTTATCTGCAGGCAAAAGCGGCAGTCGCCTCGGCGCGCGCAACAGCGGCAGGCGCCAAGTCACGGCTCGAACAGGCGAAACGTTCGCTTTCCGCCGCGCGCGCGGATCGTGAAGGCGGGGAGGCGGAATATAAAAACAGGATTGCCGAAGAACGCTCAGCGGTCATCGCCGAATTGGCTGAACTGGCGGAACCTATCGCATCGCTCAAAGACCGGTCGCAGCGCCTCACCGTACGAGCCCCGATTGCCGGCGTCGTAAACGATGTACTCGTTAACGGTCGTGGCGATGTTGTACGACCCGGGGGCGTAGTTGCTGAAATCACACCGACGGGCGCGGAACTCATGGCGGAAGTGCGCGTAAATCCAAAAGACATCGGCCACATTGCCGTCGGACTGGAAACGGATGTGAGCGTGACGACTTTCGATCCAAACCGCTATGGAAAAATTGAGGGCCGTGTCGCGCACGTTTCTGCAGATACGTTTACCGACGAACGTACCGGCGATTCTTATTATATTGCTTATGTATCACTGCCGCAGCAGGAAATCGGAACCGGCAATGCGAAGCGTCAATTGACACCGGGCATGCAAGTTCAGGCTGAAATCGTCACGCAAACAAGAACCATGATGCAGTATATATTAAAGCCTGTGTCTCGTTCGCTCGATCAAGCGTTCACGGAACGCTGATAATGCGCCGAATAGCTGCAACGCTGCTTTTGGTAGGTTTAGCGTAACTGGATTCAAATTAGATTTGAGTTGTACGGGCATCAAATGAAAACCGATGATCGTACAATCAAATGAACGTGACGAAAAATCCATTTTCAAAATACCTGTGCAATCAGGCGGCTGCCGCCCGATAAGAATAGGTTTAAATAAATTGCGTCGTTGATTTTCACGCGCCTTTATCGCGCGCCCTTAAAAAGGCTGTGCGGTTCGGGAGTTGGGTGCATGGCGACTAGCGATACGGGAAAGCGCTGTTTTGGCGCTTCAATTGCAATTATTCTATTTTTTAGCATTGCGGCGTGCTCCGGCTCCGGTGATAGCGGCGATCCCGCCTCTCAGCCACCTGCGAATACGCCTCCGCCGCAATCGGCGTCATCTTCCATCACAGCGGCGGACGCGTCGCGCTTTCTCAATCAGGCGACTTTTGGCGCGACAACACGAGAAATCGAGCGTTTGCGGAATATTGGCTATGCGCAATGGTTCACCGAAGAGTTCACAAAGCCGCAAGAGTCATTGCTGCAAAGCGTGCTGCTTGTAGAAGCTTCAGGGGCTGAAGCGGGCCGCAATGAACTCAGCGAAACTTTCTGGACGCGCGCCATCTCTGGCGACGACCAGCTCCGCCAGCGCGTCGGTTTTGCGCTTTCTCAAATTCTTGTCGCCTCCTATAGCGACGGCGCGCTGGCGGAGCGTCCTGTGGCCATGGCCAATTACATGGATATGATGTCTGCCGGCGCGTTCGGAAATTTCCGGCAAACGCTCGAAAATATTACCTACAGCCCTGCTATGGCTATCTGGCTGACCTATCTGCAAAACCAGAAAGCGGACACTGCGCGGGAAGTTGTGCCGGATGAAAATTATGCGCGTGAGGTGATGCAACTGTTCACGATTGGAACGCTGGAACTTAACGGGAATGGTGAGTTGCGGCTCAGCGGAGGCGAGCCAATCGAAACATATGATAATCGAGATGTAACGGAAATGGCTAAAGTCTTTACCGGCTTAAGCTGGGCGGAGCGTTCACAATTCTTGGGGCAGCCGGACACAGTGCGTTCGGAATATTTACCGCTCGTGATGTTTGAAGAAGAACATTCGGCGGAACAAAAATCGTTCCTTGGCGAAACGATACCACCGAATACGCCAGGAAATCAAAGCATTGCAATCGCACTGGACACTCTATTCTGGCACGCCAATACGGCGCCGTTCATCTCGAAACAACTAATCCAGCGTCTTGTGACCAGTAATCCATCTCCAGCCTATGTGGGGCGCGTGGCTACTGCGTTTCGTAGCGGTCGCTATAGGTTTTCTGGAGGCGAAGCAGTGGGAAGCGGAACGCGAGGCGACATGCGCGCGGTAGTGGCCGCCATTCTGATGGATGATGAAGCGCGAAATGCGACAACCGCTGGCGGCGCGCAATTTGGAAAATTACGCGAGCCGGTATTGAGGTTCACGCACTGGGCGCGCGCCTTTGGCGTAACCCGTACGCGTGTTGATACAGTAGAGGCGGCACGCGATACGCGAGCGCCAAGCAGTTTGAATCAACAGGCGTACCGTTCGCCATCGGTCTTTAATTTTTATCGGCCAGGTTTTGTCTCGCCGGGCACGCACAGCGCAGCGGCCGGACTTGTCGCGCCTGAATTGCAGATAACCACGGCCGCCAGCGTGACCGGCTATGCAAATTTCATGGAGAATTTCATTGTTAATTATGTCGGCCGCTCGAGTTTCGCGCCGGACTATTCAAATGAGCTGACGCTTGCTGGAGATCCCGCTGCGCTGGTCGATCATCTCAACTTGCTTCTCGCATCTGGAGCGTTGTCGGCTGATACGCGCACGCGCATTATCGCCGCCGTTAATGCGATTTCCACCGGCTCAGGACAGTTTAGCCGGGATGAGTTGCGCGTGCGTACGGCAGTGCTTTTTGTCATGACTTCATCCGATTACATTGTTTCTCGATAGGGGCGTATCCATGAGTCTTACGCGACGTAATTTTTTGAATACAGGCGCTGCTTGCACACTTGGCGGCGCCGCTGGTTTCGCCAACGATCTTATGCGATTTAATGCATTTGCGGCGGACACTTCTGGCTATCGCGCCATCATATGCGTATTTCTCTTTGGTGGAATGGACAGTTACGACGCCGTGATTCCCTACGACACGCACAATTACAATCAATATGCGAATATCCGACGTGAACTTTTAAACCGCTATGACAGTAATGACGGTGGTTCGACGCGAGACCGCGATCGTCTGTTGCCGCTCAATCTGGCGAACGCATCGGCATTCGGCGGGCGGCAATTTGCACTGCCGCCAGAACTCGGACCGCTTCATGAACTCATAAATCGCGGAGACGGCGCCATCGTCTCCAATGTCGGGCCGCTAGTGGTTCCCATGAACCGCGATGATTACAACAACGGAACTGCGCCGCGCCCGCCGCGGCTTTTTTCCCATAATGATCAGCAATCAGTATGGATGTCGTCTCAGCCGGAAGGCGCGCAGCTGGGCTGGGGCGGTCGGCTTTCCGACATGGCCGTCTCATCTCTTGGCAATAGCAACGCTACGTTTACGACGGTATCGACGGCAGGTTCGACAGTTTTTCTTCAGGGAGAAATCGTGGGCCAATATGAAGTTGGTTCAAGCGGCCCACAGGAAATTCGCGGCGTTGGCGACAATGCGATGTTTGGCTCTGATTCTCTGCCCAGTATTTATGAAGCCCATTTGCGCGCTGAAGGACAATCCCTGAATAACCTTTTTCAGCGTGATTTCGTAAACGTCATGAACCGCTCTATCGATGCAAATCGGGAATTGCGGGAATCGTTTGGCGGCGCAGCGCCGTTTTCGACAGTTTTCCCGGAAACAGGTCTTGGACGCCAGTTGCAAATTGTGGCGCGCATTATTGCGCTACGGTCTTCTCTTGGCGTTAGCCGGCAAGTGTTCTTTGTCGGGACAGGCGGTTTTGATACGCATTCGGATCAGCATAGAAACATGCCCCGCTTGCAGACGGATATAGCATTATCAATGCGCGCCTTTTATGATGCAACGGCGGCGATGGGCGTGGACAGAGATGTGACGTCGTTTACGGCGTCGGATTTTGGAAGAACGCTCACCATCAATAGAGACGGCACCGACCATGGTTGGGGCGCGCATCATTTTGTCATTGGCGGAGGCGTCAACGGCGCCCGGATCGTCGGTGATTTTCCTGAACCGGTCCTCGACCATCAATTTGATTCCGGCAATGGCCGGTTGATTCCTTCTATATCAGTGGATCAGTTTGCCTCAACGCTCGGCGGCTGGTTTGGTTTGAATAGCAGTGAACGGCATGACGCGCTGCCTGGGCTTTCCAATTTCACTCAAACCGATATCGGGCTGTTCTAACCCGAGCGCAGATTCGAATAGAGATTGAGTTCACGGTAAGAAGCCGGGAAACCGCGCCCATCGTTCAGTTTAACCTCCGTTGCGGAGCACTTCTATGAAAAGTAATAGCACTAAAAATAAAAAGGAGTGTCTCGTCGCAGTTTGTGCAACGCTACCTTTGTTCACGCCAGCTGGGCATGCCGCCGTCGTTACGCCAGCGGGTGAGTCCGATAGCAACGACATCTATAAAATTGAAACACTACGCGACCGGCCGCTTGATGAGTATATTAAAATTGTTCGCGCTGGCGCGAAGGATGAGCGTAATCAGAGTGATTTTATCGATAATTATGCTGATGACGCCAGCGATGCATTTTTCTTTGCTCCAGGCGTAACGGTCAACAGGCTCGATCTACAGGAACCAAGGATCATTATTCGTGGTTTTGCAGTAGCAAACAGCCAACATCGCTCAACAGTCAAACTATTGCAGAACGCCTTCCCGCTGACGGACGTTCACGGAACGGCGAATGCATCAGAAGTTGACTTACAGTCGACGGATCGCGTCAGCATTTACCGCGGCGTCGCAAATCTTCGCGAAGGCGGCGATAATCTCGGCGGCGTTGTCAATTTCATTTCCAAAACCGGCAGGACTGCGCGGCAGGGAGTTACAGCGCGCGTTGATGCGGGGGCGGCCATAAACGGCAAACCGGCCGGACAGGCGCATATAGCGATTGCTCACGGCGTTCCTGCCGGCGCGATGGATTATTATGCGGGCTTCACTGGTGTTTATGAAAACGGTTTTCGCGACAACAACCGGCGCGTTAGCGAGCAGTTTCACGGTAATATCGGCTGGCGGATGGCGGACTGGATTGAAACGAGAATCTTCGCCGATCTCACCAACAGTGAAACCGAATTGGCGGGTGGATTGACCTTGCCGGAACTGTTGGCGGATCCAGACGAGCCGTCACCGCCGATTATACTGGGACCATTGTTTCCCGGCGGACCGGTCTTCAACCTGATCGATGGCGCGCGCCAAGATGATTTTGCGCGAAATGTAAGGGAAGGGCGGCTCGCCAGCCAGACCAACATTGGTCTGCTGGACTACAACATTGAACTCGGTGGTTATTATACGCGACGTCGGGTTGAAAGTCCGCAATCAGATTTTTCAGGCTACATAAATGAATATGGCGGCGAATGGGGCGCGCGCGTTCATGTGGAGAGGGCGGCTACGTTACTGGGCCGTGAAGCTTTTTATCGCGTTGGCGGGGCATACGCCAATGGGAATCAGGATTCCGACCGCTATGAGAATATTGGCGGCTCTAAAGGATTCTTGCTTTCTCAAACGATACAAAAATCCAAAAATCTAAGCGGCTTTTTCGAAGTCATTTTCAAGCCGGTGAAAAGACTGACGGTTGATATTGGTGCGAAATTTATCCGGGTTGAGCGCGATCTGGCGGATGTTATCAATGACGATGATGACAGCCGGATTTTTACTGGCGTCGCCGCTCGCGCAGGCGGCGTATATAAAGTGATGGAACGGCTTGAAGTGTATGTTAGCGCGTCGCGCGCTTACGAACCGCCGTCATTTTATGAGTTAATTGCAGAAGATCCGACAACGTTTAACAGCCTTGAAGAGCAGGATTCCTTTACGCTGGAAGCGGGGGTGCGCGGCTCTCTCGGCG
Organism: Hyphococcus sp.; assembly: GCF_965228385.1. Classification (GTDB taxonomy): domain Bacteria; phylum Pseudomonadota; class Alphaproteobacteria; order Caulobacterales; family Parvularculaceae; genus Hyphococcus. The sequence goes on along the minus strand of NZ_OZ245810.1, from coordinate 2,222,441 downwards.
ACTGGGTCGGTTGGGATATCGCCTATTTCGACACGGACGTTGAAGACGAAATTATCAATACCGGCGACCCGGCGAGTTTCGTCAACAACGATGTGTTTGAAAACGTCGACAAGACAACGCGCAAGGGTGTCGAGGCGGGTGTCGATATGCATTTTTTCCCTGAACTGATGGCCGCGCGCGATGCGTCGCTGACACTGCGTAACGTTTATGGATACAATAATTACCAGTATACAGACGCGGGTCCGCTCGGTTCACTTGAAGGAAACCGAATACCCGGAGCGCCACTTCATCTTTACCGTGGCGAGCTGCGCTACACAGCAAACGGACGATGGTTCGCGGCGGCCAATGTCTCTTACTCACGCGGCGCCCATTATGCGGATCACGTGAATGAAGTTCAAATACCAGTCGGCGCCGTCTTCGGTTTCTCCGCCGGCATGGTGCTGAGTGATCGGATTGAGCTTTATGCGTCGGGCGAAAATGTGACGGATCGCGCAAATGTGGGTGGTTTCGCTCCAGTGACGTCGCAAAATCTCGTTCAGGCGCGGATTTTCACGCCAGACGCTCGCGCCGCCGTCTATGGCGGCATGCGGTATAAATTCTAATCGTAAGAGATAAGTGGTGAGCCCTGATGGATTCGAACCATCGACCTACTGATTAAAAGTCAGTTGCTCTACCAACTGAGCTAAGGGCCCACTGACAAGCGGCGCAAACGCTGCGGAACGCATATCGCCAAAAGACTTCTTCAGGCAAACAAAAACCGCTCACGATTGCCGTAGAGCGGCGAGACGCCTTGGAAGGCGCGGAACATAAGGGCGGCGCCGGCGCTGGTCAACCGATTCGCGGTTCTCGACGGATAGATATTTTATACGACCGCCTCGCCGGTTTCGGACTTGAACTTTTCGATAAAAACGCCAAGCCGTCCTGACGTGATCGCCGCGCGCAACCCCGCCATAAGATCCTGATAATATTGAAGGTTGTGCCAGGTGAGCAGCATCGGCCCCAGATATTCTCCGGCTTTGAAGAGGTGGTGGAGGTAGGCTTTCGAATAGTCCCGGCTTGCAGGGCAGTGGCTTTTTGCGTCGAGCGGCGCCGGGTCATCGGCGAAAACTGCATTCTTGATGTTAATAGCGCCATTGCGTGTCCACGCCTGGCCGTGACGCCCTGAGCGGGTTGGCGCGACGCAGTCGAACATGTCAATCCCGCGCGCGACGGCGCCGACAATATCCGCCGGCTTGCCAACCCCCATCAGGTAACGTGGTTTGCGCTCCGGCATGTGCGGGCAGGTGAATTCCAGCACACGAAACATTTCCTCGCGTCCTTCGCCGACGGCGAGCCCGCCGATGGAATAGCCGGGAAAATCTATTTCCATCAATCTATGGAGACTTTCGCGTCGTAAATCTTCATAATTAGCGCCCTGGACAATACCAAAAAGCGCCTGTCCAGAATTCGATTTTTCCTGAAAAGCTTGTTTTGAACGCGCCGCCCAGCGCGCGGAAAGCAGCATGGACTCGCGAGCAGCTTCTGGGGCAATAGGGATTGCTGGACATTCATCGAGTTGCATTTGAATGTCGGAACCCAACAGGCACTGAATTTCAATGGAGCGTTCCGGCGTCAGCATGTGACGAGAGCCGTCAATATGCGACTGGAAAGACACGCCTTCTTCTGTCAGCTTCCGGAGTTTTGAAAGCGACATGACTTGAAATCCGCCGCTATCCGTTAAAATGGGGTAGGGCCAGTTCATGAAGTCATGCAGCCCCCCTAGCGCGGCGACACGCTCGGCGGAGGGACGCAACATCAAATGGTAGGTATTGCCGAGGACAATATCAGCGCCGGTCGCGTATACATTCTCCGGCAGCATGGCCTTTACAGTTCCAGCCGTGCCGACCGGCATGAACGCGGGAGTTCTTATTTCGCCGCGCGGCGTTGCAATCAAGCCGACGCGCGCCGCGCCGTCGCTCGCGTTTAAAGTGAATGAAAAAGCATCGGTCAATACAGTCTCCCGCCGTTCGGTACGCTCTTGGAAGGAGAAATCAGGACGACTTCGTCAGCGTCGTCCGGGAATCCGAGGATCAACACCTCTGACATAAAATCAGCGATCTGGCGCGGCGGAAAATTAACGACGGCAGCGACCTGACGACCGATCAGGTTCAGTTTTCCATAATGCTTCGTGATCTGAGCGGAAGATTTTTTGACGCCGATGTCTTCACCAAAGTCGACCCAAACCTTCCAGGCCGGTTTGCGTGCTTTTTCAAACGGCTGAACATCAATGATGGTTCCAGCGCGGATATCGATTTTTATGAACTCGTCAAAGGTAATTTCATTCATCAATTGCGCTCCAGCAGGCAGGCGTCGCCATAGGAATAAAAACGATATTGGTTATTTATCGCATGGGCGTAGGCGGCTTTCATAGTCTCAACGCCGGTAAAAGCGCAAACCAGCATAAACAACGTGGAGCGCGGCAAGTGAAAATTGGTCATAAGCATATCGACGCTTTTAAATCGGTAACCTGGCGTTATAAAAATATCCGTTTCCCCGGAGAATGGGTGAACGCTGCCGTCATCGCGTGCGGCGCTTTCGATCAAACGCAAGGATGTTGTGCCAACAGCGACAATACGGCCGCCTGCTCGCCTTGTTTTATTTATTTGCGCAGCTTGCCGTTCTGTTATTTCGCCCCATTCCGCATGCATTTTATGTTCGCTGGTCTCTTCGGCCGTAACCGGAAGAAAAGTACCGGCCCCAACATGCAATGTAATGGAAAGATGCTGAACTCCCTTACCACTCAAGATTTCTATTAATGATGGTGTGAAGTGCAGTCCTGCGGTAGGCGCCGCGACAGAACCCAATGCATTCGCGAATATCGTCTGATAATTTTCGGAATCGGTTTCGTTAGCCGGGCGCTTGCGCGCAATATAGGGGGGGAGTGGCATAACGCCGGCGCGCGATAAGACAGCTTCAAAAGTTTCATCAGCGATCTCGAATTTTAAATCCGCTTCAGCGCCTTCACGGCGGGTCACCCTGGCGTATAGGCCGCTTTTGAAACGGACAGTGTCACCTGTCTTCAATCGCTTCGCCGGGCGAACAAACGCGCGCCAGTAATGATCGCCAAGCTCTTTGTGCAGTGTCGCTTCGATTGAAACTGCTGCGTTACCGCCTCCATCAATACGCGCTGTGCGTTCACCGAAAAGTTGCGCTGGTATTACTTTCGTATCGTTGGTGACCAGAAGATCGCCGGGCTGCAGCAAAGACGGCAGACCGCGTACAAACCGATCCTCGACGCCAGCGGGACTCACATGTAACAGCCGCGCTGCATCGCGTGGCCGGGCGGGTTCCAGTGCAATCCGATCCGGTGGCAAATCAAAATCAAACAGGTCTACGCGCATCCCATATTCCATTAAAATCGGGTTTGGGCTTTCAGCGCGCTCTTACTAGATCGAATATGTATCGTAGTAAAAGTTCTGATCCATACTTTCTGAGGGCGTGGTTTCCTTGCAGGCGCCGACAGGCTTGGCCGGTACGCCAGCAACTGTGCAGTGAGGATCAACATCTTTCAAAACAACACTGCCCGCAGCGACCTTTGCGCCTTCGCCTATCTCAATATTGCCCAACACTTTCGCCCCGACGCTGATGAGTGCGCCGCGTCTGATTTTCGGGTGACGGTCGCCTTCATCCTTGCCCGTGCCGCCTAGCGTGACATTTTGGAGAATGGATACATCATCTTCAATCACAGCCGTTTCGCCGATGACAACGCCTGTGGCGTGATCGATAAACACACCCTTGCCAATTTTTGTGGCCGGATGAATGTCAACCGCGAACAGCTCTGACATCCGGCTTTGCAAATACAGCGCAAGCGCCTGACGGTCATTCCACCATAGCCAGTTCGCCGTGCGTTGCGCCTGCAGCGCCAAGTACCCTTTGTAATAAAGAATAGGCTGCATGTATTCATGACAAGCCGGATCGCGATTGTACGCAGCGCGCAAATCCGCAAGCGCTGAATCGACGATGTTCGGTTCTTTATCATAGGCTTCGGCGCAAACCTCTCGCCAGAGCATAGCGTTCATTTCAGCATCGGAGAGCTTTTGCGCCAGGCGATAGGAAAGTGCGGCCTTAAAACTCTCATGATTGAGGATTGTCGCATGCAGAAAGCTCGCAAGCACAGGTTCGGACGCGGCGGCGGAAGCGGCCTCAACCCGCATTCGCGACCAGGTTTGATCGCCTGATAAAGCGACGACATTCGACGGATCGGGCGGCGGTGAATTTGCTGGCGAATTCGACATGGGAGTATACTCCTATTTTCGCGTTGCCGCGGCAAGCAGCCGGCTACAGATAGGTTCAGGAAATTCTCCGCGCAAGGCTTTGGCCTGCGCCATCAAAGCCATCACGATTGTGAGACTGTCTGTAATTTCGCCGGTTATCACCATTTCCAACAGATCCCTATAGGAGACCCATTTTACGGTTAACGCTTCGGATGGGTCGGGCGATGCAGCGCCTTCGGTTAGATCCCAGGCAAGATAACAAGCAGCCCGTTCATCTGTTACGGAATTGGAAATATCAAACACACTGAGCGGCGCCCATGATGCAGCGGTGAAACCTGTTTCCTCCGCCAGTTCCCGTTTGGCCGATTCCAAGGGATCTATATCGAGATGTCCACCGCCTTCAGGCAACTCCCAGCTGTAGCGGTCTAGCGGAAAGCGATGCTGGCCAACAAGAGAAACCCTTCCCGCCGCGTCTATAGGCAAGACGCCGACAGCGATATTTTTAAAACGCACAACCCCATATGCGCCGGTCGATCCGTCCGGATGCGTCACATCATGATCGACAATTTTGACCCACGGGTTTTCAAAAACATCACGTTTGGCCTCAATCCGCCAAGGGCCAATTGAAACTTCGTGAGTTGTCATTCTGATTCAGCAGATCGAACTGGAATGTTCAGCGCGCAAATGTCAACATGATTGGGCCTGTGATAAAAAAACGCTTCAGGCCGATTGCGGCGCGCTTCAACATATGCGTCAAAAGTTTCCGTGCCCGAGCGTAGAATTTCCAGCGAAGGTTGTTGGTCAGCAGGCAAGTCGGTTGCTACGCGCATGGAGATGATCGTCTCGCCCTGATCGTCCTCTTGCGTTTGCGGCGGCGTTATACGCCTCAACGCTTGTAGATGCTCCATGCCTTCCACGACACGGCCAAAAACTGAAAGATTTCGGTCGAGATAGCGTTGCGGCTGCAAAGCAATATAAAATTCTGTGGCGGCGCTGTCTTTTGCATCAGTGCGTCCGAGCGCCATAGCGCCGGCGCAGTGAAGATGCCAGACAGTCTCGCTCGTTTCATCCACGCCCGCCGGCAGGCTGTCTATAAAACCGACTTGCGAAGTATAACCGTCTAAATCCTTAATCGGCGTGAACGTCATGTTATCAGAATACGGCTCGTCAAACTCTGCATTGAGAGCGCTCTTTGCAGTTTTTACTTCGCGAGTTTCGAAAGCGTCTCCGCCTTGCGCGACAAACCCGTCGATGACGCGATAAAAAGACAATCCATCGTAAAAGCTTTCTCGCGCTAGCGCTTTGATCTGGGAAACATGATTTTGTGCAAGCTGCGAGGAGAGAGCGACAATGACTCGTCCGTATTCAAGTTCAATCACCAGGAGATATTCCGGATCGAGCGCGCGCCAGTCGGACGGGTCCGCATTTTCCAGCACCGCCGCAGGCGACGGCTTGCCTTCCAGCGCATCCGCAAGCACGGGTTGCGTGCTTAACAGCAGCGCGGGCGCGAGTGTCCACATAAAGTTGTTCATTCGCTTATCCTCTGCCGCGATATGGCGCGACTCCGGTTTCCGGCAGCCACAAACCTTTCGGCGGAGCGCCAGTCTGGAAAAATACATCAATCGGCATACCGCCCCGCGGATACCAATAGCCGCCAATGCGCAACCATTTCGGTTTGACGGCGGCGATTATGCGCTTGGCGATCATTACTGTGCAATCTTCATGAAAAGCGCCGTGGTTTCGAAACGCAGTCAGAAACAACTTAAGAGATTTCGATTCTACGATCAATTTTCCAGGAACGTAATCCATAACCAGATGCGCGAAATCCGGCTGGCCGGTGACAGGGCAAAGACTAGTGAATTCCGGCGCTGTAAATCGCACAAGATAAAGAGAATCATGATGAGGATTCGCCGCCGTTTCCAGTCGGGCCTCTGCTGGAGAAGCTGCTCGTTCTGTGTGCTCGCCGAGCATGGTAAATTCGGCTTTCGCGGATGATTTGACGGCGGTTTTCTTACGTTTGCGCGGACTGGCTGCCATGGCATGACCTTTGTGTTTTGTTCCTGCTTAGGGGAGGCTGGGCTTGAGCGCAAAGCGTAAGGTTTTTTGCCGTTTCGCCCGTAGACAAGCCGGCCCCTCCTGGCCTATAAGCCGCGCTCCGCTGGACGGGATATCCCCTGTTTCCGGTTAATACGCCCAGGTAGCTCAGTTGGTAGAGCAGCGGACTGAAAATCCGCGTGTCGGTGGTTCAAATCCGCCCCTGGGCACCATTCTCAAAATTTTCTACATCCCATAATGTCCAATATATCAACAAAAACAGCGAATTGCGTTGATATTGCGTCCAAGCGCGTCCGGCAAGGTCTCTTATAATTGGGGGTATTTGGGGGTATATTCGGGGGTATCGACGATTCCGGTGAGGAGGCGATACCCCCAAGATGCTTACAGCGCTCGCAATCAAGAACGCCGCCCCGCAGCCCAAGGCCTACAAGGTCTTCGATGGCGGCGGGCTGCACCTCATTATCAACCCGAACGGTTCGAAGCTGTGGAGATTGAAGTACAGACATCTTGGAAAAGAAAAGCTGATTTCGTTTGGTCCGTATCCAGATGTCAGCCTCGCCAAGGCGCGAAAGGCGCGCGAAGAAGCGCGGGAACTGATCGCTGAAGGCTTGGACCCGGCTGAACAACGCCGTGAGGCGCGCGAAAGAGAGTTGCAGACGCGCGAGAGGACCTTCCAACGCCTGGTCGGCGACTTCATTCAAAAACAGGAGCGGGAAGGTCGCGCGGAATCGACCGTCAAGAAGAACCGATGGCTACTTGGCATGGCTTGCGATGAATTCGGCGAAATGCCCGTCGTCGAGATCAAGGCGCCGGTGATCTTGAAGGCGCTGCGGAAAGTTGAAGCGCGTGGGACCTATGAAACCGCGCGACGTATGAAAATCATCGTCGGTTCAGTTCTGCGTTACGGGATTTCGTGCGGCTGGATTGATGCGGACCCGACGCCCGCATTGAACGGCGCACTGACGCAGCCTCCGCAGAAGCCCCGTGCGGCCATAACCGATACTGAGCAACTTGGCGGCCTGTTACGCGCAATCGACGATTATAACGGGCAGGCGACGACTCGCATCGGATTGCAGCTTCTCGCGCTGTTATATCCGCGGCCGGGTGAATTGCGACAGGCGCGGTGGAGCGAATTCGATTTCGAAAAGGCCGTTTGGACGATCCCGGCCGAACGCGCAAAAACACGCCGCCCCCATCGCGTGCCGCTTCCGAAAGCGGCGGTGGTGAAGCTTAAAGAATTAAAAGCGCTGACGGGCTCTGGCGAACTGATCCTGCCGTCGCTGCGCTCAGTAGTAAGGCCTGTGAGCGACGCTACTTTTACGGCTGCTTTGCGGCGCATGGGTTTCGCTAAGGAAGAAATGACGGCGCATGGATTTCGGGCTACGTTTTCTACTTTGGCAAACGAATCTGGCCTTTGGAATCCCGACGCAATCGAACGAGCGCTGGCCCATGTGGAGGGTAATGCTGTCCGCGCCGCCTATGCCCGTAGCGAATTCTGGGACGAACGCGTCCGTATGGCGAAATGGTGGGCCGACTGCCTGAATAACTTCCGCAAGTATTGTTGACTGTTAATATCCTTACACTAACGGAAAATTAGAATTCGCGATAGTGTAATATCTACATTTCAATATCAATAGAACGCATATCAGTCTTTCAATTATTGTAAATATTACAATTGACTTTTTGCTATTTTTGAATTGATCATAAAACAGGGGCAATCCTGTTTCTTCTTCCAACGGGCGATTTCAGAGGCTTTTCATGTTGCAAATGCGAACCAGGCTCGTCCTGTTTTCGACTGCGTTGACTTTATTCTTCACCGTCGGGGAGAACGGATTGGCGTTCGCGCTGCAAGTCGATGAAGGCGCGTCTGAGTCTTCAGCCGACGTTAAAACGGCGCCGGAAAAAGAGCCGAAGGAAAAGCTGGACGGTGGCGAGGAAGTGCCGCCAGAGCAAACGCAAGGGTTCGGGTCTGGAGTTCCTGAAGACTTCAAAGTCACCCATGACGGCTTCGACTTTTTAGGGAGTACGGACGTAGACACGCGATTGCGATCGGATGATATCGGTTTGCTCGGGGATCAAATTGACCCCAATACTGGTTCGCTAAATTTCGAGCATATCGATATTTCAATTCCAGGAAATTCTGATCTTGAAGTCGCGCTTCGCCGTAAGCGCGTTCAGGGTGATCCGTGGTTTTCCGCTGAGCAGCAAGGGTTTGCAGACTGGTCTGTATCCGTCCCGACATTTTCGTTCTCATATGCGCGTTATGATCGGCAGGGGAATCATAGTCAGTTGCCGCATCCAGATTGGGGGACAAATTGCTTCCTCAATTATCCGGCTGGTTTTTCATATGAATATCAGGTCTGGACATCTTCAGATACCTATTCGTTTTACGCGTGGATCGAACCTGAAACTCATTCAACCGGGCATCTTTTGTCAGTTCCAGGTCGCGCGAATAATGAAAATTTTGGAATCGACAGAGTTGCTAAATCCAAAAATGATTGGACTATTCGGTGCGAAACAGGGCCTGGCGGCGCACCGCAACTCGTCGCTACCGCGCCCAACGGCGATGCATATAAGTTTACGCGGCATATATACAGGACGGAAAATTACTATCCGCTCCCCTATGAATTGACCTGGTCATCGACAACGGTTCCATACCGAGGCGAAGAGCTGATTATTCGCGAGCATGTTGTATTGCTGGCGACGGAAGTCACTGATCTGGACGGCAACTGGGTTCGTTATGAATATACTAATGACGAGCGGGCGGAACTGACGCGCATTCATTCAAATGACGGGCGTGAAATTACGCTTAGCTACAATACCACCATGCCGAACCAGTGGGAAAATTCACGGCGCATTACTCAAGTAACGGCTAATGGACGGACTTGGATATACAATTATACGACTGCTCCCAGCGACACGGCCTATCTGCCTGGTTCCCGCAACTATCTTGCATCCGTAACATTGCCGGATGGCCGACAATGGGTATTCGACGACGGCGGCGGCCTGACGGGCATGAGCGTTAGCGTTCACCCTGCTTTCGAGTGCGGAGTACGAGAAGCTGAAGTCAAGCTGAAGCACCCTAATGGTGTTACCGGGCTATACAATTTAAAAGATACCCGTCATCTCAAAAATGAGCATGGCGGCGCTTACACCACGCCCAACCCCTCAACTTTCGATGTCGACGGTTGGGAATGGTATCTCGATTGCGAAACTGGAGAAGGGTATCAAGCAAGTTCCTCCATGCACTGGCGACCCGAGCACTGGCCGATTTTTAATGCAATGTCACTACAGGATAAAACGCTATTTGGACCTGGCTATACGGCGGCAACATGGAATTATGAGTATTCTGGATTTACGAACGGCGCCATCCCTTTAACGAAATGGACAGAAATCACCGACCCTTTCAATATTACAACACGGCGAAACTATCACCGCTATGGTGACTTCATGGGTCTATTAGAAAAAAGCGTCGTTTCGGGGCCCGCTGGAATCGCTGAGACATTTGAAATGGACTACGTCGTGGAGCCTCTGGCGAATACTCCTTCGCCGGGCAATCCGAGTAACACAGACACGATTCTACATCCCTATTTGAAGCGGCCAGTAAACCTGGCAACAACCACCCGCGGCTCGGATGTCTATAACACGCGCTACACGTACAATCTCGATTACAACGACCTCGCCTACAGCTCTCCCACCGCTTATTCCTTCGGCAAACCCACCAAGGTCGAAAAATGGTCTAACGTCGTCAGCGGCACGCGCGTCACGGATATTTCTTACGTACATTTTCTCACAGATTGGCGCGTTGGCCTGCCTGACAAAGTTAAGCGCAATAATATTGAGTTCGACGATTACGATTACGATACGCTGGGACGGCCGGTCACGCACAAAAAGTTCGGAACGACGTGGCGGACCTTCACTTACAGCAATGTGGCTGGGGAGATGGGCGCGCTGAACACCGTGACTGACGCCGCCTCTGAGGTCGTCACTTTCAGCAATTACAAGCGCGGCATGCCGCAAATCATCGAACGCGCGGACGGCGCGTTTGTCTACCGCACGGTTGACGACAATGGCTGGGTGGCGAGCGAGACCGACGCCCGGGGTTACGCCACGTCATACGACTATAATGACGTCGGCTGGCTGACGGAGATCGACCGGCCGGGCGCGCACGCGGATACGGCCATTGCCTATCAAGGGCTCGGCAATGGGTTGACGCAGATCGCGACCACGGGCTCCGTCGAGGAAAAAACCTGGTATGACGGTCTCTTGCGCCCCTATCGCGAAAGGCGCAAGGCGCTCTCCGGCGGCGGCGGGACCATCAATGTCGCGACGGAATACGACGCCATGAGCCGGGTCGCCTTTCAGTCGCTGCCGGACGCGACCTATCCGATCCTTGACGGAACCCGGACAGTTTACGACGCGCTGGGCCGCCCGCTGACGGTGACGCAGACCGCCGGGCCCGACGCGGTTACCAGTTACCAGTATCTCTCCCAGAACCGGACGCTGGTCACCGACCCGGAACTTCACCAGTCCACCACATGGTCCTCCGGTTACGGATCGCCGGACGACGGCGCGGTCGTCAAGGTGGTCGACGCCTTGGGGGCAACCACGCAAATGGACCGCGACATCTACGGCAAGATCGAACGGCTTTATCAGTACGGCACGCAGAACGGCTATACGGCGAGCGTTGAGCGCTTCTTCTATTACGATGCGCGCCAGCGGCTGTGCCGTCACCGCGCGCCGGAAATGGGCGACGAGGTGTTCGGCTATGACAGCCTCGACCGCATGGCGTGGGAGGCTTCCGGACAGCCATGGGGCGGAACGGGCTGCGCGCTTTCGCCCCCGGCGGACGCAACCGAATATGAATATGACGTGCTGAACCGTATCGAGCGCATCGATTACCCGCCCGGTACGGACGACATCGTCTACAATTACGACCTCAACGGCAATATCAAGAACATCTATCGCGGCGCGGTGTGGAGCTATAATTACGACGCCCTCAACCGGATCACGAAGGAAAAGCTGGACATTGACGGGCGCACCTATGACCACACTTATGTGCGCAACGCCAACGGCTTTGTGGAGAGCCGCGGGCGTAATGGAACGCCCGGCTACATGCAGCTCACCTATAATCCGGACGGACTGGGCCGGCCGAAAAAGGTCGCGCAAGGGGAAACGCGTTATCTCTACGCCGCCGCCTATCACCCGAACGAACAGGTCTCCGGCCTCGAATACGGCAACGGACATGAACTGGAACAGAGCCTCAATGCGCGCGGTCTGGTGCAGCTTGTGCGCCACGGCGGCGGCGGGGCGGGCGATGTTGTGCGGCTCAATTACGCCTATGACGACCGCTACAAGGTCGATGCGATCACCGACCATGTGAATGCGGGCGAGAACCGGACCTTCGACTATGACGGCGCCGGGCGGCTCCTGACCGCCACGGGGCCGTGGGGCGTCTCGGGGGCGCAGGCGACGGCGAGCTATAAATACGACGCCCTCAATAACATCCGCAAGCGGACGGTGGGCCCGCGCGTGGTCGATATCGATTACAACGCCGCGAACCGCGTCGATGACGTGACGGACACGGGCGCTCCCTTCCGTGACTTCGCCCATGATGCGCGCGGCAATGTGACGAATGACGGGCGCTATGCGATAACCTACGACGCGGCGGACCAGCCGGTGTCGATGACCGGTTCCGGCGTCAATGCCGCCTACGCCTATGACGGGAACAAAAGGCGCGTGAAATCCGTCGCGGGCGGAAAGACGACCTACTTCGTTTACTCCGCCGTCACCGGCGGGCTGATCTTCAAGGACGAAGCGACGGATTTAAAAACGACGGACTACGCCGGGATCGGGCCGGCGCAGGTGCGCATCGAAAATGGGTCCACAGCCATCTATACGTACGGCGATCATCTGGGCTCGCCCGTGGCGGCGACGGATGGGTCCGGCTCGGTGTTGTGGCGGGAGTTCTATCACCCCTTCGGCGAGGCGATGAACTACGCCGCCGGCGCCAATGACGACAACCCCGGCTTTACCGGCCATATCGACGACGCCGCCACGGGCCTCACCTACATGCAGGCCCGCTATTACGACCCGGTCATCGGGAGGTTCTATTCAACCGATCCCATCGGTTATCGGGACCAGTTGAACCTTTATGCCTACGTCCACAATGATCCGGTGAATGCATGGGACCCGACGGGGGAGGAAACGGAAGTTGAGCTTCGAGGTGAAAAATTGGGACCCGGTTATGGCCATCTCACGGTCGTAGCAACAGACACAGAAACTGGCGAGCAATTTACAGCAGAAGGCGGGCCGACTGACGGCGGTGGAGCAAAAGGCTCATCGGAACCAATTAATGCAAGTGGAGGCGTAACGGATTCGCTCGTTGCTGGTTCTGTGCTGCCTGGCGACCGGACCACTGGTCGTAGTGGCTTAGAGACCATAGACCGCACAACGGTAGATGCAGATATTGACGACGTCAGAACTTCGGTTGAAGGTTACACTTCCGATTTCAATGAAGCAGGAGCCGACTACGGGGCAGTCTCTGGGCCGAATTCAAATACTTATGCAACGGGCGCATATAGAGCAGGAACGGGGCGTGAAGCGAACATGGAAGGACGTTCTCGCGCCTATCCGGCGAGCGATACGGATAATCCGGCTGAACGGAACGAAGATCAAAGTGGCGGAAGCGGGTGGTAATTCAAAATGTCAATTGATATTTATAGAATATCCGGAAGCGTGATAAGCTCGCTAGTCATTTTATTCATTCTACTCGCATTTTCAGCATCTTCTTGTGCAGCGGAAAAACCATCTAAGTGTTTCGATTTAAGATCAAACGCAGATAGCGTCGTAGGCATGACAGAAGAATATGGGATTGATAGTGAATTGGAACGCGCTTTGCATGCGTCAAGTTTTTTAAAAGTCAAAGAATTCGCAAAGAAGAAAAAATATTCGCTTATAAAATTGGAAAAATCCGAAGAACGGAATTGCCTCAAGGCGAATGAAGATTTTGATTTGTTTCAGTTGTTTTTGCCGCCAACTAGCGAAAAAAATGTCGCTCTAATACTAGAGATTTACGTACTAGCAGACGATATTCAAATGATACAATTTCGCCATTTACGGCGCGGAATATAGCATGTTCATATCGCATACCTGAACTAGCTTTTTTTATATGCCTATGTCCACAATGATCCTATCAATCGGATCGATCCGTTTGGTCTGCATTGATATCACTGTACAGATAAGGAAATTGCGGAAGCCGAAGGTAGATTGGCAACGCATCAAGCTGTTCTTGATGAAAAAGAACGTGAAATTTCCGAGGACGGCTTCAAACGCGAAGAGTTACGTGAAGAATATTATGACGCAATACGATTACGGAATGACGCTGCAGGCGAAGTGAGTCGCCTTAGGAACCTGCAAGAACGTGTATATAATGAGCATGAAAATGAAGGCTCCCTGGATGGAGACAATCTAAGCGAGCTAGACCAAAGTTCGTGCGAAGTGGCAGCAGACGGCCTTTGTACGGTTGCCACTCGAGGAGCGGGGGCAGTCGGCTTCGCCGCGTAGGGCGGGTTGAGCTCTGGCGATACCCGCCGATTGTTTTGTCTGTTATTCTCCGCCCCCATGAGGTTCTGGCTTTCTCTTTTCGTTCTGCTGATCGGAACCCCCGCCATTGGCGGGCGCTATCACCCGAACGAACAGGTCTCCGGCCTCGAATACGGCAACGGGCATGAACTGGAACAGACCCTCAATGCGCGCGGTCTGGTGCAGCTTGTGCGCCACGGCGGCGGCGGGGCGGGCGATGTTGTGCGGCTGAACTACGCCTATGACGACCGCTACAAGATCTACGCGATCACCGACCATGTGAATACGGGCGAGAACCGGACCTTCGACTATGACGGCGCCGGGCGGCTCCTGACCGCCACGGGGCCGTGGGGCGTCTCGGGGGCGCAGGCGACGGCGAGCTATAAATACGACGCCCTCAATAACATCCGCAAGCGGACGGTGGGCCCGCGCGTGGTCGATATCGATTACAACGCCGCGAACCGCGTCGATGACGTGACGGACACGGGCGCTCCCTTCCGCGAATTCGCTCATGACGCCCGGGGCAATGTGACGAATGACGGGCGCTATGCGATAACTTACGACGCCGCCGACCAGCCGGTGTCGATGACCGGCGGCGGCGTCAATGCCGCCTACGCCTATGACGGGAACAAAAAGCGCGTGAAATCCGTCGTCAACGGAAAGACGGTCTATCACGTCTATTCGGCGCTGACGGGCGGGCTTATTTTTTCCGACAATGTGACGGACAGCGAGACGTTCGACTATGCGGGGATCGGCCCCGCCGGCGTACGCATTAAAAACGGATCGACGGTCACCTACACGCACAAGGATCATCTGGGCTCGCCCGTGGCCTCGACGGATGGGTCCGGCTCGGTGTTGTGGCGGGAGTTCTATCACCCCTTCGGCGAGGCGATGAACTACGCCGCCGGCGCCAACGACAATAACACAGGCTTCACCGGCCATGTGGAGGACGCGGCCACGGGCCTCACCTACATGCAGGCCCGCTATTTCGACCCGGTCATCGGGAGGTTCTATTCAACCGATCCGATTGATTATCAGGACCAACTGAACCTCTACAGCTACTGCCACAACGACCCCGTAGGATGCACTGATCCAACCGGCGAGTTCGGAATCGCAGGCGCTCTTGCCGGGGCGATTACCGGCACTGTAGTGGGCGGACTTGTCGCCGCAGGTTCAGAAGCGTTAAGGCAGAGAGCAAAGTACGGCAAAGTAGTAAACCTAAAGCAAGTTGGCGTTGCTGCTGCTGGCGGTGCGACAGCCGGGGCGGTTACTGGTGCTGTTATTGGGTCTGGGGCTGGAGTTGCTGCGGCTGTAACTACTGGAGCTGTAAATAACGGCGTCGCTTCATTTACCGTAAGCTTGGTCAATCAGGAATTGGAAAATGAAAACGACCCTGTTGTTCCTGAAGAAGTGAGTGCGAAAGAAGCGCTTCAGGCTGGCGTTACCGGAGCCATTGCAGGTGCCGTTCCAGTTCCGGGTGCCGGTGTTGCAACCAGTATCGTTGCCGGGGAAGCCGTCGGAAAAACAGTCGATGGTATGATTGAAGGCAGCAAAAGACGAAACGAGCAAAGAGAGGACAGCCGTAGAAATATCGAAAGAGATAGGTATCGCGATAGCCCTCTCGAAAAAGATAAATACTAAGCGTGTTTGCGCATTCCCGATCTAGAAAGATGAAAGTCCATTGATGAAAACAATCAGACAAAAGCACCTTGCTTATGTTTTTTTTACTACCCTTATCAAAGTGGCTTTACTTTTTGCCGTGTTGGTTCCGGTGCTGGAGTTTAGTTCTGAGACGCCCTTCAGAAGTTTTGAGTACGTTGCAACTACGATAGGGATCGTGGCGGCGGTTGCTATAGCTGCCGGATTAGCCACGGTTGCAGGCGTTATTTTTTATACGAAAATCGCATCTTCATTCGAATATGACGGGACGTGGAAAGACCTTCGAAAAAAGGTGCGGTTTTTTTGATAGTATCGATTGAGCGCATTTAAGCGAGCCGATTAACGTGCGCGGAACAGAACGGGTATCTCAATTAGCCGTCCTGTCCCGTCTCACGCATTGACGGCCCATTTTTTGGCTGAGGCCTTGATGATGAGGGCTTGCAGGAGTTCCTTGGCGGAAGCTTTGTCCTTATCGTCGAACTCGGCGACGGCCTCGAAGAACACTTTAAAGTCGTCGGGCGGCTCGCGTTCCCCTTCATCGAAGATCAGGGCGTCGGCGCTAATGTGAAGCGCCAGCGCGATCTTCCGCAGCGCCTCGATAGAGGGCTCGTTGCGCCCCGTCTCGTAGCGGTTCCGGCGTCAATGCCGCCTACGCCTATGACGGGAACAAAAAGCGCGTGAAATCCGTCGCGGGCGGAAAGACGACCTACTTCGTTTACTCCGCCGTCACCGGCGGGCTGATCTTCAAGGACGAAGCGACGGATTTAAAAACGACGGACTACGCCGGGATCGGGCCGGCGCAGGTGCGCATCGAAAATGGGTCCACAGCCATCTATACGTACGGCGATCATCTGGGCTCGCCCGTGGCGGCGACGGATGCGGGCGGCGCCTTCCTCTGGCGGGAGGCCTATCACCCCTTCGGCGAGACGCTGAACTACGCGGCCGGCGCCAACGACAATAACACAGGCTTCACCGGCCATGTGGAGGACGCGGCCACGGGCCTCACCTACATGCAGGCCCGCTATTACGACCCGGTCATCGGGAGGTTTTACTCAACGGACCCGATTGATTATCGGGATCAGTTGAATCTCTACGCGTATGTCCACAATGATCCGGTCAATATGACGGATCCGACTGGGGAATTTGCTTTTGCTTTCTTTGCTACTCCCGCTGGAAGAGCCATCCTAGGTGGTGCGATTGGCGGAGCAATCGCAGGGGGTGTGAATGCGACACAGCAGGTGATCACTAATGAGGGTTTCGATAATTTTAGCTTGAATCAACTTGGAATTGCTGCAGCTGGCGGCGCCGCGACAGGTGCTCTGGTAGCATCCACTGGTAATCTTGGGGCTCTGGCCGTTGGTGGTGGTGCCGCGACTGGTGCAGTTACGCTCGCAAGCGATATTGAGAGTGGCGCTGCTGCCGAAAACCCAGGCAAGACAGCATTAAAAACTGCTGCTGCAACAGTTATCGGCGGGATAACTGTGCCAGCTGGCGCGCAAGCAGGTCAACTGACCAGTACCGTTATCGATGATGTTGCCCTTGGTGTCGCTGGAGAATCTTTAACAGCGGCTGGGATTCAATTAGCTGATGGAGCCATCTCTGCAGTGCAAAATATTGATGTGGGTGGCTTGATGGATCAAGCAGCGGACGCTTTTAATGCGAAGCCAGACCTCGATGACAAGGAATATTAATTGAAACGAGCAGAGCGAAATATGAAGAAACCGGTACTACCAGCCATGCTGAAATTATTCTTCGGCGTTTTTTTAGTGGGTTCGATCATGCTGTTTATAGCGCAATTTATTGGTGTTGATGTGAAGAGCGAACCAGATTTGCCATCTAAAGCAGCGCTTGTCGTAAGGCAGATTAATTGGTGGGTGGTTTTTGGAATGTCCGCAGTTGCTGGGTTGCTGGTTGCCTTGTTTGGTGCGCTTAGAAATTCGCCCATAGCGAAATCATTGGATACTCGCGACGACAATTAGGTGTGATACGGGAAAAGCAAGATTAAAGGGCTGACGCCTGGTGCGTTGTAACGCCTTGTCTGCACATCGATTTATGCGGCGCCACGGCTTCGGGCTGTGGCGCCGTTTTGCGTCATGGCGGCGCCGCGCTGACGGCTTCCTGATCGCCCCGGCGGGGGTCTGGCGTTTCCTTCCGGCGGTCAATCGCCCTCCTGCAAATCCCCCTTTGATGGTTGCATGATTTTGGGTGGGCGCACCGCCCGAAGGGCGTTGCGGATGCGCTGTCGCGCCATAGGGCCAATGGCGTTATCATCCGGCGCATAAGGGCCTTATTTCTTGTGCTGCTGGCGCTGACCGGAACCCCCGCCATGGGCGCGGCATACCACCCGAACGGGCAGGTTTCGAGCGTCAATTTCCTGAACGGGTTACAGTTTAACCAGACGCTGAACGCGTGCACGC
Organism: Hyphococcus sp.; assembly: GCF_965228385.1. Classification (GTDB taxonomy): domain Bacteria; phylum Pseudomonadota; class Alphaproteobacteria; order Caulobacterales; family Parvularculaceae; genus Hyphococcus. The sequence continues at coordinate 2,204,473 of NZ_OZ245810.1, read as the reverse complement.
GCGGCCCCGGCGATCCGATTCGCCGAATCGCCCGATACCATATTATGCTGTCCGTAACTGCATGACTGGGGGCGAAGCGTTTCGGTCACAGATCCGGAACGAGGGGGAGGCGGTCGTGCGCAACAAAGCGGACTTGCGACCATGCCGACAACGAATGCCTTCGCCGATTTTCTTAATAATGACGCGTCTCAGCCAACGCCTTCACCCTGGCTTCAGGACACTGATAATCAGTTTTTAAACCACAAATCAGCTCTGCACTGGGCACGGCATGATTATTGGCGTCTTTGGGAAGCAATGTTGCTGATACTTGGTCTATCGCCGGAATACTATACACGACGCGATTCGCATTTTAATGAAAAACTATCCCCGCCCACGCTGAACGCCGGACTCGGTGGGCTGTTGCAACAGACCGAACTGGATATAGCACTGGAAAGATACTGCGCGCTACCGTCGAGCGGGAAGCTCGGCGATTGGCTGCATCTTTATGAAATCCTTCAAAGATCGGACCAGTTTACGAATGAGAAAGTCAGTCCAACTGAATTTCTTGCGTGGGCCAAGCTTAAACATTTCGAAGTCGATAAATTCATTGACGAAGCGATTGAGGCGATGTGTGGGTCGCTGCCCATTTGGGGATATGAGGGAATATGGAGCCATGACGATGCCGGAGTTCCTCGCTTTTCATATGACGGCCCGAAATGGTTGCGCGGCGTGGCGCCGTTAAACAAAGCCGAAGATGAGAATGAACCGGAAGCGCCGGTGGAAACTACAGTAACATCACTAGCTGATGTGCAAGACTTGAAACCGAAGGAGCGTGACAGCCTGCTCAAACTCATCATCGGCATGGCTGTGGAACAGTATGGATACGTTCCCGAGTCTTCACGCACCCACGCGACCGCCAATATTGAAACGGATTTGCGCACAGTGGGTGTTCCCCTAGATAACGGCACAATACGGAAATGGTTGCGTGAAGGGGCGGAATTACTGCCCAAAGCATAATTGTTATCGGAATTCCGATAGCTATTTCGGAATTCACACAGGGTTTTTCGGAATTCCCACTCAAGCCATTCGGGACATTTTAGGCCGTCTTCGTTTTTAGCAAGACGGAGAAGAATAGTGTCCGATGAATTCAAATTTCCCCAAACCGGATTTGTCCGGCTTAATCAAATCCTCGCGCCAGTTGGGCCAATCCCCGTTTCGAAATCGTCCTGGTGGGCGGGCGTCAAAGAGGGTCGCTTTCCGCAGCCGCAAAAGCTTGGCCCGCGTACGACGGTCTGGCGCGCCGAGGACATCCGCGCGCTTTACGAGAACGGAGCTTCATAGTGGCGAAGCGTTACAATGCGCGCGCCATAAAAAAGCACCGAAATTATACTGCTGAAGAACTCGCCGAGCTTTTGGACGCGCATCCCCAGACAATTCGCAGTTGGGTCGACAAAGGCCTTACTTGTCTGAATTCATCCATCCCGCACCTTTATATCGGCGCGCATGTACAGGCGTTTCTGACAGCGCAGTCGATCCGGAAAAAGAAGCCGCTGGAGCCCGACGAACTTTATTGCCTCTGTTGTAAGGCGGGCAAAAGTCCCGCTGGACTAATGGCTGATTTCATCCCTGACGGCGCCGGTGGCGGTCGTCTGATCGGGCTATGCCCGGAATGTGAAAATATCTGCAACCGCTTCACGCGTGAGGAAAAGATTTCACTCGTGGCGCCCAATCTCGCCGTGCAGCGTCAGGCGAAAGAGACGAGCCTAGAGGAACCCGGTGAAGCCGCCTGAAAGACTCAAACACGGGAGTATGATTGAACATGAGAAAATTCTGCGAAGAAAATGAACGGATCAAGCGCGGTTATTTTGAGTTCCTGCGTGAAGCGGAAGGCTTGAGCGAGCCGTCGATAGTCAAGGTCGAAGCGGCGCTGGTTCGGTTTGAAACATCAACTGGCTACAAATCCTTCAAGGCTTTTCATATCGATCAGGCGGTGGCGTTCAAAAAGTCGCTGGGGAAGGCGAAGCATCCCGAAACCGGTAAGCCGCTCAGCAAGGCGACAATCAGCGCGACATTGCGCACCGTGAAGGCGTTTTTCAAATGGCTGGCGTGGCAACAGGGCTACAAGAGCCGGATTGGAAAATCGGACTGCGAATATTTCAACCTGCCCGCTAAGGATGAGGCTGTCGCTCACGCCCACCGCGAAAAGCCCTTTCCATCGATGGAGCAGGCGCTCCACGCATTTCGAAACATGCCTGAAGGCGGTGAAATTGAGCAAAGAGACAAAGCGCTTTTTGCATTTCTTGTGCTGACGGGCGTTCGCGACGGCGCAGCGGCATCCCTGAAACTGAAGCATATCGACCTGATCGAAGGCGAAGTCATTCAGGATGCGCGCGAGGTCAAAACAAAGGCTTCAAAGACCATTTACACATGGTTTTTCCCGGTAGCCGCTGAATTCCGCGAGTGTTTCGAGCAATGGGTCGCGCATCTGCGTGAGGAGCCTCTATTCGGGCCGGACGATCCCCTGTTTCCGCAAACAGCGGTGGGCTTCGGCCCTAGCCGCCGATTTGAGCCGCAGGGGTTGAAGCGCGCCCACTGGTCCACCGCGGCGCCGATCCGCAAGATCATTGGCGATGCGTTCGAGGCCGCTGGACTTCCGCGATTCGGGCCGCACTCATTCCGCAAGACGCTGGTGCAGCTCGGCGAGCGTACCTGCAATACGCCGGAAGAGTTCAAAGCATGGTCCCAAAATTTGGGCCATGAGCAAGTGCTGACCACCTTCACAAGTTACGGCTCTGTCAGCCGTCACAGACAGGGGGAAATCATCAAGAGCCTGGGAGAAGCCGCCTGACTCTTGCCTCTTTGAGAAGTTCGCCGCATTTATCGGGGACAGGCATAGCGGGCTAATCGGGGAATCCATGTTCGAAAACGTCTTCAACAATATCGACCGCGCGCTCCGGACGGAGCAGGGGGTGGCGTCGGAACTTGACTACGCCGAGCAGACATCCTGGCTGCTGTTTCTCAAATATCTCGATGACCTGGAAGGCACGCGCGCCGACAAGGCCGAACTTGAGAGCAAGCCCTACACGCCGATCATCGAGGAGGGGTTTCGCTGGCGCACATGGGCGGCGCCGATAGTAGGTGGTGTCATCGACAAGGACGCCATGACCGGCGATGATCTGATCGCCTTCGTCAATGGAAAGCTCTTTCCGTACCTCGCGAAGTTCAAGGAAACGACCGAAGGCCCGGACTCCACCGAGTACAAGATCGGCGAGATATTTACTGAGATCATCAATAAGTTTCGCTCCGGCTATGTGTTGCGCGATGTGATCGATCAGATCGATGCGCTGCGGTTCGGCACGCAGGCCGAGAAACATGAGCTTTCCGATCTCTATGAAAGCCGCATAAAGCGCATGGGCAATGCAGGGCGCAATGGCGGCGAATATTACACGCCGCGCCCGCTCATCCGCGCGATGATCAAAGTGATCGATCCGAAAATCGGCGAGACGATCTATGACGGCGCGGTGGGGTCGGCCGGTTTCCTGTGCGAGGCCTACGCCTATATGCGCAAAGACGACATCAGCGCCAAAGATTATGAAACGCTGCAAAAGAAGACGTTTTACGGGCAGGAGAAAAAATCTCTCGCCTATGTCATCGGCATTATGAACATGGTGCTGCACGGGATTGAAACGCCGAACATCCTCCACACCAATTCCCTCAATGAAAATGTGATGGATATTCAGGAGAAAGACCGTCACGACATTGTGCTGGCTAACCCGCCCTTCGGCGGCGGCGAGCGCAAGGAAGTGCAGCAAAACTTTCCGATCAAATCAGGCGAGACGGCCTATTTGTTCTTGCAGCATTTCATCCGCAAGTTGAAGGCCGGCGGGCGCGCCGCCGTGGTCATCAAGAACACGGTGCTGAGCAATACGGACAACGCATCAATTGCGCTGCGCCGCGAGTTATTGGAAAGCTGCACGCTCCACACTATCCTCGATATGCCGGGCGGCACGTTTCAAGGCGCGGGCGTGAAAACCGTGGTGCTGTTTTTTGAAAAAGGCGCCCCGACGCGCAAGATCTGGTATTACCAGCTCGATCCGGGCCGAAACATGGGCAAGACCAACCCGCTGAACGACGATGACATGAAAGAATTCGTCGCGCTGCAGGGAACGTCAAAACAAACAGAAAAAAGCTGGAGCATCAAGGTCGCCGATGTCGGTGGCGAGACCTATGACCTCTCCGTCAACAACCCCAACGCGCCGGAAGAAGCGCCGTTGCGTTCGCCGGAAGAGATCATCGACGAACTGCTGGCGCGCGATGCGGAAACCGCGGAGATTTTGGCGAGCATCCGGGGGATGCTGTGAAAAAGGGATGGGAGGTCAAGCCGCTCGGTGAAGTGGTGAAAATCGTAAATGGTGGAACCCCAAAATCAAAAGTTAAAGAATATTGGGGCGGAAACGTGCATTGGTTGACACCAAAAGACATGGGGCAACAGACTGTACGCGAAGTGGCTGAAACGCCGCGAAAGATTTCAGATAAAGGACTGAATAATTCTTCGGCAAAACTTGTTCCAGAGCAATCGGTTATTCTTTCAACGCGGGCGCCAATTGGGCACCTTGCGATCAATACTGTCCCAATGGCATTCAATCAGGGGTGCCGAGGTTTGGTGCCAAACCCTGAGCTTGATTATTTGTTCTTGTATTATTTTCTTAGCGCCAATCGGGAATACCTAAACGAGCTGGGAAGCGGCACAACATTCAAAGAGCTTTCTGCTACTAATTTGAAGGCAGTCGAAATCCCGCTCCCCCCGCTCGAAGAGCAAAAGCGGATTGTGGCGGTGCTGGATGAGGCGTTCGAGGGGCTCGCCCACGCCCGCGCGAATGCAGAAGCCAATCTTCAAAATGCGCGGGACTTATGTGATGGCTACATTGCAGCCTTTCTTGAGCGGGGAAGCGAATTATGGCCAACAAAATCATTGAGTGAGATTTCGGAAAATTTGGACAGAAAGCGCGTCCCTATAACCAAGAAAGACCGGGTACCTGGAGACGTGCCATATTACGGCGCGTCGGGTGTGGTTGATCATGTGGCGGATTATATCTTCGATGAAGGTCTGTTACTCGTCTCAGAGGATGGCGCTAACTTGCTTGCAAGAAGTTACCCTATTGCATTTTCGATTTCCGGAAAATCTTGGGTGAACAATCATGCGCATGTCTTGCGGTTTGATGATCTGGAAACCCAAGAGTTTGTTCGGCTATATCTCAATTCAATATCGCTAAAGCCCTATGTCAGTGGAATGGCGCAGCCAAAATTAAATCAAGCCAGCTTGAATAAGATACCGATTTCGTTCCCTGAGTACGAAATCCGAGCTGAGTTTGTGGCAAATTCGGCAAACATTGTTAATGAAACGAAGCGCCTGTCAGATCATTATCAGCAAACATTGCTCGATTTAGAGCAGGTTAAGCAATCTCTATTGCAAAAAGCCTTTGCGGGTGAGCTGACCTGATTTAGCCTGCTTGCATGACTGCCGATGAAACAGAGGCGGAGACCCGCGCCGACCGCATCGACCCCGCGCTCAAACGCGCCGGTTGGGGCGTTGTCGAGGGCTCGCGCGTCCGCCGGGAATTGATCTGTCCGGGGCGCATCCAGATCGGCGGCAAGCGGGCGGCGGGCCTGCCCTGCGATTACGTTCTTTTTTATCGCGGCCATAAACTTGCGGCGCTCGAAGCCAAGAAAGTGAGCGCCGGTTACACCGAGGGGGTCACCCAGGCGAAGGATTACGCCGAGCGCCTCGGCGCGCGTTTCGCCTATTCCACCAACGGCGCCAAATGGTACGAAATCGACATGGAAACGGGCGCCGAAGGCGACATTCAGCCTTTTCCGTCTCCTGACGACTTATGGGCGCGAACTTTCCGCGAGGATAATGACTGGCGCGACCGCTTCGGCGCCGTGCCGTTCGAGGATGGCGGCGGCAAGTGGCAGCCGCGCTATTACCAGCATCGCGCCATCACCGCCGTGCTCGAAGCCATCGCGAAAGGCGACCGGCGCATTCTCCTGACGCTGGCCACCGGCACCGGCAAAACCGGTATCGCCTTTCAGATTGCGTGGAAGCTGTTCGGCGCGCGCTGGAACCTCTCCGGCGAACCGACGCGCCGCCCGCGCATTTTATTCCTCGCCGACCGCAACATCCTCGCCGATCAGGCGTATAATTCCTTCTCCGCCTTTCCCGCCGACGCGCTCGCCCGCATCAATCCCGGCGAGATCAAGAAGAAAGGCGGCGTGCCGCGCAACGCCAGCATTTTCTTTACGATCTTCCAGACCTTCATGACCGGTGAAGATGAATTCCGGTTTGAAGAATATGAGAATGACTTTTTCGATTTCATCATCATCGACGAATGCCATCGCGGCGGCGCCAAGGACGAAAGCACCTGGCGGCAAATCCTCGAATATTTCTCGCCTGCCGTGCAGCTCGGGCTCACCGCCACGCCGAAGCGCGTTCATAACGCTGACACCTACGCCTATTTCGGCGAGCCGGTTTACACCTACAAATTAAAAGAAGGTATCGAAGACGGTTTCCTGACGCCGTTCAAGGTTCGCCAGATGGCCAGCACCATCGACGAATATGTATACTCGCCCGATGATGAAGTGATCAGCGGAGAGCTGGAAACCGACCGCATCTATCGCGAGGCGGATTTCAACACCCAAATCGAGATCGAAGAGCGCGAGAAAAGCCGCGTCGTCGAATTCATGGGTCAGATCAACCAGCGGCAGAAGACGCTGGTCTTCTGCGCCAATCAGGATCATGCGGCGCGCGTGCGCAACTATATCAACCAGATCAAGGGATCGGCGGACCCGAATTACTGCCATCGCGTGACCGCCGAAGATGGCGACCGGGGCGAGGAATGGCTGCGGACCTTTCAGGATAATGACAAGACCATTCCGACGATCCTGACCACTTCTCAAAAGCTTTCCACCGGCGTTGATGCGCGCAATATCCGCAACATTGTCTTGATGCGTCCGATCAAGTCGATGATTGAATTCAAACAGATCGTCGGGCGCGGCACGCGTACCTTCGACGGCAAGGACTTCTTCACGATCTATGACTTCGTCAAAGCCTATGAGCATTTCAACGATCCGGAATGGGATGGCGAACCACTGGAGCCGGTGGCGCCGACGCCCCGGCCTGATGCGCCGTTGAAAGAACCGGAGGAGTTGGGCGACAAGGATCGGGAGTTTGAAAACGAGCAGCCCAAGAAGGTTGTCGTGAAGCTGGCGGATGGCAAGGCGCGGCAGATTCAATACATGGCGTCAACGTCCTATTGGTTAAGTGGCCAGCTCGTCAGTGCGCAACAATTCATCGATCATCTGTTTGGCGGGCTATCGTCTCTCGTTGTTGATGAAGATGCGTTGCGCAAAACCTGGAGCAATCCCGAAACGCGCGCTCGGTTTTTGGCGCAGTTACAGGACAAAGGCTTCGGCACGGGCGAACTGACGGATATTCGCCGCTTGATCGACGCACAGGACAGCGACCTGTTCGATGTTCTCGCCTATGTGCGGTTCACGCTGGCGCCCAAGGTGCGGTCAGAACGCGCCGATGGCGCCCGCGCCGCCGCACTGCCTTCGCACGAGGCGGAAATGCGCGACTTCCTCGAAAGCGTCTTGAAGGCTTACGAGCGCGGCGGCGTTGATGAGCTTGGACTGGATAGTCTCGGCACGCTGCTCACGGTAAAATACGGCAGCCTGAGCGACGCCAAATCGCGCCTTGGTGACCTTGCGGCGATCAAGAGTGCGTTTATCGGCATGCAGGCCGAGCTGTATCGGGATTAGCTGGGGGTATGATTGGGGGTATCAATGTTTTTTGAATTGAGAAATAATAATTAAATCAATTAGATGGGTTTAGTTTCCCATTCCGCCCCTGGCACCATTAATTCGTCGATTGATTTGGTTTGGACATCGCCCAGGCGATGGCAAGGCCCGCCAGAATGCCGGGCATGCCTTCATAGACATCGTTGTGCAGGCCGAGATAACGCCAGATGAACGCCACAAGAACGCCCACAGCCAGCGCGAGAATGGCGCTGGTTTCTGGTATGCGCCGGCGCAGGGCGTAAATAATCAGAAGCGGCGCGAAGGCCGAGGCCAGCGTCGACCAGGCGAGGATTACCAGGCTGAAGACGCTGCGTGTTTCGCTGACAGCTATAAGTAGCGCCAGCAGCGTCACCAGCGCGGTCGCCATCTTCAGCTTCCAGGTTTTCTCCTGCCTTTCTGGCAACAGATCGTGCGTCACGGCGGCCGAGCAGCTTAGCACCAATGAGTCGGCCGTAGACATAGTCGCCGCAAAAATACCCGCGAGAATCATGCCGATAAAAACATCCGGGAGAAGCTCGCGCGCCATAGTAGGTAAAGCAAGCTCAGGGTCGAGGTTGCCGAGTTCAGGAAGGTATATGCGCGACAGCATACCGACGCCGGTGGCCAGAGCATAAAATAGCGTAAAGTAACCATAATACCACATGCGCGTTCGCGTCATGTTGTTGGGATTATCAAGCGACATGAAACGCACCATTACGTGCGGCTGCCCGATGACAGACAAACCGGCGAACATCCAGCCGACGACAAAAAGCGCCATGCCGAGCGCTCCCGGAAACACGAGGTCTGAGGGAAACCAGTCAAGAAATTCAGGAACGGCGCTCATCTGTTCAATAGCGCCGCTAACGCCGCCGAGCCCTATTACGCCAACAGCAAACAGCAATGACATTGCAGCTAACATGACAATGGACTGAATGGCGTCAGTCCAAATCGATGCGCGAATGCCGCCAGCTGCGCTATATGCTAGGATCATGGCGGCAACGACAACGGCGCCCGTTTTAGGATTCCAGTCGAGAACGCCCTGCAGCGCCTTGCCGCCGGCGCTAATCTGCGCGGCGGCGTATGCGCCAAGAAACACAACCATGATGATCGCCGCGATACGCCGCCAGATTGCGAACGTCTGTCCTTCGTTCCATCTGGCGAGGACGGCGGCGAAAGAAGCCTCATGCGTGCGCTCTGTGGCTTCGCGCAATTTTCTGTGGACAAACAAGGAGGCGATAAAATCGCCGAGAATCCAGCCGCACATAAGCCAGAACGCCGCGAGGCCCGTCGCGTATGTGTAGCCTATGACGCCGATGAACATGTAGCCGGAGTTATTTGTCGCCACCGCCGAAAGCGCCGCCAGCCAAGGAGGAACCTCGCTCCCGGCGAGGTAGTAGTCCGTTCGGGATTTTTTTGCGCGAAACGCGGAAGCTAGTCCGACTCCAAGGAAGAGAACAAGAAACCCGAGAAAACTGGCGACGATCATCGGTGTTTCCTTATCTGCTCAGTAGAGCGTTGTGATTTCGTATCAATGCGCGCAATTCGCGCATTGACGACGTAAGGATGTAATTTCCGGTTTAATGTATAGTTCTCGCCGCCTCGCGGTTGTCCTGAATTTGTGTATTTTCAAGATCAAGCGCGATTCCCGCATTCATAGGTTCGGCGAGCTGTAATAGTTTGTTGTCGTCATCTTCATCCCACATAGCAAAAGCGAGAAGATGTGCTGTCGTATCGCTTTTTTTTGCGCGCATGAAAATAAACAAACCATCTTCATTCATGAAGTAGGTGTGATTGCCGAATGCGTTCTGCAATTTATCTATCGCGGCGTTATCCTGCGAGACTGCCGTGAGATCGGTTTTTTTCTCAACAGTTTTAATCTGAATTTTTGTCAGTTGCATGGAAACCTCCATTCATCTGATTGTGTGGGCATTTGACGGCTGTTTCAAGCGCGCCCGGAACTGCAATGACGATCACGCCGCATTTCGCTGCTTATTTTTTGGAGCTGTTTCCACGAGCGCATGGTGCAGAGCGACAACTCCCTTATCGTAATCGCTTTCATCAATGACAAATTGAATATCCACATGCCGCATCGGCTGCTGCATGCCTAACAATTCTACGCCTTCATCACTGAGTGCGGAAACCGCCGCCGCAGTAAGGCCAGACCTGTCCAAATCGCTACCAATAACAGACAGGATAGCGACTTTCCGCACGGCGATTGAGGCTGAAGGAAATTTCTCTTCCAAATCTGCGCTTACACGCCTGGCGGCTTTGAGAGAACCGTAAAGATAATGGGTAATGGTGTTCGCGTTGGATGACTTCGAAACGATAGCGACCCGGTGTCGCGCTAGCGCCGCTAGAATCGCCGCATCATACCCTTTCACGCCCACCATGTCTTGTTCAAAAAACTCTAGGGCAAGTACATTTTTCCGGCCGGTAATAATCTCAGCGCCTGGTTCGTCAGATATGTAGTCGCCGCTTATCACCGTGCCGGTATCGGATGGGTCAAATGTATTTTTTACTCGTAACGGAATGCCCGCCTGACGCAATCCTTTCGCCGCTTTGGGATGAATTGCTTCCATTCCCATATTCGATAATTGATCGGCGACATCGTAATTGGTTTTCCCAATTTTACGTACATTTTTCTCACCGACAAGTTTTGGATCAGCGCTTGATAAATGAAATTCCTTGTGAATGATCGCTTCGGCAGCATTTGTAAGCACAGCGACACGTGAGAAAGTAGCTTCCGTATAGCCGCGACCGTAATCGTGCATCATCCCGTTGCGGCAATGTGCGTAACCAGTGAGGATGGGCAACTCTTTATCAAGATTAATTTCACTCAGCGCATTCAACAGCCGTTCGTCAAGAGTTGGCGCTTCGTCAGCGCGCCAGCCGGTCAGGTCAACGAAAATAGCGTTCACGCCGTGTTTGCGCAACAACAGCGCAGTATTATGCGCGCTTTGCGCCTCACCAAGCGCCGACAGCATTTCACGAACGGTAGAGAGATGATCGTCAACACGAAAATGCCCGAAAGAGCAAAGCCGTTGTATGTCCAGCAAACAACTGCGAACGCCTTCAATGCGCTCCAGGACAAAATTGTCCGCAGCAGTCAAATCAGACCGGTCCTTGAACATATCAGCATTTATCTTGCGCATTTTCTGTCCAACCGCCGTCAGTGCGTCGCCCCAGGTCCAGTCAGACTCAGCACTCGCAAAATGCGCAAACACCCCCGGCTCGCCAGTTTTTTTGTTTTCGATCAATAGATCAGTTAAGCCGGAGTAGGCAGAAACGACGAAAATTCGATTGTAGAGGTTTCTTTCGTTACGTTTGAACAAAAAAATGTTGTCGAGCACCGCTTGCGTATCGGCAATAGACGTGCCGCCAATTTTTTCAACAGTATGAGGTTGTTTGCCGGACATTAAGCTATCTGACCTTTCAAGAAGCGCTTTTTCAAAAGGCCTCCAGTTTCTCTTCCCTTATTACAACGGGACAATGACACATTCGCCCGCAGAATAAAAATATACTCGCTATGTGTGTTGCTTGCAGACGCAGCGGCGCCGGAAAAAAACGCCGCCATGTGAAAAATAAAACTGATCAAACAGTTTCTTCAACGAGGGGATACGCCCCATCTTCGTTATGTACTTCTTTTCCAGTTACCGGCGGTGAGAAAACGCACGCCATTGTCATTTCTTCTGTTGCGCGAAGAATATGGCGGTCATGTTTATCCAGAGCATACATTACACCTGGATTTATCTCGTGCGTTTTTCCTTCATCCAAATCCTCTATGCTGCCTTTTCCCGATACACAGTACACAGATTCCAGATGATTCTGATAATGCATTTTCAGCTCGGCGCCTTTGTGTATAGTCGTAATATGAAACGAAAACCCCATACCGTCATCTTTCAGAAGTAAACGCACGCTACTCCATCCATCTGAATTAACACGTCGGTCAGTGTTTTTCGCAGTGTCGTAATCTCTTACAATCATGAGAACCCTTCTTACGCAGCTTCCTGGCTGTATTCTTTGGCGACGGTGTCTACTGCATCGCTTAATATATTCAAACCTTTGTCGAGTTGCTCGCTACTGATGGTCAGAGGCGTTAGACATTTGACGATTTCATCGTCGCCCCCGCTCGTTTCAATAATAAGGCCGTGTGCGAAGGACTCTTTGACAATTTTCGAAGCAATTTCCCCGGATTTTGTATTTAATCCGAGCATCATGCCGCGACCTTTAAGGCCAACAATCAGTGAATCATGTTTGTCTTTTATAATCGTCAACCGCTCTTCAAGGATTTTTGCTTTCTGCAAAATTTGTTTTTCGAATTTGTCATCACGCCAGTATGTTTCCAGCGCCGCTTGAGCAGTTACAAATGCATGACAATTGCCGCGGAATGTGCCGTTGTGTTCACCTGGCTTCCAGACATCAAGATCACGCTTAATGAGCGTCAGCGCCAAAGGCAGGCCGAAACCAGATATGGACTTCGCAAGCGTCACAACATCAGGCTTCAATTCGGCTGGCTCGAAGCTGAAAAATGTACCTGTACGCCCTATGCCGGCCTGGATATCATCCACAATAAAAAGCGCGCCGTATTTACGGGCGATAGACTGAATTTTTTTCAACCAGCTATAACTCGCGACGTTTAGGCCGCCTTCGCCCTGAACTGTTTCGACAATAATTGCGGCGGGAGCGTCTACGCCGCTCGACGGGTCGGAAAGTGTGCGATCAAGTTGCGCCGCAGTGTCCGCACCATCGCCAAAATAGTTATCATACGGCATATGCGTAACGTTACCGAGTGGAACGCCGGCCCCGCCCCGGTGGTGTCCGTTGCCAGTGCAGGACAAGGCGCCAAGCGTAACGCCATGAAATCCATTGGTGAAGGCGATCACATTTTGTCGGCCCGTAATTTTGCGCGCGAGTTTCAACGCCGCCTCCACGGCATTCGCACCGGTTGGTCCTGGAAACTGTACGACATAGTCAAGATTGCGCGGCTTCAGGATGGTTTGTTCGAACTCCAAAAGAAATGCTTCTTTTGCATCCGTTTCCATATCGAGACTGTGGGTTACGCCGTCGCGTTCAATATAATCGATCAACGCTTTTTTCATGACAGGATTGTTGTGTCCATAATTTAGCGACGAACACCCAGCGAGAAAATCTATATATTCTTCGCCGTTTTCACCTCTCACAGTCGAGCCGTTAGACGACACGAATTTCACGGGGAAATTGCGTGCGTAGCTCCGTACGTCTGATTCGCGACGTTCGAAAATTGTTCTATCAGTCTTGGTTTCATCAAAGGCCATTGTCTTTTCCTGCCTTGTTTGTGTGAATTCATCGTTGCTCATCAATGATCATTCCGTATTAGAAGGGACCAATCGTCACCATGTGCTCAGTGTCGTGATGGCCGTTAAAGTGACGGCCTTTCTCGAAAAAAGGTTCATCGCAAATTGGCGCCGATTGAGATTGGGCAAATGACGAAAATAACCGCCACGACGCCGTGTTATCCTTTGTGATTGTCGTTTTCAGGGTTTTGACCCCTGCAACAGCCTCCAAGGTGAGGAGGCGGTTAAGCATTCTTTTGCCAAGGCCTTCGCCTCTAGCCTCTTCTGATACGGCGACCTGCCAGACAAATATTGATTCGTGATCGGCAGGCGGCCGGTATGCGGAGATCCATCCAACAACTTTTTCGCTTCGCTCAGCTAGTACGCATGTATCTGCAAAATGAGAGCATTGCAGTAAATTGCAGTACATAGAATTTTGATCAAGCGGCGGGCACGCCGCGATCAGATTCCAGACACGTACGCCGTCTTCTGAAGTCGGCGTACGGAATGTTATTTGCGCTGTGCCGCGCACTGCGTCGTTAGCGGCGCGAGGCGCGTTTTTAGATTCGGTCATTCTTCGATTGTTTTAGCTGCCAAAAGTACTTAGATAATCAAAAGAAAATGTCAACCAACAGGCAGATGCTTTCAATCTTGCCCCCCGTATAATGGTTTAATTCTGCCATATTAACAGGAAAAATCGACCTTAGTTCCATTCGGCGACTGAAAAAAGCCGGATTGTTTTTTATTCGGCAAAAGATATTTTCGCTGTTTCGTGAGGCGTTGAGTGCAATATTTGATACTAAAATTTTTGGTGTATTAACTGAAACTGTCAGCTAAATATGAACGATCGCCCAGAAGCTGCACTTGTCGCGTTTTGTCAGATATTGCGCGCCATTGAATTCAATTCTAGAAGCATTGCGCGCGCGTCCGATTTGACGCCTCATAAACTCCTGTTCATCTACAGTCGGCTACAGGTAACGCCAATTGAAATTGCATTTAACGCGCCCCTGAAACAGGCGATCGTTACCGCACTGTTTGATCGCCACGAAGCCAAAACGATTATAAAACGCGTAAAGACATTGTGGACGGAAGGCGCGTCCTTGTTACGTTTATGGTGCGTGGAAATGAGGCGCTAGACGCCGCACGGGAACAGTCGTCAATGTTTAGATCTTTGGAACGTGTCACAGCACTGCTGGGTGCAGAGTATATTGAAGCGGGGGCCGGTTCCGAATTTTGGCTCTCTGGGTGAGCTGCAACTTAAGTACAGCTAGGCGCAATGCTATATCGCGTGCGCAGTTTTGATATTTACGGCCGTTAAACTGCACACGGCGATTCCAGTGTCGCTGGTAAAAGTGTCCGGCCAGCGTATCTTATTGAAAATGAAGAATTTGCAGGGATGCGGTATTGCCGCTTGCAATTTCCTCACGCATGAGGTTAAACCCGCCGCTCGCGGTCTTTTGGCGGCGGATACGCACCCGTAGCTCAGCTGGATAGAGCACCAGACTACGAATCTGGGGGTCTGAGGTTCGAATCCTCACGGGTGCGCCATTTTGCTTATATTACCGGGACACGGCGGAATAGGCTGTTGGACGCGATAAGTATCATGGAAATTGTGTCTTACTCAGCTCAGCTTGATTGCCGGTAAAACCCGAGATGTGTCTATTAAGATTGTAAATCGGCCTGTCTTCGGCATTGTTTCGTGCTTATCCCCACCTGTGCATGAATGCATTATAAGCGGTAATTCCTTATAGGGGAGGGAAGCCGTTAGAAACGTCATGCTGGTTCCTCTGGTCGAATAAAGCTGACCGAAACTAAATATAGATTACGATAACCACAATGTTTATTCTAAATATGTATTACTACCCTGGCGAGCTGAAGTAATCGATGTGATTCGACAAGGCGGGCGACGGCTATTTTGAAGATACTCTTGAAAACAGCGATCTTAAATAACATATTTCATCAAGGGAAAGGAGAGTAGAATATATCTCTTCATAACGGGGCGGACTCCAATAAAAGGATAGTTTGCATCAATGCGGCGCGTAAGTCCGCTTGCCCTTAGCGTCGCAGCATGCATCATCTTGCCGTGAGCAAACCGACTCCATTGTCGAAACGGCTAAAATGGAATCTGAAGCAAATTGGAATAGGGGGCCTTGTGATGGCGTCAGATGAGAACATCAGCAATCGATTTGAAGCCGTACGCGCCCGTTTGCGCCAGACACAGGACGAAACATCCGTAAAGTCTGAACGTCGTACAAAAAATCGGATCAGCAGAGCTTATGAGGGCAAGCAAAGCACGAAAGCGGAAATCGAAGATACTGAAGCATTCAAAATACTGACGGATGCAACGCTTGATCCACAACAAAAGATCGAAAAGCTGACAGCATTATTGACATTCAACGATGAAGACATTGATGGAAATGTTCAGCGTCTTAACGAAAACCGCGCTATTGTCGCCGCACTCCTTGCCGACTTTACCCGCCACAACAAGGAAAGTATCGAACTTGTTCGCGACAATCCACTTTCGCATTTGCGCACCGGCATAAAAGACGTATTTGAAGAATATCATACACTTGTTGGCGATCGTGCAGACTTAAAAGCGAAGCTGGAACTGATCGACAAATTGATTGATGAAAAAGGCGGACCTCAGGGGTTGATCGACGCCATGCTCGCAGCGCGCGACAAGGAAGTTGAGAAGAACGCACTTGAAAAAGCGCTTAATGAAGCGACGGGCGCCGTTGAACAATTGAATGGCGACATTGCCGGTCTCACCGCAGAAGTAGCGACGCTGGCGCGCGCCATTGAGGCCGATGAAAAAGACCCGCTCTTGTTTTTTAAAGGCGAGAAAAAGAAGCTGCTGACCCGCCGTCGTGAGTCCGTGACAGAAAAAGAAACATCAATCGAAAAGAAGCAGACAACATTGGCCCATGCCCTATCCAGTCTCGAAGAAAGGACAAGTGATTATCAGGCGTTCGTCGATACGGATGCATGGCGCATCAACGAAAAGATTCTGGAAATTCTCGATATCGGCAATGAAGAATTCATCGAAAGGGTCAAAGCGCTTTCCGATATCACGCTCAGCTATATCGATAATACTGAAGAAACTCTGAACGGCGTTCGCGACCAATTGGAAGCTCTTCTGCAGCGCGTAATTGGCGTGCATACCCTCACGCACAATACAAAAGAAAATGTCGCCATTATGCTTGACGCGCAGCGGAACGCGCAAGAGGGCAATGCGCAAATGCTGCGTGCTTATGACGGTGAAAGCCAGGCGAGCGGCCTAGACGCGCTAACGCGGGAAAAAAAGAAAAGAGCCCTCAATCAGCATGTTTCTGCGATCGATAAAACAATTCAATCTACTGCCGCAGTATCTGGCGAACTAGGCAAAATTGAATCCAGCCTGACGAACTTCAAGGATCAGATGGAAGAAGGTCTGGCGGACGCTATTGAGCAGCAAATGCTTGCCGTCGGCAGCGCCGCTGTCAGTGGCAACAATACGTTGATGCGCGTGGAAGGGCTTGCGACTTTTGTTCAGTCTGTCATCACCAAAGGACAATATACAAAAGAATCGGAAGCCGCTTTAAGCGAACTCGCCAAAGAAATGGAACGCGCGCTCATGGGGCGTATGGCCAAAAATGCATCCATAAGAGATCTGAACGCCGCGCTAAAGGAAATGGCTGATTCAATTGATGTGAAAAACGATGTCGTACTTGAAATAGCAGAAGAGCGAAAAGCTTTGATTGATAAGCTCATCGCACAGTCAGAAAATCTTGCGCGCGCTAACGAAGAAGCACTTGCCGTAGAAGCAACAGTCAACAAGAAGCTATATGCGCCGGAAGATGAGTAATCCTGCTTTTTTGCAGGAAGCCAAAAATTTTGGGCGATCGTGAAATGGAAAATAAGCTGCTATTCGACCTTGAAGACTACGTCTCGCTCATCGAGCCCGACTTCAACTTCGTGGGCGAAGGCGATATTGAGAAAATTTCGAGCATTCTTGGCCAAAACCAATACTCTAATTTGCTCTATGTCGGCCGGTCGGGTGTCGGAAAAACCGCCAACCTTTATGGCATAATCCAGAAAAAAAAGAAGACAATAGAAGGTACGCTAGAGGCAAACGAAAAACGGCTGCCCCTGCATATGATCGACAGGCGATTCTTGCTGCTTGACACCAATACGCTCTTCGACAGCAATGATCCGCAAAAAATTGAACACAGCATCAAGCAGGTTTTTGCCGAACTAGACAAGCCTGGTGATCATGTTCTTGTCGTTGAGGACGGCAATGATCTCCTAAAAGGTATTGAGGACAACCAATGTCACGGGTTGATTTCTATACTGGTCCGAGAACTAAAAAAACGTTCTTTTCACTGTATATTGATGGTGCGGGATGAACCCGGCAAAAATAAACTCGGTGCTATCTTAAACTGCCATTCCGATATTGCCGAACTCTTTAGCGTATTGCAAAAAGCTCCGCCTGGGAAAGATGATATCAGTGAAATCATGGCGCGAAGTAATTCTTCGATTGAGCGGCATTTTGATAATTTGCGTATAAGTGACGATGCAAACCGCGAGATTGTGAATTTAACGCTCCAATATCCAAATTTGTCAATTTACATGCGTCAACAACCAGCGCGTGCGCTTCGGATTCGTGACCGGGTTGCAAGCCAGTTTGTCTCTCGCCGTCAAGCGCGTCCTTTGGAGCTGGATGCGCTGGAAGCGGAACTGGCGGCGACTGACAAAAGCGATGTGGCTCAAATCAGCGCGATACAGGTAAAAATCGATGAAATTACTACGGTCTGGGAAGCGCGTACGCGGGCTCTCGGCCAAGCGTACCTTGAAAAACGACGGCATGAACGCGGTCTGGAGGAATTACATCTCGAGCTCGCAAAAGAAGTAGAAGAATTGCGCTCGTCGTTCGCAAAATCGCATGGCCGAGAACCCGCTGAGCGTGATCTTGCGGCGCATAAAACGGTAGAGATAAGGGAAATTGAAAAATATCTTCGCGAGACAGTCCGCCTTCTCGAACAAGCAGACGAGAAAGCGCGCGCCGTTCGCAGTGAACATAATGAAGAACTGGAACTGAGTGTCGCGGATGTGCGCTATATATTCAGTGAAATGTCCGGTATTCCGACAAAAGATCTCAATGCTGATGAGGCGACGCGAGCGCTAGGCTTAGAAAACCGGTTGAAAGAAAAAATTTTCGGTCAAGATGACGCCATATCGACAATCGCCGACGCTGTGTTAACGGCCAAGGCAGGGTTGAATAATCCCGAAGCGCCGATCGGCTCGTTCATTGCCGTCGGCTCCTCCGGTGTCGGTAAGACATATTCTGCTGAGTGCCTTGCGGAAGATTTATTCGATGATGGCGATGCGCTTACCGTTTTCGACATGTCGGAATTTATGGAAAAACACACTGTCGCAAGATTAATTGGCGCTCCGCCGGGTTATGCCGGTTATGGTGAAGGCGGTATGCTGACCAATAGCGTGCGAAGGCGACCCTACCAGGTGATATTACTCGATGAAATCGAAAAGGCGCACCCGGACGTATTTAAAATTTTACTGCAACTGTTGGATAAAGGACGATTGAGTGATGAGCTCGGAACAGTCGATTTCAAGAACACACTGTTTATTATGACAACGAATCTGGCGGCGCATTTGAGTTTTGATCATAATCGTACGTCCGAGAATTCAAGCGAAGACATTAAGAGCGAAATCCGCAAGATTTTTCCACAGGAGTTGATCAATCGAGTTGACGCTTTTCTCCTTTTCAAAGCGCTTAATCCTGCAGATATTGAACGTATCGTGAAAAGGATGATCGGTAAGAAAAACGATAATCTCAATCGACAGAAGAAAGCGATTAAGATCGCTCTTCCCGACGCGGATATCGCAGAAATAGTTGAAAGAAAGTATCGTCCTGAAGAAGGCGCCCGGCAAGTGCAGAAATTTGTCCAGAATAATCTTATTAACCAGGCGGCAAAAATTGTGCTCTCGCATTCCGGCGAAGCGAACGGCGGCGTTATCAAAGCGGCGTTTGACCCTGTGAGTGACAGTTTTTCCTGGCAGTTTAGCGCGGCGACCGGAAACGATGCTGCGGAAGTTGCGCAGGCGGCTGAATGAACAGCGGTCGGGATCAATCCCTGAAAGCTGCCCGGGACGCATTAAAAAAAGCGCAGCAGACAAAAGCAGGCGGCGAAAAATCAGCGAGACAAAACGACATTACCAGCAAGAAGAGCGATTTCCCAGGCGGTCGTTTGCTGGCAAAAGCTCTTGGCTTTTTTGACACACTCTGGAATGTCTGGGCGCGTCCGTTTACGCGTTTATTCAATCCGATAACTGACCGCGTCTGGCAGTTTTATCGCTGGAGTTACAGCAGTTTTGCGTATGCTCGTGACGAAACGGGCGCGGTTGCCCTGTCACGTAATCGCGCAATCATTGTAACATTTCTTTTGGCATTTATCACCATCACAGCGCCAGTCATCATAATACGCAACGGTATTCCGTTACTCTCGCGTACGGTTTATGACGCCGGCATGCTGGTGACTATGAAAGAAGACCGGCTATTTCTGGGACGTGCTGAACTTATCGATACTGAGGGGCGACTTTACCAAGTTATGGGTTGCCGCGACATCAGCGGGTGCGACGGCGGCGACAACACTACGTATTATCGTCTTCGAGATAACGTTATCCTCGATGTAAAATACTGGATCACGAGGTTCGAACCTTATGACCCGGCGGAAATCGCCGGCGCTATGGTGAGCGAGTTAAATGATTGTTCGATTCGTTATTACGGCAGACGATCAAAAGCGCTGGGCTGGTATCCCTACATAGTTAATGCATCTTGCGTTCCCGTTTAGCAAAGAGTGCGACGGGGGGGGGTCGAAATGATTGGCAGGCTCGCGTATGTAAGCTTTGAAAAATCAGGCGCGAGGATAAAAAGGCTATGGTTGGTCGTACAAGGCATATTATTTGGATCGTAGTACTGGCTTCGTTGACGTCGTCGTGCGGGCGTGAAGATGCATCTCAACCTGCGCCTGAAGAAATAACGCCTGCCGACTCAAGCGCCGCAGGTGAAGTTGAAGAGCATGAAGTCAAAAGTTGGTTTATCGCAGCGGCAAATCCGTATGCTGCGGAGGCAGGCGCCGAAATCCTTAAGAGCGGCGGGTCAGCGGTAGATGCGGCGATCGCCACACAGGCTGTTCTGGGGTTGGTTGAGCCACAATCATCGGGTTTCGGGGGCGGGGCGTTTATGCTGCATTTTGATCCCGAGACTTCCAATCTTGTAACATATGACGGTCGCGAAGTAGCGCCAGCTTCCGCAACGCCCGACCGGTTTTTGACGGCGGCGGGCGAGCCCATGAATTTTTACGATGCAGTAGCCGGCGGTCTTTCAGTGGGCGTGCCCGGCGCCGTGCGCATGCTGGAACTCGCTCATAACGAGCATGGAAAGTTACCGTGGCGCGAAACGCTTAGTCCCGCTGTTAGATTGGCGGAAGAAGGCTTTGAAGTCTCTCCGAGACTCAATGGATTGCTGACGCGTATTCCGAGGTTGAAACAACTCCCTGCAGCGGCGGCGTATTTCTACAGCGACGACGGCGCGCCACACCCGGTAGGGCACGTACTGAAAAATCCAGTTTATGCGCAAAGCGTGAAAATGATCGCTGATGAAGGCGCTCGCGCGTTCTATGAAGGCCCGATTGCCCAGGCGATTGTTGAAGCGGTGAACAATGCCCCAAATCCGGGCGGTATGACGCTTCAAGACCTGGCCGGTTACGAACCGGTCAAACGCGATCCTGTTTGCAGCGATTATCGAACCTATCAAATTTGCTCTATGGCGCCGCCCAGTTCGGGTGGCGTGACTGCGTTGCAGATTCTCTCCTTGCTTGAGAATTTTGATATGACCGGCGCCGGCGCCGGCTCGATTGAAGCGATACATCTGTTGTTTGAGGCGAGCCGTCTCGCTTATGCAGACCGCAATCAATATCTGGCCGATAACGACATGCTTTCCGGAGAAGAAGGGCTGTCGCCGCAAGCTGTTATTGCCGGCCTTTTAAATCCCCCTTATATCCAGGCGCGTGCGGGGCTGATAGATGTCTCCAAGGCTGCGCAGACAGTTAAGCCGGGGGATCCGTCAGCGTATGAAATTGAGGGATCGGTCGGTGAATGGAAGAAATACGGCGCTGACGCTTCTCTCGAGCCGCCCTCAACCAGCCACTTCGTCATCGTAGACGGTGACGGACGCGTGGTGTCCATGACGACCACGGTTGAGTTTGCATTTGGCAGTCATATAATGGCTGCAGGCATGATCTTGAATAATCAGTTGACTGATTTCTCGTTCCTGCCTGAACGAGATGGACGTCCAGTGGCGAATGCGGTTGCTCCTGGTAAGCGGCCCCGCAGTTCCATGACACCGGCGATTGTATTCGATGATGAAGGCGCTCTTTGGTCGGCGGTTGGTTCTCCTGGCGGCCCGGCGATTATTGGCTATGTCGTAAAAACCCTGATCGCGATGATCGACTGGAATATGAATCCACAAGAAGCGATAGAGTATCCCAATGCTGTATATCCGCGGGGCGAACCCCTGCTTGAAGAAGACGGGTTTGAGTCTCAGATTATTGAAGGTCTTAAGGCGAAAGGCCATCAAGTTCAGGTGAGAGGTTTAAACAGCGGCGTTCATGCGCTCAAAGTCAATCCGGACGGAACGTATGAAGGGGGCGCCGACCCGCGCCGCGAGGGCATTTGGCTAACAGGTGTTGTTGAAGCGGAATGACTTATTGCGTTTGCGGCAATGTTATTAAAAAGACAGCGCCTGCAGGACCGCTTTTTTCAAGCACAAGCTCGCCACCGTGAGCGCGAACAATTTCTGCGGCAATAGCGAGGCCCAGACCTGATCCGCCTGGTTTGCGCGAACCCTTGAATGGCTCAAAAAGGTCTGACAGGGCGTGTTCCGGTAAACCCGGTCCGGCATCGATCAACCGTATTTTGACGCTGCCGTTCTTTTTAACTGCGCTTATGGTAATCTTTCCTACAAGTTGGACAGATTCTGCTGCTTCTACAGCGTCCGGCGGCGCCATAGCTTCGACTGCATTTCGCACGAGATTGAACAGCACGCGATATAGTTGTGTTCGATCTGCGATTACCGGAAAGTCATCGGGCACTTGATTGTCGGCGAAGATATACATCGCAGCCGTATCCTCGAAAATTTCATCAACAAGCGAATACAGATTGAATTCGGATTTATCGAGTGATTTCGGCTCCATCTGGCCGAACGCCAGCGTATCGCGGCTCAGGGTAATCGCCCGGTCCAGCGCCGAGAGTAATCTGGGACTTAGTTTACGCACAGCGGGATCGTCTGATTTTGCGAGGCGGTCAGACATGAGCTGTGCCGATGCGAGAATGTTGCGTAAGTCATGGCTAATCTTCGATATGCCAGCCCCGAGTGCTGCAAGGCGCCGGCGTTCATTCAACAAATTGAGGACGCTGCGTTGCATTTCAGAAAGGCTCTTTTCAGCCGTTCCAATCTCATCATTCCGCGGCGTTGGAACGAGTATGCCAACTTCGCGTTCCGGGTTGGACTGAAAAGCCATAATGTTGGCTGTCAGGTTCTGCACTGGCTTCACAATAATACGATTTAAAGCCCAATAAACGAGGCCGGCTGTAAGGGTCGAGATAATCAACGACAAGGCTAGGATATTGCGGGCGTAAATATGTAGGTCGCGGCGCAAAGCATCTTGAGATACGATGATATCGACATCCTGATCAGGTGAAAACCTAGGCGAACCCGTCGCTTGTATAAGGCGATCGCCTTTTGAAAACATGACGCCCCATGCTTCGCCAATCAACGTTAGCGGATCTCGGTCATCAAGCCAGACTTGCCTGATATCAGGCGAGCCATGCGGATTGATTTCCGGCGCCAATATCAACATTTTCATATCATTGTCTTTGATCGTGACGCCTAGAATGTTCGCCGTTGAAAAAAGCTGCCGCAAGACTGTTTCATCGATAGGTTCCTTGCGTGGACCTTCCAGCACGAGGCTGACGAGGTAAGCTTCTTCAATGCGCATCGCAAACCAGTCGTAACGCTGTTTTGCAATGGAGGGTACGAGCACCACGAACTCGGCAATAAACACAAAAAGAATTGTTAGTACTAATAATTTTGTGGAGAGCGAACGGTCGGCAAATGTTTTCGTTGGCAACATCACGCACCGTTCAATCGAAAATTGACAACAGCCTGACTAGACGACGTGTGCGGTTGGAAAACAAGGTCGGCGTATACCAGGCGCTTGCAGCGCGTTTTCCCGCTTCGCTGCGCGTGGGGTAGGGCGCGATCATATCAGTGAATGCTTTTATTTTAAGTCCCGAACTATAGGCTAAAATCCAAGGCGCCAGGAGATCGCCCGCGTTTCGCCCAACAATGCCTGCGCCTAGAATACGCCCCTTATTGTCGGTTACAACCTTGACAAAACCATGCGTGTTTTTTTCGGTTATGGCGCGGTCATTTTCATCAAAACACCATTGTGCTGCTTTTACGTCTTTATACCGCTCGCGCGCATCTGATTCCGTCAAACCGACCTGCGCCAGTTCAGGATCGCAATAGGTAACACGCGGCGCCAAATGCTCCTTGTTTTTCGAAGGCAATTTGAACAGGATATTTCGCACGATGACTGAGGCATGGTATCCGGCAACATGTGTAAACTGCCGTCCGCCCGCGACATCTCCAATAGCGTAAATACGGCTATTCGTTGTTCGTAATCGATCATCCGTATTGACGCCGTTTTTGTCGTATTCAACACCTGCAGCTTCCAGGTTAAGCCCATCCACGGTAGGTTTTCGCCCAACGGCGACGAGAACATGCGTGCCGTCAATGGCGCGCGCGCCAATCGTTACGCGAACGCCGCTGTCTGTTGTTTCTACGCGCGAGGCTTTTGCGTTCTCGATCAGATCCACGCCGTCTTGTGTTAACTGCGCCCGAACGATTTCAACGAGACTGTGGTCTTCCCGGTTTAATATCGTTCCGCTTTCAATAATTGTTACATTCGACCCGAGTCGCCGATGCGCTTGCGCCATCTCGGCGCCAATCGGTCCGCCCCCAATAACGATGAGATGTTCCGGGCGCGTTTTATTGTTGAATATCGTTTCGTTTGTAAGAAAAGGTGTTTCTTCAAGACCGTCGATGGGTGGGACGAACGGGGTCGATCCCGTAGCAATGACAAAATGTTTTGCCGTAACAGTTTCGCCGCCCGCTTCGACTTCGCGGGGGCCCGTGAATTTTGCATGGTCCCGCAGCACCGTAACGCCGAGCCTTTCGAAACGCTCTTGACTGTCGTTTGGTTCGATTGTCGCGATGGCGCTGTGCACATGGTCCATAACGGCGGCGAAGTCGATATCCGGATCAGCGCTCGAAATGCCATATTTTTGCGCATGGCGAATGGCGTGCGCGCGCGACGCGGCCGCTATCAATGCCTTGGAGGGTACGCAGCCTGTATTGAGGCAGTCGCCGCCCATTTCGCCTTTTTCAATAAGTACAACCTTGCGGCCGAGTTGCGCCGCGCCCGCTGCAACGGATAGTCCGCCAGACCCTGCGCCGATGATGCAAAGATCGGTTTTTATTGTTTGGCTCATTGTTACTGCGCCTCCTGAACTCTTTTGGTCCGTTTCAGGAAGACAGGAATAAGCGCCAGAATAATCAGCCCGATAATTGGAATCAGCGTTTCTGGTTTAAACAATACGCCTTGCAAGGTAATGTCTTCGCCCGCAGCAAATGCGGCGTCGGCGGCGGAGCCGATGCTCGCATAGACGAACGAACCAGGAATAATGCCAAGGGCGGTGCCGATCAGGAAATTTTTTAGCGAAACGCCTAGCAGCCCCGCAGCAATATTTACGCCCCAGAATGGAAAGAACGGCGCAAGCCGTAGAATAAACATGTAGCTAAGCTCCCCTTCGCGGAAGCCTTGTTCCATGCGCTTGGCTAATCCGCCGGCGCGTTTACTTAAAAAGTCGCCAAGAGCCGATTTCGCCGCCAGAAAAATGATCGTTGATCCGATCGTCGCCGCAATAACGATCAGCGGCGTTCCGGGCCACAGGCCAAATAAAAAGCCGCCAAAAATCGTCAGAATGCTGGCGCCGGGAAAGGAAATCGCGACCGCCGAGGCGTATACTGCGACAAAGATCGCCATGGCGCGGACCGGGGAGGCGTCCACCCAGTTCTGCAAGGCTTCGCGATTTTCCCGGAGGACGTCCAGCGTGAAATATCGATGAAAGCCAAGAGCAATAAACAGCGCCAAAGCAGCGGCGATTACCATAATTGGCAAAGCGCGATTGATAAGTGACGATGTTGACGTGCGATCAGAAGGCATAAGCACCGAAAAAATGATAATCTGGAGTATCCCGGCAAGGCGCCGGGGGCGAGAAAATTCTGCGGCGTCCATAACCCGACTCACCCGGGCAAAGGGGTCACATTTGGTCTCATAGGTCTCACATTGGCGCGACATGAGGGCTTTTTTCCGGCCCTTGCCGAATTCCCGCAGATACGGCAAGAAAACGCCTGAACTGGGCCAATCGACTGTTGACGACTGGCCTCTGGCGTTATATCCCCCCGCCTCTTGGCCCCATAAGGAGCCGCCGCGGCGCGCGCCGCAGACTTACTGTCTTCGAGGATTGAACGATGAAACGGACATATCAACCGAGCCGGCTGAAACGCAAGCGTCGTCACGGTTTTCGCGCGCGCAAAGCGACCAAAGCCGGCCGTAAGGTGCTGGCGGCGCGCCGTTCGAAGGGCCGCAAGCGTCTTTCCGCTTAAGGCGCGCGCAAAAACTCTTGAAAATTCAACACGATAACGCTTTCGGCGAAGGAATTTCGCTGGGCGTCATTAAAAAACGCCGGGATTTTCTGGCCATGCGCCATGCGGCGAAAGCGCAAAGCCGGTCTTTTCTGATGCTGGCGCGAAGCAATCCGGAAAATCGGCAGACCGTGCGGCTGGGCCTGACGGTCACGAAAAAAATTGGCGGCGCGGTGGTGCGAAACCGTATTCGCCGGCGCTTGCGGGCCGCCGCGCGAGAGGTGTTTCCTAAAAACGCCAGCGCCGGGATGGACTATGTGCTAGTGGCTCGAAAAGCGGCGTATGACCGCAATTACGCCGCGCTGCTTGACGATATGAAGCGCGCCCTTTTAAGCCTCAGCCGCAACACTACATGAGCAACGGAATTTGCGGCGGCCGGCGGGCCGGCGCCGCTCCAGCAACACATCGGGATTTTTCATGGACCGCAATCTGATAATGGCGATCGTCCTGTCCATGGGCGTGCTTTTCGCGTGGGATTTTCTGGTGCTGGGACCCCAGCGCGAGGCGCAGGAAGCCGAGCGTCGTGCGGCGCAAGCCGAGCAGGCTGAGCAAACCGTCCAGACCGAAAGCAGCGGCGTAGACACATCTGATGCGTTGACGGGCGCGCTATCGGATCAAGCGGAAAATATTTCGATTGATGAGGCGCTCGCCAAATCGCCCGGACGGGTGCCGATCAGAACCGGAACGGTGGAAGGGTCAATTAATCTTCGCGGCGCGCGCGTCGATGATTTGAAGCTCCTGCAGTATCACGAAGAGGTTGACCAGCGTAGTCCGGTTATCCGGTTGCTCAATCCGGCGGAAACCGAACACGCGCATTATATTCAGCAGGGATGGGCGGTCGGCAATGATACGGGTGCGCAAGCCTTCTGGGAAGCGCCCGCTGGCGCCGTCCTCACGCCTTCAACGCCGATAACGCTGACGCGCGTCGAAGGCGACCTTGCTTTTGAAAAGACAATTTCCATTGACGACAAATACATGTTCACAGTGACGCAGACGGTCACGAACAGCGGCGCCGGCGACCGGCTTGTCCGCGCTTATGCGGACGTAACCCAGCGCAATATTCCGGAAGATTTTCGAAACTTCATGATTTTGCATGAGGGCCCGCTCGGCGTTATCGGAACAAAGCTTTACGAGCGAAAATATAAAAAACTCGCCAAAAACAAAAACAAGGCCGTGGAAGAAGAGGGCGTCGGCGGCTGGATCGGCATCACCAACAAGAACTGGCTGGCTGCGGTGGTGCCCGCGCAAGATCAAGAGATTGAGGCGCATTTGACGAACAACAGCAAGACCAGCATTCCGGTATTCAAAGCGTTTTATGTAACGCCTGCTGAAACACTCGCGCCCGGCCAGTCCCTGACAAAAACCTCTTATATGTTCGGCGGCCCGAAAGATGTCGATTTGCTGCAATCATATGAGGCCCAGCCTGACGACGGCGGGCTCGGGGTATATGACTTCGACAAAGCCGTGGACTGGGGGCATTTGTTCTTCCTGACCCGTCCGATTTTTTACACGCTGGATTTTTTCGGCGATCTCACCGGAAATTACGGTATCGCGATCCTGATCCTGACGCTCATTATCAAACTCATTCTCTTCCCCCTGGCCAATAAAGGGTATGAGTCAATGTCGAAAATGAAAAAGCTGCAGCCTGAAATCAAGAAACTGCAGGAGCGCTATTCCGACGACAAGATGAAAATGCAGCAGGAAATGATGGCGCTTTATAAAAAGGAAAAGATGAATCCCATGGCGGGATGTTTTCCGATCCTGTTGCAGATGCCGATTTTCTACGCGCTTTATAAAACGCTTTTCGTCACCATAGAACTTCGTCACCAGCCGTTTTTGTATATCGAGGATTTGTCTGCGCCGGATCCGACAACCATGTTCAATTTGTTCGGTCTCTTGCCGTATGATCCAACTGCGCTGCCGCTGATTGGCGCTGTGCTCGGGATTGGCATATTGCCGATCATGATGGGCGTCGCCATGTGGTTTCAGTTCAAGCTTAATCCGCCCCCGGCCGATCCAGTGCAGGCGCAGATTTTCGCATTCATGCCGTTTGTGTTTGTCTTTATTTTTGCGCCGTTTGCGGCGGGCCTCGTGCTCTACTGGTTCTGGAACACATTCCTGTCGATCTTCCAGCAATGGTACATCATGAAACGCAACGGTGTTACCGTTGAGTGGGGCGAACGTTTCAAACTGCCGTCCTGGCTGAAAAAGGACGCCGCCGGCGACGCCAAGTGAGCGATGAAACGGACTTCACGCCCGAAGAGATAGAGGCGGGCCGGCTGCTGTTTGCAAAACCCGCCGTCTTCATGAAAGGCGTCGTCAATCTCGATGGCTTGCCGGATGAAGGACCGGCGGAAGTCGCATTCGCCGGCCGGTCCAATGTAGGCAAGTCCACCCTGCTGAACGCGCTCGTCGGACAGGGCGGTCTTGCGCGCGCCTCCAACACGCCGGGACGCACGCGTGAGATCAATTATTTTGACCTCGACGGTCAAATCCGTCTCGTTGACTTGCCGGGCTATGGCTATGCAAAGGCGTCGCGTAAGGATGTGGAGCAATGGATGGCGTTGACGCGCGATTTCCTGCGCGGCCGGTCTGTATTGCGGCGCGTATGCGTGCTCGTCGATTCGCGGCACGGGCTGAAATCTTCCGATATAGAGATCATGGACCTTCTGGACGAAGCGGCGGTCAATTATCAGATCGTCCTGACCAAGACCGACAAGGTCAAGCCGACCGCGCTCGCAAAACTGATCGAGGCGACTGTGAAAAAGATTGCCCGCCGTCCGGCGGCGCACCCGGCGATCCGCGCGACGTCTGCGGAAAAGCAGTATGGAGTCGCAGAATTGCGCGCGGAACTCGCTTCGTTGGCGCGGGCGTAAAGACTTTGTTAACCATCGCCGTCGTTGGGTGGAAAGATGAGCGCACCTTCAACTGATAAATCATCGTTGCGTTATTGGCGGGCCGCGTTCGCCCGGCATTTGAAATCGGAAAAACGCGCCAGCATCTATACGCAACGCAACTACAACGCTGCGCTTGAACGGTTTGAAAATTTTCTAAACGCATACAGGGCTGAGGCGGTGACGCTTCACTTGCTGCGCAATCTGGAAACTCGCGACTTTCGCGCCTTTCTGGCCGAGCGCCGCAATGAGGGACTGGCGCCGCCGTCCATAAAGCTTGAGCTGTCGGCGCTGAAATCGTTTTTCAAATTTTTGAAAAAGCGCGCTGACGTGGACAATGACGCCATCGCCGTAATGCGCGGGCCCAAAGCCAAAGAGCGGTTGCCGCGCCCGGTGTCGCAAAAAGACGCCCATGCGTTGATAGAGGCCGCCGCCACGTTGAAAACGTCAACCCGCAAACAAACCTGGGAGCAGGCGCGCGATACGGCGCTGGTGACGCTGCTATACGGCGCGGGGCTGCGCATCTCAGAAGCATTGTCGCTTCGATGGGACGATGCGCCGCTTGGAGAAACCATACGCATCAAGGGCAAGGGCGCCAAAACGCGGGCTGCGCCGGTGGTGCAGGCGGCGCGCCGCGCAATCGATACGTATACAGAACTTTGTCCTTATGGCGGCGCAGCGGAGGACCCGCTGTTTTTTTCAACGCGCGGCAAGGCGCTGTCGGCGCGCCTGGCGCAGCGGACCATGGAAAAGCTGCGCGCCAGCTTGGGGCTGCCCGATACGGCGACGCCGCACGCCCTGCGGCACGCCTTTGCGACGCATCTGTTGTCCGCCGGCGGCGATCTGCGCGCAATCCAGGAATTGCTCGGTCATTCCTCGCTGGCGGCCACCCAGCGCTATACAAAAATCGACAGCGAAAACCTGCTTCGCATTTTCGATAAAGCGCATCCCAGAGCGCGCTGAACTCATTTAGTTTGCATCCGTTGCATCCATCCGCAACTCTACATTCAGCAACAGGTATCGGTCACCATCAAGTACATCAAAATCGATTTCCCACCATTGCTTCTTGGTCGAAATGTTAACGACCAATCGTGGGAAGAACTCTAAGTCAATTCCATCTCCCTCCGCCATACGAAGGTCCTGAAATTGTAAGTAAGTAATTTTCGTTTCCGTGCTGTTTTTCAGTGAGTTTATAAATTTCCCATACCGAGCCTTGCCTTCAGCATCAAGCGCGGCCGTGTCGAGGTGCTCTTTAAGCTTCTCCGAGTCTTCGATAGACTTCATCCACACATTGTACAGTGTTTTGAATGCGCCCGGCGATAGTGCGTCTGTCGTAACAACGGCTTCGCTTCGATGCGTTAAATCAGAATTTGGGTCCAGCGCCATCATCGTAAGTTCAAGATGCCGCCGGGTCGACAACAAATCCTTTGCACTTTTCGCTTTTGAAAAGCGGTCAGCCGGTATTTCATGATAGCATCTTTTATAAAAAGAGACGCCATTTCTGTTGTGTATTGGTTCAAGAATGGAAAAATCGACCTGTCTCTCACCATTGCAAACAATGACAGACGAAGATTCTTGAAGCTCATTAAATAGCGCTTGCAGTCCAATGTTAGGCGTAGACGCAGTTTTGGCGTCATAAAACTCGCAGCCATTTTCGACAGTTAAAGACAACGCGCTCGAACCAATATTCCCTACAATTAACCCGATAATCAAAATTGAAATTTTTACCACGCTGCGCATTTCCCATGCTCCCTGCTATATTCCTAAAGCCCATGCCGCGCTTCATAGGCTTTCACGTCGCGTCGGATCTCCGGCAGCATCATATACAGCACAAGGATGTTCGGGATCGCCATGGCGAACAGCATCGAGTCGATAAAGTCGAGGATTGATGAGACCGATATCGCTGCACTCGTGCACAGCAACAGGCAAATACCGATCTTGAACGTGGCGTCCATGGTTTTCGAGCCATTGGAGAGATACCCCACTGCCTGTGCGCCATAAAACACCCAACTAACCACTGACGTAAACGCAAACAGTGTGGATGAAACCAACAATATGATCGGAAACCAGGAGAACGTTCCGGCAAATGCATTTGACGTGATCTCAATGCCAACAGCGTCGGGTTGATATAGAAACGGCAAATAGGCGCCGGTTAAAATAACGACGAGCGCTGTGATGGTGCAAACAACAATCGTGTCGATAAATGGTTCAAGCAGGGCCACGTAGCCTTCGGTCAACGGCTCGTTGGTTTTTACCGCTGCGTGCGCAATGGCTGCGGAGCCGACGCCCGCCTCGCTGGAATATGTCGCCCGGCGCATGCCGTTGATGAGCGCGCCGACGAGACCGCCGCCCATGGCGTCGAGGCCGAAAGCGCTCCGGAAGATCGTGGCGATAGCGTCCGGCAGGGCGGTAATATTCAGGGCGATGATGATCAACGCTGCGCCGAGATAGAGAACGGCCATGAACGGCACAAGCTTGCCGGCGACATAACCGATGCGCTTGATGCCGCCGAAAACGACGACGCCGACCAGCGCTGACATGACAACGCCGAACGCCAATGGCGCCGAAATGCCCGTGACATTGGCGAACTGCGCGTGGGTTTGATTGATCTGAAAAAAGCTTGCCGAGGCGCCAATAGTCATCAGCGCAAAAAAGATCGCGGCGCCTTTGCCGATGGTCTTTAATCCGCGGCGTTTGAACTCCGCTTCGATGTAATACATCGGCCCGCCGATGCTGCGTCCGTCGGGAAGGATCTTGCGATATTTCACCGCCATGGCGCATTCGGCGAACTTTGTCGCCATGCCAAAGAATCCGGCAAGGATCATCCAGAAAACGGCGCCGGGTCCGCCGATGACAATGGCGAGTGGAACCGAGGCGATGTTGCCGAGACCGATGGTGCCGGAGAGCGCAGCCGACAGCGCCTGAAAATGAGAAATCTCGCCGCTGGCGTCTTTTTGGTCGCGGGGGTTAACGACCATGCCAACAGCGTGCCGGAATCCGCGAAAATTAATGAAGCGCAACGAGAGGGTCATCACCACGCCCGCCGCCATGAGCCAGACGACCACAAGCGGCAGCGAAACCCCGGCGACTTCCACCGAATAAAAAATGATCGAGGAAACAAAATTACTGACCGGGGTGAGGGCCTGGTCGATTTGCGCAGCCAAATTTGCCGCAGTTTGAGCGTCAGCCATGGATCAAACCTTCCCGGGCCTGACGCCCATGAACTTCAAGCGCGGCAGTCTATCAAGCTTTGCGCGCTTGTCACCGTAAGTCCGCGCGAAGGCCGTCAAAGTCCGGCCAGCGCGTTATCGAGATCGCGGCGAAGGTCTTCCAGATCTTCAACGCCGACAGACAGACGCACCAGCGAATCATCGACGCCGAGTTCAGCGCGCCGCTCCGGAGGGATCGAGGCGTGCGTCATGATGCCGGGATGCTCGATGAGGCTCTCAACCCCGCCGAGCGATTCGGCGAGCGTGAAGAGCTCGACCCGCTCCAGCATGGTCTTCGCGGCGTCGAGCCCGCCTTTCAGAAAAATTGTCGCCATGCCGCCGAAAGCGCTCATCTGGCGTTTGGCGAGGTCATGACCGGGGTGAGATTTCAAGCCCGGATAATTGACGCGTTCAATGGCGGGATGCGCTTCCAGCCATTCGGAAAGCGCCATCGCGTTGGACGATGACCGCTCAAGCCGCAGCGCCAGCGTTTTCAGTCCGCGCAGGGCGAGAAAGGAATCGAACGGCGCTTGAATGCCGCCGATGGAATTTTGCAGAAACGCCAGCCGCTCGCCGAGATCCTTGTCGTTTACGACGAGCACGCCCCCGATCACGTCGGAGTGGCCGCCGAGATACTTCGTCGCCGAATGCATGACGATGTCTGCGCCGCTGTCGAGCGGGCGCTGGCAATAGGGCGAGGCGAAAGTGTTGTCGCAGCCGACGACGATGCCGCGCCTTTTCGCGATGCTGGCGATGGCTTCGATGTCGACGATCTTCAACAGCGGATTGGTCGGCGTTTCCAGCCAGACAAGTTTCGTTTCCGGCGTGATCGCGGCCTCGAAATTTTCCGGCTTTGTCAGATCCACGTAAGAGAACGACATGTTCGCGGAATCCTTGCGCACCCGTTCGAATAACCGGAAGGTGCCGCCATAGACATCGTCCATGGCGATGACGTTGGCGCCCGCCGGGAAAAGCTCCAGCATGGTGGCGATCGCCGCCATACCCGACGCAAAGGCGAAGCCGCGCGATCCGTTTTCAAGATCCGCAATGCACCGCTCATAGGCGAAGCGTGTGGGGTTGGCGCCGCGCGCATAGACAAAGCCTTTATGTACGCCGGGGCTTTCCTGCGCGTAGGTCGAGGTCTGATAAATCGGCTGCATCACTGCGCCGGTGGTCGGGTCGTGTTCCTGCCCCGCGTGGATGACGCGTGTGGCGAAGGCGGGGCGGTTGGTCTTGTCCTGGCTCATCGAGGCCTCCGGTTAGCTGGCGAGGGACTTAACGCGCCCGCGCGGCGATTGCCAGCGGCGAGCGTCGAGAAGCGAGAGACGGGGGGCGGGCGGCGCGCGAAATGTTGTGCAACACCGAATCGCGCGCCTTCTCTCTTCGGCTTGTTTCCTGCGTTGCAGCCGAAAGTTGTACAATTGAGGGCTCGCGTTTTGTATAACTTTTCCATCCGGGCGATCCTTTCGCAGTTGGTTTCGCGCATGCCGCTAACGCATGCCGTTGACGCCAGGCGCTCAAGCCAACGCGGATTTGCATGATAAGGCCATTCCGACAGGGGGGGGATATCTATCCACCAACACTGGGAAATATGCGAGAATTCAACAGATAGGGGGTAAAATCCTGAGGCGCGTTCGCGTTAGCGTTGCGCGGGTTTTGCGGGCGAGTTGGGTGCGCTCGTCATCCGGCGCATGCGTGAGCCGTAATTGGCGCTGTCGTTTGCCGTTCTGGCGTCGGCGAAGCGATAGCGCGCGTTCGCCGGATCGTTCAGCGCCGCAGCCGCACGATCGATTCATCAAGCGCCTGCAGGAACCGCGACCGGTCGGCTTTGGCGAACGGCGCCGGCCCGCCGGTCGCGCCTTCCGCCCCGGCGCGCAGATCCGCCATCAGGGCGCGCGTGGCCACCGCCGAACCAATGGAATCAGCGGTGAACGGCTCGCCCTTCGGACTGAGAACTGTGGCGCCGGCTTTTACACAACGTTCAGCCAGCAGAATGTCAGCTGTAATGACAAGACTGTGCGCGTCAGCGATATCCGCCACATAATCGTCGGCGGCGTCATAGCCGTCGCTGACCGTGACGCGGTCAATCAGCTCGTGCTTCGGCACGCGGATCGGCTGATTGGCGACCACGGTGACCGGCACGCCATAGCGGAAGGCGACCTTGTAGACTTCCTCCTTCACCGGGCAGGCGTCGGCGTCGACGAGAATGCGGATAGGTTGCGTCATGGGCCGCGTTGTTCGCCCAATCGCGGCCGGCGGTCAATGATCGGGCGGTAATTTACGCGGCGGCGCGCCAGTAACGCGTCCAGCGTCTGGCGAGCGCCTTTGGTTTTTCCGCGCATAACACCGCGCCTTTTTTGAACGCCTGTTCTTCCAGCTTGTCCCGCCGCGTCTTGATAAGGCCGACGAACAGCTCGCCGGCCTCGCCTTGCGCGTCGAGAGCGCCGTCTTTCAGCATGTCTTCAAAAACCACCAGATCATGATGGTCGCCGAGGAGATCGGACAGCGCGTCGGCCGCGCCAATATGCGCTTCCATCACCGGGCGCCATGCGCGTTTTAACAGCCGCGCATGATACCAGTGATATTTCACGCGCTTGCGCCATTCATGCAGCGCTTCGCCGGTGGGGTATTCTTTCGCTTTCTCCATCGTCGCGATCGCGCGGGCGTAGGTTTTCTTCACGCCGCCTTCGACGGCGTCGAGCCCCGATCCGTCTACGGACCAGTCCGCCGCCCGCTCGCGCACACCGATAAGGTCGTTGCGAAAGCATTCGAGCTTTTCATGCATATCCGATTTATCGAGCGCCTTTTTGCGCTCCTTCAACGCGCGCCGCACCGGCGCCAGGGCGCCTTTTTCGAGATCGTTCTCGAACCGTCCGGCGACGCGGTCGAACGCCTCGATCATGGCTGTGCGGTCGCGGATATCGGAGAGGCGCCGCGCGGCGTCGCGCAAGGCGGCGTTCTCATCGTGGTAATCGGCGAACCCCGGCCGGATGATGCGGATGAGCCCGCGCAGTTTCTTGCAGCGCTTGCGGCCCTGGTGAACGGCCTCGTCGCGCGGCAGATCGTCGATTTCCTCAAGCGCCATGTCCAGTTGCGAAGCGGCGATACGCCGGACGCCGTCCTGGATCGAACCCTTGTGTTTGAAGGAATAGGCCATGACAGGCGAACGCGCGGGGCGGTGCGCCAGTTCCATGAGAGTTACTTTAAAACGGCGTCCTCAACGTCTTTCGTCCAGCCGACGAAAACCTGCGTCGGGCCTTTCTGGATGATCGGGCGCTTCATCAGCGCCGGATTGTCCGCCATCAGATCGACGGCTTTTTTATCGGTGATGTTTTCCTTTTCGGACGCGGGCAGGTTGCGCCATGTAGTCGAGCGCGTGTTGAGGAGTTTGTCGGTGCCCACCGCTTTCGCCCAGCGCCCGATCTGCGCTTTTGTGGGCGTCTCCTCGCGCACGTCATGGAACGCATAACGCACATGCGCGCCATCAAGCGCCTTCGTCGCCTTGCGGCAGGTATCGCAGTTTTTCAGGCCGTAAATATCCATCACGCTACCTGAAGCCGCAAATAATTCAACAAGTCCGTCCTTGTAATCAACCCCTCGAACTTGCCGTCCTTCAGCACCACCGCGACGTGGCCCTTGGCGAAAATCGGCAGGAGCGATTGCATGTCCTGCGTCGCGTTCACCGTTTCGACGCGATAGGTCATGGCGGATTTCACCGGGTCCTTGAATTTCTCGCGGTTCCTGACGACGGCGAAGAGGAGGTCCTCTTCGTCGAGCAGGCCGGAGACGGCGCCGTCTTCGTCGAGCACCGGCAATTGCGAAATGTCGTAGAGCTTCATCTTGCCATAGGCCTGCATCAGCGTGTCGTCAGGCTGCACCGTGATGGTCGCGCGTTCGGAATGGCGGCGCGTCACAAGATCGGTCAGATCGCCGCGCGGGGGGCGCTTCAAAAAGCCCTGATCGTACATCCAGTGATCGTTGAACATCTTGGAGAGATATTTGTCGCCCCGGTCACAGACGAAGGCGACGACGCGTTTTTTCTCCTTCTGCTCGCGGCAATATTTCAGCGCCGCAGCGAGGATCGTGCCGGAGGACGAACCGCCGAGAATGCCTTCTTTCTTGAGGAGGTCGCGCGCCGCCTCGAAGCTTTCCTTATCGGTGATGTCGTAGGCTTTTTTCACATGAGACAAGTCTGCAATATCGGGAATGAAATCCTCCCCGATGCCTTCCACCAGCCAGCTTCCTAGCTCGTTCGGAATCTTGCCCGTGTTGACATAGTCAGTAAGGATCGAGCCTTTCGGGTCGGCGAGAATAATTTCCGTATCCGGAGATTTCTCCTGGAAAAAGCGCGACAGGCCGGTGATGGTGCCGGCCGAACCGACGCCGGCGATGACGGCGTCAACGTCGCCCTCCATCTGGCCCAGAATTTCCGGCCCCGTCGCCTCGAAATGCGCTTTGGGGTTCGCGTCATTGCCGAACTGGTTGACGTAAAAGGCGCCGGTTTCTTCCGCGATGCGCTCGGCCATGTCCTGATAATATTCCGGATGCCCCTTGCCCACGTCGGAGCGCGTCAGGCGCACATCCGCGCCCAGCGCCTTCAGGTGAAAGATCTTTTCCTGCGCCATCTTGTCGGGGACGACGATGATCGTTTTATATCCCTTTTGCGCAGCGACAAGGGCGAGGGCGAGCCCCGTATTGCCGGCCGTCGCCTCGATAATCGTGCCGCCGGGTTTCAACCGCCCGTCCTTTTCCGCCGCCTCGATCATGGCGACGCCGATGCGGTCCTTGATGGAGCCGCCGGGGTTGTTCGATTCGAGCTTCAGATAGAGCTCGCACGGTCCCGTATCGATGCTGGAAATCCTGACCAGCGGCGTTTTGCCGATGCCTTCCAGGACGTTGTCGAGAACCGGGCCGTAGGGCGTCTCTTTCATGGGAGAAATCCTTGATTTGAGTTCAGCGGGACTTAACCCGAAGCCGGGCGGCCTCGCAACCGGAGGCGAAAAGGCAGTGGCGCCGGCCTATCGTGTTTGCCTGGCGCGTTTGTAATCGCGGATGAAAAAGCGCGCGGGATGAAGGGCCTGAGCCACATCCGCATCGACGGGAGAGGGCGCGCCCGCCAGTTCGCTGACGATCATGGCGGCGGCGAGCGGCGCCGTCACCAGCCCGCGCGAGCCAAGCCCGGTCAGGATGTAAAGCCCGTCGCGCATTTGCGCCCGGGGGTATTCCTTTCGCTTGCCTAAGCGCAGATCGTCATAGGCGGCGCCGTAAAACGCCCAGTCGGGCATGGGGCCCGCGACGGGCAAGCGATCCGGCGTTGTGCAGCGAACAGAGGCGCGCGGGCGCGACGCCGCCGGATCAAGCGCGCCAGCGATATCCGGCAAGGTCCGTGCAATCGCCGCAATGTTCGATTGCGCCGCCTCCAGCGTGAAACGCGC
Source organism: Hyphococcus sp. (assembly GCF_965228385.1). GTDB lineage: Bacteria > Pseudomonadota > Alphaproteobacteria > Caulobacterales > Parvularculaceae > Hyphococcus. The sequence goes on along the minus strand of NZ_OZ245810.1, from coordinate 2,166,976 downwards.
CTCGGCGCCGATATTGATTGGCGCGTAAGTGGCGCCGATCATCAGCCCGCCCGCCGGGGCCGGTGCGGCGTAAGGGCCGAAAGCATGGACATGCGCGGGCGCCTCGGCGCCGGGAAACCAGTCGATCTGTCCCGCTGAACCGGAAAGCGGCAGCGTTCGCGCATCCGCAAAGCGCAAGGCCTCAAGGCCGTTGGCGATGATGACCGCATCGAACTGTTCAGCAGTTTCAGATGTGACGACGCGCCAGCGATGATCGCGCTTTTCAAGCCGCTGTACTTTTTCAATTGTCAGCGGTGTTTGCCCCAGAAGAGCGCGAACAAAAGCGGCGGGCTCCATAACGCCGCCTTGCGGAAAAAACAGGCCGCCTGACCGGTTTTCCATCCAGCCTGCCGGCAAGGCGCCGCGCTCGATCAATTTGAGTTGCCGCGCGCGATCCTTGTCGTTCATTGCGTGTTGCAGAACGCCGCATGGACTGAAAAAGCGCGCGCGCATTTTGTCCTGCAAGTGTTCGATCAGCCGAAGCGTATGAAGATAGGCGCCGGCGTGAAAACGTCCGGCCGGGGTATCGTCAAGGTCGAGGCGCGGCATGATGAGTCCCGCCGGATTTCCGGACGCGCCGGCTGCGGGACCGGACGCATCGTATACGGATGGATGAAATCCGGCGCGCGATAATTCAAAGGCGAGGCTGGCCCCGGCGACGCCGGCCCCGATAATGGCGATGCGCGCGCCCGGCGCGGGCCTCGCTTGCTGTTTTGAAAACCATGGCGCGCGTTTTGTATCCGGCGGGGGGGCGTCGATCCGCCCGGCCAGCATTTCCCGCTTGCGCCCGAACCCTGCGCGTTTTTCCCATTGAAACCCTGCGATTTCCAGATTGCGCCGGACGGCGCCGGCGACCGTGAATGTTGCGAAGCTGGCGCCCGGCGCCGACGCCCGCGCCATTTCAGAAAATATATCGGCGGACCACATGTCTGGATTTTTCGACGGCGCGAACCCATCGAGAAACCAGGCGTCGATCGACGCTTCGGTTTGCGCCAGGCCTTCCAGGGCGTCGCCGTAAAAAAGCGTCAGCGTCAGGTTTTCATCGAGCGTCAGTCGGTGAAAGCCGGGTTGCGGCGGCGGCAGGGCGTCGCGCAATTTTTTTGACAGCGGCGAGAGGGCGGGCCATGCGCCATGGGCGCGCGCCATCTGATCAGGCGTCAGCGGAAAAGCTTCAAAGGACAGGAAATGCAGCCCGGCGCCGGCCGGCTTTTGCGCCTTTCGCCAAGCGTCCCACAAAACCAGAAAGTTCAGTCCCGTGCCAAATCCCATCTCGCCCACGCTAAAGTTTTGCGTGTCCGCAAAGCGCGCGGGCAAATCATTGCCGCGAAGAAACACATGCGTTGTTTCCGCGGCGCCGTCGCCCGAGAAATAGACGTCGTCAAAAAGAAGGGACTTTAAAACAAAAGACTGGGGCGCATCTTTCGACGCACCCCAGTCCAGATTTGCTTCATCGATCCGCCTGCCGCTCATAGGCGCAAGGCTTAGCCGATCAGCGATTGCTTGTCTTGTTTAAGCTTTCGCCGGATAGACGAAAAATTTCTCGAAAGCCTTGAAGTTTGCAAACGGCATTTCAACAGGCGTCATGGTCTCGCGCGCGGTTTCAACCGTTGCTTCCGTCAACTCACGAGCGCGTTCCATGCGCGTTTCGAAAAGTTTCGTCCAGTAGGACTGTTGAATGTTGAGCGCCTCGACGAAAGACTTGGCGGTCGTCAATTCATTCGCCAGTTGTACTGCGCCGGAGACTTCTTCCTGCGCCGCTTCCATCAGGCGGGCCTGATTTTCGCTCGCGCGTTCCTGCGTTGATTTAAAACGCGTCTGCATTTCTTCGGAAAGCTCTTCAGCTTGCGCGCGCATTTCTTCGAAATCGCCGCCGAACGAACGCAACATGGTTTCGAACTGTTCTTTGGCCACATCCGCCCATTCAGAACCGCCGGAAATGCTCATCCAGTCGGTTGCGGCGTCTGTCATCTTTTTTTCGGCAGTCGCTTTTTTCGCGGCGGTTTTCTTGGCCGCAGTTTTTGTCGTGGTCGCCATGGAATGGCCTCCTGTTCATCAAACTCGATTGCCTGCACCGCAATTTTGTGCGCTGCAGCATTACGGGGGCATATAGTGGTTTTTGTGCGCCGCAGCAAGGGGGCGGCGCAAATTTTTTAAAATTAAATTAATTCAGTTATTTCAGTGCGTTAAGGATAGAAGCCGAGGCGTAGCCGTCCGCCGGCAGGCCGGCGGCCTGCTGCCATGCCCGCAGGGCCCGCTTGGTGCCAGCGCCGATAATGCCGTCCACGGGGCCGGGATCATAACCGCGATCCTTGAGCGCCTGTTGCAAGGCTTTGCGCTCGTCGAGGGAAAGCGGCCGGTCATCGCGCGGCCAGACGCCGACAACCGCGCCGTTGCGCCCGGCGATTTCTTCGGAAAGCAGGGAAACGGCCAAGGCGTAAGATGTCGAGCGGTTATATTTCAGGATCGCCTCAAAATTATTGAAGACGATGAAAGCCGGACCGCGCGCCCCGGCGGGAATGATGAGCCGCCCGCGTAAATTGGGATCGAATCTTTCAGCCAGCGCTGTTCCCCGCATGGGCGAAAGTCCGAGCGCGGCCCATTCGACAACAGCCTTCTTGATAGATGTATCTGCAAGCGCGTAGTCGAAGTCCGAAGGCAGCCGAACCTCCACGCCCCAGGGCTCTTCCTGCCGATAACCGGAAACGCTGAGATAATTGGCCGTAGATGCAAAGACATCGCCCAGATTATTCCAGATGTCGCGGCGTCCGTCGCGATCATGGTCAACAGCGTAGGAAAGATACGTAGTCGGAATAAATTGCGTATGACCCATGGCGCCGGCCCATGAGCCTTTTAACTCAGTTCTCGACGCGTAGCCGTGTTCAATAATTTTAAGAGCGCCGATAAGCTGGCTGCGCCCGTAGCCGGTGCGGCGCCCTTCAAAGGCCAGCGTCGCCAGCGCCTGAATGGCGTCGTAATCGCCCATAATGGCGCCGTATGACGATTCCAGCCCCCATATGGCGGATATGATTTCCGCATCGACGCCATAGGCGTCCTCGATCAGCGTCAGCAAACGGCGGTTTTCCAGATACCGGGCGCGCCCATTCTGGATGCGCGTCGTCGAGACGGCGCCGTCGAGATAATCCCAGACGCCGCGCGAGAATTCCGGCTGATTGTCATTCAGCTCGTATACGCGCTCATTAACGGTGACGCCGGTAAAGGCTTCATCGAGTGTCGCAGCGGAAATGCCGGCGGCGGCGGCTTCCGCCCGGAAACTATCCAGCCAGCTTTCAAAATCAGAGGGGGCCGCCTTGGCGCCGGCGCCCAGTACGCAAAGCGTTGCGCTCAACCCAGCGATTAATTTTTTCATGCCGCACCCTTCATAACTGCCAAATCCGTAAAATCGTTCAAAACCGGCCGCGATTTAGCAATATTCAAACCCTATCGGCCCCGCAAGGCCGGATTATGGCAGGCTTTATGATTTAGGCGATGACGGCTAAGTTGGCGTTAACGAATATGCGGCGACCCCGCCCGATCATTCTTACAGCTTTCAAGGATTGTTCAATGAGACTCACATCTATCCGCCCGCTTCTGACGGCCTCCATGCTGGCGCTGGCCGCGGCCTGCTCAGGAGAGGACGCCGCCAGTTCCAGCCAGAGCGAAACCGCGCCGGAAAGCGCGCCCGCAACTACGCAAAGCGTTGAGCCCGAAACGGCTGCGGCGGATATGAATGATCTGGAACAGATGCGCGCGCAGTTCGCGGTGATCGACATGAACCCGGACACGTCTTTCCTGACCGATGAGGAGCGTGCGGTCATCAACAAGCTCAATCAGGTCGGCGAATTGATGTCGGAGATATATCTTCGCCAGCGCAGCGAGATGAATCCCCAATGGCGCGAAGAGATTGCCGCGATGGACGGCGAACGGGGCGCGTTGCTGCTCAATCTGTTCGATCTGCATTTCGGGCCATGGGACACCCTCAATCACAATGAGCCGTTTTACGGAAATACGCCCATGCCGGCGGGCGCTGCTTTTTATCCGGCGGACATCACCAAGGAGGAATTTGAAAGCTGGATCGGCGACAATCCGGAAGACGAGGAAGCGTTCACAAGCGGATATACGGTCATTCGCCGGGACGGGGAGGGCGGCCTTGTCGCCATTCCCTATTCGCAACATTACCGCGAATGGCTGGAGCCCGCAGCGCGGTTGATGCGCGAGGCGGCGGAGATCACGACCAACGAAAATCTCAAACGGTTTTTGAATTTGCGCGCGGAGTCGTTCCTGAGCGACGATTATTATGAATCCGAAATGGCGTGGATGGATCTGGATGGAACAATCGAAGCGGCGATCGGACCATATGAGGTCTATACGGACGGTCTTTTCGGCTACAAGACCGCATTCGAGGCGTTCATCACCGTGAAAAATCCGGAGGAAAGCGAGGCGCTCGCCAAATACAAGGATTTCCTGCGCGATATGGAAGCGAATTTGCCGGTGGAAGAGCGCTACAAGAATTTCCAGCGCGGCTTTGAATCGCCTATCGCCGTGACCTATCAGGTCCATGGCGGCGGCGACAATGTGCCGGGCGTCCAGACCATCGCCTTCAACCTGCCGAATGACGAACGCGTGCGCGAAGCCAAAGGCGCAAAGAAAGTCATCCTCAACAATGTCCTCGGCGCCAAATTCGAGCGCATTCTCGAGCCCATGGCGCAAGAGGTGCTGGTCGCCGAGCAGGCCGGCCTGCTGATGAAGGCGTACATGGCCAACAACACATTGTTTCACGAGCTTTCTCACAGTCTCGGGCCGGGCACGATTACGGTTGACGGCGAGGAAACGACCGTAAACGAACAGTTGCAGGAGCTTTATTCCCCGCTCGAGGAAGGCAAGGCGGACGTCATGGGCGCCTACAATGTTCTTTACATGATGGATCGGGGCGAATTGCCTGCGGCGGAACGGGAGAATTTCCTCGCCACTTATTTTACAGGACTGTTCCGCGCCATGCGCTTCGGTCTCACGGCGGCGCACGCCCGCGGCGCGGCGTTTCAATATACGTATTACAAAAACGCCGGCGCCTTTACCGTGGAAGACGGTAAATATCGTCTCGATTTCGCCACTCTAGAACAAGCGATCTCGGATCTGACGCGCGATGTGGTCGTGGTGCAGGGCGACGGCGATTACGCCGCGGCAAAAGCGTTTCTTGATGAATACGCCATGCTGGACGCCGACGCCGAAGCGGTGATTTCCTCGCTGACGCATCTGCCCGTGGACATTCAACCGGTTTATGAGGACGCGCTCTAGAGTTGTCTTGAATGAAGCCTCTAGAGGACTGGCCGCGAAGGATTTGCGGATGAAAAAGATTGTGTGTTTATTTTTTGCGGCCGCCGCAGGTTGTTCCAGCGCGCCTGCCAACACTGCAGCAGCGCCCCAATTTTCAGAATTATACGGGTCCTATCAGTTTGCCGACGGTGAATGTGTTGCAGGCGGGCGCATGGATGAGGGCGGTGAGAGTTTTCTTGTGCTGCTCGATGTCTGGGACGGGGAGCCCGGGGGTCTGTTCAAGCCTGCGAACGACAAATTTGTAAGTCTGATCCCGAATGGCCCTAATATTTCTTTTGAAGCGCAGAGCGATACGCTTCAACTGCATTGGCGCGGGGACAATATTCAGCGCGTCGGCAATCGAATTTCGGCGCCGGTAGCGCGTAGGGCCGAATTTTCATCAGGCGAAGTAAGATTGTCCGGCGCGCTTTTTCTGCCATCCGGCGTCGCTAACAAACTTCCGGCGGTTATTTTAGCACATGGGTCGGGAGAGACGAGCCGATATCTTGGCGTGTGGATCAGCTATTTCACCGATCTTGGTTTCGCCGTCCTCTCCTATGACAAGCGCGGCGTCGGCGAGTCGCAGGGCGATTGGCGTCAGGCGAGTTTTGACGATCTGTCAGCGGACGTTGTTTCGGCTGCCGATTGGCTGGCCTCACAGCCCGAAATCGACCCAGACAAAATCGGGTTGAAAACTTCGAGCCAGTCAGGCTGGTACGGACCGCGCGCGGTTGCACAGAGCGGACATTTTTCTTTTCTCATGCAGCGCGCCGGGCCGGGCACGCCGATTACGGCGACAACGCTTCATGAGATTACCGAAGAGTGGCGCAGTCAGGGACTAGCGGAAAACGTCATTACAGCCGCGGGCGCATTCTGGACCCGACTTCATGCCGTCATCGGCGCAGGCGAACCAATCGCGGCGGGGCAGGCAATACTCGACGAAGCGCGGCGGAGTGAATGGTTCGAGCCTGCTTATGGCGATTGGACCGAGATCAAGGAGGATTGGTGGGCGCGCAAGAAAATCAACCTGAGTTATGAGCCGGCGAAAACCGCTGCGGCGCTGAACATACCGGTTTTGTGGTTTTTAGCCGAGAACGATCAAAATGTTCCCTATGAAAAGAGCAAAAGCGCTATCGAAACAGCAGCGGCGGCGGCTGGTAAAACCAATCTGACGCTGGTTACTGTCTCAGGGTCGGATCATTCATTTCTGATCAGGGAAGATGACGGCGCGATTCGTTATACGACGGAATATTGGTCCCCCATGGCGATCTGGCTCCGCGATCACGGTTTTATAGGCGAACCTGTGACGTCAATTTTGGCATGCAACGATTTTCCGCTTCGATAATGTGAAAGCATCTGGTGCGAGATGCATTGTTCCGGGAGAAAAGACTTATGAAATATATTATAAGCGCGTTTGTTTCCGCGGCGGCCTTGATGGGCGCCGCTCACGCGCAGGCGGACGATCCCGCCCATCTGTCGCTGGTCGCCGGGTACAAGGCTGCGTTCACCTGCTCGGCGCATTTCAACGCTGGCCGAACCGTCGAAGAGATCGCCGGCGATGAGCTGCACCGCATTTATGACGGCTATCGCGAGGCGATGGCCGCGCTGCAGGATGCGGTTATCGATGAAGACGCAAAGCGCGTTTCCGTATCCTATTCCGAGGATGCGCCGCCAAGGATCGCGCAATGGCGTCCAATGCTCGGCTGCGCTCAGGCGCCGGCCATGACCGCGACCTTCGATCTGCCGACGATTGATCTGGAGCGCAAAGATCGGTCGGGCGAAAGCTGGCCCGCCGGCGATAAAATCAACGGCGATATTTTCGCCGACACGCCGCAGGGGTTTAATCTCGCAGCCGTAACCGCCGACGCATTCGATCGCGAAACCTACGGCGAAGGCACGGAAACGACCGCCGTGCTGGTGGTCGAAAACGGCGTGATTGTCGCGGAGAAATACCGCGAAGGATTTGATGCAACGACACCGCAACGCACCTGGTCAGTGGCGAAGTCCATCGCCGCAAGCGTCATCGGCGCCGCCGTCCAACAGGACCTGATAGAGGTTGATGCCCCGGCGGGGCTTGCCGCGTGGTCGGCGCCGGGCGACCCGCGCGGAGACATCACGTTGGAAAACCTTTTGCACATGTCGAGCGGACTGACCTCGCCGCATGCCGGCAACCGAACGGATGATGTTTATTTTGGCGGCGGGCGCGTCGCCGATCACGCCGTTACGAACCGGCTTGTCGCCGCGCCCGGGACGCGCTGGCGCTACGCCAACAACGACACCATGGCCGCCATGCGCGCGCTGCGCGAGCGGATGAATGATGATCAAGCGTTTCTGGAATTTCCCTTCACGAGCCTCCTGGTTCCGCTGGGCATGGATCACACCTTTCTGGAGACGGACTGGAATGGCGATTTCGTGATGTCGTCCCAAGTGTGGACGACGGCGCGCGACCTTGCCCGGTTGGGGCTGTTGTATCTCAATGACGGCGTATGGGAAGGCGAACGCATTCTGCCGAAAGGCTGGGCCGGCTATGTCGCCGCGCCGGCGCCCGCGCAACCGCCGCTAACGCGCGCCGACGGTTCGGCCGTTCCCGGTTACGGCGCGCAGTTCTGGCTGTATGGCGAACGCCACGGCCTGCCGGAGGGAACCTATGCGGCGCGCGGCAATCGCGGACAATATCTCGTTATTATTCCTACACGGAATATTCTGATCGTCAGGCGGGGCTTTGACGATGGCGGCGGCTTTGATCTGGCGCGTTTTTCCGCCGATATTCTCGACGCGCTTGACGGCTAGCGCTCTTTAGCAAGCGCCGCGCCGATCAGAGCAACCACTTCATGCGGCATTTTCAAACCGTTGCCGGTAAAAAACGGGTCTGATTGCGTTGACCAGAAAAGGCCACGCCTTGTGTGGTCGCCGGTGCGTAAATGCGGCGGCACATGAATGTCTCCGGTGCGTTCAGACGTCAGCGTCTTGAAGTTGCGCTTATTGTTCGTGCGGTTCCATTCCGCAAAGACGTCCGGCAAATCGTCAAGATAGGGACCGTCAAGCTGGTCGCGGGTAAAGACGACATTGTCGACGGCCGGTGCGCCGGTATGCGCGTCTTTCAAGGACAAAAGCCCGTCTTTGATTTCTTCCAGCACCGCATCATATTCGGCGCCCGGAGAGACAACGCCGTATTTTTCACGGCCTTTCAGATTGACCCGGATGCAGCCGGCGTTGTCATTGTGCGGTACGCCGAAGAACCGGCGGCGTTTGTAATCGCTGTCAGCGAAAATCTGGCGGGCGCGGCGCGCGATTGGCGATAATTTTCTGCGCCATCTGTCCGGAATAAACGAGCGATAGGTTTGCCGCGCCGCACGTCCGGTTGTCACGGGCGGCGAAAAGCCAAGGTCAAGTTTCAGCGCGATATCTTCAATTGCGGCGTTGGCGCTGACCAAAGGCTCCATCCCCGGACCGGCGAGCATCATGATGGCGGCGTCTTCGCCAGCGGCTTCGCTAATTGAGGCGATGACCTTGTCCAGCGCCAGATAACAGTCCCTGATCGGATCGCCAATCGTCTCGCGCAATTCGGGATCGAACAGGGCGTGATCGGGGTCGGCCAGATGCATGTAATAATGACCGATATCATGAAGTTCGGTGAAGCAGGGAATGAACACATCCCAGTCGTGCGCATTCAGTTGATCGACGCAAAACTTTTCCTTGTATTCGATGCGTTTCACCGCGCCTTGCGCAAATGCGCGATGATCGTCGCTGTTTTCAAATTTGCGGCTGCCATAGCCGCCTGCAATCGGATCATGACCGTATTCGGCGAGAATGTCCTTTGCGAGCGAAGACGGCGACGTTTTCAGTCCCGACGGTGAGTCGTGACCCAGCCAATTATCCACCACCATGCCGTTTTCAACAATGGAAAACGGCGCGCGATGCCAGTCAATCATGGCGATCTTTTTGCCTTCCCTGTCGAGATCCTCCCAAAACGCGCGCTTGCGATAGGTGTAACTCTCGTGGAAGGGATTTGAGTCGTATGTTTTCGGGTTGAACTGCAGGAAAAAATATCGGCCGTGATGCGCCGGGGTAACGCCTGTTGCGGCGGAGGCCCAAAAGGCGCCTGCGCCGAAGCCCGGATAAACGCCAAGCGCAGCTTCATGCGAACGGTTTCGTAATTTTTCGAAATTCGGCAAAACCCCTTCATCGATCAACGCGTCAAGACGCAGATGATCAAGACCGTCAAATCCAAAAAATAAAACTTTCGCCGGCATTCGCCCCTTCTCCTCGGTTTCTTAAACGAGAACCGATCCTGACCGATATTGCAAATGTTATCGGCTGTTTGATAAGTGAAAATATGGCTTAAGCGATCAGCGATAAGTATTTCTTAATGCGTGCGTTGCGCCAGCGTCACTCTGGAACCGGGCTTGCGGCCGAGCCGTTCCGAAATCCACACGCTGATGTCGATTAGCGCATCGAGATCAACGCCGGTTTCAAAGCCGGAGCGTTCGAGTGAGTAAACGACGTCTTCGCTGGCGACATTGCCGCTTGCGCCTTTGGCGTAGGGACAGCCGCCGAGGCCGGATACGGAGCAATCGAAAACACGCAAGCCTTCATCGATGCCCGCCCAGATGTTTGAAAGCGCCTGCCCGTAAGTATCATGAAAATGACCGGCGAGAGCGGCGACGGGAATTTCCTGCGCGAGCGCCCTGACCAGCGCCTTTGTTTGTCTCGGCGTTCCCACGCCGATGGTGTCGCCCAGCGAAATTTCATAGCAGCCCATCTCGTAAAGCGTTCTCGCGACAGGCAGAACTTGCGCCGGCGCGATCGCGCCCTCGTAAGGGCAGCCGAGGACGCAGGAAACATAACCGCGCACGCGCACGCCATCGGCCTTCGCCGCCTTAATGACCGGTTTGAAGCGTTCAATGCTTTCTTCGATGGAACAGTTGATGTTCTTTTGGCTGAACGTTTCCGACGCCGCGCCGAAGACGGCGACCGTGTCGGCTTTCGCCGCGCGTGCCCCCTCATAGCCTTGTCGGTTCGGGGTGAGGACAGGATAGGAAACGCCGGGCGCGCGCTTTATCGTGTTCATCACCTCGTCTGATGCCGCCATCTGCGGCACCCATTTCGGCGAGACAAACGCGCCGCCCTCGACCGATTTCATGCCGGCGGCGGCGAGGCGTTCGATCAGTTCGACTTTCGTTGCGACGTCAATCGTCTGTTTTTCATTCTGCAGACCGTCGCGCGGGCCGACTTCCACAAGGGAGATGGTTTGGGTCATTTTTCTTCCAGTCCGCGAAGCTCGTCGACAACGGGCGTCAAAACGATCTCGTCATAGGTTTCGATAATCGCATCCTGCATGCGTGCGAAACTGTCATGCTCGGTGATGGACGTATCCTTGAAGCAGTTTTTACGCGTTTCTTCATCCGGCCACAGCGCATAAGACCAGTAAAGCCCGTCCTCGCCTTTGTGCAGCCTTGCGCCGTATGAGCCGCATTTTTGATGGATCAGGCGCGTTCCTTCCGCCCAGGCGTCCTCGAACTGTTTGGCTTTCGCCGGATCGGCGCGCCAGCGGTAAAGAACGGCGAGACTCATAAACATTTTCTAAATGAGACGCATACGCCGTCGCACGGACCGGCTTCAACAAGGGAGATGGTTTGGGTCATTTTTCTAAGCTCGCAGATTAAGTGAAATCAAAAAAATCGGCCAAGAAAAAAGCGTTTGATCTTAGGTTGCTGTGTCTGCGCGCGTCTATCGTAGTTACTTCGACATTCATTTGTATGAGAGAGGAAACCGCACTAAGCGATAACAATGAACCAGAACTTCCGTCTTGAGTAGGGTCGATTTGTACTACACGTATTCTTTCTGGTTGAAAAACCCGGTTTAGTTCTTTGCAAACAGTAGTTATACTCGGCATGTTATTCGCCGAAAATGGCTGCATTGCACATGCAAAATTAACTCGCCAATAGCGGTTCCAAGCATTACAAGCCGTCTTGTAAATTGACTCCATGAATTCCTCGAGTGTTAGTCCTCTTTCATGTGGAGAAGCTATCCGAAAGGCTAAACACCTCTCATTTGAAAGCGCCACTATGGGTGGGCGTCTTGCGGTGCATGGCGTTTGTTGAGGGTCGATTCTGGGATCAATAAACATTGATCTGAGGAGAGTACTTTTCCCAGAATTCTGGTTCCCGCATACTATAAGAAACCGCTCGAAGTGAGCGTATGTTCTATTAGTCAGCATTTCCGCCACCAAAATTAATCTTTACGCGCTTTCCTCAAACTCCACCAGTAAGTCGCCGTCTTTCACCTGATCGCCGGCGCTGAACTTGTACGCTTTGACGACACCGTCGAAGGGCGCCTTGATGGCGTGTTCCATTTTCATGGCTTCCATGACAAGGAGCGGCTTGCCGGCCTCGACCGCGTCGCCGGGCTTCGCCGAGAGCACGGTGATGACGCCCGGCATGGGCGCCGTCAGAGAGCCTTCGCTCGAATGGTGCGACGACAGGCCGGAGAACGGGTCTGGATATTCGACGTCCCAATGATCGGCGCCGATCCAGATGCGGGTCTTGCCGTTATGGGGCGCCGTATTCGCGACAAAGGTTTCGCCATCGACGGAGAGACGCAAACCGTCATTTATACTTGCCGGCGGCGTAAACGAAAAAACGATCGGCGCCTGTAATTCGCGACCCTCGCGGCGCGCGGCGGCGGCTGCGTCAGGTTCAATAGTGACATCGACGCCGGTGAGCGTCCGGTTCAGCGTCGCAAGCGCGGCCTCGCCATTCATGGTCAGCCAGTAGACCGCCTTTTGCGGACGGTTGAGACGAAACCCGGTGAGCGACTCCCACGGGTCGGCGCCGCAGTCTTTTCTCGCGTCGAGATGTTTTGCCAGCAGCGCCGCGGCGAGCACGCGATTGTCGAGCTTCTGTTCGGGAAAGAGCGAAGCTTCATGCTCTTCAATGAAGCGCGTCGAGACATCGCCCTTGATGAAATCGTCTTCCGCAGCGAGCGCATGCAGGAATTGTGCGTTGGTCTCCAGCCCGGCGACGCGAGTCTCCTTCAGCGCGGCCCGCATGGCGCCAAGCGCTTCTGCGCGCGTTGCGCCGTAAGTGATCACTTTCGCGATCATGGGGTCGTAATAGGGCGTGATTTCCTGACCTTCGACTACGCCGGAGTCGATCCGCGCTGTTTCATGCGGCAGGTTCAATGTCGTCAGGGTTCCGATGGACGGTGCGAAATTCTGCGCGGGATTTTCCGCATATAGCCGCGCCTCAAAGGCATGCCCGGATTCGGTAATGTCGTCTTGCGCGAGCGGCAGGCCTTCGCCGGCGGCGATCCGAAATTGCCATTCGACAAAATCGAGCCCGGTGATCATTTCCGAAACGGGATGCTCCACCTGCAGGCGTGTGTTCATTTCCATGAAATAAACCGCGTCCGCTTCTTCATCGTATAAAAACTCAACCGTTCCCGCGCCGCGATAGTTCACCGCCTTGCCGGCGTTGACGCCGGCCTGCAACAATTTTGCGCGCGTCGCCGCTGGCATGTTCGGGGCGGGCGCCTCCTCGATCACTTTCTGGTGGCGGCGCTGCACGGAGCAGTCGCGCTCGAACATGTGCACGACCGCGCCCATGCCGTCGCCGAAAATCTGCACCTCAACGTGACGCGCTTTCGTCACGTATTTTTCGATCAGGAAACGGTCGTCGCCGAAGGCGGACTTCGCCTCGCGCTGTGCGGATTTCAGGGCGTCTTCAAGATCGCTTTCGGCTTCCACCATGCGCATGCCCTTGCCGCCGCCGCCGGCGGTGGCCTTCAACAGCACGGGATAGCCGATGCGTTCGGCCTCTTTCTTGAAAACCGTGACTGATTGATCTTCGCCCTGATAACCGGGCGTCGTCGGTACGTCGGCGGCTTCCATCAGGTCTTTCGCCGCCGATTTCGACCCCATGGCGTTGATAGTCTCGGAAGTTGGACCGATGAAAACGATCCCGGCTTTTTCAAGCGCGTCGGCGAAATCAGCATTTTCCGATAAAAACCCGTAGCCCGGATGAACCGCCTCTGCGCCGGTTTTTTTGCAGGCGTCGATGATCTTTTCACTGCGCAGATAACTCTCAGCCGCCGGCGAAGCGCCGATATGAACGGCCTCGTCGCAGGCGCGCACATGCGGCGCGCCTTTGTCAGCGTCGGAATAAACCGCGACGGTGGCGACGCCCATCTGACGCGCGGTCCGGGCGACGCGAACAGCGATTTCCCCGCGATTGGCGATGAGAATTTTTTTGAACATTGGTGTTTCCATTATATCAGCAAAAAGGCCGTTAAGGTGCGCGCCGCCAGCATGATCAAAAGAAATGTCGAAGCGACAAAAAGATAAAACCGGTACATGACGATATTGACCGTCGCCTGCAGGATCGAATGGGCGATGCGCAAGGCGACGTATCCCCAGGCCAGCCAGACATCGAGCATCTGTGCGAAACCGCCGACGGCGATGGCCAGAACCAGCGCGTAAAAGAGTGTCGGCTGCTCCATCAGGTGGTTGTAATTATCAGCGACCTGGCGAACCTCGGACGGCAATTCATCAGTGCTGCCAGCGCCGGTGTGTTTCGCCGCCTGCGGGTGCATTTTTACTTTGCGCATGGCGGGCAGGCGGGTCGCCAGCATCCACACCCACATAATCAGCGTCCACGCCACGAGAGCGACGACCGGGATCAATAAAGCGTGCGTCATGTGACGGGTCCTTCTGTGTGCGCGGCGGTCAACTTACCGCATCGAAAGCGGCGTGATAATGAATGGTGCGGATGTCGTCAGGCTTGACGCCGTCAAGGTCATCGCCGTCGGTCGTGATAACGCGAAACGCGTCGCCTGCGTCAAAACCCGCCCAGCTCATTCGTTTTTTTGACGCCGGTTCGAATCCAAAAGCGGCATAGTAACCCGGATCGCCAAGGACAGCGATTAATCTGGCGCTGTTTTCCCGGCAGAGCTTCAAACCTTCCTTGATCAGCGCTGCCCCAACGCCCTGGCGCTGATGCTCCGGCGCCACTGCGATGGGACCAAGGCCAAGGAGCAGGCCGGAAAGTGCGGGCTTGCACGTCACGCGGCTGAATGCGCAATAGCCGATGACGACGCCGCCGACTTCAGCCAGCCGTTCAAACTGTATGGCGTGTTCCGCCCACAGATTTTCAACCAGCAGCGCTTCGGAATCGCGTTCAAACGCAGATGTCAGCACCGCCAAAATAGCGTCGCGGTCTTCAAGCTTCACTTTGCGGATCACATGACCCAATGACATTTAGTCTCCTGACCAGTTTGGTTTGCGTTTTTCCAGAAAGGCGGCGATGCCTTCCTTGCCTTCGTCGCTGGCGCGCGTCTTTGCGATCATGCCGGCGGTCGCTTCCGTCACCGCGTCAGCAAGGGGCTGATAGGCGACCTTGCGGATCAGCTCCTTGGCGAGCGTTTGCGCGCCGGGTCCGCACGCCAGTAGTTCATTTAAAAGGGCGTCCAGCGCGTCATTTAACGTCTCCGCCGGGACTGCCTTGTGCAGCAATCCCATGTCGGCCGCGTGCTTTGCGTCAAATCGCTCGCCTGACAGGAAATAGCGCCGCGCCTGGCGAACGGTGATCGCCTGAATTACATATGGTGAAATCACCGCGGGAATAAGGCCCACGCGCACTTCGGAGAGGGCGAAAAAAGCCGTGTCCGCGCCGATCGCAATATCGCAGGCTGCGATAAGGCCAAGCCCGCCGCCCATGGCCGGCCCGTTGACGAGCGCCACAGTCGGCTTCGCTGAATGATAAATCGACGACAACATATGCGCCAGTCGGCGCGCATCGTCCTTGTTTTCTGCAGCGGAATATTTCGCGGCGCGCTTCATCATGTTGAGGTCGGCGCCGGCGGAAAACGCCTTGCCTGCGCCTGTGAGCACGATGGCGCGCACATTCGGATCGGAATTTAAACGTCCCATGGCGTCGCAGATGCCGCCGATCAGTTCCTCGTTGAACGCATTGCGAATGTCCGGCCGGTTCATGGTCAGCCGCGCGACGCCGCGCTGGTCGATAGTGGTGATGAGGACTTGTTCGCTCATAGTTTAATCCTCCCGCACTGTGTTGGCGGCGTCATGAAAGCCGGCGTGTCTGTGCATATCTCTCTCCCTGTCCGCGCGACTTGGATTATTGCCGCCATCGCCGGCGTCGCGCGTTGATTTTTACGAACTTTCGCACGCCGGGCGTGTTTGCGCCATAAGCAAACAATGGAGATTCCCGCCATGATTCTCGATCCCGATACGGCGTGCGCGCTTGTGTATAAAATTCGCCGCCTGCACGGAAAAGAACTCGCCGGTCCGGACGTTTTGGCGTCTAACGATGTTGATGAGGGCGAGCCCAATTCCACGCGCATGGACGATGCGCTGGTCGATGGCCAGGATGATGGAAACCGCGCGGAAATCAAAGGTCTTCTTGAAGGCCTTGAATCCGAACAGCGCGAGGAGTTTGCCGGTCTCATTCTTCTCGGTCGCGAACCGGAATCATACGACAACTTAAACATGGCGAAAGCGGCTGCGCGGCAAATGTCGCTGCCGCTGATGGAATTGATTGAGGACGATCCAGCGTGTGCGGAGCATTTGATGAGCGGGCTCGAGCGCTCCGGCATCAAATGCAACGATCGGGAAGGGGCGTCGCGCATGGCGTCATAATCCTTCGTTTATTACATCCTGAAGACGCCGAAGCGCGTTTGCTCGACCGGCGCATTGAGCGATGCGGAAATGCAAAGGCCCAACACGTCGCGCGTCTGCGCCGGATCGATAATGCCGTCGTCCCATAGCCGCGCGGAGGAATAATATGGAGAGCCCTGCGCGTTATAATCATCGCGGATTTTGTTTTTGAATTCTTCTTCCTCTCCGGCGGACCATTCCTCGCCTTCGCGCAGGCCGTCGCGGCGGACTGTGGCGAGAACGCTCGCCGCCTGTTCGCCGCCCATGACGGAGATGCGCGCATTCGGCCACATGAACATGAAGCGCGGGCCGTAGGCGCGCCCGCACATGCCGTAATTGCCTGCGCCGTAAGACCCGCCGACGACGACGGTGAATTTCGGCACCCCCGCTGTGGCGACGGCTGTGACGAGTTTCGCGCCGTCTTTCGCGATCCCGCCTTCTTCTGCAGCGCGGCCCACCATGAAGCCGGTAATGTTCTGTAGAAAGATCAACGGGATTTTCCGCTGGCAGCACAGCTCGATAAAGTGTGCGCCTTTTTTCGCGCTCTCTGAAAAAAGAATGCCGTTATTGGCGAGAATGCCCACCGGAAAGCCATGCAGACGCGCGAACCCGGTGACCAGGGTCGATCCGTAAAGCGGCTTGAATTCGTCAAAGTCGGAGCCGTCAACGATGCGCGCGATGATCTCTCGCGCGTCATAGGGCTTCCTCGCATCGGCTTCGACGACGCCGTATATCTCTTCGGGGGCATAGGCGGGCGGGACGGGCTCAACGAGGGTCACTTCGCCCTGTTTCACCCAGTTCAGGCGCTTGACGATATTGCGGGCGAGGCCCAGCGCATGATCATCGTCTTCCGCAAGATGGTCGGCGACGCCGGAAATGCGTGTATGCGTATCGCCGCCGCCGAGATCTTCAGCGGAAACAACCTCGCCGGTGGCGGCTTTGACGAGCGGCGGGCCGCCCAGAAAAATCGTCCCCTGTTTTTTGACGATGACGGCTTCATCGGACATGGCCGGTACATAAGCGCCGCCAGCGGTGCAGGAACCATGCACGATGGCGATCTGCGGGATGCCGCGCGCCGATAAATTCGCCTGATTGTAAAAGATGCGGCCGAAATCGTCCTTGTCCGGAAAAACTTCGTCCTGCATCGGCAAGAACGCGCCGCCTGATTCCACGAGATAGATGCAGGGCAGGCGGTTTTCGAGGGCGATTTCCTGCGCGCGCAAATGCTTTTTCACCGTCATCGGGTGATAGGTGCCGCCTTTTACCGTCGGGTCGTTGGCGACGATCATGCATTCTACGCCCGCGATACGGCCGATCCCGGCGACAACGCCCGCGCTCATCACGTCACCGGAATACATTTCCCACGCGGCGAACTGGCCAAGCTCCAGAAATGGCGCGCCTGCGTCGAGCAATCGCGAGACGCGCTCGCGCGCAAGTAACTTGCCGCGCTGTTTGTGACGTTCAGCGTACCGGGCGCCGCCCCCCTCGGCGACCCGATCCATTTTCTCGTGGAGTTCATCCACCAGCTTTTGCATGGCCCGCCGGTTGGCGGCGAAGCTCTCTGAGCGCGGATCGATCGCGGACTGAATGACAGACATCTGGGTCCTTTTTGTTTTCTGCCGGCTTACTTTCCTTGCCGGTCTAGCAAAGCGCGACGCCCGCCGCCTGAATTTTTAATCTTTCGGCCCTCTATCACGGGTTGTCCGACAATCGCAAGATGTGATAATGGGATATTATAGATGAAATTCCGGCTTAAATCCCCACAAAAGCCGGGTGAGGAGACGCCAATGGCCCGTTCAAACAGTCTCAATTTCAATTTCGGCCTCGACCCGGAACTTGAGGAAATGCGCGATATGATCGCCCGCTGGGTCGATGAGAAGCTCGCGCCCCGCGCAGCCGAGATCGACGAAAGCAATGAATTTCCGCGCGATCTGTGGCCGGCGCTCGGCGAGCTGGGTCTTCTCGGGATCACGGCTGATCCGGATTTCGGCGGCACCGGCCTTGGCTATGTGGCGCATTGCGTCGCCATGGAGGAAATCTCGCGCGGCTCAGGGTCGGTGGGGCTGTCCTACGGCGCGCATTCAAATCTCTGCGTGAACCAGATCAGCCTGAACGCCAGCCGTGAACAAAAAGAGCGTTATCTGCCGAAACTGATATCCGGCGAACATCTTGGCGCGCTCGCCATGTCCGAGCCCGGCGCCGGTTCCGACGTTGTCTCCATGAAGCTCCGTGCAGAGAAGAAAGGCGACCGTTATATTCTGAACGGCAACAAGATGTGGATAACCAACGGCCCGACCGGCGATGTGGTCGTAGTGTACGCCAAGACTGACCCGGACAAGGGCTCTCGCGGTATTTCGGCCTTCATTATCGAAAAGGATTTCAAGGGATATTCAACAGCGCAAAAACTCGACAAGCTCGGCATGCGCGGTTCGGACACGGGCGAATTGGTGTTCGAAAATTGCGAAGTTCCGGCGGAAAACCGCATCGGCGAAGAGGGCGACGGCGTACGCATCCTGATGAGCGGGCTGGATTACGAGCGGACGGTGCTTTCCGCCGGCTCGCTCGGCATCATGCAGGCGGCCATGGATGTCGTCGTGCCGTATATTCATGACCGCAAACAGTTCGGCAAATCCATCGGCGAGTTCCAGCTTGTGCAGGGAAAAATCGCCGACATGTATACGACGATGAACGCCTGCAAGGCTTACGTGTACGCCGTGGCGCAGGCCTGCGACCGGGGGGAGACCACCAGGCAGGACGCGGCGGGCTGTATATTGTATGCGGCGGAAAAGGCGACGCAGGTCGCGCTCGACGCGATCCAGCTCCTCGGCGGCAACGGGTATATTAATGAATATCCCACAGGCCGCTTGTTGCGCGACGCCAAATTATATGAAATCGGCGCCGGCACCAGCGAGATCCGCCGGATGCTGATTGGCCGCGAGATTTTTCAAAAGAGCGCTTAAATTCCGATGAGCCACACGTTCAAAACGCTTGATCGCGAACCTGTCTACGTAAAAGTCAGTCGCGCCATTGAGGAAGATATCCTCTCCGGCGCGCTCGCCGAGGGCGCGCTGCTGCCGACCGAGGGCGCGCTTTGCGAGCAGTTCGGCGTCACGCGTTCTTCGGTGCGCGAAGGGATCAGGCTGCTTGAACAGTCCGGCCTTGTCGAGCGGGGGCCCGCCAAGCGCCTTGTCGTGCGCGCGCCGAAAATTTCGGAAATCGCCGCAACCGCCAGTAAAAGCCTCGCCCATGGCGGCGCGACTTTCCGCGAAGTGTGGGAGACGCTGGCGCTTTTCTATCCGCAGGCGGCGAAGGCGGCGGCGACGCAGCTTTCGGCGGAATCCATTGGCGAGTTGCGCGCCATCAATGCGCGCCTGCGCGGCGGCGACAACGGCGATGTGATCGTGGAAAGCGCCGTTGAATTTTTTCAGACGATTGCGGCGGGGCTCGACAACCGCGTCATGCTCGCCATGCTGCAATCCCTGAACATGATGATCGGCGCCAGCCTTGCGCTCGTGATTGGAAGAACGCCGCAGGCGAAAAAACGCATCGAGGATGCGCAAGCCGAAATCATCGAAGCGCTGGAGGCGGGCGACGAAGGAAAAGCCACCCGCTGGATGACGCGCCATATCGACGATCTGATGCGCGGATATCAGGTGGCGAAAGTCGATCTCGACGCGCGGATACTTTAACAGCTCAAACGGTTGGTCCTTTCATGCGCCGGCGTTATTGTCGGGAGCGCACAACTTAAGGGACTTTTCATGAAAGTTACGCCTTCAGGTCATGCATGCGGCGCGGAAGTCACCGGCGTCGATCTGTCGGAACCGCTGGACGATGCAACGGTCTCGAAAATTCGCGCGGCGTGGCTGGAACATCATGTGCTCGCCTTTCCCGGTCAGGCCATGAGCGACGACGATCTCGAACGGTTCACGCTGAGTTTCGGGCCGTTCGGCGAGGATCCGTTCATTGCGCCGATTCCCGGCCGCGACCACATCATCGCCGTCAAGCGCGAGGCGAATGAAACCGCGCCCGTGTTCGCCGAAAACTGGCACACCGACTGGAGCTTTCAGGCGACGCCGCCGGCGGGGACATGCCTCTACGCTATAACCATTCCGCCAACGGGCGGCGATACCTTGTTCGCCAACCAGCATCTGGCGCTGGAACAGATGCCGGATGAATTGCGCGCAAAACTGGAAGGCAAGATCGCCATCCATTCCGCCCGTGTTCCGTATGCGAAGGAAGGCGTCTACGGTGATGCGGATCGCGAAAAACGCTCTATGGATATTCGCGCCTCGGACGAGGCGCTGACGGCGGAGCATAAGCATCCGATTATTCGTAAACACCCTGAAACCGGGTGCGAAGGCGTGTTCGGTTGCGTCGGATACATTGTCGGCATTGAAGGCATGAGCGAGACGGAAAGCATGGCGCTGCTTGCCGAACTCTATATTTGGCAGACGCGGCCGGAGTATCAGTACAGGCACAAATGGCGCGAGAACATGCTGGTGATGTGGGACAACCGCTCGGTTCTCCATATGGCCACCGGCGGCTATGACGGTCATGCGCGGCTGTTGCACAGGACGACGATTGGGCAGCAACGAAAAGAGTTCTAGAAAAGTCTATGGACATAGTAGCACTAGCAAAGCGCCATCCTAAATTGCTCGAAAGCATATTAATAAAATCCACTGGCGCTATCGGTGAGGTGCTGGTCGCAGAAAAACTTGCGTCATTAGGGTATGCAGTTGAGCCGACAAACAATAATGCCAGACAACGGGATTTATTAGTAATAAGCTCAAATGGGAATCGGTTTTGTGTGGAAGTGAAAGCCGATAGGAGTAAGCGGCCGACGTGGTTTGTACGAACCAGACCTGACCTGTCTTGCAGCGATTTTTGGGTGTTTGTTTCTGCACCAAGGGATCCGACAGACTTTCCTTCTCCCGCGCAAATAGAGATGTTTGTGTTGACAACACAAGAAGCGCAAAAACTGTGGGATAAATCCGAGTGGAATCAAAAACATCCCGACAAAGGAGACATTCGTCGTTGGCAGATTCCTGATCAGTCGAGAGATGCTTGGGAAAAACTACCTAAGTAAGTTTCTCCAGCGCCGCCCGAAACCCATCCGGCAATCGTACCGGCCGCCGCGTTTCGCGATCCACATAGACATGAACGAAATGGCCTTCGGCGGCGGGCGTGTTTTCACCCGCTTTGAAGATCGCCAGTTCATAGCGCACGGAAGAATTGCCGATATGGGCGACGCGAAGCGCCCCTTCGAGCTTTTGCGGAAATTCCAGCGGGGCGAAATATTTACAGCCCGTTTCGATCACAAGGCCAATGACGTCGCCCTCGTGAATATCGAGCGCGCGGGCGCCGATAAGGTATTCATTCACGATGGTGTCGAAATAGCCGTAATAGGCGACATTGTTGACGTGACCGTAAATGTCGTTATCGGCCCAGCGCGTTTGCAGGGGGAGGAAGTGTTTGTAGTTCAAACGTGTAGTTGTCGAGGGCATCGCTGTTTAAGTTTATAGGTTGTGGTGTGTAGGTCGTAGAGTGTGAATTCGATTTCCTGCTACCACCTAGAACCTCCCACCTACAACCTCAAAGAACTTCCGTATAAAGCGCGAGGCAGTCGGCTTCGGTGACCGGGCGCGGGTTGTTTTTCATCAGCCGTTCGATTTTCGCGGCGTCCTCGGCGAGTTTCGGCAGCACATTGTGCGAAACGCCGACATCGGAAAGCTTGTTCGCAACGCCCGTGGCGGCGCAAATCTCCGTCATTTTGGCGACAAAGGCTTCGGAGCGGGATTCAAAACTGCCCGTGTCATGCGCGCCGATGACATCGCCCAGCTCGGCGTAAAGCGGCGCGGCGACCGACGCGTTGAACCGCAAGACCGGCGCCAGCATCAGCGAATTGGCGAGCCCGTGCGGCACATGAAAATGCACGCCAAGCGGATAGGCGAGGGCGTGCACGGCGGCGACCGGCGCGTTGGCGAACGCCTGGCCCGCCAGCATGGCGCCGAGCAGCATCGCCTCGCGCGCCTTGATGTCGTCCGGCGCCTCGCAGGCGCGGACGATGTTGGAGGAGAGGAGCCGCAACGCCTCTTTCGCCAGCGCGTCGGAGACGGGGTTCTTTTTCAGTTTCGACGTGTAGCCCTCAATCGCGTGCACCATGGCGTCGATGCCGGTGGCGTTGGTGACATGGCGCGGCATGGAAAGCGTCAGCGCCGCGTCAAGCACGGCGATATCGGCGTAAAGCTGGCGCGCAACGACGCCCATTTTCTGATCGTCATCTGAGGTGATGACGGAGATGTTGGTGACTTCCGAGCCCGTGCCGGCGGTGGTCGGGAGGAGCACGAGCGGGACGCGCTCACCCTTAACCATGTCCATGCCGTATATGTCTTCGAGGCTTTGCGTCGAATTGATCAGGCAGGCAATGACCTTCGCCGTATCCATGGAGGAACCGCCGCCGAAACCGATCACGCCGTCGCATTCATGCGCGCGCGCTGCGTCAATGGCGCCGCGCACGACTTTCGCCGGCGGGTCCGCCTCCACCCCGTCGAACAACGCGTAATCGAGACTGGCGGCCTCAAGGCTTTTCAATGCGCCGTCAATCAGTCCGGCGGCGATGACGCCCTTGTCGGTGACGACGAAGGGCCGCTGCATGCGGGCACTGACGATTTGCCCGAGACGCGCAGCCGCGCCGGTTTCAAAAATGATCTGCGGGACAGTGTCGAAGGTGAAGTTCATGTGGTTTCTCGTAACAAACTAGGTAACGCTTCGAAGGCGGCCGCTGGCCAAGAATCCACGCCATATGTTTTCTAGTTCGATTCGCTGCTCATCGTTTAAATGATCAGACTCACTGAAGACGCTAATCAGATCACTGGTCTTTTCGATAGAAGATACAAGCTCTTGACAATATTCTTCATCGAGCAAGCGTCCTTCGATGCTCCAGTCCCATTTCAAAGATTGCCCGATAGATTTTCGAGCGGTGATTCTTACCCATCTATCTTCATATATTTGAGCGGAATAAGAGAGGGTTCCGATGCTAGTTGCTAAATTTAATTTTAGTTCAAGCGCTTCAATCTCCCGTGAATCTTCCCGGATGATTATTCGATCGCAAACAGGTTTAAACCATTTTTGCTTTAGAGACTTTGTACGTTTCTTCAGGTTATCAATCACAGCCGACAAAAACGCATTATTTGGGTTCGGCAGTAACATCACCCGAACCTCACGAGCCTTCCTGGCCTTGCGTTTGTAACCTCATCATTCGCAACCACCTGTTCGCCCTTCACGAACGTCGCGCGGTAACCGGAGACGGGTTGCAGCAAACGCTGGCCGCCGGCGGGCAGGTCCTTCACCATGCGCGGCGGGCCGAGGTGCAGTTTATCGTGATCGATAATGTTGATGTCGGCGCGAAGGCCGACCTTCAACCGTCCGCGATCTTTCAGACGCAGATAATCCGCGCCGTCAGAAGTGAGCATCTGGATCGCGCGCTGTAACGGAATTTGGCCCTGCGCGCGGTCGCGGCACCAGTGCGTCAGGAGATAAGTCGGAAAACTCGCATCGCAGATGGTGCCCACATGGGCGCCTCCGTCGGAAAGGCCGGGCAGCGCCTTGGGGTGAGTCATCATCGCGCGCACATTTTCGTAGTTGAAATCGGTGTAGTTATAGATCGGAAAATAGATGAGCTGTTTGCCGTCAAGCTCCAGCAGCGTGTCGTAAAGTTTTTCCATGGCGGAAACGCCGTCGCGTCGCGCCTCCGCGCCTAGCGACTGATCCTGCGGCTGTTCGTAGTCCGGGTTCTCGCCGAGGCGGAAGAACTTGTTCGCGACCATTTCGATGGCGGCGATCATCACATCGGCGATGGGCGGCACGGAGGAACCGGGCCCCGCAAGCTTCACCGGCGTTTCGGCGAGGCATTTTTGCTTGAATTCGGGATCGCGCATGATTTGAACGCGCTCTTCCAGCGACTTGTCTTTAATGGCGATGTAACTCGGCTGCGCCATGATCGGGTGGAAGGTGCATTGCAGTCCCTGAAAGACGCCGATGGCGCGCGGCGCCACCTGTACGTTGAAATCGACGCCGTCTTTATTCAGCCGGTCTGTCTCATCAAGAATGCGCCGCCAGTCGTCAGACGCCATGTCGCGCTGCATGAGGGAGATCGAGGCGGGCTTGTCCTTGCCCGCCCGCACGAAGCGTTCAACGAGTTTGAATTCCTCGTCGAACTGATCGCCTTCACGTTCGAGATTAAAGTCATTGACGATCTGCAACACGCCGTGATCGAGATCGGCCAGCGCGCCGGCAAGCGCCGTCAGTTCTTTCTCGTTCGCTTCCGCGCTCGGCGTCCAGTCGCCGTCCGCTGTGCGGTGCACATCCGTGCGGCCGATGGAGAAACCGGCGGCGCCCGCCTCCATGGCCTCGCGCACGATGCGGCGCATTTGCGCGATATCATCATCATTGGCTTGCTCAAACGCGCTCGCCCGCTCGCCCATGGCGTAAACGCGAACGGGGTCGTGGCCGATCATCACGCCGAAATCGATAGTATGCGGCGTTGCGTCTATCGCATCCATATATTCGGGGAAGGTCTCCCAGTCCCAGGTGAGCCCTTCATGTAGCGCCGTACCCGGAATATCTTCAACGCCTTCCATCAGGCGCACGAGGCGGTCATGGTCAGTCTTTTTCACCGGCGCGAAGCCGACCCCGCAATTGCCCATGATGATGGTGGTCACGCCGTGATTGACGGAAGGTTTCAGTTCCTGATCCCAGGTGATCTGCCCGTCATAGTGCGTGTGCAGATCGACAAAGCCCGGCGTCACGATGGCGCCCTCGGCGTCAATCGTTTGCGCCGCCGCGCCGTCGCAGGCGCCGATCTCCGCGATCCTGCCGTCCTTGACGGCGATATTGGCGCGCACCGGATCGCCGCCGTCGCCGTCATAAATAAGGCCGCCGGTAATTTTGAGATCGAATGTCATGTCTGCCTCGTCTTTCTAGCGTCGAGCGTTCGGAACAGCGCGATCATAACGCCGCCGGAGAAGAAGTGCCAAACGCCCCATGCAGCCGCAATCGCCGCCGCGCCGCCAAGACCGTTCAGTTGCGCGAGTAAGAGGACAACGGCGAGTCCGGCGTTTTGAATGCCGACTTCGAAGGTGAGGGACCGCCGCCGCGCGTCGTTCGCGCCAAGCAAACGCCCGGCGCCGGCGCCGAGCGCGAAGGCGCAGGCGTTATGGGCGATCACAGGGATCGCGATCAGCGTCCAGCCCTCAACCAGCAGCGGCCAGAAATCCATAACGCCGTCGATAATGACGAACGCCAGAACGCCGCCGCCGAACAGCGCCAGCGGTTTGCGGAATTTTTCAGCGGCTTTCGGAAAATAGCGCGCGGCCGCCATGCCGAGCGCGAGCGGCGCGGCGAGCATGGCTGTGGTCTGCAGGATGAATGAGAGGCGGTTGAACGCGATGGTGTCGAGCAGACTCGCGGTGGGCGCATATAACTGCGACCACAACAAAATCGCGGCTGGCGTCCACAGCGCCGCGACGACGCTCGACCCCGCCGTGAGCGAGACCGAATAAGCGGTGTCGCCCCGCGCGCCCCAGGTCATGAAGTTCGAGACATTACCGCCGGGGCAGGCTGCGACGACGATCATGCCGAGCGCGATGGACGGCGGCGGCGAGAGTATGGCGGCGAGC
Source organism: Hyphococcus sp. (assembly GCF_965228385.1). Taxonomy (GTDB): domain Bacteria; phylum Pseudomonadota; class Alphaproteobacteria; order Caulobacterales; family Parvularculaceae; genus Hyphococcus. The sequence continues at coordinate 2,141,278 of NZ_OZ245810.1, read as the reverse complement.
GCAATCGTCATGACGGGAAGCGCGACCAGTTGCGCGGCGAGCCCGCCGAAGAAAAGCTTTTTGTGCGTCCGTAAAAAACCGAAGTGTTCCGGCTTCAGTCCCAGCGCGATCGCAAACATCATGACGACAATGGCGCCGGCGAGCATGATCTGCGCCGCGGGATCGAGCGCGATCGTCAGCTGGTCAAGCGTTTCTGCGTTCATTCAGGTTCTTAATAATAGCCCCAGGTCAGGAGCCGGATGATGATCAGCAGAATAGAAAGACTCGCCCATAAAGTAAGTCTCGTGCGCAGCGCGCCGTACCATTTTGGAAAAAGCCCGGCCGAGGTCGCGTTCAGATCGCGCAAGAGGAGATAAATCAATAGGATCAAGATCACGAGATGACGCCAGGCGGCGCCCAGCGTCATAAACAAGACGCCGTCTGGAATGACAGCGACGAACGCCGTGAGCGTAATAAGCTGGCCCGGCAGAAACGATTCACGGAGCTTTTGCGTCGGCGCCAGGGTCACGCCGGCGCCCGCGCCGGAAAGATAGGCGACGATTATCGCGCCGTAGACGAGCGCCAGATGATGAAAATCAAGCGCGAGCCCAAGCGGCAGAATAAACGGGCTGATCCAGAGCGCTGCGGCTGAGACAATGAACGGCGTCAGGCCGTAAAACCCCAGACGCGTCATTTCTTCCTGTTGCCTGTTCCGCGCCATCCCGGTCCCCCATACCTGACAGTAAGGTTCAGCCTAGCGGAAAAAAGCTATTTGCGAAATGCAAGGCTCGCAATCCAGCCGGCGAAAAGTGAAAGGACGACGCAGGCTATGCCGTAAGACACGGGGCGGTTGTGTGCGAATTCGTAGATGCGCCGCTCCGCGCCGACTTTGTTGACCGTGAGGGTCGCAACATCGGAATCCAGCACTTCGCCGTCACGGAATAGAAAAACTGAAACAGCGTAGGCGCCGACCGGCGTATTCGCCGGCAGATCGACATGGATCGTGAAAAGTTCGCCCTTTTTAAATTCGACGCCGCCGGTATGCGCACGATAAATGCCGAGCTTTTCAGCTTCGGAAAGAAAAGCCTTGCCGTATAGTAAGTTTTCGCGAGTATCCGGCGGCGCGCCGGCGGCCGCTTCGCCGCCGATGTCGAGATTGAGAAAATCCGCCCGCAAACGATAAGCCGCCTGTGTCGGCAGCGGCGCGATGTCGCCGACATTTCTGGTGGCGTATGTCAGGTAAAGTCCTGGCGCGCCGTCAACGGCGCGCGCTTTTCCCGGAGTCCAGATCAGATTTGATTTTTCCATCTGTCGAAGTTCGAACCGCGTATCCGGCCCGCGGATGACGGAAACGATGTCTATTTCATTTTCCGGATTTTCCACGCCCGTCACCGCGCCGAAAAGCGTCAGACGCGCGCCTGAAAACCCGGTATCGACTTCCACGCTGTCATCCGTGAAGGCGATGTTGATGTTCGCCGCCGAAGCCGGCGCCGCCGGCAATATTAATAGCGAAATGACAGCAAAAATGCGCATCATGACGCCGTCTCCAGAATGAACGGCGAATCCGGCGGCAGCGCCAGCCCGATCAGGAGCCTAGCGCAGACGGCGAGAACGATCAGCGCCAGGAGGGCGCGCAATTGCTCCGCTTTTAATTTCACGCCCGCGCGCGCACCGAACTGCGCGCCGATAACGCCGCCGGCGAGCAAGAGCAATGCAAGCACGACATCGACGGTCTGGTTCGCCGCAGCGTGCAGCACCGTGGTGATGGCCGTGACGAAAATGATCTGAAACAGCGACGTGCCCACAACGACATTCGTCGGCATGTTCAGAATGTAAAGCATCGCCGGGACCATGATGAAGCCGCCGCCGACGCCCATGATGGCGGCCAGAATACCGACGCAAAAACCAAGCACGATCGGCGGCAACGGACTGATATAAAGACCCGACGTGCGAAACCGCATGGCGAACGGCAGCGAGGCCATCCATGCCGGGCTGCGCCGCTTGCGGCGTTTGCGTTTCTGCTCCGGCGCGCGCAACAGGGCGCGCACGCTTTCCATCATCATCAAGGCGCCGATGACGCCCAGAAACAAAACGTAGGAAATTGAAATGGCGATTTCGATCTGGCCGCTCGCGCGCAAGGCGCGGAAAATAAGAATACCGGCTAGAGAGCCGAAGGCGCCGCCGGCGACGAGAAACCCGCCCATCTGAAAATCGACAGTCTTGCGTTTTAAATGCGCCAGGACGCCGGAGACGGAAGACGCGACGATCTGCGAGGCTTCGGTTCCAACCGCCACCGCAGGAGGAATGCCGTAAAAAATCAGAAGCGGCGTCATCAAGAACCCGCCGCCTACGCCGAACATTCCGGAAAGAAAACCCACCGCGGCGCCCATGGCGACGATCACAAATGGATCGACCGGGATCTCCGCTATGGGGAGATAAAGCTGCATCTTTTAAAAAGCCAACCAAAAACCGCGAATGGCTGGCCTTATAAGCGCGGCGGGCGCGCGCCCGCAAGAAAACTCGCAGAGATGTTTCAGCCTTCGCTGAGCGCGTTGGCTGCGGGGTCCGTGTCAAGCGCCGACCAATCGGAAACGCGCTGATCGACAGCGGTTCGTTCTGCGTCTGTCAGGCTTGCGCCGATGCCGGCGGCCAGAGGCTCCGCCGCATCGTCGCCATTGCGCGCAGCAAGCGAGTACCAGTAATAGGCTTCCTCAGCGTCCTGCACGCCGCCGCCGTTTTCCGTCGGATGATAAATTGCGCCGAGATTATACTGGGAATCGACGAGACCGAAGTTCGCCGCCTGTTCAAACCAGCCAATGGCGGAAGCTGTGTCCGCCGCGCCGCCATCGCCGCGCGCAGTCATGACGCCCAGGCGGTGCATCGCCAGAACGTTGCCGCCATTTGCTGCGCGCCGGAACCAGACGCGCGCCTGGGAGGCGTCCTGTTCGACCCCCTGGCCGGTTTTATAAAGTTCGCCCAGTTGAAGTTGCGCCGGCGGGGAGCCAAGCGCCGCTGCATCCTGCAGTTTGCTGATCGCTTCACTGGCGGCGGTCTCGGTGTCCGCCGCGCTGAGACCGCGCATGGCTTCAAGGTACAAAGCTTGCGGATCGATTGCGGGCGCCTCGGGCACGGCGGGAAGATCCGTTGCTGCGGCGGTTGACGCATCTTCGGCTGTGGACGGCGTTGCGGGCTGCGCCGTCTGCGTAACCGCCGGCGTGTTCTCTCCGCTGTCGCCGGATGGAAAAATAAAATCCTTCATTAGCCAGGCGAGCGCGACGAACGCCAGAATGATCGCCCCGAGCAAGGCGTAAGTCACCGGCCGGGCCGATGATGTGGCTTTCAGATTCTCAAGAGCGGCGCGGTCATTGTTGCGGCCTGCGCTGTCGCCATCATGGGTTTCTTCTACAGCAGCGGCTGGCGCCGCGACTTTGTCTTTAGCGGCGGGCGCCGCGTCAGCATCATCATCTTTCTTGCGGCCAAGCCGGCTGCGTGCGGCGGAAAGCGCTGCGGATATTTTTGCAAAGCGGCCTGTGGGTGTTTCGTCATCGTCGCGGTCTTCGCTTGCCTGCTCACTATTTTTATCCCTGACCGAACTCGGCCGGGTATCTTCCGCCGCCGCGGGTTCCTCATCATCGCCGGCCTTCGCCGTCAGTTGTTTTTGCCGGGCGCGGGCGGCCAGAATAGCCCGTTGTTTGGCGGATAAATTCCTGCGCGTCGGGCGTTTTGCTTCCTCTTCACGGCTTGCCGCGGCTTCCTTGGCGCGACGGCGGGCGGTGGCGAGATAATTTTCCTCCGCTGGCGGTTCCGCCATAGGCGGGCTATCCGTCGTTTCTTCCGCCGCCTGCATTTCATCGGCGTTTGCCGCGCCTGTGGCGTCAATATCTTCAGCGGCGTCTTCATCGGCGCTTTGAGGAGCGTCATCTTCCTTGTCGGGCGTCAGCGAGGCCGTTTCCGGCGCCTGCCGGTCTTCCTCGTCCTGATCCGTGATCGCGAATCCGTCTTCTTCGAGATCGCCCAGCATCGCCGCGATTTCTTCGTCAGTATCGTCCTGCGTATCCGCATCAATGCGGTCCGCGGATTCATATCCTTCGCCGGAAAGGGCGCTGCGCACTTTCGCCAGACGGGACTGTGCGTCGCCAACGCTGTCGGGCGCGGTTGCGTCGCCGGTATTTTCGTCAGCCGCGCTTTCGCTGTCTTCATCAAGCTGAAAACTGAAATCCTCAAGCGCTTCTTCGTTATCTTCGCTATCGGCCTCAGCTTCCAGATCGTCGTCAAACGCGAACGGATCTACTTCCTTGTCATCGTCATGAGCGTCGTCACCGGCTTCAAGCGCGGCGACGGCTTCGTCAATGTCATCAAGACCGGGCTCATCGTTCGGCGCCGGCGTTTGGTTTGCTGCCTGCGCCGGCGTTTGGTTTGCGGCCTGCGCCGCGGGGTCGGGCGCAGGTTCGGCTTCCGGTTCCGGTCCGGCGGCCGGTTGCCGGGGCGCAGCGCGTGCGGCTTCGTTCAGGGTTTGGACGCGCGCGTTCATTTCCTCAAATGAATGCTGCAGCGAGGCAAGGCGCTGGTCCGTTTCCTGTTGTGCGGCGGCGAGCTTTGCTTCCAGCGCGGCGGCGGCGTTTTCATCCTTGCCGTCTTCGCTGAGAATTTGCTCGCGCACATCGGCGATGGTTTCGGCGACTTTCTGCACGCCTTCGGAGCTTCGTTTCTCCGCCGCTTCGATCTGATCTGAAAGCCTCGACACGGCGGTTTCAAATGCGCGGATCTGATCGCCGCCACGTTTGATCTCGTCGCCCAGCACGCGCAATCTGGCGCCGGTCTGTTCGACAAATTCCGGATCGACGGAAGATGCGGCCGCGTCATTAAGGGCGGCGGCCTCGCCGGCGACTTTTTCTGCGCGGGTCACGCGCTCGGCCAGACCTTCAATGGTCGTTTTCAGGGCCTTGATGTCTGCGGGGTCACCGTCCAGCCCGATGCGGTCAATGCGTTCGGCGAATTCCTGCAATTGCTGTTCAGCGGAATCGAGACGGTGCAGCGTTGTCTTTTGCGCATTGGAAAATTGCATCGCGACCTGCGCGACTGCTTTTTCCAGCGCCTTTAATGCTTCGATGCGATTGCGGTCGCCGCCCGACGTTTCCAGCTTCTCCAGCCTGGCGGAAAGATCATCATAAGTGCCCTGCGCCGGTTTGACCCGTTCCAGCCTTTGCACCCGCTCGACCACGCCGCCCACATTGCGCGACAGCGATGAGACGGTCTCCGTGCTTTTTTTCTCGGCGTCGACGATGCGGTTTCTGAGATGTTCGATGGCGGTGACGATGTCGCGCAGCTTCAGACCCTCGACCTCGCCGCCGGATGCGGCGCCGGACTGGCCGTGGCTGTAAATCATGTTGTTCAGCCACTCGCCGACAGTCATGCCTTCGCGCCGCGCGGCTTCCTTTGCAGCCTCGCGCGCGTCGCGTTCAATCCCTTTGACGCTCCAGGGCGCATTCGATTTCATGGCTTTCCACCGTTTTCTTCAAGGGCAGCCGCAGCGGCGAAATTCCCCGTTTTCGTCCAGACCGGCGCTGAAAACGCCGCAATTCACTCAGATGAACACACGACCGTTAAGCTGCTTCGTTCAACCCGCAAAGCCTTAAGCAGCCAAAAGAATTCCCCATCTCCACTGCCGAATTATGCGTGATTCGCAGCGCAAGCGGGCGGTAAAATCCGGTAATTGCAGATTGTTGTGCGATCAGCGCTTTGCCCCCGTGCGGCGCGCGACTACATTGCGGACAAAATTTCCCGATGGAGACGCATTGATGACTACATATAACGCCCCCCTCAAAGACATGCAGTTCGTTCTCAACGACGTGCTGCAAGTCTCGAAATATTCAAACCTGCCGGGTTTCGCAGACGCCAGTGAAGACGTCGTCGAGGCGATTTTGGAGGAAGGGGCCAAGCTCGCCGCCAATGTGCTCCATCCCATCAATCAGTCGGGCGACAAGGAAGGTTGCACCCGCCACGACGACGGTTCGGTGACGACGCCGAAGGGCTTCAAGGAAGCCTACAACACCTACAAGGAAGGCGGCTGGCAGGGTCTTTCCTTTGATCCGGAATATGGCGGGCAGGGCCTGCCTTACCTTCTGGCCGTGGCGGTCAGTGAAATGGTCTCGGCGGCCAATATGGCGTTCGGCATGTATCCGGGTCTCGCCCGCGGCGCCGCCGATGCGATCCATGCCCATGGCAGCGACGCGCAGAAACAGAAATATCTGCCGAACATGATTTCCGGCGAATGGGGCGGCACCATGAATCTGACCGAGCCGCATTGCGGCACGGATCTGGGGCTATTGAAAACCAAGGCCGTTCCGCAAGACGACGGGAGCTACAAGATTTCCGGCCAGAAAATCTTTATTTCCGCCGGCGAGCACGACCTTACGGAGAATATCATCCATCTCGTGTTGGCGAGGATTGAAGGCGCCCCTGAGGGTGTAAAGGGTATTTCGCTTTTCATCGTGCCGAAATTCTTCATCAACGAAGATGAATCGAACGGCGAACGCAACGGCGTCACCTGCGGCTCCATCGAAGAAAAGATGGGCATTCACGCAAACTCGACCTGCGTTCTGAATTACGATGAAGCGACCGGCTATTTGCTGGGCGAGGAAAACAAGGGCCTCAAGGCCATGTTCACCATGATGAACGAGGCGCGGCTTGGCGTTGGCCTGCAGGGTATGGCGATTTCGGAAGTCGCCTATCAGAACGGCGCAGCCTATGCGAAAGACCGTCTGCAGGGGCGGGCGCTGACAGGGCCCGTCGCCGAAGACAAGCCCGCCGATCCCATTATCGTTCATCCGGACGTGCGCCGCATGCTGATGGATCACAAGGCGTTCACCGAAGGCGCGCGCGCCTGGATGTACTGGTCCGCGCTGTGGGGCGATCTGCACAAAAAGGCGGAGGACGAAGCCACCCGTCAGAAGGCGGATGATTATATGGGCCTGATGACGCCGGTGTTGAAATCCTATCTTACGGAAAAGGGTTACTGGCACGCCACCAACGCGCAGCAGATATTGGGCGGTCACGGCTATATTCAGGAATGGGGCATGGAGCAGTTCGTGCGCGATGCGCGCATCGCCATGATCTATGAAGGCGCCAACGGGATTCAGGCGCTGGATCTTGTGGGGCGCAAGCTGCCCAAGGATGGCGGCCGCGCGATCATGACGTTCTTCGCCGATATCGACGAATTCGTGAAAGACAATGAGGGCGACGAAGACTTGAAACCGTTTCTCGACGGGCTCGCATCGGCCAAGGCGGATCTTGCCGAAGCCACGCAGTGGTTCATGGCGAACGCCATGCAGAACCCCAATAATGCGGGCGCGAGCTCCATGGATTATCTCAGCCTGTTTGCGCTGACTTGTCTTGCGCTCGCCTGGGCGCAGTCGGCCAAAGCGGCTGTTGAGAAAAAAGACTCCGGCGATGATTTTTACAAAAACAAGCTCACGACCGGCAAATATTTCCTGGACCGCCTCCTGCCGGAAAAATCCATGCACCTGGCGAAGATCAAGGCCGGCTCGGAATCGATGATGGCGCTGGACGCGGAAGCGTTTTAAACAGCCGCTGTGATTATAACTGAATAAAGGCGCCGGAGACTTCCGGCCTCAATCCAATGGATTACATCCCTGAAGAACTGAAGGAAGGCGTTATGCGCAAACTCATTATCACACTACTCGGCACGACTGCGCTCGCAGCGTGCGGCCAGAATAACGATGCCTCTGAAAATGCAACGCAAACACCGGCGGCGCAGGGCGAGGGGGCTGGCGACAATGCGGAAACCACCGCCGAGGCGATGGAGGCCGAAACCGAACGCCTCAACGCCTGGTTCGAGCAAAAATGGGACGAGGAGCTCGATTTCTCGCCGCTGTTCAAAACCTATCTCGGCATGAAGGAAAATAATGACGAGATCGATGATTTTTCTGAAGCAGGCGAGGAAGAACAGCTCGAATGGCGCCGCGCCGCCGTCGCGGAAATGGAAAGTCAGTTCGATTATGACGCGCTGACGCCGGAAGCGCAGACATCTTACGATATCTTCGCCTATCAGCTTGAGCAGGCGGAAGCCTCATGGCCGTTCCGCCGGCGCGGTTACGTATTTCACCAGATGAGCGGCCCGCACGCCAATCTGCCGAATTTCCTGATCAACTTTCACAGCGTCGATACGGGCGCGGATATGGACGCCTATATCACGCGGATCGGCGGCGTTTCCCGCGCGCTTGGGCAGGCGCTAGAACGGGCCCAAACCAATGCCGGCGAGGGCGTGCGCGCGCCTTATTTCGCTTATGACGGCGTCATCAAGCAGTCAAAAGCGCTGGTGACGGGCGCCCCGTTTGAGGGCGAAGGCGAAGCGCCGCTCTGGTCTGACGCGCAGACCAAGATCAGCAAGCTTGTCGATGACGGCGTCATCGATGAAGAACAGGCGGAGACCATGCGTTCCGAAGCGCGCGACGCCCTCGTCAATGAATTCAAGCCCGCTTATGACGAACTGATCGCATGGCTTGAAGAAGACCGCGCGAACGCCGACGAGATCGCTACCGGCGTTCATAAACTTCCAGACGGCGAGGCCTTTTACAAGGAGCGGCTCGCCAACTACACCACGACGGACATGACCGCGGACGAAGTCCACCAGCTCGGTCTGGATGAAGTTGCGCGGATTCGCGATGAAATGCTGGCGATCAAGGACGAAGTCGGCTTTGACGGAGGCTTGCAGGAATTTTTCACCTTCGTTCGCGAGGATGAGCAGTTTTATTATCCGAACACGGATGAAGGCCGCAACAGCTATATCGAGGCGGCGGAGGAATATCTCGCCTATATCGATCAGCGCCTGCCGGATTTCTTTGGTATTCTGCCGAAGGCGGACCTGATTGTGAAAAGGGTCGAGGCGTTTCGTGAACGCGACGGCGGCGCGCAGCATTACTTTTCCGGCACGCCCGACGGTTCGCGTCCGGGTATTTATTATGCGCATCTCTCCGACATGGGCGCCATGCCGATCCCGCAGCTTGAAGTGATCGCCTATCATGAGGGCAATCCGGGCCATCACATGCAGATTTCCATCGCGCAGGAATTGACCGGCGTGCCCGATTTCAGAACACAGGCCGGGTTTTCCGTCTATTCCGAAGGCTGGGGGCTCTATTCGGAACTGCTCGCCAAGGAAATGGGCGCCTATGAAGATCCATACTCGGATTTCGGCCGGCTGACGACAGAGATCTGGCGCGCGATCCGTCTCGTGGTCGATACCGGGCTTCACTCCAAGGGATGGACTGAAGAAGAGGCGGTCGCGTATTTCACGGAAAACTCGCCGGCGGCGGAAGGTCAGATTCGTTCCGAGGTTCAGCGTTACATTGTGATGCCGGGACAAGCGACCGCCTATAAAGTCGGTATGCTGAAAATTCTCGAGCTGCGCGAAAAAGCTGAAACGGCGCTTGGCGATGAATTCGATATTCGCGGGTTCCACGATACGGTGCTCGGCGGCGGCGCCATGCCGCTTTCCGTTCTTGAGCGTCGCGTGGATCAATGGATCGCCAGTCAGCAGGAAACCTGATCGGCGGCCGATATATTCGGTACTGACGTTATTATTTGACGGGCGGCTGCGCTTTGCAGCCGCCCGTCTGGTTTTTCAAAATTCTTTCCAAAAAGTTATTATCGGATTGCGCGTTTTTTAACGCCTCGTTAACAACGGCGGCGTTTTATGGAAGACGCAAACAGTGTGTTTGTTAATTCGCGCCCTTCCGCGCGACGAAGCTAAATCGCTTCTGAATACGATCTACGACGCACGCAACAGAAGCGCTTAACGTTTCGTTTACTAAAAAAATCCGTTAGCGGAGGGAACGCGAATTTAATCGCGCTGTTGATGTTGCGTAAACCAACAAAACTGACTTTGAAAGGAGTCTCGTTATGCGTAAATCAACCTATCTCTTCGAAGCAATGGACGGCGCAGGCCGTGTCGTTCGCCGTTGTTCACAGCGGTGCGACGGCGTCAGCGCCCAGCAGCGCGCCGTGGGCATTTTGTCCGCCACGCCTGATGCGGCGGCCGTGTTCGGCTTTGAACGAAAAGGCCGGCAGGTCCATTCGGCCTATCGCGATTAGGTTTCCGGGTCCAAGAGCGCCGCGGGGTTGAGAGACCGAAGTTCGCACTCCCACACCGTGACGACGCGCCAACCGAGTTTCCGCAGGGCGGCGGCGTTCTTTTTATCCCTTTTCTGGTTGCGGGCGATTTTATCCCGCCAGTAATCAGTATTTGTTTTCGGCAGGCGCGCGCCGCGTTTGCAATGATGACCGTGCCAGAAGCAGCCATGCATGAAAATCACGGTGCGGTGTTTTGGAAACACTAGATCCGGTTTGCCCGGCATATCCCTGACATTGAGACGGTACCGATAACCAAGGGCGAACAGGGCTTTTCTAAGCGCTATTTCAGGCTTCGTATCCTTGCTCTTGACGGCGCGCATGACCTCGGCGCGCTTTTCTTTTGAGAAGACGTCGGTGCGTTCTGGTTTTTTCACGCGACTTTTTTGGCGCTGTGTACTTTTAGCGCAGGTTCGAACACGGTTTCCGCCAGCCAGCGGACCACAGGAACGCATACGCCGTCGCCGGTGAGTTTCAGCGCCGCCGTCGTTCCTGGCGGCAATCTGTAATCGTCCGGCAGTCCCATAAGCCGCGCAGCCTCGCGGGGCGAGATGAGCCGCGAGCGCAGCGTTCTGTTTTCGATGGCGAAGACGATCTGGCGCGAGGACCCGCCAGCGGGCGTTCGCAAACATCCCGCCAGCCCGTCAAACCGCGCCTCGACCCGTTGCACCGAGACGCCGTTTTCGATCCGCGTTCTTCTGAACGCCGTACCGGCTCTGCGCGCGCCGCTGTTGATCAACGTCTTTAATCTTTGCTTCTGTCTGTCGCTCATCATGGCCACGAGCGCGTTCGTATAGGCCGGTTCATGCCAATCGGGCGCGCCCCAGTCGATAATATCGGCAAGCCTCGTATTGCGCCCTCTCGGAAGTGCGCCGTTCAGCCAGATCCAGCGGCTTTGCGTCGCCGGGGCAAGGCGTTCATAAGCGTTCAACAAAATTTGCGGCGCCAGCGCATCCTGCGGGCCCGTATCCGAATGCGGCGGGGCGACATCGGGCGCGAAACCGAAAATAAAAAGCCGGGGGCGCGATTGCGGCGTAAACCACCGCGAATCGGTTACGCAGGCGGCGGCCGCATAGCCTGCCTGCGTTATCCGCTCAATGACGCCAGCGAAATCGTTTCCATTATTTGATGTCAACAGTCCGGTCACGTTTTCGATGGCGATGATGCGCGGCCCGCGCCCGTCTGCGTTCAATTCCTCGATCAGCCGCCAGAAAGGAAAAAAAGCGCTGCTGCGATTTGCCGAGATGCCGCCGCGCGCGCCGGCAAGCGATAAATCCTGGCACGGAAACGAACCCCAGATCAGATCGGCGCGCTCTGCCGGTAAATCCGCCGCTGATAGTTCTGCGATATCGCGTTCAACCAGATCATCGCCGCCGAAATTAGCCCGATAGGCGCTGCATTTTTCCGGATCGATATCATTGGCGAAAAGACACCGCCAGTCAGGCCCAAGACCAAGCCGCGCCATGCCGCCGCCGGCGAAAAATTCAAAAAACGTGCGATTTGCAGTCATGTTTTCAATCTCTGCGATTCCGGCGGAAAATGCGAGACGCGCGCCGCCCCATTCCCGCCACAATCATCCGCATACGCATGGCCGCGTCTTATTATAGCCACGATTGCCCTGTTCTTGCCATATTTCAACATATCTTTCCCGATTATGTGAAGGTGTATCGATTGACCTTGCGGACGGCCTGGCGCAAGTTACGCATGGGCGCTAGGGGGCCTCGCACTATTCGCAAGGAGAAGCGAATGCCCTTGATGGACATGATAACAACTTTCAAAGTAAGAGCCGCGGCGGTTGCTGCAGGGGCGGTGATCGGCGCGGGGTTACTTGCTGCGCCCGCATCCGCTGCACAGCAATCATCGTTAACGATGTCGGCGCAGGCGCCGGCGGAGACCGTTCAACTCGCCATGGTGCAGGAACGCGGTGATCGGGCAGACCGGCGCCGCGGCAATCGCGACGGCGCGCGCAACCGCAGCGGCGGACGACGGGACGGAGCAAGAAATGGTTCGCGCCGCAACGACGGCGCCCGGAATCGCAACCGCGGCAATGATCGCGCCCGCAATCGCAGCGGTGAACGGCGGGAAGGCGCCGGCAATCGCAACCGCGGCAATGATCGCGCGCGCAACCGCAGCGGCGAGCGCAGAGACGGCGCAAGAAATGGTTCGCGCCGCAATGAGGGCGCAAGGAACCGCAACCGCGGCAATGATCGCGCCCGCAATCGCAATACACAACGAAATACTGATCGCAATCGCGATCGCAGGCGCAGTGCGGATAATCGCGGCCAGCGCCGCGACGCTTACAGGGATGGTCGCCGGGATCAGCGCGCCCGTGATCGCGGTCAGCGCCGCGACGCCTACAGAGACGGCCGCCGGGATCAGCGCGCTCGAGATCGCGGCCAACGCCGGGACGCCTACCGCGATGGCCGGCGCGACCAGCGTTACAGAAACCGGAGTAATGCGCGCAGCGCCTACCGCCAGGGCCGCCGGGATCAATGGCGCAGCGACCGCCGCTATTACCGCGCCGACCGTCATCGCCGACAAGGCTGGGGTCCGCGCCGCAAACATGGATATTATTCCTCGAATTACGGCCGCTTTGTTTATTACAACGGATATGATCCGCTCGGCTGGCTGTTCGTGAGCTGGGGCGCAGACCTTTATTCCCGCAGCTATATCGGCGATTGCTATCCGGTCTCGCAGACCTTCCATCGCAGAGGGCGCCGGTACGAAGAAGTGGCGCTATTATGTTACGACTATTGGGGCGTCGGCTATATCAAGCCGGGCAGCCGCAGGGTTTACCGCACCTGGTAGGTTCTTGATCATGCAACACGAAACGGGCGCCGCACGGGCGCCCGTTTTTTTATCTGCGGTCTGAAGCGTGATTCGCCGGCATTGACCCGCACCCCCGACTCTGCAGACAAAGGCCAGTCAATTCATGGCTTGGTCGGATCAGATGCCATTTTTCAAGCGCGCCTTACTACGGTTCGCGGCTGCTTTTTGCGCGGCCGGCGCGGGGGTGTGCCTGTTTGCATCGCCGGTGCTGGCGTCGTCAGCGTTGCAGGACGTGCAGGTTGGCGAACGCGACCTTCAGACACGGATTGCGCTGATCTGCGAGGGGCTTTGCAATCTCGAAAAGCGCAGCGATGACGTTTTTTTTCTGCCCGGCGTGAGCGTGGAAATGGCGCTCGACCTTTCGGATCGCAGCGAAAATGTCGAAGGATTTTCCATCCGTCCTGACGCCGAAGGCAGCCTGCTTAATATTTCCCCCAACCGCCTGATCGAATATGCCAACGCCAAGCCATGCCGGATCAAGGAACGCCAGGCGGTGTGCGTCGATATGTTTTTCGCTGATGCGCGTCCGCGTCAGGCGATGATTGAAACGCCCAGCCTGTCGCCGGAACCAGAACCGGAACCGGCAAAACCGGATCTGCGCGAGAGCGCAAAAGACAGGTTATCGCGTTTCGCCCGGCTTGGTCCGCCGGAACGGCTCGAACCGCCGCAGGGCGCGCGTCTTGCCTCGGTGCGGTCAGTGAATGAACCGCCCAGACCCGAGACAACGAGACCCGAGACAACGAGCCCCGAGAGGCCGTCGTTTCGCGATTCAGCGCACGCTCAAACGGCGCCGGCGAAAGCGGAATTTGATTACGCAGCAAGCGTAAAGGCGCTGCTCGGCAAGGATTTGACGCCCGGTTTTTGCGCCTCGTCAAAAGCAAGCCTGCAGACCGATCCATGGGCGCTGGAAGATATGGTCAATGTTGGTTTATGCGAAGCGGCGGACGGTAACGCGCCTGAAGCGGAGCAAACGCTGGCGCGTCTGCTGCAATATACGCCGGATAATTACGAAGCGCATGTGGGCCGCGCGCTTATCGCGATTGAAGCCGGCGAGAAAAGCATCGCGCGGCGGTATTTTCAGGATGCGCTGAACGCCGTTCCGCCGATAGAGGAATCAAATCGCATTGTCGCGGCGATGAACCGTCTTTAGATCACCGCTTTTCGTTCGGCGAATTCAGGCCGGCGCCAGGCCCCGGTTTCCAGAACGTCTTCCAGGGCGTCGGCGGCGCTCCAGACATCCGCATACCGAAGATAAAGCGGTGAGAATCCGAAGCGCATGAGGTCTGGCGTTCTGAAATCGCCGATGACGCCGCGCGCGATTAACGCCTGCACCACCGCGTAGCCGTCCCTGAACTTCAGGCTGACATGTCCGCCGCGCCGTTCCCCGGCGCCCGGCGACACTGTTTCCAGGCCAAGTTTTTCCGCGCGCATTAAAAAGAGATCGCCCAGTATTTTCGCCTTTTTCTCCATGTCGGCCATGTCGACGTCTTTGAAGACGTCAAGCGCGGCGTCTAGCGCCGACATGGAAAGGATCGGCGGCGTGCCCGCCGCAAACCGCTGAACGCCGTCTCCCGGCGCATAGTCTGCAGCGAAATCAAAAGGGCGCGCATGCCCCATCCATCCGGAAAGCGGCTGGCGAAGCGAGGCCGCCGCGTTTTTTTCGACATATATATAAGCTGGCGCGCCCGGCCCGCCGTTCAGATATTTATAACCGCACCCCACTGCATACTGCGCGCCGCAGGCTTTGAGATTTAGATCCATAATGCCGGCGGCATGGCTCAAATCCCAGATAATGACGGCGCCGGCTTTCGCCGCATGATCCTGCCAATCCTTGATGTCGGCGACAGCGGCGGTTTTGTAATGGACGGCGCTTTTGATCAGCACCGTGACATTCTCCGCAAATCCGTCTTCCGGCCGGCCTTTGTGGGCTATGGTTCGCAGCGGCGTATCCGACATGGCCGCCAATCCTTGCAGGATATAGCCATCGGTGGGAAACTCATCCTGCTCATAGGCGAGAGCACCCGGCCGTTCTCTTATCAGCGCGCTGGCGAGCTTGAAGAGGTTTACCGATACCGAATCGCAGCAAAGAACATCGCCCGGGTCCGCGCCGATAAGCTTTGCTATTTTGCCGCCGCATTTTTGCGGCAGGTCAATCCAGCCCGCCGTGTTCCAGGCTTTGATGAGATCGGCGCCCCAATGGGCGTGCGCAGTTTCGTGCAGTCGTTCCAGCGCAGCCGATGGCGGGGGGCCAAGCGAATTTCCGTCGAGGTAAATTACGTCATCAGGCAGATTGAAAAGACCGCGAAGACGCGCCAGCGGGTCAGCGCTGTCCATCTCTTCGGCCTGTGGTCTTGATGTCGGCGTCATGGCAGTGTTCTTAAAATGGCGCGAACCGGCGCAGCATCCAGTCCAGCGAATTTCAGGGGCGGCGCGATCAACTCGTACACGCCAGGCGCGGCATGGTCGAGACAGAGGCCTTCAAGGATTCGCATGTCGGCGCAGTAGACAGCATTGTGCGCCTCCATGGTTTTTGACGCTGCGGGGTCGAGCGAAGGCGTATCGACGCCGATCAGACGGCACCCATTCGCAGCGAGCCAGCGGATTGCGTCGCCGGCGACAGCCGTGAAATTGTCGTCCCAGCTGTCCGGAAAGGTTTCATAGGTGCGGATGATCACGCGCTCCGGCGCCGAAACACTGATCGCATCCAGCGCGCTCGCTATGTTTTCGGCTGTCACAAAGGCTTTTCCGTTTACGATGTGAACGACAGCACACGGACCGATATAGGGGCCGAGATCAAGCTGATCTATGGATTTTCCGTCTTTGTTGTAGTGGAGGGGCGCATCGGCATGCGCGCCGGTGTGGGTCGACATGACAATCTTCGATACATTGACTGGACAGTCATCGCTGATTTGCCAGCTTCGCTCGGCGCTGAATATCGTATCGCCGGGGAATATGGGCGTCCGCGCGTTGACGGGCGGGGATATGTCGATGAGGGTCATGGCGCGATCAACCATGACCCGCGCCACATCGTCAATCCGAATTAGCCCCGATTTCGCTCATTCTGCGGTCGCGAAAATTTCGATAAGTTTGCAGACGGTCCGGCCAGTAGCCGATTTGGGTTCCAAGCGTTATCGCCTGCTCGATGGCCTCGACCGAACCCGAAAGGTCCCCGGCGGCCCGCAGCGCTTCCGCCCGGACGGCGAGAATTTCCGGCCGGTCCGGATAAAGCGATTGGAGGCGGTCCAGGATCGCCAGCGCTTCATCGGCCGCCCCGCCATGGGCGAGACGAACACTCGCGACGCCCAGTTCCATGGAGGCGGGATAAAATCGCCATCCGAGCGTTTCTTTTTTGTCTTTGAACCAGTTCGAGACGCCCTTTACCCCGTTCTCGCGGGCGGCCTCCATCAGTTCGCTGTCATGGCCCCAAAAGGGAAACAGCTTCGCGATAGCGTCATGCAGGCTGATGGTGACATTGGTGAAATGGTTTTCTTTCGGAAACACCGCGTAGGACCATTCAAGACTGGATGGCGCTTCCTTGCTCATGAGTTCAGCGAATGCATCGCCGTCGGGTACGGTTGCGCCGCCGTCTCCCTCGCCGACGCTGAGATAGAGGAACCGGTCGAAATCTTTGTCCGTATCGAAAGCCGCTTTGGCGCGGTCGAACATTATCCGGTCGGCGACCCACACGCTTGAACCGAGCGCTATATAGGCGTCGAAGAGTTCAGGTTTGGAGAATAACTGATTAAGGGCGAGAACGCCGCCGAACGAATGGCCAAAAAACACGCGCACGTCATTCGCGCGAAAGTTTGAATCGATCAAGGGAATCCATTCCCGTTCGATATGCGACAGATAAGCGTCGCCGCCGCCTGCATTCGGAAACCCCGCATCCGCGCCCGGAAGGAAGTCCCGGTTCCGGCTCGTATTCATGGCCGCAACCACGATGAATTCGGGCATGCGGCCCCAGAAACTGTGATAATCAAGCGTCGCCGCCACGAGTTCGAAATTCCAGTCCGCGTCAGAGACGTAAAAGACCGGATAGGTTTTTTCAGCTTTGTCGAAATAACTTTCCGGCAACCTGACCAGAAACGAGCGCTGCTCCTGGAGAACTCCGGAATAGATATCGAAAGAAACGGTTCGCTCCCGGGCGTCGGAGGGGAGGGCGGCTACGGGTTTTACCAAACCGGCAAGGAGGATCAGGGAAAGCAGAAGAACGCGCATGAAAGCACTCCGAGTAACGACATCGGGCAAATGCCAATCTCTATCGGCGGCGTATTGTAAAATCGTGCAATGCCTATAGTGCGCCCACAAAAAGCGGGAACCGGGTTCTCTGAAATGACGCGTAATAGCAAAGATTTAGAAGCCGTTTACGATTAAGCGAATCGTAAGCAGACCCTAGTGAAACCACTCGCAGAAAGCCCCCGGCGCCAGACCGATACGTTTTCTAAAAGTGTTGGCGAAATGGCTTTGGTCGAAGAAGCCGCAATCCAGCGCCACCGCTGAGGGCGCGAGGCCGGCCTGCAACATGCTCTTTGAATATTCCAGCCGACTTCTGACCAGATAATCATGGGGCGTCGCTTTTGTGATCGATCGGAAAATCTGGAAAAACCGCCGCCGGCCTAGCCCTGCACCGGCGGCCAGTTGTTCAATGCGGTTCTCGACGGCGTCCAGGCCGTGCATCCGGTCGAGCAACTGTGAAAAAGAGATGATTCCGATTTTCGGCGATGCATGCATATCAGGACATGCAAATTTCTCGGCGATTTTCATAATCACCAGTTCCATTAATGCTGACGCTTCTTCTGCTGCGTCAGGAGTTTTGCGGGCCAGTTCATAAAGACCGCCAGCGATTTGCGCCAAAGGCGGATCGTGAAAGGCTACGATACGCCTGACGCCCGCATGCGCATCGCCAACTAACGACGCTCGTGCGCGGCGGATTCGCTCAGGAGAAATATGAATGTGCAGCGCACTGACGAGCCAGCCGCTCCACTCTACGTCTTCCGCCTCGCCGGCCGGGTAAAGACCGAATGCGCCCGTTTCAAGCGGCGCGTGAAAATCGCCCCGACGGCTTCGCCTGACGACGTCGACCTTGCCTTCAGGGTAATAGGATAAAACATGCCATCGCCTGTGCGGCTGACTCATCGCGCATCCCGGCGAGCGTTGAAATTCAAGACTCCAGCCGTCGCCGTTAAACGGGCGCGCTGTAATCATCCTGTCAATGTAAATTCCCATGGCGTTCAGCGTCTCGCCAGAATATACGCGCCGTTGTCGCCGAGCAGTCGCAAGGCGCCGTCATCGTCTCGCTGAAAATTCGATACGGTCGAAAGCACATCAAAGAATTTCCGCTCCTGGTTCATGATAGCGGGCGGGCAGGCGCGCTTTGTTGAAGCGACAGGACCGAAAGAAACGCCTTCTCCGCCAATTTCATAAGACCCTGAAAAGCTGTTGCAGCCGCCGCTTCCGGAAATGCGGCCGTCTTCCGTAAAGGCGATATAAGTGCGCGCCATATCGATTACCCCGGCGCCGGAAATGTCTTCAACGACCCAGTCGCCGCCGACCAGCAGCGCGCTAGTGTCTCCGCCGCAGCCTTGCAATGTTCTCTCGCCGATGGCGACCTCCACGCGGTTGGGGTATGGGCGCCCGCTCATGCTGTCGGCGCAATACTCCTCGAAAATACGCACGGTGACGTTCTGGCCGCCGCCGGCGCCGGAATATTCAACATGGCCGTTCGACATTTCTTTTTGTGCGTTCGCAACGGACACGCTCTTTTCGCCGTAATCGTATTCGAGCGACAACCGCCCATCGTCAATGGTCAATATCCAGCCGGGCTCCTGGCCGATGGCGCGATAGGCTGCATTATCATCCGGCTTGCCCTGGCCGCCGGCGCCGCCGCTGTCCGGGGCTTGCGCGCTTCGCGTTTCGCATTCGGGATACGCCTCGCCGGCGACCGTTAAAGTCGCGTTGTCGCCGCGGGTCCAGAAAATGTTTTCAGGATTGTCTGGGTCCGCGTATTTTGCGCCGGAGGCGGAGGTGACACGATGAAATTCGAACGTTTCACCATAGACGGTAAGTATAACCGTATCGCCGGAAAATTCGGCCAGGACGCTGGCGTCGCCGCATCTGTAGATTGCGCTTTGCGGCGCGGGCGCCGGATCGGTAATGGCGGGTTCGGGCGGCGGCGCCATTTTGTCTTCTTCGCTCGGCGGGGTTTCGCGGCCGCAGGCCGTAAGCGCAATCAAAAGGGGAAATAAAATCCGTTTCACGTCGTCTCCTTCGCCGGCGCCCGTTGCTTGACCCTGCGGGAAACGCCGCCTAGCGTCCGCCGCGCATTCAATTCTAATAGCATCCGTTATGACAGACCTCAAAAAGAAACAGTCTTTTCAGGGCCTCATCCTGACCCTGCAGCATTATTGGGCCGACCAGGGCTGTGTGATTTTGCAACCCTATGACAAGGAAATGGGGGCGGGAACGTTTCACCCTGCGACCACGCTGCGTTCGCTCGGACCGAAGCCATGGAAGGCGGCTTATGTTCAGCCCTGCCGGCGCCCCACAGACGGGCGTTTCGGCGCGAACCCGAATCGTTTCCAGCATTATTATCAGTTTCAGGTCGCGCTGAAACCCAGCCCCGACAATATTCAGGACCTTTATCTCGGCAGCCTTGACGCCATCGGCGTTGATCGATCCGTACACGACATACGTTTTGTGGAAGACGACTGGGAAAGCCCGACGCTCGGCGCCTGGGGGCTCGGGTGGGAAGTCTGGTGCGACGGTATGGAAGTGACACAGTTCACCTATTTCCAGCAGGTCGGCGGTTTCGACTGCAAGCCGGTGACGGGCGAGATCACCTATGGGCTCGAACGCCTCGCCATGTATGTGCAGGGCGTCGACAATGGTTTCGATCTCGACTTCAACGGAGACGGCGTCACCTATGGCGACGTCTTTCACCAGCAGGAAGTCGAATTTTCCGGGTATAATTTCGATCTGGCGGATACGGATGTTCTGTTCGATCAGTTCAGGGAAGCGGAAGCGGCGTGCCTTGCGATCATCGAGGCGGGAAAGGCGGCGGGTAAATCATACGCCCTGCCGGCGTATGACCAGTGCATCGCCGCGAGCCACGTTTTTAACCTCCTCGATGCGCGCGGCGTGATTTCCGCGACGGAACGCCAGTCGTATATTCTGCGCGTCAGAACGCTGGCGAAAGCCTGCTGCGCGGCGTGGCTGGAAAGTCCGCAAGGCCGCACTGAAGGCGCGGGCGTTGTAGATTATGAGAACGCCTGAATGAGCGTCGCGCTTCCCCTTGCCGGAGGCTGCCAGTGCGGCGCGCTGCGCTACGAATTGTCCGCGCCGCCACTGATGCTTTACGCCTGTCATTGCACGAATTGTCAAAAGCAGACCGGCGGCGCGTTCGTGCTCTCCACAGGAATTGTCGAAAACGCTCTTGCTTTCACGCAAGGCGAACCGGCGCGGTTTGAATGGGTCTCCGATGCAGGCAACCAGCGATACGGGCTTTTCTGCGGTGCTTGCGGCGGACGGATCGCCAACGGCCAGACCCCTTCAATCGGCGTGCTTTCCTTGCGCGCCGGCACATTCGATAACACAAGCTGGGTTCGGCCGGCGGCGCATATCTGGGTGAAAAGCGCGCAATCATGGGTTCGTTTCCAGGATGACGATTTGTTGTATGACGAGCAGCCTACGGATTATGCGCCGATTGTGGAGCGTTTTCGCTCTTACACGGGTTTCAACGCCTGACAGCCGAGGCGCCCCTATTGCACATAGGGTTCGGCGCGCCGTATAGTCAGCCCTCATCATAAATAGGGAGGGTTGAAATGCCCAAAGTCCTAGGTCTCAATCTCGTTGGCGTGATTGTTGCGTCAGTTGCTTTCTATTTCGTCGGTTTTCTCTGGTATGGGCTTTTATTTTCCGAAGCGTGGATGAACGCGGAAGGGCTCACCGCCGCCGATGCTGAAGGACAAAGTCCGATCTGGATGATCGGCGGTTTTCTCATCACCGTTTTGCAAGTTATCGGCATCGGGCTTGTGTTGAAGTGGAAAGGCGCGGCTTCCTTGGGCGAAGCGGCGACGACGGCCCTGATTTTGTGGTTTTTTCTCGCGCTTCCCTTCGTGCACTACGCTTATCTGTATTTGCCCGCGCATAGCGTGACTCTGCTATTGATCGATGCATCGCATCTGCTTGTCGGCTGGGTCGTCTCAGCCATTGTCCTGTCCTTGATAAAATAGCGCTAAAATCGCATTATTACGCCTGAAAGGGGCGGCCGGTGGGTCGCCCCTCGGTACAGGAGCGGCGTATGGTCCTGGCGGCGCCAAAGAGAACGCGCAAGCGGCGCAAAAAGAAAAAATCGCAGGCGCGCGTAAAACGCTATGCGATCCTCGCCGGCGTCGGCGTTTTTTCCATGATCGCAGGCTCGGTGTTATGGGCCGGGTTATATCGCGTCGCGCCGCCGCCGGGCACGTTCCTTATGCTGCAACGGAAGATGAGCGGCGACGTCATCATTCATCCGTGGACGAAAATCGAAAATATTTCGCCTTACCTCGTCACGGCGGTGATCGCCGCGGAAGACACGCGCTTTTGCCGGCATAAAGGGCTGGACTTCGAAGCCATCGACAAGGCGATTGAGGAATCAAAAAACGGCGGCCGAAGGCGCGGCGCCTCGACCATTTCGCAACAGACCGCGAAAAACGCATTTTTCTGGAACGGCGGCGGCTGGATCCGCAAGGGCGGCGAGGCGTGGATGACCGTGCTGATCGAAACCTTCTGGCCCAAACGGCGCATAATGGAAGTCTATCTGAACGTCGCCGAATGGGGCGACGGGCATTTCGGCGCTGAAGCCGCGGCGCAGGCGCGTTTCGGCAAGAGCGCCAAAGACCTGACCGCGCAGGAGGCGGCGCTGCTTGCGAGCGTTCTGCCGAACCCGCACAAATGGCGCGTGGACCCGCCGGGGCCTTATGTGCGCCAGCGCGCCGGCACGGTGCGCGCGCGCATGAATGTTGTCCGCCGCGACGCGCTTGACGCATGCGTCTTGAAATAACCGGAGGCCGTGATGGGTGTTATGGTGATTGCATGCTACCGTCCGAAACCGGGCAGGGACGATGAATTGCTAAGCCTTACGAAAACGCATTTACCGCTCCTGCGTTCGGAAGGGCTGGTTGACGACGGCCCCGCGCTTTGCGGCCGGGCGGCGGACGGAACGATCGTGGAAGTGTTCGCCTGGAAATCGCAGGCCGCCATAGAGGCGGCGCATACAAATGCAAATGTTATCGCTTTGTGGGATAAATACGATGCGCTTTGTGATTTCGTGACGATCAACGATGTGGCTGAATCAAAAGAGATGTTCTCGCCGTTCGCGCTTGTCGATCTGGGGTGAGCGCTTCTGGAAAGGAAACGTCATGAAAGTTTTCGTGATGGCAATGCTGCTCTTGGCGGCGGCGTGTGCAAAAAAAGACGAAAGCGCAACGCGCGTGGTCATGGAAACTGACGCCGGCGCGGTCACGCTGGAACTTTATACGGACAAGGCGCCCGCGACGGCGGCGAATTTTTTGAACTATGTGGATGAAGGCGCGTTCGATGGTTCACATATCTACCGCGCGACGCGCGAAGACAACGACCCCTCCATCGCCATTGTTCAGGGCGGGCTGTGGCGCGCATGGGAAGACGGCCTTGACGCCGATTACACGCCGCCTTTGCCGCCTGTTGTTCACGAAACGACCGAGGCGACCGGGATCAGCCATACGGACGGCGTCATATCCATGGCGCGTGTGGAACCGGGCAGCGCTTCGTCGGAATGGTTTATCAATGTGGGCGACAACCCGTCGCTCGATTATGGCGGCGCGCGCAACCCGGACGGTCAGGGCTTCGCCGCATTCGGCAAGGTTGTTGACGGGATGGACGTCATTCGCAATATCAATGCGGCGCCCACGCGCGAAGGCGACGATTTCGCCGGGCAAATTCTTGCCGAACCGATTGAGATCAAGTCAGTAAAGCGGGTTCAATGAAATTATCGAATTTTTGCATTTTATTGGCGGGCCTTTTGCTTTCCGCCTGCGCCTCTGAAGGATACACGCCCTATCTCGACAGGTTCAGCGAATATGCGCTGGATGACGACGATTATGAACGGTTTACGCTTGAGCGGACGGCCTGTTTCGGATTTTGCCCCATTTTTAAGGTTACAGTGGATGAGCGGGACTTCCTGTTTTTTCAGGGCGAGCGTTTTGTGACGGAGACGGACGGCGTTCTCAGCAAGCGGTTGCCGAAAGGATCGTTTAAAAAAATCCTCAGGATCGCAAGAGACCATGAATTTTCACAGTTCGATCCGTCATACCCGAACGCTGACCGCAATAATTGCGGACCTATTGCGACGGACAATCCAAGCATCATACTTGCTTTTGACACGGAGCATCTCGATCACGCCGTAAAATGGTATCGCGGCTGTTCGCAGTTTGACAGCCGTGCGGAACTGGAGGAAATGATCGCCGCCGTGGACGCCGTTCTCGATATCGACGAATGGGTCGGGCCGCGCGATGCGTTCATGAACGCCGGCGATGAAGACGACGACGAACAATCAGAAACATGACCCGCACCACATCGGAACGCCACACCGATATTCTGAACGGCTACAAATCCGGCGGCTCGCGCTATAATGACTGGACGCATGAAAAACTCGGCGACTTAACGCTGCTGTCCTGGCGGTGGGGAGCGATTTCCATGCGCTGGGATATTGACGATCGTTTCATCATGCCGGACGGGGTGATGTTCGGCGGGCATATCGCGTCGGTCGCCGATCACATCGCGGGGCTTGCCGCCATGACAGTGCTCACCGACAATCGGGAGCGGTTCCGCACCTCGCGGCTGGAGACGAATTATTTTCGCCCGCTCACCGCGCCTCTCGCCATGATCGAGGCGCGGGTGACGAACGCCTCGAAAACGCTGATTCACGTTGAGGCGGATTTCAAGAACGCCGGGGAAAAGCTGGCGGTGCGCATTCACGCGGTGCAGGTGCGGCGGATGACGGGCTGACGGGTTGGGGCTGACGGCTTGCGCGGGACGGTGAGCGCCCCTAGAAACCGCCTCCATGTCCGAGCTTTTGCTAGAATTATTCTCCGAAGAGATCCCCGCCCGCATGCAGGCGCGCGCGGCCGCCGACCTTGAGCGCAGCGTGAACAAGGCGCTGATCGACGCCGGGTATATGCCCGAAGGGGTGAAGGCGTTTTCCGGTCCGCGCCGCCTGACGGTGGTCGCCGCAGGATTGCCGGTGCGCCAGCCCGACCGGCGCGAGGAGAAAAAGGGCCCGCGCGTCGGCGCGCCCGACAAGGCCGTGGCCGGTTTTCTGAAAGCGGCGGGGCTTTCGTCGCTGGACCAGTGCGAGCAGCGCGAGGATAAAAAAGGCGCCTATTACGTTGCGGTGATCGACCAAAAGGGGCGTGAGACGGCGGAATTGATCGCGGAATTCGTTCCCGAGATCGTGCGCGGCTTTTCCTGGCCGAAATCCATGCGCTGGGGCGACACGGACCGGGAAGGGGGCGAGTTGCGCTGGGTGCGCCCGCTGCATCGTATTCTGTGCTGTTTCGACGGCGAGGTGGTTCCGTTCGAGGTGGGCGGCGTAAAATCCGGCGACGTCACCGAAGGCCACCGCTTCATGGCGCCGGGCGGCATTCAGGCGCGCTCATTTGAACATTACGAACGCGACTTGCGCGCGGCGAAGGTTCTGATCGACGCTGATGAGCGAAGGGAACTGATCGCGCGCGACGCCGGTACCCTGTGCAAGGCGCAAGGGCTGGAGCTTGTGGAGGATGCAGGGCTCCTGAACGAGGTCGCGGGCCTCGCCGAATGGCCGGTCGTGATGATGGGCGCGTTCGACGAAAAATTTCTGGCGCTCCCGGACGAAGTGCTGACCGCCTCCATGCGCGGGCACCAGAAATATTTTTCCGTGCGTAACCCGGAGACAGGCCGCCTCGCCAGCAAATTCATCTGTGTGGCGAATATCGAAGCGTCGGACGGCGGCAAGGCCATGCGCGCCGGTTATGAGCGCGTCCTGACCGCGCGCCTTTCCGACGGCTGGTATCTTTACAATCAGGATTTGAAAACGCCCTTGGCCGAACGTGAAGGCGACCTTTACAAAATCACTTTCTTTGAAGGTCTGGGAACAATCGGAGACAAAGTATCCCGCATTGGGCAATTGGCGTCAGAAGATGCACAATCTTTGAATATGGATCCCATGGACATTGAGCGCGCTGCTGTATTGGCAAAATGCGACTTGGTGACCGGGATGGTTTACGAATTTCCAGAGCTGCAAGGCGTCATGGGGCGTTACTATGCGCTTGAACAGGGCGAACCCAAAGAGGTGGCGGATGCAATTCGCGATCACTACAAGCCAGAAAGTCAGGAAGAAGAGTTGCCTGACGGCGATTTATCACATCTCCTCGCTCTGTGTGATAAGGTTGATACGCTAAATGCGTTCTGGGTAATCGGAAAAAAGCCCACAGGATCAGGCGATCCGTTTGCATTGCGCCGCGCTGCGCTTGGCGTAATTCGTTTGTTCCTGACTGGTAAGTATCGCACAAACCTGTCAGATATGTTTGATGTTGCTCAACAGTATCTGCATGAGCAGGGGGTAAAAATTAACAAGAGTTGGGGTGCTTCATCGGACAGTGAATTTTGGCCGGTCATTCATGATCTAATTCTCTTCTTCCACGACCGCCTAAAAGTTTATCTCCGCGACACTTCTCATGAAAGAGGGGGCCACAAGCACGATCATATCGATGCAGTGCTGACCGATGCGGACGGCAATCTTCAGGACGATCTTGTTCTCATCGTCGCCAAGCTCGACGCGCTGGAAGCTTTCCTGAAAACCGATGACGGCGCAAATCTTGTCGCCGCCTATAAGCGCGCGGCGAATATTCTGAAGGCGGAAGAAAAGAAAGATAAAAAACTGGCCGACCCGAATGCCGTGGATGAAGGCGCGCTCGACGAGCCGGAAGAAAAGGCGCTCTACAAAGCGCTGAAAGACGCAGAAACGAAAGCAGAAAAAGCCGTCGCCGACGAGAACTTTGAAGCGGCCATGGCGGCGCTCAGCCAATTGCGCGCGCCGCTCGACGCATTCTTCGAAAAAGTCACGGTCAACGCCGATGACAAAAACTTGCGCGCGAACCGCCTGTCGCTCCTTGCGCGCCTTACCGCCGCCACGGCGAAGATTGCGGATTTCTCGAGGTTAGAAGGGTAGGCTCGCCGCCGCCCATTCCGGCTTACATCCTGAGGAGCAATCATTCCTTCTTCTTTCGAGACGTCGCCTATAGGCGACACTCAGGATGAAGGAATTATTGCGTCTCGAAGGACGTCTGGATGCCTAATCCTTAAATCCCGGCGCGCGTTCCGCGCTCGGAAAGAACAGAAACGCCAGCATCAAGATATAAGGCGCGTAGTCCCATGACAGCGCCAGCGCCCAGACATCGGAAAAAATGTTGGCGTGTTTCAACACCGCGTCGCGCGGGGTCATGGCCGATAGTCCGGGTACGAATTCGGCGTCCACAACCGACTGGCGGCGGGAGACCGTTTCGGGCTCTTCCGCCGGCGAGGGCGGTTTGAACATTTCGCGAAAAATGTCGAGCCCGCGGGCGGGAGATTTTTCGGCCGCCGATTTAATCGGGATGGGCGGCTTTTGCAGTTTTTGCGAACGGATAAGCGATTGCAGCGCGCTTTCGACTTCATCGGCGTAGCGGTCCATGGCTGCGCGCTGACGCGCTGAGATGCGCGCGCCTACAGGTTTCGGATTCGCGCGGGCGAAATTATCGAGCTGCGCGTCCAACAGCCGCTCGATGCGCTTGTCATGGCGCCAGCGGTTCAGAACGCTCGCGAAGTCGTCGAACGCGGTTTCGAATTCGCGATTCCAGCGATCGACGTTTTCAAACGCATTACGAGAAAGCATGCGTTTCAATTCATCGGTTTTCGATGCGCAAATTTCAGAATCGTACGGATCCACGCCAGAGGGCGGGGCGCCGGTGATAATCGCATCCACGCTTTGCTCAAGCGCTGAAAACCATGTGGCGATGCCGTTGAAATAATCAGTGACTGCGCCGGCGCCGGCGGCGCCCGATTGCGATCCGCCAGTGCGTTCCGACGCGGCGACCCGGCTCACATCCTGCGCGGCGAGGCGAAGATCTTCCAGAAACAGGAAATCTTTCTGTCTGTGCGCGGTAATCCCTGCGCATTCGGCGGCGAGACGGTCGATCTCGGCGGAATAGGTGTGGCGCACTGCGTCGACGCCGCCGATCCCGACGACTGTCGTCCAGGTGGAGACGAAAAACAGGATGAGGGCCAGCACAGGGATCACAATGAACAGCTTGACCGCGCGTTCGATGAAAAACAGCAAATCCGCGAATGCGCCGCGCCCCATGCCGCGAAACCAGTCGCGGTTGCGCACGAATTCCGCGCCGCCGACCCAGATCGCCACGGCGAGGCAGAACACGAAGACCCCGAAAGCGGGCGGCAGGATGGCGTTGCGGAAAAAATCCGCCGATTCCTGCGACGTGATGAGAGAAAATCCAATGGCCGAACTGACGGCGCTGAAAAATCCGGCGGTGATGGCGACGACCACGAATAACCGGTTGAAAAGGGAGGATCCGCGCATCCGGCGCGACGTCAGCACCGACCACAGGATCGCCGTGATCAGAATAATCACCGCGGAAGCGCCGGCGATGGCCGGGAAGGAAATCCCGGCGAAACTGGCGGCGCCGCTTGCGTCCTGCGCCAGGCTTGCACCCGGCAGGCTGGTTAACGCGGCTGCGTTGCAGACCATTAAGCGCTGGCTCATCCGCCCCGGCGCATTTTCGCGGATTTTCCGCCCCATCCGATCCCCTCGGATTGCTCGCCGGAAGTTTTCCCGGCCCCCTCGTTTATCCCCGGCCAGAACGGCGCAGACCGGGCCGGGCGGCCCACCCTAACATGGAAAAAAAACCGGTGGATAGATATCCACGGGTTTTCTGAAGGCCGTAAGGTGGGCCGCATGAAAGATGCGGCAATTTCCGGCTTGGTTGTTGCGTTGCGGCGCCTTAAGTCAGTCCCCGCCGGGCAAGCGGGACGAAATCGAGAAGAAACATGGGGTCTCCATGAACGATAAAACGAAATGGGTTTACGGATTTGGCGACGGCGGCGCGGAAGGCGACGCCAGCCTGAAAAACCTTCTGGGCGGCAAAGGCGCGAATCTGGCGGAAATGGCGAGCCTCGGGCTGCCGGTGCCGCCGGGTTTTACGCTCACAACCGATGTCTGCTCGGCTTTTTACGCAAATGACCGTCAATATCCTGAAGGCTTGAAAAGCGACGTGGACGCCGCACTAAAGCGCGTGGGGCAAAGCGTCGGCATGACCTTTGGCGACAGGGACAAGCCGTTGCTGGTTTCCGTGCGCTCCGGCGCGCGCGCCTCCATGCCCGGCATGATGGACACGGTGCTCAATCTCGGTCTTACGGACGACACCGTGGAAGGACTGGCGAAGCTTTCCGGCGATCCGCGCTTTGCCTATGACAGTTACCGGCGTTTTATCCAGATGTATTCAGACGTGGTGCTTGAGCTCGATCATCACGCATTCGAGGAACTGCTTGAGACCTATAAGGAAGAGCGCGACTATTTTCTCGATACTGAGATGAAAGCGGACGACTGGAAAACAGTCATCGCCGGCTACAAAAAGATCGTCGAAGAACAGCTTGGGCGGCCGTTTCCGCAAGACCCTGAAGAACAGCTCTGGGGCGCCATTGACGCTGTGTTCGGATCATGGCGCAATGACCGCGCCAACACCTATCGTCGGCTGCATCATATTCCGGAAAGCTGGGGAACGGCCGTCAATGTTCAGGCCATGGTGTTCGGCAATATGGGCGATACGTCGGCGACGGGCGTCGCTTTCACGCGCGATCCGTCTACGGGCGACAATCATTATTACGGCGAGTTCCTGATCAACGCGCAAGGCGAGGACGTGGTCGCGGGCATCCGTACGCCGCAGACATTGACGAAGCGCGCCCGCGAGGCGCAGGGCGAAGACGCGCCCTCCATGGAAGAGGCGATGCCGGACGCCTATTTGGAACTCGTCAAGGTGTTCGAAAAACTCGAACGTCATTACCGCGATATGCAGGACATAGAATTCACCATCCAGGACAAGAAACTCTGGATGCTGCAGACCCGCAACGGCAAACGCACAGCGAAAGCGGCGCTGAAAATCGCTGTTGATATGTGTACGGAAGGTCTCATCAAGGAAGAAGAGGCGGTGAACCGCGTGGACCCCCACTCGCTGGACCAGCTTCTACATCCCTCGCTTGATCCGGATGCGCCGCGCGATCAGGTGTTGACGGGATTGCCGGCCTCGCCTGGCGCTGCTTCGGGCGAAGTGGTTTTTAATTCGGATGAAGCCGAACGGCTTGCGCAGGAAGGCAAGGCCGTCATTCTCGTGCGCGTTGAAACGAGCCCGGAAGACATTCATGGAATGCACGCCGCAAAGGGCATAGTCACGGCGCGCGGCGGGATGACGTCTCACGCGGCGGTGGTGGCGCGCGGCATGGGCCGGCCATGCGTATGCGGCGCGGGCGATCTGAAAATCGACAAGAGCGAAACGTTTTTTACCGTCGCCGGCCGCAAGATCGAAAAAGGGGAAACGGTCACCATTGACGGCGCGGCTGGCAAGGTATTCGCCGGCGCGGTGCCGACCGTGCAGCCAGAATTGTCCGGTGACTTCGCGCAATTGATGGTCTGGGCCGACAAGGTCCGCCGCATGGGCGTGCGCGCAAACGCCGAAACGCCGCATGATGCGCAGACGGCGCGGGATTTTGGCGCTGAAGGTATCGGGCTGTGCCGCACGGAACATATGTTTTTCGAGGCGGACCGCATTGTCGCTGTGCGCGAAATGATTTTGGCGGAAGATAAGAAGGGGCGCGAAGCTGCGCTCTCTAAACTGCTGCCGATGCAGCGTTCGGATTTCGAAGCATTGTTCAGGGTCATGACCGGGTTGCCGGTGACAATTCGTCTGCTGGACCCGCCGCTGCATGAATTTCTGCCGCATTCTGACGAAGAAATCGAACAGGTGGCCAATGCTTCGGGCATGAATGCGGACGCTTTGAAAGACCGCGCGCACAAGCTCAAGGAATTTAATCCCATGCTTGGTCATCGGGGGTGCCGTCTTGGCGTTTCCTATCCGGAAATCTATGAGATGCAGGTGCGCGCCATTATGGAAGCGGCATGTAATATCAAAAAAGAAACCGGCGAGGAAATAACGCCGGAAATCATGGTGCCGCTCGTCGCCAAGCGCGAAGAACTGGCGATATTAAAAAAACGCATTGATGATGTTTCAATCGCGGTATTGAAGGAAAACAACGTCAAGCTTGATTACCTTGTGGGAACCATGATCGAGTTGCCACGCGCGGCCCTGACGGCGGACGAAATTGCGCATGAGGCGGAATTCTTTTCTTTCGGAACAAATGATCTGACCCAAACCACATTTGGTCTGTCGCGCGATGATTCCGCTTCGTTTCTGCCGGACTATATGCGTCATGGCGTTTTCGAGCGTGATCCATTTGTGACGATTGACCGGGAAGGGGTTGGCGCGCTTGTGAAAATCGCCGCTGAAAAGGGACGCAAAACGCGACCCGGGATCAAGCTCGGCATATGCGGCGAACATGGCGGCGATCCAGATTCGATTCATTTTGTCGAGAGCGCCGGGCTCGATTATGTTTCCTGTTCGCCCTACAGAACCCCAATCGCACGTCTTGCTGCAGCGCAAGCAAAACTCGCCAATTAGGCAACTACGTCAGGCCAATACAACGTTAACATTCGGTGAGGCTTTGCGGAACTAAAGCAAAAACAGCGTGTTAATGCATTTCAGATATGGTTAACAAAGGGTTAACGCACGCCGATTTCATTTGCGCTTGCGAAATTCGGCGCCATATTCCTCGCAAGATGGCGCAAAATTACAGTTCGGTTCTGCGTCTTAAGAATTAGTAATATCTAAGATGCTGATCTATGCGCCCGTCGGGGCGCTGAGGCCGAGCGCCATGACGGTTTTGAACGGGATGCACAAGCGGCGATGAAGAAAGCAAAACGGGCGGCCAGATTGAAAAGAAAGATGCGAAACCGGCGTCAACCTTATGAGGTCAACTGGACCCTGCGCAGCCTGTTTGCCGCCGGCGTCATGTCGCTTTGCGCGGTTGCGAGCGCTATGAGCGTCACTGTAAACGCCAACCGGGCGGAAGCTGTGCGGCAGGAAAAACTGGCGCTGGAAAAAGAAGCCGAACTTGTCGCTGACTTCGCCAATTATCTGGCGGCGGAAACGGCGGCGACGCGCGAAGCGCTGGACGGGCCGCGTCTCAAACCCGCCAAAAGCACCAGCGAGATCGTTTCGGCCATGGATCCGATTGCGGCGCTCGCCTCATTTGATTTTACGGAACTGAACGCCGCCAAGATTGACGCCGATGAACGCCGTTGCCTCGCACAGGCCATTTATTACGAAGCGCGATCGGAACCGCGCATCGGGCAACTCGCCGTTGCGGACGTTGTGTTGAATCGCGTTGCAAGCCGGCTTTATCCGAACTCCATCTGCGAAGTCGTTTTTCAGGGATCCGAGCGGCGCACCGGGTGCCAGTTTTCGTTCACCTGCGACGGCTCCATGCAGGCGCGTTTGAACAAGCGGAAATGGTCCGGCTCCGAAGAACTGGCCGGCGCTATTCTCGCCGGACTGCGCTCGCCTGTCAGCCGGAACGCAACGCATTATCATGCGAACTATGTAACGCCATATTGGTCCGCCAGCCTGACGCCCACGGCGACCATCGGCATGCACAAGTTTTATCGCTTCCCCAGCAAGCGCGCCGTCGCCGCAGCGCCCGCCGCGATGTAAAAAGGCCCGCGGGGCCGGCGCCGGCTGTGGAATTCCGCATTCGACATTTCCCGCAGCCTATGCTTAAAAGCGCACTGTGTGCATTAATCACCCATTATTAAAACTGTCTTCCTTGTTCGAAACTGTTTTGAAGAACGCGATGCGGGTATCCGCCTTCAGCGAAAGCGCCAGGGGCGTCGCCGTTGCTATTGTAGTGATATTTGCCGGCGCATCCGCCGGCGCTCAAGACCATGACGCGCAAATCTGGCTGACAGGGTCTACAAAAATTTCACTCGACGATAAATGGTCGATGAGCGGTGAAGTCAACGTGCGGTTCAATAATCTGACCGACAGACTCGGTCAAACGCAGTTGAAACTGAATCTGGTTCGCGACATCGGCGCCGGCGTCTCCCTGACGGCTGGATATGGACACATGATATCGCACAACGAAAATATGCCGGACAGACACGAAAACCGGCTCTGGCAGGCTATCGGCTGGGAGTTTTTGAAAACGGACAATTACGCTTTCGCAACACGAACGCAGCTGGAAGAGCGTTTTATCAACGGCGACGCTGGATGGCGCTTGCGCCAGAGAATATCGCTGAAGCGAACGATAAGCAAGAAAATGTATGTGTACGGATCAGGAGAGGGATATTTTTTCCTGAACGATACGCGCTGGGGCGCGCAATCAGGGTTTGAACAGTTGCGCATTGGCGCCGGGTTGGGCGTTCACCTACGCGACGGGATGGCTTTGGAGACAGGCTATCTCAACAGATTAAAAATTGTGCGCGACGCAGAAGATGAGATGTCGCACATTATCGGCGTTACGCTGAAATTTCGCCCATGATCCCGCTGTACAGCGGCTAAAGGCAGTATTCGGCGCTCTCGGAAGCATTATTATAACCCTTGCTCTCTACTAATGATCGCTCCGGCGCATCCGGGATCAGTAGCGGGTTTGTGTGGTTCATGTGGATGAACCAGATTTTTTGTTTCTCTCTATGCGGCATATTTTCAAACCGTTCCATCGAGTGTGAAACGAATGGATGCGGAAAGCCTGACATATCCCGGCCCGGAATTTCGCCATTCGCGTAAAAAGTGGCGTCAAGCAGCGCAAAGTCGACGCCAGCGATTTTGTCTTCAATTCGGACGCCTTGCGCATCCCAATCTTCCCAGCTGTCGATATCAGGGATGAAGAGCGCAGCTTTCTCCGGACCCTGAATTTCAAAGCCGGCTACTTCGGAATATTCCTGCCGGTGGGGAACCAGAAACGGCGTAACCGATAAGTCTGGCGTCAGGTGTTCCGGTTCGCCTTCGCTCATCACGGCGATATAAAGATTGTGAAGCCGCAACAATTGATCCCAGGGCCCGTTGCTGCTGAGAAAATCGGCCATGCGCGGCATTGCAAACACCTGAACATTTCTCGCGCCCGCCGCTTCGCGCCCGAACATCATCAGCCCCGCGTAGTGTCCGATATGAGCGTGGGTCAGGAAAACACCGGCAAGGTCAAGCGGATGCGCCGCCGGCGCCGCCGCGTTCAAACGGCGTATTTGCTCCTTTATGTCAGGCGTCGCCTCGAACAGCCATCGTCTGGGCTCATCGCCGCGCCGGTCGATAAGGGCGATTGATGTCGCCAGCCGCTTAAGCGACGGGTCGGCCCAGGCCGGATCGTCCGGATTGCCGATCTGCGGGCGCCCCGCATCCTGCGCCACGCCGAGAATGAGGAGTGAAACGTTACATTGCAGCGGCGTCTGCGCGGTTTGTATTTCAGTTTCAGAAGTACAGGAAACGATGGCGGCGGTAAAAAGTAATAGCGCTATGCGAGCGGCCATTATGCTCCCCTTTCAATCACACCATGGTTTAATGGAAATCCAACCCGACATCCAAACCCGGCGCGGAATGCGTGATCCAGCCGGAAGATATGATATCGACGCCGGTTTGCGCGATCGCGCGCACGGTCTGAACCGTTACATTTCCTGAAGCTTCAAGGACTGCGCGGCCTTTCACTTCCGCGACCGCTTTTTTCATGTCGTCCGGCGCCATGTTGTCGAGCATGATTATGTCGGCGCCGCCGGATAGCGCAGCGTCAAGCTGATCGAGCCCGTCGATTTCGACTTCGATTTTCACCATATGTCCCACGGCGGCGCGGCACGCCTCGATTGCTTTTTTGATACCGCCCACCGCGGCGATGTGATTGTCCTTGATCATCACGGCGTCATAAAGGCCGAAACGATGATTGTGCCCGCCGCCGCAGCGCACCGCGTATTTTTCCAGCGCGCGCAGGCCCGGCGTTGTCTTGCGTGTGCAGACGATCTTGGCGTTGGTTCCTTCGACCGCTTTTACCAACGCCGACGTCGCCGTCGCTACACCCGAAAGATGGCCGAGAAAATTTAGAGCGACTCGTTCAGCAGTAAGGATGCCGCGCGCCGGTCCTTCTATGGTCGCGATGACATCGCCCGGCGCAACGGCTTCAGAATCGTTCTTCTCGACGTGAAATGAATCGACGCCATTCAAATGAAAGGCAGACTTTGCAAGCGGCGCGCCGGAAATGACGCCGGCTTTGCGCGCAACAATGGACGCCGTCGTCACGGCGTCATGCGGAATGCACGCATTCGTCGTGATGTCGCCTGCATCGCCAAGGTCTTCCGCAAGCGCCTGTTTGATGGCGGCCTCAATGATGTGTTGCGGCGGAGAGGTCAGGTTCATTCGTCCTCGTCCTCTTCTTCATATGCATCCGTCGCGCAAATCTCGGTGTGGAATGCGTCTTCTTCTGTGTCCGGAAAATCTCTCCGATAATGCCCGCCGCGCGATTCTTCGCGCATCAGCGCCCCTTGCGCGATCAACTCGGCGGTCACAAGCGCGCTTTTAAGCCCGCTGGTCATGTTATCATGTTCGTTTAACGCGTGCAGCGTGTCGATGACGTCAAGCAGCCCGTCTTCGCTGCGTATCAATGCGCAGCCTTCGCTCATGGCGGCGCGCAGCTTTTTCATGGCTTCCTTGTCGGCGGGTCTGGACGGCAGGTCCATGCGGTCAGCCGGCGCACCAGGCTCATCCGGCGCCGTAATCTCTTTTTCGCGCAACTGATCGGCGATGCGCGCGCCGAAAACAACGGCTTCAAGCAGTGAGTTCGAGGCGAGCCGGTTGGCGCCGTGCACGCCGGTTGAGGCGACTTCGCCGACAGCCCACAAGCCCTCGACGCTCGACTTGCCGTCAAGGTCCGTCATCACGCCGCCCATGTGGTAATGCGCGGCCGGGGCGACCGGCATCAGTTCCGTTCGCGGATCAATATGGGCGGCCTGACATGCAGTGAAAACGGTAGGGAACGCGTTAGGGAATTTCGCGCCGACCGCGTCGCGCGCGTCGAGAAAAGCGCCGCGGCCCGCCTTGATTTCCGCCTCCACAGCGCGGGCGACAATATCGCGGGGGCCAAGGTCGCCGCCCTTGTGATAGTCGCTCATGAAGGGGCGGCCATCCTTGTTGACGAGCGCCGCGCCGGCGCCGCGCAAGGCCTCCGTCGCCAGCGGGGCCGGGTCGGCCCCGATATTGAGCGCGGTGGGGTGAAACTGCACGAATTCCGGATCGCGGATGACGGCCCCGGCGCGCGCGGCGAAGGCGAGCCCGTGCCCCTGCGCCGGAACCGGGTTGGTGGTGACGGCGTAAAGACCGCCGAGCCCGCCGGTGGCGAGCACCGTTTGCCCGGCGTCGAACGCCTCGCGTTCTCCCTCCGCGACGTCGTAGATCAGCGCGCCGCCGACGGCGCCGTTGTCATCGGTGAGGAGGTCCTCAACAACGATCCGTTCAAGGATGGTGATGTGTTCGGCGGCGCGCGCCGCCTTGATCAACGCTTCCATGATGGCGGCGCCCGCCTGGTCGCCGGTGGCGTGCACAATCCGGTCGCGGCAATGGGCGGCCTCGCGTCCGAGGATGAGGGCGCCGTCGCTGTTCGTATCGAATTGCACGCCGTAGCGGATGAGGTCTTCCACCGCCGCCGGTCCGCCGTCGACCAATATGCTCGCGGCTTCGGGATCGACCAGCCCCGCGCCCGCCTGCATGGTGTCGGCGAAGTGAAGGTTGGGCGTGTCGTTATCACCGACAGCGGCGGCGAGCCCGCCTTGCGCCCAGACGCTCGCGCCGTCCTTGCCCAGCGGGCGCGCGGTGATGACTGTGACGGGACGGGGCGCGAGTTTCAGCGCTGTATAAAGCCCCGCAACGCCAGCGCCGATGATGAGGATGTCGGCGTTCAAGCGGATCGCTCCGGTTTTTTGTTTAATGTTTCTAACAAACGAAGATGCCGTTTGCGGAGCCAGTAAATTGAGAGCGGCAGATAGCAATACATCAAAAAAGCCGCGAAGGCGCTGCTTCCATAATTCGAAGGCTTGGTCTCCGCTTTGACTAAAGCAAATGGCGCGGAGAATAGAAAGAATAAAATACCAAGCCCCGCTATGCTACCCACGATATTTGCTTGTAGCTCTAGCATTGGTTTTAACAGTGACGCTGCGTAGAAAATAGCAAACGATATCAGAAACAAAATATCGCTATGTCTTTTGCCTAAACGCGGATTGATGTCGAAGTTCATTATTATCCATCGCCGTGAAAAAAAAGCCCACCCCATTAAGAACATGAAGGTAACGGCTTGGATTAATGTGAAGATGACGCCTCTGACAGGAACAAGCAAAGCGCTCAAAAAAGATATTGTGAAAATAGACCAGCACCATACTGGCGAAATAAAGACGAACTTCTTGGAAGCTTCATTTAGTAAGAGATTAAAGGAGCTTTTGCCTGCTAATGTTGTCATCGCCGGGCTTGTCCCGGCGATCCAGTCCTGCTGTAAAGACGTCGCCTAAAAAGCTGGATGCCTGGGACAAGCCTGGGCATGACACAGAACGTATTTTGCATTTCCTGCATCAATGAAATCTCAAACCCGCGCCTCGATCGCCGCCACTTCCGGCTTGCGCTGATGATTATACATGGACTGGCATTTCAGGGGCAGGGCGATCATTCTTTCGATGGGCTTGCGCGCTTTTTCGATAATCTCCGGATCGATCAGGACTTCGTGCTGCATGGTTTGAAGCGCGCGCAGAATTTTCGGCAAAGAAATCCGCTTCATATGCGGGCAGAGGTTACAGGGCCGCACGAAATTCACTTTGGGGTTTTCCAGCGCCACATTGTCCGACATGGAGCATTCCGTGATCAGCACCACATTGTCGGGCTGGTTGTCCTTGACGTAATTCGACATGCCGCTGGTGGAGCCGGCGAAATCGGCCTCAGCCAGCACATCCGGCGGGCATTCGGGATGGGCCAGCACGATGACGCCCGGATTGCCCTCGCGGATTTCGCGAATGTCGTCCGCCGTAAAGCGCTCATGCACTTCGCAGGCGCCGGCCCAGGTCACGATCTTGATATTTGTCATGGCGGCGACATTTTTGGCGAGGAATTGGTCCGGGATCAGAATGACCGTATCGGTGCCGAATTCTTCCGCCGCCTGTTCGACGACTTCAACGGCGTTCGACGACGTGCAGCAGATATCGGTTTCGGCTTTGACGTCAGCCGTGGTGTTTACATAAGTCACCACCGGCACGCCCGGATATTTCTGTTTGAGGAGGCGCACATCCGCGCCTGTGATCGATGCGGCGAGGGAACAACCCGCGCGCAAATCCGGGATCAATACGGTTTTTTCCGGACACAGAATTTTCGACGTTTCGGCCATGAAGTGCACGCCGGCCTGAACAATAATGTCCGCGTCGCTTTTTGCGGCTTCTTTTGCGAGCTGCAAGCTATCGCCTGCGAAATCACCGACGCAGTTGAAAATCTCCGGCGTCATGTAATTGTGCGCCAGAATGACAGCGTTCTTTTGTTTTTTGAGATCGTTGATCGCCGCAATGTAAGGCGCGTGCAGGCGCCATTCGAATTCAGGGATTACGGTTTTCACCTTTTCATAAAGATGATCGGTTTTCGCGCGCACCTCTTGCGTGTAGGGCAGGGCGTCTTTCGCGAACTCATCGCCAAATGCAGGCATGCGTCGCCTCCTTTGCGGTTTCGCCCGAAATACGCGCGGGGGTGGGAAACCAATTATGCTCAACTAGAGCATATATAGGGCCAAAATATACGCCCGCAAGGGGCGAAGGCTTCAAAATAGCCGATAATCC
Source organism: Hyphococcus sp. (assembly GCF_965228385.1). Taxonomy (GTDB): domain Bacteria; phylum Pseudomonadota; class Alphaproteobacteria; order Caulobacterales; family Parvularculaceae; genus Hyphococcus. The sequence goes on along the minus strand of NZ_OZ245810.1, from coordinate 2,103,330 downwards.
GTATGCGTCAATCGACAAAATCTACGTTAAATATAAGAAAAATGGCATATATCCAGTTTGGTAAGTCTTGACTTACCTAAATTTTCCGCATAATTAGTTAGTCATGACTTACGAAAGAAAATTTGAGGCTTTGGCGGTTCCCACGCGACGCGCGGTTTTTGAAAAGCTCCGGGCGGGGCCCTTATCCGTCGGCGTGCTTGCCGAAGGCTTGCCGGTATCGCGGCCCGCAGTGTCGCAACATCTGAAGGTGTTGAAAGACGCCGGTCTGGTCACGGAACAGCGCGAAGGCGTCAGGCGCATCTATCGTCTCGATACGGAAGGCATTGGAGAACTGCGAAGCTATTTCGACCGGTTCTGGGACGAGGCGCTGGATACTTACAAGCGCTCGCTTGAAATGAAAGACGGTTAAATAAGGAAAAAGGAGAAACCCGATGCCGGCGGCAACCACGGTTGAACCAATTGTCAAGACGCTTGAGCTTAATGTCTCGGCGGAAAGGGCTTTTCATCACTTTACGGAAAATATTCAGCTCTGGTGGCCCAAGACGACGCACTCGCTGGCGCAAGAAGACGCCGAAACGGTCAAGTTCGAAACCAGAACCGGCGGGCGGGTCTATGAGATCGAAAAATCCGGCAAGGAGCGCGAATGGGGGCGGGTGCTCGTCTGCGATGCGCCGAACCGTCTCGTGTTCTCCTGGGTGCTGGAAGCGCCTGATAAAGCGACGGAAGTTGAAGTCGCATTTCGCGACGCCGGGAAAGAGCGATCAACCCTGACTCTGATCCATCGCGGTTGGGATACGCGGCCCGACGGCGCCGAGTGGCGCAATAACTACGACCAGGGCTGGGAGGGCGTCCTTGAGAATTACTCGTCCTCGCTCGCCTGAGCGCCGCCAATCGCGCGCGTCTCGCCGGGATCGGTGAAGAGGTCCCCGTCAGCCCGCGCGCGCCAGGCGTTTCCGTTCCCTGCAGCGCGGGCGGGAACATGTACACCGATGGTGTGATCCGCAGCGATATAGGTTTCGAGGACTCTTCGCCCATTTTCATTGAGATAAAACCAATAAGGCGGGAAAGCGGCGTCATGATTGCGAGACGCAAAGTGTTCGCGGTGTCTTTCGAAATGCGCCGGCTCTGTATCGGCGTCGCCGAGATGGATTACTGTCGTTTCGTCATCAAGGCTCACGCGCCACGCGACATTTTGAACGTCCGGTCTGTCGCCCGCATGCGGGATTGCGACAGCGTCGACGAGCAGATTTTCGAGTTCCACAGTAATAGGGTCGCCGCCCGGTATGAAATCGAATGTGCGCACGCGTGATAAGAGCGGATCGTCTTCCTCGACGCCTGCCTCAAGGAACGCTTCGCGAATCTGCACCGATGCATAAAGCGTCACGTCTTCTTGCGCCCGCATATAGGCGATCGCCGGCGCCGCAGTGAAGTGATCGCCATGGACATGGCTGACAAATATGGCGTCGACGCCGTCATAAGGCGCCGCGCCTTCAAGCATCGCTTCGGCAATGTGGTCGGGAACGAGCGCGTATTGTTCATAACTGCTGGCGTAAAATGCATCGAACAGGATTTTTGTGTCGCCGCGGGCGACCATCACGCCTTCATTGCCAAGGTAAGTCGCCTTGGCCGCCGGGTCGTGGGCGCTTGCGTTCGTGAGCATTATGGGCGCCAGGAAAAAGGTGATGAATTTCCGCATAGAAATTGTCCTTGTTACGATTTTGACTTAAGCCCCTGACCGGCGAAGCCTTGGTATGGCGAGGCCCGTCGCCGCGCGATCCTTCAATCCTTTTCGGTCGACGCGAAACAGCGCCGCCGGACGGCCGCCGGAATCGCCTGTAGCCTCGCCAGTGCTTTCAACAAAGCCGGACTTTTCGACGCTGCGCCGGAAATTCTGCTTATGAAAATTAAAGCCGACGATGGCTTCCACAGTACGTTGCAGTTGCAAGAGGGTAAAGGACGGCCCGATCATTTCAAATATAATCGGGCGGTATTTCAGCTTGCCCCGCAGGCGGCCGATGGCGGTGGCGAGAATGCGGCGGTGGTCGGAAATCATGGCGACGCCCGCCGTTGCGCTGGCCGGATTTGTCAAAGGCGCTGACCCGGCGCCGGTTTCTTTCCGGTCGCGTAAGGCTTCGGGAACAATTTCGGCTTCATACATCAACTCATAGCGGTCGAGCGTGCGTTCTTCTTCCCACTGAAATCCGTCAACGCCGAACGCAATGTTGATTCTGGCCATTCGGGCGCGTTTAACATCGGCCGTTCGCCCTTTTGCGCTCCAGTCATAGAGCGCAGGGATAATCTGTTCACGTAACACTGCCGGCTCGCCATGGCGCCAATCCTCCCACGGAAACAATGCGTACCAATCATTCCATGAGGCGTTTTCGCCGAGGATATCGGCGGCCTCCGGCGCCAGCGCCAGATATCCCACGGAAACAACCCGGCCGCCAGCGCCCCCTGCGAGCGCCGCCGCCGGCGCTTCACGTCCCTTATCGCCGAATGTATAAAGCTGCTCAACGTAGCCCAGCGAAACATGGGTCTGGCGCTCCACCCATTCACGCACGCCGATTTCAAATGTGCGGTGACGCTCCGGGTCGAAAGGCCCGTAAGGCAACGCCAGCGAGCGGTTCGCGCCCCGAACTGTGAGCACCTTCGGTTGTTCCTCATCGACAACCGCGATGACCGCATTCAGCGCGACGGCGACATTAGTGGCGATGGTTGGAGCCGGCGTGATATTCATCCCGACTGTATGCCGGATTTTTCAGGCAACCGGCAAGGTCACAACCGGCGCTGATATGGTCGGGCAACTCGGACACATGTCGAGCACCGCCGACACCATGCGATCGTCGCGCTTTAGTGCGGCGTCGGCGCTGGAAACGAGCAGAAGGTTCGGGTCGGCGTGCGGCGCCGCTGCGCGCAGGCGATGGGCGATTTTTTGCTCGCACGCGTCATGTTCTCTCATGCACATGAGAATATAAGCGATCGCCATGGACCGCGCGACGCCGCGATGGCAGTGAACGAGAATATTGCTGTCGGTGGCGGCCCAGCGTTTTGCAAGGGCGAGAATTGCAGGCGGCCAGCGGGTTTCATTTTCGGCCGCATCGCCGTCGCTCCGGCCGAGGCGCAATTGATTGCCTTCCGGCAGCGCGCTGATCGCGGCGGGAAGCGCGTCGTCATGATCGAGGATGGATATGGCGAATGCAGGATCGTGATGTTTGAAAACATCATCGACCGAAGCAAGCGAACTGACGATCACCAACGGCATTCTCGAATCTTCCGACTGAAAGCTTTTCGGGCCAATATTGCAGCCTGATCTTCAACAAGTCATTACTACCGGGCGGCGGCGGCTGTGAAGGGCCTGTCTTCTCACAGTGGCTTGAGTTCGCGCAAAATTGACCGGTCCGCCGCGCTTATTAAGCGGCCAGTGACTTTGTCAGCTCTCTGAAACGCGTCAGATAGGCGTTCTGCGCCTGCAGCGTCGTCATTACTTTAATCTCGACATGCGCTATGCCGCGCGGCGCGCCAAAGAATTTTCGCGCTTCCGCCGGATCAAAACCGGCCAGTTGCACGGCCTCGAAATAAGCGCTGGCCTGATCGGCGCGCTTGATTAATCGCTCGATATTTTCAGGCAAATGCGCCGGCAGGCCAAACCGCAAGTGGATCGCCTGCATCAGTCTGGATTCAATGTCTTTATACTGATGACCCAACTGCGCCTTGAACGGAGAAATCATGTCGCCGATAACAAATTCCGGGGCATCGTGCAGGAGCGCGGCGAGACGCCATTTCGCCGGCCAGCCCGGTTTCATTTCGCTGCAGAAGCTTTCCACAATCACCGAATGTTGCGACACATTAAAAGGAAGCGGACCGGCGGTTTGTCCGTTCCATCGCGCGACGCGGGCGAGGCCATGAGCGATATCCTCAATTTCGATATCGATAGGCGAGGGATCGAGAAGATCCAGCCGCCGGCCTGAAAGCATGCGTTGCCAGGCGCGTGGAGCGTTTCTTGATAGTTTTTTCGTTGGCACTTTATTGCTCAGCGTTCGACTATTTTGTTCGACCTATCAAACGCCCTGATCCGGGGCAAGCGCCAGCGCGGCATCCGTCAGTCTTCTCGTTGCCGTTCCTGTTCGCGTTTTGACGCCTCTTTTAACGCTTGGCGTTCGCCATGTTTGTAATCTTCCGGATGCTCGTACATTTCATGGGTTGCCGTTTCGGTGATTTCTTGCTCGCGCTTGGAAACGCGCTTGCTTTGAATAAAGCCCCAAGCGAGACCGCCGAATAATATCAGAGTCCCAATTGGAAACAGAATTTCCCAAGATAAATCCATACGATTTCTCCTTAATTCTCGAATGGATAACAGTGCAGCGCAGCAGCGGGTTCCGAAATTGCCGCCTATGCGTGACGTGAATGGTGTGATTTCGCGATAAAGTGCACGGAATATGCGCTGGGAAGACTTGAGACGGCTCGGCGAAACGACGAATAATATATTCGTACCGCGTAATAAGAAAACACCAAAGAAAAGGCATGCAGATTCGTCTGCTTGAAATAAGGGGTGCGAAAATGACGACTACAGAATATACCCAATCCACACGTTCAGGCGCCGCCTGGCTTTACCTTCCGATTGTTCTGATCCTGTTTCTGGGGGGCGCTTTATCCATTGGCGCGTATTTTTATTCAGAGCCGCAATTGACGGCGGCCGAAGCGCTTGTCGCCGGTTTTGGCGGTCTCGCAGGCATCATTATTGGTTTGATTGTAGCAGCGTTCGGAATTGTCGTCGGTCTTTTCGGCGCGTTGATCGGGCTGGTCGCCGCCGGCGGCGCTGTCGCGATGACGCTTTTTATCGTCGCCTCGCCAATCATCGCTATCGTACTGATTGCAATGCTGATGAGACGTTCAAAATCAAATTGTCCGGACCCGGCCGCGCATGAGTGATCCCGCAACCGGTGGTAAAACGCTGGTGAAAAGAGAACCGCTCTGTCTAGTCATGTGGGCAGAGCGGTTTTTTCATTTATGGCTCGGGGGTTTCCTCGGCGGTTTCCTCCTGCGCCGCCGGTTTTTTCCGGTTTCCAAAAATGGCGTTCAGGCCTTCGTTGATCAAAGCGTCTTCCGTTGACGCCTCAGGTTCGGCATTTTCCTGGCCGGAATTCTCCTGATCGGCGTTTTCATCTTGCGGCGTCTGATTTTCGCGATTTTGACCGCCCAGGATGCCTTTCAAAATGGTGCTCGCCGGATCGTCATTCTGCGCTTCTCCATCGCCGTTTTCATCATCGCCGCCGCGGTTGCGGTTCAAAACATCGCCGAGCGTGCGTTGCAGACCCGTTCTGGCGAGCGATTCGGCGTCAATGCCTATGGTCGGTTTGGAAAAGGTGCCGCCCACGCGAACGGGAATGCTGATTGTTCTGCCGCCTTCGCCGTCAATGGTTGTGGCGCCGCGCGGTTGCAGACGAATATCGATGGTCTGCTGGGCGAGATTGACATTGCCGGCGCCGGTCATGGTCAGATATGGCCCAGTGAGATTAATCGTCGGCGCATCAACCAGTCCATTTGTAATTGTGAAATCGGACAGGAACTCCGAAAAATCCGTCTGTTGAGATGGACCGCGCGCCTCGGAAACCGCGCGTTGCAGCGCAGCCGGGTTAAAACCGGTCTGGAATTCGCTCACCGCCCTGACGATCCCGGCGATGTTGACGCCTTTCAATGCCCCGTCCGCAAGGTCAAAACCGCCGGACCCGTCAATGCTGCGCATAATCGCCGCCTGACTGTCGCCCGCCGCTTCAAAATTGAATTTGAATGAACCGAGGCCCAGTAGGTTGTCGTGTTTCATCAAGTCTTCGGTCAGCGGCTGGGCCTGCACCGATCCGACATCGAAATTGCCGGCGAAAGAAGGCGTTGCGCCCCTGGCGTTGACCACCATGCGGCCTGACCCTTGTCCGCCATACATGGAGAGTTCGGGAATTTCCGCCGTCATGCGTCCGGCGTCGATCGTCAGCTTGATCCGGCTTTCGCCAAATTCGAGATCGTTGACGAAAATTGAATTGGTCGAAATGTCAAACTGGGCGTCGATATTGCGCAAGCTGGTAAAATCCATCTTCGCTTCCGACCATGCCGGAAACCCTTCCGCGCTATCCGACGGCGGCGGCATGTAGGGGCGCAAATCGAGCGTGTCCGCAGACAGAACCCCTGTTGCATTGGGCCTTGCGCCCGCCCAGTCGAGGCTCATGACGCCCTGCGCCGCAACGTCGTCGAAAACGATTTCCGCATTCTCCAGCCGGAGCGCCGTGTCGCCGCCGTCGATGTCGCCTTTAACCGACAGACGGTCAAACCCTGGCGCCTCGGCCAGTTCAGTGCCCGCCAACGCGGCGAAGGCGGGCAGGTCAGGCGCTTCAAACGTAACGGGACCTGAATACCGAACGCCGTCGGCCATATTCAACGTCAAATCGGCGCCCGCAACGGTCTCGCCGATGGTCAAATCAAGTTTTAAGTCGCTCGGCTCTTTTTCCAGAATACTGGCGAGGCTTGTCAGGACGATATCGACGTTCGCCGGCGAGCCCTGAAACACCATGTCGCCTTCCGCTTCCAGCGGTTCAGCAAGGCTTTTCAAAACGAGGGACATATTGATGTCTTCAGCGGCGTAGCTGGCGCCGGCGGCCGCGTCTTCATAGCTTGCCGCGCCTTCGACAATGCGCACATCGCCAAGTTTCAAATCGCGCGGCGCGGCGCCTGCCGATTGTGCTTCATCTTCAGGAGCGTCTGCTTCCGGCGTTTCAGCGGAGGCGAGGTTCCAGTTCACATCGCCATTCTGGTTGCGCCGCAGCCGGATATCCGGCCGCACCAGCACAAACCGGTCAATCTCAACAGATTCCGAAAGCAGCGGAAACAGTTTCACGCCAATGTCGGCTTCATCGACGCGGATCAGATAGGGCCCTTCAAATCCGTCTGCATTGGCGATCTGCAATTCTTCAACGTGAAACGCCGTACGCGGAAAAATTCGGAATGAAAGATTATCCGAGATTGTCACGTCACGCCCCACAGCGTTCGAGGCGGCGGTTTCGATACGCCCTTTAAACGCCGAGACCGGAATGAGGCCTGGCAGAAACAAAAGGACGGCGATGAAAACTGCAACGGCGGCGACGACGAAAAATAAAATCCGGCCCATGTGAAACCCTTGTTTCGCGACATAATTGTGAAACGAAAAACGCTTTGTGTGTTTACCTCAATCCGGTCAGCGAGAGAACCGCTTTTCTCCGAACTTTCACAGCATCGCCCGGATACAGGATGCAATATTTAAACAGTTGTTTTGTCTTGCAGTTCCACGTTAGTCTGACGATCAAACAGACTTGCGGGATCAGAGCGATCCGCGCCGATATGGGGCGAATAATGAAAATGCCGGTGTTTACGGCCTTCAGCGCATCGATTTCTTACGTCGCGGCGCATTTTTTAACGCTGTTGCGGATCACATGGCTGCCCGCGTTATTGTTAATGGCGGTCATGACCTATGTCATGCCTGCGCTTTCGCAGGCGCAGCTCAATATGATCGAGATCGAAAGCGCCGGCGGCGATCAGGCGGCCGTTTTCGCCGCTATGGGCGACGGCTTGAAATCGAACGCCATCCTGCTTCTGGCGTCAGCCATATTCTACCCCATGATGATCGCCGGCGTGCTGAAACATGTTGTGCGCGGCGAGGCGCCGCGACTGCCCCTGTATCTTTCCTATGGTCCGGACGAGTTCCGGGTCTTCGTGACCTATGTCCTGCTGATTGTCATGTTCATGCTCGCCGCCATCGCCGGCGCGCTGGGCGTTACAGTGATCGGGGTTATTTCGGCCCTTGCTTCGCAGGCCGTCGCCGGTCTTGTGTCATTGCTCCTGATGCTTGCATTTTTCGCCGGCATCATCTGGTTCATGCTGCGCCTTTCGGTGGCCTTTGCGGCGTCTGTCGGCGAGCGGACGGTTGGGATCGCAAAGTCATGGGAAGCGACGGCGGGCGCCGGCTGGAGCCTGTTGTGTTACTGGCTCCTCTGGTTTCTCGTTTTCATCGTGATTGGCGGCGTTTATGCAGGAATTGCGGCGGGCGAAATGTTCTCCCTGATCCCGGAGATGATCGCGAGCGGCGGCGACGAAGCTGCGATGCGTGAAATAGAAGAGCGCATCGCCCAGGCGCAACTGAATATGTATGACATTTCAAAGCCGCGATACTGGACCTACGCCGCGGCGACATATGCCTACACAATTCTCAGCGTGGCGTTGTGGACAGCGGCCGGCGGCGTCGCCTACCGCTATTTGACCGGCGAAGAGCGCGGATAGGGGGAGGCGGTTTACGCCGTCCCGGAACAGCCCAAGCTGTTTTCAACGCCGTCCATTAACAGCCTGGCGCCGTCGGACGACCACAAGGGGTCGATATTGTGTCCCTCGCGCGAATAAATTTTTTCATGAACGCCGTGGCCGTATCTTTTCAGCCGGCCGACCGTCGCCCGGTGCCCGGCGAGAAACCCCTTGTCTTCGCGCCCCACATACATGACGACGCAGGTGTCGCTCAAACCTTCAAGCAGCTTGTATTTGCGGTTGCGCAAATAGCCGGGATAGGCGGTGATGGACGCCGTCATTTCCGGATGGCGCGTGCCGATATGTAAAGAAGACCGTCCGCCGTTGGAATATCCCATCAGGTGGAACCGGCGCTCCGACATGGGCAGCAGTTCCGCAAGTTTTTCAAACAGCGCCGGAAAATAATCTTCGCCCTTCGCAACGAAGGTGCACGACCAGCATGGCGCGGCCGGCGAGACGAAAATAAACCCGCGGCGCACAGCCTCTTGCGCGATGTGTGAGCCGAGCATCTGCTCCACATATTTTTCTTCCTGACCGCCGCCAACGAAATAGAGAAGGACCTTGTGACCCGCCGGGTCCAGTTCGGCGGGCCGCAGAATATAAACCGTCAAATCATCAAGCCCGTCAAAGGAAAGTACGGCGCGATGCGCGACAGGGTCCCTGGCGGCAGCGGCGTCCGGCGCCGTTTCTGCTGACCGCGGGAAATCGTTTGCCTGCGCGCGCCCCGCCGCAGCGGCGGCATAGGGCGATACAAGAACGCATACGGAGCAAACAGCCCAGAAAAATATCCGCATTTTCTCTCCGTTCCTCCGCCCAGCGCTGTCTTTGCGCAGTCCTGTTATGTGATGGCGGCCAGTTTCGCGGTAGCGGCATGTTTCGCGTCAGGGCCAGGTTTGAAAAGCCAAAAAGGCCGATCAGGCTATCCTTACCGCGTTCCCCGGCGAACAGAAAATCTCATGCGCGGACCTGCGCCGCACGGCCGAATCGCAAAAGGAAGATTTCAGCGTGCGATATTTGCCGGACCTGCGGGGTTCGGCCAGGCGGCATTAGACCCAAAAGCACAAAATTAGAACAAATAAGAAAAGATATTAAAAAACAGTTCGTTATACACCTTGCAAAAATGGAACAAAAGGCGTACATTCGCGCGTCATTGACGGGACGGTCCCGGTCAGGCAACGGAGGCGGTAATGATCAAAGGCGGTTTGCGAGTTGTGGAGGCGGGCGACGTGGACAAGTCAAAAGCGCTGGAATCAGCGATTTCCCAGATAGACAAGGCGTTTGGGAAGGGCTCGTTGATGCGGCTCGGCGACCGCGAGGTTGTCGATATGGAATCGATTTCCACCGGCTCGCTGGGGCTCGACATCGCGCTCGGCATTGGCGGGCTGCCAAAGGGCCGCGTGGTGGAGATTTACGGGCCGGAAAGCTCCGGTAAAACGACGCTGGCGCTGCATGTGGCGGCCGAAACACAAAAGACCGGCGGCACCGCCGCCTTTATCGACGCCGAACACGCGCTCGATCCGGTTTATGCGCAAAAACTCGGCGTCAATCTCGACGATCTTCTGATTTCCCAGCCGGACACCGGCGAGCAGGCGCTCGAAATCGCCGACACGCTGGTGCGCTCCGGCGCCATTGATGTGTTGGTCATAGACTCCGTCGCCGCGCTGACGCCGCGCGCTGAACTGGAGGGCGAAATGGGCGACTCGCTTCCCGGCCTGCAGGCGCGCCTGATGAGCCAGGCCTTGCGCAAGCTGACCGGTTCGATCTCGCGCTCCAACTGCCTTGTGATTTTCATCAACCAGATTCGCATGAAAATCGGCGTTATGTTCGGCTCGCCCGAAACCACCACCGGCGGAAATGCGCTGAAATTTTATTCTTCCGTGCGGCTTGATATCCGCCGGATCGGCGCGATCAAGAACCGCGACGAAGTGGTCGGCAACCAGACCCGCGTCAAGGTTGTGAAAAACAAGGTCGCGCCGCCGTTCAAGCAGGTCGAGTTCGACATCATGTATGGCGAGGGCGTCTCGAAAATGGGCGAAATTCTCGACCTGGGCGTCAAGGCTGAAGTCGTCGATAAATCAGGCTCGTGGTTTTCCTATAATTCCGAGCGGATCGGGCAGGGCCGGGAAAACGCCAAACAGTTCCTGAAAGACAATCCGGATATGGCCGCAGAGATTGAACGCGCGATCCGTCAGAACGCCGGCCTGGTGGCTGAAGATATGCTGACCGGCGGCGATGAAGGCGACGAAAGCGGCGGGGAAGCGGCGGCCGAAGCGTCATAGGGTTTAAGAACGGCTAAAGGGGTTTGCGCTGATCCGCGGCCCCCCTCCGTATTCGCAACAATTTTAACGGGCGGACTGCGCCGCGCGCTTTTCAGTGCGGCGCGTTCGCGCGACAATATGAATAGCCCTCATCATTAAAGAATTCAGCGTTCATCAATGGAAAAGGAGAGAGACCCATGATCGGATATGTGACCCTCGGTACGAACGATGTTGAAAAGGCGGCGAAATTCTATGACGCGCTGCTCGGCGAAATTGGCGCCAAGCGGATTATGGAAGGCGACACGTTCGTCGCCTGGGGGACCAGCATGGAGACGCCCGGCATTGGCGTCATCAAACCTTATGACGGCAATGCGGCCAGCGTCGGCAATGGCGTCATGGTGGCGCTCTCCTGCGACAAGCCGGAAACCGTCGACAAACTCTATAAAAAGGCGATTTCGCTTGGCGCAAAGGATGAAGGCCCGGCGGGTCCGCGCGGCGATAATTTCTACGCCGGCTATTTCCGCGATCCCGACGGCAATAAGCTCAATTTCTTTTGCATGACCTGAGGATAGCGGCGCACACGGCCCCGCCCCTGCGGGCGCGCCGCCTAGACGCGCGCGCCCGCGCGCCTTAAGACCTGATCCCGCGCCCGAAAAGGCGCGGGTTTCGCATTGAAGAGACGGATATTTAGATGACCTCGCTGAAAGACATACGGTCTCAATTTCTGGAATTTTTTGCAGCACGCGATCATCATATCGCGCCCTCTGCGCCGCTCGTGCCGCACAACGATCCGACCTTGATGTTCGTCAACGCCGGCATGGTGCCGTTCAAGAATATTTTTACCGGTGCGGAAACACGCGATTACAAGCGCGCCGCGTCCTCGCAGAAATGTGTGCGCGCCGGCGGCAAACACAATGATCTCGACAATGTCGGCTACACCGCCCGCCACCACACTTTTTTTGAGATGCTGGGCAACTTTTCCTTTGGCGACTATTTCAAGGAAGAAGCGATCGCATCAGCTTGGACGCTCGTTCACAAGGAGTTCGGCCTGGCGGCGGACCGGCTTACGGTTACAATCTATCATACCGATGATGAGGCGTTTGATCTCTGGCGCAAGATATCCGGCTTGCCCGAAGCAAGAATTATCCGTATTCCGACGAATGATAATTTCTGGTCTATGGGCGATACGGGCCCTTGCGGGCCGTGCTCGGAAATTTTCTACGATCATGGCGACCATATCCCCGGCGGGCCGCCCGGAAGCCCTGACGAAGACGGCGACCGCTTCGTGGAGATCTGGAATCTAGTTTTCATGCAGTTCGAAAGGTTTGCCGACGGGTCCGAGGTGAACTTGCCAAAGCCTTCGATCGACACCGGCATGGGACTGGAGCGCATAGCCGCTGTCATGCAGGGCGTCCATGACAATTACGATGTCGATCTGTTTCAAACGCTGATCAACGCCTGTGTTGATCTGACCGGCCGGCCGGCGGTTGGCGATGACGCGCCGGCGCATCGCGTAATCGCGGATCATTTGCGCGCCACATCATTCCTGATGGCGGACGGCGTTGCGCCTTCCAACGAAGGCAGGGGCTATGTTTTGCGCCGGATCATGCGCCGCGCCATGCGCTATGCGCATTCGCTCGGCGCGCGAGACCCGTTGCTGGCGCAATTGGCGCCCGTGCTGGTGCGCGAAATGGGCGGCGCCTTTCCGGAGCTGGGGCGTGCGCAGACATTGATTATAGAAACCTTGCGTTCCGAAGAAGAAAAATTCCGGAGCCTGCTTGATCGCGGACTGAAGCTGCTCGCCGATGAAACTGCCTCGCTGGCTGACGGCGCCCCGCTGCCGGGAGACGCGGCGTTCAAGCTTTACGACACTTTCGGCTTTCCGCTTGACCTAACACAGGATGCGCTCCGCCGTGAAGGCCGCGAGGTCGATACGGCAGGCTTTGACGCAGCCATGCAAGCGCAGAAAAAAGCCGCCCGCGCCGCGTGGGCGGGTTCAGGCGACGCGGCGGATGACTCTGTCTGGTTCGATTTGCGCGCTGAGCATGGCGCGAGCGAATTTCTGGGGTACATCCACGACGACGCGGAGGGCGTCGCGCAGGCGATCGTCAAGGACGGCGCGGTCGTCGACGAAGCGCGTGAAGGCGACGCTGTTGAAATCATTGTGAATCAAACGCCCTTTTATGCGGAGTCGGGCGGGCAGATCGGCGACGCCGGTTGCATCACGACTGACAACGGCGCCGAAATTGTCATCAGCGACGTCAAAAAGCGCGCCGGCGTTTTGCATGGACACATTGGAACGGTGAAAAAAGGAACGCTCAAAAAAGGTGAGAACGTCCATCTGACGATTGACATTCCCCGGCGAAACCGCATCCGCTCAAACCATTCTGTCACGCATCTCGCCCATGCGGCCTTGCGCGAGGTGTTAGGCGATCACGTGTCGCAAAAGGGGTCCCTTGTCGCGCCTGATCGCATGCGTTTCGACATCACGAATCCCAAGCCGATATCAGCAGACGAAGTCGCCGAGGTTGAACGGCGCGTCAATGCTGTGATCCGTCAGAATGGGCCGGTTGAAACGCGCATCATGTCATATGACGATGCGGTGGATTCCGGCGCCATCGCGCTGTTTGGCGAAAAATACGATGATGATGTCCGTGTCCTGACGATGGGCCACGCGCTGGATGGTTCTGATAATCCTTATTCTGTAGAGCTGTGCGGCGGCACGCATGTAAAGCGCGTCGGCGATATCGCTCTGTTCAAGATCGTTTCCGAGAGCGCTGTCTCGGCGGGCGTACGCCGGATTGAATGCATGACGGGCGAGGCGGCGAGGCTCTATCTCGAAGAGCAGGCTATGCTCGCCCGCAGGGCGTCAGACGCGCTTAAAACGACGCTTGACGATTTGCCTGTACGCATAGAAACGCTCGTGGCTGAACGCCGTAAGCTTGAGCGTGATCTCGCCCAGGCGAAAAAAGAGCTGGCGCTTGGCGGCGGCGGCGCAAAACCGGCTGATGAAGTTATCGATGTCGGCGGCGTTAAATTTATGGGCAAAGTTTTGAACGGGGTCGCGGCGAAAGATTTGCGCGGCCTGGTGGATCAGGCGAAGTCGGCCATGGGATCCGGCGTGGCGGCGTTTATAGGCGTCAATGACGGCAAGGCGGCGCTCGCCGTGGGCGTGACGGACGATCTTAAAGATACACTCTCCGCAGTTGATCTGGTGCGCGCCGGCGCTGAGGCGGTCGGCGGCAAGGGCGGCGGCGGCCGTCCTGACATGGCGCAGGCCGGCGGGCCTGACGGCGCTCGCGCCGCCGAGGCCATCAAGTCCATCGAACAGGCGATCAGTGCGTAGCGCCCCGCCGCCGGCCTAATCTATTTGATATGGACGTCGCCGCCGGAGGACTCATCGACATTTGTGCGCTCCGGTCCGCCGTAAACCGTAATGTCGCCGCCGCTGGAGGCGTCTGCGCGAACGCTTTGTGATGCAAAAACGATGATGTCAGCGCCGGAAGAGACGTCCGCGACAGCGTCATTGCAACGAAGATCTTCAGCATCAAGATCAGCGCCGCTGCTGCCGTCGGCCTCTATTGTATTGCACTGGCCGGAAAGCACCGCGTCCGCGCCGCTGGAGACCGAAACGCGGATAAGGTCCGCGTCGATTGAGCGGGCGCTGACTTCAGCGCCGCTGGAGACATCCACGCCGTCCAAAGACGGCATGGTGACATAGACAGTGAAATCGCTGCGCCGGTTGACCTTGAACCAGCCCCCGTCGCGCGTGCGGTCAAGATGCAGCGTGCTGCTTTTGTTTTCCAGCCGCAGCCGATCCAGCTTGTCGGAATCGCCTTCAGCGCGGACGGAAAAGTCGCCGCCTACGGAAATTTCAACCGGCACGCCTTCTGAGGCGTCGATCATGGTAAATCCCGACAGATCGTAATCACGGGTTTCCGCCTGCGCGGCGCCGGCGCTGAAACAAACAGCGGCGCCGGCGGCGATAGCCGTCATGGTAAAGTGTTTTTTCATCCGTTTTCCCTTTCTTAATTGCGCACCGTGATTATTATTTTTCTGGGTGCGTATGCTGTCGCTACTGGCGCTCTGTTTAGTCGCGAGTCGCCTGATAGCTGACATTCTTGAGCTTGATGCGTCCGCCGGAGGAGCGATCGATATTCACATTGTCCGGATTTCCGTAAACCGAAACGTGCCCGCCGCTGGACGCGTCGCCGACAACAGAAACCAGAACGGTAATCTCGCCGTGACCGCCGCTGGAGACATCGATATTGGCGCTATCGCAGACAAATTCTTTTGCGTTGAGGTTGGCGCCGCTGGAAAGATCGACAGTACAGGCGTCGCTTTTGCCGTTCATTGTAACAAATGAACCGCTGGAAATATCAACATTAAAACGTTTGGCCGTGATCTCGGTCAAAGTTGAGTTTGATCCGGATGAGGCGTCGATGCCGGTAAGTTCGCGCGCTGTGACGATGACTTTGTAACCAGCTTTTTTCTGATGCCAGCGCAGCCGGTTCCATTCGCGCGACGCGACCAAAACGCCGTCTTCCACCTTGATCTTCAGATCGGTAAAATCACCGTCACTGGTTTCCACGCTTACAGACTGGGCGCCGCCGGCTTTCGCCACGAGCATCAATCCGGCGGAAATATCAATACTGTTGAATTCCGGCAAATCGTAATCGCGGGTCTCGGCGTTTGCAGGCAGCGACATGGCCGCGAGTGCGGACAGGCTGACAAAAAAGGCCGAACGTTTCATAGACAACTCCTTCACAAGGGCTGATACGCAGCTCCCTAGCCGATGGATGTTGCCATGCAGCGAAGCGGATGGCGAGCGATATGCGGCGAAGCGCCCGGATTCCGAGAGGAATCGGCGGCATGACAGGCTGTGAAACCCTGTAAATAAGCGGTTTTTTTGAAAAATGGGCGACATTAACGCTGTCCTCAGACGCCGGGATTGGGAAACTGGACATCGACGCGCGCGCCCGGACGCCCATTAGGCGGAGCGCCGTCCTGCGCGGGAGCGCGCTGCAACTCGCCGCCGAGCGCCATCACCAGCCGGTCGATAATGCGCGTTCCGAGCCCCCCATGGGGGTCGCGCGCGCCAGCGTCAAAGCCGACGCCGTCGTCTTCCACCGATAGATTGAAATATTCGCCGCTGTCATCTTCCTTTAGAGAAATCCGGATAACGCCTGTTTCATGACCGCGAAAAGCGTATTTGACGGCGTTTGTGACAAGCTCCGCCAGCAAAACGCCGATTGTGACGGCGTCTCGCGACGGGATGATAACCTCGCCGATATCCGTCTCAATTTCTATTTCCTGTTCGAAAGTGAGATTGGCGCGCAAATCCTCGACGATCGTTCCGATAAATCTGTTGGCGTTGACCGTTTCGTGATCGGAAGCGAAACGCAGCCGGCGCTGCGTCGCGGCGATTGACAAAACCCGTTCGCGCGCCGCCTGCAGCGTGACACGCGCTTCTTCTCCATCAACCTGATTGGCCTGAAGCCCTAGAAAGGAGGCGACAAGCTGCAGGCTGTTGCCGACGCGGTGATGCAGATCGCGCAGCAGGGATTCCACACGAATATTTTCTTCCTCAAGCGAATTTTTCGCCGCTTCAAGTTCTTTTGTACGCTCCGCAACGCGCGATTCCAGTTCCGCGTTCGTCTCCATCATCTGCAGGTTTTTAGCGAGGTGCAGAAGATTTTGTTCGCGCGTGATCAGCACCTGCAACAGCAACAGGCCTGCAATGATAACCATCGATCCCAGGATGATCTGACTGCTCAGCCTGTCCGAGCCCAATTGCTCCTGGCGCCGCTCGCGCAATCGTCTTCGTTCTTCGTCTATGAACCGCACTACCAGATCGTTAAATTCCGCAAGGTTCTGATCGACCTGGTTTTGAGGAATAGTGTCGGCGCCCACCTGCAGATTTTCCGTCTGCGCGCGCCGGATTGTGCGAGCAAGCGTAGCCGAAATATTTTCGGAAATCGTTTGAAGATCATCCAGCCGGAGTTGCTGAATGGGAATCTCGCGGGTCAGTTCCCGCAACCGTTCCAGGGAACGGCTATGGGCCTGTGTCGCGTGTTCGTAGTCCGTCAAATATTCATCTTCGCCGGTCAACAGATAGGCGCGCTCGCCAATGACCGCGCCTTGAACACTCGCCTGAAATACGAGCGCTTCCGTGATCAGCGTGATGGAATGCGAAACCAGCTGATCGGCGCGATTATTGGCGCGGTTGACTAAAAGCGCAGCGGAAATAGACGCGAAAACAACCACCAGACCGACGCCAAGGATGATAAAGGCGATGAGGCGTCTGCGACGGCTCCATTTATGTATGCGGCCCGATGGTTTTGCGCTTTTATGTGCTTCATCGGACATCGGGAAGTCCTTGAATTGAAAAGCCCGGGCTTAAATACATATCCGTGCGCGCCGGCTTATGGTCATTCGCCCACGGATTGTTTTTTTTCGGACTCTTTCCACTGTTTCAGGCTTTGCTGAATAAGGTCGCGAACGGCTGCGGATCTGGACTCCGCGCGAACATCAAAACGGAAATCATCGATTTCCTGAAGTTCGGAATCGCTCAGCATCAGCTGTAGTTTATAAAGACGTTTTTCTGTCATCGTCGCGTGTCCAGGCCTATGAAATTATTTCTGCACGCGGAATAGACATGCCATGCATAACAGCGGTTCGAAGAGCGCGCTCATTGAACGGTTTTGTAAGTACAAAGGTAGGCTCGTATTCGCCGCCGGACAAGACTTCATCGGGATAGGCGGTCAAAAAAACCGCAATAACCGGCAAATCGGCGGCGATGGATTTAATAGCGTCGAGGCCCGTCGGCCCGCCGCCCAAGTCAAAATCTGCAAGAACAATATCCGGTTCATGCTTTTTCGCCAATGAGATCGCGGCTTCCGCCGAACGCGCCGATCCGACAACTTTCAGTCCAATGACTTCCAGAAGATTGCCCACATCCATGGCGATCAGCGGTTCGTCTTCGATGACGATGGATGTGCCGTTGACTTCCATATTGTTGAGTACGGCGCGCTCATCGGTAAGGAGTTCGCGCGCTTCCGTCATCTCAAGTTCAAGGAGCTCCGCGGCCATATCGACAGCGATGCCCACAACATCGACGAGCAGAACAAGCTGGCGCGCCCGGCTCGCTACATGGGGACTCGCCGCCAGAAGAGACGCGGCTGAAAATGGCGCCGCCTTGTCGCTGTTGTCCTGCGCGTCTCGCCATACGTCGTAAAAGGTTCTGAATAACGAAATGCGCCTTTGCCGATCACCGAGATGGTCAAACCCAGAGGGCTCAAAGTCCGCTAAAGCCGCGGCGACGATTTCGTCTCCAAGGACCTGATCAGAGGTTACCGCCCTTGCATACTGGCGCAGGAAGGATTTTTCCTTGCTGTACCAGCCCGGTTCGCTCGTATCCTTGTCCATAATCACCAGCTAAATTAGAATACTACCTTCGAATGAATGCCATAGTTTGGTCAAAGGTTCCAATTGGAGGCAAAGTTAACCTTTCAGCGCGTTGCGGAAATTTTCTTCCACCTTGTCGAGAAACCCGGTCGTTGTGAGCCATTTCTGCTCTGCGCCGATCAATAACGCCAGATCTTTGGTCATATGGCCGCCCTCGACGGTCTTGATGATAGTGTTTTCAAGGGTTGTTGCGAACTCTATCAAGGCGTTATTCCCGTCAAGTTTCCCGCGATGCGCGAGTCCTCGCGTCCAGGCGTAGATGGATGCGATTGAATTGGTAGAGGTTTCTTCGCCTTTCTGGTGTTGGCGGTAATGGCGGGTCACCGTTCCATGAGCGGCTTCCGCCTCAACGGTTTTACCGTCCGGGCTCATCAGGACGGATGTCATCAGACCGAGCGATCCAAAACCCTGGGCGACGGTGTCTGACTGCACGTCGCCGTCATAGTTTTTACAGGCCCAGACATAACCGCCAGACCATTTCAGGCACGCGGCGACCATATCGTCAATCAGGCGATGTTCGTATGTGCCGCCATATTCTGCGAACTTGTCCTTGAATTCCGTTTCGAAAACTTCCGCGAAAATATCTTTGAAGCGGCCGTCATATTTTTTCAGGATCGTATTCTTTGTGGAGAGGTAGACCGGATATTTACGCTGAATGCCGTAATTAAAACAGGCGCGCGCGAAGTCGCGAATGGACTGGTCCAGATTATACATGCCCATGTAAATACCGGACGAGGGCGCTTCAAAAACCTCTTCCTCAATGACGTCGCCGTTGTCGCCTTCCCATTTCAGCGTCAGCTTTCCCTTGCCGGGAAACAGCATGTCGGTTGCGCGATACTGGTCGCCATATGCATGCCGGCCGATGATGATCGGCTGCGTCCAGCCGGGCACCAGCCGCGGCACATTGCGGATGATAATCGGTTCGCGGAAAACAACGCCGCCCAGAATATTGCGAATTGTCCCGTTCGGCGAACGCCACATCTTTTTCAGGCCGAATTCCTCGACGCGCGCTTCATCCGGCGTGATCGTTGCGCATTTGACGGCGACGCCGTATTTTTTTGTCGCTTCCGCTGCTTCAATCGTGATCTGGTCGTCCGTAGCGTCGCGGCTCTCCATGCCGAGATCGAAATATTTCAGGTCAATATCGAGATAGGGGTGTATGAGCTTATCCTTGATCATCTGCCAGATGATTCGGGTCATCTCGTCCCCGTCCATTTCAACCACTGGATTTTCGACTTTGATTTTTTGCATGGAATTTCCTACCGGACTTGCGAGGGCGCACAAAAAACGACTTGGCGCGGTGGACAGAGTTCTGAATGGATCGGCGGGCTCTTAGCATCCGGCGCTGCGCGGTGAAAGGGGGGCGGGCGCCAGAAGGCGGGACAATGAAATTATTTTTGATGTTTTATGAAAATTATGCCTGATCCATCCTCGAAACCGAAGCCGAGAATCGCGCGGCGCGACGGCAGAGACGAATTGAGAGCTGCGCCGCTGTTTGCGCTG
The DNA here is from genome assembly GCF_965228385.1 of Hyphococcus sp. Lineage (GTDB taxonomy): Bacteria > Pseudomonadota > Alphaproteobacteria > Caulobacterales > Parvularculaceae > Hyphococcus. Next base: position 2,083,786 of record NZ_OZ245810.1, on the reverse strand, counting down.
GTGGAACCGCAGATGGGCGAAAATATCGGCGCGGCGGCGCGTGGAATGCTGAATTTCGGGCTTTCCGGCCTAAGGATCGTCAATCCGCGCGACGGCTGGCCGAATGAAAAGGCGGGCGCCATGTCCGCCGGCGCGACATTCGTTATCGACCAGGCGCAGATTTTTTCTTCCACCGCAGATGCGATCGCAGATTGTCATTATGTGCTCGCGACGACGGCGCGTCCGCGCGAAGCGTTGCTGCCGGTGTTGTCCCCGGCGCAAGCGGCGTGCGAAATGAAATCACGCATAGATAACGGTGAAAAATGTTGCGTTCTGTTTGGCGGGGAGCGCGCCGGGCTGGCCAATGACGACGTCATGCGCGCGGACTGCATCGTTTCCATTCCGGTGAACCCCGCCTTCGCTTCTCTCAATCTGGCGCAGGCGGCGCTCGTGATCGCTTATGAGTGGGCCAAAGCCGACAATCGGAAAGCCATGGGCGCGGACGGAAATATCATTACGCCTGCACGCAAAGCGGATTTTGAACGCTTGTTTGCACATTTGATCGGTGAGCTGAATGATCGCGGCTATTTTTTTCCCGAGGAAAAACGCACGAATATGGAGCGCAATCTGAAAGTCGCGTTGCAGCGCGCGGGGTTCACGGAAAGCGAGACGCGGGCGTTGCATGGCGTGATCAAGACACTTTCTGGAAAGCGCCGCTCATCTGAATAACCGCTGTCTTGCGCGGAACTTTCTTTGCGCCATCTTGTTGTTTGCGCAGGGACATTCTGCGCCGGGCGAACATGACGGCGCGTGGACACGGCGGGAATAGTGCATGCAAGATCAAGAAAACACAGCCGAAAATGAAGCGGCCGAAACAGAAATGGTCGATACGGAAGTGGATGTGACGGCGTCGCTGGTGGACCAGCTCGTGAACTATGCGGAAGGGTTTATTCGTGCGCTGCCGAATATCGGGCTCGCCATTGTCGCCTTGCTGCTCACCTGGTTCGCGGCGAAATTCGCCGCAACATTGATCCGGCGCGCGCTTCAAGGCGCGAAAGTCAGGCGCGCGCTAGTCGATCTTTTGTCCACGCTTACGGCCATCGGCGTTTGGGTGTTGGGCGTTCTTATCGCAGCGACAATCCTTTTCCCCTCCGTGGAGCCGGCGAGCATTCTCGCCGCGCTTGGCGTCGGCGGCATTGCGATTGGATTTGCGTTCAAGGATATATTCGAGAACTTTATGGCCGGCGCCATGATCATGCTGCGCAAGCCGATGCGGATCGGCGACTTTATTGAATGTGAAAGCGTGGAGGGCAAGGTCGAGGAAATCACAATCCGCGACACGTATGTACGCCAGACCGACGATCAACTGGTGCTTGTCCCCAACGCGATGTTATTTAAAAATCCTGTTTATGTCCGCACTGACAAAGAGCGCCGCAGATTTGAAATTATCGCCGGGGTCGGTTACGGCGAAGACGTCGACAAGTGCCGTGACATCATTCAAAAAACGGTTGAGAGCATTGAAGGTATTGATCGCGACAGAGGCGTTGATGTGTTCGCGCGTGAGTTCAATTCTTCGAGTATCGACTTTACGGTGCGCTGGTGGACCGGCTCCAAGCCCCGCGATATGCATGAAAGTCGCGATAAAGTGATTGCCGGGATCAAGCGCGCGCTGGATGACGCCGGTATTGAAATTCCATTCCCCTACAGGACGCTGACATTTCCGGAAACGCTTCGTTTGTCTGGCGAAGATAAAGAGGAAAATTCAGAAAAGCCGGACAGCGCGAAGACGCCGGAAACCGCTTAATGCGATTTTTTTAGCCGGTTTCAGCGGCGGGTGGACTTCCGGCGCTTGTCATTCCTGCCGATTGACGGCAATTTTCCAGAAAATGCGGTTCGTCCGCGTCAGACCTTCTCGCCCATTTGCTTTCCGGCGAAAGCCGCGTTGCAGAGAAAGACGCGAGTCGGTTTTAGTGCAGCCTGCTGTGCGACGTTCGGCGCGACGATGGAAAACAGCAAAGTTGCGCGGCGCCGGCGGGGCGTTGGTCACGCATGGGGAGAGTGAAAAATTTCACCATATCCATTGCCGCAAGGCGCATTCAAAATCTGCAGATCGGTTTGCATGGCCTCGTTATTTTTTTTATTTGGCCTGGCCTTGACTGCCTGCGCAGGCCAGGTTCCGGTGAAAAAGCCCGAACCGCGCGCGCATCATCAACTCGCCTATAATAAAAGTGATAACCGTGTTTACATGATGGGCGGCGGCGCCATGGGCGCCAAGCCCGTCCGCGCATATTCAGATATGTGGGTGTGGGAAGCGAAAGCCTGGCGCAAGATTGAGCAGCATGATTTTCCGCGGAGCGCTCATAGACTTGTCTATAGCGACACAGATGGCGGCTTGCTGTCATTCGGGGGCGCTGATGACGGCGCGCTCCGCGCCGACGCTGTCCTGCACATCTGGAAAGACGGAAGCTGGAAGGCGCTCGCTGAAAACGAAAGCGCTGCGGCGGGCGAACCCGGCGCATGTTACGATCCCGCGCGCGCGAGCCTCGTAATATTCGGCGGCGCGGTTCCGGGCGGACGGCTGAATGATCGCGTATTCGAATGGGACGGCCGCGTGTTTGCTGGCGTCGGGAATGAAGGTGATGGGCCGGGCGGCCGGCTGGGGCACAGTTTCACTTGGGATCCGACGACTAAGACGTGCCTCCTCTATGGCGGTCGTGACGCATCGGGCGCGGTCAGATCGGATACATGGACATGGGACGGGGATGGCTGGACAAAACTTGACGTGCAGGGTCCCGGTTCACGTTTTATCCATTCCGCCGCGAGTGATGAGTTCCGAAAGCGCATGATTATCTTTGGCGGACAGGCCGGGGATGAATCTCTTTTGTCCGATACGTGGGTTTTCGATAGCGAAGGCTGGCGTCGTATTGCTGAGGATGGACCTTCTGCACGCATGATGGGACGGATGGCTGCTTTTCCGGATGGGATCATTTTGTTCGGAGGGCGCGCAGCAAACCCTGAGGGGAGCCCGCTATACAGGGACCGTGATGATACGTGGATCTTGGCCGGAGAAAATTGGGTCCGTCTGGATTAAGCCTGTGCGGGTTTGTTGGAAAAAGGCGGCGAGGCTGAAGGCCGTTTTGTAAAGGGAGGCAAAGGAATGAGACGGATCTTGAATAGTATTGCGATGACGGCGTCGCTTGTAATCGCAGGAGCAGCTTTTGCGCAGGAAGCGACCGACGCGCCGGTTATTGCGCCCTGGGGATATCCGTTTTCCGCATTCGACCGTGAAACCCGGCCCGGCGATGACTTTTACAGGTTCGCGAACGGGGGGTGGCTCGACGAAACGCCAATACCCGCGGATCGAACCGGCGTTGGTTTTTCCACGACGATGCGCGATCGCAATGAGGCGCGCATCGCATTTATTCTCGACAAGCTGGCGGGTGAGCGGCATGAGCGCAACACTGAAGGTCAGCTTATCAGCGATCTCTATCGCAGTTTTCTGGATACGGACCTTATCATCGAACGCGGCTTGAAGCCGATAGAAAAGGATCTGGCGCGTATCGCCAAAATCAAGTCGCATGAAGCGGTCGCCGCGGCCATGGGCGATCCCGCCCTGGGGCTGGACGGCCCCTTTGGGTACTCGGTCTGGATTGATTCAAAACAGCCTGACAGCTTCATTACCTGGGTCGGTCATTCGGGACTGGGGCTGCCGGACAAATCCTATTATGAGCGCGAAAGCGAACGGCTTTCCGATACCCGCGCCGCCTATCGCGCGCATATCGCCAATATGTTTGCGCTCGCAGGCGTCGAAAGGCCGAGCGAAAAAGCACTGACTGTATTCGAATTGGAAAAAGCGATCGCTGCGCTGCATTGGAGCCGCGCGGACCGCAGGGACGCCGACCGCACTTATAACAAGATGGATATGCAATCGCTTGTTGATTTTGCACCGGAATTTCCGTGGACGGCCTATTTCAATAGCGCCGGGATTGAAGACGCCGAAACTTTCGTTGTGCGCGAAAAAGAAGCCTTTCCGGAATTGGCGGTCCTGTTCGCCGAGACGCCGCTTGAAGACTGGAAGTCCTATTTGACGTTTCGGCTTCTCAACAGTTTTGCGCGATACCTTTCGCCGGAGTTTGACGATGAAAGCTTTGCCTTTTTTGGAGAGAAGCTGAACGGGCAGCAAGAACAGCGAACACGCGAAAAACGGGGCGTCGATCTGGTGAACCGCTCGCTCGATCAGGCGGTCGGCAAAATATATGTGGCGAATTTCTTTCCCGAGGAATCCAAAGAGGAGATGACGGCGCTGTTTGAAAATGTGCGCAGCGCGCTGCGCACGCGGATCGGCGATCTAAGCTGGATGACGCCTGCGACGAAAGCGCGGGCGCTGGAAAAGCTCGATAAAATGACGGCGAAAATCGCTTATCCGGAGAAATGGCGCAATTACGCCGAGCTGCGCATTCGCGCGGACGATCTTGTCGGCAATGTAAAGCGCGTGCGTGTATTTGACGCCGAACACGACGCGGCGCGTCTGAAAAAACCCGTCGATAAGGCTGAATGGTTTACCGGCCCGCAAACTGTGAATGCGTTTTACAGCCCGACACGCAACGAGGCCTTTATCCCCGCCGGGTATATTCAATCGCCGCTGTTTGACCCGCACGCGGACCCGGCGATCAATTACGGCGCCATTGGCTCCATCGTCGGTCATGAGATCGGTCACGGGTTCGACGATCAGGGGTCAAAATATGATGCAGACGGCGTTTTAAGCAATTGGTGGACGGATGAAGATCGCGAGGCGTTCGACGCTCTGGGAGACCGTCTTGCGGCGCAATTCAGTCAGTATGAGCCGCTGCCGGGCGTCAAGGTGAACGGACGCCAGACGCTTGGTGAGAATATTGGCGATCTGGCGGGCGTGATCGTCGCCTATCACGCCTATTTGCTTTCCCTCGATGGAGAAGAACCCCCGGTTCTGGACGGGTTTACGGGGCGGCAACGCGTCTTTTTGGGCCGCGCGCAGGCGCGCCGCTTTAAACAGACGGAAGAGACATTGCGCCGGCGACTTTTGTCGGCGCCGCACAGTCCGATGGACCTGCGGGTGAACGGCATGGTCGTCAACATCGATGAATGGTACGAGGCGTTCGATGTCAAACCCGGCGACGCGATGTATCTTCCGCCGGAAGAACGCGTCTATATCTGGTGATCAATCGAACAAGGGGCGGACAATGTTGATACGATTTCTTGCGCCGGCGTTATTGGCGGCGTTATCGGCTTGCGGCGGCGGGCAAACGGGAGACGCGGCGGACCAGTATGACGTCATCATCCGCGGCGGCGTTGTCTACGACGGATCGGGCGCGCCCGGCGTTCCGGCCGATGTCGCCATTGACGGCGACCGGATCGCCGCGGTGGGTGATCTTGGAGAGGCGACAGCGCAAAGCGTGATCGACGCGGAAGGGCGCGCCGTAACGCCCGGCTTTATCAACATGCTGAGCTGGGCGGTGGAGGATTTAATCGAGGACGGCAGAAGTCTTGCCGATATCCATCAGGGCGTGACGCTGGAAGTTTTCGGTGAAGGGGTTTCTTATGGTCCGTGGTCGGATGAGATAAAAGCCGCAGCAAAAGACCGCCAGGGCGATATCCAGTACGATATAGAGTGGACGACCCTCGGCGAGTATCTGGAATATCTGGAAGACAAGGGCGTCTCGCCCAATGTGGCGTCGTTTGTCGGCGCGACCACCTTGCGCGCCTATGAAATCGGTTACGACAACCGCGCGGCGAGCCCTGAAGAGATTGAGCGTATGCAGGCGCATGTGCGCGACGCCATGCGCGAAGGGGCAATGGGCGTGGGCTCATCGCTGATCTATGCGCCGGCGAATTTCGCCAGCACCGAAGAGTTGATCGCGCTGAACAAGGCCGCAGCGGAATATGGCGGTATGTATATTTCGCATATCCGCAGCGAGTCTCATGGTCTGCTGGAGGCCGTTGATGAGCTTATTCAGATCGCGCGCGAGGCCGGCGTACCGGCGGAGATTTATCATCTGAAAGCCAGCGGACAGGCGAACTGGGACAAGCTTGATCAGGTCATTGAAAAGGTCGAAACGGCGCGCGCGGAAGGTCTGCGCATCACAGCCGATATGTATTCCTATCCGGCGAGCTCCACCGGCCTCGACGCGGCCATGCCGCTATGGGTGCAGGAAGGCGGTTATGAAAAATGGGCGGCGCGGCTTCAGGAACCGGAAAACCGCGCGCGCGTGGCTGAGGCGATCAACAATCCATCAGACGAATTCGTCAGCGGCATCACCAATGCCGGGGGTCCAGAAGGCGTTTTGCTTGTGGGCTTTAAAAATCCGGAATTGCGCAAATATATCGGCAGAACGCTGGCGGACGTCGCCGAAGAGCGCGGTAAACCGTTTGCGGAAACGGCCATGGATCTCGTCATTGAAGACGGCAGCCGCGTGCAGGTTGTTTATTTTTCCATGTCAGAGGACAACATCGCCAAAAAGGTTGCCTTGCCATGGGTCAGTTTCGGTTCCGACGGCGGATCGAAAGCGCCGGAAGGCGTCTTCCTGAACCAGAGCACACACCCGCGCGGTTATGGCAACTTCGCGCGCGTCTATGCGAAATATGTGCGCGATGAGGGCGTCATTTCTATGGAAGAGGCTGTGCGCAAGATGACGTCGCTGCCGGCGGGCAATCTCGGCGTCAAGGATCGCGGCATGCTGGCGCCCGGCTATTTTGCCGACGTGGTCGTTTTCGATCCGCAAACCATTCAGGATAAAGCCACCTTTGCGGAACCGCACCAGCTCGCCGTCGGCGTCGATCATGTTTTCGTCAACGGCGTTCATACGCTGCGCGACGGAACGCATACGGGCGCGACGGCGGGGCGCGTGGTGCGCGGCCCCGGCTGGGAAGGGCGTGAGGCAAACGCTGAATGAGCCAGCCGCAACAGATTGAGCGCATCGAGAACGCTGATGCGCTGAGCGGTCACCGGTTCAAATATTACGACTTCGCCATGGCGGCGTTCGTTGTCATACTGGTTTGCTCCAACCTCATCGGCGCCGCAAAGCTGGTGCAGCTCTTCGAATTCAATATCGGAAGCTGGAATGTGGGCATGTTCGGCGCGGGGATTTTATTCTTTCCGCTATCCTATGTGCTCGGCGACGTCCTGACGGAAGTTTACGGATATGCGCGCGCGCGGCGCGTTGTCTGGGCGGGGTTCGCCGCCGTCCTGTTTATGGCGCTGATGGCGTGGGTGGTCGTATCGCTGCCGCCGGCGCCGGGGTGGAACGATCAGCCGGCCTATGAGGCGGTCTTCGGTCTGACGCCGCGCATCGTATTCGCGTCGATAATTGCGTTCTGGGCTGGCGAGCTTTCCAACGCCTTCGTCATGGCGCGCATGAAACTGGCTTCCGGCGGCAAACATTTATGGCAAAGGACGATCGGTTCGACGATTGTGGGGCAGGGCGTCGACAGCCTGATTTTTTATCCCGTCGCCTTTATCGGCATATGGACGACGGAGCAGGTGCTGACCGTGCTCGCCACGAATTATGTGTTGAAAGTCTTGTGGGAAGCATTCTTGACGCCGGTCACCTATCGCATTGTCGGCGCGTTGAAGCGGGCCGAAGGCGTTGATGTTTATGACGCGGATACAGCTTTCACGCCGTTTTCCATAAAGTCATAAACACAGAAATCACGCCGCGCCGCCGCAATCGTATTTTGCTTGGCGCCCGCTGCATCGGCGTCTTGCGGGGCAAGGCGCCAGGCGCCACTGTCACCGCCATAGCTACAAACAGCGACGAGGTCCCGCTTGCCTGACGATATGCGCGTTGAAACGCTACATGAAAAACCGCCGCAAGATCACGGCCCGCGCATCGCTATTCTCGGCGCCGGTTTTTCCGGCATGGGGATGGCGATCCGTTTGCGTCAGGAAGGCTTTGAGAATTTCACGATCTATGAAAAGGCCGGCGAGGTCGGCGGCACCTGGCGGGAAAACCGGTATCCCGGCGTCGCCTGCGATGTGCCTTCACACCTTTACTCCTTTTCCTTTGAGCCGAACCCGAACTGGTCGCGGCGATTTTCGCCGGGCGATGAAATTTTTGCGTACATGAAACATTGCGCGGTAAAATACGATCTTTACCGCTCCATCGCTTTTAACAAAACGGTGAAAGCGATCCGCCACAACGGCGCGCACTGGAATATTACATTCGCTGACGGCGCCATTGCCGAAGCTGACTTTGTCGTCAGCGGTCTCGGCGGCCTGCATGAGCCGAACATTCCGGATTTTGACGGCGCAGAGGCGTTTGACGGCGCACTCTTTCATACGGCGCAATGGCGCGACGACGTCGATCTGAAAGACAAACGCGTCGCCATCATCGGCTCGGCGGCAAGCGCCGTGCAGGTGATCCCGGAAATCGTTGGAAAAGTGAAACATCTCGATCTTTATCAGCGTACGCCCAATTGGGTCATGCCGCGCCAGAGCTACCGGTACCCGGACTGGGTCAAATCGCTGTTTGCGAAAACGCCGTGGCTGGCGCGCGCCTATCGCGGATTTTATTTCTCTTTCATGGAGTGGCGTTTTGCTTCCTTCAAGAAAGACGACAATGGCGTGAAGCGTTTTGTTCGCCGGACTTTTGAAAAACATCTCGCCAATCAGGTGAAAGACCCGGCGCTGCGCGCGAAGCTGACGCCTGACTATCCTGTCGGCTGCAAGCGAATTTTGATTTCTGACGATTATTTCGCCGCCATTCAGCGCCATAATGTCGACCTTGTAACGGACCGGATCGCGTGCTTTTCGCAAAACGGCGTTCTGACGGCGGACGGAAAAGAACGCGCCGCCGACGTCATCATTCTCGCCACAGGCTTTAAACCGTTCGATATACTTGAATCGATTGATGTGACCGGCCCGTCGGGGCAAACGCTTCGCGATCACTGGAAAGACGGCGTCGCCGCGCACCGGACGATCATGGCGCCCGGCTTTCCGAATTTCTTTTTGCTGCTTGGCCCCAATTCCGGGCTTGGTCATAATTCGGTGATCCTGATGATCGAGGCGCAGGTGAACTATATCGTTCAGCTTTTGCAGCGCGCGCGCGCTGCGGGGGCGGGTGCGCATATTGAACCGCGACCGGAAGCGGCCGCGGCGTTCGACCGGTCGATCCAGGCCGACCTGCAGGAGCGCGTCTGGGCCTCCGGCTGCGGCGCCTGGTATGTGGACGAAAACGGCCGGAATTACACACTCTATCCCCACGCGGTGCGGCGCTTTCTGCGAGAGATGAAAACGCCTGACCTCAAGGAGTATTCAGTTGAGGCGCCGGTTCCAGCGCCGCCCGGGTAACCGAAATCAGGGCGATCAGCATACTGTCTGTACAACCGGAAAATGTAATTCGCGCTCCTGAAAATCGTCACGGACATGATGGGCGACGGCGTTTCCGGCTCATTCACTTTCGATCTGGATGTGCTGGGCATCAGCGCAGCTGTATCGCACGTCACGTTCTACGGCATCGAGAAAACGCCGGAACTGCCGATCCCCGGCGCATTGTGGCTGATGATCGCCGGGCTCGGCGGTCTTGGCGCGGCGAGCCGCAGGAAAAAAGCCGCCTGATTACCGGCCTTGCCAGAATTTATTCCAGAAAGCCCGCTTTTCATCGGGCTTTTTCGTGTCCGGGGTTTGACTTTGCGGCGTCGCGCCATTAAAGCCCGCGCAATTCAAACGGGAGGCGCGTGGACCGCCGTTGAGATTGCGCCGGGGATGGGCCCCGCGCGCCGGGCCGCGCCGGAAGCGAGGAATAATGTCTAAGCGCATCAGCGCCAAGCACAAGCTTGACCGCCGGGTCGGCGAAAACGTCTGGGGCCGGCCAAAATCACCCATCAACAAACGCGATTACCGCCCCGGCATGCACGGCCAGGGTCGCCGCGGCAAGCTTTCCGACTTTGGCTTGCAGCTCATGGCGAAGCAGAAGCTGAAAGGCTATTACGGCAATATCTCCGAAAAGCATTTTGAGCGGATTTACAACGAAGCCGACCGCGCCCGCGGCAACACGGCCGAGCACCTGATCGGCATTCTCGAAAGCCGCCTGGACGCTATTGTTTACCGCGCGAAATTCGTGCCGACTGTTTTCGCCGCGCGCCAGTTCATCAACCACGGCCATGTGAAGCTGAACGGCGTAAAAACCAATATTCCTTCCGTTCGCCTGAAGCCCGGCGATGTGGTGGAAATCAAGGAAAAGTCCAAGAACATGGCGCTGGTGCTCGAAGCGCTGCAAAGCCCAGAGCGCGACATCCCCGATTATATCGAGGTGGAGCCGAAGAAAATGACGGCGACTTACCTGCGGGTGCCTGAATTCGCCGAAGTGCCTTACCCGTGCACCATGGAGCCGAATCTCGTGGTCGAATATTATTCGTCCTAGAAATTCGCGCTCATACATATTGTATTTACGATAAAACCGCCCGGCGCTGGCCGAGGCGGTTTTTTCTTTTGAAGGAACGGCGAACAGCGCAGCATTTTTGTGGTTCAGGCGCAACAGCGTTAGGCCCAAATAAGCCTTGACCGTCATATTTTCTTTAAAAACAGGTGATGATTTTTGCAGGTGCGTTATAATCGCGCCCAACTCTGGGGCGTAACCAACAGCTGCAAATTCCGACCGGGGGGTGGAAATTGCGACGGCTTGCGGCCCCTTTCGCCGGAAATAGAAGGGACCCATTATGTCAACTCAATTCATGAAAAAAGCCTGCGCCGCACTTCTCACGACGGCTTCTGCCAGTGCGATGATGGTCGCTGCGCCTGCTTTCGCACAGCCCGGAGACACCGCTGATAACGATACGATTGTCGTTACCGGTTCGCGTATTGAACGCCCCGCATTGGAATCGCCATCTCCAATCACCAGTTTAGGCGCTATTGATATTCAGCGTTCGGGCGAAACCAGCCTTGTCGAACTTCTTAATGAAGTTCCGTCACTGGTAGGGTCTGTTGACAATGATGATGCTACTTTTGGCGGTATCGGCGCCACGGGTTTGAATACGCTGAACCTGCGAAATCTTGGCTCGAACCGCACGCTGGTTCTTGTTAATGGGCGTCGCCATGTGGGGGGCTCAGGAGGAACGGCCGCTGTAGATACCAACACCATTCCAGTCGATCTGGTTGAACGGGTTGATATTCTTACGGGCGGCGCATCGGCTGTATACGGCGCAGACGCTGTTACGGGCGCGGTAAACTTTATTTTGAAGGATGATTTCGAAGGCGTCGCCGTTCGGGGACAGGGCGGTCTGAATCCCGACCATGGGGATGCTGAACGTTACTTCGGCAGCATTGTCGCGGGTACTAATTTTGCCGATGATCGCGGTAATATTGCGGTTTCGTTTGAATATTCCAAAGAAAATGGCTTGCGTAATACTGATCGTGATTTTGCCAGCTCTGAAGCATTCACGTTATTAGACAATCCGGATTTCGATCCGAACGGCGATATTAGACAGCGGGTATTCCTGCAAGACGCGACAATTCGATTCGCAAGCCCGGAAGGGGGCGTCGCGATCGATTTCTTTGACGGGTTTGATCTACTCTTTGACTTTGAAGGCGATGGCGATGTCTACGACCAGGGCGATGTCATTGCTTTCAGAAATTCCATCGGGGGCAGTTCTACAAGAATTTCCGATTTTCAGGGAAGCTTGACTTCAGATGTTGAGCGCTACGTCGCCAATGTTTTCACGCATTATGATTTTAATCCGAATGTAAGAGGTTTTCTTGAGCTGAAGTTTGCACAGGTAGAGTCTTATGCTTTGGGAAGCCCAGCGTTTAGCGACCTCATTCCGATCGTAGTTGCTGATAACCCCTTCGTTCCGGATAACATTGCTGACGCCGCGAATATGGCGGGCGCGGATACTGTCTTCATTTCTCATGATACGTTTGAACTCGGCCGGCGCGCCGAAGATATAAGACGTCGTACGTATCGTGTCGCGGGCGGCGTAGAGACAACGATTTTCCCTGATACATTTGAAAATCTTGGTCTCGACATGTCAGTCGTTTACGGCCGCACCGATGAAAAATTCATTGCTGAAAATAATCTGGTTCTCGATCGCTTTTATGCAGCCATGGATGCGGTGATCGATCCGTCGACCGGCCAGCCGACCTGTCGGTCGAATCTTGATCCAGACGCACTGCCCCCGCAAATTCCTTTTCCTGGCGGTTTTGGTTTCCTTGGGTTCTTCGACGCGTTCAATACGACGGTGACGCCTGACAATTATGGTACGACGCCGTTCTTTACGCCCGGCCCGGATAGCGGTTGTGAGCCGTTGAACCTTTTTGGTTTAGGCAACGCCTCGCAAGCGGCGATTGATTTTGTCAACGATGACAGTCTGCGGGAAGCGACGGTTGAGCAATTTGTTGTATCCGCAGTGCTTTCCGGTGATACGTCAGGCGTTATGGAAATGCCGGCTGGCCCCATCGGGTTTGCTTTCGGACTTGAATATCGAGAGGAAAACAGTGAAGATTTTCCGCCTCTTATCGATACGCAAGGCTTTACGTTCGGGAATGAAATCTTCCCGACAGTCGGTGAATTCGATGTATTCGAAGGGTTCGGTGAAATTTCGGTGCCGATCCTTCAGGATCATGTCCTCGCTAAAGATTTGACCATAGACGCTGCGTTCCGGTTGTCGGAGTATTCAACAATCGGCAGCACGACGACGTGGCGAGTCGGCGGACATTGGTCGCCTTTCGAGGATCTGCGCTTTCGCGGAACTTACTCAGTTGCTGTAAGAGCGCCTAATATAGCGGAGTTGTTCAATCCACAGAACCAGTCGTTCTTCTTGCCGGATGATCCTTGCGATGTCGATAATATTCCGCTCGCCGCAAATCCCGGTCTTCGTGCAATGAACTGCGCCGCTATATTGACGCCATTAGGCGTTGATCCGACCACTTTTGAAGGCGATGACATCCTTAACGCCACGTTCGGCGGCGTGATTGGCGGTAATCCGGATCTCCGGGAAGAAAAAGCGACGACGTGGACTGCCGGTTTCGTCTATCAGCCCAGCTGGTTTGAGGGGCTAACCTTTATTGCCGATTATTGGCGGATCAATATGGAAGACGGCATTATCGCGCCGGCCTCTCAGGACATCGTCGATCAGTGCGTTGATCTTCCTTCAATTGATAATGATTTCTGCGGTCTTATTACGCGCCGTGCGGATGGCGGCTTAAGCTTTCTGGAAGTCTTGCCGATCAACGTTGCTTTCTTTGAAACATCCGGCGTCGATTACGAGGTCAATTATCTTTTTGACCCGGCTGACATCGGCATGAACAACATGGGCCAATTTAACCTGCGTTATGTTGGCAGCTACCTGGAGCGACTTGACGTTGTGAGTTTGCCCGGACAAGCGGCTGATGAAGAGCGTGACGAAACGGCCACCTTACTGGGCGATGATGCGCCGGTGCATGTCGGCGCACTTGATCTGACCTGGCTCTATAATAATCTTTCGGTGAATTACCGGTGGCGTTTCCGGGATCGCATCTTCAGGGATGAGATCGATGAGTTTGATGCTGCGGCGGACCAGGGGCTTGTTCTCTTTGAGCCCGGCCGGACATCCGCCGTATCGACGCATGACGTTCAAGTGCGCTACGATATTCGTGACAATGCGGGCATATATGTCGGTGTTAACAATTTGACCAACCAATTACCTGATATCGGTTCACTTGGCACTCCAGTCAACGCAGTCGGCCGATTTGTGTACGCCGGTTTTACGTTCGACCTTAACTAGCCGGCGACGAATTTAGTTTAAACTTTGATAAAGCGCGCTTCAGAGATGAAGCGCGCTTTTACGTTTTGGTCAAAAGCGCTCGCACAACGTTATATGAATTTCTGTTGATAATAGGTCAGTCATGCAGCTTCGGCGTTGCAACGTCAAATCCGACATGCAATTGCCGAGGGTATTGTCTCTCGTCACACAAATGAAATTATACGTTAGAGCCTTCGTACTTATCCCTCGTTCACACGCGTTCTCAACTCTGCAATCAACGCATCAACGCCTTTTTCGCCGCCGCCATTATTGGCGATGAGCGAGGTGAACTGGCTGCGCTGTTCGATGGCGAGCCAGACATTGTCCGCGCCGGCGTCGACAACACTCATGGCGCCGTCGCGGTCGCGGTAGACGCGCCAGTGAATGACGGCGTTGGCGAAAGCGTCCCCCGGTTTCGGATTGGCGATTTTCGAATTCACGACAATATCGCGTTCCGACCGGTCGATAGAGCCGGTGACGACAATCCGTTGCCCGCCGTAATCGGAAAGGGTGCGCTGATAGATCAGCGTGGCGTATTGCTGAAACAGCGGGAAATATTCCGCAGCCTGCGCATCCGTCATCTGGCGCGCATATTGTCCGAGCACGAAACGCCCGATGCGGCGCATATCGACATATTTGCCGACAAGGTCCTCAATGCCGCTCATCATTGTCTGGCGGTCGGCGGCGCCCAGAATTGGCTCGGCTTCATCTAGAATTTCAGTGACAAAATCTTCCGCCGCCTGATCGGCAAGCGCGGGCGCGGCGCCAATGGCTGCGGCCATGGCAAGCGCCGCCGCCGTATGGCGAAACAGGGCGCGCCGTGTATGCTGAATGATACGCATCAGGTAATCTCCCTCAAAACCTTATGGAAACGCCTGAAAGGCTATTCCAGTTCCTCAAATTCTTCGAATTCACCGATATCCGGCAAATCTTCAAAGGTTGTGCGGCCGTTATTGATCTCACGCATGCGGGACTGAAGATAAAAGCTTCGGATGGATGCGTAAAAATCAAGCGAATCCGACTGGATATCGTTCAGCGGCTCGATCAGCGGTTCGCGGGCGGATAAAAGGCCGACGCCCGTGCGGGAATAGCGGAAATATTTCGCCGGAGGCGTGCGCACCCAGATGGCCGGATCGGCCGCGGCGTCGAATGCGGAACCGAAACTGTCGCGCACGGTGCTGGGCCCGAAAAACGGCAAAACCACATAGGGACCGGAGCCGACGCCCCAGACAGCGAGGGTCTGGCCGAAATCCTCCGAATGCTGCGCAATGCCGAGCCGTTCCGCGGGGTCGCCCATGCCGCCAAATCCGATTGTGGAATTGATAACGAAACGGCCCGCGGTTTCTCCGGCGCGCCCGAACTCGCCCTGGAGGATGTCGTTTACCAGGATCACCGGCGTGCGCAGATTGGCGATAAAATTTCGAATGCCTTTGCGCTGTTTTTTATGGGTGACCGCGCGATAGGTTTTTGCAGCCGGCACCATCAACGTCCGGTCAAACGTATCATTGATGGCGAACATTTTGCGGTTGAAGCCTTCCCAAGGATCTGCATCCGCCGCGTTGGCGTTTACCGGCGCCGCTTCCAGTTCGCGCGCGACATCATCGGCTTCGCCTGCGCCGGTCAGTTGCGCATGGGCGAGGCCGCCGAGCGGCAGGCAAAGTGCGGCGAGAAAGGCGGAAATCTTCATATCGGCAGGAGCCCCCTGGTTAGACGCGCGCGCCGGGACCTTATCCGGCGCTATTGCAGGATATAGGAATTCGCCGGTTCATAACAATGCGCGAAAAGCGCCGCCATCAAGACCGAAATTTGACGCGAACGCTCACAATTGCCAACATATAAAGATATCTTTATATTTTAATTCACAAACAGGATGAGGCTGTAAAGATGGCGCTTGACGCTGCGCTCAATATATTTCGCGCCATTGGCGAGGAAACGCGCCTTCGCATCATGGTTTTGCTGGCGCGCGGCGAGCTGACCGTGAGCGAACTGACCGCCATTCTTGGCCAGAGTCAGCCGCGCGTGAGCCGGCATCTGAAAATCCTCTCCGACGCCGGCCTCACGGAGCGCCACCGGGAAGGCGCGTGGATGTTTTACCGCATGGCGGTCCCCGCCGCCGGGCGATTGCCGGTTCGCGCTGTGATTGAGGCGGTGCGGGAAATGGCCGAAGCGGAGGACCGGGTGCTTGTGCGCGATGCGGAGCGTTTTGATCAGGCGCGCGAGGCGCGCGCGGCGCAGGCGGCTGCGTATTTTGAAAAAAACGCCAAGGAGTGGGGCCGGCTTCGCCGGTTGCACCTGCCCGAACAGGATATTGAATCGCGCATGATTGATCTGATCGGCGACAAGGACGTCGGTCTTTTTATCGATCTTGGCACCGGCACAGGCCGTATGCTCGAGATTTTCGCCGACCGTTACAAATCCGCAATCGGTTATGACTTGTCGCATGAAATGCTGTCGATAGCGCGCGCCAACCTGGATCAAGCGGGAATCGCCCACGCACAGGCGCGACACGGCGATCTTTTTTCCTTGCCGCTTGAAGCCAGGTGCGCCGATGTTGTCTGCCTGCATCAAGTGCTGCATTTTCTGTCAGAACCGGTTGGCGCAATTGCGCAGGCGGCGAGACTGCTTGCGCCCGGCGGCAGGCTGGTGATTTCAGACTTTGCGCCGCATGAGCTGGAATTCCTGCGCGAAGAACACGCCCACCGCCGGCTGGGGTTTTCGGATGATGAAGTGCGTGCGTGGTGTGCGGCGACAGGTCTGCGGCTCATCAGTGTAGAAACATTATCGCCTTCAGCAGAGGACAAGGAAAAGTTGACTGTGAAGATATGGCTTTGTGAAACGGCGAACCGTCAGCGCGCGGCGCGTTCTCGTCATGCGGCGTAAGCGCTTTTAAAACTCAGTTGAAGACGCCGGCGATTACCAGAACAATCATTGTAAAGGCTGCGCCGCAACACAATCCGCTGATTAAAACGCCAAGCTCTTGAAACGTTCGCCCCATCACCCGTTTCCTTCCCCGTTTGACAGATCAGCGCTGAATTTCAGGCGCTTTTGGCTGAGGCGGAAATTGTGTCGGCAAAAAGCAGGATTTGCAAAGCTTGGCGGGGATGCGTTCAGCGCAAAGGATGCGCTTTTTGCTGGTAAGTCTATGCAAATATGACTTTTATTTTACAGTTGAAATTTTTTCCCCAGGCGTTGAGAGGGCTCCCGCTGCGGCGCGGCGTCTGCTGGCGCTTTTTCGCTTTGAGACTTAAGAAACGGGCATGAGTTTCTGGGACCGAATAGAAGCCAGCATCGCCGAGGCGAAAAAACGCACGCTTGGCGCCTTGCTCGATGCATTGGGCGCGCAGCGCCGAAAACGCGACGAGGCGGCGTTTTCAATCGCCCTGATCGCACTTTCCGCCAAAATGGCGAAGGCCGACGGCATTGTCACCGATGACGAAATCGATGCTTTCCGCGATTATTTTCATTTTCCTGCGGAAGAAGGCGACAAGGTCCGGATGATCTACCAGCTTGCGCAACAGGACGTGGCGGGTTTCAGAGAATATCTGAAGCGTGTGGCGAAAATTTTTGCCGCCTCGCCAAAAATTCTGGAGGATGTGCTAGACTGCCTTTTTCATGTTGCGGTGGCCGACGGCGTTGCACATCCGCGCGAACTGGAGCTTCTCAATGAGGTTGCAGAGGAGTTCGGGATCAGTGCGCCGGCCTTTCATCGCCTGAAAGCGGCGCATCTGGGGCTTGGCGCGGATGACCCGCACCTGATTTTGGGGGTCGAGCCGGGCGCAAGTCTGGAGACGGTGAAACTGGCCTATCGCGCCTTGTCGCGGGATCATCATCCGGATGCGTTGATGGGGCGCGGCGTGCCTATTGATCTTGTAAAAATCTCCGAAGGGCGCATGGCCGCTATCAACAGCGCATATGAACAGATATTAACGAATTATGCCTCAAAATAGCCGGCGCGCCTGTGGGACGCCATGGACGCGCAAGCGGCAGTCTGTTTTGATGATTATGCGTGTAGAGTAGGGGTTAGTTCGGATGCCGGAGTGTAACGCACTGGAACAACACGAACGGGGCGGTACTTTGAAGAACCGCATCATTGAAACGGCTGTATTCTGCATTGTCGTTCTCGCGGCCTCCATCGCGGTTATTGCGCTCGCCATCGCGGCGCCGGTTATTCTCGGCTTGACGGCAATTTCCGGCATTCTTTTTGGCGGCGAGCATTCCCGCCGCTGGCGTTCGGTGAGCGCCCGGGCCTGAATTCAGGTCTATTCTCCCAGATAGAATTTATCGATTGATACGCTCTGGCGTTCGGCTTAAGCGGCAAACCAATAGTCTTAAAGCCTTGCAATCCGGAGAGCGTGAATGAGTCTGCGCGAAGTCGGCGCCTTTTTGATGATGTGTTTCGTCTGGGGCTTTCATTTTGTGGTGATCAAAACAATCGTCGGTGAAGTGCCGCCGATGTTTTACGCTGCGGTGCGGATGGGGCTGGTGGCGATTTTGATGTCGCCTTTCCTGCGGTGGCGCAGCGGAGAAATGCCGAAGATTTTTCTCGGCGGCCTGTGTCTTGGCGTCTTCAACTATGCGCTAATGTTTTCAGGCGTAAAGCTCGCCCCTGCGTCGGCGGCGGCGATTGCGCTTGAGTTGCATGTTCCGTTCGCCACAATTCTGGCCGTGATCTTTTTGGGGGATCGCCCCGGCTGGCGGCGGATCCTGGGCATCGCTATCGCTTTTGTCGGCGTCGCCCTGATTGCGACCGCCGGCGAAACGTCGGCGGACCCGGACACGCGCATCGGCCTTGGCGTGGGCCTTGTGGCCGCCGCGGCGTTTTCCGAAGCCATGGGGGCCGTGACGGTAAAGCGTTCAAGCGGTTTCACCCCGTATCAATTACTGGCGTGGTTTTCTGTTATCGGTACTGTCGGCCTGTCTGTCATGACCGCCATATTCGAGACGGGGCAGGCGGCGGCGTACGAAGCGGTGGATAAGAGACTGTTTTTCGGCGCGATAATTTATTCCGCGGTCGCCGCCTCGATCATCGGGCACGCAACCTATTACTGGCTGTTGCAGCGTTTACCGGTGAGCGTCGTTGCGCCAAGCGTTCTCCTGACGACGATTATCGCCGTATTCTTTTCCGTTCTCCTCCTCGGCGATCCGTTCGGCCCGCGCATGGCGGTGGGCGGCCTCATGACTTTGGCGGGCGTCGGGTTCGTGCTTTTGCGAAATGCGAAGAAACAGCCCAATACTGGAGTCCTTTCAGAACCGCCGGGATAAGCCAATGAAACTTATTGATGCGCCGTCGCCGAATTTCGATGAACGCGGACGTGAAGCCGACACGATTATCCTCCATTACACAGGAATGCGGACCGGCAAGGAGGCGCTGGACCGCTTGTGCGATCCGCAGGCGAAAGTCAGCGCGCACTATCTCGTTGAGGAAAATGGAGATGTCTTCAGGCTTGTCGATGAAGAAAAGCGCGCGTGGCACGCCGGCGCCGGATCGTGGTGCGGCGAGACGGACATCAATGCGCGCTCTATCGGTATAGAGATCGTCAATCCCGGCCATGAGTGGGGTTATCGCGATTTTCCAGAGACGCAGATCGCCGCAGTAATTGCGCTCATGAAGGATCTCCGCACGCGCCATAATATAACCCCGGCTCGGGTGCTCGGCCATTCCGACGTGGCGCCCCGCCGCAAGGAAGACCCCGGCGAGAAATTTCCCTGGGTCCGGCTGGCGGCGGCGGGATTAGCCTTGGCGCCGTTCAGCGGCGACCCGAAGGACGGCGAGGCGGTTTCCTACGATGACGCGTTGGGCGCGCTTGTTGAAATCGGCTATGATGCGAAACCGGGCGATCACGCCGCCGCGCTTGTTGCTTTTCAGCGCCGCTTCTGCCCGCAATCGCTGGGGCAGGGGTTTGACCCGAGGACGAAAGCAGCGTTGATGGCTGTGAGCGCTGTCAGATAAACGAATGAATCCGCCGAGCCTGAAGTATCGCAAGGAAGTTGACGGACTGCGCGCCGTAGCGGTTATCCCGGTAGTGCTTTACCATGCAGGCTTTCCGCTTTTCTCGGGCGGTTACGTCGGCGTCGACATTTTTTTTGTTATCAGCGGCTATCTGATTACGTCAATTATTCTGAAAGAACGCGCCGCAGGAACGTTTTCATTGCGCGGCTTTTACGAGCGCCGCGCCAGGCGCATTCTGCCAGCCCTTTTCTTCATTATGGCGTGCTGTGTACCCGCAGCGTTCATTTTAATGACGCCAACTTCATATGAGGACTTTTCACGGTCGCTCATCGCCGTTGTGTTTTTCGTTTCGAACTTTTTCTTCTGGCGAGAAAGCGGATATTTTTCACCGGCTGCAGAAGACATTCCCATGCTTCATACGTGGAGCCTTGCAGTTGAGGAACAATATTATCTTGCATTTCCTTTACTGCTACTGGCGCTGTGGCGTTTCGGCAAGATCAATATGGTTCTGGCGATTGCAGCGATCGCAGGTCTTAGCCTGATATTTGCGGAATGGATATCACGTAGCGATGCAAATGCAGGATTTTATCTGACCCATGCGCGCGTATGGGAAATTTTCGCCGGCGCGCTTTGCGCATTTGCTACAATTTCTTCGGGCCGTGCGATCAAAAACCTCGCATCCGCTGCAGGCGTGTTATTGATTCTGGCCAGCGTGTTTCTGTTTCATGAGAATACGCCGTTTCCTTCGTTGTATACTTTAATACCCGTTACGGGGTCCGTGCTGTTTATACTCTTTGCAGACGGCGACACCTATGCTGGCCGGCTGATGTCGTTAAAACTATTTGTAGGGATCGGGCTGATTAGCTACAGCATTTACCTATGGCATCAGCCTCTCTTCGCCTTTGTCCGGATTTCGACGCCAGGGGAGCCGGGTCTTGCGCAAATGGGCTTGCTTAGTGTTTTGACGGCGGCGCCGGCATATCTCACCTGGAAATATGTTGAATGTCCTTTCCGCCGGCGTGGGACAGCGAATTCTATTTCCACAAAAATGATGGCGGTTATATTTTCCAGCACTGCCGTTTTGATGGCGGGCTTCAGCGCCGCAGGAATTTCACTGTCTATTCAGGAACGGTATTTCTTACGCGACTTTCAGGATAACAGCGCAAAATTATACAACCTCGTAGAGCGTCATACGCAATACGACCTGTATGATGTCATGGGCGATGACGGCGAGTGCCGTTTCTGGGTGCGGGAAGTGACGCAACTGCCGCTTGCGCGGTTTAACGCGTGCAAGAAAAAGCATCAGCAAGCGGTTATCGTGCTCGGCGATTCGCACGCCATGAATATTCACAACTTTTTTTTCAGGGCCGGTATGGGGGATTTTTTGATCGGCGTTTCGCAGGGGGGCTGCCGTCCGCATCGGGACCGGCCAAAATGCAAATACAAGGAATTCCGGGAATTTGCCGCAAGCGAGAAAAACAGCATTCGCCGAATTTATTTTCATCAATCCGGATCCTATTTTCTGCAGGACGATCAAGGCAAAAACGATACGATCAGAATTTTTCAGGAACAAAGCCCGTTTGCCTTCGACAGAAATAATTTCGATAAAACAGTTACCTACTTAAACGATTTATCTCTTGATAATGAAGTGATATGGCTTGGTCCTTTTGTAGAGGCGCGTTTTGATTATGAGTCGGCTTTGAAAAACCCGGAAACGGAATGGAAGATCAATAGACGCCACATCGATCTTTTTGACCGCCTTGAGGGTGAAATGTTGAAACTGTTGGAAAATCAGGGTCAGAATGTAGAGTATATCTCTCTAATCAATACGCTCGACATAAATCCGCAATCCCTCCTCGTCGGCGATTGTTTGACGTACAGGGACGGAGATCACTTCAGCATCTGCGGCGAAGAGATATTCGGGGAGCGATTGCGTCAACAATTGCAGGCCATGCGATATGAAACCGCAAAATGAGCGGTGTTTATGATGGTGTCTATAACATTGTTTCTGGGAAATTGTACGCAAGGCAACTTGGGAATTGGTATAATGGCAGTCTTTTCGAGGAGAAACCATGCTTCGTAAACTGATTAATTGCGTAATTGCGGCCGCCAGCGTCACCGCCGTTTCAGCGCAGGAGATCGGCGCGGGCGGCAGGCCGGTCGGCGAAGCCTGGTCGCGCAGCCCGGTCGTCGCCGAACACGGCATGGCCGCGACAGCGCATCCCCTGGCGAGCCAGGTTGCTGTGGACATTTTAAAAGCCGGCGGCAGCGCGGTGGATGCGGCGATTGCGGCCAACGCCGCGCTGGGCCTTATGGAGCCGACCGGCAATGGCATCGGCGGCGACCTTTTCGCCATTATCTGGGACCCGGAAACGCAGAAACTCTACGGGCTTAATGCATCCGGCCGCAGCCCCATGGGCCGCAGCCTGGAAGATTTGCAGGCGGCGCTTGGCGACGCCGATTCCATTCCGCCCTTCGGACATTTGCCGGTGACGGTTCCCGGCGCAGTGGACGGCTGGTTCGAAATGCATGAGCGTTTTGGAAAGCTCCCCATGCGGAAGGTGCTGGCGCCGGCGACGTCCTATGCGCAGGACGGGTTTCCGGTGTCGCCGGTCATCGCCCGCTATTTTGAATTGAATTTTGCACGGTTTGAGGAACGCCTTGACATGATTGGCGCGTTCGACAATGCGCGCGCAACCTATTTCGCCGACGGACCGCTGAAGGCGGGCGCGATTTTCAAAAACCCGGATCTTGCGAAAACCTACGGCGTGCTTGCGAAAAAGGGGCGCGATGCGTTTTACAAAGGCGAGCTGGCGCGGACAATGGACGCCTATTTCAAACGCATCGGCGGGGATCTGCGTTACGAAGATTTCGCAGCGCATGAGAGCGAGTGGGTTGAACCGGGATGCGTTGAATACAAGAACGGCGTTGCGCTGTGTGAGCTGCCCCCGAACGGACAGGGTTTCGCCGCACTGCAGATGATTAATATACTGAAAAATGTCGATCTGAGCCAGTGGGAGCGCGGCGGCCCCGAAGTGCTGCATTATATCACGGAAGCCAAGCGGCTGGCTTTCGAGGACCTTGCCCGTTACTACGCCGATCCCGCCTTTGTCGAAACACCGGTCGACTGGTTGCTGTCTGACGCTTATGGCCGGGAGCGCTTTGAGGAGATCGATCCCGAAGCAGTCAATCCGGCGCCGCAGCCGGGCGATCCGAAAATCGAGGGCGCAGGCGATACGACCTACCTTACCGTCGCCGACAAGGACGGCATGATGGTGTCGCTGATCCAGTCGAATTATCGCGGCATGGGGTCCGGCCTCGTGGCGGACGGCCTCGGGTTCATGTTCCAGGACCGGGGTGAATTGTTCTCGCTCGACCCTGACCATCCGAACGCCTATGCGCCTGGCAAGCGGCCGTTCCATACGATTATTCCGGCGTTCGCCATGAAAGACGGCGCGCCGTGGATGAGTTTTGGCCTCATGGGCGGGGCGATGCAGCCGCAGGGCCATGTTCAGGTGCTGATCAACCTCGTCGATTACGGCATGAATCTGCAGGAGGCGGGCGATGCGGCGCGGATCAACCATGCAGGCGGGCGGGCGCCGACGGACCGGCTCGGCGACGACCCTGACAACGCCATTGGGGTGCTGCACGTCGAACCCGGCGTGCCGGCCGAAACGGTCGAGGCGTTGCGCGCCATGGGGCACAATGTGGAAGTCGTCGAAGACGGTATCATGTTCGGCGGTTATCAGGCGATCATGCGCGATCCGGAAACCGGCGTTTACTGGGGCGCCACGGAAATGCGCAAGGACGGGATCGCGATCGGCTATTGA
Organism: Hyphococcus sp.; assembly: GCF_965228385.1. GTDB lineage: Bacteria > Pseudomonadota > Alphaproteobacteria > Caulobacterales > Parvularculaceae > Hyphococcus. The sequence continues at coordinate 2,060,275 of NZ_OZ245810.1, read as the reverse complement.
CGCCTGGGCCCGCGCCCGCCACATCCTTTTGCGCCAGACGGTCGGACGGCCGCGTGCGGGATTTTTCCCGCCCGAGGAAAGTCCGGGCTCCATGGGAACAAGGCGCCGGGTAACGCCCGGCCGGGTTTTTTAGCAATAAGGGACCTGAGGGAAAGCGCCACAGAAAACAAACCGCCCCGTCTCGGGGTAAGGGTGAAAAGGTGCGGTAAGAGCGCACCGCCGGGCCAGCAATGGAACGGGCATGGCAAGCCCCGCCTGGAGCAAAACCGAATAGGGACGGCGCGCTGTTTTCAGCAGGCGCGTTTTCACGCCGTTAGCTTTCGAGCTTGGGCCGTCCGGGTTGGTTGCTTGAGCCGCGAAGCAATTCGCGGCCTAGAGGAATGGTCGTCGTCCCGCACTTGTTGCGGGATACAGAACCCGGCTTACAGACCGTCTGGCGTTTATATCAAAGTCGCTTATCAAGATGGGCGACCAGCAAACAGGGGAGCGGACCATGCCGTCATTCGATATTGTCTCGGAAGTGGATCTCGCGGAAGCGGACAACGCCATCCAGAATGTGACGCGCGAAATCTCCACGCGCTATGACTTCAAGGGGTCAAAATCCACAATCGAAATGAAAGACGGCGTCATCACAATCTTCGCCGATGACGATCTGAAGCTGCGCCAGATGCATGAGATCCTTCAGGGCAATATGCAAAAGCGCGGCATTGAGCCCGGCTCGCTCGACTATCAGAAAGAAGAACCGGCGGCCGGCCAGTCGGTGCGCCAGCGCGTCCTGATTAAACAGGGAATCGACAAGGAACTCGCCAAGAAACTGGTCAAGGCGATCAAGGGCGAGAAATTCAAGGTCCAGGTGGCGATCCAGGGCGACGCGTTGCGCGTCACCGGTAAAAAGCGCGACGATCTGCAGGAGGTGATCGCCTTTGTGAAGGCGATGAAGCTGGAGCAGCCCTTCCAGTACCAGAATTTCCGGGATTAGCGCCCGGCTGCTGGCTGGAAATCCCCGCCGGCATTGGCTATGACCGTTGCATGTAATGGAGAACCGGGAATGGCTGAATTCGAAGCCTCGCTAATGGAAATCATCAAGGAGCATGCGGTTGGCCTGACCGGCGAATTGACGAGAGAAACGCCCATCGCCGATCTCGGCATCGATTCCTTCTCGGTTGTGGAAATCATTTACGAAGTCGAGGAAAAGCTCGACGTAGAGGTGCCGTTTAACGCCAATGAAAATCCGTTTGGCGACATGACCACGGTGGGCGATCTCATCGACGCCCTCGACAAGCTGATCAAGAAATAATCTTCATGACACGGAACGTCGTTGTTACGGGAATGGGCGTTGTGGCGCCGAACGGCGCCAGCATTCCCGAATTCTGGACCGGGCTGACCAGCGGCGAAAGCGCAATTGTCAAACGCGAATATTCAGTCGCCGACAAATTTTCAATGACGGTTCCTGTTGCGCCTGTGGACGGGCTGGAGGAGCGTCTGAAATCGCTAGGCCCCCAGGCGCGGCGCATGGACCGGTTTACGCAATTCGCCATGCTGGCGGCGGAAGAAGCGATCGAGGAGTCCGGGCTGGCCTTCGATGAGGCGCTCGGCGCGCGCACAGCGTGCATTATCGGCACCGGCATTGGCGGGCAAACGACCTTTGACGACGGCTATGTGGGCATGCTGTGCAATGACCGGCGCCCGCATCCGCTGACGATTTTGAAAATTATTCCGAACGCCCCGGCAAGCCAGTTATCCATAAAGCACGGGCTTTACGGACCCTCTTTCGCAGTGTCGAGCGCGTGTGCGACGGGCGCGCATGCAATCGGCGTCTGCGCCGAACTGATCAAGTCAGGCGCGGCGGACGCCGGCGTTGCGGGCGCAAGCGAGGCGGTGCTCGCTTATGGCGCGCTGGAATCCTGGCGCGCCATGCACATAATGTCGGACGAGACATGCCGGCCGTTTTCAAAAAACCGGAATGGTCTCGTGATCGGCGAGGGCGCCGGCGTGCTGATACTCGAAGAGGAAGAACACGCGAAGAAGCGCGGCGCCGATATTCTTTGCCGCATCGCCGGCTTTGGCATGAACGCCGACGGCAAGGACATGATCAACCCGGCCGTGGAAGGATCGTCCGGCGCCATGAAACTGGCCTTGAAAGAGGTGGCTGGCGCGGATGCGTCAAGATTTTACATCAATGCGCATGGCACGGGCACGCTGTTAAACGATCCGACGGAAACAAAAGCTATCCGTTCGGTGTTCGGTGCTGACGCCGATGCGCTGGCTGTTTCCTCCACAAAATCCATGCACGGGCATTTGCTGGGTGCGGCTGGCGGCATTGAATCGATCGCCTCCATACTGGCGCTGCGCAACGGCGTTATTCCGCCTACGGCGAATTACGACGAACCCGATCCCGAATGCGATCTGAATTATACGCCCAATAACGCCGAAGAGCGCGATGTTGATATCGCGCTCTCCAATTCATTTGCATTTGGCGGTTTGAACGCCGTCGTGGCGTTTGGCAAGGTCTAGGCAGTCGCGGCCTTGCCCGGAAATCCGTGAATGCTCGAACGCAACCAGCGGAAGCCGCCAATCATCATCACCAGACCGATATAGCGGACGATGTAAATGCCGAGATCGTCTTTCAGGCTTTTCGCCATGCCGCCGATGGCGGCGTAAATCGACTGAATGTCCGCGCCGGAAGACCCCATCGCCGCGATTGGCCAGACTGTCCGATCAATCAGAAGGGCGAGCAGGCCGATTTTCCATAAATTCTGTTCGCCCTTGGCGAACATGGCGAACAGGAATGCAAGGATGATGGCGCGGGGCAGGTCCGCGCCGGAAAAACCGATACCGATAATGTACTGAAGATCCTGCATGGGTGATCTCCTAAAATTGTTTCGCGTGTATTTACGCCGCATTAGGGTTAATACAGCGTAAAGCCGTTGTGCCTTTTCAGCAAAAAACGGGTGTTTCGGGGCGCGCTCAAACCTTAATAAAGTCCTATGAACAACGTCACACATATGATTCCCGAAACGGCGATTGGGGCCAGAAGACTTGACGGTTATGCGCCCGTCGGGCGCGCCATCGATTTTCTCGCGGCTCATGCCGGAGACCAGCCGACGCTTGAAGACACAGCTGCTTTTGTCGGCCTGTCGCCGGCGCATTTCCAGCGTGTTTTCAAGGCGGGCGCCGGTGTTTCCCCCAAGCGCTTCCTGCAGTATCTCGCGGCGCAGGAAGCAAAGCGCGCCATGAACGGCGGCGAAGACGTTTTGTCTGCGTCTTTTTCCGCCGGACTTTCGGGCTCGTCGCGCCTTCATGATCTTTTTCTTGCGGCGGAAGCCATGACGCCCGGCGATTATCGCCGGAAGGGCGAGGGGCTTGAAATACGCTACGGCTTTATCGAAGGACCATTAGGACGCGTACTGATCGGCGCCACGGATAAAGGCGTGTGCTGGATGAGTTTCGCAGAAGAAGGCGGCGAGATATTGCACCTCAATGAAATGAAGCATGACTGGTCCGCCGCCTCATTTATAGAAGACGAGAACCGGATCGCCCCGCTGGCGGAGAATGCTTTTTCGTTTGCGTTGAACCGCAAGTTGGGCGAGCCCTTGCGGTTGCATGTGCGCGGGACGAATTTTCAGTTGAAAGTCTGGGAAGCGCTGTTAAAAATTCCGTATGGCGCCTGCGCCACCTATGGCGATATCGCCAGGGATATCGGGTCGCCGCGCGCCAATCGCGCAGTGGGCGCGGCCGTCGGTGCAAATTTGATTTCCGTACTGATTCCCTGTCACCGCGTTATCCTTTCATCCGGCGTCATTCATAATTACCGCTGGGGCGTCGCCCGCAAAAAGGCCGTACTGGCGATGGAAGGAGCGTTGTCCAGCGACGCCGGCTAAGGCTTGAGCGGTTCTGGGGGTGAGGAGGCCTCGCGCAAAGCATTGATCCAACGCGCTGTTGCTCGCATCGCATAAAAGTGTAATACGTCCGACAGGAGCAGGGCTGCGGGGGCGGCGTGTCGGAACAGTTCAATTTTGCGCCTGAAACGGTGTTTTCACTTGCAAATCAGCTGGCGTTAGCTGGCTGGATCATACTGATATTATTGCCCCGGCGTTACGCGCTGTTATTCGCCATCCCTCAATATGTCATTCCGTTAGCGCTCAGTCTTTTATACGCCGGGCTGATGTTCTCCAACGTCTATACCGTACAGGGCGGTTACGGATCGATTGACGCCGTGCGCGCGCTCTTCAGCAAGGATGAATTGTTGCTGGCGGGATGGGTTCACTACCTTGCTTTCGATTTGTTTATCGGCGCCTGGATTGCGCGGCAAGCTGATGGACTTGGCGTACCGCGTCTCATACAAGCCGCGCTTTTACTTGCAACCTTCATGTTCGGCCCTGTCGGACTCGCGCTGTTTATGGTCATGCGCGCAGCCTATCGCGAGAAAGAGGCGGCACAGTGAAACACTATCTTGACGCCATGCGTTCAAGCGCGCCGGCGGCGCCCGGCTTGGACGACGATCATGTCACACGCATTTTTCTTGCGTGCGCTTTTTTTGTGATCGCCCTGTTTGTCGTCACCACCCCTGCCTGGCTCATGGATTCGCGAACAATTGACGGCGTTAGCGTCTGGTTGAAGCCGCAGAAATTCAATCTGTCGCTGGCCGTCCATTTCATAACGCTCGCCATCCTCGCGCAACAATTGCCAAGGGCCGTACGCGCCGGGCCAGTATTAAGCGTTTTCGCCATGCTGGCGGTTGCAGCCATGCTGTTCGAACAGATTTACATTTCAATCCAGGCGGCGCGCGCGCGCAACTCTCACTTTAATTTCGAAACGGATCTTGAAAGCCTATTATATGCGCTAATGGGGCTCGGCGCTCTGTTGCTGGTGGCCGTCGCGATCGTCCTGGGTATCCAGATCTGGCGAAAAGGCTCCGGCGGTGGGTTGCGTCTCGGGTCAATTCTGGGGTTATTGATCGGCTCTTTCATCACCATCGGTTTTGCGGGATATATGTCATATTCGGGCTCGCATTGGGTCGGCGTTCCCTCCGCCGATGATGTGAGCGTGCCTTTTTTTGGCTGGTCGCGGGAGACTGGCGATTTGAGGCCGGCCCACTTCGTCGCCCTGCACATGATGCAGACGCTGCCGTTAATCGGATATCTTTCTGACAGGTTCAGCGCGCCGTCGCGTATCATTGTCCCGGCCGCCGCCGTCTTGCAGGCGACGCTGGCTGCGGCGCTGTTTTTTCAGGCCTTGAATGGCAAAGCTTTCTGGCCAGCCGGCTGAACTGTCGTTAGGCGGCAAACCGGAAATGATTGCGCACGCCCATGTCTTCAGGCGCAGCATCGCTCAAATTGCCTTTTACAATACGCCACGCGAAAGCGATCGGGTTGCCCGACGACGCCCAGAGCGACGCGTCTTCGAGCTTTAACTGGAGAAGCGTTAAATTCGGATCGTCCTTGCCGTCCTTGTACCAGGCGGCGGCGACCGGATTCCAGTATTCCTCGACTTTGCCGCGGTCGAGATTTTCAATCAGCGCGCCACGCGCGCATGCGTGGAAATGCCGGCTTTTTGAAACGATCGTAAACATCGCCGATCCGCCCGTAGTACCGATGGCGTCTATCAAATCTGAATCTTTTTCGGTGAAAAACCAGATCGCGCCGCCTTCGCGGTCGCAATAGGGCGACATGGGCTGCATGTGCTGGCCGCTGCCTTCAACGCCCAGCATGCCGGCGTTCACGTCATCGACCTCATCCCAGAACAACTGTTCGGGGTTTTTGCGGGCTTTTTTCAGGTCGGTCATGAAGGGCGCTCCTTTGGCGGGTGAGGGTTATCCCGGTAACGCTTTCGCATGGCGTTTGTTCCCGCAAGCGTGAATGCGCCGCGATAGTTCTCATGCAGCATCTGGTGTAGCGTGCGGGTCCGAGACCGGAGCTTTTCATGCGGCTAAGATTATTCTCTTGCGCCGGCGGTTTCGTTTGCCTGCCGTCGCAAAACGGCGCGCTGGTCGGCCGCTCAGTCTCCGACCCACATGATAGAAACGGTGCGGGATCTGAAGAAAATCATGTTCGGCCAGTCCCCATAAAAAACGCCCCGGAAAAGCCGGGGCGTTTTTTATGAGTTGTGCAAGTAGAAGGTCGGTTATGCGACTTCTGCGGCCTTTTCCTCCTGCGGATCGCGTAAAACGTAGCCGCGGCCCCAGACGGTTTCGATGTAGTGTTCGCCTTGTGTCGCCGCTGCAAGTTTCTTGCGCAGCTTGCAGATAAAGACGTCGATGATTTTCAATTCCGGTTCATCCATGCCGCCGTAAAGATGATTGAGGAACATTTCCTTGGTCAGCGTCGTGCCCTTGCGCAGCGACAGCAGCTCCAGCATCTGATATTCCTTGCCGGTCAGATGCACGCGCTGGCCTGACACCTCAACAGTTTTCGCATCGAGATTAACAACCAGTTTGCCGGTTGTGATGACCGACTGCGAATGCCCTTTTGAACGGCGCACGATAGCGTGAATGCGCGCGACCAATTCATCCTTGTGGAACGGCTTGGTCATGTAATCGTCGGCGCCGAAACCGAGACCGCGAACCTTGGTTTCAATGTCGCCCTGGCCGGTCAGAATGAGGATCGGCGTGTTCACTTTCGAAACGCGCAAACTTTTCAGGACGTCGAAGCCCGTCATATCCGGCAGATTAAGGTCGAGAAGTATGATGTCGTAATCGTAAACCTTGCCGAGATCGACGCCTTCTTCGCCAAGATCCGTGGTGTATACGTTGAACCCGTCTGACTTGAGCATCAACTCGATGCTTTGTGCCGTGGCGCCGTCGTCTTCGATCAGCAAAACCCGCATTGTCCGTCTCCTGTTCGGCGCGCTGTTCCCCTCGAAACCTGATCGCGCTCTTCATCTTTGTCGCCAGCAGCTAACGACGATAAGCTTTCATAATGGTTAACAACATGAACGGCATTAACGGCTTTTGCGGCCCTGTTTTAAGTCTCCGCAAACTTTCCTTACCGGACAACGCCAGTAATTGCTTGATTTGCCTGCACTGTCATTAAGCATGATGATTTTTATCTGTTAAATGTGTTCACCACTTCACGTCTGATTAAGGGGCGCGCGTTAAATAAGTTTATTAAGAAGCGCGCGCCCGGATGCGTCCTCACTTTGTTTGCTTCGTCCGTATCGAAACCGAAACAGGGCGTAACAATGGTATGCGCCCGCGCGAGGGTAAGGTCCATTTCATGAACCGGTATGAATACAAAAACTGGACTCAAAGAGCGCTGCTTGAAATGCAAAACATGAACGCGTTGCGCCGGCGGATCAGTCCGGCGCTTGAAATCGAAGCGGCGTTGAACGCTGACCTTCGCGCGATTGCGGTTGCGCAAGAAGCCGCCGCGAGAACCCTGCAGACGGTTTCGGCTGGGAGCGGCGCCCGGCGCCGTTTGGCGAACGCCGCCCCTTGTCGCCAGGCGGGCCGGGGCGGCTTTTGCTGATTCATGTTTTGTTAACGCGTCTTCGATGATGATTCGCTCTTCTTATTTTGCATCTCGTTTGCGCCGGTTCTCATGTTCCGTTTCTGTTCCGTAATCAGCGCGAAAAACCGCATTTTTGGGTGATTCAACCTTTGACCGCCCATGAAATCCCATGCTATCCCATCGTAACCCAAAAAGAAACGGGTCAGGGGCGGTGCACGCCCGGTTGCAGACGGCAGCCGGCGCTGCGCCGCGGCGGAGGGTTGGAACATGCGGCGCGCGGCGGGGGCCCGGTTTTTCGGGTCCTATGTCAACAAGATTGATGCGAAAGGGCGGCTGGCGACGCCGGCGCTGTTCCGGCGCGCGCTTGGCATGCCGGAAGAAAACGTCATCTATTGCGCGCCGTCCACTGAAGAGCCGTGTATTGAATGCGGCGGCGCGGATTACATCGATAATTTGATGGAGATGATCGACCAGCTCGATCCTTTTTCTCCCAGACGCGTCAGCCTCGAGCGGATTTTTGCAACTCAAATGACGCCGCTCTCCGCCGACAAGGAAGGGCGGATCAATTTGCCGGACGCATTGCGCAAGCATGCGAAACTGGACGGCGAAGCTCTTTTCGCCGGGCATGTGCGGTCTTTCCAGATCTGGAACCCGGAAATTTTCGCCGAAGCGCTTGAAGAGGCGAAAAAGATTTCGAGCGAAGCGCGTCTTTCATTGCGCAACCCCGCGCCGGCGGGAGTGGGCGCATGACCGCATCGCCGCACACGCCCGTCATGCTGAAGGAAGTGCTCGCCGCGCTCGCGCCCCGCGATGGCGGAATTTACGTTGACGCAACGTTCGGCGCCGGGGGTTACGCCCGCGCCATTCTCAACGCCGCCGATTGCACCGTCTACGGATTTGATCGCGATCCAACGGCGATTGATCGGGCAAAGGAATTGACCAAGCAATTCGCCGGACGGTTGATCCTGATCAACAGGCCGTTCGGCGAAATGCGCGAGGCGCTGGAAGAAGCGGGCGTCGAAGTCGTCGACGGCGTCGTCTTTGATCTTGGCGTTTCCTCCATGCATCTGGACGAAGCGCATCGCGGATTTTCATTCCGATATGACGGGCCGTTGTCCATGCGTATGGATTTGGGCAAGCCCGACGCGGCCGACGTCATCGAAAAGGCGGAAGTGCGCGATCTGGCTGCGATCTTTCGATCTTACGGCGAAGAAAAAAGAGCCGGCCAGCTAGCAAAAGCCATCGTCGCTGCGCGCGAAACCGCGCCGATTAAAACGACAGGACGGCTCGCGGGCATTATCGAAAGCGCGACGCCGCAATCGGCGCGCAAAAAGATTCATCCGGCGACCCGGGCTTTTCAGGCGCTCAGGATTTTTGTGAATGACGAGCTGGGTCAGCTTGTTGCGGGGCTGCGTGCGGCGGAACGGTTATTGCGCCCGGCCGGGCGGCTCGTCGCGGTGACATTCCATTCGCTGGAAGATCGCATCGTAAAGCGCTTTCTCGCGGGCGGGGAAGCTGCCAAAGGCGGGGGCTCGCGTCATTTGCCGCCGGCGGATGTTGCGCCGTTAGCATTCGATCTCGTTTATCCGAAAGCCATAGCAGCATCCCGGAATGAAGCGCAGGAAAACCCGCGCGCACGATCCGCAAAGCTTCGGGCGGGCGCGCGCACCGGCGCCGCGCCGCTCGCGATTGATGAAGCAAGTCTTGGACTTCCCAAACTCTTAGAGTTATCCTTTTTAAACGGAGGCGTATAAAATGATCCGTATTACGACTATATTTTTATGTTTTGTGCTGGCTGCCGCTGCTTTCGGCCGCTATAAAGCGGAGGTTTCTGTGCGGGAGTTGCGCAAGGAAATTGACAGCATCGAGACCAGCCAAGTTGAGGAGTTGCGCTCCATCCAGATGCTGCGGGCCGAGATCGCCTATCTTGAAAACCCGGAACGGCTGGCGAAAATCGCTGATATGAAAACGACGCTGCGTCCGTCTGAAGGCGAGCAGTTGCAAAACGCGCAGGAATTTGCCGTTGCTTTCGGTCTTGAAGAGGCCGCGCCTGGGGATGACGAGCCTGCAAGCGACGTGATTCTCAACGCCATGGCCATGGCGCAACTGACGGAAGCGGAAAAGATCAACGCCCGCTAATCGAAAAGGAATTCGCGCAAGGTGTTTGGCGGAAAGCATAAACGGGAAAAGCCAAGAGCTTATATTATCTCGGAAGCGAGCGAGACGCCGGACGATGCGCCGACGATGAATGTGCGGGCGTCGGGCGCGCGCGGGCGCATCGCCGAGCGTGCGCGCATGCGCGTCATGATGTGTGCGGTTGTATTCGTGTTTATTTTCGCCTCGCTGGGCGTCAGGCTTGCCTTTATATCATTCGGGCAAATCAGTCCTGATCGGTTTTATGCGCAGCAAAACGCCGAAGATGCGCCGCGCCCGGAAATCGTTGATCGAAACGGCGCGCTGCTGGCAACGGACTTGCCGGTGATCGCGCTGGAGATCGCCGGCCGGGAAGTGTGGGACGCCGGCGAGACGGCCCAGAAGCTTGCCGGCGTGTTGCCGGAGATCGACCCCGTCGGCCTTACGCTTGAACTGGAAGAGGGGCGTTACGTGGAAGTCCGCTCGGATTTGACGCCGGCGGAAAGACAGGCGATTTTCGATCTTGGTCTGCCGGGCGTGCGCTTTGCGGCGCGTGTCGACAGATTTTATCCGCAGGCTGATCTGGCTGCGCATGTGATCGGACATGACGAACCCGGAAAAGGCGGCGTCATGGGGCTTGAGCGCGTCGCCAACCGGTATGGCCGCGTGAATGCGCAGGGCGCGCCGTTGCGCGCGTCCATCGATATTCGCGTGCAGCAGGTTCTCGAAGAAGAATTGAGAACGTCAATGGACACCTTCCTCGCCGAAGCCGCGTGGGGCGCTGTGATGGACGTGGAGACGGGTGAAATTCTCGCGCTCGCCAATGTTCCTGATTTCGATCCGAACGAACCGGGCGCCGCACCGGACGATTCTCGCCGCAATCGCGCCACTTACGACAATTATGAACTCGGCTCGGCGTTCAAGATATTCACCGCGGCGTCGGTGATGGAAAACGGCCTGGCGGGCGAGGGAACGGTATATGATGCGCGCGGCAGTTTCCGGGTCGCTGACCGGAACATTAGGGATTTTCACGGCGAGAACCGGGTTTTGACCTTGTCGGAAGTCGTCCAGCACTCATCCAATATCGGCGCCGCGCGCATGGCGGTCGATCTTGGCGTGAAAGAGCAGCGCCGGTTCTTGAAAGAGCTTGGGTTATTTGACGCCCTGCCGATTGAACTCAATGAAAACCGTGCGCCGCAATTGCCTGGCCAATGGGGGCCGGTCGAATCCGCGACGATTTCGTACGGGCACGGTATTTCGATAACGCCTTTGCATCTTCTTGCGGCGTTTTCAGCGGTGGTGAATGGCGGCCAATACATAACGCCGACTTTTCTGTCGGCTGACGGAGCTCAACCCAGCGAAGATGTCTTCAGCGAAGAGACAAGCGCGGCCATGCGCCGCGTGCTGCGCCGCGTAATCACGGACGGAACCGCCACATACGCTGAGGCGCAGGGCTATTTTCCCATTGGAAAGACAGCGACCGCTGACAAGGTGTCTGAAAATGGCGGTTACGAAACGGATGCGCGCATTGCGAGTTTTGTCGGCGCCGTGCCCGGTTACGCGCCGCGCTATGCGGTGTTGATTACGCTCGATAATCCACAGGCGATCGAAGGCACGCATGGCTATGCGACAGCAGGCTGGAACGCCGCGCCCGCATTTTCACGGTTCGTGGAGCGGGCTGCGCCGCTTCTTGGCCTGACGCAAGTAAGTGAAACAATGGCGCTCGCCTCCTTTATTTCCGGCGCGCCGCCAAAGCTCCGCCGTCAGGCAAAGCTTGAGATCGAAGCGCCGGAGGCGGCGCGTTGAAACTGTCCGTCCTCTCCGGCGAGCCGTTCTCGCCCGATCCTGTCATCGCCGGAATGACCGCAGACAGCCGCGCCGTAGACCACGGCTTTCTGTTTGCGGCGCTGCCGGGCGTCAATATGGACGGCGCGGCATTCATTCCGCAGGCTGAAGAGCGCGGCGCCGCCGCTATTCTGGCGCGGCCGGGCGTAAAATCAAAATTGCCGATTATCGCCGATATAGAACCGCGTCGGCGCCTTGCGCAGATGGCGTCGCGATTTTATCCGCGCCAGCCGGAAACCATCGCCGGGATAACGGGCACCAATGGAAAGACATCCACGGCGCGATTTGCAGCGCAGCTATGGTCGCGGCTCGGGCGGGCGTCAGGCAGTCTCGGCACGCTCGGGGCCCAGGGCGCCGGTTATGAACGCAAGCTCATTCATACCACGCCCGATCCCGTGACGCTGCATGAAACATTGCAAGGGATGGCGGACGCCGGTGTGAATTATCTCGCCATGGAAGTGTCGAGTCACGGTCTTGCGCAGCACCGCGCCGACGGGGTGAAATTCAAGATCGCCGCTTTCACGAATATCACGCAGGACCATCTCGATTATCACGCGAGTTTCGACGACTATTTCGCCGCCAAGGCGCGGCTTTTCGATGAATTGCTGGCGGACGGCGGCGTTGTCGTCGTCAATGCCGACGGCGAGGGCGCGGAGCGTGTCATTCACGCTGCGAAAAAGCGCAAAATTCGTGTTTTGACGACAGGCGCCAACGGTGAAGATGTAAAGCTGCTGAGTTGTGAAGCCCATGCAACGGGACTTCGCATTGAAGTCGACGCATGCGGCCATCATTATACAGCCGACACGCACCTAATTGGCGATTTCCAGGCTGAAAACGCATTGCTGGCGGCCGGCATAGTGATCGCGTCGGGCGCAAGGCCCGGTGCGGTCATGCCTTGGCTATCAACTATTGAAGGCGCGCCGGGACGTATGCAGCACGTGGCAAGTTTGGGGCCATCAGATCAATCAAGAAGCGTATTCGTCGATTACGCCCATACGCCCGACGCCGTAGCGACGGCGCTGCAAGCGATCCGTCCGCACGCCAAAGGCCGCGTCATCGCTATCATCGGCGCCGGCGGCGACCGCGATAAAGCGAAGCGTTCATTGATGGGCGCGGCGGCGCAAGAAAACGCGGATGTTGTGATTGTCACCGATGACAATCCGCGAACGGAAGATCCTGCGGCGATCAGAAAGCAGGTCATGGAAGGCTCTCCTGACGCAATGGAAATCGCCGACAGGGGTGAGGCTATCGGGGCGGGGGTCGCGATGCTGGAAGCCGGCGACGTGCTGCTCATTCTGGGGAAAGGGCACGAAACCGGACAAGTGGTGGGTGATAAAACGTTGCCGTTCGATGACGCGCAAGTTGCTTCTCGCGCGCTCGCGAACCGCATCAGGGAGATCGGGCGATGACGCAGGCACTGGAAAAATTATGGACGGCGTATGAAGCGGCGGCGGCGACCGGCGGCGCGTTATGTTCGCGCGGCGGCGATCCGAAACGCTGGGAGGCGGAAGAGTGGGCCGCCGGCGGGATTTCGATCGACACGCGCACGCTGAAACCCGGCGATATATTTGTGGCGTTGCGCGATGCCCGCGACGGGCATGAATTTCTGAAAAACGCATTTGACGCCGGCGCCTGCGCCGCGCTGGTCGCCCGCGCCCCGAAAGATGCGCCGGAGGGCGCGCCCTTGCTCGTGGTCGGCGATACGCTCGAAGGGCTTCGCGATCTCGCCGCGGCCGCGCGCATGCGTAATTTCGGCAAACGCATCGCTGTGACAGGCAGCGCCGGCAAGACCAGTACGAAGGAAATCCTGCGCGCTATTCTCTCAGGCGCCGGCGCAGTGCATGCGGCTGACAAAAGTTTTAACAATCACTGGGGCGTGCCGCTGACGCTTGCGCGATTGCCCATGCATGCGGATTTCGGCGTTTTTGAAATCGGCATGAATCATCCGGGCGAGATCACGCCGCTTACCGGACTTGTCCGGCCCCATGCGGCGATCGTCACAACCGTCGCGGCGGCGCATCTGGAATTTTTTAAATCGGTCGAGGAAATCGCAGAAGCGAAAGCGGAGATTTTTTCCGGCCTCGCGCCCGGCGGCGTCGCTGTGTTGCCGTTCGACAATGAATTTTTTCCCTTGCTGAAAAAACGCGCGGAACAAGCCGGCGCGGCTTCATTTGTGACTTTCGGCGAAAAAGACGGCGCCGATTTCCAACTGCTCGATTATAAGGCGGAGGGCGTCGGCGCCCGGCTGAAAACGAAAATCAACGGCAAGCCTCACGTATTTTTCGCGGGCGCGCCGGGCCGTCACCAGGCGGCGAATATGCTGGCCGCCCTCGCGGCGGCTGAGGCAGTGGGCGCGCCGCTGGAAATGTGCATGAAGGCGCTTGCAGCCATAACGCCGGCGGAGGGGCGCGGCGCGCGCACCGCGATCACGCTCGATAATGGCGAAGCGACGCTTATTGATGAGAGCTATAACGCCAACCCGGCCTCGATGACGGCGGCTATCGGCCTTCTGGGCGCCAGCGAACCGGGGAAGGGCGGGCGGCGCATCGCCATTCTCGGCGAAATGCTGGAATTAGGACCGGAGGGCGCCGCGCTGCACGCCAACCTTTCCAAAGCTTTGGTTGCAGCGAAGGTTGACCGGGTTTACGCAGCGGGCGGTTTGATGCGCCATCTGTGGGATGCGCTGCCGCCGCAGATGCGCGGGCTGCATGCTGGCGACGCCGTCGGGCTCGTCGGGCCCGTACTGGACGCTGTGGCCGCAGGCGACATCGTCATGGTCAAAGGATCGAACGCCTCTAAAGTCAGCGCCGTTGCGCGCGCGTTGAAAGACAGCGGCAAACTGGAAGAAATAGAGGGCCGAGCCTAGATGTTGTATCACCTGCTGACGCCGCTGGCGGACGATTTTCAGCTGTTTAACGTATTCCGTTATTTGACGTTCCGCACCGGCGGGGCGGTGATGACCGCGCTGTTGATTGCGTTTTTGCTGGGCCCGTCGCTGATTCGCTGGATGCGGCGCAAGCAGGGGCGCGGTCAGCCGATTCGCGCCGACGGCCCGCAAAATCATATTATCGAAAAAGCCGGCACGCCCACCATGGGCGGCGTTTTGATCCTGCTGTCGCTGGTTGTGGCGACATTTTTGTGGGCCCGGCTCGACAATATATATGTGTGGATCGTCATGGGCGTGACGCTGGCTTTCGGCGCCCTCGGGTTTATCGACGACTATCTGAAAGTCACCAAGCAAACCGCGAGCGGCGTTGTCGGCAGTTTGAAACTTTCTGTGCAGTTCGCCGTTGCGCTGACCGCCGGCTGGTTTTGCATGGATGCGCTGGGCTCTGCGCCGGATGCGCCTGCGGGACTGGCGACCGCCGTGCCCGTGCCGTTTGTGCCGCTGGATATATTCCAGAACTGGTTCAGCGCACCGGGCGTGCCGCTCGGAATTTTCATTATTCCATTCGCCGCTTTCGTGATCGTCGGCGCGTCGAATACGGTGAACCTCACGGACGGGCTTGACGGGCTTGCAACCGTGCCGGTGATGATCGCCGCCGGCGCCTATGCGCTGATCGTCTATCTCGTGGGTAATGTTGTCTATGCGGAATATCTCGGCGTGCCTTACGTGCCGGGCGCCGGCGAGCTCGCGGTGATCTGTGGCGCGATAATCGGCGCGGGACTGGGATTTTTATGGTACAATGCGCCGCCCGCCGCGATCTTTATGGGCGACACCGGCTCGCTGGCGCTGGGCGGCGCTATCGGCGCGGTCGCCGTTGCGTCAAAACATGAAATCGTCCTCGCTATTGTCGGCGGGCTTTTCGTTCTCGAAGGATTGTCGGTGATGATTCAGATTGCGTCCTTCAAGCTGACCGGCAAGCGCGTTTTTCGCATGGCGCCCATCCATCATCATTTTGAGCATCTCGGCTGGAAAGAGTCGACGATCGTCATCCGATTCTGGATTATCGCCATGGTGCTAGCAATGATTGGCCTCGCCACGCTGAAATTGCGGTAGGGTAGGCGAATATGATTTTTATCCCTGACGTTAAACGAAAAAATATCGGCGTCTTCGGCCTTGGCGTTTCCGGCATCGCAACCTGCGAGGCGCTGGCGGCCTCCGGCGCGCGTGTTTATTCGTTCGATGAAAATCGTGCGGCGCGGGATAAAACTGCCGATACGGAATATCGCTGCGAGCACCCGAAAAACTGGCCGTGGAAAGACATGGAGGCGGTGATCGTCTCGCCCGGCGTGCCGCTCACGCATCCCAAACCGCACGCGATTGTCCGCAAGGCGCGCATGGAAAAAGTCCCGGTGATGGGCGATACGGAATTATTCGCCCGCGCGCTCAACCAGCTTGAGCCCCGCGCGCGGCCGCGCGTGGTCGGCGTCACCGGCTCCAACGGTAAATCAACCACAACCGCGTTG
This sequence comes from Hyphococcus sp., assembly GCF_965228385.1. Lineage (GTDB taxonomy): Bacteria > Pseudomonadota > Alphaproteobacteria > Caulobacterales > Parvularculaceae > Hyphococcus. Next base: position 2,044,439 of record NZ_OZ245810.1, on the reverse strand, counting down.
ATCGGTCATATTCTGAAGCAGGCGGGCCATGATGTTTATGTGGGCGGCAATATCGGCGAAGCGGTGTTGTCGCTGCCGCCTTTTGAGAACGATGCGATTTATGTTCTGGAGTTGTCGTCGTTCCAGCTTGACCTGACCGAAAGCCTGCGGCTCGATGCCGCGGTGTTTATCAATCTGTCGCCGGATCATATTGAACGGCACGGCGACGTCACCGGATATCTCAGATCAAAAAAACGCATATTCGCCAATCAGACAAGCGATGATGTGGCGGTGGTGGGCGTCGATGACGATTACGCACAAAGTGTGTGTACGGAGTTAATGGCGCACAATGTCGCCGAAGTCCGGCCAGTATCGTCCGGCAGCGCACTGGGGCGCGGCGTTTACGCGCTGGATGGAAAAATCTACGTCAATCTTGACGGCAAGGCCCTGCTGGCGGGGGATCTTTCCGGCGCGCGGTCCTTGCGCGGTCCGCATAATCATCAAAACGCCGCGGCGGCGATAGCAGTCTGTGAAAAATTCGGCGTTTCGCCGGCGCTGGCCGTAAAGGCGGCCCACCGTTTCGAAGGGCTGGCGCACCGTCTGGAAGAGGTCGGGCGCAACGGCAAGGTGCTGTTCATCAATGATTCAAAAGCCACGAATGCTGACGCCGCCGCCCGCGCGCTTGGCGCGGTAAAAGATATATTCTGGATCGCCGGCGGCAAGCCGAAAGACGGCGGGGTCGAAAGCTTGAAACCGATGATGGACAGGGTGCGCACCGCGTATCTCATCGGCGAAGCGGCGGCGCAGTTCGAAGAGCAGTTGCGCGGCAGCGTGCATTGCGTACTGTGCGGGGATCTTGAAAACGCTGTCGGCGCGGCAAGCGCGGACGCGGCGATGTCGGAGGCGAAAAACCCTGTGGTTCTCCTCTCGCCGGCTTGCGCATCCTACGATCAGTTCAAGAATTTCGCCGAACGGGGCGATAAATTCCGCGAGCTTGTTGCACAACTCGCCTCAACCAATGGAGCGGCGGCGTGAAACGTTTATCGCGTTTGGATGACTCTCCGTTTGCCCGTTTGTGGTGGTCCATCGACAGGCCAAGCCTTGCAATCCTGTCGCTGATCATCGTGATCGGTTTTGTCGTGCTGATGGCGGCGGGCCCTTCTGCTGCGGCGCGCATCAGCGGCGTCGGTGAATTTCATTTTCCCGTTCGCCAGTTGATTTTTCTCGCGCCGACGCTGTTTCTCATCATGGCCCTGTCGTTCCTGACGCCGCTGCAGGCGCGACGGCTTGGCGTCATCGTGTTTTTCGGCGCGCTTTTCGGCATGCTGCTTGTCCTTTTGTTTTCGGGCGAGGTGAACGGCGCGAAACGATGGCTGTATCTTGGCGGTTTTTCCCTGCAGCCATCAGAGTTCGCAAAGCCGGGTTTTGTGATCGCCGCCGCATGGATGCTGGCGGAGGGCGCGCGCGATCCCAAATTTCCGGGCGGCGCTGTGGCGATCGGTCTTTACGGCTTATTCGCAATGCTGCTTTTGCTGCAGCCCGATTTTGGTCAGTGGGCGCTCGTCACCGCTGTCTGGGCGGTGATGTTCTTTGTGGCAGGATGGAGCTGGCTGTGGATCGCCGCGCTCGGCGTCACCAGCATGGGCGCGCTCGCGGCGGGCTATGTGTTTTCCGATCACGTCGCGGCCCGCGTCGATGGATTTTTAAAGCCCGGCGCGACAGAAACCTATCAGGTGGATCGCGCGGTGGAGACCATCGCCAATGGCGGGCTGATCGGGCGCGGCGATGCGGCGTCGATGAAAGGCGCGCTTCCCGATGCGCACGCAGATTTTATCTTTGCTGTGGCGGGCGAGGAATTCGGCTTCATGCTCGCGGTGTTCATCATTTTGCTGTTCGCGATTTTTACCGGCCGCGTCATGGCGGTGGCGGCGGGGTTGAAATCCGTTTTCGCACAGTGCGCGGTGACAGGGCTTGCGGCGCTGATCGGCTTTCAGGCGATTATCAATATCGGCGTTTCGCTGCGCGCACTGCCGGCGAAAGGCATGACCCTGCCGTTCATCTCCTATGGCGGCTCGTCGCTGCTGGCGACGGGGCTGACGGTCGGGCTAATTTTCGCGCTGACGCGCACGCATCAGGGCGTCTTCCGGCGCAAGGACATCATGCCGTGAATATAGACGGCCCCATAGCATTGGCGGCGGGCGGCACGGGCGGACACTTGTTTCCCGCCGAGGCGCTGGCGCAGGAACTGAAGCGTCGCGGTCACCAGGTGCTCTTGGTGACGGACGGGCGGGGCGCGCGATATGCGCAAAATTTTCCGGCTGACGAGCGTTTTGAGATTTCCGCCGCCACGCCGTCCATCGGCGGACCGGTGGCGAAAGCGGCGTCCGCCGTTTCCATTGCGGCGGGTCTTTTTACCTCGCTGCGTGAATTCCGGAAGCGCAAACCCGCCGCCGCGGTCGGGTTCGGCGGCTATCCATCGCTGCCCGCCATGAAGGCGGCTGAGTTGATGCGCATCCCTTATGGCGTACACGAACAAAATGGCGTGCTTGGCCGCGCCAACCGCCTGCTTGTCAAGAGCGCCTATTTTACCGCGCATGCGTTTCCGGTGCTGGAAAAACTGCCCAGCGGCGTCGCGCCCATTGAAGTGGGCAATCCGGTTCGCGACGCCGTTGCGGCCGTTGAAGGCGCCGCCTATCCCTCGCTTGACGGCGACATCAATCTGTTGATTTTCGGGGGCTCGCAAGGCGCCAGTATTTTTTCCGATGCGCCGGTGAAAGCGATTGCGGGATTTCCGGAAAGTCTGCGCCAGCGCCTGGTCGTTACGCATCAGGCGCGCGAAGGCGAGAGCGACGCGGTGAAAGCCGCCTATAACGTTGCCGGCGTGCGCGCCCATGTGGGGGCGTTTTTCGCCGACTTGCCGGAACGCATGGCCAAGGCGCATCTCGTGATCTCCCGCGCGGGCGCCTCTACGGTGACGGAGCTTTCCGCCATCGGCCGCCCGTCGATCCTTGTGCCGCTCGCCATCGCCATGGACGATCACCAGACCGGCAACGCCCGCGCGCTCGCTGATAAGAAGGCCGCCGTGATTTTGCCTGAAAATGAATTTAACCAATATGAGCTTGCCGCGCCGCTGGAAGCGCTCTTGACCAATTCGGAACGGCTAAAGAGCATGGCCGAAGCCGCAAAAGGCGCGGTCAAATCCGGCGCCGCGTCGCGGCTTGCGGATCTGGTTGAAAATATCGCTGCGCAAAAGCAGGCGGCGTGAAGTAAAGTATAAAGAAGGTATTCGTTGACGACATGCCCCCGTATCCTTCGAGACACAAAAATCCTTCATCCTGAGGGCGAACGAAGTTCGCGTCTCGAAGGGCGAAGGATTTTTGCTCCTCAGGATGAAGGGGCGTAAGAGTCCCGCAACCAAGTTTAAGAATATGAGTAAAGATCAATATTCGAAAATCGATCCGCCGAAGATCAAGGTGCGGCTGCCCTTCGGCGCCGGCGTCGTGCATTTTGTCGGCATTGGCGGCATCGGCATGAGCGGCATCGCCGATGTGATGCGCAATCTCGGCTACGACGTGCGCGGGTCCGACGTCGCCGACGGGCCGAACGTGCAGCGTCTTCGCGACAAGGGCGTCCCGATTGTCATCGGGCACAAGCCTGAAAATATCGACGGCGCCGATGCGGTCATCATCTCAACGGCGATCAGGCGCGATAATCCGGAGGTCGCCGCCGCCCGCGCGCGCCACATTCCGGTGGTGAAACGCGCCGACATGCTGGCCGAACTGATGCGCCTTAAATGGACCGTGTCGGTCGCAGGCACCCACGGGAAAACCACGACAACGACCATGGTCGCCGCGCTCTTGGATGAAGCCAACCTCGACCCGACGGTCATCAATGGCGGCGTCATCAACGCCTACGGCGCCAATGCGCGCATCGGCGAGGGCGACTGGATGGTTGTGGAGGCGGATGAAAGCGACGGCACATTCATCCGTCTGCCGACGACAGTTGCTATCGTCACCAATATCGATCCGGAGCACCTGGATCACTGGGGCGGTTTTGAGAATTTGCGCAACGCCTTCGACATCTTCATCGAGAACACGCCGTTTTACGGCTTCGGCGTTGTCTGCCTCGATCATCCTGAGGTGCAGGCGCTGGTGGGGCGCGTCACGGACAGGCGGCTTATCACCTACGGCGTCAATCCGCAGGCGGATGTTCGCGCTGCGAATATGCGGTTCGAGGACGGCGCGTCCGTTTACGACATTATCTTTCGCGAAGGCGGCGCCGAGCTCGGGCGCATCGACAATGTGAAACTCCCTATGCCCGGCGCGCATAACGTATTGAACTCGCTGCCCGCCGCGATTGTCGCCAAACGCCTTGGCGCCTCTGATGCGCAGATAAAATCGGGCTTTGCAAAATTCTCAGGCGTTAAGCGGCGGTTCTCCCCTGCGGGCGAGTGGAAAGGCGTTGCGATCATCGACGATTACGGCCACCACCCGGCGGAGATCGCGGCGGTCCTGCGCGCCGCGCGCAATATTGCGTCAGGCAAGGTCATCGCCGTCGTACAGCCGCACCGGTATTCGCGCCTGCAGAACCTGTTCGACGAGTTTTGCGCCTGCCTCAACGAAGCCGACGTGGCGCTGATCGCGGATGTTTACGCCGCGGGCGAGGACCCGCTTCAGGGGTTTGACCGCGACAGTTTCGTCGCCGGTCTGATGAGTCACGGCCATCGCGATGCGCGCGCGCTGAAGAGTTTCGACGATTTACCGCGCATCATCGCCGAGACGGCGGAGCCGGGCGATTATGTCATCTGCCTCGGCGCGGGCGACATCACAAAACATGCGGATGCGCTGGCGGGTGAATTGGCGCAAGTGAAGACATAGCATGAAAGCACTATTCAGTATATTTGGATTAAGTATTGCTGCCTTTTCAACGGTCGCATTTGCTTGCGAGTGTGTGGGATTTAGCTCTATCGAAGAGCATGTTGAAGCGGCGGACGCAATATTCCTTGCCAATGCTGTGGAAACTTACTCTATCGAGATTCCGCCCAATAAAATTATCGAAGATCATGTCACTCAATTCGAAGTTATTGAAGTACTAAAAGGTGACGTTGGCGATGAAGTTTCTATCTTCCATTATGTTTATCCTGGTGCCTGCGAAGTTATTTTCGAGCCGGGTAAAATCTATGAAGTATTTGCGCTAACTCGTAATGACGGTGAAATGAAAACCTCGAACTGTATCCTTGCGCCATACGAGAGAGAGCATTTTAATTGGGGTTGGAAAGACTACAGAAAAGTCGCCAACAATCATTAATGTCCTCTCGCATCACCCCATCCAACCTCCCAAACGTCCGCGGAAAATATGTCGAGAACGCGGACCTCTCCGCGCTCACATGGTTTCGCGTGGGCGGGCTGGCGGATGTGTTGTTCATGCCCGCCGATGAAGAAGACCTTTCACATTTTCTGAAAGAGACGCCGGAGGAAATTCCGGTTTACGTCATGGGCGTCGGTTCGAACCTGCTGGTGCGCGACGGCGGCGTGCGCGGCGTCGTCATCCGTTTCGGCTCGCCATTCCGGCAGGTGCATGTTGAGGGGATGCGCGTCACCGCAGGCGCGGGTTGCATTGATGCGCAAGTCGCAAAACGCGCCGCGCAAGAGGGCGTTGGGGGGCTGGAATTCTTTCGCGGCGTGCCCGGCACTATCGGCGGCGCCATCCGCATGAACGCCGGCGCTTATGGCGGCGAAGTCAAGGACGTGCTGGTCGAGGCTGTCGCCTATGACCGGCAAGGCAAAAACCACGTGCTCTCAAACGCCGATTTCGGCTTTTCCTATCGCCACTCGTCGGCGCCAGAGGAATTGATCTTCACCAGCGCCACATTTGAAGGCGCGCCGGACGAGCCCGACGCCATCATCGCGCGCATGGACAAGATCAGCGCCGAGCGCGAAGCCTCTCAGCCGATCCGCGAGCGCACCGGCGGATCGACATTCGCCAATCCCGATCCGGAAAAATCCGGCGGGCGAAAAGCCTGGCAACTGATTGATGAGATTGGCGGGCGCGGGCGCATTGTCGGCGACGCGCAGGTTTCCGAGCGGCACTGCAATTTCATGATCAATCGCGGCGACGCCACAGCGGCGGATCTGGAGGAGTTAATAGAGTCTTTACGTAAAGATGTCTTAACCGAAACAGGCGTTGAGTTGCGCTGGGAAATCAAGCGCATCGGAGAAGCGAGGCGATGACAAGAAAGTATAACCGCATCGCAGTCCTGAAAGGCGGCTGGTCGCCGGAGCGCGAGGTTTCGCTCGTATCCGGCGCGGCGGCGGCGAAAGCGCTACGCGAGGCCGGATATGAATCCTACGAGATCGACGTTGATCGCGACATCGCCTTGCGCCTCGCCGAAGCGAAACCCGACGCCGTTTTCAATGCGCTGCATGGCCAGTGGGGCGAGGATGGCTGCGTGCAGGGGCTGCTTGAGGTGATGGACATTCCCTACACCCATTCCGGCGTGCTCGCCTCGTCGCTCGCCATGGACAAGCAGCGCGCGAAAGCCGTCTTCGAAGACATGAAAATTCCGTCGCCTTTCGGCGTGATCGTCTCTCGGGAAGAGGCCGCCGGCGGCAAGGTGATGCCGGCGCCTTACGTCATCAAACCGAATGCGCAGGGCTCTTCGGTCGGCGTGTTTATTGTGCGCGAAGGCGACAACCGCCCGCCGGCGGAGCTGACGTCGAAAGAATGGTCGCTGGGCGATGACGTGCTGGTCGAAAAATTCATACCGGGACGCGAACTGACGGTTTCGGTGATGGGCGATCGGGCCTTGTGCGTTACGGAAATTTCCACGGCGCTCACCTTTTACGATTATGAAGCGAAATACGCTTCGGGCGGTTCAAGCCATGTTCTGCCGGCGGATATTCCGGCGGACGTCACCGAACAATGCCTCGATATGGCGCTGAAAGCGCATCAATCGCTCGGCTGCCGCGGTCTGTCGCGCGCCGATTTCCGCTACGATGAAAACGCCGAGGGTGAAAAAGTTTTCTGTCTTGAAGTGAACACGCAACCAGGCCTGACGCCGACATCCCTGTCGCCGGAGCAGGCCGCGCATCTCGGGATTTCATTCCCTGAGCTTTGCGCCTGGATGGTGGAGGACGCCTCATGCCAAAGGTGAAAAAGAAACCTGCGCGGAAAAAATCGGCGCGTAAAAAACAAACCGGCTTTTTTGACCGTATCGCCAATGTGTGGACGCGCTTTTCACACGCCGCGCTCGCCGGTTCCGTTCTGATTGCGCTGATCGCCATCGCATTTTTATGGGCGGGCGGCTATGTCGGTCTGGCGGGAGAAAAACTGAACCGCGTGGCGGGTAACGGCGCCGTCTCGGCGGGGCTGGAAATTACGCGCATTACGGCGCGCGGCGTGTCGCAGACCGCAGAGCAGGATGTGTTAAACGCTGTCGGACCCGTCATTGGCTCTTCTATTGTGCATTTTGACCCGGACAGGGCCCGCGCAGCGGTGGAGCAACTCGGCTGGGTACGCACGGCCGCCGTATCAAGGCTGTTGCCGAATACGGTGCATGTGTCGGTGCGCGAGCGCGCCCCCGCCGCCGTTTGGCAGCTTTCCGGCGAATTGCATTTGATTGATGATGAGGGCGCCGTGATCCGCCAGGTCAACGCCTATGAATATGCGGACCTGCCGCTGATTGTCGGCGCTGGGGCGCCGGATGCGGCGAGCAGCATGTTGCAGGCGCTGCAGGACGAGCCGATATTGTGGGGCCGCGCGTCCGCGCTGATACGCGTCAGCGACAGGCGCTGGAACTTGAAAACGCGCGAGGGCGTTGACATTAAATTTCCGGAAATGGGAGAACGCGACGCAGTGCGCTATCTCGCCCGGCTTCAGGAAGAGCTTCTCTTGCTTGACGAGCCGCTCGAATATGTCGATCTTCGAAACCCGGAAAACTTCGTCTACAGACGAAAAGGCGCGGCGCCGGCGGAAGAGCCTTTGGGGCGGTTGCGCGATCAATAAACTCAAGACGCCAAAACCTTGGCGGTAAAGGACAGGGCGTGGCGACGTTTCGAAAAGCCGGCAGGCGAAAAAAAGACGAGACCCTTGCGGCGGCGTTGGATTTCGGCGCGTCGAAAGTCGCCTGTTTCATTGCGCGCATTACCCTGGAAGACGGGTTCGCGCCGCATGCTGAAATTATCGGCGTTGGCCGCCACGGGGTCGGGCAAAGAGGACGCGCCAGTCCGGATGAGCTGGAAAAGGGCGTGCGCAACGCTGTCGAACTGGCTGAACGCATGGCCGGCGAAGAGGTGCGCCGCGTGATCGTCAGCGTGCCGGGCAAGCATCTGCGCGGGCGCCGGATCGGCGTCGATCTGGAAATCGCGGGCGGCGTTGTTACGCAGGAAGATGTCGACGACTCACTGGCGGAAGGCGCGAAAATCGCAAACCCGCCCGATTGCGCGCCCTTGCACGCCATGCCGACGGGATTCAAGGTGGATGGCGAGGACGGGTTCAGCGATCCTGTCGGGTTCTCAGCATCGATGCTGTCGACGGAGATGTTCGCCGTCAGCGCCCGGCAGAGTTTTCTCGACAATATGGCTGACCTGATCGAGCGCTGTGATCTCCAGGTCGATGAGTTTGTCGCCGCGCCGTTCGCCGCCGCTGAAGCGGTGCTGCTGGATGATGAAAAAGAGCTTGGCGTCTTGCTAATCGATATCGGCGCCGCGTCCACGGGGTACGCCGTCTATGACAACGCAGCCCTTGTCGCCTGCGGCGGCGTCGCTGCGGGCGGCGGGCACATCACGCGCGACATCGCCCAGATTTTCGGCGCGCCGCTGGCGCATGCGGAGCGGATAAAAACGCTATACGGGTCGGCGCTGATGGGTCCCGGGGATGAGCACCGGTTTATCGATTTCCCGCAGCTTGGCGCTTCGGACGAGACCGTTCGCGCCTCGCGCGCCGATATATGCGAGGTGATCCTGCCGCGGCTGGAAGAAATTCTGGAAATGGTGGCCGAACAATTGCCTGACGATCCGATGCGCCGCTCAGGACTGCGCCGCGTCGTGTTGACCGGCGGCGGCTCGCTTCTCGTGGGGGCGCGCGAAGTCGCCGAACGCACGCTCGCCATGAAAAGCAGGCTTGGCCGCCCTGCGCCAATCCCCGGCTCGCCCGAGGCGGCGGGCGCCCCGGCGTTTTCCGTCTGCGCGGGTCTCGTTCAGTATTACGCAAATTTAGGCCGGATGCATGAAAACGGTCTTGGCGTTTTGCGCCAATCACTTCATGCAGGAAATCAATCGTCCGTGCTCGGCGGGGTTGAAGCTTGGCTGCGGGCAAAGTTTTAAGAATTTAATTTTTTCGTTAAGGCCGCGTTAACCTTTTGGAAAGGGTTCTGAACGATTCTTTAACGAATGAATTAACCATCAGGGGTTTCCAGCATCGTCAGGTGCAATCGGGGCGGCCCTGCAATTTGCGCATAACCGGAGACATTCATGCCACTCAATCTAAGCGTTCCTGAACTCACTGAACTGAAACCGCGCATTACGGTCATCGGCGTTGGCGGCGCCGGCGGCAACGCCGTCAACAACATGATCGAAAGCCAGCTTGAGGGCGTCGATTTCGTCGTGGCGAACACCGATGCGCAAGCCGTAGGTCTTGCTAAGGCCGAAAAGAAGATTCAGCTCGGCGTGAAGACGACGCAAGGTCTCGGGGCTGGGTCCATTCCCGATATCGGGCGCGCGGCGGCCGAAGAGTCGCTGGATGAAATTCTTGAGCATGTGGGCAATGCGCATATGCTCTTCGTCACCGCCGGCATGGGCGGCGGCACGGGCACGGGCGCCGCGCCTGTTATTGCGAAAGCAGCGAAAGAACGCGACATCCTCACCGTCGGCGTTGTGACCAAGCCGTTTCACTTTGAAGGCGCGCGACGCATGCGGCTGGCGAGCGCCGGCATCGACGAATTACAAAAGCATGTCGATACGCTCCTGATCATTCCCAACCAGAATCTCTTTTCCATCGCCAATGAGCGCACGACCTTCCATGAGGCGTTCGCCATGGCGGATCAGGTGCTGCATTCAGGCGTTCGCGGCATCACGGACCTCATGGTCATGCCGGGCCTCATCAATCTTGATTTCGCCGATGTGCGCACAGTCATGAGCGAGATGGGCAAGGCGATGATGGGCACCGGCGAGGCCGAAGGTGAAAAACGCGCCATCCAGGCCGCCGAAGCCGCAATTTCAAACCCGCTTCTGGATGAACAGTCCATGAAGGGCGCCAAAGGCGTTCTCATCAATATCACCGGCTCAATGGACATGACCCTGTTTGAGGTCGATGAGGCGGCGAACCGCATTCGCGCCGAGGTTGATCCTGACGCGAACATCATCGTCGGTTCGACTTTCAATCAGGATCTTGAAGGCAAAGTGCGCGTTTCCGTCGTTGCGACAGGCATAGACATTGAAGTGAGCGATACGGCCCGGCCGCAGATCAAGATCAACACCGGGGCAGTTTCCAAACCATGGCGCGAGCCGGTCAGCGTCGACAGACCGGCGCCGGCGCAGCAGGAAACGCGGCCAGGCGCGGCGTCTGCTGTGCCCGCCGCGCCAGCAGCGCAGCCGCGTCCCGCTTCTGCGCCCGTATCATCGCCGGTTGCAAGTGCGCCCTCCGCCGCGCAAAACCCGGTCGGCGACGTGCATGAGCGCATTCGTAAAATGCTGACGGAAGGCGCTTCGGAACATCGACCTGCATCTGCGCCGCCGCAGTCCGCCGCCGTGAGAACGCCCGTCAGCAAACCGGCCATGCGTCCCGCCGGCGAGGCTCACCGGCCGGCGCAAAACCCTTTCCGCGGCGCGCAGGCGCTGGGAAAGCATTCGCTTGAGGCCGCCGTGGATATGTTCAAGGCGCTGGGCGGCGGAGAAGAGCGGCGCGAAACGGCGCCGCCGCGCGCGCCCGAAGCGGCGAAGCCAAGCCAGACCGGCGCGCGGGGCGATCTGTTCGATGACCAGGAAGACGCGGACCTTGAAATTCCGTCATTTTTGCGAAAGAAGAAAACCGGATAAACACTTTTGGCTTTCCGCTACAAGCGTTTGAAAAACTTTACTAAACTGCGCCTTACCTCAAAGGTTTGGCGCAGTTTTTTTATGACTTGCACGTAGGAATCTGTATTAATCATTGACCATGCTTCATTTTCGGTATCGCAAAAAGTCTGTAGGGTGGTATTTTCTGCGCAGACGGGCGGTGCGTGACAATCAGCGTTTTGTGCGTGAGGATATCGGGCGCGGAGTGGTTTGGCGTATGGGGGGATGTGGTCAAGGTATGAAGGGACGTGAACGCCAAAGAACCTTAAACCGTGATTTGTCGTTCGTAGGCGTCGGGCTTCATTCCGGCGCTTATTGCGAAGTCACTCTCAAGCCGGCCGAAGCCGATACCGGGGTGGTTTTCCACCGCAGCGATCTCGATATCGACAATCCGTTTATCACGGCGTCGCCGATGAATGTGGTTGCAGCCGATCACGGCACGTCGCTCGCCAATGAGGCGGGGGCCCAGATTGCGACCGTCGAGCACCTGATGGCGGCGCTGGCGCTCTGCGGCGTCGATAATGTGCTGGTTGAGGTCAATGGACCGGAAATCCCCATTCTGGACGGCAGTTCGCGGGAATTTGTGAGCGGGCTTTCCAGCGCCGGCTGCGCCGAACAGGACGCGGTGCGCGAGCCGTATTTCATCCATCACCCTATCCGCATCGGAGATGACGACCGGTTTATTGAGTTTTCCCCGGGTCCGCGCCGGCTGAAGCTGGAAATTGAGTTTAACGACTGCCTCATCGGCCGCCAGTCGCTGTCGCTTGATCTCGATAATCTCGGCGATCTGGAGCAACTGGCGTCCGCTCGCACATTTTGCCGTATCGGCGAAGTCGAGCATTTGCGCGAGGCGGGCCTGATACGCGGCGGCACGCTGGCCAACTCGGTGGTCGTGGACGGCGACAGGGTGCTCAATGAAGACCCGCTGCGCAATCCGCAGGAATTCGCGCTGCACAAGGCGCTCGACCTGATTGGCGATCTGTATCTGTTGGGCGCTCCCGTCCGCGGTTCGATTCATGCGGTTCGGCCGGGGCATTTTCTCAACACCCGCGCGGCGCGCGCCGTGTTGCGGCGGGCGCAGGGCGAGACCGGCGCTGCGGCGACGGTTCGCGAATCGCTGCAGGCGACCGCGTAGCCCCGCCGCGTTTGACGATGGCAAACCGCCCCACTAGAACAGCGGTTTGAAGGCTTCGCCGTCAGGCGAATTTCATGTTAGCGGAAAGGCGATCAACTCGTGACATTTCGGTTTGCGTTTTTGGGTAAAGTGCTCTGCATCTTCGCCGCGTGCGTCATGCTGGCTGCGTGCAGCTCGTCAAGCAAGAAGAAAAAATTCGCATATGTCGAGCGCCCTGCGGAAACGCTTTACGCCAACGCGCTGCGCGACCTGGAAAGAAAGCGCTATGAAACCGCCATCGCCTATTTCGAAGAGGTCGAGCGCCAGCATCCTTATTCCGCCTGGGCGCGGCGGTCTATGTTGATGAAGGCGTTCGCCTATTACAGCGGCAATGACTACGAGGAGGCGGTTGGCGCGCTGGACCAGTTTCTGGCGCTGCATCCCGGCAACAAGGATGCGCCGTATGCATATTATCTGAAAGCCATGTGCTATTATGAGCGCATTCGCGATGTGGGCCGCGATCAGGATTACACGAACAACGCCGTTGCATCGCTGAACGATGTTATCCGCCGTTATCCGGATACGGAATATGCGCGCGACGCGCGATTGAAACTCGATCTGACATTCGATCACCTTGCCGGCAAGGAAATGTATGTCGGACGGTTTTACCTGAAGCAGAATAAGCACATTGCCGCTATCAACCGGTTCAAGACGGTCATCACCGATTACCAGACGACCAGTCACGTGCCGGAAGCGTTGCATCGCCTCGTTGAAACCTATCTTGAGCTTGGCATCGTTGACGAAGCGCGCGCCGCCGCCGCCGTGCTAGGCCACAACTACCCGGGCAGTGCGTGGTACCAGGACAGCTACCGCCTCTTTGAGCGCTATGATATCGTCGCCGGCGGAGACCGGTTGCCGGGACGACAGGCGCGGCTCAAGGATAACGGCGATGACGAGGTTCCCGATGTCGGCGATATCCGGCCGGAAAGCCTGACGGATATCGACCCGCCTTCGGCTGAAGAGCTCGAGGATCTGACGGACGGCGCGGAAGACGACCGTCTGATCGAGCGCTCGCCGATTGAGGAAGCGCGCGAGCCGCTTTAACCCTTCCGCAAACTGAGATAGGTCGGTAAGCAAACGCCGCGCGCGATGCATAGTTGCGCGCGCAGCCATTATGGTAAGCTGCCTCGATGCTCACATCGCTGCAAATTCAGGATTTTGTACTGATCGATCAGGCGCGGCTGGCGCTCGGACCCGGCATGACGGTCCTGACCGGTGAAACAGGCGCGGGGAAATCGATCCTGCTGGATGCGCTGGGTCTGGCCGTGGGCGGCCGTGCGGAACGCGGCGCCGTACGCCAAATCAGTAAAGGCGTGAGCGCCAAGCAGGGCGTTGTGTCCGTGATCTTTGAACCGCAGGCCGGTCATCCGGTCTGGAGCGTTCTGGAGGAAAATGCGCTCGACACCGGCGAAGATCAGGTGATCCTGCGCCGCGTGCAAACAGCGGACGGGCGCGGTCGCGGCTTTGTAAACGACCAGCCCGTATCCATCGGCATGCTGCGCACGGTCGGCGAAACGCTGATAGAAATTCACGGACAACATGACGGGCGCGGCTTCCTGACGGCATCTGCGCATCGCCAGATGCTGGATGAATTCGGCGGGCTGACAAAAAAAGCCGCCGGCGTTGCTGCGTGCTGGCGCCGGTGGCGCGACGCGCAAGACCAGCTTGAAGAGAAAAAGCGCGCTCGCGATGCAGCTGCGCGAGAGGCGGATTATCTGCGTCATGTCGTCGAAAGGCTCGGTAAACTCGATCCGCAGGCGGACGAAGAGGCGGCGCTCGCCTCACGCCGCGCAGAGCTGATGGCGTCGGACAAAATCGCAGATGATCTGAACGCCGCCGCCACAGCCATGAGCGAAGGCGGGTTTGATACAAAGCTTGCGGCGGCCTTGCGCCGCATTGAGCGTGCGGCGGCGCGTATGGAAGACCCCGATAATCCGCTGGCGCAATTGGCCGCGAGACTGGAAAGCGCGCTGAATGAGGCGGGCGAAGCCCGCATCGCGCTTGACGACGCGATTTCGCGTTACGGCGCCGACCCGGATGAACTTGACCGGGCGGAGGAGCGCCTTTTCGCCCTGCGCGCGGAGGCGCGAAAGCACGGCGTGACGCCGGACGGCTTGCGCGCCTTTCTCGACAAGGCCAGGGCGACGCTGGACGACCTTGAACAGGGCGAGGCGGCGTTTGGCGCGCTGGAAAAAGAAATGCAGGACGCAAAGGCCGGTTTTACAAAAGCGGCGGCGGCGCTTTCGAAAGATCGCATCAGCGCGGCCGCGAAACTTGACCGCGCGGTGGCCAAAGAGCTGGCGCCGCTAAAACTCGGCAAGGCTGTCTTTGAGACGCGGATTGCCTCAGACGCATCGCATCCGACGTCGGACGGCATTGATAATGTAGAGTTTATGGTGGCGACCAATCCCGGGGCGCCGGCGGGCCCGCTGAAAACGATTGCATCGGGCGGCGAGCTGTCGCGCTTTGTGCTCGCTATGAAGGCGGCGCTGTCGGTAAAGGAAAACCGCACGGTTATAATTTTCGATGAGGTTGACGCCGGAGTTGGCGGGGCCGTCGCCGACGCCGTCGGCGAACGGCTCGCGCGTCTTGCGGCTGACGCGCAAGTGCTGGTGGTGACGCATTCGCCGCAGGTTGCAGCGCGCGCTGGCGCGCACTGGCGCATCGAGAAAAAGCAGACAAAATCATCAACGCTTACAAAGGTCACGGCGCTTGGCGCCGATGAGCGGGAAGAAGAAATTGCGCGTATGTTGTCCGGCGCGGAAATCACCGATGAAGCGCGGGCAGCCGCGCGCCGGTTGCTGGGCGCGCCCGAAACGCAAAAGGAGAAAGCGCCGGCGGTTCGGAAAGCACGCAAGCGCGCGTAAACGTCTTGCGTACAATGCGCGAACGTGGCTTTCAAAAAAAACCGGTCTGTTGAATTCTTACATATTGCCAAATGTTGGCGGATAATGATCCACCGGTATCCGGCGGCGGCGATCGTCTCACTCAGTTTTCGAAGGAAAAAATGGCGAAGAAAAAATCGGCGGATGATTTTGCGGATATCCCGGTGGGAAAACTTTCCGCTGAACAGGCTGAGGCGGAGCTTGCGCGGCTCGCCGCCGCCATCGCCCATGCCGATGAGGCGTATTACAATAAGAATCAGCCGGAGATTTCCGATGCTGCGTATGATGCGTTGCGCCGGCGGAACCTGCTTATTGAAAAACGGTTTGCGAAACTGAAACGCGATGATTCGCCTTCGGACAGGGTGGGCGCCGCGCCTTCCACGAAATTCGAAAAATCAAAGCACGCAATCGCGATGCTCTCGCTCGACAATGCATTCAGCGACGATGACGTCGCCGAATTTGACAAGCGCGTGCGCCGGTTTCTCGGTCTCGGCGAAGAAGAACCGCTTGCCTATACGGCGGAGCCGAAAATTGACGGGCTGTCGCTGAATTTGAGATATGAAGGCGGCGTGTTGAAAGTTGCAGCGACGCGCGGCGACGGCCAGACGGGCGAGAATGTGACTGGCAATGCGCTGATGGTCGCCGACATTCCGCAAATGCTGAAAGGCGCGCCCGATGTGCTGGAGGTGCGCGGCGAAATCTATATGAGCCACGCGGATTTCGAAGCGCTCAACGCTCGGCTTGAAGCGGCGGGTGAAGAAAAATTCGCCAATCCGCGCAATGCGGCGGCAGGCTCGCTGCGTCAGCTCGACGCCGCGATTACCGCGTCGCGGCCATTGCATTTTTTCGCCTATGCCTGGGGAGAGGTGAGCGCGCCCCTGGCCGAAACGCAGTACGGCGCCATTCAACAGCTTGGAAAGCTCGGGTTTAAAATCAATGGACTGACGAAACGCTGCGCCAGTGTTGCTGACATGATCGCGCAATATCGCAGGATTGAAGCGGACCGCGCAACGCTTGGTTATGACATTGACGGCGTCGTCTACAAGGTCGACCGGCTCGATCTGCAGGAGCGCCTCGGCTTTGTCTCCCGTCATCCCCGCTGGGCGACGGCGCATAAATTTCCGGCTGAGAAAGCAACGACAATATTGGAAGAGATTGAGATTCAGGTGGGGCGCACGGGCAAGCTGACCCCCGTCGCGCGCCTGACGCCCGTCACTGTTGGCGGCGTCGTGGTTTCCAACGCGACGCTTCACAACGCCGATTACATCAAGGAAAAGGACATTCGCAAAGGCGATACGGTGATTATTCAGCGCGCCGGCGATGTCATTCCGCAAATTCTGGACGTCGTGAAAGAAAAACGCCCGAAGGGCGCCAGGCGGTACGCCTTTCCGGAGAATTGCCCGGTATGCGGCAGTCACGCCGTCAACGAAGTGAACCCGAATACAGGCAAGGCGGATGTCGACAAGCGCTGCACCGGCGGACTGGTCTGTTCCGCGCAGATCGTCGAGCGGCTGAAGCATTTTGTCTCGCGCCAGGCGTTTGATATTGAAGGTCTGGGCGAAAAACAGATTGCGGGTTTTTTCGAGCAGGGGATCATCAGGGAGCCGGCGGATATATTTTCACTGCGCCGCCGTCAGGAAGCTGGGAAAATTGATCTTTATACCTATAAAAAGAAAACGGATGGCGATCTGGCGTTGAAAGACGGCGTTCCAGTGCCGACGAATACGAAATCAGTGCAGAATCTTTTCGACGCAATTGAGGCGAAGCGGATGATCCCGTCGCCGCGCTTCATCAACGCCCTGGGCATCCGTCATGTGGGGGAGACGAATGCGCGATTGTTCGCCCGTCATTATGGCGGGTTTGACGGGTTTTACGGGGCGGCGTTGAAAGCGCGGGACGAGACGGGCGAGGCCTATCAGGACATGCTGTCGATCGATGGCGTCGGTGCGCTGGTGGCGCGGGGCGTTATCGATTTTTTCGACGAGGCGCATAACCGCGAAGCGGTCGATCGGCTGTTGCAAGAGGTTACGCCCGAGGCCGTCGAAGCGGTGGCGTCCGCGAGCGCCGTCGCCGGCAAGACCGTGGTCTTTACAGGAACGCTGGAGACCATGACGCGCGATGAGGCGAAGGCCCGCGCGCAAGGCCTCGGCGCGAAAGTTTCCGGATCGGTTTCGGCCAAGACCGACTATCTGGTGGCCGGTCCGGGCGCGGGATCGAAATTGAAGAAAGCCGAGGAACTGGGCGTTACGGTGCTGACGGAAGATGCATGGACGAAACTCGCGAATGGATAAATACTGACGCCAGCGCTTTAAATCTGATGACGCATTCCTATATCGGATAGAAGGGGGGCTGATGAACACCACAATTATCCTTACAGGAATTATATTAACCATTATTGCGGGCGCGATTGTAATTTACAATCTGCTCGTGAAGCGCCGCCAGCTTGTCAACAATGGCTGGGCTGATATCGACGTGCAGCTTAAACGCCGCGCGGACCTTATTCCGTCGATCGTCACGACAGTGCAAGGTTACGCCAGACATGAGCGCCAGCTTTTTGAGGACATTGCCGAAAAACGCAGCGCGGCGCTGGCTGCGGGCGACGACCCGGCGGCGCGCGGCGCGCGTGAAAGCGAGCTGTCGCGGCCCGTGGCGCGCATGATCGCCGTGGCGGAAGACTATCCAGAACTGAAAGCCAGCCAGAACTTTCTCGACCTCCAGAATGAATTATCGCAGACGGAAGACAAGATCGAAATGGCGCGTCGCTTTTATAATGGCGCGGTGCGCGAGCTGAACACGCTGGTGGAAAGCTTTCCGGTGAATATCGCAGCCGGCCCGTTCGGATTTTCCAAACGCGACTATTTTGAAATCGATACGGCCGACAGGGCGGTTCCCTCAATCGCGGAGACGCGCGCATGAATATACGGGCGATTTTGATCGCGATCATTGCTGTTGTCTGGCCTGTGTCGGCGGTGGCGGTTGAGCAGATCAATGAATTCAATGTCGCGATTGATGTGCAAAAAGACGGCGACATCATCGTCACCGAGACAATCGCCGTCACGGCGGAAGGCGCGCAGATCCGGCGCGGCATTTTTCGCGACCTGCCGCGTTATTATACAAAAGATGGCAGGCGTCTTCCCTATAATTATGACGTGGCGCGCGTCACCCGCAACGGCGAACGCGAACCCTATAATGTAGAGCGCGCCGGAAACGCCCTGCGCATCCGTATCGGCGATGCGGATGTTTTTCTGAAAAACGGCGCGCATATTTACGAAATCGAATATGAAGTCAAAAACCAGATCCGCTATTTCGATACGTATGATGAACTCTATTGGAATGTCACGGGCAGTTACTGGTATTTTCCCATTGAGACCGCACGCGCGGTTATCACTTTGCCGCAGGGCGCGCGCGTCAATCAAACCGCGGCTTATACCGGCGGCCAGGGCGATACCGGCGGCGCCTATCGCTACAGCCGGGATGGCGACGCGCATGTTTTTGAAACAACATCGCCGCTCATGCGCCGCCAGGGACTGACCGTCGCGCTCGGCTTTGAAAAAGGCGCCGTCGATCCGCCATCCGCAGCTGACCGGCGCGCGGAGTGGTGGACCATACATGCATCGATGATCGTGCTTTTGTCGGCGATCGCACTGCTCTTCCTGTTTTACCTGCGCGCCTATCATCGCGTCGGCCGCGATCCGGCGAAAGGCCCTGTGTTTCCCCGCTATGAGCCGCCGGAAGGTTTCTCGCCCGCCGCGACGCATCATATTTATCACCGCCGCTTCGCCGGCCACAAGGCGCTGATTGCATCCTTACTCAATTTGGCCATCAAGGATCGTCTGCGGATCAATGCGAAAGACAAGAAGAAAACAGAGCTGACATTGCTTGAAGAACCACCGGCTTCGTCCGCCTACAAAGAAGAAGACGAACTGGTCAGTAAAATTTTTAACAGCCGCGAAAAATTCACGCTTGGCGACGATTACGATGCGTCTTTTACAAGCGCCTATAGGAATTTTCAAAAAGAGGTTGGCAAGGATTTCGGCGCGCCGTTTTTCAAATGGAACAGCGGTTTTCTGGTGCTGGGGATTATTTTATCGGCGATTGCGATTGCGGTCGCGGCGAAATTATCCATCGGCTGGACGCTCTGGCATATGGGACTTGTGGCGGCTCTTGTCATTCTCAGCGCTGTCTTTTCCTATTTTCTGCCGGCGCCCACTGACCGGGGACAAAAGATCAGAACCGAGATCGAAGGCTTCCGGCTCTATCTGAAAACGGCGGAAAGATTACAGCTTAACGCCGCAAAACCCGGAACCGATGCGCCGCCGCCGATGAGCGTTGAGCGTTATGAACGTTTCCTGCCGTTCGCTGTCGCGCTTGGCGTTGAACAGCCCTGGACGAAGCATTTTGAAAAACTCATACCAGCGGAGGCTAAAGCGTATAATCCGCATTGGGCCAGCCTGCATGGCGGTCATTATAATTCGATCGGGGGACTCAATCGCAGTCTCGTTTCTTCCATGTCGTCCGGCGTCGCCAGCGCGATGCCGCAAAGCTCTTCCTCGTCAGGTTCGGGCGGCGGTGGTTTTTCCGGCGGCGGCGGCGGGGGCGGCGGCGGCGGCGGTTGGTAGAATGCTGTGAATTCGGGTTGCGCTGACTTTCTCTCAGCCGAACCCTGTTGAATTTTCTGCTATGAGTGTTTCTCCGATTGGCAGATTCGTCTTTTCACGCCTCCGCAAATCACGCTCGGCGCTCTTTTTCCCCGAGTCTCGTTTCCGGCCATTGCCCGCGCCATATTCCCCGCGCTACACCCACGCGAAAAGCAGCCGGATTTCAAGGCAATAAGGCCTCGTTCGCAGTTCGCCGGACGGGACGAAACGGGAGCAGAACATGAGCGACGCGAAGCCGCTATCTCTTTACGTGCCGGAGCCGGAATTCAGGCCCGGCGACCAGCCTGATTTTTCAAATGTGGAAATTCCACAGGCCGGCGCCGCGCCGAAGCCGCCCATCGACGTCGAGGCGGGCGACATCCGCGATCTCGCCTATACGATCATTCGCGTCATGAACCGCGAGGGCGAAGCAGTCGGCCCGTGGGCGGAGATGTTGAACGACGATCAGCTCAAGGAAGGTCTTGAAGACATGGTGCGCGTGCGCGCATTCGATGCGCGCATGCTGATGGCGCAGCGCCAGGGCAAGACAAGCTTTTACATGCAGGCGCTGGGCGAAGAAGCAATCGCCTGCGCGTTCTCAAAAGCGCTTCAGCCGGGCGATATGAATTTCCCCACATACCGCCAGCAGGGGCTTCTTTTGTCATCCGACTATCCCATGGTCGATATGATGAATCAGATTTACTCCAACGCCGCGGATCCCTTGCAGGGCCGGCAGTTGCCGATCATGTATTCGTCGAAAGAGCACGGGTTTTTCACCATATCCGGCAATCTTGCGACACAATTTATTCAAGGCGTGGGCTGGGCGATGGCGTCCGCCATCAAGGGCGACACAAAAATCGCCACATCCTGGATCGGCGAAGGCTCGACGGCGGAAAACGATTTTCATTCCGCGCTGGTTTTTGCCTCCACCTATCGCGCGCCGGTCGTATTGAACATCGTCAATAACCAGTGGGCGATCTCGACGTTTCAGGGCATTGCGCGCGGCAAGGCGGCGACGTTTGCGTCACGGGGACTGGGTTTCGGCATACCTTCGCTGCGCGTTGACGGCAACGACTATCTGGCTGTCTACGCGGTCGCCAAATGGGCGGCGGATCGCGCGCGCGCCGGACACGGGCCGACGCTGATCGAACACGTCACCTATCGCATGGGCGGCCATTCCACATCGGACGACCCATCCGCCTACAGAGCGAAAGAAGAAGCGACGAACTGGCCGCTCGGCGATCCGGTGGAGCGATTGAAGACCTACCTCATCAAGCGCGGCGTCTGGTCGGATGCGCAGCATCACCAGATGCAGGAAATGCTCGAGGTGCAGGTCGCAGAAGCGCAAAAACAGGCGGAGAAAAACGGCACCCTTCATGACGGGCCGCATTCTTCGTCGGCGACCATGTTCGATGACGTCTACAAGGAAATGCCGCTGCATCTTCGCCGTCAGCGTCAGGAAGCGGGGCTTTAACCGATGTCCAGAATGACAATGATTCAGGCGATCCGCTCGGGCATGGATAACGCCATGGAAAAAGACGACAATGTGGTCGTCTTTGGCGAGGATGTCGGGTTTTTCGGCGGCGTTTTCCGCTGTACGCAAGGCCTGCAGGAAAAATACGGGCGCCAGCGCTGTTTCGATGCGCCGATCAGCGAAAGCGGCATTATCGGCGCGGCGATCGGCATGGGCGTTTACGGACTGCGCCCTTGCGTGGAAATTCAGTTTGCGGACTATATGTATCCCGGTTACGACCAGATTACCCAGGAAGCCGCCCGCATCCGCTATCGTTCAAACGGCGATTTCACCGTGCCGATGGTGGTGCGCATGCCGACGGGCGGCGGGATTTTCGGCGGTCAGACGCATAGCCAGAGCCCCGAAGCCCTGTTCGCGCATGTTTCCGGCATCAAGACAGTGATCCCGTCGAACCCCTACGACGCCAAGGGCCTCTTGATCGCCTCTATCGAGGACGAGGACCCGGTAATGTTTCTTGAGCCCAAGCGCCTTTATAACGGGCCGTTTGACGGTCATCACGACCGGCCGGTGACGCCGTGGTCGAAGCATGAGATGGGCGAAGTCCCGGATGATTATTACACCGTGCCGCTGGGCAAGGCGGCGGTGCGCCGCGAGGGCGCGGATGTGACGTTGCTGGTTTACGGCACCATGGTTTATGTCGCGGAAGCCGCGGCGCAGGAAGCCGGCGTCGATGCGGAAATCATTGACCTGCGGACGATCCTGCCGCTCGATCTGGAAACCATTGAAGAGTCCGTGAAAAAAACCGGGCGCTGCGTTATTGTGCATGAGGCGACAAAAACCTGCGGTTTCGGGGCGGAGCTGATGGCGATTGTCGCGGAGAGCTGCTTTTATCATCTGGAAGCGCCGATCATTCGCGTGACAGGGTATGACACGCCTTATCCGCACGCTCATGAATGGGACTATTTTCCCGGGCCGAAACGCGTCGGCGACGCACTGAAAAAAGTGATGGAGGCGGCGTAATGGGCGAGCATGTAATCAAACTGCCGGATGTGGGCGAGGGCGTAGCGGAAGCTGAACTCGTCGAATGGATGGCCGATATCGGAACCAATGTCACCGAGGACCAGGTGCTGGCTGCGGTGATGACCGACAAGGCGACGGTGGAAATTCCATCGCCGGTGGAAGGCAAGGTCATCTGGCAGGGCGGCAAGGTCGGCGAGATCATCTCCGTCGGCTCGCCGCTTATTCGTCTGGAAGTTGACGGCCCCGGCAATGTGAAGCCGGGCGCGGCGCCGGAAGAGGCGAAGGACGACGGTCCTGCGCCTGAGCCGAAGGAAGCCAAGGAAGAAAAAGAGCCGGCGAAAGATGAAAAATCTGCGCGCGCGGAAAAGCCGAAGGCTGAGCAGAAACCGGCGCCAAATACTGACAAACAGAAAACGAACGGCGCTGCGAAAACTGTCAGCGCAGTCCCCCGAAAAGAAGGCGAAAAGCCGCTGGCGTCTCCGGCGGTGCGCAAGCGCGCGGCGGATGCGGGGCTTGATCTGCGGCGTGTGCCGGGTACGGGTCCGGCGAACCGCATTTCTCACGAAGACCTCGATGCCTTCATCGCTTCGGGCGGCGAGGGCGCCGTTGCGCGCGGGTCCGGTTACGTTCGCAATACGCAAGTGACAGACGTTCCCGTCATCGGCCTGCGCCGCAAGATCGCCGAGAAAATGGAAGCGGCGAACGCGCGCATCGTGCCCATCACTTATGTCGATGAAGTCGACATGACCGCGCTTGAAGATTTGCGTAAAGAGTTGAACGAAACGCGAAAAGAAGGCCGGGCGAAGCTGACCATCCTGCCGTTCCTCATGCGCGCCATGGTGAAGGCGGTATCGGAACAGCCGCATCTGAACGCCATCTTCGATGACGAGGAGGGCGTCGTTCACCAGCACGGCGGCGTTCATATCGGCATTGCCGCGCAAACCCCGAACGGCCTGATGGTGCCGGTGGCGCGCCACGCTGAAGCGCGCGACATCTGGGACTGCGCCGAAGAAGCCGCGCGACTCGCCGAGGCGGCAAAGTCGGGCAAGGCGGCGCGCGACGAGTTGTCGGGCTCAACCATCACCATCACCTCGCTCGGGGCCATGGGCGGTATCGTCACGACGCCGGTGATCAATCATCCGGAAGTGGCGATTGTCGGCGTCAACAAAATGCAGACCCTGCCGCGCTGGAACGGCTCGGAGTTTGTTCCGCGCAAGATCATGAACCTGTCCTCGAGCTTCGACCATCGCGTCATCGACGGCTGGGACGCGGCGGTGTTCGTGCAGCGGATCAAGTCGCTGCTTGAGAACCCGGCGATGATTTTTATCGAGAGTTGATTTTTTATTCGCTCATCCCGGCATCCTTCGAGACGCCAAAATCACTTCATCCTGAGGGTGAGCGAAGCGAACGTCGCGAAGGACGAAGTGATTTTTGCTCCTCAGGATGAAGAGCCGGGATGAGCAGAAGACTACGGAAAGATACAGGCGGAAAAGATGCAAGACATTCAATGCAAACTTCTGGTAATCGGCGCGGGCCCGGGCGGCTACGTGGCGGCAATCCGCGCCGGGCAACTGGGGCTCGATACCGTGATTGTCGAGGGACAGTATCACGGCGGCACGTGCCTCAATGTCGGCTGCATTCCGTCAAAGGCGATGATCCACGCGGCGGATGAATTCGAGAAAGCGCTGCATTTCGCCGGCGACTCCCAGCTTGGCGTCAAGGCGGGCGCGCCGGAAATCGATTTGAAAAAAACGGTCCTCTGGAAAGACGGCATCGTCAAACGCCTCACCGGCGGCGTCGGCGGGCTCCTGAAAAAAAGCAAGGTGCGCGCCATCGACGGCTGGGCGACGTTTGTCGACGGGCGCACGGTCGACGTGAAAGGCGGCGATGAAGACTGCCGCATCCGCGCCGAGCATGTGATTATTGCGACGGGCTCGGTTCCGGTTGAGCTGCCGTTCATGCCGTTCGGCGACAAGGTGATTTCATCAACCGAAGCGCTCGAGCTCGATGCGCCGCCGGAAAATCTCGCCGTGGTCGGCGCCGGTTATATCGGTCTTGAGCTTGGCATTGCGTACGCCAAGCTGGGATCGAACGTGACGGTCGTCGAATCCATGGAAAAGATCCTGCCCGCCTGGGACAAGGAACTGACCCGGCCCGTGGAGAAAACACTGAAACGCCTCGGTGTCGAAGTGATGCTCGGCGCAAAGGCGAAAGCCGCCGGCAAAGAGGGGCTTCAGGTTGAAACGGCGGAGGGCGAAACGCAGACCGTCAAGGCCGACAAAATTCTTGTCACCGTCGGGCGCGCGCCGAAGACCGAAGGCTGGGGCCGCGACAACCTCGTCCTCGACATGGACGGGCGGTACATCAAAATCGACGACATGTGCCAGACATCCATGACCGGCATTTACGCCATCGGCGATGTCACCGGCGAGCCGATGCTTGCGCACCGCGCCATGGCGCAGGGTGAGATGGTCGCGGAAATCATCGCCGGCGAAAACCGCCGCTGGGACAAGCGCGCCATTCCCGCCGTGTGTTTCACCGACCCGGAAATTGTCGATGTGGGGCTCAACGCCCAAGAGGCGAAGTCGTCAGGCTACGATGTTAAAACACAAAACTTCCCCTTCTCGGCGAATGGCCGCGCCATGTCCATGGAGGCGGAGGAGGGGTTCATTCGCGTCGTCGCGCGGGAGGATAATCATCTCGTGCTTGGCGTGCAGGCGGTGGGGCGGGGCGTTTCCGAACTCTCGACCGCTTTCGGTCTCGCCATCGAAATGGGCGCGACGCTGGAGGACATCGCCGGCACGATCCACGCGCACCCGACTCTCGGCGAAGCGTTCCAGGAATCGGCGTTGAGGACGTTAGGGCACGCGCTGCATATATAACAAAACGGCGCACCCAACCGGAAAGGGAGCGCCGTTTCGCTACGCTACACAATGTTGAGACTGTCTAGTCTTCAAGATCGTCTTCGACATCGTCGGTTTCGTCGGCAATATCGTCGGCAGTGTCTTCAACCGCGTCGCCGATATCGTCCGCGCCGTCTACGACCACGTCTCCCACCGCGTCAGCGGCGTTACGAACAAAGCCGTCATTGCGGTCCTGGCGCTTTTCCAGCAACAAGGCATAGGCGTCGGCTTCTTTTTCAAAGACTTCCGCCTGGACTTCGATCGCGTCAGCGATGGCGTCGGCGTTGTCTTCAATAGCCTCTTCATCCGCTCTATTGTTGGCGGTCTTGTCGGCCGCATTGCGTATCTCGTCAGCGCGATCGCGCGCACGGTCCTCGCGTTTGTCGGCCCAGTCCTTGATCTGGTTCGAGGTCATGCCTTTGACCATGGCGGGGTCAAACTCCAGTCCCAGCTCAGCAATGACTTGCGCTTGCGTGTGCGCCGGGTCGGCAAGATTGGCGTGCTGAACGCTTGCGCTGGCGGCCGCATCGTGCTCGGCGCTTGCGCGTTTGTCATGGGCGATAGCGAACGCCGAAAGCGCTAATGCGCCCGCGGCGGCGCCGGAAAAAAGAATTGTGATCGGTCTCATTGTTACTTCCTTTCACAGACTACGGCGAACAAACACGAAGGTGCCCGCCAAGTTCCGTATGCGGAAACGCGTAAAAGCGCACAGGAACAGGCTTTTCTGAAATGTAATATTATTTCCAGGGCTGGCGCGCCCCGCCTTATTTCCGCCGCTTTATCCGCCGGTGCGCACAAGAGCGATTTCAAATGCAAATCATCCCATGCAAGTCAACAGTGCGATTTAAGAACGGTATAGCGCTTGTCAAAGTTAGTCTTTGTCACCATATCTTTATGGTGGAGGGGGTATGGGGTTTCGAATTCGAAAATTGGCAGGCAGTAGTCTCACCACGCGCTTGTGGCAAGGCGTTGCTATTTCGCCATTCACGATTTTCTTACTTGGGTTCGGGTTCATCTATTGGATTATGCTGATGTTCACCACGGTTATTACCGTGGAATGCGAGTACGCCATTATCTGGGTTTCGGGCTGGTTCAACTTTGCATCGCTGTATCAGTGGAGTGTTGTGGCTATTGGACTATGCGCCGCCACCTGGCTGGCTCGTGTTTTGTTCGTAAAAAGATTGAATTGTACAGAGACTATAGCTCAGTTCGTTTTTATTCTTGCGCTTGCAGCTGTTGCGATGGCGCAAAAGGCATATTTATTTCCCTATGGAGCACCTAGTCGTTTGCAGGTTGAGAAGATTGTGCAATCTGTATGGCGAAATAATTTGCTGTTAATAGAGGAGCAAGAAATTCTGACCGATTTCAGGGAGGGCTGGAAATATGATTATCCGCCGCCGCCCTTCGCAAGCTCGCCCGAACATCCTTCATGGGATGAAACGATCAATCTTCGATTGCCGCAGATTTTTAAATCAAGAAATTCTCCCACATGGAAAGAGTATCAGAGCATGTTTACATGTTTTGCGGACTATCAACTGGCTGTTACCGACTATTATCAAAACATGAAAATCTGGAATGAGTATTGGGCCGAATTTAATGACTGGTATGCGCGGAACAGATGGCGATACGATGATGTGTATCCACGCTTTCCATACTGGCAGGGCCAATATTGATTAACCAACGTCAGAGTAGGGCGCCTGCGGTTTTGCGTGCGCTATTGTCAAGCCGTGGCGAGTCGGCTTCGGTGAATTTACGACCTAACGCGAACACATCCCTATACTTTTAACGGTAGGGCTATACTGAGAACCATTGCGCCTTCTAATTGTCCCCAACAAACAATTCCGGACTTGCGAACGCATCTCCAATGACGTGATGATGTATGCAGGAGGCCGCGCCCATGGACGTCAACATTCTTGAAAGCGAAGACAACCGCAATCCGCTGGATTTCGACAGCGTCAGCCGCGCCGAGCTGGAGGTCTTCGGGCTCATCCCTGAATTATGCCCGACGCTCAACATCGCCTATTGCCGCTATATGCGCATGATCGGCTATTTTTCGTGTACGGAAGAGTTCGAAGAGCGTCAGAAAAGGAAAGACAAGCAAAAATTCTGGCCGACCCTGAAGGAGCAGGGCGGCCCGCACCCGGCGCAAAACGCCAATCTATGCGCGCTCTTCATGAACCATCATTGCGGCATCCCGTTCGATCAGGCTTACGCCTGGCATCGCCGGGTGGAGGCGCAGGAATGGCGCCAGGGCCTCAGGCCCGTGCGCGGCGTCACCGTCTCTGACCGGTATCAGGCGCTCATGGACGACAAGACCAACAAGCTGACCACGGCGGCGCTGGTAAAGGAAGACGGTTCGACATCGCATATCGACGCCGACGATGTTGAGTTCTGAACGGCTGCACACACAACGCCAAGGCGAGCGGCGGCGCAGCATTTTACAATCTATGTGTTGAATTCTTCAAAAAAACCCAGTGTTGGTGGATAGATATCCACCCCCTTTTGAACCTGCCCTATACTGCGCGGCAGTCCGGATACGGAGAGGCGTTGAGCTCGCCGTTTCTCAGCGGTCCGGATCGCGGCGCCCCGCGCGCAAAGGCGCGCAGGTTATAATTTGACCGCGTTCGCGGTCGGGCGGTTGGCGCCCCCCGTTACTCCAAATGCTTGTAATCCATGCGGACGGGGGATCGGACGCCAGCTTAGTCCCGGCCGTTAATTGGGGTTGGGGCCCCAATTCACCTGCAACCGAGCCCCCGGGTGAAACGCGCGGGAATGTTTCTTATGGGAGCAGGAACGCGCGCCGGCGGCATTCGGTTGGCTATGATGCATAAGCCGGCCCGCGCGCGAAGGCGCGCACGATATGATTAGACCGCATTCGCGGTCGGGAGGCGCAAAGCCTCTACTATTGTTATTGAAAAGAAAGTTTTGCGTCTCGCGCAATCTCTCCACCTTATGCATTCGCTTTCACATGAAAGGCGGTGACGATGAAACTTGTCCGGAAGGCTACGGCGTTGCGCGCTCGCGATGGAGTCTTGATTTGCCCGCCTTCGCGGTGACTTCTTGTTATGCCGCGCCTTCGCGGCGGGGAAAGGCTATTGGAATGACAAACCGCAATTCATCGCAAAAGGCGGCGGCGAATTTCCGCGGCGATTTCAGGCGTCGCATCCATGGGTTCGCGTTCGAATGACGGCGCCTGATCTGAAAAGGGTCTTGTATGCCCTTTCCTTTCAAGCTGGTCGACAAACCAGCTCAACTTGCGCGCCAGCCCCGCCGGCCGCCAGACATAGACGCCAGCCGAACTCGCCATGGCTTCGCTCACCATATTATGGGAATCCCCCGCCACCACCAAAGACTCAGCGTTGCCCAGAATATCTATATACGGATTATTTCCCTCGCCGTTCCATAAGAATACATGTTGATGTTTGACCATTTCACCCATCGCCTGCATGAAACCAGCGGGCGTTCTTCTGGATGGCGTAATTGCAATGGAAGAAAAGTTTGCGCCAGCGGCGCTTATCCGTTTGGCGAGTTCATTTGCAGCCTGAACATCATAGCGCGCCCCGCCCGATGGCCCGCCCAGCACAACGCCGAGAAACGGCTTGGGCAGTCCGGCGATTGCGCTTGCCGGCGCCGTGCGGGAGGCGGCGATGTTTTCCGAAAGCCCGTGCGGCGATGTCAGCGTGGAGATGACGTTCGGGCCCGTCAGCCGGTCATGCGCCGGGGCCCACAACACATCCGCTGCGCTGCGCCCGAAGCGCGGGTCTTTCATGATGACGATTTTTGTATGCTGATCGCTGGCGCGTTTCAGCGCCAGCGCATGCGGGATTGCGCGACGGCCCGAGGCGACGACAATCGCCGGCGGGCGCCCCTGCAAGGGACCGTTTCGCGCGCCCGGCGCTTCGCGCGGATCAACAGGACCCCACGGCGCCAGAAAGCGCCATGGCGCGCGCGGCGTCACGATGCGCTTTTCGTAATTTCCGCTTATCGCTCGGGCAACGGCGATGCACTGAACATCGTCGCCAATTTTTCCGTCCGTCAGCACCCACAAATCGCTCAGGTCTATGGGGCCGTCGCCGGAACTGCAGGCAGGATCAGAATCAGCCATCCGTTTCAATGCACCGCACATAACGACAAACTACGCGGACCAGAAAGTTTAGACAAAGGGTGCGTGGATTTAGCGTTTTCTTCCAAAATTCCTCTAAAAATCCGCACGCCGCGCCCGTCCAGTCAAATTTTTTGCTGCAATGCAATATTTTCTTGCGTGAAACACGATTCTCAACGCACACTGTTCCCATACGTGGTTTTGCGAAGCGCCGGAAGGGGTGGCCTTCTTCGGTTTCAGAGCCACTGCCGACAAACAAAAAACAGGAGCACTTCTCCAATGAGCGCAGACGCCATCCTCAAAAAAATCAAAAACGAGAATATTAAATACGTTGACCTCCGCTTCACCGATCCAAAAGGCAAGTGGCAGCATGTCACCTTTGACCAGTCGATGGTCGATGAAGATTTCTTTTCTGAAGGGCAGATGTTTGACGGCTCGTCCATCGCCGGATGGAAAGCGATCAATGAGTCTGACATGGTCCTGATGCCGGATACTGAAACGGCGGTTCTTGATCCGTTTTTTGCGCAACCGACGCTTTCCCTTTTTTGCGATATTCTGGAGCCGTCAACAGGCCAGCCCTATAGTCGCGATCCGCGCACCACGGCGAAAGCTGCGGAAGCCTATCTGAAATCTTCCGGTATTGGCGATACGGCGTATTTCGGTCCGGAAGCGGAATTTTTTGTATTTGACGATGTGCGATGGTCAACGGAACAGCACAATATGGGTTACGCTGTCGATTCCGTTGAGGGTCCGTATAACAGCTCCACCGATTTCGAAGGCGGTAACCTGGCGCACAGGCCGGGACCGAAAGGCGGGTATTTTCCAGTGCCGCCGGTGGACAGCGCACAGGACATGCGCACGCAGATGCTCGCTATCATGACGGAAATGGGACTGGAGCCTGAAAAGCATCACCATGAGGTGGCGCCCTCCCAGCATGAACTGGGCATGAAGTTCTCAACCCTGACAACCATGGCCGACCGGCTTCAAATGTATAAATATGTCGTACATCAGGTCGCAGCCGAATACGGTAAAACGGCGACTTTCATGCCGAAACCGATTTATGGCGACAATGGTTCCGGCATGCATGTGCACCAGTCAATCTGGAAAGGCGGGCAGCCGACATTTGCAGGCGACCGGTACGCCGATCTATCCGAGACCTGTCTTTTCTATATTGGCGGCATCATCAAACATGCCCGCGCGATCAACGCTTTCGCCAATGCGACGACCAATAGCTACAAACGGCTTGTACCGGGTTTCGAGGCGCCGGTTCTGCTCGCCTATTCGGCGCGCAACCGCTCTGCGTCCGTTCGCATACCCTGGGTCGGGTCTCCGAAAGGAAAGCGTCTTGAAACGCGTTTTCCTGACGCGTCCGGCAATCCGTATCTCACATTCGCAGCGCTGCTCATGGCCGGCCTGGACGGCATTGAGAATAAAATCCATCCGGGCGACCCGATGGATAAAGACCTTTACGACCTTCCTGCGGAGGAGTTGAAAGATATCCCGACCGTGTGCGCCTCTTTGCGAGAATCCTTGAGCGCGCTCAGCCATGACCGGGAGTTTCTGAAAAAAGGCAACGTCTTCAACGACGATCAGATCGAGGCGTATATCGATCTGAAAATGGCCGAAGTGACGCGGTTTGAGACGACACCGCATCCTGTCGAGTTTGCGATGTATTATTCCGCTTAAGCGGAATATTTACCAATTGAAAAAACCGGGTCCTGCGGACCCGGTTTTTACGTGAGGGCCGCAAGTTATTTACCTTTTTCAGCTAGAGACGGAGCCGCTTTTGAACTTTTGATTGTTTCGCGCCAGCCCCGTTATGATAGTACAAATTGTAAGATATTGTCTTGTCGGCGTTCTCAATACCTGCATCGGACTGGGCGTGATCTTCACATGCATGAGCGTTTTCAAATTTTCGCCCGGACTTTCAAACGCCATTGGTTTTCTTTCAGCAATCGGCGTTAGCTATTCCCTGAACAGGCGCTGGACGTTTCAAAGCGATGCTTCGGTCAAATCCTCTCTCACGGGCTATGGCGCGATTTGCGTACTCGGCTTTGTGTTGAATCTCGGCGCTCTTTATCTGTTTTTGGACGTGCTCAACGTTAATCCTTATATCGCGCAAATTTTCAGCGTCGGCATTTATGCCAGCTTCGTCTTCTTCAGCGCCCGCATACTCGTCTTTCGCAATAACTGAACGCCGTGCAAGGCCGGCCCGCCTTTGTTACCGCCGCGGGCATTCACCAGCGCTGACCTTCCATGCATAGCTGCGCCGTCCGGCTCTATATTTAGCGCCAATCCGCTGATATTACGAAAAGAGTGATTGACTTGCTTTTCATCATATGTAACCTATTAGTTACATATGATGAAAAGCAACGATATGGATGCGGTTTTTCAGGCGCTTGCAAACGAGAGTCGGCGACGGATGCTGGATATTGTGAAGGAAGAACCGGGCATTGGGGTAGGCGCGCTCGCCGCTGACTTCGATGTAAGCCGCATTGCGGTCATGAAGCATCTGACGGTTCTTGAAGACGCAAATCTTATCGTTTCTGAAAAAGACGGCCGTACGCGAAAGCTCTATTTCAACGCAGCGCCAATCCAGATGATCCATGAACGCTGGACCACGAAATACAGCGCCTATTGGGCGGGTCAGCTGACACGCATCAAATATCTCGCGGAAGCGCGCGCCGAGGCGGCGCAATCCAGCACAGGCATAAAAAAACAGGGGAAGACATCGTCATGAACGATCAAAAATATCTGGATAAAGAAATCTATCGTGTCTTCATATCCGCGCCAGTCGAAACCGTCTGGTCCGAGCTCGTAAACGCTGCAAATCCCCGCCCGTTTTTCTGGAACGGCAGCTGGGATACGCCTGATTTTTCACCCGGCAACCCTTATCGGATTTCCGCCAATAATGGAAAAGCGGTCCCCGTGATTGGCCGTATTCTGGAAATGGACCCGCCCCATAAACTTGTGACGACTTTCCGGCTGACCAATTTACCCGATCCTGCATCCATCGTGACCTATTTGCTGGAAGAAAAAGACGGCGGCACAGACTTTCAATTGATCACTGAAAATGTGCTGGCGGGTTCGAAAAGCGAAAAATCCATGGCCAGCGGTTCGAAATTTATCGTCGAAAATTTCAAAGCCTATGTGGAAACTGGAAAGGTCACTTTTCAGGCGCGCATGATGCTCGCAATGCTCTCAATCATGGCGCCGGTAACGCCGAAATCCATGAGCGCTGAAAACTGGCCGTTTGATAAAGCGGAATAATCACAGGGAGAACGCATGATGGCGCAGTCACCGGAAGAAATGGCGAATGCAATGATCGCCAATATGAAAGAAAAAACCGGCAAGACGCTGGAACAATGGATCACAATCGCAAAAAAATCCGGCGAAGAAAAACACGGCGGGGTCGTCAAATATCTGAAATCGCAACACGGCCTGACGCACGGTTTTGCAAACCTCGTCGCACATAAATATTTAAAGAGCGACGCCGCAAGCGCAAAAGGCGGAGACGCCGGCCTCGTCGAAGCGCAGTACGCAGGCCCAAAAGCGGAATTAAAACCGATTTACGATGCGCTTATCAAAGTGGCGACAGCGCTCGGCAATGAGGTAGAGATCGCGCCGAAAAAAACCTATGTCAGCCTCAGAAGAAATAAGCAGTTTGCGCTGATCCAGCCTTCGACAAAAACACGGGTCGATCTGGGGGTGAACCTTAAGGACGAGCCCGCCAAGGGACGCCTGGAAAAATCCGGCAGTTTTAACGCCATGGTGAGTCACAGGATCCGTCTCGAAAAACCCGGCGACGTCGATAAAGATGTGAAAGCGTGGCTGAAAAAAGCCTACGCGCAGGCGTAACAAAATATCAAAATCGAGGGAGAGAACAATGAACATACAGCATACGGAGAAACTACCGCCATGGTTCTGGGCCATCGCCGCGCTGGCTCTGCTTTGGAACCTGGCAGGCGTCGGCGCATTTATCGCGGATGCGGCGATGAGCGAAGAAACCGTCTCCACCCTTCCGCAAGCGCAGCAGGATATGCGCGGAAATACGCCCGCCTGGCTCATGATCGTATACGGTATCGCCGTTTTCACCGGACTGCTGGGCGCCATAGCGTTGCTGCTGCGAAAACAGTGGGCCGCGCCGGTTTTCGGCGTATCGCTGGGCGCCATCATCGTGCAAATGGGATATGTCATTTTTGGATTGAACGCGGTGCGCGCGCTTGGCGCTTCGGCGGTAATGTTTCCAACTTTTGTCGTCGCGATCGGCGTATTCCTTGTGTGGTTTGCACTGAAATCACAACGCAAGGGATGGCTGCGCGCTTGATACCGCAAACCCGGCCGCACATTTTTTCCCCAAGGCTTTGCGGAAGGCGTGGAACCGCGCTAGACCGGCGCATTCCAACAACGATTAAAACGCAGTAGCGAGTTTCATGGCAAGACGCGGCAAGGGTTCTGGCGGCAAAAGCGGTTCCGGCGGTGATGACGACCTTTTTGGCGATTACTCCGCCAAAGACATCGAAGTGCTTGAAGGGCTCGAGCCCGTCCGTAAGCGCCCCGGCATGTATATCGGCGGCACCGATGAGAAGGCGCTGCATCATCTCTTCGCTGAAGTGCTCGACAACGCCATGGACGAGGCCGTCGCCGGCCACGCAACGCGCATCGAAGTTGAGCTGCATGATGACGGCTACCTGCAGGTGACGGATAACGGCCGCGGCATTCCGGTGGACCCGCATCCGAAATTCAAGGGAAAATCCGCGCTGGAAGTGATCATGACGACGCTGCACTCGGGCGGCAAGTTCGAGGGCAAGGCCTATGTCACATCCGGCGGTCTGCATGGCGTGGGCGTTTCGGTCGTTAACGCGCTTTCCCATGACATGATCGTCGAGGTTTGCCGCGCGCGCACCATGTGGCGCCAGACCTACGCAGAAGGCCAACCGCGTACGAAGCTTGAAAAGGTCGGCCCCGCGCCAAACAAGCGCGGTACATCGGTCATGTTCACGCCCGATCCGAAGATCTTCGGCGCGAATCCCAAATTCAAGCCGGCCCGGCTTTTCAAAATGGCGCGCTCCAAAGCCTACCTGTTTGGCGGCGTCGAAATCCGCTGGAAATGCGCGCCCGGCCTCATCAAGGATCAAACGCCTTCGGAAGCCGTCTTTCATTTCGAAAGAGGGCTTACGGATTATTTGAAAACGCTCGCGGGCTCGAAGCCGACGGTTACCGAAGATATTTTCGCCGGCAAGGTTGAGCGCAAGGACGAAGGCGGACATGGCAATGTCGAATGGGCGGTGGTCTGGGGCGCAGCGGGCTTTGGCGACGCAGACGGTTTCGTCAATTCCTATTGCAACACCGTGCCGACGCCGGAAGGCGGCACGCACGAGGCGGGTCTGCGCGCGGCGCTGACAAAAGGTCTGAAAGCCTACGCCGACATCGCCGGCGTAAAGCGCGCAGCCAATGTCACCGCAGAAGACGTGCTCGGCACCGCGGGCGCCCTGCTTTCCGTTTTTGTGCGCAACCCGGAATTTCAGGGACAAACGAAGGATAAACTCGCCACCAGCGAGGCGCAGCGTATCGTTGAGAATACGGTGCGACCGGCGTTCGATCATTGGCTCGCGTCGAATCCGAAACAGGCGGGCGCACTTGTGGACTGGGTGGCCGACCGGGCGGAAGAACGCCAGCGCCGCCGCAAGGAAAAGGAAGTCAGCCGCGCCGCCGCCACGCGCAAGCTGCGCCTGCCGGGAAAACTCGCTGACTGCTCTTCAGCCAGCCGCACCGGCACCGAAATCTTTCTCGTCGAAGGCGACAGCGCCGGCGGCTCCGCCAAACAGGCGCGCAATCGGGCGACGCAGGCGATCCTCCCGCTGCGCGGCAAAATTCTCAACGTCGCCTCCGCCGGCCGCGATAAAATTCTGGCGAACCAGGAAATCGCCGACATGACGCAGGCGCTTGGCGCGGGGATCGGCGCCAAGTTCGATATCGAGAATCTGCGCTATGAAAAAGTCATCATCATGACTGACGCCGATGTAGACGGCGCCCATATTGCGGCGCTGCTCATCACGTTTTTTCATCAGGAAATGCCGGAGCTGATCCGCGCCGGGCGGCTCTATCTCGCCCAGCCGCCGCTTTTTCGCCTGACGGCCGGCGGAAAATCCGTGTACGCAATGTCTGAAGATGAACGCGACAAGCTGCTGAAATCCGAATTCAAGACGGGGCAGAAAGTCGATGTGGGCCGCTTCAAGGGTCTGGGCGAAATGATGCCGGCGCAACTGAAAGAGACGACCATGAACCCGGAGACAAGAACGCTCGCCCGGGTCGTTATCGCGGAAGACAAGGAAGACGCCAGCAGCGACCTTGTCTCCCGCCTGATGGGCAAGAAAGCTGAAGCGCGCTTTCAGTTCATACAGGAAAACGCAGCTTTCGTTCAGGATGCGCTGGATATTTAAATTTCAAATCCGGAGTGCGGCTCAATTAACATTCGCGCAAAACAGCACCCGGACGGTCGGTTTTCAGTTTTGGCGCGAGCGCGCAACGCCTCAGCCGTCCGAACAAGTTTCATCATCACCGCCTTTCATGCGAAAGCGAATGCATAAGATGGAGAGATTGCGCGAGACGCAAAACTTTCTTTTCAATAACAATAGTAGAGGCTTTGCGCCTCCCGACCGCGAATGCGGTCTAATCATATCGTGCGCGCCTTCGCGCGCGGGCCGGCTTATGCATCATAGCCAACCGAATGCCGCCGGCGCGCGTTCCTGCTCCCATAAGAAACATTCCCGCGCGTTTCACCCGGGGGCTCGGTTGCAGGTGAATTGGGGCCCCAACCCCAATTAACGGCCGGGACTAAGCTGGCGTCCGATCCCCCGTCCGCATGGATTACAAGCATTTGGAGTAACGGGGGGCGCCAACCGCCCGACCGCGAACGCGGTCAAATTATAACCTGCGCGCCTTTGCGCGCGGGGCGCCGCGATCCGGGCCGCTGAGAAACGGCGAGCTCAACGCCTCTCCATATCCGGACTGCCGCGCAGTATAGGGCAGGTTCAAAAGGGGGTGGATATCTATCCACCGACACTGGTTTTTTTTGAAGAATTCAACAGATAGGTTGTAAAATGCTGCGCCGCCGCTCGCCTCATTGGTGTGGTGGTTTTACATAAATCCGGCATTGAGTCCTTGGCGTCTATGCTTCAGGCCCGCGACACCGTTTGCTGCGGAAAGCATAGCTGTTCACGGTCGCGCCAGTCGGTGGTGACATAGTTTAAAATCAACGATTTCCGCACGCCCGGAATCTCGCGCTTTTCAAACCCGTGATAGGTGTCGCCGCCCGGCACGAACGCCATCGCTGTATTGGGCGCGAATGGCGAACGTTTCGCATGCGTCTTGTCGGCGTTATAAATGTCCGTACCCATATCTTCATGCGCCGGATTGTCTGAGACGTATATCAGCAAGGTAAGACGCTTGACGCCGAGATCGGTATGCGGTTCGAGCCAGAAGCCCGTCAGGTCCTGGGCGTATTCAATCCGCAAAAACGTCCCTTCCAGATCAGCGTTGAAAAACTTTTCGACGGCGCTGACCATTTCGGGCGCCTGAAAGGCATGGGCGATCGATGCGACGCTGTCATGGCGTTTAATATTTGCGGCGTCGAAATAGTGGCGGGTTTCATTATGCAATTCGCGCTTGCCCGAAACGCCGCCAACGCCGGCGGCGGGAAATTCCAGCGTTTTCACGTCGTCAAAAATGTCGTCGGGAAAAAGGCCGCGAATAATCCAGTGACGATAGGGTGTTTCAAAGCGTTCGCTGTCCGCCAACGCCTTTACAAAGGTCTCGTAAATCCGATCCTCGCCGGTGATGGGGAAGCTCCTGATATCAGAAAATTAAATGGCGTCGCGGCCGCGCTCGCCCGTGCGGATCCGCACCGCGTCGTCTATGGTCGATACAAAAATCTTGCCGTCGCCGATGCGTCCGGAATGCGCCGCCGTCTTTATCGCTTCGACCGCCTTTTCGACCAGATTATCGTCAACCACCAGCTCCATTTTCAGTTTCGGCAGAAAATCGACGACATATTCTGCGCCGCGATAAAGCTCCGTATGCCCCTTTTGCCGGCCAAACCCTCTGGCCTCCGTCACCGTCATGCCCTGCAGGCCAAGATCCTGAAGCGCCTCTTTGACGTCATCGAGTTTGAAAGGTTTGATGATCGCCTCGATTTTTTTCATGAGCGGAATCCGTTTCGCAAACTGTCTCGCGTCTGTTACGACAATACATAGTTTTGGGCGCGCCGTATAAAAGGTGTCAAGATGAACCCGCTAGCCGTTTTTTCCAGCGATCAGATGCGCGCCGCAGAGGCGGCGGCGATCAATGGCGGGCTGGCCTCCGCCGCCTTGATGGAGACGGCGGGCAAGCACGTCGCAGAGATCGCCATGCGGGCCTGGTCGAAACGGCCTGTGGCCGTGATTTGCGGTCCGGGCGCCAATGGCGGCGACGGCTTTGTGGCGGCGCGCATTATCGCCGAGGCCGGCTGGCCGGTGAAAGTGCTGCTTGCCGGGGACCGGGACAAGTTAAAGGGCGACGCCAAAATGATGGCGGGCCTTTATGAAGGCGACATCGCGCCTTTCGCGCCGCAATTGTTGAACGGCGCCGGGCTCATTATCGACGCCCTCTTTGGGACCGGTCTGTCGCGCGCTGTGGAAGGCAATGCGAAGACAGCGGTCGACGCCGTCAACGCGCATCCGGCGCCGGTGCTGGCTGTCGATATTCCCTCCGGCGTCAGCGCCGATGACGGCGCGGTTCTCGGCGCCGCTATCAATGCGGCGCGCACTGTCGCCTTCCATGCCAAAAAGCCTGCGCATCTGTTGTTTCCGGGACGCGCGCTCTGCGGCGCTTTGGATGTCGTCGACATCGGCATTACCGAGGGTGATCCGGCGAACACGTTTGAAAATCATCCGGCGATTTGGGGCGGCGCGTTTCCCCGGCCTTCATGGCGGGATCATAAATATGGACGCGGTCACGTGATGTGCCTTTCGGGCGGCGCGTTGAACACCGGCGCGGCGCGGCTGGCGGCGCAGGGCGCGCTGCGCATCGGCGCCGGTCTCGTCACCATGCTGTCGCCGGGCGAGGCGGCGCCGGCGCATGCCGCGCATTTGACGGCGATCATGCTGCGCGAGGCGAACACGGCGGTAGACATCGCAGCGCATTTGCAGGCGTCCGAAAAATCCCGGCTCATTGCCGTCGCCGGGCCGGCGGCGGGGGTCGGCGCTGAAACCCGCGATAAAACGCTGACCATCCTGAAAAGCGGCGCGGGCGCTGTTCTGGACGCCGATGCGCTGACGAGTTTCGCCGACGATACCGGCGCGCTTTTCAGCGCGCTGCGCCCGGATGATGTGCTGACGCCGCATACCGGCGAATTCGCGCGGCTTTTTGCCGGCGTCGCGCAACCGGACTCAGGCAAACTCGAAACGGCGCGTGCGGCAAGCGCCCGCGCGGGATGCATTATTGTTCTGAAAGGCCCGGACACAGTTATCGCCGCGCCGGACGGCAGGGCGATCATCAATGCGAATGCGCCGCCGGACCTGGCGACGGCCGGCGCCGGGGATGTGCTTGCGGGTTTCATCGCCGGCTTAAAGGCGCAAGGCATGAGCGGATTTGACGCCGCCGCCGCGGGCGTCTGGTTTCACGGCGCCTGCGGGCAGACCGCAGGACCGGGACTGACGGCTGAAGATTTGCCAAAGGCGGTTCCGCCTGTGTTGCGTCAGCTGTTAAACCCGCAACCGCAAAACCAGCCGGACAGCCAGCCAGCCGGCGAGGGACGGCGATCATGACGCCAATCACCGTCAGGCGCGGTCTCATTGATGATGCGGACGGGATCAACGGCGTCTATAATCCGTTTATTCGCGATACGGCCGTCACCTTCGAAACGGTCGAACTCAGCCTTGACGACCGCCGGCGCTGGTTTGAGGCGCGCGAAGACGATCTGCGTTATCCGGTTGTTGTCGCCGAAACCGGGAAGGGCGAAATTTGCGGTTTTGCAAGCGCCAGCCCTTTCGATCAGCGCGCCGGCTACGCGACATCGGTCAAAACATCCGTGTTCGTCGATCCTGTCTGCCATGGCAAAGGGGCCGGGGCGGCCCTTTATACGGCGCTGTTCAAGGCCCTGGAAAATAGCGGCGTTCATCGCGCTTACGGGCTGATCGCCGCGCCGAATCCGTCTTCCGCGGCGCTTCATAAACGCTTCGGGTTCAGGCATGTGGCGACGCTTGACGAGGTCGGACGCAAATTCGGCCGGTTTATTAACGTCATGTGGTTCGAAAAAGCGCTCTGAACCGCTGGACGGGAGCATTTCGTCTGGTATAGAACCCGCGGACTTTGAAAGGGGTCGCTGGCGTCGCCGCGGCCCGTTTTACGTTGCGCCTGGCGGATACCGCCATCGGCTTGCGGATGTGGCGAAATTGGTAGACGCACCAGATTTAGGTTCTGGCGCCGCGAGGCGTGGGGGTTCGAGTCCCTCCATCCGCACCATTTGAAGCTGGCGCCTGCGAGGCAAAAAAAATTGAACGCGACGGCCGCCCGGCCGGAAAACAGACGAGATGAAAATGGAAGTCATTGAAAAAAGCGCCGAAGGCCTTGATCGCCGGTTCCTGGTGAAAGTGCCCGCCAACGAACTCGACCAAAAGCTAGTCGCCAAGCTGCAAGAGGTGAAGGGCCGGGTCCATTTGAAAGGCTTCCGGAAAGGCAAGGCGCCGGTATCTTTTCTGAAGAAAATGTACGGCAAGGGAATGATGAGCGAGATCATTCAGGAAATTGTCACCGAGACCTCGCAAAAAGCCTTTACAGATCGCGACCTGCAGCCGGCGACATCGCCGCACCCGCATTTTCATTCCGACATGGAAGACGTGATCGCGGGCAAGGCCGATCTTGAATATGACGTACATGCTGAAATTCTGCCGAGCTTCGATCCGATGGACGTGGCGGGCTTGAAACTGACGCGTCCGGTCGCCGATATTCCGGACAGCGATATCGATGAAGCTCTCAGTAATATCGCCGAGCAGCAAACGAGCTATGCGGCGCGCGGCAAGACGGCGAAAGCCAAGGACAAAGATCAGCTTGTCATCGATTTTGTCGGCAAGGTCGACGGCGAGGAATTCGAAGGCGGCAAGGGCGAGGGCTTCGAGCTGACGCTCGGGTCGAACCAGTTTATCGAGGGCTTCGAGGACCAGCTTGTCGGCGCGAAAACCGGCGATGACGTGGAAGTCAAAGTCACCTTTCCCGAAGAATATCATTCGAAAGATCTCGCCGGAAAAGAAGCGGTTTTCGATGTTCATGTGGTAGAAGTCAGAGCGCCTGAGAAGGTTGAGATTGACGAAGAGCTGGCCAAGAAAGTCGGGCTGGACAGTCTCGACGATCTGAAAAAGCGGATTACCGAGCGTATTGAAGAAGACTACAAACGCCTATCGCGCGGACATGTGAAGCGCGCCCTGTTGGACAAACTTGACGAAGCGCACGATTTCGAGCTGCCCAAGGGCATGGTTGACGCCGAGTTCGAGCAGATCTGGCGTCAGGTGGAAAATTCCGAGCGCGATGAGGAAGATAAAGACAAAACCGAGGACGAGCTGAAAGACGAATATCGCAAGATCGCGGAACGCCGCGTGCGCCTTGGTCTTGTTCTCGCCGAGATCGGCAAACGCGCGGACGTGCAGGTTCCCTCAAGCGAACTGCAGCAGGCCATCCAGCAACAGGCGATGCGCGAAGCCCAGATGCTGCAGATGCAGGGCCAGGAAGTCTCGCCGCAGGAAGTCCTTAAATTTTATCAGCAAAATCCCGGCGCCATCCAGCAAATCCGGGCGCCGCTGTTTGAAGAAAAAGTCGTCGATTACATCATCGAGCGGGCCGAGGTGAAAGATAAAACTGTCAGCAAGGAAAAGCTCTTGGAGGAGCCGGAAGGCGAAGACGCATTTGCTTAAAGCCTTTACAGCGCACTCTCTCAAACCGGGCCGCCTATTTTGCGGCCCGTTTTCATATCGAGACGTTTTGCCGCCGAAAGACAGCCGCTTTTCAACAACGCCTTGCAATTTCAGGAGAATAACCCTCGCTTAAGTGTGCCGCGCTATAGTCGGCGACAGGGGCTGGCGCTCGCCAAATCAGACCCCATGTTAAGGGATTGAATTAACCACCCGCTCACCTGCGCGACGGCGCAAATGAAGACGCGAACAAAAGAGGACGTCGATGAAAGACCCCCATGATATTTATATGAATACGCTTGTGCCCATGGTGGTCGAGCAGTCGAGCCGGGGCGAGCGCGCCTTCGATATCTATTCGCGCCTCTTGAAGGAGCGGATCATCTTCCTCTCGGGCCCTGTGAACGATCAGGTCTCAACCCTTATTATTGCTCAGCTTTTATTCCTTGAGGCGGATAATCCGAAGAAGGAGATCGCGTTCTACATCAATTCGCCAGGCGGCGTCGTCTCGGCGGGTCTGGCCATGTACGATACGATGCAGTTCGTCCGCCCGGCGGTCTCGACCATGTGCGTCGGCATGGCCGCCTCCATGGGCTCGCTCCTGCTGGCGGCCGGCGAGAAAGACATGCGCTTCTCGCTGCC
Organism: Hyphococcus sp.; assembly: GCF_965228385.1. GTDB lineage: Bacteria > Pseudomonadota > Alphaproteobacteria > Caulobacterales > Parvularculaceae > Hyphococcus. The sequence continues at coordinate 2,002,633 of NZ_OZ245810.1, read as the reverse complement.
GAACTCGCGCATCATGGTTCATCAGCCGTCCGGCGGGTTTCAGGGGCAGGCGTCCGATATCGAACGCCACGCCCAGGACATCATCAAGATCAAGCGGCGGTTGAATGAAATTTACGTTCATCACACCGGGCAGTCCTATGAAACTATTGAGAAAACACTCGATCGCGATCATTTCCTCGACGCCGAGGAAGCGGTCTCGTTCGGTCTGATCGACAAGGTGCTGGCGGAGCGGTCCGAGGGTGCCGACAGCGAATCTTAAGGATTCACCTTGAAACTTAAGGCTTTAGGGAAATGATTTCTTGATTGGTTCGGGCGGAATATGGTCCTATGACGGCGTCCCGGGTTGTCATGGCGCCGTTCGTGCAGTTTTCCCGGGGTGCGCCAGCCTGGAATTTGCCGGGTTGCGTGAAAATTGCCATGAAGCGTTCAGCGCCGCAGCGTGCGGGCCGAGCGCTGACGAAGGAGTGCAGGTATAGTGAGCAAGATCGGCGGCAAAAACGGCGGTGACGGGAAAAACACCCTTTACTGTTCATTCTGCGGCAAAAGCCAGCATGAGGTCAGAAAGCTTATCGCCGGACCGACCGTATTCATTTGCGATGAATGCGTTGAACTTTGCATGGACATTATTCGCGAGGAATCGAAATCCTCGCTTGTGAAGGCCAGCGACGGCGTGCCTAGCCCGCAGCAGATTCACAAAGTGCTGGACGATTATGTGATCGGACAGGCGCAGGCGAAACGCGTTTTGTCGGTCGCTGTGCACAACCATTACAAACGGCTCAATCACGCCGCGAAGAACAATGATGTTGAACTGGCGAAATCCAACATCTTGCTGATCGGTCCGACGGGTTCGGGCAAGACGCTGCTGGCGCAGACGCTCGCGCGTATTCTTGACGTTCCCTTCACTATGGCGGACGCGACGACCCTCACCGAGGCCGGTTATGTGGGCGAGGATGTCGAAAACATCATCCTGAAACTTCTTCAGTCTGCGGATTATAATGTCGAGCGCGCGCAGCGCGGCATCGTCTACATTGACGAGGTCGACAAGATTTCGCGTAAATCCGACAATCCGTCGATCACCCGCGATGTGTCGGGCGAGGGCGTGCAGCAGGCGCTTCTCAAGATTATGGAAGGCACTGTTGCTTCCGTACCGCCGCAGGGCGGGCGCAAGCATCCGCAGCAGGAGTTCTTGCAGGTCGACACGACGAACATCCTGTTCATCGTCGGCGGCGCGTTTGCGGGGCTGGAAAAAGTCATCGCGAACCGTGGCGAGGGATCGTCAATCGGTTTCAGCGCTGAAGTGAAAAGCCCGGACGATCGCCGTATCGGCGCGATCCTGCAGGAAGTGGAGCCGGAAGATCTGTTGAAATTCGGCCTTATTCCTGAATTTGTCGGGCGTCTGCCGGTCATCGCGACGCTTGAGGATCTGGACGAAGACGCGCTGGTGCAAATTCTGACCTCGCCAAAAAACGCGCTTGTGAAGCAATATCAGCGTCTGTTCGAAATGGAGGATGTGAAGCTCACCTTCACGGATGACGCAAAATCCGCCATCGCGCGCCGGGCCATCGCCCGCAAAACAGGCGCGCGGGGTCTGCGCTCGATCATGGAAGGCATCCTTCTTGATTCGATGTTTGAACTGCCGACTCTCGAAGGCGTTGTTGAAGTCGTGGTCAACGGCGAAGTCGTCGATGGCAATGCGACGCCGCTTTATATTTATTCCGACCGGGACAAGACCGCCGTCGAGGCGGACGCCAGCGCGTAAAATTTTTGTGAAGTCTTGACGGGGGGGCTGCTTTTCCCCGCTTTGGATTTCACGGCTTGAATTTGCGCAAAAACAGCCCAAATTAATACTGTATCAGCCGCCGCTGTATTATCATTACAGCGGCGGTTGGCGTGACTATGGTCGGGCCGGCGCCCGCAAAGATTGAACGGGACGGCTGCAGGCCCCAGATAAACTGTCGGCTGGTTATCCGTAAGCTTGATATCTGGAGCTGGATATCTGGAAAATGTCCCTGAGGAGTTTTGAATGAGCGAGAACGTCACTTATCCGGTATTGCCGCTGCGCGACATCGTTGTCTTTCCGGGCATGATTGTTCCCCTGTTTGTGGGACGCGAAAAATCCGTGAACGCCCTCGAAAACGTCATGCAGAACGACAAGAAAATATTGCTCGTCGCGCAAAAGGACGCCGGCGACGACGATCCTGCGGTGGACGATATTTTTGAAGTGGGCGTGATCGCGTCCGTGCTGCAGCTTCTGAAACTGCCGGACGGCACCGTAAAGGTGCTCGTCGAAGGCGAGGCGCGCGCCATGATCCAAGAGTATGTGCGCGAGGAAGAATATTTCGAAGCGCAGGCCTCCTTTATCGAGGAAGCTGATAGCGAGGATGCGGAGCTGGAAGCGCTCGCGCGTTCGGTTGTCACGCAATTTGAAGGCTATGTGAAACTCAACAAGCGCGTTCCGCCCGAAGTGCTGGTTTCAATCGGCCAGATCGAAGACTACGCCAAGCTGGCGGATACGGTCGCCTCGCATCTCAATATCAAGATTTCTGAAAAGCAGGAGCTGCTTGAAATCACCGGCGTCGCCGAACGTCTTGAGCGCGTATTCGCGCTGATGGAAGGCGAGATGAGCGTCCTGCAGGTGGAGAAAAAGATTCGCAATCGCGTCAAGCGCCAGATGGAAAAGACGCAGCGCGAATATTATCTCAATGAGCAGATGAAGGCGATCCAGAAAGAGCTTGGCGAAAGCGACGACGGGCGCGACGAAGTCTCCGAGATCGAAGAAAAACTGAAGAAAACCAAGCTGTCGAAAGAAGCGAAAACGAAAGCCGACGCAGAGCTGAAGAAGCTTCGCCAGATGAGCCCCATGTCGGCGGAGTCGACGGTTGTGCGCAACTATCTCGACTGGCTGACCTCGATTCCCTGGAATAATCGCTCAAAGCTGAAAACCGATCTGCAAAAGGCGCAGGATGTTCTGGATGCGGATCATTACGGGCTTGAGAAAGTCAAGGAGCGCATCGTCGAGTATCTCGCCGTGCAAAAGCGCATGAACAAGCTGAAAGGCCCGATTTTGTGTCTGGTCGGACCGCCGGGCGTCGGCAAGACTTCGCTTGGCAAATCCATCGCCAACGCCACGGGGCGCGAGTTTGTGCGCGTTTCCCTGGGCGGCGTGCGTGATGAAGCGGAAATTCGCGGCCACCGGCGTACGTATATCGGGTCCATGCCGGGCAAGATCATCCAGTCGATGAAAAAGGCGAAAAAGTCCAATCCGCTGTTCCTGCTCGACGAGATTGACAAGATGGGACAGGATTTTCGCGGCGATCCCGCCTCGGCTTTGCTGGAGGTGCTGGATCCTGAGCAGAACTCGACATTCGCCGATCATTATCTGGAAGTTGATTACGATCTCTCAGACATCATGTTCATTACGACGGCGAACAGCCTCAACATGCCGCAGCCTTTGCTGGACCGGATGGAAATTATCCGCATTCCGGGGTATACGGAGGATGAAAAGGTTGAGATTGCGCGCCGTCACCTGATTCCGAAACTTCTTGAGAATCACGGCCTGAAAAAGGATGAGTGGGACATTGAAGACGGCGGCCTGATGACGCTCATCCGCCGCTATACGCGCGAAGCGGGCGTCAGGAACCTTGAGCGTGAACTCGCCAAGCTGGCGCGCAAGGCCGTGCGCGATATTGAAACCGGGACCGCCGAAACGGTGACTGTAACCGCAGACAATATCGACGACTATGCAGGCGTGCCGAAATATCGTTACGGCGAGATCGATCGCGAGGACCAGATCGGTATTGTCACCGGGCTCGCCTGGACGTCGGTGGGCGGCGACATTCTCACCATCGAGGCGGCGAGAATGCCGGGCAAGGGCAAGATGACCCCGACCGGCAATCTGAAAGACGTCATGAAGGAATCGGTGTCCGCCGCGTCCTCCTATGTCAAAAGCCGCGCCGTGGAATTCGGCATCGAGCCCCCGGTTTTCGACAAGACCGATATACATATCCATGTTCCCGAAGGCGCAACGCCGAAGGACGGTCCCTCCGCTGGCGTCGCCATGGCGACCGCCATTGTCTCCGTGCTGACCGGCGTGCCGGTGCACAAGGACATCGCCATGACGGGAGAAATCTCCTTGCGCGGGCGCGTGCTGGCCATCGGCGGCTTAAAGGAAAAGCTGCTGGCTGCGCTGCGGGCGGGCGTCAAAACCGTTTTAATTCCGGAAGAGAACGAAAAGGATCTCGCGGATATCCGGGACAACATCAAGGAAGAGCTGAAAATCATTCCGGTGAGCACGGTGGACGAGGTTCTGGCGCACGCCCTGACCAGGAAACTGACGCCGATCGAATGGACAGAACCTGTCGAGCCGGCCCCGGGCGGCGATAAGGGCGATGGCGACGACAGCGCTTCTGTGGTGACGCACTAGCGCAGCCTTTCGACGTCTAATCGCGGCTTTAATTAAAGGGTGCGGCGCCATGTTACAGCGCCGCGCCTTTTTTGTTTGCGCATTTACGCCTTATGTACGTCGCATGGAATTTCCAGACGCCACGACGCCGGCCGAGCGCTGCCAGACCATGGATGAGGTCCGGGTTGAAGTGGACCGCCTCGACCGCGCGCTTGTGCGCCTGTTGACGGACCGTCAGTCCTACATGGAGGCGGCGGCGCGGATAAAACCGGCGCGCGATGAGGTCCGGTTGCCCTGGAGAATCGAGGAGGTGGTTTCCAAGGTTCTCGCCGAAGCAGCGAAAACCGGGCTGTCGAAACGAATCGCCGAACCGGTCTGGCGCGAATTAATCGAGCGCTGCATCGAGCATGAGCATGAATTCTGGGCCCGCGAGCATCCCGGCGCTCAAGAAAAATAATAAGAAAATACAACGGCTTAACCCCATTGGGGAAAGCAAACCCTTATTTTAAGCCATTTTTCCTTGGCAAAGCGCCCTCAACCCCGCGTAAAATCAGGCAAGTCACCAGTTTTTAAAACTCCCAGCACGATTAAAGAAAGGCCGGAGGAATGAACAAGAACGAATTTATCGATAAAGTCGCCGACATGTCGGACATGAGCAAGTCGGATGCGGCGAAAGCGGTGGACGCCGTTTTTGATGCGATCACCAATGCGCTGAAGGCGGGCGACGATGTGCGCCTTGTCGGCTTCGGCACGTTCTCGGCGGCGCAGCGCAAGGCGCGTGAGGGCCGCAATCCGCGCACGGGCGAGACCATCCAGATCCCGGCGTCGATCCAGCCCAAATTTTCCGCCGGCAAGGGCCTGAAAGACGCGCTGAACTAAACCGCACGGGGCTTTCTTGAAAACGCCGGCGCCGGGACATCCCGCCGCCGGCGTTTTTGTTAGAAAAATCCGGCGGCGGGTTCTTGCGAGCCGGCGCGCCCCGCGTTATGGACAGCGCCCTCGCGGAATGCATTCTCGCGCAAGGATAAGGGCGGTTAGCTCAGCTGGTAGAGCATCTCGTTTACACCGAGAGGGTCGGCGGTTCGAACCCGTCACCGCCCACCATTCGAAGACGGTCCGCCGAAGGCGTAAATTTACTTCAGTAAAAAACAGGCGGCATTATTGCCCGGCATGGGCTATTCGTCGAGGCGATGCCGGCAATGACCGTCTAATCGCCGTCACCCAAAATCGTTTCCGCCGCCATGCCGGCGAGTTCGTCGCGCGAAAGGCCGCCTTTCGATTTGAACCAGGTATGCGTCCAGTTCAGCATGCCGAAAAACAGCATGGTCTTGGCGCTGAGGCGCGTTTTGTCTCTGGCGAGTTCCGGTATGGCGTCGCCGATCAGGCGTTCCACATGCGCAATGATCCGGCGCTGCTTTGTCTTGATTTCGGCCTGGTGCTCCGCCGGCAGCGATGCGAGCTCGTAGAGCAGCACTTTTTGCCGCTCCGCGGCGCCAACATAATGTTGCAGGAGGTCTTTCGTCAGATTGTGAATCTCGCGCGCCGGTTCGCCCGAACCGTTTGGGCGCGCTTCAACCACGCTCAGCAGATCGTCAATATGCTCGTTCATGACATCGAACAGAATCGCTTCCTTCGATGCGTAATAGTGATAGATCAGCGATTTCGAGACGGCGCACCGGTCGGCGAGATCGGAAACGGACGCGCCCGCGAAGCCTTTTTCCGCAAAAAGTTTCGCGGCGGCGCCGGTAATCGCCTCGCGTTTTGCATCGTAATCGGCTGCCTGTGTGCGCGCCATCTTTACGTCCTCAGGTCACGAATGCGCTGCGCCTTGCCGGCGGAGCGGGCAAGGGCGCCGGGAGCGACAATTTCGATGTCGGCCGAGACGCCGATAATGGTTTTAATATTGTGTTTCAGGTCCGGCGCCGCGGCCGCCATGACCGCGTCATCGGCGCCCTCTCTGCGCTCGACCAGAATTTTCAGTTTGTCCATGCGTTCGGGGCGCGAGACCTCAATCATGTAATGCGGCGCAAGCGCAGGCGTTTTCAAAATCTGCTCCTCGATCTGGGACGGGAACACATTGACGCCGCGGATGATCAGCATGTCGTCGTTTCTGCCGGTGACTTTTTCCATTCGCCGCATATTGCGCGCCGTGCCGGGCATGAGCCGCGTCAGATCACGCGTCCGGTAGCGGATGATCGGCATAGCTTCCTTGGTGAGCGATGTAAAAACAAGCTCGCCCTGTTCGCCGTCGGGCAATACGGCGCCGGTGTCAGGATCAATCACTTCCGGATAAAAATGATCCTCCCAGACGGTCAGCCCGTCCTTGGTTTCCACGCATTCATTGGCGACGCCGGGGCCGATGACTTCAGACAGGCCGTAAATATCGACCGCGTCGATGGCGAAGGCCTGTTCGATTTCGCGCCGCATGAGCTCGGTCCACGGCTCCGCGCCGAAAATGCCGATGTTGATCGAGCTCTCGCGCGGATCGACGCCCTGGCGCCGGAACTCATCAAGGATCGCGAGCATATAGCTCGGCGTCACCATGATGATGTCGGGCTCGAAATCGCAGATCAGTTGCACCTGTTTTTCGGTCTGGCCGCCGCTCATGGGGATGACGGTGCAGCCGAGCGCTTCCGCCCCGTAATGCGCGCCGAGCCCGCCGGTGAACAGTCCGTATCCGTAGGATACATGCACCTTCATGCCCGGCCTGCCGCCGGCCGCGCGAATGGAGCGGGCGACAACGGCGCTCCAGATCTCGATGTCGCGCTTGGTATAGCCGACGACTGTGGGTTTGCCGGTCGTACCTGACGACGCATGGACGCGAGCGATCTTTTCTCTCGGGACCGCAAAAAAGCCGAAAGGATAGTTCTCGCGCAAGTGATCTTTCGTGGTGAAAGGAAACGCGGCGAGATCGTCAAGCGATTTCAGGTCGCCGGGGCTGACACCGGCGTCATCGAAAGCGCGTTTGTAATGCGGCGTATTATTATAAGCATGCTCAAGCGTGGCTTTAAGACGCTGCAGTTGCAGCGCCGTCAGCGCATCGCGCGACAGTTTTTCACCGTCATCAAGCTGGGGCTTGTAATCCGGCGCCGCCATCGCCTCAAATCGCATTCATGGTCAGTAGCGTATACGTGGCGACAGGTTCGTCATTCTGATTCGTAACCTCGACGTCCCACCGCACTTCGCCATATTCGTCATTGCGCTTTTTCTTCGACTTGGCGGTGAGGCGTACTTTTATCGTATCGCCGGGAGAGGCGGGGGTCAGGAAACGCAACTCATCAAGACCGTAATTGGCGAGAACGGGACCCGGCGCGGGATCGACGAAAAGCCCCGCGGCGAATGAGAGGATAAGATAGCCATGCGCTACGCGTCCCGGAAAGAACGGGTTCGCTTCCGCAGCTTCGTCATCCATGTGGGCGTAAAAATTGTCGCCGGTGAACTCGGCGAAATGCTCAATGTCTTCAAGCGAAATCGTGCGCGGTTCGGTGACGATCGTCTTGCCGATCTCCAGCTCGCCGAATTTATAGCGGAAAGGATGCGGCGCCTTGTCCTCCACGCTGGCGTCTTTGACCCATGCGTTCGTCACGCCTGCGAGAATGTCGGGCGAGCCTTGTATGGCCGTGCGTTGCATATAATGTTTGACGCCGCGCACGCCGCCGAGTTCCTCGCCGCCGCCGGCGCGCCCCGGTCCGCCATGCACCAGCATCGGCAGGGGAGAGCCGTGGCCAGTGGATTCCTTGGCGCTGTCGCGGTTGATAATGCAGATGCGCCCGTGAAAGGCGCCGCTGTTCGCAACGACTTCGCGCGCGATCAACGGGTCGAACGTAAAGAGCGACATCACCAGCGATCCGCCCCCGCGATTGCAGAGGTCTACGGCGTCGTCAAAGTCGTTATAGGGCATCAGTGTCGACACCGGCCCGAAGGCTTCGACTTCGTGCACGGCTTTTGCGTCTCGCGGATTGTCGCAGCGCAGGAGAATGGGCGACACGAAGGCGCCCGCCTGCGCCTCGTCGCCGATGATGGAAGCCGTCGCAGGGTCGCCGAAAACGATCGTCGCTTCACCGGAAAGCGCCGATACTTTTTCGCGCACATCGTCGCGCTGCGATTGCGAGACGAGCGCGCCCATGCGGACGTTTTCCAGCGTTGGATCGCCAAGCGTCATTTTGGAGAGCTTTTCCGAAATTGCTTTTTCCGCCGCGTCCATCAACGCCGCGGGAACCAGCGCGCGCCGGATCGCCGTGCATTTCTGGCCGGCCTTTACCGTCATTTCGCGCACGACTTCCTTGACGAACAATTCAAATTCCGGGCTGTCTTCGGTCGCGTCGGGTCCCAGCATGGAGGCGTTCAGCGAGTCCTGTTCCGCCACGAACCGAACGCTTTCGTTGATGATGGTCGGATGTGTTTTGAGTTTCGATGCCGTGGCGGCGGAACCTGTGAATGAGACAACATCCTGACCGTTCAGGTGGTCGAGGAGATCGCCGGTCGAACCGGCAATGAGCTGCACGGCGCCGTCCGGCAACAGGCCGGTTTCGATCAGTATGCGGAAAGCGGCTTCTGTCAGGTAAGCGGTCGCCGTTGCGGGCTTCACGATCGCGGGCATGCCGGCGATGAGCGTCGGGGCGAGTTTTTCCATCATGCCCCAGACGGGAAAGTTAAAGGCGTTGATATGGATCGCGACGCCCCGGCGCGATGTATAAACATGCTGCGCCATGAACGTGCCGGTTTTGGAAATCTGCTCGACGGGGCCGTCGAGAATGATCGTATCGTCTGGAAGCTCGCGTTTTGATTTCGAGGCGACGCCCAGAAATGTGCCGCCGCCGCCGTCAATATCGACCCAGCCGTCCTTGCGCGTCGCGCCGGTGTGATGGTTGAGCGCGTAGAGTTCTTCCTTGCGCTCCATCACCGCAAGGCCGAGCGCCTTGACCATGCCGGCGCGCTCCATGAATGTCATCTTACGTAAAGCGGGCCCGCCGACGCTGCGCGCATATTCCGCCATGGCCTTGAAATCGAGCCCGCCGGAGCCTGTTTTCGCGACAGGCTCGCCCGTCACGGCGGAAGGTATGGAAACGAGATTTCCTTCGCCTTCTTTCCACTCTCCAAGCGCGTAGTTTTTTAATGTGATGACGGACATAGAATTACCTTTCGTAATTGTCATCCCGTGCGCTGCGCGGCGTGCAACGCAGCGCGTCCGGAATGACAGATTGTTTTATGCATGTGCAATATCACTACTGGCCTTTGAACGCCGGCTTGCGCTTGTTTATGAAGGCGTCGACGCCTTCGCGGTAATCGTCTGACCGGCCAAGCTCGCGCATTTTATCGCGTTCGAGGTCAAGCTGCTCGTCAAGCGGCCGGGTGAAGGCCGTGCGGATGAGTTTCTTGGTTTCAGCAAGACCCCGCGTCGGCGCCGCGGCGAATTTGCCGACCATGGCGTCGGTCTCGCCGGCCAGCGCGTCGTCTTCAACGCATTTCCAGATGAGACCCCACGCCTCAGCTTTTTCAGCGGGCAGGGGCTCGCCGGTGAGCGCAAGGCCGAGCGCGCGCGCCTGTCCCGCAAGCCTTGGCAGCGACCACGAACTTCCTGAGTCAGGGACAAGACCGATATTGGCGAACGACATGACGAACTTCGCCGATTTCGCCGCCAGCACGATATCGCAAGCGAAGGCGATGCTGGCGCCGGCGCCGGCGGCGACGCCGTTAACGGCGCAGACGACCGGCATGGGCAAAGACGTCAGCCGGCGGATCAATGGATTATAACGTTTTTCGACAGACTCGCCGAGATCGACGGCGTCGCTTCCCGGCGCCACGGCGCGGTCCGATAAATCCTGTCCCGCGCAAAAGCCGCGTCCGGCCCCTGTGAGAAGCAGCGTGCGAACGGATTTGTCGTTTTCAATCTGGTCCAGCGCCGCCTGAACCTCTTCATGCATCTGAATATTGAAACTGTTGAGCCGGTCGGGACGGTTGAGGGTCAACCGCGCGGCGCCGCTGGAGATATCGAGAAGGATTGTTTCAAATGCCATGCGTTTTCGCCTTGTGGGCGCTCCTTGACCGGGTTTTTCGCCGCTGAGGATTGCGTGCGCGTCGCTGACAATATAATTGAATGAGCGGTCGGTCAATTATGAGGATCGGAAAGCGGCGCTATGACGGTAAATTCGCAAGGCGATGCGCTCGCTCGCGCTGTCGCGGAACGGTTGCATGCGAAAGAGGGCACCTCAAAAGCGTGGGACGTCAGGCTGGACGGCGCCGGCGCCGGCTGGGCGCGCTGTTCCATGCGATTGCGCGAGGATATGCTGAACGGACATGGCACGGCCCACGGCGGTTTGATCTTCGCGCTGGCGGATACGGCGTTCGCCTGGGCTTGTAATTCCCGGAATGTGACAACATTTGCGCAACATGCGTCCATATCGTTTTTGTCGCCGGGCGAGCTCGGCGAAACGCTGACCGCCGAAGCGCGTGAAGACGCCATGCAAGGCCGTACGGGGATTTACACCGTGAAGGTCACAGGCGAAGACGGCCGCGATATTGCGATTTTTCAGGGCTTGTCCCGCGCGACAGGCGGTCCTGTCATTAACGAGGAGAATGAGGCATGACTGAAGCGTATATCTGTGACGGCGTGAGAACGCCCATCGGCCGGTATGGCGGCGCGCTGGCTTCTGTGCGCGCGGACGATCTGGCGGCGATACCGCTTCGTACACTGATGGAACGCAATGAAAATGTCGACTGGAGCGCCATTGACGACGTTATTCTCGGCTGCGCCAATCAGGCGGGCGAAGATAACCGCAATGTGGCGCGCATGGCGGCGCTGCTGGCAGGGCTCGGCGAAACTGCGCCCGGCGCCACGGTAAACCGTCTTTGCGGTTCCGGCATGGACGCCATCACGATCGCCGCGCGGGCGATCAAGGCGGGAGAGGCGGATTTCATGATCGCCGGCGGCGTTGAATCCATGTCGCGCGCGCCCTTTGTCATGGGCAAGGCCGAGACCGCGTTCTCGCGCAATGCGGAAGTTTTTGACACGACGATCGGCTGGCGTTTCGTCAATCCCGTCCTGAAAGCGCAATACGGAATCGACTCCATGCCGGAGACGGCGGAGAATGTCGCCGAGGACTTTGGCGTTTCGCGCGAGGATCAGGACGCCTTTGCGCTGCGTTCACAACAGCGCGCCGCAAAGGCGCAGGAAAACGGCCGGCTGGCGAAAGAAATCGTCGCGGTGAAAATTCCCCAGCGCAAGGGCGATCCGAAAATTGTCGACCGCGACGAGCATCCGCGTGAAACATCGCTGGAAAAGCTCAGCGCCTTAAAGCCGTTCGTGAAGAAAGAGGGCGTGATTACGGCCGGCAATGCGTCCGGCGTGAATGACGGCGCTGCGGCGGTCATCGTGGCGTCCGAAGACGCGGTCAAGAAATACGGCCTGAGGCCGCGCGCTCGGTTTGTCGCCGGCGCGGTGGTCGGCGTCAGCCCCCGCATCATGGGCATCGGGCCGGCCCCGGCCTCTAAGGCGGTGCTGGCCAAAGCCGCCATGTCTGCACGCGATATGAGCGTAATCGAAATCAACGAAGCTTTTGCCTCGCAATCGCTGGCGACGCTGCGCGAGCTTGGGTTGCCCGATGACGCAGAACACGTAAACCCCAATGGCGGGGCCATCGCGCTCGGTCATCCGCTCGGCATGTCCGGCGCACGGCTGTTACTGACGGCGACGCAAGAACTTCATGAACGCGGCGGCAAATATGCGCTCTGCGCCATGTGCATCGGCGTCGGGCAGGGGATCGCCAGCATCATTGAGCGCGTTTGAACAGGCACCTGTCTTTACAACGTTTCAGGATTGACGCCCGGCGCCGCGGCGCTGCTTTGCGCGGGCGCCGGTTTTGGAATGGCGGGCTGGTGCGGCGTCCGAAAAGGGTCGAGCGCGAGATTGCCGAAGGTTTCCTTTTCCAGGTTTTCAGCGCCGGCTACGCCAAAAGTCTCGTTTTCATGTAAATGTTCAGGCCCGATATAAGTGCCGAACATCTGATCCCATATGGTGAAAGCGGTTCCGAAATTACTGAACTGATGTTCCGTTTTCGTGGAATGATGCAACCGGTGAATATGCGGCGTCGTAATCAGTCTGGAGACAATTCTATCCGCCGCCGGCGGCAAACTGATATTCGTATGGCTGAATGTATTGGCGAAAACATGCACCAGAAACGACAGTAAAATGCCTTCCGGCGGGATACCGAATGTGAATACGACGCCGAGTTCTATGACGGCGCGAAAGAGGGACTCCAGCGGATGAAAACGAAGCGACGTGGTCGCATCAATATGCATGTCTGTGTGATGCGTGCGATGAGCACGCCAGAAAAAATACCATTTATGCAGCATGCGGTGTTGCCCGTAGGACATTAAGTCAAGAATGAAAATGGAAATGACGAGCTTGGCCCAGAGCGGCATCGTGAAATAGTTCATCAGTCCGATGCCATTGGACTGCGCTGAAACAGCGCCGGCAAACGCCGCTATGGCAGGGAGCAGGCTGAGCAGAATCGTACCGTAAAGCGCCATGGATGCGTTGCGCAGCCAGCGCGCATAATCCGGCTTCACGCCTTTGCGCCACGGAATGAACAATTCGATCAGCACCGCAAGCGATATCAGCGCCGCCAGATAATAAAGCCCGCCAGAGCCCTTGATGAAATCCATATGCGCACCGGTTCCGGATAGGTTTAAGCCGAGAGGCTTGTCCGGATTTTCTGCATTTTAGCTGTGATCGCGGCAATTTGCGAGTTAAAGGGCGCCATGCAAGTAACGGGCTTACAGCAAAAATACCCCGCAAAGCACATCAAAAACGTGTATGCCAAAGGCTGGACGCCAGTTCCGGCTGCGCTGTCTTGCGCAAATAGCAGGGCGGGGATAAGCTGAAGTTTCAGGCTTTCAAGGGGGAGTTTGGGAAATGCGGTATTTTGTATTCATTGGAGCGCTGATTTTATCAGCACCGGCCATGGCGACATCGCCGAATTCTGTTCCCGAAATGGACGTCGGCGCGGGTATTGCCGCTATTGCATTACTCGCGGGCGCAGCGGCGATTATCCGGGAAAAGTCGCGTAAAAAGTAATTTCACGCTTATTAACGGGGGTTTTTATGACGAAAATTATTTTGGCGGCTCTTTTGTCTCTGACGGCGGCGCCGGCGCTGGCCAATGGCGCGCCGGTTCCGGAAATGGACGCGGGCGCAGGCATTGCGGCGATTGCCTTATTGGCTGGCGCTGCGGCGATTGTCCGTGAACGCGCTAAACGCAAATAGGGAGAAATCGATGAGACATATATTTTTAGCGATGTCGGCGATGCTGATTTCGACGTCCGCGTTTGCAGGTACGCCTGCGCCGGCGGCCGTCCCGGAGATGGATGCAGGCGCAGGTATTGCTGCAGTTGCATTGCTTGCGGGGATTGCCGCCATTGTGCGCGAGAAAATGAAAAAGTAATCGGCGCTTTTATAATTTCTCGAGTGAATGAACCGGCCCTGAGCGGCCGGTTTTTTCTATTATAGACATATCAGATGCCAGGGGCGCCGAATTCGCATAGGCTGAACAGGAAAATCAATGGTAACAGGATGAGCCAGTCGCAGATTTCAGGTAACGGGCGCGCCGGCTGCGAAACCGGAGCCGCTTCAGCCTTGTCCTTGCGGGGTATATTGCTGGTTTTTTGCGCTTGCGCAGAATTGCCGTTTCTTGCGTTTCTTTACGACCCGACCGCGATACACACAGCGCCTGGCTGGGTCTCGGCGCATTCCATAATGCGCGAGGCGGTGCCGTTCACGCTGTTTTTTTTCGCCGCGCTGGCCCTCATCATGGCGCCGCGGCGGAAGGAAATCCTGCAGCGATGGCGCGACGCTGCGGCGCCGCACGCCTGGCGCACGCCGCTTGTTGTAAACCTTCTGTTATTTCTCGTCCTGTGTGTTGCTACGCTTCGCTTTAATGCGGCGAGCGGCCTGGCGGCGCCGCCATGGGAAGCGTTTGCGCTTTGGTGCGCCGGCGCCGGCGCCGTATACGTCGCCCTGTTTCTGGCGCTGGCGCCGCTGGCGTTCTGGCGGAACTTTTTTGACAGCGAGCGCGCCCTGATCGCGCTCGGCCTTGGCGCAGCAATTCTCATTGAGACGGCGGCTGTCCTTTCGCGCCAATCATGGAACGCTCTTTCTGAAGCCACATTCGTCTTTTCGACTGCGATTTTGTCTCTCTACGAACAAAACGTGACGACCATACCGGAAAAACGCGTGATCGGCGTTGACGGGTTTGAGGTGAATATCGCCGCGGCCTGCTCCGGCTATGAAGGCATCGGCCTGGTACTTGTCTTTCTTGCGATTTATTTCTGGATTTTCCGGTCGGTTCTGAAATTCCCGAATGTCTTTCTTATCTTGCCGGTCGGCGTCGCAACAATCTGGATTTTGAACAGCGTACGGATCGCGGCGCTGGTCAGCCTTGGCGCGCATGTCTCGCCTGAGATCGCGATTTCCGGGTTTCACAGTCAGGCCGGATGGATCATGTTTTTGCTGGTGACCATCGGCATTATGTCGGCGACCCATCGCATTGACTTTTTCCACCAGCAGGGCGCGAAGGTTAGAAGCGCGCGGGCCCATCCCGCCGCGCGCGAAGCGACGGCGTTACTGGCGCCGTTTCTCGCGCTCACCGCCGCGTCCATAGTTTCCTCGGCGTTCGCGGGAGAAGGGTACTGGACCTATAGCTTGCGGGTTGCTGCTGTGGGCGTGGCGATTTTCGGGTTCTGGCGCTTTTATAAAGCCATGAACTGGCGCATTGGCGCGGAGCCTGTTTTGCTTGGTTTTATCGTCGCCGCCGCGTGGATCGCAACAGATACGAAAAGCGCATCGCCATCGGCGCTCGGCGACTGGATTGCGTCGCTTTCCCCGGCGGCCATCGGCCTCTGGTTGTCGCTCCGGCTTATGGGGACGATCATTCTCGTTCCTCTGGCGGAGGAACTCGCCTTTCGCGGCTATCTGCATCGCAAACTTATCGCCGAGCGATTTGAAACTGTTGCCGAAAGCACATTTTCATGGAAAGCGTTCGCCGTTACGTCGGTTCTGTTCGGCGTCCTGCATGAGCGCTGGCTTTCCGGCATGCTGGCCGGCGCAGTTTTTGCGCTTGCCATGTATCGCTCTGGAAAGCTCGCCGGCGCCGTCGCCGCTCATGTGACGGCCAACGCCGCAATCGCCTTTTGGGCCGTCGCTTTCAGCCAGTGGAGCTTGTTGTAGAGCGCGCAGGAAAATTCTCCTGCGCGCCATGACATTGCGGCCCCTGAACTTTTCAGCTCAGAGGCCGCCAAAGCGTTGCATGCCGGCGCAGTCTGCTGCGCTACAACCGCACATCTACCGCCGTTATGATTTCTCCATATCGAAACGGTCGAGATTCATGACTTTGCTCCATGCGTCAACGAAGTCGTTCACGAATTTCTGTTCGCCATCGTCGAATGCGTAGACTTCCGCCACGGCGCGAAGCTCCGCATTGGAGCCGAAAACGAGATCAACTTCCGTCGCCGTCCATTTGAGATCGTTGGACTGACGGCTGCGGCCTTCATAAACATATTCGTCGCTGGATGAGGGCGCCCATTTTGTCGACATATCAAGCAGGTTGACGAAAAAATCGTTGCTAAGCGTACCCGGCGCGTCGGTAAAAACGCCGTGACTTGCGCCGTCAGCGTTTGCGCCGAGCGTGCGCATGCCGCCCAAAAGCGCCGTCATTTCAGGCACGGTCAGTCCCAGGAGATCCGCCCGGTCCACAAAGGCTTCGGACGGGGACTTGTCCGCATTATCGCTGTAATAGTTGCGGAAACCGTCGGCCGCCGGCTCCAGCACCTCGAACGCTTCCGCATCCGTCATTTCCTGCGATGCGTCGGTGCGGCCCGGCGTGAACGGCACGGTGATGTTATGGCCTGCATCCTGCGCGGCCTTTTCAATGGCCGCTGCGCCGCCCAGAACGATAATATCTGCGAGGGAAACCCGCTTGCCGCCAGTTTGCGCATCATTGAACCCGGTCTGTATACGCTCCAGCGTTGCAAGCGTTCCGGCAAGTTCAGCAGGGTTGTTCACCGCCCAGTCCTTTTGCGGCGCGAGGCGAAGCCGCGCGCCATTGGCGCCGCCGCGCATGTCCGTATCGCGGAAGCTTGACGCCGAGGCCCATGCCGTGCGCACAAGTTCAGATACTGACAGTTCAGAATCGAGGATCTGTGTTTTCAGTGACGCAATATCAGCATCGTTGATCGGCGGATGATCGGCTTGCGGCACAGGGTCCTGCCAGATCAATGCTTCTTCCGGCGTTTCTGAGCCGATATATCTGGCGCTTGGCCCCATATCGCGATGCGTCAGCTTGAACCATGCGCGTGCGAACGCATCTTCAAACTCTTCAGGATTTTCAAGCCATCGCTCCGTAATTTCCCGGTATTTCGGATCCTCTTTCAGCGAAAGGTCCGTCGTAAACATGATCGGCGCATGCCGGATGTCCGGACGGTGCGCATCCGGCACCAGATTCGCCGCGGCTTCGTCTGTTGGTATCCACTGAGTTGCGCCAGCCGGACTTTTTGTCTGCTCCCATTCGAACGCATAAAGGTTTGACAGATATTGATGTGTGAATTGAGCGGGGCTTGACGTCCACGCGCCTTCAAGTCCGCTGGTAATCGTATCTTCTGCGTTGCCTTTGCCGCATGTGTTGTTCCAGCCTTCACCCTGTTGTTCAACGCCTTCGGCCGCCGGTTCCAGCCCCATGCAGTCTGAAGGATCGGCGGCGCCGTGCGCCTTGCCGAAAGTATGCCCCCCGGCGATCAACGCGACAGTTTCTTCATCATTCATGGCCATGCGGCCGAACGTTTCGCGAATCCGTTCGGCGGCGGCGAGCGGATCCGGATTGCCGTTCGGGCCTTCAGGGTTCACGTAAATGAGGCCCATTTGCGAGGCGCCAAGCGGTTTTTCGAGCGGTCCGTTATTACCGCCATGGCGATCGCGGCCGAGCATTTCCGCTTCCGGGCCCCAGTAGACCAGTTCCGCCTGCCAGTCGTCCTCGCGGCCGCCGGCGAAACCGAAGGTTTCAAATCCCATGGATTCAAGCGCGACATTGCCGGTGAGCACCATCAAGTCCGCCCAGGAAATCTTGGCGCCGTATTTCTTTTTGACCGGCCATAGAAGGCGGCGGGCCTTGTCGAGATTGACGTTATCAGGCCAGCTGTTGAGCGGCTCGAACCGCTGTTGGCCGCCGCCGGCGCCGCCGCGCCCGTCTATGGTCCGGTACGTGCCGGCGCTATGCCAGGCCATGCGAATAAAAAATGGTCCGTAGTGCCCGTAATCTGCAGGCCACCAGTCCTGCGAGTCCGTCATCAGCGCTTCGATGTCGGCCTTAACCGCTTCAAGATCAAGGCTTGCGAACTCCTCTGCATAGTTGAAGTCTTCGCCAAATGGGTTTGACATCGTTTCGTTCTGACGAAGCTGGCTGAGATCAAGCTGCTCGGGCCACCAGAATTCATTGGGTCTTGCTTCACCGGGCCTCAACGCGGCGGCTGATTTTTCCCGCGTAGGTGCAGTCTCCGCGTTTGGTTCCTTCGCGTCTTGACGTTCCGCCGCTTCGGTTTCAGGGGGTTCGGCTGTAACGGTTTTGGCGGAATCATCTTCTTGAGAGCATGCAGACAGGCCAAGCGCGAATAAACCGCAGGTGGCGAGCAGGGCGGGTTTTCGGTTGCGGATCATAGTTTCCCTCCTTTAAATTTCGGCCGATGAATTCTTTGTTCGCGGCGGGTCGCCGTCTGAGAGGCAATCCGGTTACTGACGATCATGCATTTTGAATTTTTCCATTCGATCGAGTCGCCGCATCCTGTTCGTTTGTCAACGATAGCGGCGCTCGACTTATGCGTAAAACAGATAAGTTAGATAATGAATATTGAAAAAATAGATAGCTATTAATCGGTGAAGCGCTTGAGACTGCAACGGCGCCTGGGTGGCGCGGATAAAGCTGATAGAATTCCTGATACTGATCTCGTTGTTATAAAAACCTTATGAGCATGGTAAAATTCACGGCGGGAGATGGTCCATGACGCGCAAACCCGAAGTTGAGGAGGCATTTAAGTCAGCGAAAAAATGGCGCAAAGAAGCGTTGCGCCTGCGCCGTATTCTTCTTGATTGCGGCCTGAATGAAGAATTGAAATGGGGCAAGCCGTGCTATTCAGAGAACGGCGCAAATATCTGCATCGTCCAGCGCATGAACGATTTTCTGGCGCTTCTGTTTTTCAAAGGCGCGCTTTTGCCGGATCCGGACGGCATGCTGGAAAGACAGGGGCCGAACTCTCGGTCCGGATTTCGCATGCGGTTCACGAATGAAAACGACGTCATGCGCCGGGAAAAAACCATCCGGGCATGTGTGCGCGAAGCCATAAAAGTAGAGAAAGCGGGGCTGCGCGTCGAAAAGGCCGCGCCGCCCGCCCGGCCGGATGAACTGCTTACCGCGTTCAAGGAAGATCCCGCGTTCAAGACGGCGTTTGAAAGACTGACGCCGGGGCGGCAACGCGGTTACGTGCTGCATTTTTCAAACGCCAAGCAATCGAAAACACGGGGCTCGCGGATCGCGAAACACAAACCGCAAATACTTGCCGGGAAGGGCTTGCACGACCGGTAAGCGCATTTCGAGACGCCAGCGCTACGGGTCTCCAACCGCCTGAAACCGACAAAAATTCCGCCCGATCTATTCATTGACTGACCGGTCGGTTTATCCTATATAGGCGATAAGCTTGCCCGAGACCAATCTATTGGACGTTTAACGCGGGAAATCTGATAGGATTTCCCCAATGTTGGCTTTGTTCCCCTGATTTGAGGTGATTTCATGTACGCGCAGGAAGTAAAATCCACTGGAAAAGGCGTCAGTTCACTCGATGAAATGGATCCGCAAGAGCGCGCTTTTCAGGAGCGCATCGACGCCGACATCAAGATTGAGCCGAAGGAGTGGATGCCGGAGGGATATCGCAAAACGCTGATCCGGCAAATCTCCCAGCACGCACATTCTGAAATTGTCGGGCAGCTGCCTGAGGGCAACTGGATTACGCGCGCGCCGACGCTTGATCGCAAGGCGATTTTGCTGGCGAAAGTGCAGGACGAGGCCGGACACGGTCTTTATCTTTATTGCGCGGCGGAAACGCTCGGCATATCGCGCGATCAGATGACTGAGCAATTGCTTTCAGGCAAGGCGAAATATTCCTCCATTTTCAATTACCCGACGCTGACATGGGCCGATATCGGCGCCATTGGCTGGCTGGTTGACGGCGCCGCGATCATGAACCAGGTGCCGATCCAGCGCTGTTCGTTCGGGCCGTATTCGCGCGCCATGATACGCGTCTGCAAGGAGGAGAGTTTCCACCAGCGGCAGGGCTACGACATCATGATGAAACTATGCGCAGGCACGCCGGAACAAAAAGAGATGGCGCAGGATGCGCTTAATCGCTGGTGGCACCCGTCGCTGATGATGTTCGGTCCGCCGGATGCGGAGTCGGTTCATTCGGCGCAATCCATGGCGTGGAAAATCAAAATGAACACAAATGACGAATTGCGCCAGAAATTCGTCGATGAAACTGTGCCGCAGGCTGACTATCTTGGTCTGAAGGTGCCGGACCCGGACCTTAAATGGAACGAGGAAACGGGCCATTACGACTTCGGCGATCTTGACTGGGACGAATTTTACGAGGTCCTGAAAGGCAACGGTCCCTGTAACGCCGAACGGCTTAGGGCGCGTCAAAAAGCCTGGGAAGACGGCGCATGGTTTCGTGATGGGTTGATGGCGCACGCGAAGAAGCGTGAAGCCCGGAAAATGGCGGCGGAGTGACGCCGCACATGCTTCGAGGCTCGCCCGAATGCCGTTCAGGCGGGCGCCTCGGCATGAAGGTTGGAAAAGACTAAGTCCTCATCCTGAAGCGTCCGGACAAGCGTCCGGGCCTCGAAGGACGGAGGGCGCGCTTCGGAGGATTGTGGAGAAGACGTATGGGCAATGAATGGCCGCTTTGGGAAGTTTTTATCCGCGGACAGCACGGGCTGTCTCACCGCCATGTGGGCTCCCTGCATGCGCCGGATGCGGAAATGGCGATTAACAATGCACGCGACGTTTATACGCGACGCAATGAGGGCGTCTCCATCTGGGTCGTGCCGTCGAAGCAGATTACGGCGTCCGCGCCGGGCGATAAAGAACCGCTTTACGAGCCCTCGAATTCCAAAGTCTATCGGCACCCGACATTTTTTGACATTCCCGATGAAGCGGGGAAGATGTAATGGTCGGCGTTGATGCAGTCGCTCAATCGGATGACGCGCTCTTTGAACTGGCGCTGCGCATGGGTGACAATACGCTTATTCTCGGCCAGCAGATTTCGGCCTGGTGCGGGCATGCGCCTATTCTTGAAGAAGATATCGCGCTCGCCAATACGGCGCTCGATCTTATCGGCCAGACAAAGCTCTGGCTGGAGCTGGCGGGCGAAGTGGAAGGCAAGGGGCGCGGCGCCGATGAACTGGCGTTCCTGCGCGATGCGCGCGGTTTCAAGAACGCCTTGCTTGTGGAACAGCCGAACGGCGATTTCGGGCAGACGCTTATGCGCCAGTTTTTGTTCGACGCCTGGCATTCTCCAATGCTGACGGCGCTGAAAGCCTCTGCGGACAAACGCGTGGCGGATATCGCCGAAAAATCCGCCAAGGAAGCGGCGTATCATGTTGAACGTTCAGCTGACCTGGTTGTGCGTCTTGGCGACGGTAGCGACGAGAGTCACTTGCGCATGCAGAACGCGCTCGATGTTCTATGGCCCTTCGCAGGCGAGCTGACGCAGGCGGACGAGACCGACAAGGCGCTGGCGGACCGCGGTCTGGCGCCGGATCTCGCCGAGATAGAAAAACAGTACACAGACCGTGTTGGTCCCGTCTTGCGCGAGGCGACCCTGACTCCGCCCGACGCAGCGGTTCGCGCCGGCGGCAAGAGCGGCATGCATTCCGAGGGGCTTGGGTATATTCTGGCGGATATGCAGTGGCTGCAGCGGGCCTATCCGGGAGCCCAGTGGTGAATAGCTCAGTTAAGACGTTGGAAAAACCATCGCTGGAGGATGTCTGGCGCTGGCTTGCGGATGTGCCGGACCCCGAAATCCCGGTAGTATCGGTTGTCGAGCTTGGCATCGTGCGTCATGTGGGCTGGGATGGCGACGAACTTGTCGTCACGGTCACGCCGACCTATTCCGGTTGTCCTGCGACCGCAGTGATTTCAATTGAGATTGAAAAACAGTTGCTCCGAAACGGCGTTGACGCCATCCGGATCGAAACGCAATTGTCGCCCGCCTGGACGACGGATTGGATTACCGATGCGGCGCGCGAAAAACTTCGGCGCTACGGCATAGCGCCGCCGGTTGACGGCGTCTCATGCGCCGGAGCGCTGAAGGCCGCCGGTCCTGTCGTTTGCCCCCGCTGCGGTTCGGAAAACACATCGGAAGTCAGCCGTTTCGGCTCGACCCCCTGCAAGGCGAGCTGGCGCTGCTGTGACTGTCTTGAACCCTTCGATTATTTCAAGAGCTTTTGAATGGCCCGTTTTCACCCGCTGCGCGTCACTGACATCAAACGCGACACCAAGGACTCTGTGATCCTGACGCTGGCGCCGCCTGCTGACGCGCGCGACGAGTTTAAATTTATTCAGGGACAATATCTCACTTTCCGCCGCGTTTTTGACGGGGAGGAAATGCGCCGATCCTATTCCATCTGCGCCGGGGTCAATGACGGCGTGTTGCGTGTGGGAATCAAGCGCGTTGACGGCGGCTGGTTTTCAACTTTCGCCAATGAGGAATTGAAAGTCGGGGACACGCTCGACGCCATGACGCCCATGGGCAATTTTCACAGCGCCCTGAAACCGGCTGAGTCGCGGCGTTATCTCGGCTTTGCCGGCGGGTCCGGCGTCACGCCGATGATCAGCCTGATCAAAACCGTGCTTGAGACCGAGCCGGGTTCGACCTTCACCCTTGCTTACGGCAATCGTTCGACGACGGCGATCATGTTTCGCGAGGAGCTGGAAGACCTTAAAAACATTTATATGGGCCGGCTCAATATCGTGCATATACTTGAAAGCGAGGCGGCTGAAATCGATCTGTTTTCAGGCCGCCTTGACCGTAAAAAATGCGACCAGCTTTTTTCCCGGTGGATCGACGTGAATGGCGCTGATCTGGCTTTTATCTGCGGTCCCGAACCCATGATGCTTGCCGTTTCGGAGGCGTTAAAAGCGCACGGCATGGCGGATAGCGCCATAAAGTTCGAATTGTTCTCAAGCGCGCAGCCCGGCAAGGCGCGCAAACGTAAAGTCTCGAAGGATACCGCCGCCGGCGGCGCAAAGTGCACCGCGACAATCATTATTGACGGCGCGTCGCGCGAATTCGACATGGATAAAGACGAGCAATCCGTGCTCGACGCTGCGATTGCGCAAAATATCGACGCGCCTTTCGCCTGCAAGGCGGGCGTGTGTTCCACCTGCCGGGCGAAACTCATCGACGGCGAAGTCGATATGGAGGCGAATTACGCCCTTGAGGATTACGAGGTCGAACGCGGCTATATTTTGACGTGTCAAAGTTATCCACGTACGGATAAAATCGTCGTGGATTACGACCAGTAAGGTTTTTCGATGAACGACGAGACCGACATCCAGGACTATCTCGCCAAGGGCGGCAAACTGTCGGCGCCGGATAATGCGCCGCCGCGTTATCGCGCCGAATTGCTGCGCATCATGGCGAGTTTCGTCGATTCAGAACTGGCCGGGGCGGCGGGTTTTGCTGATCTCATCAACGCCGGGCCGGGTATAAAAGAGAAAATCACTGCTGCGCGTATTGTCGCCGAAAAGCTCGATCATGCAGAACGCGTCTTAAAATTGATGGGCGAGTTCGGCGTCAACACTGACAAATACATGAATGTTCATCCGTGGACCTCCAGAGTTTCCCGTGAAGACGACCTGCGCGGCGAACGGCGTCACGACGGGGACATGCGGCTCAATGTTTTCCATTATCCGTTGCAGGGCTGGAGCGACGCAGTCGTGATGAACGTGCTGATGGGCGAAGCGACCGTCATCCAGATCGGCGAGCTGGCGGGGTCGTCTTATCAGCCGCTTGCGGAAACCTTCGCAGACATATTGCCGCGCGAGCGCCGGCACGCCGAGCTGGGGTATGAAGGCCTTGTGCGTCTTGTGAATGTCAATTCCGGCGCCAGGCGGCATATCAACGCCTCTATTGATTTCTGGCGCCCGAGGGTCGCCGACAGTTTTGGCGGCGCCGGTTCGCAAAGAACGCAAATGTTACAGCGCATGGGCTTGCGTCATACGCCGAACGAAACGTTGCTGAGCGCATGGCGGGAGAGAGCGGACACGCTCATCGAAAACCTGCCGAATTAGCGTAGCCGTTAAATTCTTGCCGGATGCAGTATGCGCCGGTTTGATCAGATCATCGGCCGGAAGGAAATGACGTTGGAAACTTCGTGTTCAACGTCGCTTTTCGGCGTTGAAAGACACTGCCAGGAAGCAGCGCGGATCGCGTGCCGTGTGAATGGTTTGGCGATCACAAAATCCGGTTCGAATTCCCCGCCCTTCAATACAGCTTCAGGATAGGCCGTGATGAAAATGACCGGACAATCCAGATGATGTCTGATTTCAGTGACGGCGTCCATTCCGGTTGACTCTTCTTCGAGCATGTAATCGGCAAGGATCAGATCGGGACGCATTTCAGCGGCGATGTCGGCTGCGGACTGCGCCGTCGATGCGGAGCGAACCCGGATGTCGCCGATCGAATTCAAATTTTCCTGCAAGTCCCGCGTGACAATAGGCTGGTCTTCAATAATCAGAACCTTTTTGACGCCGGCGACATACATGGCGCCCCGAATGGCCTCCAGACGCTGGCGCAATTCGTCCAAAGGCAGATCCAGAATGTCGCAAATTTCGCGCTCTTCCAATTCGACAATATCTTTCAGCATGAGCAGCAAATGATTGGTTTCCGGCGGGGGGCCAAAACCGTAAATCAGCGAATCATCGGTAAAAAGCGCCGGGCGTTTGGCGCTTCTGGTAATGTCGTTCCAGCAATTCAGAAAATTCTTGAAGGCGAGTGCGCGATCAATTTTTTCGGTAAAGCGCCCGCCAATATGGTTAATGATGGCGCGGCACAACTCATCTCCGAGGATATGGTCGGTTGTGACCGCACGCGTGAACTGACGCAGCATCGCTCCATTAGACAGTAACATTTACATTCTCGAGACCCAACTAAATCTAACGTATGCATTACGAGAACGTATAGATTGCCGTTTGGTTCCGCAAATCTCTTCATTTTTCAGGCGTTCTGGATATTTCTGGCCGGGCGGCGGGTGCTAAGGAATCGCCGGAAAATTCACGCATTAACCTTCTCGTGAGAGGCCAATTTTAAGCCATTGCAGTCAACGGCGCCAGCGGTAGAGGACCAGCGGCGGAGGAGCAACGGCAGCGAATCAGGCCCGCGCCAGCGCAAGATTACAGGCCGCCGTCAATACTGACGCTTTTCACAAGCGCGAACACGGGCTTTCCGACTTCCAGCATTAATGCCTCCATCGCAGAGCGCGTGATTTGCGCGCGCAGTTGCGCGGATTTTATGTCGATCAGCACATCTGCATATGGAGATGCGCCGGTTGTGCTGATCTCCGTGATTTTTCCGGGGATAACATTTCGGATGCTGACATGTTGGGGTTCGGCGGTGGCGATGGCCACGTCCTGTGCGCGAATGCGCAGGCGGATGTTTGAGCCCACCGCCAACGCGCTCGTCATGGGAAGTGAAACCAAGGCTTCGCCGACGCTTACACGCGTCAGACGCAAACGCGTATCGTGGGCGGCGATTGTCGCTTCCAGCAGCGTCACGTTTTCATGGCGTCCGGTGAGCGGTTCCAGGTCGAGACCGCTGACGATATCGGGTGCGGTTCCGTATTGTTGTACGCCGCCATTCGCCAGCACCATCACCCTGTCCGCAAGATGACTGACCTCTTCTATGTCATGGCTGATAAATATCGTGGGCGCGCCGAAATCGGATGACAGGCGCTTTATGTAGGGAAGTATCTCTGTCTTTCGTTTACGGTCGAGGGCGGCGAGCGGTTCATCCAGCAAGAGTAATTGCGGCCGGACCAGCAGCGTGCGCGCGAGCGCGGCGCGCTGACGTTCGCCGCCGGAAAGCGACTGTATCCGCCGGTCCAGCAAAGGCGACAAATCAAATCCGTTGACGATTTCCTCAAATGTGTAGTTTGTGTTTCCGGCTGCGCTGCGTTTGTCCGCATATTGTAGGTTTCCGCGAACCGTGAGGTGCGGAAAAAGCCGTCCATCCTGAAACATATAGCCAACCGGGCGCGACCAGGCGGCGCGCTTGATGTTTTTATCGGCGTCAAACCAGACGTCGCCGTCCAGCGCTATGCGTCCTGCATCCGGCGTATCGAACCCGGCGATCATACGCATCAATGTGGTCTTGCCGGCGCCGCTCGGCCCGAACACGGCGGTGACGCCGGCGAGCGGCATTGTCTGAGAGATATTCACCGCGAATTCGCGATCTCTGGTCTCGATTTGAAGGGTTAATTCTTCAGCCGACATTGACGGGACGCCGTTTGTTAGCTGTGTAAACGACCAACAGAACTGCAAACGAAAAACCGAGCAGCAACGCGGAGAAAATGTGCGCTTCCGCGTAGCGCAATGTTTCAACATGTTCGTAGATCGCGATGGAAACAACTTTCGTCCGGCCCGGAATATTGCCCCCGACCATAAGAACGACACCGAACTCGCCGATAGTATGCGCGAAGGTGAGAACGCAGGCCGTCAGAAAACCGCGCGCCGAGAGCGGCGCGGCAACCGAAAAAAACGCGTCGAGGGGCCGCGCCCGCAGACTGGCGGCGGTCTCCATCGGTTCGCGCCCAAGCGATTCAAACGCGCTTTGCAATGGCTGCACCATGAAGGGCAGGGAATAGAATATTGACGCAATGACCAGTCCGGCGAAAGAAAATGTCAGCGTATCGCCGGTAAGCGACACCCAGAAAGCGCCGATCGGCGCCTCGGGGTTGAGCGCTATCAGAAGATAAAATCCGATGACAGTCGGCGGGAGCACCAGCGGCAGGGCGGTAACCGCTTCCAGCCAGGGTTTTAACGGCGAGCGGGTTCTGGACAGCCACCAGGCGAAAGGCGTCCCGATGATCAGCAAAATGATTGTCGTGACAAAAGCCAGCGCTAGGGACAGCCACAATGGCGCAAGGTCGGGCATCTCAGTCGGTCCCGTAGCCGAGGCGTGCGATGATCGCGCGCGCGTCATCGCCTTTCAGATAATCGATGAACGCTGCAGCGGCCTCGTTTGCTGCGCCGGCTTTCAGTAAAACCGCATCCTGTTTAATCGCTGTGTAAAGATCGGACGGCGGTTCCCAATATATCGCCGATGTCGCGTTGAGGCTGATAATGCTGGAAAGCGCGACAAAACCGAATTCCGCATTGCCGGTGGCGGCGTAAGTAAAACTATGCACGACGTTTTCACCCATGATGATTTTGGATTGCACATCGTCCCATATCTCTAATTTCTGCAGCACCTGTTTCGCCGCCGCGCCATAAGGGGCAAGGTCTGGATTTGCGATTGCAAGCCGGCGAAATCGGCCGGCGCGCAAGGCGTCTTCGCCGTCGCCATTGGCAAGCCGCGCCGGCTCAGCGCTCCACAGCGCCAGCCGGCCAGCGGCGTATGTGAACTGTGATCCCGCAACCGCCGAGCCATTTTCCACCAGAAGCGCCGGGCGTTCCTGGTCCGCGGCGAGAAACACATGAAACGGCGCGCCGTTAATGCTCTGGGCGTAAAGTTTTCCGGTCGAGCCGGAAGCGAGCGTGATCGTATGGTCTGTCCGCATTTCAAAATCGGCTGCGAGAACATCGGCGGCTTCTTTAAAATTCGCTGCGACGGCGACAAGCGCGTCGGCGGCGCGCGCCGGCGACATGAATACCAGAACCGCTGAAATGGCTTCCAGAAAGCGGCGCAGCCAGCGCCTGGAATTTTTAAACATTTGATTTTGATACAAAAAACTAATCAAAGATGACCCCATGAGATTAGATAGCGTGGCGGCTCCTCTTGTCAAAGTCTCTGGATAATTCGCAGATGCAGCGTAAACTGTTGTTGAACTGGCGATTGCGTGCATAAACGGCCCGGTTGACTTTTTTCATCGCTGAAGGAGCGGATAGAATTTAATGATCGAGCATTCTGGTCTCAAAATTTCCGAAAAACTGGCGCACTGTATTGAAAACGAAGCCGCTCCCGGCGCGGGCGTCAGCGTTGACAGCTTCTGGCAAGGGCTTTCGTCGATCGTTTCCGACCTCGGCCCGAAAAATGACGCGCTCCTGAAACGGCGCGATGAATTACAGTTGCAGCTTGACGCCTGGCACCGCGAACATGCCGACAAACAGTTCGATGTTGCGGCGCATGAGAAATTCTTGCGCGAAATTGGCTATCTCGTCGATGAACCCGCGCCGTTTTCGATAACGACGTCAAATGTCGATCCGGAATTTTCTGAAACCGCCGGGGCGCAGCTTGTGGTGCCTGCGTCCAACGCACGCTATGCGCTGAACGCGGCCAATGCGCGCTGGGGAAGTTTATACGACGCACTCTACGGCACGGATGCGATTTCCGAAGACGAGGGCGCTGAACGCGGCGGCGGTTATAATCCAAAACGCGGCGAGAAAGTGATCGCCCGGGCCAGAGCGTTTCTCGATCTCGCCGCGCCGCTGCAGAAAGGCTCGCACGCCGATGCAACAGCCTATGGCGTGAAAGACGGAGCGCTGATCGTTACGGTAAATGATGGCGAAACCACATTGGCGCAGCCGCAAAAATTTGCCGGGTTTCGCGGCGCAGCCGATTCGCCTGAAGCAGTGCTACTGAAAAATAACGGCCTTCATCTGGAAATCCTGATCGATCCGCAAAACCCCATCGGCAAAACTGACGCTGCTGGCGTGGCTGACGTTATCGTCGAGGCGGCGGTCAGCACAATCATCGATTGCGAAGATTCGGTCGCGGCAGTGGACGCTGAAGACAAAACGCTAGTCTACAGGAACTGGCTGGGCCTGATGAAAGGCGATCTGAAAACAAGTTTCCAGAAAAACGGGGAAACGCTGGATCGCACCCTTGCGCAGGACAGAAGATACACGGCGCCCGACGGCGGCGCATTAACGCTGCCGGGGCGATCGCTGATGCTGGTGCGCAATGTCGGGCATCATATGTATACGGACGCTGTGCTTGATTCCAGCGGTGATGAAATTCCCGAAGGGTTTCTCGACGCGGCCGTGACATCGCTGATCGCAATGCACGATCTAAAAGGCGGCGGAACGCTCAAAAACAGCCGCGCCGGCTCTGTCTATATCGTCAAGCCGAAAATGCACGGACCGGAAGAAGTCGCCTTCACGGTTGAACTGTTTGAGCGCGTCGAACAGATGCTCGGGCTCGATAAAAATACGCTGAAAGTCGGCATCATGGACGAAGAGCGGCGCACGTCGGCGAACCTCGCCGCCTGTATTCACGCCGCGCGCGAACGTGTCGTCTTTATCAATACCGGCTTTCTCGACCGCACCGGCGATGAAATTCATACGGCGATGGAAGGCGGACCGATGCTCCGCAAGAATGATATCAAAAACGAAGGCTGGATCGCCGCCTATGAAGCCCGCAATGTTGGGATCGGGCTTGCCTGCGGTCTTTCCGGCAAGGCGCAGATCGGCAAAGGCATGTGGGCGGCGCCGGATCGTATGGCGGAGATGCTTGAACAGAAAATCGGCCATCCGAAATCGGGGGCCACGACCGCATGGACGCCGTCACCCACAGCGGCGACGTTGCACGCCATGCATTATCATGAAGTTGATGTCTTTGCGCGCCAGAAAGAGCTGGAAGGCGAAAACACAGGCGACCTTGAGCGTCTCCTGACGCCGCCCCTCGCCAGCGGAAAAAATTTCAGTCCCGAAGAGATCAGGCAGGAACTTGAGAACAACGCACAAGGCATCCTCGGTTATGTCGTGCGGTGGATCGATCATGGCGTGGGTTGTTCCAAAGTGCCGGATATTCACGATGTCGGGCTTATGGAAGATCGCGCGACGTTGCGCATTTCATCCCAGCATATCGCCAACTGGCTGCGTCACGGCGTTACGACGCGCGAGGATGTGCTCGCAATACTGAAACAGATGGCGGAAGTCGTCGATCGCCAGAACGCAGGCGATCCCGCCTATACGCCGATGGCGCCGGATTTTGACGGCGTCGCATTCAAAGCCGCATGCGATCTGGTTTTTGAGGGTGCGTCGCAACCTAATGGGTATACGGAATTTATTCTGCATGATCGCCGACGGCAGGCGAAAAACGCCGCAGCGGACGCCTGAGCCCGAGATGACGTGCTGGCGTTGACAACATCTGGTAAAAAATACGACGCCGTTATCATCGGCGGCGGGCATAATGGCTTGGTATGCGCTTTTTACCTGGCGCGCGCCGGCATGTCCGTGCGTATCTGCGAGCGCCGTTCGGTTGTCGGCGGCGCGGCGGTGACGGAAGAGTTTCATCCCGGTTTTCGCAATTCGGCCGCGAGTTATACGGTCAGTCTGTTAAATCCGCGCGTCATTGCGGATATGAAATTGAAAGACTTTGGCCTTCGCTTTCTTCACCGTCCGATTGCAAACTTCCTGCCCACAAGCGACGGCCGATATCTGAAAGCCGAGGGCGGCCTCGCGCGTACGCAAGAAGAGTTCCGCAAATTCTCGGACGCGGATGCAGCGCGCCTGCCGGCTTATTATGATCGTCTTGAAAAAGTCGCCGATATCTTGCGTGGCCTTTCTCTCAAGACGCCGCCCAATCCCCGCAAGGGCGTGAAAGCGGCGTTCTCCGCTGCGTCTCAGCTCTGGCCCGCCGTGAAGGGCGGCGCTGAGTTGCATCAGGACTTGCTCGATCTTTTCACCAAAAGCGCGCGCGGTTTTCTCGATGAATGGTTCGCGTCGGAGCCTGTCAAGGCGCTGTTTGGTTTCGATGCGATTGTCGGCAATTACGCTAGTCCGGATACGCCGGGCTCCGCATATGTTCTATTGCATCATGTCTTCGGCGAAGTGGACGGGGTAAAGGGCGCCTGGGCGCATGCGGTCGGCGGGATGGGCGCCATTACAGAGACAATGCGCCAGGCTTGTGAAGCCGCCGGCGTCGAGATTTCTCTTGATGCGCCTGTGCACACGCTCGATCTTGAAAACGGCGAGGCGAGGGGCGTCGTTCTTGAAAGCGGTGAAGACATCGCCGCCGCGCGCGTGATTTCGAATGTGAATCCAAAATTGCTATACGGAAAGATGACTCCCGCCGATGCGCTTGATCCGGATTTCCGCCGGAAAATGCAAAACTGGCGCTGTCAATCGGGTACGTTCCGGATGAATGTCGCCTTGTCAGAGCTGCCGGATTTTACCTGTCTGCCCGGAAAAGAAATAGCAGAGCACCATCAGGCGGGAATAATTATCGCGCCCAGCCTGGATTATATGGACCGAGCCTTCACAGACGCAAAACGCGACGGCTGGTCATCTAAACCCGTTGTTGAAATGCTGATTCCCTCCACGGTGGATGATAGCCTTGCGCCGGAAGGCGCGCATGTGGCCAGTTTGTTTTGCCAGCATTTCGCGCCGGATTTGCCGGAAGGACGGTCGTGGGACCAGGAGCGGGAAAAAGCCGCAGACCTTATCATCGATACGGTTGACCAGTATGCGCCGAATTTCAAAAAATCCGTACTCGGCCGGACGGCGCTGTCGCCAAAGGATCTCGAAGATAAGTTCGGGCTTGTGGGCGGCGATATTTTTCACGGCGCCATGGGCCTTGATCAGCTATGGGCGGCGCGTCCCGCGCTCGGCTATGGCGATTATCGCGGCGCATTGAAGCGCCTTTATCATTGCGGCGCAGGGGCGCATCCGGGCGGAGGCGTTACCGGATTGCCCGGACGCAACGCCGCACGCGAAATATTGCGCGATGCGGGCATGAAATTTTCAGGCTCCGGATAAGGATCAGACGTTAAAATAGGCGCGATACC
The DNA here is from genome assembly GCF_965228385.1 of Hyphococcus sp. GTDB lineage: Bacteria > Pseudomonadota > Alphaproteobacteria > Caulobacterales > Parvularculaceae > Hyphococcus. Next base: position 1,971,189 of record NZ_OZ245810.1, on the reverse strand, counting down.
AGTCGACAAACTGCTTCAGTCCCTTGTCGATGGGCGTTGCCGGATTGAACCCGTAATCCGCGGCGAGCCGGTCGACATCGGCGTATGTCTCGCACACATCGCCGGGCTGCATGTCTTTCATGTCCATCTGCGCTTTACGGCCCGTGGCGTTTTCCAGCGCGCCGATCATGTCAAGCAGGGGGACAGGCGTGTGATTGCCGATATTATAGATACGGTGCGGCCGGTCCTCGCCGGCGAATGACGGCGGCTTGTCGGCGATCGCCGCGATGCAGTCGACGACATCGTCGATATAGGTAAAATCCCGGCGCATCCTGCCGTGATTGAAAACGGGGATCGGGTCGCCCCTGAGCATTTTATCCGTAAACGTCCAATAGGCCATGTCGGGCCTGCCCCAGGGGCCGTAGACGGTGAAAAACCGCAGACCTATCTGTTGCACGCCATAAAGATGCGCGTATGTCGCGCTCATCAGTTCGTCGCTTTTTTTTGTTGCGGCGTAGAGCGATACTGGCGCGTCAACAGGATCGGTTTCGCTGAACGGCGTTTTCTTGTTGCCGCCGTAAACCGAACTGGAAGAGGCGTAGATGAGGTGCGAGAAATTTTTCGCATGGCGACACGCTTCAAGTACGGACAAATGGCCAAGCAGGTTGGAGCGCGCATAGGCGAACGGATTTTCAATGGAATATCTGACGCCCGCCTGCGCCGCCAGGTGGATGATCACGTCCGGCTGCTCATCGTCGATCAGCTTTGCAAAGGCCACCGCCGCGGCAATATCGAGTTCATGGAATGAAACCGCATCGCCCAGCGCCGCCAACCGCGCCCGCTTCAGGCCGGGATCGTAATAATCATTCAGATTATCGACGCCGGCGACGGTCCAGCCGGCTTTCGACAGGCGTGCGGCTGTGTGAAAGCCGATAAAGCCGGCAATTCCCGTGATGAGCGCTTTCATCCTGCGAAACGTCTTTCTGTATGGTCAAAAACACAGTGCTGCACCGCCTTCAAGAATCAGGCCGCGAAGAGCATATGGCGCAATCCGAGGCGGCGGCCAACCTTCCGCCGTCGGCACTCGCTAATCATGACCTGTTTTATACTTTGCGGGCCGGTGAACAGGCCTATGATATCCCGCGCATGATTCGCCTTGAACATACCGTATTGCAAATTGTGCCGCGCCTTGATTCAGGCGGGGCGGAGCGGACATCGCTGGAGATCGCCGCAGCGCTCGCCCGGGCGGGCGGGCGCGCAATCGTGGTGTCCGCAGGCGGTCGCCTTGCCCGCGATATAGAAAACGCTGGCGGAGAGGTCATTATCGCGCCCGTGCATTCAAAAAACCCTGCCGTCATGGCGGCGAACAGCTTCAAACTGGCGAACCTAATCACGGAGAAAAAAGTCGATCTCGTGCACGCGCGTTCCCGAGCGCCCGCCTGGAGCGCTCTCATAGCGGCGAGACGGGCAGGCATACCCTTCGTTACAACCTATCATGGCGCGTATTCTGCGGCGGGCGCCTTCAAGCGTCTTTACAATTCGTCCATGTTGCGCGCCGACAGGGTTATCGCGAATTCGCAATTCACTGCAGACCGTATCCTGGCGGAAGCCGCGGAAACCGCCGGCCGTTTGCGGGTCATCCCGCGCGGTGTGGATATCGATCTCTTTGATCCGCAAAAGGTTTCCGCCGACAGGGTTGGACGAATTCAGGAGGTGTGGGGCGTTGGGGAAAAATCAGGGTTAAAGCTTCTCCTGCCTGCAAGGCTCACAGAATGGAAAGGCCATCCGACGGCTATAGACGCGATTTCAATGCTAAAAGATCGCTTTGCGGCGGACAGGGCCACTGGCCAAACTCCCCCTTTAACGCTAGTTTTTTGCGGGGGCGTGCAAGGGAAGCAGGATTACGAGCGGCGATTGCGCGCGATGACCGACGAACGTGGGGTTCGCAGTATGGTTCATATTGTTGGCGAATGCGCTGACATGCCGGCGGCGTATGCCTGGGCGGACGCCGTCCTGGCGCCATCGACGAGGCCGGAAGCTTTCGGGCGCGTCGTCGTGGAGGCCGGCGCCATGGGCAAGCCTGTGATCGCCTCAGACCATGGCGGCGCCAGAGAAACCGTGATTGACGGCGAAACAGGCTTTCTGGTGCAGCCCGGCGACGGCCGCGATCTGTGCGATGCGATCATCCGGATACAAAACCAGACACATGAAGCGCGCATGATGATGGGCGAAATTGCGCGCGCGCGGGCGGCGAGCGTATATTCGTCCGCCGCTATGTGCGATGCGACGCTAAATGTCTATCGCGAACTTCTGGCGTAACGGGGCGGCATGTTAGGGCGTAAACAGAGTAATATTCTTGTTATAAAGACAGACAGCCTTTCCGGTTTCGTCGCGGCGGACCCGGTTTTTGAGGCAATCCGGAAGGCGCATCGCAAGGCCAAAATCAGTTTGTTGACGACGCAGGGTCTGCAGCGCATTGCGCGCGCTTCTCCCTATTTTGATCAAGTTGCCGCGATGCCGAATTTGCGCGACCGGGACGCGCGCCGGGAGTTTGTACGTCAGGTCAAATCGTCGAAATTCGAACAGGTTTACGATCTTTCCAATGATGACGAGGCGCGGCGCCTGCGCGGCGCAATGGGCCCGTTCGGACCGAAATGGTTTTCCGCAGAAGCGGCGCCGAAACGAACCGGCAAGGGCGGGGAGGCGACGCTGCCCGGCCTTGAAAAACTCGCCGATACGGCCAGCCTCGATGTGCATCCGCGCCTGCCGGATCTGCGCTGGGCGATCACGGCGCGCAAGGACAGCGCGAATATGCAGCCCTCCTGGTACGGTATATCCGGCGCCTTCGGTCTGCTGCTTCCGGCGGCGAGCCCTGAGCGGCGCTGGACCGCGGAAGGGTATGCGGGTCTTGCCGAACAAATGGCGCGCGAGAACATCATGCCGGTGCTGGCGGGCTCGAAATCGCTTCACAGTTTCGGCGATGAAATTGCGCAAGATGCGCCGCAGCTTGTCGATTTGAGCGGCAAGACCGATCATCTTCAACTGGCCGCGCTGGCTCAGGAGGCGGCGTTTTTTGTCAGCGATCACGCTGATGAGATGCAGCTTGCGCTCAGCGTCGGCTGCGAAGGCGTTGTCATATCGCCTGCAACGGCGCCGTTTTCTGCGCCCGGACGGCATATTGTCACGATGACGGCCCCCGCCGGCGCCGGATCGGTCGACCCGGTTTTCGTCTGGCGCACGCTGGCGAATATGGGACTTATCCCTGATCGCGACGGCGCGCCGGTTCCTTCGCCTTTGACCGCTCATGCCCGTTGATTGATGGGCCGAAAGCCTTATATATCCACGCCTCTGTCGCATTTTGGGAAAGCCGTTAATCGTTTTTCACCAAAACGCATGCAGAAACCTGTCCGATAGCAACCAATGGAGAGAAGTCCATAGCACGCAGACCATTTGCAGCCCCGCAGCCAAAGAACGACGGACCGCGCGTCAATGAAGACATCAATGTCGCGCAAGTCCTGTTGATTGACGATAAGGGCGAGAAACGCGGGGTCGTGTCCATAGACGACGCGATTGCGATCGCCGTTGAGGCGGGCCTTGATCTTGTCGAGGTGTCCCCGAATACGAAACCGCCCGTTTGCAAGATCCTTGATTACGGCAAATACAAATATCAACAGCAGAAGAAGAAAGCCGAAGCGAAAAAGAAGCAGAAAGTCGTTGAGATCAAAGAGATCAAGATGCGGCCGAACATCGACGACCATGACTATGAAGTGAAGGTCAAGGCGATGAAGCGCTTTTTTGAAGAAGGCGACAAGGTCAAGGTGACACTGAGGTTTCGAGGCCGTGAAATGGCGCACCAGGATCGCGGCGCCGATCTGTTAAAGCGCGTGCAGGATGATTTCGAAGAAATTGCCAAGGTTGAGCAATTTCCCAAAATGGAAGGCCGCCAGATCATGATGGTGATGGCGCCGCGCTAGACCGGCTGGCGTTAACCAGTGAACGCGAAGCCGCCTGCAATAAAAATTGCCGGCGGCTTTCCCGTTTCAGGACGTATTTCTATCGACTGGCCCGGCCTTTGCTTTAACCTTGCCATGTGCAGCGCTTGAGGGCGCGCGGGGTATTTAGGGTCTGAACGGTTATGGACGACGTCATGACTATGCTCGCAAATGGCTGGCCGCTTGCGCTTGCGGGGTTTTTTATCGGCGTATTGGCCAATGAAATTTTTGCGCGCGCGCGCAAGGGTTCAGCGCCCAGGTTAAAGCTGAAACCCGGCGAAGACGTGCTTTCGGCGCTGCAGTCCGAGATCCGCGCCGCAAAGGAAATGCTTGAGGCTGAACACGAAGAGGACGCCGCAAACGAAGAGGCGCTGAAAAATCTCGATGAAGCAGTCAAACGCGCAAACGGGCGCCTGAAGCTGATTACGAAAGCGATCAAGCGCGGAAAATAACTAAACGCGCATGTCGCGTGGATTGCATTGCGCACTTTCCTGCGATGAAATGTTTCGCCCTGAGAGGCGCGCGATATGGAACAACCCGACATTCAGATGCAGCTTGTTGTTTCGGCGATTGTCATCGCTATGACGACTTTCGTGCACGGTGTTTTTGTAGCGGCGGCCGCGGCTGTTTTCCGCGCCTCGAAAAGTAACGCATCGGGCGTATTGCGCTTTTTGCGGGACAGCGCGGTGCTTGTGCTGATCGGCCTCTGGCTGATTATCGCGCATGCAATTGAGATCGCCATCTGGGCGCAGACCTATCTGTATTTCGATCTGTTCGAAACGCTGGAGCCGGCGCTTTACTTTGCCGGCGCCAGTTATACGACGCTTGGGTTCGGCGATGTTCTGTTGCCGGATGCGTGGCGCCTCCTGTCGGGCGCAACGGCGGCGAACGGGTTGCTCTTGTTTGGTCTGTCCGCCGCGTTTCTCTTTGACGTCGCCGGGCGTTTGCACCTCGGCGGGGGAAAAAGAGAAGAGTGATCGCGAGCGTTATTCCGCAGGGGCCGCCACGGTGTCTGTGTCGTCGCGCGGACGCTGAATTTGACGGAATGCGAGAAACAGCATCGCGATTGCAAAGATTTCCAGAACCATTGCGAATATGAACGGCGTTCCCGGAAAATAGAAGGGCGCGCCGTCCGGCAATAACGTGGCGCCGAACAGTTCGAAAGCTTCGCCCGGGGCGGAGAACGCCGAGAAAAGCTGGGTCATGACGAACGGGCCGATCACCATGGATATGCTCATGACGGCGGCGATTGCGCCTTGCAGTTCGCCCTGCGCATTGGCGGGAATTGTACGGGACATAATGCCTTGCAGCGCCGGTTGTGCGAGACCGCCGAGCGCAGAAAAAGTAATAATGGCGTAAATCATCCAGCCGCTCGAAGCGAAGGCAAAGAGGCAATACGCAACAGCCGTCACCGACATTGCAAACAACGCAGAAGCGCGTTCGCCGATTTTTGGAATGATAATGCGCGTCAAACCGCCCTGAACGATGGCCGCGGTCAATCCCACATAACTGAGCGACGCGGCGATGGCGATTTCCGACCATGCATATTTTTCAGTGGCGTAATAAGCCCATACGGATGGATAGGTCCAGTGCGCGATTTGCGACAGGAAGAGAACGCCGGCGACCGGCAGCATGATGGGGTACTGCGCGAACTGTTTGAAGCTTCCAAGCGCGTTCGCCCGTTTCCATTCGAACTTGCGTTTATTTTCCGGCTTTAGCGTTTCCGGCAACACAAAGAGGCCGAACATAAAATTCAAGGCCCCCATGGCGGCGACAAAAAAGAACGGCGCGCGGGGACCATATTGATCGCCAAGAAACCCGCCGATCGCCGGTCCGATGATAAAGCCGAGGCCGAAAGCGGCGCCGATAAGACCAAAATTGGCGGCGCGTTTTTCAGGAGGAGAAATATCGGCGATGTAGGCGTTCGCCGTAGAAAAAGTGGCGGCGAAAGCGCCCGCCAAAACGCGCGCGACCAGAATGACGCCGATCACCGGCGCCAGCGCCATGATGAGAAAGTCAAACGAATAAGCGGCCAGAGACGTCAGCAATACGGGCCGCCGTCCGAAACGATCAGACAAGCCGCCGATAATCGGCATCATGATGAATTGCATCAACGCATAAACCACCGTGAGGTAGCCGCCCCATTTCGCCGCATGAGAAACATCTTCGCCTGTCACTTCCATGATAAGCTGCGGCATGACCGGCATGATCACGCCAAAGCCGATCATGTTCAGAAGAACTGTTATGAAAATGAAGAAAAAGGCGCTGCGGCCTGGCGATTTCGCCATGAATGCTCTTCCGGTTAAAAGGCGGTCTCTGCAATTGGGGTTATTTTTAGCGCCGTGATCTGGTTTCGGCGGCGGCGGAGGATTTTGAAGCGAAAGCCGTGGAATGAAAATGTCTGGCCTACATCGGGAATGGACTGTGCTTCGTGAATCACGAGACCGGCAAGCGTTACGGCTTCCTCGTCGGGCAGGTTCCAGTCCATGGCGCGATTGACGTCGCGGATCGTCACGTCGCCATCGACATTCAAGGAACCGTCGCCTTGCGGTCTGACACCCTGGACCGGGCTGTCGTGCTCGTCTTCGATTTCGCCGACAATTTCTTCAAGAATGTCCTCCAGCGTGACGAGGCCCATCAGCGCGCCGTATTCATCAACAATCAGGGCGAAATGTTCCTGCTTCAGCTTGAACGCGTCGAGCTGTTCCTGAAGCGTTGTAGTTTCGGGCGCAAAGTAGGGCTCTCGCGCCAGAGCCTCAAAATCGATGGCGTCGGCGTTGCCTTCGGCGTCCCACAGGGCGCGCAATAAGTCCTTGGCGTGCAGCACTCCGATTATATTGTCCGGATATTCGCGATAAAGCGGCAGGCGGGTATGCGCGCTTTTCAGGGCCTGCCGGATAATCGCGTCTTTGGGGCGATCAATATCCAGCATTTCAATGGATTTGCGGTGGATCATGATCTCTTCGGTGCGGATCTCGTTCAGATCAAGCGCGCCGCGAATGAGATCGCGCGCTTCTTTATCCACGCGGCCTTCAGAATGATGCAGGTCGATGGCGCCGCGGATTTCCTCAGCGGCTGAAAACACGGCGCTGTCTTTGGAAACGTCAACGCCGAACAGGTGCAGAAAGCCTCTCACGATGAGCTGCACAATGCGCGTGATGGGTGCGAAGATAAAAACCACCCACCGCATGATCGGCGCCACCGCCATGGCGAACGAATCCGGTCGCGAAATCGCGAGCGTTTTCGGCGTGACTTCAGAACAAACAAGCACAAGAGCCGTCATGACCACCGTCGCAATAATGTTGGCGACGCCAGCCTCGCCGAAAATCGAGATTAGCAGGGATGTCGCTATCGAGGTTGCAAGAATATTCACAAGGTTGTTACCGAGAAGAATAGCGCCGATCAGGCGCTCCCGGTCGCGTATGAGAATATTCACCCGCCGCGCATTCATATTGCCGTCCGCTTCCAGCTTGTGAATGCGCGCGTTCGACGTCGCGGTGAGCGCTGTTTCAGATCCTGAAAAAAACGCAGACAACAACAATAACAGGAAAATAATCCCTATAGAGAGGAAGATAGCTGGATCGGTGATTTCCATAACAGTTCTCTGCCCGGCTCAGGCGCCGGTCTTTTCTTTTAAAAATTCGAGGATATCGGCGCTGTCGGCGTTTTTGACAATCATGGCTGAGCCAATTTTTTCCGCCAGCACCAAAGTCAGGGCGCCTTGTTCGATTTTCTTGTCCTGCATCATATAATCGAGAATGCTCGCCGCTTTCAGATCTTGAGGAAGATCGCGAATGGCGCAAGGCAGACCAGCCGTTTTGAGATGGCGTTTAACACGCTCAGCGTCTTCAGGCCGGCATCGTCCAAGACGCGCTGAATAATCAAACGCCAGCGTCATGCCGAGCGCCACCGCCTCGCCGTGCAGCAGTTTGTCGGAATATCCGAACGCCGCTTCGAAGGCATGACCGAAAGTATGGCCGAGGTTGAGAAGGGCGCGTTTTCCCTTTTCCCGCTCGTCATCGGCGACGATGGCTGCTTTTGCGGCGCAGGAAGTTTTCACTGCATGTATACGCGCTTTTGCGTCGCCCCCGATCAGCGCGCTTCCATGATCTTCGAGCCATTCAAAAAAATCAGCATTCGAAATCAGGCCGTATTTAACGATTTCTGCGTATCCGGCGCGCAGCTCGCGAATAGGCAGCGTCTCTAGCGCTCCCACATCGGCGATGACAATTTCTGGCTGGTAGAATGCGCCGATAAGATTCTTGCCTTGCGGCATGTTGATAGCGGTCTTTCCGCCGACCGCGCTGTCGACCTGGGCGAGTAAGCTCGTTGGAATTTGAACAAATCCACAACCGCGCCGCAGCATCGAACATGCAAAACCCGTCAGATCGCCCACAACGCCGCCGCCAAACGCCGCCACCGTATCGTCACGCTCGACACCCAGGTCGAGCAGTCTGGATGTGAGCCTTTCCAACTCTGCGAAAGACTTTGCGTTCTCGCCGGGCGCAAGAGCAATAAATTCCGAAGATATGTTTCGCGCGTTCAGGCCCGATTTCAATCGCTCCCCTTGAGCCTTCAATACGTTCTCATCTGTGACTATAATTATGCGCGGGCGGCGCAATACGGGCGCCAGCAGGGAGCCGGCCTCAGCCAGCAATCCGTCGCCAATATGAATTTCGTAAGCGCGCTGGCCTAACGGGACGCGGATCGTCTCGTTTTTCATCTTATCGGGTCCTCAGGCGGCAGCAGCAGGCCAGAGACGCCTTCAAGCTTCTCGACAATAAGCGAAACGGTATTGGCATGAGGTCCCGGCTGACTTTCCACATGGATATCCGCTTTGGCGTATAAATTGTTGCGCTCTTCCAGCAAACGCTCGATCGTGCGGCGCGGATCGTCAGTTTTCAACAGCGGCCTTGCGCCGCGGCGCGACGCCCGGCGCAAGACCGTGTCTATATCCGCCTTAATCCAGATGGAAACTGCATTTTCCTCGATCAGTTTACGAGTTTCAGGCCTGATCACCGCGCCGCCGCCGGTCGCCAGGACGTGGGACGGCCCTTCAAGCAGGCGTTTTATGACTTTGACCTCGCCGTCGCGAAAACTTTCCTCGCCATGCAACTGGAACAGATCAGAAACGCTCATGCCGGCGGCTTTTTCGATTTCAGCGTCGGCGTCGAAAAAAGGCAAATCGAGCAGCGGCGCCAGGCGGCGCCCAACCGTTGTCTTGCCGGCGCCCATCATGCCGACCAAAACGATTGATCGGGTGCTGCGAAACAATGGATATTTGCGCGTCCGGCTCATGGCGGCTAGATGTAGGGGAGCGCGCCCGGCGATGCTAGCCGCCAAATCGGCTTAACTCCCGGTCGTGAGGGGCGAAACCATCTCAGGAGCGGCAATAAAGTGCGTTTTGTGGCGATTATCATCCTGGCGGCGCTGGCCGGGCTTGTGGGGCTGTTTATATACGGCCAAATGCTGGAACCGGAGACACGGACAATAGAAGTGGAAGCCAATGAAGCTGTTCAGTAAAATCAGCCGGGGAAAAACCGCTGTGGGAGCGCTCATTGGCGCTGCTGCTTTCGCGCCCTTGTCGCTCGCACAGATCGCGCCTCCTGAAACGGTAGAAACGGCGCAACTGGCGAGCGACGCTTTCGCCATCGGCGCGTTGCGACCGGGCGAACAGCCGCTGCCGCGTGAATTGTGGGCGGGTAGCGAACCGCAGACGCTGGACTTTCTTCTGTCTTACGCGCCAACTCGTCCGGCGACGCCAAGCCTCGGCGCAGCGATGCGGCGGATCTTGTTGTCGCCCGGCGACAAGCCGGCAGGGGCGGACGCGTCTCTCGGCGGCAAGAAATTACTGGCGCTGACCCGCGCCGGTTTCATCGATGAAGCGCAAACGATTTCCAGCCTCGCCACCAGCGGGCGAAACAATGTTTATCATGCGGAAGCGGACGCCGTCGGCGCGCTTTTGAGCGGCAATTATGACGCCGCATGCCGGCGCGGCGCCAATCTGGCCACAGGTCGCGAAGCGCTTTTCTGGGTCAAGTTGCGCGCGCTTTGCTATGCGCGGGCGGGCGAGTTGGATGCGTTTGATCTCACAGTCAATTTGCTGCGCGAGCGCGGCGCTTTTTCATCGGTTGACGAAGCCTATATCATGGCGGCCTTGTCCGGCGCCAACGGGCGCGCGCCCGACGATATGTTGCCGGCGGCCGAAACAGCCCTGCATTACGCCGCCGCGCACATTGCCGGCGTATCGATTAATCCTGGGACGCTGAGTGTCGGGGATGGCGGCGTGATCGCCAGTATCGCCAATGATGACGAAACTGATACGGCTTTGCGTCTGGAAGCGGCGATGAGCGCCGTCGCCATGGGCGTCATGAACAGAGGCGACCTTGTGCGGTTGTTGAACGGCGTTGAGTTTGACGTCACCGATATCGCGAACGCAGGCGACATGGCGGCTGCGGAACCGGGTTCGCCGCTCAGCGATGCGCTGCTTTTTCAGTCCGTCGAAGCGATGACGGCGCCGGAGTTCATTCGCGACAAGGCGGCGCGCATATCGGAAGCCTTATCGCTCGGCGACAGTTTTCATCGCGCCTATGCGCTGAATGTTCTTTACGCAAACGAAATTGAGAATCTCGAAGGCGTCATTGTCGCGCCGGAAGAGGCCTCGCGCTTTGCTGCAGCGCGCATGGCGGTCGGCGATAGCGTCGGCGCGGCCGGATGGCTTTCGGTCATGATCGGCGCCAACAGTTCCGTGGCGGCGCTGCCGGAAGATCTGGGACTGGAATTTATCGACCAGGTGAATTTGCTTGCGACGCTCGACCCGCAGACCGCCGCGCAAATTGCGCGCCGCGCCGGGGTTTCAACATTGAATGAAAATACCGCGTTTCAAATATCCCAGCCGGCGCATCAGGATCCGGCGGTGACCTCTCGCGTTTTAAGGGCTGCGTTCGATGCGATTGCGCAGGACAAAACCGGACAGGCAGGGCTTGCCGCGCTTGCGGCGTCCTCAGGTCCTGTAGTGACAGGCGGAGAAATCGAATCGGTGATTGTTAGTGAAGGATTGAGCGCCGCCGGCATGCCCGAATTGACGCGCCGGCATTTATTCGAACGCGCCTGGGCGTCGCAATTCGCCTCTTCGGCAAACCCGCAAACGCCTGCCGGTATGGACAATAATAACTCGGCTGCAAATGACGGTTCAGACATTGAGACGCAAACCGCCGAAGGCGGCCTGACGCCGCGTCTGAAACCTGACATGGAAGAGTAATGGCCGCGAACAACGCATCTGCAAATTCTGCAGGGGCGATAAATATGCGTTTGATCGAAGCCTTTCTTGAGATGATGGCGGTTGAGCGCGCCGCCGCCGCCAATACGCTTAAAAATTATGGCCGCGACCTGGAGCGTTTTGCGGCGTTCACCATCGCCAGAAACGAAAATCTCGAAACTGCCGGTGCGGACGATATCGCGGCGTGGCTTGCGGCGATGGAAAAGCAGGGGATCGCCGCCTCGACCGCGGCGCTTAAAATTTCGGCGTTACGGCAGTTTTATCAATTCTTGTATTCGGAAGGCTATCGCGCCGATAATCCTTCGGCCGCTATCGATCGCCCTAAAACCCGCCGTCCCCTGCCGAAAATTCTAACGAGCGACGAAATTTCAGCGCTGTTCAGCGCTGCGGAAAGCATCGAGGGACCGAAAGGCCTGCGCCTGACGGCGATGCTGGAGATCCTTTACGCAGCGGGACTGCGCGTTTCAGAACTTGTCAGCCTGCCGCTGACGGCTTTGCGCAAGGGCGAGCGTATGCTTGTCGTGCGCGGCAAAGGCGAAAAGGAGCGAATGGCGCCGCTGACGCAGCGCGCCCTCGACGCCAGCGAATCCTATTTGAGCCGCCGGAATGAATTTCTGGAAACGACGGCGGGGCGCAAAGAGGCGTCGCCCTGGCTTTTTCCATCGCGCGGCAAGTCCGGACATATAACGGCGGCGCGTTTTGCGCAGATGCTGAAAGATCTGGCGGTGGAGGCGGGCGTGCCGCCGTCAAAGGTTTCACCCCACGTATTGCGGCACGCCTTTGCAACGCACCTGCTGGAAGGCGGCGCCGATTTGCGCAGTGTGCAGCAGATGCTCGGCCATGCGGACATCACGACGACCCAGATTTATACGCATGTAGCGCAGGACCGGCTGAAAGAGCTTGTTTTTTCGAAACATCCATTAGCAAAAAAGCAGGAAAAATCATAAAAAATACAACTGGATTGCAATTTGAATTTGTCATGCCGGCCCGTTAGTGTCCTGCGCCGAGCCATAGAAAGATGTCCATGCGCACCTATCTCGACTTTGAAAAACCGATTGCTGAGCTTGAGGGCAAAATAGCGGATCTGCGTCATATGGACGGCGAGACAGGCGTCAATGTCGCAGAGGAAATAGAAAAGCTGCAAGGCAAGGCCGACACGTTGCTGGCTGACGCTTACGGAAAGCTGACGCGCTGGCAAAAAGCGCAGGTCGCCCGCCATGCGGGACGCCCGCATTTTTCAGACTATGTCGGCCAGCTCGTGGACGATTTTACGCCGCTCGCCGGCGACCGCGCATTCGGCGAAGATGCGGCGGTGCTGGGCGGCCCTGCGCGCTTGCGCGGGCGCTCGATCATTTTGATCGGTCATGAAAAAGGCTCTGACACGGCTGGACGGGTTAAACACAATTTCGGCATGGCGCGTCCCGAAGGCTATCGAAAGGCCATGCGGCTCATGGATATGGCCGAGCGTTTCAACCTGCCTGTGGTGACGCTGGTGGATACGCCGGGCGCGTATCCGGGCCGCGGCGCGGAAGAGCGCGGGCAGGCGGAGGCGATTGCGTCGTGTACAGAGAAATGTCTCAGCCTGTCGGCGCCGCTCGTATCGGTCATTGTCGGCGAGGGCGGTTCCGGCGGGGCGGTGGCGCTCGCCGCCGCCAACAAGGTGCTGATGCTGGAGCATTCCGTTTATTCTGTCATTTCACCGGAAGGCTGCGCCTCCATTTTGTGGAAAGACGCCGCCGGCAAGGGCGATAACAAGGCGCCGGACGCCGCCGAAGCAATGAAAGTATCAGCTCAGGACCTCCTGGAACTGGGCGTCATTGACGGGATTATTCCCGAGCCCGTCGGCGGCGCCCACAGGGATATCGGTCTGGCGATAGAGCGCCTGGGCGACGCCGTTGAATCGGCGATTGGCGAGCTGGAAGTGCTTTCGCCGACAGAGTTGAAAAAGCAACGCCGTGAAAAGTTTCTCAATATTGGCCGCATCGGCCTCAGCTAAATCGGCCTCAGCTAATATGCGAGAAACAAGAGCACGATTAGAAAGCCCAGTCCCGCGGCAAGAGCGTAAATCATAACAGGGCGTTTTGCGGGCTTGCTCAGAGGCGCGGCGGTAAGCTCATTGGGGATTTCATCTATTTCTTCAAACGCCATGCCGTAAACTCCATACCGACTTGCGGCCGACACTACCAAAGCTGGAAAAAAATTCTACGAAAGTTTCAGCATCAACCTGCGAAACTTTATCCGCGCGAAAAAACGCCGCTGAGAATGACATGGCCGTTCTGGCGGACTTCGACATTCGCCCCCGCCTCAAAGTCCGGCAGCGCGCCGCCTTTGACAGTGAAGCGCTTGCCGGCGCGCCCGTTTTCGACGGGTACGGTGACAATGACTTTTTCGTCGGAAAATATTTCCGCCTTGCGTCCTGCGATCCCGCGCAGACGTATGGCGATTGATTCTGCGCCCAATAAAGAAACAGCGTAAAAGATCTCGCCGGCGCCGGTGTAACCGTTGACGCCGCTGAGCGCCGCTTTAAGGCCGCGGCGCCGGCCCAATACCGGGTTGATAACGGACTGGAGCACGACTTCCCCCGAAACCCTCCTCAATCACATCGACAATAGCAGATTGTGATGGAGAATTGTTAATCTAGAGGAAATGTCCGAAAAAACAAAGCGCTATGGTTAATTTGCCGGTTTCTCGCCGTGATATTCGCCTTCGGGGCTTTCGTGTTCGAGGCGCATGTCGAGATACGCCTCGGAAGCCGCGATGAAATCGTCAATGTGCGTCTCGAAGAAATGATCGGCGCCGGGCACGACCTGAAACTTGATCTTGCGGCCTTTTTGCGTGCGTGTGCGTTCGACCATGCCGTTGGTTTCCTCAGGCGCGCAAATTTTGTCGTTTTCGCCGTGTATAACGATGCCGGATGAGGGGCAGGGCGCCAGAAACGAAAAATCATACAGATTCGCCGGCGTCGATCCCGCGATGAAACCCACAATCTCGGGGCGGCGCATCAACAGTTGCATCGCGATCCATGACCCGAAGGAAAAGCCGCCAACCCATGAAAAAGGCGCATTGGGGTTCATCTGCTGCATATAGTCGAGCGCGGTGGCGGCGTCGGCCAGTTCGCCCTGGCCCTGATCGTATTCGCCCTGACTGCGCCCAACGCCGCGAAAATTGAACCGCATGGTCGAAAAGCCGCGGCGCACGAACATCTGGTAGAGTTCATACGTCGCCCGGTTGTTCATGGTCCCGCCGAACAGGGGATGGGGATGCAGCACCAGCGCGACCGGCGGATTGTCGCCTTTTCCTTTTTGATAGCGGCCCTCAAGGCGTCCTTCCGGACCGGCGAAAATCACTTCTGGCATCGTCACCTTCTCGAATTCTGTCGCCGGAATCGAAAATCCCAGCATTTTACTGTTTAATTCACCCTAAATCGCTTCGATTTCCTTCAAAACAAGGGCTTTCACCGGTTTTTGCGCGGCACCAATGTTGACTGAATTAGTCGGAATTCTTATCTCAACGTTGTGAAAGGGCAGGTCAGCAGGCGCGTATAGCACGTTTGCGCGGCGGCGCCAGCCAGACTGTCTCACCGAGCCTGATTTGCCGGCCTGATTACGCCGGGATGTAACGTACAGGACTGATATTGTGAAGCTGACGACAAAGGGCCGATATGCGGTTTCTGCGCTCGCCGATATTGCGGCGTCTGGCGGCGCGGGTCCGGTTGCGCTTTCCGATGTGGCGCTGCGTCAGGGCATTTCGCTGTCTTACCTTGAGCAGTTGTTTGCGAAACTGAGAAAAGCGGGACTCGTTTCCAGCGCGCGCGGCGTTTCCGGCGGTTATCAGCTGACGGCGCCGGCGTCGGATATTCGCGTCGCCGATATTGTCGCCGCTGTCGACGAGGAAATCAGAACAACGGCGTGCGCGCCAGGCTCGCTTACCGGCTGTCAGGGCACAAGCGCGCGATGCCTGACGCACGATCTTTGGGATGAACTTGGCCGGCAAATCGAAATTTTTCTGAACGCGGTGACCTTGGATGACATTCTCGAAAAGCGCATTGCGGGCATGGCGGCGGTGAACGCGCCAAAGATGGAACGGATAGAGGCGGCTGAGTGATGCGTCATTATCTCGACCATAACGCCACCGCGCCCCTGCGTCCGGAAGTGATCGACATCATTGCGGAAACGATGCGCCATGACGGCAATTCATTATCCGTACACGAAGAAGGCCGTCATGCGCACAAGATTGTAGAGGATGCGCGCGAGCAGGTGCGCGCGCTCGTCAATGCGCCGGTGAACAGCGTCATCTTCACCAGCGGCGGCACGGAGTCGATCCATTACGCGCTGCATGGGTGCTTGCGCCCCCACAATATCAAACGAATTCTTGTGAGCGCGATTGAGCATTCTGCGGTTAGCGCCAATGCGGCATCGACGGGCACGGAAGTGGAAATCATTCCGGCGCGGGCGTCCGGCGTTGTTGATCTCGACTGGTTGAAGGATCGCTTAAAAGAGTACGACGTGACGCGCGAAGGCGGTTTCCTCGTCTGTCTCATGTTCGCTAATAACGAAACGGGCGTCCTGCAGCCGGTGCACGAAGCGGCGGATATCGCGCATGACGCGGGCGGACTGTTGTTCTGCGATGCAGCGCAGGCTGCGGGCAAGGTTCCGGTGAATTTTGTTATGTCCGGCGCCGACATGATGAGCCTGACGGGACACAAATATGGCGGGCCGGCGGGCGTCGGCGCGCTCATCGCCGGGCCCAATCTGCCGCTCGAGCCCGTCATGCGCGGCGGCGGGCATGAGAGCAATCGCCGGGCCGGCACGCATAATGTTCCCGCAATCGCAGGATTGGGCCTCGCCAGCGAAATGGCGAAACAAAGTCTTGCGCGGGCGGGAGAAATCGCCGCGCTGCGCGACCGCATGCAGGACGCGGCGATCAGCGCCGGCGCGAAGATCTGGGGCGGCGATCAGGAGCGACTGCCGGGGACCTTATGCCTTTCCGCGCCCGGATTTTCCGGCGAGACGCAGTTGATGACCATGGACCTCGCTGGGATAGCGATTTCTGCGGGCAGCGCGTGTTCCTCCGGCAAAACGAAACCGAGCCATGTCTTGACCGCCATGGGCGCCAGCGGAGATGACGCGACCTCCGCGATCCGCGTGTCGTTGGGGTGGAATTCAACGACTAAAGACGCAGACGCCTTCATCCGTGAATGGCCGAAGGCTTACGACCGCATAAAGGCGCGTTCGCAGCTGGAAGGGGCGGCGTAATGGTCCAGAAGAATCATACCCTCATCCAGAGGCGCCGCGAAGCGGCCTTAAAGGATGTGCGGCTGACATCAAAATATGGTCACATCCAGCGAGGCCCGGCGCAATCGCGCCGTTCACTTCAGGGTGAGGACAGGAGCGATATAAGTGTCCGAAGTTAAAGAATCGATCAGTAAACAAACCGTTGAGACAGCGAAATCGCTGGAGACCTATAAATACGGCTTCACGACCGACATTGAGTCCGTGAAAGCGCCGAAGGGTCTCAACGAGGACACGGTGCGTTTTATCTCCGCCAAGAAAGAAGAGCCGGAATGGCTGCTTGAATGGCGCCTTGAAGCGTTTCGCCGGTGGCTGACCATGGAAGAGCCTGACTGGGCGATGGTGAAGTACCCGCCCATCGATTATCAGGACGCCTATTATTATTCCGAGCCGACGACGGGCGCGAAATACGAATCCATCGACGACGTGCCGAAGGAAATCCTCGAAGATTTCGAAAAGCTCGGCATCCCCTTGAAAGAGGCGGAAGTCCTGCTCGGCGTCGAGGGCGCGGATGCAACGCCGGGCGAGGCGCGCACGCATCCGGACGGCGCGAACGGCGCCGGCGGCAATAAGGTCGCCGTGGATGCGGTATTCGATTCCGTATCCGTCGCGACGACGTTTAAAAAAGAGCTGGAAAAAGCCGGCGTCATCTTCATGTCGATTTCCGAGGCTGTCGCCAAGCACCCCGATCTGGTGCGCAAATATCTGGGCACCGTCGTGCCGACCTCGGACAATTTTTTCGCGACGCTGAATTCCGCGGTCTTTTCGGACGGCACCTTCGTTTACGTGCCGGAGGGCGTCAGATGCCCTATGGAGCTATCCACCTATTTCCGGATCAATGAGGCGAACACGGGCCAGTTCGAGCGTACGCTGATCGTCGCTGCGCCGGGCAGCTACGTTTCCTATCTCGAAGGCTGCACCGCGCCCATGCGCGATGAAAACCAGTTGCACGCCGCCGTTGTTGAACTCGTCGCGGAAGACGATGCTGAAATCAAATATTCAACGGTGCAGAACTGGTATCCCGGCGACAAGGACGGGAAAGGCGGCATCTATAATTTCGTCACCAAGCGTGCCGACTGCCGGGGCGTGAATTCAAAAGTTTCGTGGACGCAGGTCGAGACCGGCTCCGCCGTGACGTGGAAATATCCTTCCTGCATACTGAAAGGCGACAACAGTCAGGGCGAGTTTTACTCCATCGCCATCACCAACAATCACCAGCAGGCGGACACCGGCACCAAGATGATTCATCTCGGCAAGAATACGAAGTCGCGGATCATCGCCAAGGGTATTTCCGCCGGCAAGTCCGACTCCACCTATCGCGGGCTCGTCAGCATTCACCGCAAGGCCGAGGGCGCGCGCAACTTCACGCAATGCGACTCGCTGCTGATCGGCAATGACTGCGGCGCGCATACGGTGCCCTATGTAGAATCGAAAAATCCGAAAGCGATCCTCGAGCACGAGGCGACGACCTCGCGGCTTTCGGAAGATCAACTCTTTTATTGCCAGCAGCGCGGCCTGTCGGAAGAAGAATCCGTGGCGCTTCTCGTCAACGGCTTCTGCAAGGAAGTGTTGCAGGAACTGCCTATGGAATTCGCCGTCGAAGCGCAGAAGCTCGTCAGCGTGAGTCTAGAGGGGAGCGTGGGGTGAGGGTCGCAATTCTTCTACTAGTCGTTCTGCTCGTCTCGAGCGCTGCTGGTCTTGCGCAGTATCATTGGCGATTTGACCTGCTGGCGGATCCGATTTCCGGGGCTGTAATGAGCGATAGGCAGAATGAACTACGAGATGTTGACCTGCTTGGTCGGAGTTTTGCGTCAGCTGAAAGCAGGCATTCGGTCGCTTCTAAATTGCGCAAAGCGGGATTTGATCGTTGGCCGGATGAAAAATCTGGATTGAGAACAGCGTTGGAGGGGTGGGGCGACGCGGATGAATACTACGTACGTGAGGCCAGATCGTTATTGGAATCCGGTACGCCGCTATTGGCTATTAGAATTCATTACGATCAAAATGATAATTTGCGTTCGGCAATAGGCGGCTATTTTCCTGGATTATGGTCATTTTGATTATGTTTCAAAAGACGAAGTCTGTAGATATCTCCGCTGTCATCCCGTGCGGAATGCAGCGTGTAACCCTGCTTTGCAGACACGGGACCCATGGCGCCAACCTCAATATAGGTCTCGGATCTGCGCAGCAACACTACATGTTGCAGCGCGTCCGGGATGACAAAAACAACGTTTCGCCCCTGTTCAACGAAAGGCTCAGCTAATGTTCTGGCGTCGTGAAGGCGGTCCGCTCGATTTCAAGACCAACAGCCCCATGGCGTGGCTGCAGCGCATCATCGCTGTCGTTGTGGTTGCGGCGGTGATCGCGGTCATGTTCCGCCTCGCGGCCCCACAGGCTTCAGCAGAAGTGGCGGCGGCGAGCGACGAATTGCCCGATCCCCTGAAAGCCGGATGGCAAGACGAGCAGGTCTGCGCGCTTCTTCAGGAGACGGACGATGTGCGCGCGCTGCGCTGCACGTTTGCGCCGGGCGTCGGGCATGAACGTCACTTTCATGCGCCGCATTTCGGTTACATCCTCGAGGGCGGGACCATGCAGATCACCGACGTCAGCGGAACCCGCGAACAGGAAACGCCCGCCGGCGCGACCTGGGTTTCGGATGGCGTTGACTGGCATGAAGCGCTGAACATCGGCGATACGACGACGGTTTACATCATCGTCGAGCCGAAAGGAGCGCCAGGCGAATGAAGACGGAACGATTAACACATAGCGCCCGTCAATTGAGCGGCGCAGCCGCGCTCGCGACATATCTTTGTCTTGCGGCGGCGGCGCAGGCGGGCGAGCGCACGTTTCACCGCAACCCCGACCTGCCGGAAACCTTTCCGTTCTCTGCGGCGGTCGTCGTTGGCGATACGATCTATCTTTCCGGTGAAATCGGTGTTGATTATGAATCTTTCGAACTGGTCCAAGGCGGCGTCGGGCCGGAAACGCGCCAGATATTCAAAAACTATCAGGCGACCCTCGAAAGCCTCGGCTCCGGCCTCGGCGATATCGTGAAATGCACCGTTTTTCTCGACGACATGGCGGCGTTCGCCGAGATGAATACGGCCTATGCGGAAGCCTTTCCGGGACCGAAGCCGGCGCGGTCCACATTCGGCGTAGACGGGCTGGCGCTCGGGGCTGCGCTCGAAATCGAATGTCTGGCGGTGACCGGTTCTCGGGGCCAAACAGAAAGCGAGTAACACAATGAAAAAACAGGATTGGGACGAATGGGAAAAGCTCCACGAAGAGTATGAAAAAGCGCGTCAGGAATATGAAGCCGCGCACGACAATCTGCGCGGAACGTTCTCGGAGCTTTCGCGGCATTATGATCGCGGCACGCTCGATCAGAACGGCTTCGTAAAAGAACAGCGCGCCCATGAACGTTTCCTGAAGGCGCGTGAAAGAGTGCACGCCTTCATTGAAAACAATGTGAATTGAAACAACATCCAACCTGGTGCGCTTTGCTGAAGGAGCGCGGGAAAGATATGGAACGACGATTGAAAATTGCGCTTGCGTTCGCCTGCGGGCTCATTATCGCCGGATGCGGCGCGGGCGGCGACGCCGCTTCTGCGCGCCCTGATTTTCGCGCCGCGCTGGAAGCCCATCTTGCGGCCATCGAGGCTAAGGATCTGGAGGCGTACAGACCGACCGTCACCACGCGGGACGACCTTACCCTTATTTTCCCGGGCGGCGAGATTATAGAAACGACGGACGGCGTCATCGGGTTTCATGAGCAATGGTTTCAGGATTCTGAATGGCGCTGGGACGGCGACATTGTAAAGCTCATGGAGGGCGAGGACATGGCCGCCGCGTTGATGAAATATGACTATCGCGATGCGCCGGACGGCGCGCCGCGTTCTTCCTGGCTCCTGCTCCTGTTTCAGTTGGAAAAGGGGGAATGGCGCCTCATTCACGATCAAAACACGCGAATCACGCAGAACACAGAAAACGGATAATGTTGAAAATTAATGACCTTCACGTCGCCGTTGGCGGCAACGAAATTCTGAAAGGGTTGAACCTCGAGGTTCCGGCGGGCGAGGTGCACGCCATCATGGGGCCGAACGGTTCAGGCAAGTCGACGCTTTCATATGCGCTCGCGGGCCGGGATGACTATGCGCCAACCGCCGGCGACGTCACGCTTGACGGCGAGAATATTCTCGAGCTCGACCCGGACCAACGCGCGGCGAAGGGACTGTTTTTGTCCTTTCAGCACCCGATGGAAATTCCCGGCGTACAGACCATGAATTTCATCCGCACCGCGCTGAACGCCCAGCGCAAGGCGCGCGGCGAAGATGAAATTTCGGCGGCGGATTTTATCAAGCAGATCCGCGAAAAAGCGAAGATCGTCGGTCTTGATGATGCGAAACTGAAACGGCAATTCAATGTCGGTTTTTCCGGCGGCGAGAAAAAGCGCATGGAAATGCTGCAACTGGCGATGTTCGAACCGCGCTTTGCGATCATGGATGAAACCGATTCCGGGCTGGATATCGATGCGCTCAAAATGGTCGGCGATGTAGTGAATTCTTTGCGCGCGCCAAAAAACAGCAAAGAGGAGCGCGGCTTTCTCGTCATCACGCACTATCAGCGGCTGCTCGATTACATCAAGCCGGATGCGGTGCATGTGCTTGCGGGCGGGCGAATCGTGAAATCGGGCGGCGCTGAACTGGCGCAGGAGCTTGAAAAATCCGGATACGATCAATTTATCGAGGCGGCCTGAACAGCGTATGAGTGAACCCCAACGTCATATCCCAACCGCTTTTGAAACGGCTGTGAACGACGCATTCAAGAGCCGGTCGAAAACGAACGAGACGCAGCTGGCTGCGTTCGATCGTTATGAAAAGCTGCGCCTGCCCAACCGCAAGGTCGAGGGCTGGAAATGGTCCGATTTCAATATGGCGCTGCGCAAATTCGAACCATCGCGCGCCGAGCCTTCGGCGAAAACGATTGCGCCGTCCGCCTTTGCGGGTGTCGATCCGTTGGAATTTCGCATTATCGACGGGCGCATCGAACTTCCCGACGAAGACATGCCTGAGGGGCTGCGTTTTGGCGTGATGGACACCGTGGCGACGATCCCGGAGCTTGAAAACCACGCGATTGCGGCGCTCAACGTTTCGCTGTCGCGAAAAGCGCTCGGTCTGGAAGTGCGCGAAGGCGTGACGCTGGAGCGGCCTATTCTGGTTCGGCATATCAATACCGGCGCTGGTTTTTGTTTCGCGCAAACCATGATGCGGTTCTCCGAGAATGCCCGCGCAACATTGATTGAAACTTACGAGGGCGAGGGCGCAGGATTTTATTCGCATCTTTTCCACACGGTTGTGCGTGACGGCGCCGCGGTGAAGCGCTTTGTCCTGCATGACGACGCCGGCGATGCGCTCACGCATTCCATCTGTGCTGTGAAAATGGACGAAAAAGCCCGATTTGAACAAACCGCTTTTTCCACCGGCGGGCGGCTCGCGCGTCATGAAACGCATCTGCATTTCTGGTCTCCGAGCTCTTCGGCGGTTCTCAACAGCGCCAGCTTTTTATCCGGCGAACGCCACGCGGATTTTACAAGCGACGTGCGTCATCTGGCGGAATCTTGCCAGGCCCGGCAGTTGCATAAAGGCGTCGCCAGCGACTCCGGCCGGAACGTTTTTCAGGGCAAATTCTTTGTACAGCGCAATGCGCAGAAAACCGATGCAAAAATGACGGCGAATGCGCTGTTGCTTTCCGGCCAGGCTGAAGCGAATCACAAGCCGGAGCTTGAAATATACGCCGACGATGTGGAATGCGCGCACGGCAGCACGGTTGGCGCGCTCGACGATGACGCGCTTTTTTATCTCCGCCAGCGGGGACTGGATGAGGCGGCGGCGAAAGCGCTGCTGGTCGAGGCCTTCATCGGGGAAATCGTCGAACGCATTGAGGAAGACGGCATTCGCGATGCTTTCGCGCTGAGCGTAAAGGACTGGCTCGATGAGTGACGGAGCGCCGATCAATACGCTTGATGTCGATGCGGTGAAATCGGAATTCCCGATCCTGTCTCGCGACGCCTATGGCAAGCAGCTTGTCTATCTGGACAGCGCAGCGTCTGCGCAAAAACCGCAAGCTGTCATCGATACAATGAAAAATGCGATGGAATATTCCTACGCAAATGTTCATCGCGGACTGCATTTGCTGTCCAACGAAACGACGGCCGCTTATGAGGAGGCGCGCCAAACCGTTGCGCAATTCCTGAATGCGGGTTCGCCGGATGAGATTGTGTTTACTTCCGGCGGCACGGACGCGTTCAATCTCGTATCTTATGCCCTTAGCGCGTCTGGAGGCGGTTCGGAAATTCGCGAGGGCGATGAAATCATCCTTTCGCTTGCGGAGCATCATTCAAATATCGTGCCCTGGCATTTCCTGCGGGAGCGTAAAGGCGCCGTGCTTAAGTGGCTCGATATTTCCGATGACGGCGAGATTGATCTTGAAGCCTTCCGCGCGCTTTTTACGGACAGGACAAAATTTGTCGCCGTCTCGCATATGTCGAACGTATTGGGAGCGTTGACGCCAGCGAAGGAAATGACGCGCATCGCACACGAACATGGCGTGAAAATTCTGTTCGACGGCTGTCAGGCGGGTGTGCACGGGCCCGTTGATGTTCGCGCCATTGATTGCGATTTTTATGTGATGACGGGCCACAAGCTTTACGGGCCGTCCGGCGTCGGCGTGCTTTACGGAAAGATGGAGGCGCTGCGCGATTTACCGCCGTTCAAGGGCGGCGGCGAGATGATCGATATGGTGACGACGGATAACGTCACCTACAACGAACCGCCCCATCGTTTTGAGGCTGGCACGCCCCCGATCCTCGAGGCGATCGGTCTTGGCGCCGCGCTGAAATGGATGCAGGAAAAAGGCGTCGCCGCCATCGCCGCGCATGAGGCGCGATTGCGCGATCATGTGCTGGAAGAATTGGCGAAACTGAATTTCGTCCGGGTTTTTGGCCGCGCGGCCGGGAAGGCGCCGATTATCGCCTTTACCGTCGAGGGCGCGCACCCGCACGACATTTCGGCGATCCTCGATCGTACAGGCGTTGCGGTGCGGGCGGGTCACCACTGCGCGCAGCCGCTGATGAAACGGCTGGACGTATCCGCGACGGCGCGCGCGTCTTTCGGGGTTTATAATACGCACGATGACGTGGAGGCCTTGATAAAAGGCCTGCACAAAACACATGACATGTTGGGTTAAAAAGAAACGATTATGGAAGATCAACGCGATATTATCGATATCAATCCGCCCGAGCCGGAAACGCCGCCGCAAGCTGAGACATCTGGCGCGTCTTCAATCCCTGAGGATGAGCTGACCCGTATCACAGGCGATGTGATCCGCAGCCTCAAAACGGTCTATGATCCGGAAATCCCGGTTGATATTTATGAATTGGGCCTCATTTATAAAGTCGATCTTGATGACGACAGGCTTTTGACGATTGATATGACGCTGACCGCGCCGGGATGTCCGGTGGCTGGCGAAATGCCGGGTTGGGTCGAAGGCGCAGTGCGCGGCACCGACGGCGTTGACGATGTGAAGGTGAACATGACGTTCGATCCGCCCTGGACGCCGGAGAAAATGTCCGACGAGGCGAAGCTGGAATTAGGATGGCTTTAAATGGCTAGACCAAGACCCAAAGTTGTCACACTGACCGATGAAGCCGCCGCGCGCATGACGGAGATCATGTCGGGCGCCGATGAGAATTTCATTGGCGTCAAGATCGGCGTGAAAAACGGCGGCTGCGCCGGCATGGAATACACGATGGACTATGCGACAGAGGCGGGCGCGCTCGATGAAGTCGTTGAGGAAAACGGGATCAAGGTATTGATCGATCCGAAAGCAATTCTCTTTCTGATCGGCACCGAGATCGACTTCGTCACTGAAAAACTGTCCCAGCGGTTCGTGTTCAAAAACCCGAACCAGACCGACGCCTGCGGCTGCGGCGAAAGCGTGACCATCATCCCGCAAAAGGCGGATGCGTGAGCGCGCAGCGCAAGTTTACGATTGCTCCGGAAGTCGCGGGCGTATTGAATACGTACCCTGACGTTGTACGAAAAAAGCTGCTGCATATCCGTGACATGATATTTCGTGCAGCGGATGAGGATGAGAATATCGGGGAAATTGATGAAACCCTGAAATGGGGCGAGCCGTCTTATCTTACATCTCAGACCAAAAGCGGCAGCACGATAAGGCTGGCGTGGAAATCCGCTAAACCTGATATGTTAGGTGTTTACTTCAACTGCAATACGACACTCGTCGATAGTTTTCGCGAGATGTTCGGCGAAACGCTTTCGTTCGAGAACAATCGCGCGATCCTGCTGTCTGTGATTAGCGAAGTTCCGGAAAAGGAATTGTCGGCATGTTTCGCTGAAGCGCTGACTTATCACTTGAACAAGCGGCGAAGATAACATGCCTGTCTCTGCGTCATATTCCGAATACATCAAAGATCTCTTTTCGCCTTTTGGCGTCATTTCCATCCGCAAGATGTTCGGCGGGGCAGGGGTTTATTGCGACGGCGCATTCTTCGCCATTATCGGCGACGACGATCTCTGGCTGAAGGTTGACGATGTGACGCGCGCCGAGTTTGAGGGCGCCGGGCTCTATCCCTTCGAAGTGGAAATGAAGGGCAAGAAAGGGACCATGTCCTATTATTGCGCGCCGGAAGAAATTTACGACGACAATGATGCGCTTCGCCGCTGGGCGGCGCTCGCCCTGGAAGCGTCAGCGCGCGGCAAAAAGCCAAAACCCAAAAAGAAAAAAGCGCCGCGAAAGAAATCGGCCGGCAAATAATCCGCCGAAACCTTCAATGCATTCATCGCCCGCAAGGGCGGGCTCTATTTTAGCCGAAAAGTTCAGCCAGAAAATTTTTCATGGCTTCCCATGAGCGGCGGTCGGCGTCCTTGTCATAAACGGTGCCGAAATCGGGATCGTTGGCTTGCGGATTTGTGAAAGCGTGCATAGTCCCGCCATAGCCATGCAACTGCCAATCCGCTTTGGCTTTGGTCAGCTCTTCGCCCAGCGCGACTACATCTGACGGCGGCGCCATCGGGTCGTCCCAGCCATGCAGGGCCAGCACTTTCGCCTTTACTTTATCAGAGGTATTGCCGGGCGCGCCCAACAGGCCGTGAAAACTGACGACGCCCGCGACATCCGCGCCCATACGGGCAATATCGAGAACACAAAGGCCGCCGAAGCAAAAACCGATCGCCGCCAGTTTGGAAGCGTCGGTTTCCGGCTGTTCTTTGACGATATCGATATTTTCGGTCAGCCGCTTTTGCAAAAACGGTCTGTCTTCGACAAAGGGTTCAATCAGCTTTTGATTTTCTTCCTTGCTCTGACCGAGCACGCCCTTGCCGAAAAGATCAATGGCGACCCCGGTATAGCCAAGTTCGGCGAGGGCTTTCGCTTTATTATTTTCAAAATCGGAACGGCCCGCCCAGGCATGCGCGATCAGAACAGCCGGCGCGGGCGATTTACCCGGCGCGGCGAGAAACGCTTCAAACTCTTTGCCGTCGATGGAATAGGTGAATGTGCGCGTTTCTACAGACATAAAAGCCGGTCCTCCTGATGCGTTGCTGCTAAGAGGAGTCTGCCATTTTTAATTGACGCTGTCAGTCCCGTCTTTTTGTTTCTCCGCATCTGATTGCGCAGGGCCGTAAGATTGCGTGTCAGGGTCGTCATGCGATTTTTTCCCGAAGAGGGTTCGCGTTACGAACTTGCGTAACCGGGAAAGCGAAGAGTCATTCGGGTATCGGGATTCTTCAAGTTTCATCTTGTCAGCAAACCTTCCTTTATCGGCGCAAGATGATCCACAGAGCGTGAATGACGCCAGGAATATAACCGAGCAACGTCAGTATTACGTTGATCCAGAACTGGGCTGAAAAGCCGACTTCCATGGCAACGCCTACCGGCGGCAGGATGACGGAGAGAATGACGCGGAGAAGATCTCCGCCTGCTGAATCTTGTGTAGGAGACGCCATGAGGTGTTCCTTTCTCTAAATCGTTATGTTCGTGTTATGAACGCGCCAGTAATTTTGTGACTGTCGTGGCGACAGACTGCATAAACGGCTGCGCCGCCTGTGTTATTGACGCCGCCGGCGCTGCCGCCGGTTCAGGCTTCATCGAATCTTCAGGCTTTTGCGCCTGGTTGTCGGACATGATCACGTAGAAAAGTCCGCTCTTGGTGTAGAATTTATCCATCTTACCCTCGACTGAAACCACGAACGGGAAACATCAAGGCGAAAAAATGGTTCCTGTGCGTCGATGAATTAATCGAGGGCGCCTATACGGCTGATTTTCAGCGTATTTGTCTTTCCCGGACGTCCAAAGGGATAACCGGCGATAATAATGATTCGGTCGCCGTCTGCGCCGCCGTTCGCCTTGGCGATAGCGTCGGCGTTTTCGATCATTTCGTGGAAATGCGAAATGTCTTCCGTGACAACGGGACGAACGCCCCAATACAGCGCCAGTTGCCTTGCGACGTCTACATCGGGCGTGGAGGCAATGACCGGACAATGAGGCCGATCGCGCGAAAGACGCCTGGCCGTGGAGCCGGTTTTTGTATAGGCGACGGCGAATTTGCAATCGAGCACTTCGGCGATACGGCGCGCGGAGAGCGTTATAGCGTCCGCAGTCTTGTAGCCTTCCTCTTCCCGCGAAACATTATTGAAACTTTCAGAATCTTCATCCTTTTCCGTTGCCGCGATGATGCGGTCCATAATCGCAACGGCTGTCGGCGGATGGCGCCCGACGGCGGTTTCAGCGGAGAGCATGACGGCGTCGGCGCCCTGATAAACGGCTGTTGAAACATCAGAGGCCTCTGCGCGCGTCGGAGAAATTGATTCTACCATGGATTCCAGCATATGCGTCGCGACGATCACCGGCTTGCCCGCGCGCCGGCAATTGCGGATGATCTGGCGTTGCAGGATCGGCACTTCCTCTGCGGCGCATTCAACACCCAGATCGCCGCGGGCGACCATGATCGCGTCGGAAAGTTCGATGATTTCGTCGAGCTGATCCACGGCGGAAGGCTTTTCAATCTTTGAGATAACGCCCGCACGCCCGTCAATAAGCGCCAGCGCCTCGCGGACATCGTCCGGCTGCTGAACAAATGAAAGTGCGATATAATCAACGCCGAGATCGAGCGCGAATTTCAGATCAGCGCGGTCTTTTTCTGTCAGCGCGGAGATGGGCAGCCGCCGGCCCGGCACATTAATGCCCTTCCGGTTTTTAAGTTCGCCGGGCGTATCAGCCTTGGCGATGATATGACGCGAATTGCGTTCAGAGACGGTGACCTGAAGTTTGCCGTCGTCCAGTTTTAATACATCGCCTGGCTCTAAAATATCGAGCAATTCTGCGTGCGGAATAGGAATAATATTTTCATCGTTCGATTCCGCCGAATGCACCAGTTTATACTCAGCGCCGTAGCGCAGCGTGATCGAGCCGCCGGCAAAGGCGCCGGTCCGGATTTTCGGCCCCTGCAAATCGGCGAAAATTGCTAAAGGCGTGTTTGACGTCTTTTCAATTTCACGGATGGCGCTCGCGACTTTCTCCAGCTTGTCGTGTTCGCCGTGGCTCATATTCAGCCGGAATACGTCAACGCCGGCGTTGTGAATAAGCTGAAGCATGGACGGCGAGGCGCTCGCCGGTCCGATGGTCGCCACAATCTTGCATAAACGGTTTCGCATGGACGTCAGGCTAGGCTGTTTCGGACACGCTGAGAACCGGAAAAACTCACTCAGCGGTCGCGGATGGCGGATTTGTCTTCTGATCGTAGAGCGAGATGGTGGACAAGGCCATTTTCGCCGACCCCTCGACGGGTCTTCGCGAATAGACGACATAAATCAACGTGTTGTTTTCGGCGTCGAAAATTCGCCTGACTGCGATGGATTTAAACACCAGGCTCATGCGCTGCGAAAAAACTTCCTCGCCGTCTTTGCCCATGTCGATCTCGCCGATATTGATGGGGCCGGTCTGACGGCAGGCGATGGAAGCGTTGGATGGGTCTTCAAACCAGTTTCCCTTGGTCGCCCGGTCCCAGAAGCCCCGGTCGAAATGGCTGAGATGACAGGTGACGCCATCGACGTCCGGGTCTTTCAGCGCCTGCACCTTTATTTCATTGCCGATAAAATCGTTTTTGAACTCGCCGACCTCGTTTTCACCGCGGCCGCAACCGGACAAAAGCAGCACCCCCGCCAGAAGAGCAAATATCTTGTTCATCACAATCCAGATAAAAATTGAGCCGGAGACAATATTTCCGGCTCAATAGCAACTGACCGCGGCAATGTTAAGCGCAATTGCAATGGTTTATGCGGGGAGGGGTGGTTTATTCGCGGGATTACTCGGGCGCGTCTTTCCGTTTCGTTTTGGCTGCGGCGCTCATGATGCCTGCGCCCAGGATGACCAAAGCGCCGACGCCAATCCATATTGGCGGAACGCCCAGCAGGTGCGCAGCAACGCCAAGGCCAATGGCCAGCACGATCGCGCCAAGCAGATACGCTGTAAAAGCAGACATGAGTTTCCTCCTTCACCGGACGGTTCAGGGAAGGAAACAGGGCGTATTATGGTTTTGTTCCCGGGGCCGTGCAGCGACGCTCAGGCGCCGCAAACCTGCGCCTTTGCCCCGTCATATTCATCCGCCAGTCGCCTGACCAGCGCAGCTGTGCTGGCGATCTCCTTGACCGCGCCGATGCCTTGCCCGCACCCCCATATATCCTTCCAGACCTTTTTTGCGTTTTCACCGCTGGATTTGAAGTTCATCTTGGAAGGATCGCTTTCCGGCAAATTGTCGGGATCGAGCCCTGCCTTGCTGATCGATGGTTTGAGATAGTTGCCATGAACGCCGGAAAAATAGTTCGTATAGACAATGTCATCGGCGGCGCCTTCGACAACACCGTTTTTGTAGGCCTCGTCTGCGTTTGCTTCCTCGGTCGCGATAAACGCCGAGCCGATATACGCAAAATCCGCGCCCATGGCTTCCGCCGCCAGCACCGATTGACCGCGCGCAATGCATCCCGAAAGCGCGAGCGGACCGTCGAACCACTCGCGTATTTCCTGCACCAGCGCAAACGGAGACTGTACGCCGGCGTGCCCGCCTGCGCCTGCGGCGACGCAGATCAGACCGTCAGCGCCTTTTTCAATCGCCTTGCGCGCAAATGTGTTGTTGATGACGTCGTGAAGAACAATGCCGCCATAGGAATGGATCGCTTCGTAAACTTCCTCCCGCGCGCCAAGCGAGGTGATGACAATCGGCGCTTTGTGTTTCACGCACGCTTCAACATCGTGCATCAGCCGGTCATTGGACCGGTGCACGATCTGGTTGACGGCGTAAGGCGCCATTGGGCTTTCGGGATGGGCCGCATCATGCTCGGCGATCGTCTCGTTTATTTCCGACAGCCATTCGTCAAGCTTTTCGGCGGGGCGCGCGTTCAGCGCCGGGAACGACCCGACAACGCCCGCCCGGCACTGGGCGAGGACAAGCTCTGGGGTCGAAACGATAAACATCGGGGCCCCGATCACGGGAAGACGCAATTTTGACTTTATCTCGCTGACCGAAGGCATAAACTTCTCCAAATTGTTCCGGAAACAGCTATAAGCAAGCCGCTTGCGCCTGCAACACTTGAGCGCAGCGCTTTGCACAAAGCCCGGCGCAGGGCATACTTTCCGCAATAGGGAAACGCGCCAGTTCATATGAAGCAAACAGATATTTTAAATCCGGCCCTTACAGCGGACCTCATCTGGGAGCAGGCCAAGGCCCGTCCCCAGCAGACCGGACTTATTTTTGAAGGCGCGCAATACACTTACGCCCAGATGAATGAGCGCGCCAACAGAGCGGCGCAAGCGCTTTTGGATATCGGGGTCAAGCCGGGCGACCGCATTTGCTGGCTGGCGCGAAACGTCGCCACATTCTGGGATACGCTTTTTGGCGCTGCGAAAATCGGCGCCGTGATAACGCCCATAAACTGGCGTCTGGCGCCCGTGGAAGTCGAACGGATTCTTGACGACGCCGATCCCGCACTTTTTGTTTCCGAACGGGCCTTTCTGGATGCGCTGGACGGCATTGAAGGCCGGCCTGAAGCGACGACAATGGTGCTCCATGAAGGCGGCGACGGCTGTTTTGACACGCTCATCGATAAGCATGACGCGATAGAGCCCGACTACGCGCCGACAAGCGGCGATGTTCTTGTTCAGTTATACACAAGCGGTACGACAGGACTGCCCAAAGGCGTCGTTTTACCGAACAGATGTTATTATGAAGTCGGCGAAGCGGGACGAAAGGCCAGTCTGGTTGTTCCGCAGTCTGAGGATGAAACTGCCTTGCATGCGCTGCCGCATTTTCATGTTGCGGGTGTAAATTTTGGATTGATGGCCATTGCGAGAAGCATGCCCATCATTCAGCACCGCCAATTCGACCCCTGTGCGATCGTCAAAGAGGCGCAAAACGGCAAGCCGCTGAATTCGTTTTTTGTGCCGGCCATGATTATGATGATTTTGGAAGCGGCGAAGACCATGAACGCGCCGCTGGATAATTTTGTTCATGTCAGCTATGGCGCTGCGCCTATGCCCGAACCGCTGCTCAACGCGGCCATGGCCGCAATGCCGAACGCACGTTTTACGCAATTTTACGGCATGACGGAAACGACTGGCGGCGTGACCGTCCTGCAGCATGAAGACCACGCCCACGGCAAAAGACAGCGCGTCTCGGCTGGAAAAGCGCTTCCGGATTGCGAGGTCAGGATTTGTGATCCGGCGAGCGGCGCCGATCTGCAGCAAGGCGAAACCGGCGAGGTGCTTGTTAAATCGAAATTCCTGATGGACGGCTACTGGAATAATCTTGAGGCGACTTCTGAAACGATCAAGGATGGCTGGTACTACTCGGGCGACGCGGGTTATTTCGATGAGAACGGTTTTTTGTATGTGGTGGACCGTATCAAAGACATGATTATTTCCGGCGGCGAGAACATCTATCCCGCGGAAATTGAAACGGTTCTCCTGGGGCATCCGGCCATAAAAGATGTCGCCGTTATCGGCGCCCCTGATGAAAAATGGGGCGAGGTTGTGAAAGTCGTCGCGGTTAAAAAAGACGGGGCGGACATCAGCGCGGACGGTATTGTGGACTTCCTTCGCGATAAAATCGCAGATTTCAAATTGCCCAAATATGTAACGTTTTTGGACATGCTGCCCCGAAACCCGTCAGGGAAAATTCTCAAAACGGCCCTCAGGGACACCGACTCGGCCGAATCGGCATGACCGCGGGCGGTCCGGGAGGAATGTTTCTACTCTTCCCAGTCATTTTTCACCCTCAAAAAGCGACGGATTTCGCAGAATTCGCCTTTCGGTAGCGACAACCCGGCATATTTGGAAAATTAACCTCGATTTTTATCGAATTTGTTGTTTATTCGCTTCCGGTTCGGCGCCGAAATTGATACAAGGGACGTGGAAACTTGTACTTTATTGGGGGAACCATGAAAAAATTAGCTATTTCCATGCTGGGGTTGGGCTTCGGTCTTGCCGCCAGCGCACACGCGGCGCCGATGACCATTGGCGGCGTTAATTTCGACGACAGCAATGGCGTTCAGGAAGCAAAACTGGCCGCCGGCGGATCGCCAGCTTCCGGTTTCAGCGTCGGCGACGACATTGATGAAGTCGAAGGATTTGATCTCGACACTTCCTATCAGCTCCGAAACAACGGCACGAGCGATGATGACGTACTGTCTCTGCTGTTCGCGGAATCGATTGTGAATGGCGCAGGCAGCTGTATCGCATCTGCTGACGAAGATACCGGCCCCGCGTCCGCCGCCGATTACGCTGGTTGCGACCTGCTTATTTTCGAAGCGCTCAATCAGTCGGACAGCCCGACGACTGCGCTGACCTTGATGGCCGCCCAACTCGACCCGCAGCCGCAGCCGCCAGACACAATTCTTGGCGTTCTGCTTTTCTCAGGTGAGTTTGACGTCGACGGCGACGGCGATATCGGTATCAACGAGAATGTCACAATCTGGGGTTTCGATCTTGCGCTGCTTGGCGTCTTGGCTGGCGAAGCCGCCAACAATCCGCTTTTTGTCGGCAGGGATCAGGGCACGCCGGATATTGCAGCTGTCGTTGGTACGAATTTCGGCATGACGCCGACGCCTGAAGTGCCGCTTCCGGCTGCCGCCTGGCTCTTTATTGCGGGACTTTCCGGTCTTGGTTTCGCCGGCCGCCGCAAGAAGAAAAACGCCGCTTAATTTCAAGCCGGTTCAATTCTGAAACGACCAGGGCCCGCTGTGTTCCCCCGCAGCGGGCTTTGGCTGTTGGTGATGCTATTCATGATAGTGCGGGCTACAAATCCAGTTGGCGTGCAGCGAGATCATTCATGATCTCCTCGGAGCCGCCGCCAATCGCCATGACGCGCACCTCCCGGTAGATACGCTCAACGCGGCATCCGCGCATAAAGCCCGCGCCGCCGAGGATTTGCATCGCCTCGCGCGCGCAGAACTCCATGGTCCGCGTCGCCTGGACTTTTAGAAGCGATAAATCGGCAATTGGCGATTCGCCGGTTTTTACCAGCCATGCGCAATGATTGAGATACGCTTGCGAAGCGTTGGTCATGCGCAGCATTTCAGCGAATTTGTGGCGGATGACCTGGTGCTTCGAAAGCGCTTTTGCAAAAGTTTGCCGGTCACGCGCCCAGTCGGCGGCGTCCTCGATGCACACGCGCGCGAACGCGATCGCCTGCGCCGCCATGGCAAGCCTTTCCATGTTGAAATTGGCGACGATGCCGGCGAACCCGGCGTTTTCCTGACCAATCAGATTATCCGCAGGAACCGAGACATTATCGAAATGAATGCTTGCGGTGTCAGACATCCACCATCCCATTTTTTTCAAAGGCGCACGCGAGACTCCCGGCCTGTCGGCCTCGATCAGCAGGAAGGAAAGACCGCCGGCCCCTTCGCCGCCTGTGCGTACGGCCACGGTCAAATAGTCGGCGCGGCAACCGGTTGTGATAAACGTCTTCTCGCCATTGACGATATAATCGCCGCTCTTGCGAACCGCTTTCGCTTTCAGGTTGGCGACATCGGAGCCGCCGGAGGGTTCGGTAATGCACAGCGCGATGAGTTTTTCGCCCGACAGCACGCCGGGCGCGATGCGGGTTTTCAAAGCGTCCGAGCCAAGCGTGATAATCGGCGGCAGGCCGATGCCGTGTGTCATCAGCCCGGCGCAAAGCCCGCCAGCGCCGGCGCGCGCGAGTTCTTCATTGGCGATCAGCGAATGAAAAATATCGACGTCTTCGCTGTGACCACCATAGCGCTCCGGAAAGCCCAAACCGATCAGACCGATATCGGCTGCTTTTTTGTGCAGTTCCCGGGGGAAAGCGCCGGTCTCGTCCCATTCGTTGACGTAGGGCATGATTTCCCGCTCGACAAAACCGCGCACCGTTTTTCGCCACGCCTCATGACTGTCGGTGAGATGCGGCGAGGGAAGGCGCGTTGCGTCAAAGGAGAGCGGGCTGGTCATAAGAACAGAGTTCTGCGCCCGCTGGTTTGCGTCAAGAGATTATATCAGCGATATCGGTCCTGCCGGACTTGATCCGCGATCCGGGGCCATCTTTGCTATATGGAAAATGGGGCCCGGCCCAAAAACAGGCATGATGGGATAACTCAATTTTATGAAACTCTATCACTGTCAGGGCGCCCGGTCCTTGCGTTGCGTATGGGCGCTGGAGGAAATGGGCCTCGATTACGAACTGGTGACGCTTCAGTTCCCGCCGCGCGTATTCGACAAGAGCTACAAGACGGTGAACCCGCTTGGCACCGTGCCGTGCCTGATCGACGGCGATGTCAAAATGACGGAAAGCGCCGGGATCTGCGAATATTTCGGCGTCAAATACGGGCCGACGCCGCTTGCCGTGACGCCGGACGAGCCGGAATACGGCGCCTATCTCAACTGGCTGCACCGGTCGGATGCTACGCTGACCTTTCCGCAGACGCTGGTCTTTCGTTATTCGGCGCTGGAGCCTGAAGAGCGTCGCCAGCCGCAAATTGTCGAGGATTATAGAAAGTGGTTTTTGGGACGATGGCGCGCTGTCGAAGAGGCGCTTGAAACCCGGGACTATCTGTGTGCTGACCGGTTTACCATGGCGGATATCTGCGTCGGCTATGCGCTGAATTTCGCCAATACGCTCGGCATCGAAGAGGCCATGACGCCGAATGTGGAGAAATGGTGGGAGAGGTTGACCGCCAGGGAAGGGTATAAATGCGCTATTATGCATTAAGGTTTATTCTTTGACTTTAATATCAGGTCTGTATCGGTGGATTATAGCCATCACATCATCAGCTTTTATCCATGCCGCGGTTAAGGGAATTGTGAAATCGGAATTTCCTATCCACCATTTTACAGCCCTAGGCCTTCTTTTCCAAAATCTAATGTGGTGGCCAGTATTTTCCGCTAACTCAATTTCAGCCCATTGAATTGAACCTTCCTCGAATATACATATCTTATGCATGCCAATCTTATCGACCGAAATTTTATATTTTTTTGTAACTGCGAGGTAAAAAACAAATGAGCAACAACCAAAAGCAATCGCTGAAATGATCATGCTAAAGAGTATCAGCCAATTAAAAAACTTCCCGTCGTAAAAAATAGCGATGGCGCTAATAAGTAAGGCTCCAAAAAACGACGCAAAAACAATCCATACCGATTTTGAAAGAGTTACTTCGTCGATAGTTGATCGCGAGCTAATAGGCATAATCTCATTATACATAGGTCTATCTTAGAGGCCACAACACCATCTGCGTACATCTAAACAGCGCAATCGACTTTCCTGTGTCTCGATGTTTGACAGTCGCGTCCCATAACTGCGTGGTGCGGCCGAGATGCGCGGCTTCCGCGCGGCATTCAATCACGCCCTCGCGCGCCGTGCCGAGGAAATTCGATTTGAGTTCAATGGTCGTAAAGCCGCTGGCGCCTTCGGGCAGGGATCGAACGCAACCGTATCCGCAGGCGCTGTCCGCCAGCGTCACGATCGTTCCGGCGTGCAGGAAACCGTTGGGCGCCATCACCGCCTGTCGAACTTCCAGCTCCGCTTCGGCCCATCCCTCGCCAATGCCGGTGAAATGGAGGCCGAGCAGGCCTGGCAAATAATCCGCGCCGTAACTGTTTAAGTTGCTTTGGTTCAGATCAGCCATAAGTGCGCTCGCGATAATTAGCGCGATGATTCTGTGGCTATACTAACCCATGCGTCAATAACGTTATGCATGCGTTTATCATCACCGATGAGACCGTCATGCACCAGCAAACCGGTCATCATGCAACGGCCGATGGTGAGTATGGCTTCGAGTTCATCGGCGTTTTCATCACTTGAAGGCAACAGATCGCGTAGCTCAATCTCGATGCCGCGGCGCCAGGTTTCAAGCCGGGGCGCAATGCGTTCGCGTAAAGCCTCGTTCGTCCGCGCCGCGACGAGAATTTCCAGAAGCGCGCCATATTCGTCAGTCGTGAACTGTTCGCGCCAGGATCGGTGGATCATATTGCTGAACGCGTTTTTGTCCTTGTCTATGTTCAGTTTGGCGCGCTGGAACCATTTGATGGAGCGGCTCAGCAGAAATTCCGCTGTCGCCTCGACGAGATCATCCTTTGCCGGGAAGTGATGCTGCAGCGCGCCGAGGCTGACCCCGGCGGCGTCGACAACCTGTTTAATCGACGTTCCATGATAGCCGCGCGCAGAGAGACAATAGACAGCCCCTTCGCAGATCCGCTGGCGCATGACGGCGGATTTTTCTTCCTGACGGCGCGTGGGCCTGCGGCTGGGTGGGGTTGTTTCCTGATCTTGACGTGCGACGGTCATTGCAATAAAACAATACGATCATATTGTTTTGTCAAGACCCGTTTGGCGATGCCCGTATTTGAATCCGAGATCGATCCGCGCACAGAAACTTTTGCGAAGAACCGCGCCGATCATCTGAAACTGATCGAGGAATTTCGCGCGCTTGAAGCAAAGGTGGCGGATAATTCCGCGCGGGCGAAACCGAAATTTGAAAAGCGGGGACAACTCCTTCCGCGCGAACGCCTGGCGCTGATCCTCGATCGCGGCGCGCCCTTCATCCAGCTATCTACGCTGTGCGGCTACAAGATGCATGACGACGACGGCGACAAGACGATCTCCGGCGGCGGCGGGATTTCCGGTGTCGGGTTTATCTCGGGCGTGCGCTGCGTTGTTTCCGCCTCCGACAGCGGCATCAAGGGCGGCGCCGCGACGCCCATGGGCGTCCACAAGGCGCTGCGCGCGCAGGCGCTGGCGCTGGAAAACAAACTGCCTTTCGTGCAACTCATCGAAAGCGCCGGCGCCAACCTCATGCGCCAGTCGGAAATGTTCGTGCCCGGCGGTCGCACCTTCGCCAATCTCGCCCGGCTTTCCGCCGCCGGCTGTCCGGTGATTTCCGTCGTGCACGGATCGTCTACGGCGGGCGGCGCCTATCAGACGGGCTTGTCCGATTATGTGGTGGCTGTGCGCGGTAAATCGAAAGTGTTTCTGGCAGGTCCGCCCTTGCTGAAAGCGGCGACGGGAGAGATTGCAACGGACGAAGACCTTGGCGGCGCGGAAATGCATTATCACGTTTCGGGCACGGCGGAATATATGGCGGAGAATGACGGCGACGGCGTACGGGTCGCGCGGGAAATCGTCTGTAAACTCGGCTGGAATAAAGCCAGCGGGCAAAAACGGTTTGAGGAACCGCTTTACGGCGCGGAGGAATTGCTTGGCGTCGTACCCGTCGATTATCGCCAGCCCTATGACTCGCGCGAAGTTGTTGCGCGTATTGTCGATGGTTCTGATCTCCTTGGTTTCAAGGACGGCTATGGCGCGGCGACAGTCTGCACGCACGCCGCCATCGCCGGTCACGAAGTGGGGATCATTTCAAACAACGGCCCGATTGACGCCAACGGCGCCGCGAAGGTCGCGCAATTCATCCAACTGATGGATCAGGCGGGAACGCCGGTGATCTTTCTACAGAACACTACCGGCTATCTTGTCGGCACGGACGCGGAGCAGAACGGCATCGTCAAGCATGGGTCCAAGATGATCCAGGCGGTGACGAATATGCGCGTGCCGAAACTGACCCTGCATATCGGCGCGTCTTTCGGCGCCGGGAATTACGGCATGTGCGGGCGCGCCTTCGATCCGCGCTTTATTTTCGCCTGGCCGAATAATCGCATCGCCGTGATGGGCGGCGAGCAGGCGGCGAAAACCATGCGCATCGTCGCCGAGGAAGGCGCGCGCAAGAAAGGCGAGGAGCCGAACGCGCAATTCCTCGACGGCATGGCGAAGCACATTGTTGATACCTATGACGCAGAGTCGACGGCGCTGTTTGCGACGGCGCGGATGTGGGACGATGGTCTCATCGACCCGCGTGACAGCCGAAAGATGCTGGCGTTCTGCCTCGATACGCTCGCGGAGGCGGCGCGGCGGGAATTACGGCCAAACGCTTTTGGTGTGGGCAGGATGTGATGAGACAAACGCACTCACTTCACTCCCTCTCCCCCTTGGGGGAAAGGGCTGGGGTGAGGGGGAAGGAATACTGATGTCGAAATTGACTACCCTCACCCGTCAAAAGCATGCTTTTGACCCCTCTCCCGCCAGCGGGAGAGGGGAGAGGTACGATACTTGTTTGCGATTGAAAGACCTAGTTTGATGAGTCATCAATTTACGGAATGAAATGATGCCCAAGCACAAAAAGAATCCCGGTTTTATCCAGACATTCTTAGGTGTAGTTTTCATTCTTGTGCCATTTTTCTGGCTACTATGGTTGCTCGGCAGTAAAAACGATCCGATTTTTTTCTTTATAATATCAAGTGGTGCGGCTGTTATATCTGGTGTCGCTGGAGGTCTAATGAATATTTTTTTGAACAAAGCTTCTTCGAGGGACTGCAAGGAATAAACACGTGAAACTCACAACCGAACACGAACAGATCCGCGCGACTCTGAAGAAATTCATCGATACGGAAGTCAATCCGTATGTAGATGAATGGGAAGAGGCGGAGATTTTTCCCGCCCATCAGGTGTTCAAAGGATTGGGCGATCTGGGGCTGTTGGGCGTCACCAAGACGGAACAATATGGCGGCATGGGGCTCGACTGGTCCTATGGCGCTGTGGTGGCGGAAACGCTGGGCCATATTAAATGCGGCGGCGTACCCATGGCGATCGGCGTCCAGACCGACATGGCGACGCCCGCGTTGGCGCGGTTCGGTTCCGACGCCGCCAAGGAAGACTT
Source organism: Hyphococcus sp. (assembly GCF_965228385.1). GTDB lineage: Bacteria > Pseudomonadota > Alphaproteobacteria > Caulobacterales > Parvularculaceae > Hyphococcus. The sequence goes on along the minus strand of NZ_OZ245810.1, from coordinate 1,932,356 downwards.
CCTGCGCCCGTCGATTTCCGGCGATTATGTATCCTGTCTTGGGGTGTCGGAGGTCGGCTCCGGCTCCGACGTCGCGTCTATCAAGACCACGGCCAAAAAAGACGGCGACGATTACATCATCAATGGCGGTAAGATGTGGACCACCAGCGGCACACAGGCTGACTGGATGTGCCTTCTGGCGAATACAGGCGACGGCCGCGCGCATGAAAACAAGTCGCTGATCTGCTTGCCGCTGAAAGACGACAACGGCAAACATCGCAAAGGCATCACCGTCGCACGCAAGCTCAAAAAACTCGGCATGCGTTCATCCGACACGGCGGAGTTTTATTTCGAGGATGTGCGCGTCCCGCAGCGATATCTGATCGGCGAGGAGGGCGCAGGGTTCATGTATCAAATGCTGCAGTTTCAGGAAGAACGCCTGTGGGCGGCGCTGTCGAGCCTAGTCAGTCTCGACGCCACCATTGACGAGACGACGGAATACGCCCGCCAGCGCAAGGCGTTCGGCCAGTCGATCCTTGACAATCAGGTTGTGCATTTCCGGCTCGCGGAACTGAAAACCGACGTGCAGGCGCTGCGCTCGCTCACCTGGGATGCGGTCGAAAAAATGATGGAAGGCGAAGACGCCACCATGCTCGCCTCCATGGCGAAGCTGAAAGTCGGCCGACTGGCGCGCGAGGTCAACGACTCCTGCCTGCAATATTGGGGCGGCATGGGCTTCATGGAAGAAACCAATGTCACGCGCGCCTATCGCGACGGGCGCCTCGCCTCCATCGGCGGCGGCGCCGACGAGGTGATGCTGTCGATCATCTGCAAATATCTCGGCACGCTGCCCGGCAAGTCGAACAAGGCATGATGCGCATCCGAAAACTCCTCGTCGCCAATCGCGGCGAAATCGCCTGCCGCATCATGCGCACTGCGAAGATGCGCGGGATCAGGTGCGTTGCGGTTTATTCCGATGCGGACGCTAATGCGCTCCACGTTCGAATGGCCAATGAAGCGTATCATATCGGTCGCGCGGAACCGGCGCAAAGCTATCTGAATATTGACGCCATTATCGCCGCTGCGAAAGCGTCCGGCGCAGACGCCATTCATCCGGGCTACGGATTTTTGTCCGAGCGCGCCGATTTCGCAAAAGCGTGCGCCGATGCGGGGGTCATCTTCATCGGGCCGCCGGCGAGCGCTATCGCCGCCATGGGCGACAAGCGCGAAGCCAAGCGCCGCATGATCGATGCAGGCGTGCCCTGCATTCCCGGATATCAGGGAGACGATCAGTCTGACGCTGTGCTGGTCGCAGAAGCGGAGAAAATCGGTTTTCCCGTGATGGTGAAAGCCTCAGCCGGCGGCGGCGGGCGCGGCATGCGGATTGTTGAGAATAAAGAAATGCTGGCGGATGCAATAAAATCCGCGCGCAAGGAAGCGGAAAACGCTTTCGGCGACGGAACGCTTTTACTCGAACGCGCGGTCGCCGGCGCGCGTCATGTCGAAATTCAGGTCTTTGCAGACAGCAGCGGGGCTTGCGTTCATATGGGAGAACGCGATTGTTCCCTGCAGCGGCGCAACCAGAAAGTTATTGAAGAAGCGCCGTCGCCGGTAATCACACCGGAAAAGCGCGAGGAAATGGGCGCAGCGGCGGTAAAGGCGGCAACGGCCGTTGGCTATGTCGGCGCCGGCACGGTTGAGTTTCTCTATGATCCCGCGCGCGATGAGTTCTATTTTCTGGAGATGAATACGAGGCTGCAGGTGGAGCACCCGGTAACGGAGATGGTGACCGGGCTGGATCTCGTCTCGCTGCAACTCGATATTGCCGCAGGCGCGCCGTTGCCCTTCCTGCAAAGTGATGTGTTGCTTAGCGGGCATGCGATTGAGGCGCGGCTCTACGCCGAGGATCCAGCGCAAGACTTCATGCCCCATTCCGGCGACGCGGCCATTCTTGAATGGCCTGATATGGAAGGGGTGCGTGTCGATACCGGCGTTGAGCAGGGCGGCCGCGTCACGACGTTTTACGATCCCATGATAGCGAAGATCATCGCTTGCGGCGGAAATCGTGATGAAGCCCGTGAGAAACTCAGCGCGGCGCTCCGCGAAACGCGATTGCTGGGCTTCGCGCATAATCGTGATTTTCTGGTTTCCCTGCTGGAAGATGAAACTTTTACAAAAGGCGAGGCGGATACCGGGTATATTGAACGGAATTTAGCGCTGCTATCGAAACGCAAGGCGCCGGGCGGCGAAGCAGCGATTGCATTGGTGGGCGCCGCTGTGGTGGAGCAGTCATTCGATGATCATCTGACCGGGTGGGACTCGCGCGGGGCGCCGGGTTTTCCGCTCCAGTTGGCGAATACGGCACAGGAAATTATCAGCGCCGCGATTGAGCTTGAAGGGCCACGCGTCACGGCGGCGTGCGGCGAAATGAAAACCAGCATAGAGGTGATCGAGAAGTCGGAAACGAGCATCCGCTATCGTCATGAAGGCCGGATTTCCACGGCGCATTTCCACCGACACGGCTATCACATCGAAATAGACGCTGATGGCGCGTGGGAGCGGTATCTTGATTTTACGCTGGCCCCGGCAATTGAGGAAGGCGCAGGCGATGATGTTGTAAAAGCGCCGATGGCGGGCCTCATTACAAGCGTCAAAGTCGGCTGCGGTGATCCGGTTTCAAAAGGGACAGTCGTCGCCACTGTTGAAGCGATGAAAATGGAACATCAGCTCAAAAGCCCGCGCGACGGCGTCATCGCGGAGGTGCTGGCGAAAGAGGGAGATCAGGTCGCGATTCGATCAAAACTGATTGTTCTTGAGGCGGAGGAGTAAGCCATGCCGGACAAAGCCATCATCACATGCGCGCTGACAGGCGTTCTCACCAACCCCGAACAGCATCCCGTGCCGGTGACGCCCGAACAAATGGCGGCTGAAGCAAAACGCGCTTATGACGCCGGCGCAACGATAATGCATGTGCATTACCGTCAGCAGGAGAAAGGCAAGGGACATCTTCCCAGCTGGGACCCGTCGATTTGCAACGAGATTAACGATGCGATCCGCGCCGCCTGTCCTGACGTCGTCATCAACATGACAACCGGCGTTGTCGGAACTGATTATGATTACGTTCTCGAATATCTGCGTGCGTGCAAGCCGGAAATGGCGGCGTGCAACGCCGGTACGCTGAATTATCTCAAAACACGTAAAGACGGTTCATGGGCGTGGCCGCCCATGGTGTTCGACAACCCGGCGTCGAAAGTCAAAGACCATATCGAGGTGATGAACGAATGCGGGATTCTGCCCGAATTCGAATGTTTCGATATCGGCATTGTGCGTTCTGTCGGGCTCTATATGGAAAACGGCATGACCGATCATGCGGATTATAATTTCGTTATGGGCGTTGCGAGCGGCATGCCGGCGGACCCTGAGCTGTTGCCGTTGCTTATCAGATACAAGAAAGAAGGCATGCCGTGGCAGGCGACGGTTATCGGCCGCCAGGACGTTTGGACTGTGCACAAACGCGCGGCGGAACTTGGCGGCAATTTGCGCACTGGTCTTGAAGACTGTTTTTACCTGCCGAATGGCGAAAAAGCGTCGTCAAATGGACAGATGATTGAGGCGCTCTCGTCACTTGCCCGTGAAACGGGACGAGATGTGACGACAGCGCACGAAACGAGGGCTATGCTCGGAATTTCATTATCATGAAAAACGGGAGAGACCGATGTCCCTGAATCCGTATCTGACATTTGACGGTAATTGCGGTGAAGCTTTCGATTTTTACAAATCAGTCTTTGGCGGCGATTTCATGATGCGATCGACTTTCGCCGAAGGCCCGCCCGACATGGGCGTCGGCGATGAGTTCAAAGACCGCATCATGCACGTATCGCTGCCAATCGGCGGTAATGTCTTGATGGGGTCTGACACAGCCGGCGACTCAAGCGGGCCATATGTTCAAGGCACGAACATTTCAATTTCTCATGCGCCGGACTCCAAAGCGGACGCAGATGAGAAATTTGCCAAGCTTGCTGGCGGCGGCATGGAAATCATGCCCATGCAGGATGTTTTCTGGGGCTCTTATTTCGGAATGTGCGTCGACAGGTTCGGCGTCCGCTGGATGCTCAATCTCGATACGGGTAACGCGTCTTAAGCGGTCGTTGCGAAACGCTTACTCCGCCGCCTCGGCGGCATGCGTCGTTTCTTCAGCGGCGAGAAACTTTTCTGCTTCCAGCGCGGCCATACATCCCATGCCGGCCGCGGTCACCGCCTGGCGATAGATATCGTCGGTGACATCCCCGGCGGCGTATACGCCGGGAATCTGCGTGGTCGTCGAATCCGGCGCGGTCACGAGATAGCCGTGATCTTTCATCGTCAGCTTGCCCTCGAACAGTTCCGTCGACGGTTTATGACCGATGGCGATGAACACGCCGTCGACCGCAATGTCGTGCGTTGCGCCGGTGCTTGCATGTTTCAGACGGGCGCCCGTCACGCCCAGCGGATTTTCATCGCCTAAAATTTCATCGAGCTGGTGATCCCAGATAATCTCGACATTTTCCTTGTTGAAAAGGCGTGTTTGCAGAATCTTTTCAGCGCGTAACTCATTGCGGCGATGAACGAGCGTAACCTTGGCGGCGAGGCCTGATAAATAAAGCGCTTCTTCAACCGCTGTGTTGCCGCCGCCCACGACGAGAACATTCTTGTTGCGATAGAAAAAACCGTCGCAGGTGGCGCAAGCGGATACGCCAAAGCCCTGGAATTTTTCTTCCGACGGCAAGCCCAGCCATTTCGCCTGTGCGCCTGTTGCAATCACCAGCGCCTGCGCCTCATAGCTCTCGCCGCTGTCGCCGGTCAGCATGAAGGGGCGCCTGGAGATATCAACATCCGTGATGATGTCGTTGATGAATTCCGTGCCCATATGTTCCGCCTGTTTTTGCATCTGCTCCATCAGCCAGGGCCCCTGGATAACGTCGGCGAAGCCCGGATAATTTTCGACGTCCGTGGTAATGGTCATCTGGCCGCCCGGTTGAATGCCATGCACGAGGACGGGTTTCAGCCCGGCGCGCGCAGCATAAATCGCCGCCGTCAGGCCAGCGGGCCCGGAGCCCAAAATCAGCAGTTTCGTCTTCTTCACAACTTAATCCTCGTCATCATGGACCGAATACAAATGCGGAGATGGTTCGCCGCGCCTCTTATGGCAAGCGCGTCGCCCGCCCCTCGCGAAGGCGTTACCAAAACCGGGGAATAAGGGGAAGGCTGGCTTTTCCACGGGGGGACGGCTTCGGTGTGCGTTTCCAGCTATTGTCCTGAGATGCGCATAATGGTAACAAATGTTACTAATTTTGCCGATTTCAGTCGTTAAGAGGATACAGCCGATGGCGCGAAAATGGATCACTCCGTCCCGAGTGGAAGGCGAGGCCTCGCGTCAGGCGCATGCGGACATGCCGGCCGGCACTTATGAGCGGGAGATTTCCAAAGAGGGTTTTTTCGGGCCCGCCGCCTTTATGCATCACAAGCGCCCGCCGACCGGGTGGGTGTATTTCGAGGGACCCTTGCGGCCGCGCGCTTTTGACCTTGCCGCGCTTGACGGCGCCAATCCTTGTCCGTGGCATGCGACGCGAATTCTGCACAACCAGGCGACGGAAATCCGCTTCTGGAAACTCGATCAGGCAATGCCGGCGCTAGCCCGCAACGCAGACGGCGATCAGATCCTGTTTATTCACAAAGGTGAGGGTGATTTGTTTTGCGACTATGGCCATCTGGCCTTCGAGGCGGGCGACTATCTGATGCTGCCGCGCGGGACCATGTGGCGGCTGGCGCCGTCAACTCCGCTTTGCATACTGATGATTGAGGCGACGAACAGCCATTACACCTTGCCTGACAAAGGGCTACTCGGTCCCCATGCGATTTTCGATCCGGCGATGCTGGACGCGCCGAAAATCAACGACCAGTTTAAAACGCATCAGCAAGACGATGGCGAGACGCGCGTGGACATCAAAAAGCGCGGAAAGATTTCCGTCGCGACATACCCATATAATCCGCTGGATGTTGTGGGATGGCATGGAGAGCTTTCGCCGGTGCGATTGAACGTGCGCGATATTCGCCCGGTCATGTCGCACCGCTATCATATTCCGCCGTCGGCGCATACGACGTTTCTGTCGGACCGGTTTGTCGTATGCACGTTTGCGCCGCGGCCGTTTGAAACAGATCCCGGCGCGCTGAAAGTGCCGTTTTTTCACAATAATGATGATTACGACGAAGTCCTTTTTTACCACGCCGGGGATTTCTTCAGCCGCGACAATATCGACGCCGGCATGATGACGTTTCATCCGTCGGGCTTTACCCATGGACCGCATCCAAAGGCCCTGAAAAACATGCTGGAACAAAAAAGCCCTGCGACTAACGAATACGCAGTAATGATCGATACGCGCGACCCGCTGGAGGTTGGCGACGGCGTGGGCGAAGTGGAAAACCGGGATTACGTAAATTCGTGGCAAACGCAGGGCGATATCGATTAATGGCCCGTACGCAGCACCCAAATCCTGAAGCGCTTTGCTGCGAGTCTATGCAAGCGGCGCTGGAAGTGAATTGTGACACGCATGACGATCCTTTCGAATGTCCGGATAGTCTCATTGCCTATAATGAAGGCTTAAATCAGTTCGGACTGATTGTGCATGACGGCGGGCGTAACGTCGTGCTGATTCGCCATTGTCCATGGTGCGGCGCAACGCTGAATCCGTGAAACTCTCGATGCGGATAAAGTGTAAACTCGCGCGTTTTTCTTGATAATTCGAAAATCCCTTACGCCATTGTAACGCGCTGAAAGCCAGCTATAGCGGGGGTTTTTGCATCAATTCACCATATGAAAGCGATACCTGTGCGGGGCGATGGAACCTGTCGAAATCGCAAGTGTATGTGAGGCATTACGGCACAGGAGAGTGAAGTATGTTAAAGAAAGTTTCGTTCGCACTGCTCGCATCAGGGGCAATGTTGGTGAGCGCGCCCGCTGGCGCACAGGTTAATCTTGGCGTAGGCGCAGACGTCGATCTTGGCGTCGATGTAAGGGTCGGTGACCCATATACGTATCGTGGATACAATTCCGGCCGGTGGTATTACGACGATTATGATCGCCGTGGGCGTTACTACGATTCATATGGCGGGTATGATTGCCACAAAGGGTTCAAATATACATGGGAAAATGATTATCGCGCCCGGTATGAAGCCTATTGGTGTTTTGACGACAATGATCGCCGCTATGAGGTCGAGCGCACACGCACGGTTGTACGCGTGCGATAGCAGACCTTAAACCATACAAGAGTCAGAAACCCGCTGGAGCAATCCGGCGGGTTTTTTACGCAAAGCGCTATTTGGCGATTTGTCAGCGCGCGATTGCGCAGGGACATTGACCGATACCCGTAAAGGCGTCAGGAATAGCGGGAAGTCGCAGGATCGTTTCAAGCGATATGCAAAAGGCGACCCGCGCCGCGCCAAAGACTGAACTGATCGAGGATCACAAAATGAAACTTGCTTCCCTGAAATCCGGCCGCGACGGCAGGCTTGTCGTTGTTTCAAAAGATCTGACGCGTTACACGGATGCGGCGCGCGTCGCGCCGACTTTGCAGGCGGCGCTTGACGATTGGGAGACGGCGGCGCCGGCGTTGGATGAGCTGGCGCAAGGGCTGGAGTCGGGTTCTGTACCGGCGGAAAGGTTTCATGAGCGCGAATGTGCGTCGCCGCTGCCGCGCGCCTATCAGTGGGCGGATGGTTCCGCCTATATCAATCACGTAGAACTGGTTCGAAAAGCCCGCGGCGCCGAGGTGCCTGAAAGCTTCTATGAAGACCCGTTAATGTATCAGGGCGGTTCGGATTGTTTTCTGGGGCCTCGGGATGCGATTGTGATGCCGACTGATGAAGGCTGGGGCATCGATATGGAGGGCGAGGTTGCGGTTATCACCGGCGACGTGCCCATGGGCGTCACGGCGGAAGAAGCGGGCGACTACATTAAACTCATCATGCTCGTGAACGATGTTTCACTGCGAGGCCTCATACCGGGCGAGCTGGCGAAAGGATTCGGCTTTTTCCAGTCCAAACCGTCATCGGCGTTCAGTCCGGTTGCGATTACGCCGGATGAACTTGGCGATGCATGGGACGGCGGCGCCGTGCATCTGCCGCTGCTGGTGCGCTACAACGGCAAGCCGTTCGGCCAGGCAAACGCCGGCGTCGACCTCACATTCAATTTCCCTCAACTCATCGCCCACGCCGCGAAATCGCGTCCCTTATGCGCTGGCGCGATCATCGGTTCCGGCACTGTTTCGAACAAACTGGATGGCGCACCGGGGAAATCTATCGAAAATGGCGGGGACGGTTATTCGTGCATCGCGGAAATCCGGATGATCGAAACCATCCAGGACGGAGAAGCCAAAACGCCTTTCATGAAGTTCGGCGATACGGTTGAAATCAAGATGAAAGACCGGGATGGGCGCTCTATCTTCGGATCGATAGATCAGCGCGTAGAAAAATACACCCGGTAGAAATTGAGCGATGGTTGGCCGTCGCTAAGTGAGTTTTACATTGAAAAGCGTTTGCATTGTAGCAGTTATTGGCTTGATTTCAGGCCCGTCGGCATACGCCGCCGATTCGATTGTCGTTAGCGCTGAGCGGCGTGCGCAAAACCTGAACGATGTCCCGAAAAGCATAAGCGTTATTAACAGGGATGAGCTCATCTCTATCGATGCCGATCACATAGCGGAAGCGCTGGCGCGGGCGCCCGGCGTGAACTTGCACCGCGGTTCAGGCGCAGAACATTTAACCGCCATACGCTCACCGGTATTGACCGGCGGCGCCGGGGCAGGCTCTTTCCTTTTTCTGGAGAACGGAACACCGATCCGCTCTGCTGGTTTCGCCAACATTAACGGCCTGTTTGACGCGCATTTCGAAATTGCCGACCGCATTGAAGTTATTCGCGGTCCTTCCGGCGCCCTATACGGCGCAAACGCTATTCACGGGGTCGTCAATGTCATAACGCCCTTGCCGGCGGAAGAGCTCAGTCTTTTCGCAGAAGCGTTTGGAGACACGCAGGATCGATATAAATGGAAAGCGTCGCTTTCCGATACGCTTGAAAAAAACGGCTTCTTTGCAGCGGCCTCGGTTGTTTCGGAAGCCGGCTATCGGGAAGACGCGGGACTGGATCAGCAAAAAGCGACCCTGCGGCATGTTTATTCCGGCGAGAATTTTACAACAGATACGATATTTTCGTTTGATAATCTGGAACAGGAAACGGCCGGTTTTATTTTTGGCGAGGCAGCCCTGAATGATCGCGTGCTGCGCAGAAAGAATGAATTCCCGCAGGCGCGGCGCGACGCCAAGGCGGCGAGGCTTCAGACCACGATTTCAACACGCGCGGGTGAAAACGGGACGTTCCGGATCACGCCCTATGCCCGCTGGAACCAGATGGCGTTCGTCCAGCATTTTTTGCCCGGTAACGCGCTTGAGGAAAACAGCCACTGGAGCATTGGCGCTCAGTCCGCATACTATTATGAAACGGGGCGATTTTCACTGATCACGGGCATTGATGCTGAGTATACGGAAGGGTCGTTGCGGGAATTTCAGGAAGAACCCACAGTCTTTTCTTTCACGCAAGGGCTGCATTATGACTATGACGTCAAGGCGTTGAACGCTTCCGGTTTCGTGCAAGGCGAATATGCACTGGGAGAACGCACGACCGCGACAGCGGCGTTGCGCATTGACGGCACGATTTACGACTATGAAAACAATACGGCCAGCGGCGTTGATGGGCGATTTTTTCGCCCGGCGGATCAACAGGACCGGTTTGTTACGGCGTCGCCAAAAGTCTCGCTACGTCACGATTTGACTGAGGAGACGACAATTTTTGCTAGCTACGCGCGCGGGGCGCGGCCGCCGCAAACGACAGACTTGTATCGCCTGCAAAGCAACCAGATTTCAAACCCGGCGCAGCCCGAGACGATTGACGCGTTCGAGCTTGGCGCCCGCGCATCATTCTATGACCGCGTCACAGTCGACCTTGCGGGTTTCTGGATGCAAAAAGACAATTTCTTTTTTCGCGACGCTGACGGATTCAATGTGCCGGACGGTAAAACGCGTCATATCGGCGTGGAAGCCGATCTGACGATCAGCCTGCATGAAACGCTGACGCTCGACAGCGCCATTTCTTACGCCGTTCATACCTATCGGTTTAACCGGGTGACAGGAAACGCCGCGGAAACCATTACGCGCGGCGATGATGTGGATACGGCGCCGCGCATTATGGCGAACACCCGGCTAACCTGGCGGCCGATTGACCGGTTACAGTTCAATGCGGAATGGGTGTCGATGGGTTCTTACTTTACCGACGCCGCCAATGATAACGAATATAACGGTCACGACTTATTTCATTTGCGTGCGGAAGCGGATTTGACCGAAAATCTTTCGATCTTCGGGTCGATTCGAAATCTCACAAATACGCTCTACGCTGAACGTGCGGATTTTGCGTTCGGGCAGGACCGCTACTTCCCGGGTGAAGAACGCACATACGGATTTGGGCTGCGCTATCGGCCATAGGCGCCTTTTTGGCTTTTCACAAAATCATAAAACCACTAGCGTTCCCACAATTTAGCGGAGGCCGCCTTATGATCAGTTTGCGTGCGCGAATGTTTAACTGGTACATGAAATCAATTTTCAAATCGAAACCAATTCATTTGCTGGACCCAAAAACGCTGCGCGACGGCGCCGAGGCCGTTGCGCCGGATGATCCGCCAAAAGATATAAAACTGGAAAAAGTCGCCGGGTTTGTAAAAGGCGAATGGCATAGCCCCGCACAACACGCCCCGGAAAGGACCATATATTATCTGCATGGCGGCGGTTACGTATTCGGTTCGCCGAAATCTCACCGCGCGGCGACGTTTGCGCTGGCGCGAGAAGCGGCGGCGCGTGTATTCTCGCTGGACTATCGCATGGCGCCGGAGCATCTTTTCCCCGCCGCCGTCAACGACGCGGTCGCGGGTTATCAATGGCTGCTTGAAAACGGCGTTGAACCAAGACGACTGGTCATTGGCGGTGATTCCGCGGGCGGGGGGCTTGCGCTCGCCCTGCTGTTATCGATCAGGGAGCACGGACTCCCCATGCCGGCCGGCGCTTTTCTCTATTCTCCGTGGACCGATTTAACAGGATCGGGCGCATCAATACTGGAGAACGAATCCAGCGATGCAATGTTCAAGTCTGTTTATATTACCGCCGGGGCCGGGCGTTATCTCGGGGACGCAGACCCTAACAGCCCGCTTGCATCGCCGCTGTTCGGAAATTTTGCAGAGTCGCCGCCAATATTGATATTTGCGAGTAACGCCGAAGTTCTACGGGACGATTCCATCCGGCTATACGAACGGTTGCAAGAAGCCGGCGTTTCAGTTGACCTGATCCTGAAAGACGGCTTGATTCATGTATGGCCGATTTTCGCAGGACGCTTTCCCGAAGCGTTAGAGGACATACGGCGCACGGCGGAATTTATCCGGACACTGACGCCGCATGGAGAATCAATATGAACGCCGCTATGGCGAAACTCGTTATCGCCGTCATTCTTGATATTGTTGATTTCACGCTTGGGCGAATACCGGGATTCGAAATTGTCGTGGATATTGCGTTAGGCGTTGCGGCTGTCGCCATGTGGGGTTGGCCGGGACTGTTCGCCTTCTGGGAACTTGCGGACCCGACGGGGCAGATCGACGGTTTTGCGCCGACCATGACGTTGATCGCCCTGAGCCAGATGGGAAAGGGCAAGTGGACAAACGATCACCCCGAGGGGCGTCAACTTTAGCTGAAGCGTCTCAAGTAAGGCACGCCGGAAATCAGCAAGCGTTCCGTTTTGCCGTTAATGAGACCGTCGAAACGCACCCAGTCAGGCCACCACTCATGTTCGCTGGCGCGCCAGTCGCCATTGTCAAGTTGCGTCAGCGTACTGACGTAGTTCGCATTCTTCATGACGAGCTTGTCGCCGCGCGCGAAAATCCGGATCGGCAGCGCCCAGCGGTCGTCGCGATCATAACGCCCTTCTAGCGCGCGCAATTCAGGCTCAGGCGGCGGCATGTAGCCTGTTGCCGGATCGGTAAGATATTCGACACCGCCGGCCCAGGCGCGGATCGGCTTGTCGTTTTCAAACTCAAACTGTAATCCGGTAATGTGAAATTTTTCATCCTCACAGGCGAAGTGCTCGTCGCCAATCATTTGCATTTTCGTTGTTGTTTCCTGGCGCTGCAGTTTTAACTGATCGCCGTCAGAAATAATGTCGAATCTATCTCCCTGTTGAGACGTGAATGTGCTGTTATAGCGGGCGGGCTGATTCACGATTGGCCGCGTTGGCGCCGGTGCCGGCGCCGGGGCCGGCGCATTATCCTGTGCGGCCTGCAAAAGCTGACAGGCGTGCAGCGTTACATCGCGCGGCCGGTAATTTGTGGCGTAATGAACATTTGCGGATGCGAACGCGGCGACGCCGGCCTCGCGATCAAGATGCAATGACGATGAAAATGAAACCATGCCGCCTGTATGATGCAAATAGGCGCGGTCATCGGCTGTAATCTGGGCGACGCCGTTGCCGTATTTTGCATCGCTCGCCCAGCCGGGCGCATCCGCCGGGTCCGCCAGAAAGCGCGCAGCCGCCTCATCGGAAAATACAGGGCCGCCTTTGCCTTTTGACACGCCGATCAGAAATTTCAGAAACAAAGCCATGTCCGACGCTGTCGCGCCGACGCAACCGGACGCGCCGTCATAATCCACCCAGGGCGCTTCGCGCCGCTCACCCGGCCGCATCGCCGGGCGGTCGAGGAGGGCGGGCTGGTATCCTTGTGCGTAACGATTGCGGTCGACGGCGCGCAATGCACCGATGGAATTATTCATGCCCAGCGGGCGCAACACGCGCGCTTCTACCGCTTCGGGAAATAAACGCCCATCGGCTTTCGCCACGATCATGCCGGCGAGCTTATAGCCGAGATTGCAATACGCCCAGTGCGCGCCGGGTTCAGAACCGGTCCACAATCCGCCGTCGAGAATAATCGGCGCGCCGCGCGGCAAACCGGAAGTATGATCGAGAAGGTGTTTGACGGTAATTGTCTCGCCGCCGCGCACGGACAATTCAGGCAACAGATCCGACAGGCGCGTGTCAGGCGATAGTTTCCCTTCATCAATCAGCGACCATGCGGCGAGCGCCGTCATCATCTTTGTAATAGATCCGACTTGAAAAAGGTGGTCAGGTCCAACTGCGATGTTTCGATCGATATCGGCCAGGCCTGACATTACAAAACCTGAAAATCCCGAATCATCGACGACGCTAACCGTCATGCCCGGCAGTCCCCAATCGGTGCGGTGTTGATCAACATATCCGGCGAGCGCGGATAGCGCTTTTGTGTGCTTTTTTTCTCCGCCTTTGGCTGTGACTGTCGCGCTCGCCGAAGCGGAAACGCCCGTAAATATAGCGCCGCCGCCCAGCACTGTCCGCCGATTGATCTGCATGTCGCTCCCCGTCGAATTGAAACCCTGCCCAGTGTGAGCCAAGCTTCGCCGGCCGGCAAGTGCGTGCAGACTCTGTTGTAAATCAGAAAAAACGCGCCCCGCTCGGACAGTGTCCGAAGCGGGGCGAATCAGTCATCGTTATTGTCGTGAGCCGTTATGGACGGCCGCGGCCGTATGAACGGAATTCTCCGTTCTCCCACCAAGTGTCGCCATATTGCGGGTCCGTATAATAGTAACGGTTGGCGCGCCGGTCATAGCGGCGATCGTCATGGTTGCGTGCGCGGCCCCAACATTCGTTGGAGCGCTCGCATCCGACAATCGCGCCGCCGACGGCGCCGATTGCAGCGCCATATGCGGCGCCTCTGCCTGGCCTGCCGGCGATGACTTCGCCTGCGACGGCGCCGGCTGCGGCGCCTGCGGCGGAGCCATACAGAGCGTTGCGTTCAGCCGTGCCCGATTGCGTGCACGCGCCAACTAACATCAGACTGCTGATTGCGGTTGGAACAAGAAATTTCATGGGCGTCTCCTTTGATAGTAAATACCGCCCCTAAAAGGGCCCTGTGTTAATCAACACCGCCGTATTAAGGTTGTTCCGCAAGGTTACGAAACAGACATTCCGACAAGAAACCGCCTGCCCGAATATTCGGACAGGCGGCTGATTTTGCAATTGAATTTGTGGCTAGTAGCGGCGTCGGCGGGGCGGCGTGCGGCCATAATCACGGAATGAGCCGTCGTCCCAGTAGGTGTCGCCATATTGCGGATCTTCATAATAATATCGTCCGGAATAGCGGTCATAGCGCCTGTGTCCGTGATCTCGGGCGCGGCCCCAGCAGGTGCCGGCGCGCGAACAGCCCTCATAAGCGCCGACAGCTGCGCCGATTAGCGCGCCATAGGCTGCGCCGCGTCCAGGGCGTCCGGCGAAGATCTCGCCTGCGACGGCGCCGCCGGCGGCGCCCAATGCGGCGCCGGTGAAGGCGCCTTCGCCTGTGGACTGGCAACCCGTTGCGGCGAGCAGCATTGCGCCAGACGCTAAAATCAAATTCTTCATATCCAAGCTCCTTCGCATGGGGGATTTGCGATAAATTTCGTCCGGTACTCAACCACATGCGGTCCCTGCCGCCTTGTTGAAGCCAACTTGCCGGTGTCCCAAGGCGAGAATGAGGCGGACAGAAGGCTGAATTGCGCCGACTGCATCACGCTCTTGCGAGTAAGACGTTATCCCCTAGGGTGGACCGGCAACCGCGCCGCGGTGAACGCCGGAAAAAGGAGAATCGCCATGAGCGCCCAGCAAGCCAAGGCCGTCTATCTGAAAGAATATCCGAAAGGCATGCCGGCGACGGAAAACTTTGATGTGCGCCAAACCGATATACCTTCGCCTGGCAAAGGCGAAATGCTGTGCCGCACAGTCTGGATGTCGGTTGATCCTTATATGCGCGGGCGCATGCGGCCCGATGTGAAAAGCTATATCCCGCCTTTCTCGCTTGACGCGCCGCTGGAAGGGGGGGCTGTTTCTGAAGTCGTTGAGTCCAACATAGACGGATTTTCGCCCGGCGATTACGTCGTCGATTTCTCCGGGGGCTGGAAAAATTACTACGTTTCAAACGGAGAGCGCACGCAAAAGGTTGACCCAAATCTTGCGCCATTGTCAGCCTATCTTGGCGTGCTGGGCATGCCTGGCCTTACCGCCTGGGCTGGCGTCACCCAGATCCTGAAACCAAAAGAAGGAGAAACGCTTTTTGTGTCCGGCGCCGCCGGCGCTGTCGGGTCTGTCGTTTGCCAGTTGGGAAAGATCAAAGGCTGCCGGGTGATCGGCTCTGCCGGGTCCAAGGAAAAATGCGATTGGCTCGAGAAGGAAGCGGGCGTTGACGTTGCGCTGAATTACAAGGACTACAAGAACGCTGGCGAACTGACGAAAGCGCTCGCGGAGGCTGCGCCGAAAGGCGTTAATTGTTATTTTGAAAATGTCGGCGGCATGCATCTGGAAGCCGCCTTGAACTGTATCGCGCTTGGCGGACGCATCGCGCTGTGCGGCATGATCTCGGTTTACAATAATAATGAACCGGAGCCCGGCCCGCCAAACCTGATCAATCTCGTTGGACGAGGCGTGATGGCGCGGGGTTTCATTGTTTCAGAATATATGGACAAGGCGATGGAATTCGCAATGGAAGTGGCGCCTTTGCTGTCGCAGGGAAAAATAAAATTTCAGGAGTCCGTATACGAAGGGATCGACAAGGCGCCGGAAGCTTTCATTGGTCTTTTCAAAGGTGAAAACAAGGGCAAGGCGGTTATCCGCGTGGGGCCTGATCGGTTATAGGGCATAGTTTTTACATTCTGACGGCGTTTGTGGGAAACGTCCCCTCGCTGTCCGCCTTTTTTCAAAATATATCCGTTTGGCCAGCGCGCGCATTGGCGGCGTGAAGAGCGTCGCGTTTAATAGCGCGTTAGGCGGCGCCGCCGACCACAGCCGGCGCATCCATGTTTTAACGCCAAAGCGCGGATAGTCGCGTGCCATGACAAGGCCGGGGTCCGGCCCGTCGTCTAGCAGATAATTTGCAATGGCGCCGCCGGCGCGCCGTCCATACTGAAAGGCGAGGCGAATGCCGCCAGCTGTCAGCGGCGAGACGAGGCCCGCCGCATCCCCCGTCAGCAGCACGCGATATCCTGAAAGCGGCGAGACGAGACCGCCGCACGGAATCGGGCCCGACCGTTTGCGGAGAACCTCGCAATTCCAGAAAGCAAAACGCGTATCGATATGATTGAGAAAGGCCTGGTAATCGGGCTTTCGCGTCTCGCCGAATAATCCGTTTGATACGGCGAGCCCCACTTGCGTCATGCCGACGCCGGGCACGACCCAGCCGAGATAACCCGGCGCAAGTTGCGTGTCGATAAAACAGTGGAGATAGTCGGGGTCGACGCTCGGCGTTTCTTCATATTCTGTTTCAAGACCGATCATGAATTCAGTATTGCGCCCAAGGTTGAATGCTTTCGCGACGCTCGATTTCGCGCCGTCGGCGCCCAGCATATAGCGCGTGGAGATACCAAGCCCGTGCAGCGAGATGTATGTTTCATGCCGCGTCGCACCAGTGAAACGCGCGCCAAAAAGCATATGCGCGCCTGCGCGGGACGCTTCATGCGCAAGCCATCGCATGATCGCGGCCGTGTCGGTCGCCAGAAAATAATAACCTGGCGCTGTTAAATCCGTGTGCTTGCCATTGGGCGCATAAAGCCTGACGCCGGGTATTTTCCGGGTGAGGGCGGCGGGAACATCGCACTCATCAACTGCTTCTTTCACCAGAACGCCGGTTGTGCGTACGCGCGCGCCGGGCTCGTTCTTTGCGTCGATGACGGCGACTTTAAGCCCGCGATGGGCGGCGGTTCTGGCCGCAACCAGACCGGCAAAGCTCGCGCCGATGATGGCGAGATCATAATCTGCAGTTGCGTGTTGTTGATCCATCCAGTTTCTCTCCGGTGACTGAAACCGTATTGACCGGAAAATACGGCTGTCGCCGGGCGAGATTAGGGAGAATTGGCGAACGCGCCGGTTTTTGCGCCGACAGGCGGCAAGTGCTAGGATAGCAGTGAATTTTGGAGGCGCGCCCATGAACAAGTTACTGATGATCTTTATTGCTATGTCGCTTGGCGCCTGTGCAACGGTTGGCCCTTCCGCTTATGGTCCCGCTGACAAAGACGGTTTCGGTTATGAAGAGACCCGTATCGAATCCGATCGTTATCGGATCACTTACGCAGGCTCTGGCGATATGCCGCCTGAACTGGTCGAAGACTATGCGCTGTTGCGTGCTTCGGAATTAGCGCTGGCAAACGGCTATGACTGGTTCCGCATTGTCGGACGCGACGTTGCGGGAGAGCAGCGCGGCGGCGTCGGCGTGGGCGCCGGGTTCGGCACCGGCTCTTACGGACGGCGCAGCAGTGTGGGCGTCGGCGTCGGCGGAGATCTTGGCACCATCGGCGGACGGAATTATTTCACGGTGCGGATGGAAGTTCTTCTTGGCCGCGGGGCGCCGCCGGATGACGGGCAGTATTATGACGCCCGCGAAATTCAAGGAACCATCGGCGCCAGAGCGGGCGGCTAAGTCAATGGATTGGCAATCCTTAAGGCGCATTGTTACGGAAAATGACGCCGAGGGACGCTCGCGTATACTGATCGATGGCGAAGCCGCAAAACTGATTGCGGTTGAAGAGGCCGGGTTGGCGGAGATTTGGGCCGCGGACATTGACGGCGGCGGTCTTCTCGATGCGACCGATCAACTCGCCGATAAGGATCTGAAATTGGAGCCGGAATCCGGTTCGGTCAAAGTGCGCTGGTTTACCGTTGCGCCGGATGACAAGTCCAAATCAAAGGAAGAACTTGAAAGTGCTGCGGCTTTCGCCTTCGGCGCCGTCGGGGCGAGCCATTGCCGGGTCGATACGGCGCGTCACCCGATGATGCACAAGACCGCGTCGCTTGACGTTATTATTCTCGTCAAAGGCGAGGTCGATTTGCTGCTTGATGATGATCAGAGAGCGCTAAAACCGGGCGATGTCGTTATCCAGCGTGCGACCAATCACGCCTGGGTCAATAAAACTAATGAAACAGCCTTGCTGGTCGCCGTATTAATTCATACGAATTGAGTGACGTTGCGATCCTATAACGTTCACCTGATATAACATTAGTCCTTATACAGAAAATTTATTGTTTTGCCGCCTTGTTATTGATAATTGTGCACCGGCAGTATTATCAGGTGCGGGATGGATCAGGAAACATTACGGTTCGCCGTGGCGGGCGTGGTCATCCTGTTGATGCTCTGGATGATTGGCTTTGGGCTGCTTTTGAAAGCGCGGGGCATAGAGGCCAACGCCATTGCTGAAGCTGGGGCGAACTACCGGCAGAAATTGTTGATCTTCGGGGCCGGCATACTCGATTTCTATTTGATCTTGCGCGCGCCTTTCCCGCAGATGGACAAAATTGTTGCAGCGCAATCTTCGCCGGCGCCGTTATTGGCGCTCGCGTTACTGGGCGTTGGCGGCGCCATCATCATTTTCAGCCAGTCCGGCATGGGCGAGTCCTGGCGTGTCGGCGTGCCTCATCAGAAAAATCATGTGGATAAGCTTGTCGTGAAAGGCCTGCATCAATTTTCGCGAAATCCGGTTTATCTGGGTATTATGGTTTTTCTGACTGGCGCGTTGGCGGCGGCGCCGGGGCCGTTCACGCTATTCGCCGTCTTAATCAGCTTTCTCGGATTGACAATCATCATTCGCCAGGAGGAACATTATCTAGAAGAACGGTTTGCCGAGCAGTACCGTACATACAAAAAGCGCGTGCGGCGCTGGATTTAAGGGCGGAAGATGACGGACGACAATCTTGCCGATGCGTTCAATGAGAATAACGCGCCATTTGCAAAAATGATGGGCGTAAACATGACCTTTGTTTCAAAGGAAAGAATTGAGGGTGAACTCGCCGTCACGAAAGATCACTGTACAATTCCGGATATACTGCACGGCGGCGCAATTATGGCGTTTGCGGATAATATGGGCGGGATCGGCGCGTTCCTGAACATGCCGTCCGGCGCCTCAACCGCAACAATTGAAAGCAAAACTAATTTTTTGCGCGCTATTCCTCTTGGCCAGACGGCGCGAGCGGTGACGACCTCGGTCAATATCGGGCGTACGCTTCAGGTCTGGAAAACTGAAATCTTCCGCGAAGACGGTAAACCTGCAGCCATTGTCATCCAAACCCAGATTATAAAACTGACTTCAGAAAAATGAGCGAAGCCCGTGTATAAAGTTACACTCGAAGAATCATATTTTCCGGCGCAGGGTGTGGCGCCGCCTGCGATGACGCTTGGTGATTTATTGCGTCGTTCTGCGGAGCGCTATGGCGATGCTCCGGCGATTATAGAATTGACCTTTGCAGGCGAGCATGCGCGAAAATGGTCTTACCGGGAATTCTATACAGTCTGCGAAAAACTTGCACGGGCGCTCGCGCTTCGTCACGCGCAAGGCGCGCGCATCGCAGTCTGGGCGCCAAACTGTCCGGAATGGATTATGCTCGAATATGCAAGCGCCATGGCCGGGCTGACGCTGGTGACCGTCAATCCCTCCTATCAGGCGCGTGAATTAAAGTACGTGCTCGAACAGTCCCGGGCTGAAGCTATCTATTATGTCGCCGAGTTTCGCGGCAATCCCATGCAAAAAATCGCCGATGAAGTCTGTGACGGCATATCCGCTATTGCACACCGGGTTTTGTTGACAGACCATAAGGCGTTGTTTGCGGGAGAAAGCGAGGCGGCGGCGCTGCCGCAGGTTGAACCCCATCATGAAACGCAAATTCAATATACGTCAGGCACGACGGGGTTTCCCAAAGGCGCCCTGTTGCACCATCACGGACTGGTGCAGAACGCGATGGATACGATGGAGCGCGGCGGCGTAAAACCTGGCGATTCTTTCATTCACCACATGCCGCTGTTTCATACGACAGGCTGCGCTATTCTTGCTGTTGGAGGAATAGGTCTCGGCGCAACCATGCTGCTGGCGCCAATTTTCGATCCGCCGATGATTGCGCGCGTTATCGAACGCGACCGGCCGCGATTCTTGCTGGGCGTGCCGACCATGATTGTGGCGCTTCTCGATGAGGTGCAAAAAAACGGGGGCGACGTTTCGTCGATTGAACGAATGATGTCAGGCGGCGCGATGGTGGCGCCGGAGTTGATTCGCAAGGCGGAAAAAGTCTTCGGTTCAGTTATCCAGATCATCTATGGCCAGACGGAATCGTCGCCGGTGATTACGCAAGCCTGGAAGGACGACAGTCTGAAAGATTTGACGCAAACCATTGGCCAGCCGCTGCCGCATGTGGAAGTTTCGATACGCGACCCTTCCACGAATATGGTGACGCCTTGCGGCGCTCAAGGCGAGATTTGCACGCGCGGTTATCTTGTCATGACCGGCTACAATGACAATCCGGAGGCAACCAGGGCCGCTATTGATGATGAGGGTTGGCTGCATACGGGCGACCTCGGGCGGATGGACGAGCGCGGCTATGTGACGATTACAGGGCGGGTGAAAGAGATGATCATTCGCGGCGGTGAGAATCTTTTCCCTGCAGAAATCGAAAACGCCATTCTTGAACACTCAGCACTGGCGGAAGCCGCGGTCGTCGGCGTGCCGGACGAGAAATGGGGCGAGCAGGTTGCGTGTTTTATGCGCGCCCGCGGCGATGCGCGTCCCGATGCTGCTTCTCTAAAAACGTTTATACGTGAACGATTGTCGCCGCAGAAGACGCCGGTTTTCTGGATTTATGTCGATGAATGGCCGCTGACAGGCTCCGGCAAGATCCGCAAATTTAAACTCGCCGAAGCGTTCGCACGCGGAGAATTTGACGTGCTGACGGCTTGAATGTCAGCGCTGCAGCGTGCGCGCGAGCGTTTTAAACTGTTCGACAGTGAGTTCTTCGGCGCGCTGCGTTTCCAAAACGCCTGATGCTTCGAGCCGATCGTTTAGCGTCTCGCCGAAAAGCGATTTGAGGGAAGAACGCAGCATTTTTCGGCGCTGTGAGAACGCGGCCTGGGTTACTTTCTCAAGGGCTTCGATTTGGGCGAAGGGTTCTTTTGCGGGATGAAATATAACAACGCTTGAAGCGACTTTCGGCGGCGGTGTAAATGCGCGTGCGGGCAGGTTGAAAGCGCGCGCAGGAATAGAAAGCGCTTGCGCGATAACAGAAAGACGCCCGTATGTTTTCCCGCCGGGCGCCGCGAGTATCCGGTCCGCGACTTCTTTTTGAAACATCAACGCCATAACCGACCAAAGCGCTGGTCCGGCTTTAAGCCACTTCAAGAGAAGTTCCGTTGAAATATTGTAGGGCAGGTTGGCGACGATTTTCACCGGAAGCTTCTCCGCAAGGAGTATTCTTTCATTTGCGCTCAAGGCGTCGCCTTCATGAATGTGAAGCTTGCCGTCAAACGCCGTTTGCACTTCCGACAGCGCGTCAACGCAACGCCCGTCCCGCTCAATCGCGAATACCGCCGCGCCGGTTTCTAGCAGAGCGCGTGTGAGGCCGCCGGGGCCGGGACCGATTTCAAGAACAAAGTCTCTCTCGCAAACGTCCGCGGCCCGCGCGATCTTTCGCGTCATATTCAAATCCAAGAGGAAGTGCTGCCCAAGCGATTTCCTTGCGCCTAATTCATAGCGCTCGATAACTTCGCGCAGCGGCGGAAGCGGTTCGTTCACAAGGCGGTCCGTTTTGACGCCATAAGGGCGCCGAGACGTATTGCGGCGATGAGACTATCCGCGCGCGCCGTTCCTTTCCCGGCGATATCAAGCGCTGTCCCGTGATCCGGAGACGTGCGCACAATCGGCAGACCGAGCGTTACGTTTACGGCGTCGTGGAAGGCGAGCGTCTTTGCGGGGATGAGCGCTTGGTCATGCAGCATGCATATCGCGGCGTCGTAACGCGCGCGCGCCTCCTGATGGAACATGGTGTCGGCCGGCAACGGTCCGGCGACATGAAATCCTCTATTTTTCAGGGCCTGAATCGCCGGCGCGATGATGTCTTTGTCCTCTTTGCCAAGCGCGCCGTCTTCGCCTGCATGGGGATTAAAACCGGACACCGCTAAGCGGGGTTCCTTGAACCCAAAATCGTGGGTCAGCGCTTCAGCAACAATAGTGCAGGTTTTCTCAACAAGGGCGGCGTTGAGCGAGGCCGATGCGTCTGTGACCGATTGGTGAATGGTGACGGGAACGGTTTTCAGTTGCGGGGCCGCGATCATCATGACCGGACCCCGAGTGCGGTTAGCCGGCATTGCTCTGTCGCCCGTCAGATCCGCGAGATACTCAGTATGACCTGGAAATTCAAATCCGCTTTTGATCAGCGATGACTTCTGAATAGGGTTCGTGACGACGCCTGCGGCTGCGCCATCGAGACAATAAGAAACGGCCGTTTTAATACTTTCAATAACGGCCGCGGCGTTTTGCGAATCCGCCAGACCGGGCGTGGCGCGGACAGATGATTTAAGTGGTAAAACGGGAATGGCGTCGCGAAAAGCGGACGTGGCTTCCCGGGGGGCGCTAATAATTTCTATTTCGCAATCGAGCGCAGCGAACAGGGACGGGTCCGCAAGGGCGAAAAAAGCCAATGGGGCGTCGCGCAGCGCAGCCCAGGCCTTGACGGTAATCTCCGGTCCAACGCCTCCCGGTTCGCCCATTGTCAGCGCAAGCGGCGCCGCCATTTTAATTATCCATTTGGTTGCTGAAGTGCGAGGTTTTCCTCACGAATATCGACCATGGAATCGCGTTCAAGATCGCGCAGATATTGTTGACCTATGCGCGAGAGTTGACGCCCGTAAATCCTGTTTTCGATCGCGTCGCGTGAAGGCAGACCCAGGCCCTCATCCTTGTCGCAGACATAGACGGAATGATAGGCGCCGTCGGCCTTGATGACCGCGCTTTGATCGGTGCGGTTCAGATCTTCCACGAACGGCCTGAAACGGTCGTCGATTTGATCGAGCGTTACATTTTCCAGAAAACTGTATCCAACGCCTTTGCCGAGATCGATCCGCAAAGCGCCGCCGGAACATATCTCTGCGGTCTGAATTTTTTCGAGCGCGGCTCGCGCCGGCACATCGCCAAGGGATTCGGAAGCGGCGGCGTATGCGAGTGTAAAGCTTGGCTCGCCGGGTTCCGCGGCCTCGCGTTTGTCTCTGACGGCGAGGATCATAAATGCGCCCTCGGAGGGTATGGGATTAGTCACCGAACCGACCGCCAACTCGCGAACGGCGTTGTCCAGTTCTACAGGCAATTCGCCTGCGCGCACCCAACCGAGATCGCCGCCGACAGCGGCCGTCGTGCAGGCGGAAAACTGCTGCGCCACCACCGCGAAAGGCACGCCTCTTCGCATCTGATCGATGAGTTGCAGCGAGCCTTCATAATATTGTTGCGCTTCTGAAGGATTGCCTACCGGAATACATATCTCAGACAGCAGGAATTGCTCTTTGCTGGCGTCCTCACGCATACGGTCGAGGGTGCGTTCGATTTCATCGTCGCTGACGCGCACGCGATCCTGATATCGGCCCTGCACCAGTTGCGGCCATCCGATTTGCGACCTGACCTGCTCTCTCAGCGACTTCATGGAAACGCCCGCCTGCTCAAGGAACTGCTGTAACTGTTCCGCGGTCAAATTCGACTGTCCGGCCATGATCGCCAGTTCTTCGGAAATTTCCTTATCCGTCACCTCAAGTTCAAATTTCGCCGTTTCCTGCAGTTTTAATTTTTCCTCGACGAGGTCGCGCAAAGCCTGCGCCTGCAATTGCGGCAGGGCGTCGGGCGGAACCTGGCCGCCGCTGGAAATGAGCATCAAGCGCATGCGCTGGCGCACGTCGAAAGTTGTCACCACGCTATCGTTGACAACGGCGGCGACCGCATTCGCCGGAACGCCGGATCTTGCGATAACTTCGTCGCTCGTCGGTTGCTGACCCTGATCAGGTGATTGCGCGAAAGCCGGACCCAGAATCGCAAAAATGCTACAAGCTACTGTAGTTAAAGAAAAAAATCGCATTTCGCTGTCTTCGTCCTTTATTTTGGGCCCCGCAGCCAACGGGGCGAAAATAGTCTGAATTAGCGCCGGTGCAAGCGCTCAATCGACCAGTGATTTCAAAGTGAAAGTTAGCAAAACCGCATTGTCCGGCTCAAGATTGGCGCTGCGCGTGCGGTCCCGGCGGTATGTCACGCCAAATGTCGAGCATTCATCTTCATACCCGACGGTAAAATCCTGACGGATTGTCCGGTCGCTTTCAAGGTCGAGCCGCCATGCGCCGCCGACCGTCCAGTGGTCTGTAACCTGAACCGTACCGCGCGCGGTTAATTCTTCCCGCCGGCGCAAATTGTTCGCGACGTTTTCTTCGTTCAGCCGAACATAGCTCAAATTGGCCCGGAAACGCTTGGAACGGAAATACGCCATGGATTCCGCGCGCTGGATATCGCCTGATTTATTTTCAATGCGAAAGCGATTTTCGACGCCGACGACATTTTTATAACGCAAGTTCAACGTGCCGACGATGTCGGAAGATTCTTCACCAAGGCCGGATGACGCCTGGAACGCATTTGTGTCCTGCGCCCGGAACTGCTGTCCGACGGCGCCTTCAACGGTGACCCCGATCGGTAAAATGGCGGACGCTGAAACGCCGATGTTAATGCGCTGCCCGTCTTCGAATGCGTCATAACCTGTCGCTTTGTTGTAGTCGAACAAGCCGGCGTAATCGAATTCAATACTTTGCGAATCTTCGTTGATAATGTCCGAGGAATTGCGGCTCGACGGGCTGGCCACAAGCTGCACGCGCGGCTCCAGAAATAGGCGCGCGCCGCCCAGTTCCCGGGTTAATGGGTAGGACCATTCGACGCCGACGCTTGGCGCAAAACGCGCGACGACATCGGTGGTGTCTGTGGTGGAATAGCCGGCGAAATCGACGGCGCAAGGAGCGCTCGCGTCGAAACAGGTTTCCGTGCCAAGGTCGAGATCCTGATAGGCGAACAAGTCTCCCCGAAGTTCTGCGAAAACGTTAAATCTGTGACCGCTCCTGGTAATGGCGTCACGGTTCCATGAAACCGCAGTTGTCAACCGCTGACTATCAATTCCCTCCACGCGATAAAGTGAGGCGAGATTGGCCGTTACCGACGTCGAACCGCCGGCGAATTTCGGTCTGAAATCGTGTTTAAAATCAATCAACGGCAAGACGTATGGCGTCGTATTCGAGTCGTCGATGCGCCCGAGACCCTGTGCGGCGATTTCCGCCGCTGATTGCTCCGTTCGCAGCCCCTGAAATAAATATGTGTCTATCGCCAGGCGTGTGCGGGCTCTTTGCCATTCCAGGCGCGCATTACTGCGCAATTGACGTGTTTGACCGCGATCAAGCTCCTGGCGAAGGTCGCCGCGGCGTTCAATATCATATTGCCGCAGATATTCCTTGTCGGAGACGCGTTCAAAATCGTAACTGGCGCGCCAGTTGACGCCAAAATCGCGATAGCCGCGGCCGAATATATGCCAACGCACGCCCGGCGTGCTTTCCGGCGTTATTGTATTGGGCTGCGGCGCGGGCTCGGGCTCATTTGGCGAATCTATCACGCCGCCGGAAAGAACGTGGTAGCCCTGCGTTCCGCGCCGTCTCCATTCGCCCTGCCACAAAACGCCGTCAGCCGCCGTATATTTTGGAAAAAATGTCGCGTCCTGATGATTTGAGATCGCAAGATAATAGGGCAGCTCGATGTTGAAACCCAGACGGCTGGAGGCGCCGATATTCGGCGGCAGAAAACCGGATTGGCGTTCAACCGACGGGTCAGGCGTCTGGAGATAAGGCGCATATAATATCGGTACGCCCTTAATCTCCAGAAAGGCATGGTGAAACCTTAAAACCTTGCGTTCCTCATCACGGGTGACGCGCAGGGATTTGATCCGCCATGTCGGCGTTTTTCCTTCGCCCTCATCGTTGCAGACATTGCATGATGTGTAGACAGCCCGGCTTAGTCGCGTTCTGGCGCCTTGCTCGCGGATGACGCTGTCCGCGGCCAGGCGGGCGTTGTCTTCCAGGAGCGCGCTGAAGTTTTCGGCGATGCCGTCGCGCAAATCACCGGACAGTTCAACACGGCCCGCAAAAGCGGTTTCAAGATTGGCGTCTGTGATCGAAACATTGCCTTCAGCGATGACGATATCGGTGTCAGGATTATAGATCAGCTTGTCGGCGCGCAGGTAGCGATCGCCAAAATAGGCGCGTACGTCGCCTTCAGCGAAGATCGGGCCGTTTTCTTCGTCTCTGTAAACGCTGTCGGCTTCAAAAAGAACGCGGCCGGCTTCGTCCGGAACGCTTTCGCCTTCAGCTTGAAAGGCCGCCGCCGGCGCACCCAGCACAGCGCTGGCGCCTGCCAGAATCGTAGACGCTAAAAGACGCGCTATTTGGCGGTTTCCGGTCGTCACTGAAAGAGGGCCCCTGCGGCGCGAATCACTAAAACAGTCAATCATTAGAGTTATATGAGGGCCCGGAATAGGTCCAGCGATCTCGTTTGTATTTGTCTAGCCGTCTTCAAGATGCAGCAATGTCGTAACCGCCGCCAGACTGGCGAGAATCGCCGGCGTCCACGCCGCAAGCGCTGGCGGAACCATTCCGGATTCGCCAAGGGCGGTGGATATTTCCGAGACGATGTAGAGAATAAACCCGGCAAGGATCGAGAACAGCACCAGTTGAATGGCGCCGCCGGCCCTGGCGGGGCGCATGGAAAAAGCCGCGGCGATCAGCACCATCGCCAGAAGTTTCAGCGGCGTAGAGCACAAATCGTGAAAACGGATATTATACCTTATGGTCGGCAGGCCGGCGGCTTCCGCCAGCAGGATAAATTCCGGCAGCCGCCAGATCGACATGGTTTCGGGCGGCGCCACACGTTCTCGAAGATTAACAGCGCTCAACGGCGTTTCCACTGCGAAAATCGGCGTGTAGCGCGCGCCTTGTGAAACCGGTGAGCGAAGCCGCGCATCATGAAGCTCTAGCGTTTTTCCCGACAAAAACGCTTCGTCCGCATCGATGCGTTCTTCGAAAGCGTTGTTTGTGTCAAACCGCCAGATCGTAACGCGCTCAAGCGCTGAACGTTGTTCATCGAAATTTTCAGCATTGATGATAAGTTTTTTGTTGGCGTCCTGCTGTCGCAACCAGATACCGTCGCCAAATACCTGTACGAGATTTCGGTCCAGCCCTTGCTCGCGATTTTTCAGGGACTCCGCTTGCGCGCGCAAGTTGGCGGAAAGCGGATCGATGATTGTGATAAGCACAAGTCCGGCCACGGCGGCGATGAGCGCCGCCGGTCCGATTAACCGCCAGACGGACAGTCCGGCGGATCGCATCACTGAAATTTCCGAGCGTCTGTTCAGTTCATGAAACATCCAGATGGAGCCGAAGAGAAAAACAAAAGGCGTCAGCATTTGCGTCAGGGAAGGAGTGCGCAACAACGTCAGGCTGGCCGCAAGTCCAAAACTTCCTTCGGCGAACTTGCCGGCGAAGCGTAAATTTTCAATCAGGTCCACCAGCAGAATGAGACAGGCAAATACGGCGAACAATCCGCCAAGGGCCAGCAATGTGCGCGAGGCGATATAGTTAAAAAGCGTGGCCGGAGGCATCAGGCCGCCCCTTTCAGTACAGATCGCGGCGCAAGCCGCGGCCCGTACAGCAAAAAGCCAACCACGAGAATTGCGGCGAGCGGCAATGCGTATTGTATCCACATGACGCCGCTTGATCCCGCCGCGCCTTGCGTAAGAAATCCTGCGACGCGCAAGGCGAAAACCAGCGCTGCTGCAGCGGCGACCCTGAGAAAATAGCTGCGGCGCGTATAGGCGCCGCCAATTAAAGTATAAAGCGCGATGAGTGCGTAAGCCAATGCGTATAGCGGCGCCGCCAGCCGCGCGTGGCCTTCAGCAATCAGTTTATCAGCATAGGCGCGGTCATATGGCTTTGACATATCCGGATTGAGCAGTTCCCCAAGATAGCGTTCGGTCATTTCCAGTTGCAACTCGCCGGGACCGTCGCCGAAGGCGGACAAATTCACGGCCCAGTCTTCAAAGCGGATGATGTCGATTTTGCCCGAGTAACTTGCTTCTCGCTGGATGTTGCCGTTTTTTAACAACAGCATCACGCCGGCGTCGGTGTCCGTTAAAATTGCGCGCTGCGCCATATAGGTTTCGCGGTTTTTCCTGTCGCGATAATCATTAATCAGCAAGCCGACATATTGTCCTTCGCCGCGCGTATCCTCGACATAAACTGTAAGCCCGTTGGAGACGCTGACGAACTCGCCGCTGCGAATGAGCGAGTTGGCGAAGTCCGCCCGGATTTCCGCCACCGTCGTTTTCAAAATCCGATATGTCCGGGGCATCAGGTCAATATTGACGTATAAAGTCGCGATCCCTGCCGCCAGCGTGATGATCAGCAGCGGCCGTGAGATACGCCAACGGCTCACGCCCGCCGCAAACATGACGGCGATTTCACTGTCGGAATGAAGGCGATAAAGCGCGTAAATAATCGCCCCGAAAAGCGCGAAAGGGATGATGATCGCCAGAAGGCTCGGAATGATCATCAGGCTGAGATAGAGAAACACCCATAATCCCTGACCGTATTCCACGATAATCTCGACCCGTTGCAGGCTCTGAGTCATCCAGACGATGGCTGTCGTGACCAGAAGGATCAGGACAAGCGGCGTCGCGCATTGGCGCAACAGGTACTTATCGAGGCTATTGGCGAAAATTTGGCGGCTCTTTCCTGTTATCCCTGATAGTTTCCGGCGCGGGCGCCCTTGAAACCGGCTCCGGCCTAGCACAAACATCACCCCGTCAGGAAGCGCCGCCTCAAGGGTTCATGATGTTGGCCGGGGCGCAAGTTGAAACGGTCATAATGAGAAACATCGAAAAAGAGGACTTTCATGCAGATTACCTTCTCCGCCGCCGCCTTGCCGAAAACCGGCGCCATCGTCATTCCCATATTCGAGGACGGCGGCAAACCCAAGGCGTATGAGGAACTCGACAAGGCGACGGATGGCGCGCTTGAGCGCGCGGTCAAGACGTCGGCCTTTAAAGCGAAAAAAGGAAAGATCCTCGAAATCGCCGCGCCGGCGGGGGTTGGCGCCAGCCGCATCGTGTTGATCGGGGCGGGCCCGTCGAAAGGGTTTGACCGGTTGGCTGCTGAAGCGCTGGGCGGCGCGGCCGCAGGACACCTTCTCAAAGGGCGAGACAAGAGTGCAACATTTGCGCTGAACGGGCTGACGGTCAAAAAGCTTGCCAATGACGAGTTCGCGGCGCGCATCGCCACCGGCGCCAAAATGAAATCCTACCGTTTCGATAAATATCGCACCAAGGAAGATAAAGACGACAAGCCGGTGCTCGCGAAAATCACCGTACAGACGTCGGCGAGCAAAGCAAAAGAACTGTTTGCAGTCTATGACGCCGTTAACGATGGCGTGTTTCTTACTCGCGACCTTGTTTCAGAGCCCGCCAATATTCTGTATCCGGAGTCTTTCGCCAAACGGTGTCAGGAGCTTTCAAAACTTGGCGTCAAGGTCAAAGTCCTTGGCGAAGCTGAAATGAAAAAGCTCGGCATGGGCTCGCTGCTCGGCGTCGGTCAGGGATCTGTTCGTGAAACCAAACTCGTCGCCATGGAATGGACAGGCGGCAAAAAAGGCGAGGCGCCGGTCGCATTTGTCGGAAAAGGCGTCACATTCGATACCGGCGGCATTTCGCTGAAGCCGGCGCCGAACATGGATGAAATGAAATGGGATATGGGGGGCGCCGGCGCCGTGACGGGCGCCATGGCGGCGATTGCCGGCAGAAAAGCTAAAGCCAATGTTATCGGCGTCGTCGCGCTGGTGGAGAACATGCCGGACGGTGCGGCGCAACGGCCGGGCGATGTCGTCACATCCATGTCCGGTCAGACGATCGAGGTTTTGAACACAGACGCCGAGGGCCGCCTGGCGCTTGCCGATGCGCTCTGGTGGGCGCAGGAAACCTACAAACCCAAAGCTGTTATTGACCTGGCGACGCTTACAGGCGCGATCATCATCGCCCTGGCGCACGAATTCGCGGGTTGTTTCACAACAGATGACAAGCTGGCCAAACAGCTCGATGCGGCGGGAGAGACGAGCGGCGACAAAATCTGGCGCATGCCGTTAACGA
Source organism: Hyphococcus sp. (assembly GCF_965228385.1). Classification (GTDB taxonomy): domain Bacteria; phylum Pseudomonadota; class Alphaproteobacteria; order Caulobacterales; family Parvularculaceae; genus Hyphococcus. The sequence goes on along the minus strand of NZ_OZ245810.1, from coordinate 1,902,193 downwards.
AAGCGCATGACGAAATGATCAAATCGGACATCGCCGACATGCAGAATATCGGCGGCAAGGGCGGGGGATCATCATCAGCGGCGGCGTTTCTGGGCCGGTTCATTCAGGACGGCGTTTCGTGGGCGCATCTCGACATCGCCGGCATGGCCTGGAATCCAAAAGACAACGCGACCTGTCCAAAAGGGGCGTCCGGATTTGGCGTGCGCCTTCTTGATGAATATGTTCGCGTCAATTGGGAAAACTAGGGCGGCAATGAAAACAGGGCCGTTATGAATATAGTTCTGACCATCATCGCGGCCCTCGCCGTTGCATTGCTCGCCGGACTTTATGTTCTTGCACGAAAATCGAATACGGGCTCTGCGCCGGGATTGATTGACGGAAAGCTGGCGGCGTGCCCGTCCACGCCCAATTGCGTCTCAAGCGAAACCTGCGCTGATACTTCCCACAGTATTGCGCCATTCCCACTCGGCGTTTGGGAGGCGCTTCCGAATGCCATCGGCGAGCTTGGAGGCGTTATCGTCATGATTGACGAGACGTATCTGGCTGCGGAATTCGCCTCGCCATTGCTGAAATTCATCGACGATGTAGAATTTCGACTAGGCGAGAATGCGGTGCATGTTCGTTCAGCGTCGCGTGTCGGTCACGGCGATATGGGCGCAAATAAAAAGCGGATTGAAGCAATTAGAACAGCGATCGAGCGGTAGGGATATGGCGGATTTTTTTGACAGGCTGCAAGATGATCACATCGCTTTTATCCATCGCCAGCCGATGTTTTTTGTGGCGACGGCGGCGGCGGACGGGCGGATCAACCTTTCTCCAAAAGGGCGGGATACGTTCCGGGTGATCGACCCGGCTATCGGCGGGTATCTGGATCTGACGGGCAGCGGCAACGAAACGGCGGCGCACCTTAAACGCGACGGGCGCATCACCTTCATGTTCAACAGCTTCGACAAAAAGCCGCTGATTTTGCGTCTTTACGGACGCGGCCGGGTCGCCGCCAAAGGATCGGCGGAATTTGAAGCGCATGCGGACAAATTTCCTGAAACGCCCGGCGCGCGACAAATCATTTTGATCGACATTCAATCTGTTCAGACGAGTTGCGGATTCGCCGTGCCGGAAATGCAGCTTGTTTCCGAGCGTGACATATTGACAAAATGGTCGCTGGCCAAGGGAGAGGAGGGCTTGCGCGACTACTGGGCGGAACGCAATGCGAAGAGTATTGACGGGTTTGAGACAGGGATGGCGCCGGAGGGGCAATGACGGAAGTGTTATTCTATCATCTGGAGCGCGGCGTATTGGAGGATGTTCTTCCCGGTCTTCTTGAAAAAACGCTGGAACGCGGATGGAAGGCCGTTGTCCGGGCCGGTTCCAGGGAACGTGTAAATACGCTGGACCAGTATCTTTGGACATACAGGGATGAATCGTTTCTCCCGCATGCCAGCGCGGGCGAAGGCGGTGAACAGCCGGTCTGGATCACGTCGGAAACTGATGTGCCGAATAACGCGGATCTGCTTTTTCTTGTGGACGGCGCCGCCGCGCAAGCGAATACGCTGAGCGATTTCGTCCGCTGCGTCACGATTTTTGACGGGCGCGACGACGAGGCTGTCAGCGACGCCAGGACGTTCTGGAAACAGGCGAAGGACGAAGGCCACGCTGTGACGTATTGGAAGCAATCGTCACAGGGCAGGTGGGAAAAACAGGCCTGACGGAAAAGTCTATTATCGTGAGCGATCTACATCATGCCGATTACCGTAAGCGTCTGGAAGCAAGACGCGAAGAGCTGAAGTCTTTGTCATCAGGCGCCAGCGACTCGCGAAAGCCGGTTGAACTGGACCAGCAATCGGTCGGCCGCCTTTCCCGGCAGGATGCATTGCAGCAGCAGGCCATGGCGAAAGCACAAGAGGCGCGCAGGGCCGGCGAGCTGCGCAAAATTGCAGCGGCGCTACACAGGCTGGAAACAGGCGAATACGGATGGTGCGCCGAATGCGGGGAAGCCATTGCCTCAAAACGGCTGGATATTGATCTTACCGCCGCGCTTTGCGCGCCTTGCGCCGGTACTGCTAAGCGCTAACGCCAATCCAGCCGAGATAGGCGATATAGGCGGCGGTAAACAGCGCGCCTTCCCAGCGCTCCACTTTGCCCCGGGTCCAGGCGAACAGCGCCATTGCGGCAGTTGCGAGCAACAGGATCCAGATATCGGTCCGAATAATCTCGGACGGAACGGCGATTGGCTGTACGAGCGCTGTCGCGCCAAGAATGCCGAGCAAATTATAGAGATTTGACCCGACGACATTGCCAAGGGCCAGATCGCTTTTACCGCGCGCCGCCGCTGCGACCGAAGTGACGAGTTCGGGCAGGGACGTGCCGATGGCGACAATCGTTAGCCCGATGACCGCATCAGAAACGCCGAGCGACAGTGCGACCTCAATCGACCCTGTGACCAGCAGTTTAGCGCCGGCAATTAAAAGCGCCAATCCAAAGACTGTAAGCAACAGCGCCTTCGCCGGAGCCGATGCGCTTGGCGTTTGCGCCGCCTCCGCCTCATGCCGGACCGCTTCAGGCTGCAACGGCGCGCGGCGTTCCGTGCGGTAAGCATAAATTATATATGCGCCGATTGCCGCCAGAAACGCCGCCCCGGCGTAACGGCCGACTGAACCGGTCAGGATCACCACAATCACAACCAATGTCGCCGCAACAAGTGCAGGCATGTCCCGGCGGAAACTTTTCGGTTCGACAGCGATAGGTGAGATGAAGGCCGACAATCCCAAAATCAGCAGGATATTTGCAATGTTGGAGCCCACAACATTGCCGACGGCAATACCCGGCGCGCCTGACAGCGCCGCCTCGATACTTGAAACCAGTTCAGGGGTGGACGTGCCGAACCCCACCAGCGTCAATCCTATCAACAATTCTGACAAGCCCAGCCGCCGGGCAAGGCCTGTGGCGCCGCGAATGAGCGCTTCGGCGCCGACAGTCAGCAGAACTAGTCCAGAAAGAATTGACAGCCACGCCATCGGAAAATCCTAGAAAGTAACAAAGAAGATAGATTGAAGGCCCTGCGCCGTTGCGCCAGTAGGCGCGTGAGATTTATTTTTCCGCTATAAGGAACATGGCGGTTGCTGGCGAATACAGCTTTTCGTCTTCGCCGATAAAAGCAGTTAGGTCGTGTTGTATGTCTGCGATCATCGCTTCCACAATCTGGTCGCCGGCAGGATCGTCCGGCGCGAGCACCGGCTGCAAAGCGCCATCACTGTCGGGCCGGCCGAGAAACAGGACATCGAACAGCACGAGGCGCCGAATTGACGGAAGCACCGAGTTTAAAGTCTGTTTTTCAAGCGTTCTAACTTTAAACCCGCTTTCCTCCGCCAGTGCGCGAAGCCTGTCTTCGCCGCCAAAAGAAAATGGACCAAGAGGAACAAGGTCTGCGCCCAGATGCCGCTCGACCGCCTTTTCAAAGCTTTTGAACACAGGGTTCGCTTCTTCGGCGGACGGCCAGACAGACACAAAGAATTTGCCGCCCGGTTTCAGCACGCGATGAACTTCCGCAAAGGCCTTTTCTTTTTCGGGAAAAAACTGCACGCCTTGCTGGCAAAAGGCGTCATCGAAGCAACCATTATCGAACGGTAAATTTACTGCAGAGCCAAGCTGAAATTCAATGGCGTTCGACGACGTACGTTTGCCCGCTTCTTCGATCATGGGAGGCGCCACGTCAATCGCCTGGACTGAGATATTGTCGCCGAAGCGTTCAGCGAGCGCTCGCGAGACAATGCCGGTGCCGCAGGCAAGATCCAGACATTTGTGTCCGGCTTGAGCATGTTCAGCCAACCGCTCAGCCCAAGGTTTGAAAAAACCGGGCACAAGATATTCTTCATACAATTGTGCGGGCGTACGGCCGGCCAGAAACGTTTGAATTTTTGTCATTTCCTGTTTCCTTTGCCGTTTGCGTCAACGGTCGCGCAACCGTTCCTCTTCGTACTGAATGCCCCATCCAATAATAAGCCGCCAGAGCGCCTCCGCCATTTCCGGGGGCATGCCGGCGACGCTGGCGCGTTCGCGAACTTTTTCTATAACCTCGCGATTGCGCCATGGCACGGATGCTTCCGCCGCAGTGCGTTTAAAGACCCAGGCGCGATCAACATAGGTCCAGCGCTCGGCAAGCATGTCGACCAACTTGCTATCGACGCGGTCGATTTCCGCGCGCACATCCGCCATGGTTTCGCAATCAGCCGCTTTTTTCATGCCATTGTTCCCATTTATTTCGTCCGTTCAGCGTACAAAGAACCGAGCCCTTCTTAAGATTAGCACGATGCATGGCGTTTTCGCGAGCATCCATGCGCCTCTAAAGACTGTGTTTTGCGGTTTCGTAGGCTTCGAGCGCTGCAAGCCAATCTGCTTCTGTCTGATTGATCGCGGCGACAAGCGCCGCGCGTTCTTTTTGTAGTTTCGTCGCACGCGCAAGGTCTTTTGTATAAAGATCAGGTTCTGCGAGAGCGTCATCAAGCCGCTGCAGCGTTTCGTTCAGCTTTTCAAACCTCGCCTCAAGCCCGTCAGCCGATTTCTTCAAGGGTTGAATAGAAATGCGCGCGTCAGCCGCAGCCTTGCGGGCTGTCTCTTTAAAATTGGTTGACGGCTTTGCGCCGTCCGAGTTCTGGGCGGCGGTTTTATTCGCTGCGATAATCAGATCGCGATACTCTGCAAGGTCTCCGTCATACGGCGTCGCCGCGCCCTGATTGACCAGCCAGAGCCTGTCGGCGACTGAGGAGGCGAGGTGGGCGTCATGTGTGATCAGCAATACGGCGCCCTCAAACGCGTTCAGCGCTTCAACGAGCGCTTCTCTGGACGCCATATCGAGATGGTTTGTCGGCTCATCGAGAATCAGCAAATGCGCGCCGTGAAAGGTGATCAGTCCCAAAAGCAGGCGCGCTTTTTCGCCGCCGGACAGTTTCTCCACTTTCGTGTCCGCCTTTTCCGGTCCGAAGCCGAGCCGTGCTGTGAAGGAACGGGTTTGTGCTTCAGTCGCATCAGGCACAAGCGCGCGAACATGATCGTAGGCGGAGTTTTTGGGGTTCAGTTCATCAAGCTGGTGCTGCGCAAAATATGCGATTGCAAGTTTTTTGTGTTTGTAGACTTTGCCGGAAAGCGCTGGCAGACGCCCTGACAGCGACTTGACAAGCGTTGATTTCCCTTCGCCGTTCGGGCCCAGGATCGCTATGCGATCATCGTTGTCGAGCCTGAGATTGACTTTTTTTAAAACCGGACGGCCTTCTTCATAGCCGAGGTCTGCTTCCACAACACGGATGATGGGCGGCGCCATCGGCCTGGGATTGGGAAAATGGAACGGGGCCGTTTTCGCTGAAATTGGCGCGGCGGTGGTTTCCATTTTTTCAAGCATTTTGATGCGGCTTTGCGCCTGTTTCGCTTTTGAGGCCTTGGCGCGAAACCGGTCAACAAAGGCCTGCATGTGTTTTCGCCGGGCGTCTTGCCGGGCGCGAAAAGATTCCGCCTGTGCGCGCATTTCGGCCCGCTTTTTTTCGTAGAGATCGTAACCGCCCGCATGCACTGTCAGCTTGCCGTCTTCCAGCGCCATGATGTGCGTCACCGCGTTGTTCAGAAGCGCGCGATCATGGCTCACAATCAGGGTCGTATAGGGATAACGGCGTAAATAATTCTCAAGCCAGATTGTACCTTCCAGATCGAGATAGTTTGTCGGCTCGTCCAGGATCAGCAGGTCCGGCGCGGCGAAAAGAACGCCGGCCAGGGCGACGCGCATTCGCCAGCCGCCTGAAAATTCCGAGCAGGGGCGTTTTTGTTCATCGGCTGAAAAACCAAGCCCGGCGAGTATGGAACCGGCGCGCGCTTCGGCTGAATGGGCGTCGATGTCGGCGAGGCGCGTTTGAATTTCGGCGATCCGATTTGGTTCCGTCGCTGTTTCGGCTTCTGCAATCAGACGAGCCCGTTCCTTATCCTCCGCCATCACGGTCTCGATCAAGCTGGCGTTCGACGATGGAGCCTCCTGTTCCACGGAGCCCATGCGCCGGTTTTTTCGAATTGAGATTTCATCGCCGCCTGTATAAATCTCGCCCTTGATGATTTTCAGAAGCGTCGATTTGCCGGAACCATTCGCGCCGACAAATCCGACTTTCCAGCCATCGGCAATCGCCGCCGTCGCCTGATCGAACAGAAGACGGCCCTCGATCCGGTAAGTGAGGTCGTTTATGTGCAGCATGACGGCCGCGCTTTTAACGGGCCAATCGGTATCGCGAAAGCCGTCCGGGATGATTTTTATTCATTCGGCATTGATGTTGGATGCGTTGCCTGCGTTAAGCCAAACGCCGTCAATTTTGCGCGCCATCATGACCCAGGCCCATTGCGATGAGAATGTCTCGCCGGTTTCGATGCTTTGTCCTTCCGCCAGGGGATTGACCGCAATCCAGCCGATATCCCCGGATTGGGCAGCCTGAATGACGGGATCTTTCAGATCGTGATAGGCGGTGTAATCAACGCGGGAAAACACCGATTGAAATCTGGATCGGGTTTCATCGCTTGTTACTGGCGTCAGCTCGCCCCGATTGGCGACAATTGTTTCCGGCGCGGTCAGCGCCGCCATCATGTCGGCGTCGCCGCGGCAGTGGGCGGTAAGCAACGCCCGGTGCAGACGAAGAATGTGCAGTTCGTCAATAGACGGCGCAGCAAATAATTCGTGAAAATCGATTGAATCCTTGCCGTGGTCCCGGTTCAGTACGGAGACCTCCGTATATTCATAATTAAACACGCGCTCCTCATGGGTGATGGTGAGGGCGTAAGGCACATCAGGCGCGCCTGAGCCGGCGCGCCAGGCGCCGAATTCAACATGAATGTCCGCTTCTTCCGGTAGCGATAGAATCAATCCGTGCGGCCTGCCGGCGTTTTCCTGCAACAATGTGATTTTTCCACCGAAAGGATAGTCGCCTTCAAGGCCGCCAAAGACACCGCCGGCAAAAGGCGTGTCCCGGACCTCTACAATGTTGGTTGCGATCGTTTCAAAGTTCAGCGCGAGTGCATGGAATTGATGGCCAATGGCGAAGCGCCTTTCCCTGTCGCCCGCCAGCGTTTCTCTCGTTGCTTCCTCACTGACAGCGCGCGTCCAGGCGAGGCCGCCTTCTATGACAAATTCGGTTTTGCCGTCGCTTGAGAAAAGTACGCCCAGTTCTTCCGGCGAACGATAAAAAGTGTCTACGTCGTATTGCTGACCGTCGGACGTCGTCACCTGCGCTGACGTTATGATCGCAGGCGCCGTACAGGCGTTGTTCGCAAATGCGAGAGACGGGGCCGCCGCCGTCACGGCCAAGCCCAAAAATACATGTCTGACGCGCATAATCATAATATGACTATCCGATTTTGTCCAAGGCCGCGCAAGACCTAAAAAGGTGTCCCGATTGCGAAAGGGGCGGCCGGGCAATGAATATTATATGATATATTCACACGATATTTTTCCAGTTTATCAGTATATTGAAATGTGAAAGTTTTTGTACGGACATTGAACGCTTGCCCAATCGTCACCATCTTTAAATCGAGAGAGGAGGGTGAGATCTTGGGGAAATTTTTCAGCATGTTTTTATTGCCATTTCGATTGCTCAGCCGGGCTTTCCGGTCGCTGGCGCGAGATGCAAAAACATCATCAAAGACAACGGCGAGCGCCGGCGGGGCTGCAATAGGGCGCGCAGCGCATGCAGATATTTTGCAGGAAGAGTACAGAGAAGAGCCGCCAACCGGCGTGGAAACGCTATTGTTTCGGCAATTGCCGCGCCCGCGCCTCACCGAACGCGCCGCTTCGGATCTGTCATTGGAGCAGGCTCAGGAATATGCGCGAAACGCCAGCGGCTTTTACCGCTTTGCGTTTCCGTTATTCACGCGGGGCGATTTTTTCTATGAAGAGGTTGAACAGGATTATCTGAATGCGTCGCTTGGCTTTGAACGAAACAGCATCGACCGGCGCTTTCTGGAAGTCACAACGCTGTTTCGCAAAACATTGAACGCCAACACACGCAAAATGCTGCTTTACTGGGCGCCGGCGCTCTATCTGATCGCGCTTGGCGCGGCCTATTGGGCTGTGCAGTCCGGAAGATACGATACGATGTACGGCTTTGCGGCGAAATATGGCGGTGCGCCCGCGCTATTTTATGGCGGCGCAGCGTTTGCGAGCCTTGTGCTCGCATTTTTTATATTCAGCTGGCCGTACAAGGTTGTACAGCAGCGCAATCTCATGAACCTCGATAATTATATCACCTCCAAATTTGCGCGCATCAACAACAACTTTCAGGTGGCGAAACGGCGTGCGCTGAATGTTGAACGCGATAAACGCATGGGACAGCGCGAAGAATTAAAGGAAGAGGCGGGATCCTGGACGCTTGCGTATCATTGGTTCGCGATGCGCCTTATGTTGTGCGAACTGGCGTTGAGAAATAAATTTTATCAGGTTCGCCGCAATACTGCATTGTACTGGGTTGGCGGATTGCTGGCGACGGGCGTGTGCTATTCGGTCTTTCTGGCCGCGATGATTTACCAAAACGCGCCGTGGTCAGTACTGGTTGCATTTTCGGCTGCGTCCGCCGCGTATTTGTTGCTTGCGGGGGCGATCATGCGCCGGGCGACCGCCGTCATGTTCGACGTCCTCGAATCCAACGAATGGAGCCGGTTTCATATCGTCGATCTCGACGCGGCTATTCGCGATCATGTGGGCGAAGACAAATTGCAGATCGTGACGTTCAGGGATCGCAACCGGTTTGAATAACCGAAATTAATGTGCGTTGTGATCCTCGCCGGCGTCGGCGCGCACTTCGAATATGATAGTTTGCGGCGGCGCATTTTCAAAATTCAGGGTCAGCGAAGGGTCGTCGCCGTCTTCAAATGCGTTCGACAACCCGATGAGCATAATATGCGCGCCGCCAGGCGCCATAGACACAGCTTCGCCTGAAGGGAGCGGCAGTCCGTCCGTCAACGGCGCCATGCTGGCGACACCGGCTTCATTCATGCGGGTCGTGTGCAATTCAGCTGCATCGGCGCCGTCGAAAGTAACGGAAACCAGCTTATCAGCCACGTCTGCGCCGTTGCAGAGTTGTACATAGGCGGCGCTCATTTTTTGAGCGGGTGTCGTCGCGCGCGTCCACGCGTCGCTGACGACAACGCCGTCGCCGGCGCAGTCTGATTGCGCTTCATTGGCGCAGCCGGCGGCCCCTAAAACAGCTAAAACGGAGAATGGCATAAAAAATCGCATCGCATTATCCATCTGATTTGGCGCCTTCTACAGCCGGACAAGGTTGGCGCCCGAGGCGGATACGGTTAAGACGGGCAAAAGTAAAGGACAATCGTTATGGATTCAAACGAGATCGCCCGTTTGCAACAATACCTGCAAGGTAAATTCTCTGTGCCGAACCTGACCATACGCGGCCGGGCGAATAAGGATGATTCGGCGGAAGTCTATCTCGGTGATGAGTTTATTGGCGTCATTTTCCGTGATGATGAAGAAGGCGACGTCTCCTACGACTTTAACATGGCGATTCTTGAAATCGATCTGCCGGACTCTCCGGCCAGCTAAGGGGTGAGCATTGCCGGGCGCGCCAACCGGTCTACTGGGAAAGCTGTCGGCTGAACGGCCGATTCTTGTAACCGGCGTGCTATTGCTTGGCGCGCTGGTTTTATGTCTGGTCGGCTTGCGCGAAGCGGATTCGGCGGAAAGCTACAGCGTCCTTAGCAATCTGGTGTTCGCCGGATTGTTCGTATTATGTGCGCCAATCATGCTCGCCGCTTTTGCGCCGGAACGCCCGATCCTGCGTTTCGCGTTTTTGTGCGTGACGATCATCGCCGGCGCCGGGCTAAGCGCCGCTGCGCTCGGCGCATTCGAAATTCCCGGCGTCTACTTCGCCCCCCTGATTGCATTGAGCGGTTTTGGGCTTTTTATGTTTTTGATTGTCCTGGCGCCGCTGACACGCAATGCGGTCAGGCTGGGCGTGGCGGCACCGTTTGCGGCGTTGATCGGCGCTGTCGGGGGACTTGGCGTCTTCGCGATACAGGATATTTTAACATCGCCCTTATCGGCGGCGTCCGTGGCCATCGCGCTGGCGGGCGGCGTTACGATCGGAGCGGGTATCGGGGCTGATTTCGCGCAATATTTCGCCAAGGGTATGACGCCGCGCAAGGCGGCGGCGGCGGCCGGTCACGGCGGCGTGGCGCCGGCGGCGTTTTGCGTGCTCGTGGCGGCGGCGTACGCTGCGTTGACAAGCTTCCATGCGAATTTTGGCCGAATAAATATCATGGATGTCGCCAGCGCCGGGTCGGTGGTTTTGCTTGCTTCATTGATGGCGCTTGTGGGCACAACGAGCGCGCTCGCACTGAGGGGCGCGGGCGAACAGACAGCAGTGGACGAAAACAGGCGCCGGCAGCGTTTCGTTGAAAGCTGGAAACCGGTTCGCAAATTGCTGCCGTCGACGACTGCGTTCGCGGTCAGCGCCATCGCGGCGATCATGGTTGTCATTGCAGGATTTGAAGTCGGCGTTGAGACGCCAGGCAGCTTGCTGGCTTTTATCGTTGTTGTCCTTTGCGTTTCGGGGCTTGCGTTTGTGTCGATCCGCACAAGCCTGCTGATCGCAGTATTGCTGTTGTTGAGTACGCTGTTTGCGCATTATCTCTACGAGATATTCAGCCTTCCCAAACCTGACGCGCCGGCGCGTTTCGCCGCGCTGGCGCTGGCCGCGATCGCGTTTTCGCAGATTACAGTCAGCTGGCGAAACGCCGGCGATATCTGGCGCAATGCGCGCGACGTCGCGCAGAACGCCATGTGTGATGGATTGCGCCGCTTTCTTGTTTCGCTGGGCGCCGGCTCTGCCGCGCTCGTTGCGTCTTCTGCAGCGTTTATGTGGAGCGAAGGCGGCGTGACGGCGGCCTATCTCATCATTATCTGCAGTATCGGGCTGTTGCTGTCGCCCGCGTTCATGATTGCGTTAAGCGCACGCACGCAGGATTATTAGATATCGCGTCCTATTGACCGGCGGTCACCGACGTTTGGTCCAAGCCTTCTACGAATTTGCGAACGGCGGCGTCCAATGCTTGCCATTCCGGCAAGTAGGGCCGTTTAAACCGGTAGCTCACTTCTATTGTCTCGCCATATTCATATTCACGCCAGCATTCCGGACTTTTAACCTCATCAAGTTCCTTGAAACAGAAAATCGCGGCGAGATTTTCATCGGCGTCCGTTCCGACAAAAAGCTCCGTATCGGAGTAGCCGTTTGTCGGTACATTGCTGCGTTGCTCGCGAAAATTGAACTTTGTCAGTTGATAGGGTGTTCTGACGCCGCTCTGGTCCAGTGTTTCAGGCAGGTAGAGGCGTTCAAAGCGATCTCTTTCACTGAACATGGAAGAGCTTTTCGAGATTACGATATCGATGCGCCGCGAATCCGGCTCATTTTCGATAAATTCCCGCCGCTGGGCCGGGGTGTACCCGTTCATGGTTGGCCATAGGGCGTAAAGCACGACTTCATCTCTGGCGCCGCCGCGCCGCGCGCGGGGAAAGACTGTATAATTTGCAGCCGGGCTGAAGGTGATCCCGCCGATTTCAACGCGCACAGGTTCTTCCGTGATGGCGGGGCTCGGCGTATTGCCGCTGAAATCATCGACGCTCGGACCCACATAGTAATAGAGGAATATGGCGCACAGAACGAGCGTCGCCATGAAAATACCGAGTGGATACCGCCAGCTCGATTCCTGTTTTATTTCTTCGCCGCCGAAACCGTTACTCATTCGCCAACCTCGCGTCGCCCCGCCCACAATCTTTACTATGCGCGAAAGCTCATTATCACGCCAGCGCCAAAAGGCGCAAACCTTTGGCGTGGCTCGCGGCTGAAACCGGGACGGTTATTATCAGAGCGCTTCAATCATCTCCGCGACGAGCGGATGGCGCACGACATCCTGCCGGGAGAAGCTGATCGCCCTTACATTTTCCAGATTTTCAAGTTTTTCCACCACATCGGACAAGCCCGATAAACCGGGGAGGAGGTCGCTTTGTCCCGGATCGCCCGTCACCACCATGGATGAATTCCAGCCAAGCCGCGTCAACAGCATTTTCAACTGTCCGTAGGTGCAGTTTTGCGCTTCGTCGATCACCACATAGGCATTGTTTAAAGTGCGCCCGCGCATGAATGCGATCGGCGCAATTTCAATAACGCCTTCCGCCATCAGCGCTTTCAGACGTTTTGAAGACAGCCGGTCGCACAGCGCGTCATAGAGGGGGCGAAGATAAGGAGAAAGTTTTTCCTCCATATCGCCGGGCAGAAACCCAAGGCTTTCTCCCGCCTCAACGGCGGGGCGGGACAGGATAATGCGCCGGACCGACCCTGAATCCAGCGCTTCCACCGCCTTGGCGATCGCAAGATAGGTTTTGCCCGTTCCAGCTGCGCCTATGGAAAAAACCAGCGGCGCTTCATCTATGGCGTCCAGCATTTGCTGCTGCGATGCATTCTGTGCACGGATATTTTTACGATATTTCTGCTCGCAGTTATCGCTTTTGTGTTTCGGGGTGTCGAACGGCGACCATTGAGACTCTTCAAAGAGCTGCCGTATATTTGAGTCGTCGCCGTAACTTGCATGTTCCTGCATGCGCCGGGCCGCGCGACGCGCTGAACGTTTGGTCATCTACGCCTCCAAAACAAAAAATAAAGATTTCTGGCGTTGATGACGCAGGGTGCAGATTGAATTTAAGGAATGAAGCGGCAAGGGCGCTGAAAACGCTCACTCGATTTGAAACAGAGCCGCAACAATTCATTCTGGCTTCAGACGCTCCTCGCAAAGAGGCAATCCGCGAATCAATCACCGTAGCAACTATACTATGTTTGCTGGCGTGCGCCGAGTACTGTCAGAAAAAATTCGCAAGTCTTAACGACTGCAAGTGCGGCTCAGGCGACCTTAGAACGCATATATGCGGCGGAAATTTTTGATTGCGTTTCGGGAGCATAATTGCGCCATGAGGTGCGACCGCGCGTTGCGTCCACGACAAAAATTGACTCGCTGCCGCGCAGATACGGAGCAATGGCGTTGCGCACGCCGACGGCTGTCAATTCGCAATTGACGTTCCATACGTTGTCTGCGATCCGGAACGCATGGCCGAGGCTCATGACAGCCGCTTCAACGCGGCTCGCTGCGGCGCTGACAACGTCAAAGATAATAATGAAATTCGCGGTGTGTATCGACGGGTCGTCGGCAACAGCCGAAGGCTTTGCATTTTGCTGAACGGTTTTTGGCGATGTCTTCGCCTTTGGTTCGAGCGAGGGGTCGTCATCCCAATCGGAGCGTTTGCCAAAAGTTTTACCGTAAACTTTTTTTGCTACTGGCTTCTCGCCGCCGAAAAAATTGGCGAATACGAGTTCCGAACGCGCTTCGCGCCAGGCGCGCCCGCCCGCCGGCGCCACCATTGACCATGCCGCAAGCCGGCCTTCATGCGCGAACTTGCGCATCTGTTCGGTCGTGTAAGGCCCGTAAACCTTGTTCTTAACTTTTAAACACCAGTTTTCGGCAGCGAGCATTTATGACCTCTTTCGCACCGGTCCGCTTAATCGCGGACGCCCTTTTTTCCGAAAGAAGGAGCAAAATCCGGACCAGACGTTTCCGGCGGCTCAGGCTCTTCCACAGTTTCTTCAATAATTTTGTCCATTCGGTCCGCAGCCCCGGTAAAGACGACGCCAACGCCCTTTTCGTGCCGGCGTATCACTTTCGCGGTCATGCGTCCCAATATGAGTTGCATGCCGAGCGGCGGTCGCGGCGTGATCTCGATGGATGCGCCGGTCAACGAAATATCGAGTATGGCGCACTGGATGACGCGCCCGTCTTCAAGGTAAACGGTCGCGGGGGCGTCATGGGCGATGCGCGGATCGCCCCGTCTGTCCGCGCCGCCGCGGCGTTTCGAATTCATCGCCGTCGTCAGCCGGTCCGCCAGTTTGGCGTGCTTTGCGCGCTTTTTCCTGTAAGTGACGGCGAAGTTGTCTTTTTCAGACCGTACGACCTTGCCCTCGATTCGCCCGACCTGATCGATATAGAGAACGACGCTCTGTCCGAAAGCCGGGGGAAATTTCGCCCTGATCAAAGCGCCGCCGGCGGACATGTTTGTGACCTCGCCTGACCATTCCGTGCCGCTGTCGGTCAGAAACCGGGCTTTCAGCGGAAGATCGACGCGCTGAAACTGGCGCCGGTCCTCATGGTTTTCCGGCGTCTGTTCACGTTTTGGCGTTTGCGCGCCGGTTTTTGTCGGGTTTTCAACCATGCGGGGCTCTGTCGCTTTTTGAGACCTTATGAGAACTTTAATCGCGTTTAGTGAACAAAGGTTTGCGCCGGAGAGGCGCGATGTTTACATTTCGCCAATTCCGCAAGGAATTTTTCCGCAATCGGGCTTGAGCGAGCCAAAATGGCACATAAGGCGATACGCGTTTATGGTTGGTTTTTCCGGGAAGGCTCCCTTTGTGCTGCGCAGGCCGGGGGGCGAAATTGATCAAAAAAGGCTGTTGAACGTACCGGGCGTCGTTCTGCTCATCGCCGCATTGAACCTGCTCGTTTTCGCGACCATCGTCGTCTTGCCTGTCCGGGCGGCCAATACGCTCGTTAATATCGCTTCCGTTACGCCGCGTTGGTTTCTTGCAGGCGCGGAGGCGAACGGCGGCTGGCTGAGTATGTTGTCGCCTTTGATATCCCACATGTTTCTGCATGCGGGGTTGATGCATATCGCGCTCAATCTTTTGTGGCTGCTGGCGTTTGGCGCGCCGGTGGCGCGCCGGATGCGAGCGGGCGACGCGCTGAAATCATTTTCAGCATTTTCCCGCGCCAGTCTTTTTATGACGTTTTATCTTTTATGCGGCGTCGCCGGCGCTTTGCTGTTCATTTACATGCATCCGAAGGATCTGATCCCCATGGTCGGCGCATCCGGGGCCGTTTCCGGATTACTGGGCGGGCTTGTCCGTTTTGCTTTCAACCGGTCGACCCTGTTCGGACCGGAATACGCAGCTATCAGCCCGCTGACGTCTCAAAGCGTAATTGTGTGGTCGTTTTTTATTATCGCCATGAACGCTGGCATCGGCCTTTTTGGCGGTTTGCTGACCGGGGGCGCCATGATCGCCTGGGAAGCGCATGTCGGCGGCTACCTGTTCGGCTTGCTGGCCTACCCGTTTTTTGAAAAACTGGCGATTTCCATGCGTTGAACGGCAAAGCGATTGCCGGCGCAGACTTGCCGCTCATCCCATTCAAAGGCACAATAGAGTGTGGAAGGGAAGGAGGCTGTCAATGAAAGTCGAAAAAATCCTTCAAGCGAAAGGCGCGGATATTTTTTCCGTTAGCCCCGGGGCCAGTATTCGCGAAGCCATTACTATCCTGAACGAAAAAAATATCGGGGCCGTGATCGTTCTTTCGGACAATGGCGACGCCGTCGGCATCTTGTCTGAGCGCGATATTGTGCGGCGGCTGGGCGACAAGGGAGCGGATGCGCTTTCCATGACCGTCAGCGACTGCATGACCAGTAAAATGCACACCTGTTCGCTTGATGCTTCTGTAGACGAATTAATGACGAAGATGACTGAACAGCGAATTCGGCACTTGCCCGTCACCGACGACGGAAAAATTGTCGGCGTCGTCTCCATCGGCGATGTCGTCAAGCGCAAAATCGAGGAGGCGGAACAGGAAGCGGCGGCGCTGAAAGAATACATCGCGACTTGATGGGCGTTTTTTTAAAGCCGTTATGCGAGGAATTCATTGCTGGAAACTGTTTTCGCCATGCTGACGTCAGGAGCCTATCCGCTCATGGATGGGCGATGTCAGGAATACGAGGCCCTCAATGCAGAACAGGTAGAGGTGTCTTCTGAAACCGATCTTTATATATTTCAGGACGATCATTACGTCTGGCTTTGCCATACCACACCCTCGGCCGGGATGAGCTGGGACGATATCGAATTGTTTTCGCCCAATTACGCCAACGGATTGAACTTGCACGCGTCGGCGCAATTGGGGGAATGGCCGCTGGATGAACCCGCCGCGCAACCAAAAACATCTTCAAGCGATTTGTGGTGGCGTGTTGAAGGCTGGTGGGCGAATACGCCGGGGCCGAACGGCATGGAAGAGGTCAACGGGCGCCGCCAGACAAAGTGGATGGATATTACAGCACGGGAATATCAATTATCAAAGGATCGATTCGGCAGGGGCGAGTGGATGCTACGCTTTCATTTCCATATGGCGGACGACGGCGGCGGCGTTATATATCCGGCGGCGGAAAAGCCGCTGTATGCGTTGAACGCCGAATAGCCTTCAGGCGAGATACTTCGCCGCCGCCTCGATCTGATCGGCCGCACCGTCAATTGCTTCGCGCCCAAGCCGGATCAGCTCTTCCGCCTGGTCGAAATCGAGAAGCGGGACATGTCCGACTTGCGGCGTGATCAGCACATCCGGCGGATCGCCCGCCAGCCGCGACCGCGTGATGCGGTCCATCAGTATATTGAACGACGCCAGCATTACCGAGCCGACGCCGGGTGCGTTATCGCCCGCATGAAACAAACGACGCAGCATCAGCTTTTCAGTCAAATTGCCTTTGGACGCTTCTTCCAGTTCGGCGCCGCCGTCTTTTTCAAGCTGACTGAAACGGGCTTTGCGTTGCGCCACGCCCATATTGAATGCGTCCGCATGCAGACCAATTGCAATGACGGTGCGCGCGCCGAACGCACGGCAGGCGGAAACGGGCAGGGGATTGACGAGGGCGCCGTCGATCAGCCAGCGCCCGCCGATCGCTTTTGGCGGAAAGACTCCGGGCAGCGCATAGGCGGCCTGCACGGCTTCACCGAGATCGCCTTGTGTCAGCCAGACTTCATGGCCGGTCGCAAGCTCGGCCGTTACGGCGATAAATTTTCCGGGAAGATCTTTTATATCAGTACGCGGAAGATATCGATCCATGGTTTTTTCAAGGCGCTTGCCGCCCATCAAGCCGGAACCGTTCAATACGACGTCGAAATAACTCAGCATACGGGTTTTGGTGAGGCTGAGCGCCCAGGCCTCCAGCGCATCGAGATGGCCGGCGCGCCAGAACGCGCCAACGAGCGCGCCGACGGAGGTGCCGGCGATGATGTCCGGCTGGAAGCCCAGCTCGTCGAGACGGCGCACGGCGCCGATATGCGCCCAGCCGCGCGCGACCCCGCCGCC